>JBAJNJ010000013.1:0-182115 GCA_036881925.1 Desulfobacter sp.
TCATTAAAGTGTGTTAATATATGCAATTTAAGGCCTCATACGGAGGAGGTCTACAAATCAAAAAACAACGGATGAAATGAGTCAGAAGTCTGGAAACAGGATAACTACATATTAAAAATTACTTATTCTACAGACTCGTTAAGCGTTCCCATGTCCTGAAAGCCGCCAAAGAGTTTTCGAAAATCAATTGGCCTTAATTCAAGGGTCATCCTCAGCTCCTCATCAACAAAACCATACCGCCAAACAACATGTAAGACGCGCATAACAAACTATTAAAAACCCGTCAACAATTTTCACAATCCCGACGAATCTGTGAATCACACATGGAAATCACTTGACACAAGCATATCAACCTTCTATTGTTAGCCGAAACTAGAAATCAAAAAAACACCGGCCTGCTGCGGAAAAATCCCGGGGAAAATCGTATCCGGCCCGGCAGTTCTGCCTCTTCCGCACGGCACCTGGTGTTGTCTTATTCATTTTCACTCTGCAGAAAGGAAGATCCATGGAAAAAGAAATATATTGGTCACGGTTTGCCGCAGATTTTGAAGCCCGGAACAATTATGTGGTCGGCGAAACAGACATGGCCCTGGTCAAACAGCAGATCCGGGGCCTGAAACAACTGGGCAGGACCCTTGAGCTGGGCTGCGGCAACGGCACCTATTCCGAGCTGATGGCAGGGGAAGCCACACAACTCTGGTCAACCGACTATTCCGACGAAATGCTGGAGACGGCTGCAGCCCGTCTGGCAACGCTGGAAAACCTGGTCGTTGAAAAGCAGAACTGCCACGCCCTGACGTATGATGATGCCCGGTTTGATACCGTGGTCATGATCAACCTGCTCCATATCATACCGGATCCCGGACTGGCATTAAAAGAGGCCCAGCGGGTCCTGGCCCCGGGGGGACAATTGCTCATCCTGAGCTTTACCACCGACGGCATGAGATTTTTGGCAAAACTGGGCATGCTGTACAGGTATCTTAGAACCTATGGAAAGCCCTCTGCCACGACCCGTCACCTGACCATTGCATCCACACGCACCCTGATGGCAGATGCGGGATTCCAGGTACATGACACCGATTTGATCGGCAAGTCTGCAAAGGCCGTATGGGCAAGGGGTGTGGCTGCCTGATGCAACGTTCATCTCACGGCATTTACCGCCTGCGTTCCCAAAAGCCGGAAAAGGGAACCCGAATTTTCCCGTCCCCTCCCGGGTCCGTCACCTTTCTTTTAAAAAAAACACTTGACTTTAATGCCGAGCCATGAAAAATAAGGACCTCAAATATTGATTTGGCAAAACTAACATAAAGCGCAAAAAAAGCGATTTGTTGATTTTAAATTCAAGATTAGCGAGACACATACTTTGTGATAAACACCCGGAACATCCAATGCGTTTTACCGGTTCCAAAGGCACCGGTTCGAAATATGATCCCCAGGAAACGGTCCTGGTCAACCAAAGGAGAAAATGTATGACGATCTACCGTGCTTCACTGATGTTCGGCATCTTGATACTGGGGCTGATCTTTGCCCCGGTCAGCATGGCCCACACCCCTTTATGTTCCTGCTACGACAACGGGGACGGCACCATTACCTGCGAAGGCGGATTTTCCGACGGCTCTTCAGCTTCCGGTGTTGAGCTGCGTGTGGAAAGCACCGACGGAAAAGTGCTGATCAAAGGCAAGATGAGCGAAGACAGTGAATACACCTTTGATAAGCCGTCTGATGCTTACAAAGTATTGTTCGATGCCGGCGAAGGCCACATGGTTGAAGTAGACGGCAAAGAAATCACAGAATAAGGAACCCCGGGTAAGGATACCCATATCTACATATTTTCATAGGAGAAAAAGTAAAAGATGAAAAAATTGTTTGCAGCAGTTGCAGGCCTGGCCGTTATGGCCCTGACCACCCCCGCATTTGCCCATTTCCAGATGATCTACACCCCTGAAGCCGCCATGAACAAAGGCGGAAAAATCCCTCTGGCCCTGGTGTTTACCCACCCCTTTGATGCCGGCCACACCATGGATATGGGTAAGCCCGAGCAATTCTTTGTGGTCCGCACCCGTGGGGAAAACGCACCCAAAAAGACCGACCTGCTCCCCACTCTCAAGCCCATGAACTGGACCAGCCTCACCAACTCCGGTGCAGCCTGGGAAACCACCTACTCTGCCCGCGGCGGCGACCATATCTTCTGCCTGATTCCCGATCCCTACTGGGAAGAGGGTGACGGTTTCTACATCAAGCAGAACACCAAAGTCATCGTCAATGTCGGTGGAGAACCCGGTGCATGGATGGAGCCTGTGGGCCTGCCCACGGAAATCGTCCCCATGGCCAAACCGTACGACCGCTGGACCGGCCAGGTATTCCAGGGCAAAGTATTGTTCAACGGCAAGCCCGTATCCAATGCGGAAATCGAAGTGGAATACCTGAACCATGAACCCCTGCTGGATAAGAAAGCCTTTGCCAAAGAAGGCAAGGCCACAGCTCCCCAGGATGCCTTTGTTCTCCAGACCATTTTTGCCGACGATAACGGCGTGTTTACCTTTGGTATTCCCAAGGCCGGCTGGTGGGGTTTTGCCGCCCTGGACCTGGACCCGGATTACACCCACAAGGGTAAAAAATGCTCCAGGGATGCGGTGATTTGGCTGAAAGCCGTAGATATGAAATAGGGTCACCAGTTCCATGAAATAAAAAACGAACCAGGCAATGGCCCCTGTCCGTGGGACAGGGGCCATTGTTCCGTGACATCGTTAAAGAACTGTTTTCACCCCAAGTTACCTTTTATGAAATATCCGGGACTTCCCCCCGTACAAACAGGGTATAAAAGGCACTGCCATGGAACCTGTCATCAATGTTGAGCACCTCTGCCACAGTTACGGCAAACGGTATATCTACAAAGACCTGAATTTCTCCATCCCGCCTGGAAAAATCTACGGCCTTCTGGGCAAAAACGGGGTGGGCAAAACCACTCTCATCAAAATTCTCATGGGATTTCTCTGGCCGGTGTCCGGCCGCTGCCGGGTGTTCGGAGAGGATTCCCACGCCCTGACGCCCCAGACCCGGGCCCGCATCGGCCTGCTGTTCGAAGGCCATGTGGCGTATGAGTTCATGTCCATCCGGGAAATCGAGCGCTTTTACGCGCCTTTTTACCCGGACTGGGATCGGGATACCTATTACCGGATGGTGGACAAACTGGGGCTGAAACCCAACCACCTTGTCAAAAACATGTCATGCGGCCAGCGCTCCCAGGTGGTCCTGGGCCTGCTCATGGCCCAGCAGCCCGAGCTGCTCCTTCTGGACGACTACTCGATTGGTCTGGATGCGGGGTACCGGCGGCTGTTCCTGGATGAAATGCAGGAATTCCTGGACAAGGGCAACCGCACCGTATTCCTGACTTCACACGTGATCCAGGACATGGAAAACTTTGTGGATGAGGTGATTTTCCTGGAACGGGGCGGAAAACTGCTCACCACCTCCCTGGAGGAATTCAAGCAGGAGTTTACCTGCTACCGCCTGCCCGGCGGGGTCAACGGCAGTGGTTCTTCCCGGTCCGAGATCCTCCGCGCCTGCCCGGCCATCAAGAACATCGAGGTCCACGCCTCCCACTGGGATCTGTTCACCTTTGCCTCCCGGGAGGATTTGGCCGGTTCACTGGCCCCCCTGGATGTGCCGTCAAACCGCCTGGAAGAAATTCCCATGAACCTGGAAGATGCCTTTATCGGATACACCGGCAGGTATTAACCCCATAACCCAATGCACGGGAAAACATCCCTATGATCGCTGCTATTTTCAGAAAAGAATATTACAAGATCCGCTGGCCCTGGCTGATTCTCCTGTTATTCAACCTCGGACTGATGGGGTATATCGCCATTGCCACCCGGCGCCTTTTCATCCTGGACCATCCCGAGGTGGTCTGGTACCGGGTGCTTCACCTAGGACAGATCCATTGCGAGGCTATGATGTATGCTCCCCTGCTCTCCGGCATTCTCATTGCCTGCTTCCAGTTCCTGCCTGAGATGTGGGGTGAGCGGTTCCGCCTTTCCCTGCACCTGCCCGTTTCTCCGGGGTATGTGGCCCTGTCCCACCTTTTTGTGGGACTGACCGCCTATACCATCCTGGCCTGCCTTGACCTGGCCCTGCTGTCTGCGGTTACCGCCCGGTTCTTTTCCCGGGAAGGGGTCATGGTCACTCTGGTCACTGCCCTGCCATGGACCCTGGCCGGTGCCGCTGCCTACCTGGGCGGTGCCCTGACCCTGCTGGAGCCCAATTACCGGCTGCGCGCCGTCAACCTGATGCTGGCCGCCGGGGTTGCAGGCCTTTACCTGAACAACGGCATGCCGGGCAGCTACGGCCCCAGTATTGCCCTGCTGTTCCTGCCCCTGGCCCTGATGATGCTGGCCATCCTGCTGCCGGTATTAAGATTTCGTTACAGGAGGGTGGGATAATGAAACGGCTGCCTCTTTTCTGTTATACCCTGCTGGCAATCCTGGTGACTGCAGTTTACCTGCCCATGATCTATGACAAAGTGTTTTTCAAAAAAATCGAAAAAACCCACCTGTTCTACAGCCCGGTGAGCCAGGACTTCATTTTTAAGGAAAAACTGGTGGGGCCGGTGCCTGAGGAAGCCCAGGGTTTTGCCGTGGACCACCACACCGGCATTGCCTATAAAAAAGCCGACGGCACCTATGTGCCCAGGATTGATTTTGAAAAACACCTGCCCTTTATTTTCTACAAAAACATGGAAATCTGGGGGTTGCTGCCCCTGGAACTCAACGGCCGGGCCTTTGACAAGGCCGCTATCAAGGCGGACCGCAAGGTCATGGAACTGAAATCCAGGAACATTCCGGACAAGGCGCCTGTGGTAAAATTCTGGCCCCTGCTCGAATCCAACCCGGGCCAGGCCAGGCTGGTATTTCCCGAGGACCGCTTCCGAATCACGGACACGGCCATGGTCTTTATCAATGCCGACACCAATACCCAGGACAAAGCCCTCACCGAGATCTATACCCGGGCTTTGAAAGACAAGGGCTTCCGGTTTCCCGCCCGGTCGGTGAACGGTAAGTTCACCGTGCTCAAACCCTTTGACGAGGGCGTGTTTCTTGTGGATGCCGATTACCGGGTCTTCCACCTCAAGCGGGTGAACGGCATGCCCCAGGTGGTGGACACCCATATCCCGGCGGCCCTGAAAACCCGCCACATCAAAGTATCTGAAAACAAGCAGAAAGAATTCTACGGCCTGTTGCTCACCCAGGACGGGAAGGTCAACCTTCTCTCTTATGACAACTATGGCCTGATCCCGGTGCCCATCCAAGGTTACGATCCGGACCGCATGGATCTAAAACTGATTTTCAACTCCCTTTACACCACTGCGGTCTATTCGGATAATACTATTATCCGGGCCGTGGCCATGGACAACACCTTTACCCCGGTCCGGTCCTATGTCCATACAATGTCCCGGGCCACCCCCACCACGGCCTCAAAGATCCATGACTTTCTGTTCCCCTTTGCCTTGAAGGTGGGAGTCCGCGAAACCGATGAATTCACCCGGGTGTCGTTTGTGCCCGGCAACTGGATTTCCCTGGGCGGTATGGCCTTGTGCGCCGTGGTATTCTTCGGGATATCTGTTCTGGGCCGGGGCAGGCGGCCGGATGCCGGACGTCTGGCACTGGTGGCCCTGACCGGAATTTACGGCCTGATCGCCGTCAGCCTGGTGGAACCTGATCACTAACCCAAGGAGAATCAAATGCTGGATAAGCTTGTTATCGCCGTTATTGTTATCGCTGCCGTCTATTACCTGTACAGACGGTTCAGGAATATGATTTCACCGGATTCCCCGTCCTGCGGTTGCGGCGGGGGATGCGGCTGTTCCACCCCGTCATCCAAAAACAAAAAGGAGCAACCATGACATCCCTGTTCAATACCGTTGTAAAACCCAGGTTCACCGGACGGTTGGCTGCTGTTCTTGCCGGCCTTCTCATGCTGTGTTTCCAGGTCCCGGAGACCGTTGCCCACTCTCTGTATATCCAGTCCACCCGGTATTTTGCAGATGAAGGCAAATCCCTGCCCCTTTATTTTTGTTACGGCCATTACGTGCCTGTGGCGGACGGCATCCGGGGCAAAAAACTCAACCGTGTCAATGTGGTTTCCCCGGACGGCACCACTACCCCCATCACAATCCGGGAGGAAACCTCCCTGCATTCCTATATGGTCAACTACGATACCCCGGGCACCTGGACTCTGACCGCGGAAACCACCCCGGGCTACTACACTGTGTACACGGATAAAAAAGGTAAGGAACGCCACACCATCAAGCCCATGGCCAAAATCATGCACAAGGCCAGCCAGGTCCATAAAAGCTTTTTTGCCAAACAATATGCCAAAACATATGTGAATTGCGAAACACCGTCCAAAACATTCCCGGCCCGGACCGGCCTGGCCCTGGAGCTGGTACCGGCAAAGGATATCTTCACCCTTAAACCCGGAGACGACCTGGAACTGGACGTCTATCTGGACAGCAAGCCCTACACGGGAAAAGGCACCTGGGACGGCACCTATATGGGCTTTTCCACAGTGGCCGAAGATAATTTTTACCCGAAAACCAACATCAGCGGCAGCCGGATCACGGTTCCCCTGCCCCACACAGGCCGCTGGTTTGTCCGGTATTTTATCAAAGTACCGGCCCCTGAAAAAGACAAGGGCCAATATCTGAAAATGAAACTGACCGCAACACTGACCCTTCAGATTGATAATGAGCGAAAAACCCCGAAATCCAAGGGACACTGATTACTGAAACGCTTTTGAGCAGCCCGGCCTCTATTGTCCCCTCCATGCCCTTTTCCCTGGCCGGGCTGCTTTTTTTCTTAGGGCAACCCAATCACCATTGTACCCATGACCGCAAAGGTTCATGCACGTCCATTCGCTTTTAGAAATTTTGAATAAATATGGAATCACAGGAGCCTGGGGGGCATCCGTCTAAAACACTAAATTTCAGTACATTTTCGAAATCAAGATGAACAACTATAGTGCGAAACACCACCAACGTTAAAAAATGCCTCAGGTTTTAGACGATAATATTTATCTTCAACCTTTTGCGATTGCTCATCATATGGAGAGCCAAGCACTTCCTGCAGCTCTCTTACCAATGTATAGTCACCCTGCATGGCTTGTTGGTAGGCAGGGACAATCAACCACTCTCGCCATGCATATTTGGGGTTAACCCGTTTCATCTTTGCTGATATCTCAGCCAAACTGCCGCTTTTGATAACGAGGTCGCGCCAGCTTTTCAGCCAGGATTGCCATTCTTCATCAAGTTGTTGAGAGGTCTTGCTGTAGAAGCTCTTTTTCAAGGCTGAAACATTCTCTGGTACATGGGATAATTCACGGAAGAAAATGGTGTAATCCACCTCTGATTTGGTCAGTAACTGCAGTAATCCCTGCACCAGATTTGGGTGATAATCCGTCAGGCCAAGCTTGGCTGCCCACATGTTTTGGATTTGTTTTTGCATTGCCTCTGCAAAACCATGGCGTATTTGATCCAATTGTTCCAAAGCTTCAGCATTTTTTGCAAGCAGCGGTCTTACTGCCGTCCAGAACATGTGGTAATTCGCTTCTGCTGCGGCTGGCTGATTGAAGAAGGAAAAGTGTTCGCCGCCGCCAGTCCATGGCTGAAATCCGGGGTCGAAAATTTCACAGAAGCCAAATGGTCCATAGTCGAGGGTAAAGCCGCCTGCGGCGCAGTTGTCACTATTATAATTACCCTGGCAATACCCAATACGCTGCCAGTTGGCCACGAGTGACGTAAGCCGCCGGCGAAAAAGCTTAGCCAGCTCAACCACTTGATCCGCAAAACCAAGGTCTTGATTGATATCGTTTTGGTACTCCCGGTCAATTAAATGCGACACAATCATGCGCAACTCTTCCAAAGCGCTTTGATGCGCATTGCCGCGAGCCCGGCGGGCAAATAACTCTAACTGGCCAACACGCAAAAAAGAGGGGGCAACGCGAGTTGAAATCGCCACAGGGTTATCCACCATAATATCAGGATCAAAGGAATGAGAGTCCTGGGAGTACCAGGGCCGGGTCACGCTCTCTGATTTAGATACATACAGGGTGAAAGATCGCGTTGTGGGAACCCCCAGGGCGTGCATATACTCTTGCGCGAGAAACTCACGCACACTTGAACGAAGTACTGCCCGTCCGTCGGCACCACGGCAATAAGGTGTTGGTCCGCCACCCTTTAGTTGCATTTCCCAACGCTGTCCATTGAATACCCCTTCAAATACAGATATTGCCCGACCATCGCCATACCCATTGCCGGTACCAAATGGGCATTGTTGGGTATATTCGGTGCCATAAATTGACAGGGCATAGCCGGTTGCCCAGCCAATCTTACGCATAGGCGCGTGTGCTGGAGAGAGATCACCGGAAAATACCCGGCAAAATTTTGCATCATTTACCAACGCGTCGCTCAACCCAAGTTCATTAAAAAAAGTGCGGCTATGGGTGACATATTCCGGCTCCGGAAGCGGCGTGGGAGTCACCGGTACGAAGTGACCGGAAAAAACCTGACGGGCACGGTGATCATCACCATCTGCCATGGCATCGGGATCGGCATTTAAGGTATCCATTAAAGAATAATCAGCCGATCGTACAAACGCATCAAAAGTCGATATACTCTGCTTAGCAGATGGTTTAGACAATGACATTGTTGACATACCTCGCTATGGGGAGCGTGCCCACACGTTGAACGCTAGTGAGAACGCTGTTAAACAAAAAAATTACTATAGCAACTTCATGTATTGGTTGGGAGCAAGAATCTGTATTCTGGGCATAAAAATTCTTGCCCCTGCATAAGATTCAGTTGGTAAGCTGTGGGTGCACTTCTAATCTCGTTTATACCGCCCTACCAGCCGGTTCATCCCGATGAGTTGGGGTTCGATTTTCGCCAGAAAATCCCACAAACCCAATCCTTGCTCCAGGTCAACCGCTTCTTTTAATGCCAGCACCCAGAAATAATAATAATGAAATCCATGTCCGTTGGGGGGCATGGGACCATTGTATCCGACTTCACCGAAATCGTTTTTACCGCTGGTAAACTGTGCTGTACCTTCTTCCAGGCTGTTGACATCTCCTGGAATGTTATACAAAACCCAGTGAACAAATCCATATGTGCCATTCGGAGAAACCAGTGGTGCATCCGGGTCATGACAGATAATGGCAAATGCCTTTGTGCCGTCCGGGGCATCTGTCCATGACAATGCCGGTGATACATCTTCACCTTCACCGGTAAATTTGGATGGAATTAAACCGTCTTGATCAAATACACTGCTTTTTAGCTGCATTGCTGATGGTGCAAAACCCATAATTTCTCTCCCTTTCAAATAATTCTGAGAATATCGCGTATTTTATACCTAAACAACCTATTTTGCACGTCTCAACTCATTGTCAAAAGATAAAATGAACGGTGTATTCAATATTACAGAAATATCAATTTTGCATAGAACGCCGTGCATAATGCACTCTACAAACGCATCGCAGCATCCAAATTTCACAAAAAAACCGGATACCGCAAACGGTATCCGGCCATTAACAATCAACCGATTACGATTAAGTCAAACACACGCTAATCAGGCGCCATCTCCTGCCGCAAATCCGCCAGAGGTCCGGGCTTTCGCTTCCAGGACTTGAACAGCCCCGTAACAATCGCCAACACCACCACGGAACAGTAAAACACGCCCATCATCTGAATACCGGTCAGGTTCAGGGCGCTGCCTCCGGTATAAATCAGAGAGGCAACAATAAAGCCCAGAGTGGTGGGAAAGATGATGGAAAAGAGCATCCACTTGTAAGACCCGGTCTGTACCTTGATCATGATGGTGGTGGCCAGGCACGGAGGATACAGGGCAAAAAAGACCATGATGGCCAGGGCATGAAGCGGGGTAAAACCGCCCTGGCTGGCTTCGGCGCCCATGCGTTCCTCAAGGCTCTTACTTTCGTCCGCACCCTGCTGGTAGAGGACGCCGATGGTGGCGACGCTGGATTCCCTGGCAGCGAACGAGGAGAGAATGGCCACGTTGATCTTCCAGTTAAACCCGGCCCATTGGGTCACAGGCTCCAGGGAACGGCCCACCATGCCCAGGAATGAAGTGGAGATCTGCACTTCTTTCATCTGCCGCCGCAGGGTTTTCCGTTTGGATACCAGCTTTCTCGCTGCCTTGTTGATGATCTTGGCATCCTTGTCCTTGCCGGGCTTGATGAATTTAAACAGATCGGGATGATTTTGCCGGTAGCGCTCGGCCAGGGCCAGGGATGCGTCTTTGCCCTTGATGGTCATCCTCTCGTTCTTGAAATCATTGTACAGGTTGATCAGGGAGACCAGGGATGCTTGATCCTGGAACTGGTCCGCATAAATACTCTTCTGGATCTTTTTCTGGAACGTGGCCACAGCCTTGTCCATCTGGCTCTGGAAATCGGTCATTTTTTCTTCGGGTACGCCCGGGAACTGCAGCAGGGTAAAAACACAGACGGAGACCGCCACCACAATGGTGCCGACCTTTTTAATATACTGCCAGGTCCGCTCAATGGCCCGCTGCCCCACGCCGAAAATCGTGGGGGGATGATACTTGGGCAATTCCATAACAAAAGGAGCGGTCTCCAGAGACTTGAGCACTGTGGCAGTGAGCAGCCGTGCCACCAGCAGGGCCACAAAAATGGTGATGGTGGACAGGAACAGCATGGCCCAGGACTTGTACGGGGCAAAAAACACATTGATGAGCAGGGTATAAAAGGGAATTTTGGCCAGGCAGTTCATATAGGGCACAGTGAGAATGGTGGCCATCCGGGATTGCTCATCCGGTATTCCCTTGGTGGACATGACCCCGGGAACGGCGCACCCACCGGCAAATACCCCGCCCAGGATATACGGCAGGGTGGACTGGCCATGGAGTCCGAAAGAATGGAACAGCTTGTCCAGGATAAAGGCGATCCTGGCCATATAGCCGCTGTCCTCAAGGATGGCGATCAGGGAAAACAGGATCAGGAAAATCGGAATGTAGTTGAGCAGGGCATTGGCCGAGTCCATCATCCACAGCCCCATGGAGCGGATATAAGGATCAATCAGGAGGCCGGCGTCCGGCAGGATACCGGCCACAAATCCCCTCAGCTTTGCCAGATACGGCCACCAGTAGTTGGTCAGCTCATATCCTTTCACAATGGACAACTGGTAGATCACAAACACGGTGGCAATAAGGAACACCGGGGCTGCCCAGCGGTTGAGCACCACCTTGTCGATCATCTCCGTGATGCGGTCCCTGCCGTCCTTTTCTTCGGTGACGCAGGTCTCAACGATGTCTGTGGCCAGGCGGTCCCGGCAGCCCACCATGAAATCCGCCACATCCATGTAATGGTTTTCTGCAAAACGGATGTGTATCTGTTTGGCCTTGGCAAGAACGTCGCATCCCTCGCCCAGTTTGGACCGGACGATTCGCTCGGCTTCGCTGTCACCCTCAATCAGCTTCACTGCCAGCCAGCGCACCGGATAAGACTCCACAAGATCGGTATCTTCAAGCATTGCCTGGAGCGCTGCCACATCCGGCTCCAGTTCCTCGTAGGTGATACACAGGGCATTGTGCTCCGAGCGTTTTGCCGTATCAAGAATGGCGTCCCGCAATTCGGTTTTCCCCCTGCCCTTGCGGCCCACCGTGGGAATGACATTCACCCCCAGCCGGTGCTCCAGGCGGGAGATATCCACATGGGTGCCGTTGCGTTTGGCCACATCCATCATGTTCAGGGACACCACCACGGGAAACCCCATCTCAAGGACCTGAAACGTAAAGTAGAGGCTGCGTTTAAGAGAGGAGGCATCCACAACGTTCACAATAACATCGGGTTTTTCAGTGATGAGGAAATCCCTGGTCACCCGCTCCTCCAGGGAAAAGGAGGTCAGGCTGTAGGTACCGGGAAGATCCACGGTTTCCACCCGGACATCCTTGTACCGGTAGGTGCCGGATTTTTTATCCACTGTGACCCCGGGATAATTGGCAATGTGCTGGTTGGCACCGGTGAGCATATTAAAGGTGGTGGACTTGCCCGCGTTCTGCTGGCCGGCCAGCCCCACCAGCAGTTGTTTTCGGCTGAATTCAGGATCGCTTGTCATGTTGTCTCTTTTCCATACGTTTCTACTCCTCGCACTCCACCTCAATGAGGTCGGCCTCGGAATTCCTCAGGGCCACCTTGTAGTTGGCCACACAACATTCTATGGGGTCGCCCAGGGGGGCCCTGCGAAGGACCTGAATTTCGGTCTGGGGAACAAATCCCAGATCCAGAAGCCGCTGGCGTACAGCCCCTTTGGCATGGTGGCAGAGTATTTTGGCACGCCGCCCCTGCTTTACGTCCCTGAGCATGCAACAATTTTTTCCCTGCCGCCGCCGCATTCGATGTCTGGACAAGTTCACCTCCATATACTTAGTTTAGAAAAACAGATAGCCCCTAATACAATAAACTCAAAACTATATCAACAACTAATTATGGCTTTATTTATTTTATTTGGCATACCGAATTTTATCATTGTAAAATTTTGAATTTATATAAAAAATGCCGCCCCGAAAGGATCGAAGCGGCATTTTAACCAGGCGGCAATGGGGAAAAAGTTAACTCACGGGATAAGTTAAGGGTCGTCATTTTTTCCTGAGAGAAGACCGCCTGGCTTACAAATATTTTTTTATTCGGATTCTCCATATGGACCCGGAAAAATTCCATTTTCAGGGCTTGGATTTCCTACCATCAAAACTGTTATTCAATGTGAATAATTTCAGCTCGAACTAACTTCTAAAATCTTTTTTCCGGGTTGTCAAGAACATTTTTAATGTCCTGCATTTTTTCAGGGCTGGCGGCTCTGATCACAAAGGTTTCAGGAAAAACATTCAATCCGGATGCACTGTTCATCCGGGGCAGACCGTTTTGGAATACGGGTGCGGCTCTTACCCTGCCAGGCGGCGCATATGAACAGCGCCTTGATGCGGGCGGCCATCAAATCATATGGACCAAACTTAAAAAGTTTTCAAGAATCATAACGATCGAAAGGCACAACATAATTCATTGCTATTTTTTTTAGTTGCGACTAAATTTATTTTGAGTTATATAGCTTTTCTCAACATACGGTTCATACCGTTGCAGTCATTTAATTAATTTTATTCCCCAGATACGGGAGGACTTCTGTGTATACACCCCATTGGAAAATCACCCTGGCAGGCATACTGGCCCTGCTGTTCACCCCCATTATTTCAGCCGCTGCCGACACCCGGCCAGGTATTGAAATCCGCGAGGATCTTTCAAAAACCATGGCAGTGGAAAAAAAGACCCAGGATGTAAAGGAAAACTGGTCCGAGCAGTCAAAAGACATGACGGACAAGCTTGAGCGGCTTACCCGTGAAGCTGCAGACCTTGAAAAAAACCTGGAAAAGCTTGACCGGCGGCTGGTGCTGGAAGAAAAGCGGCTGGCAGAGAATCTTCGCCGGGAAAAGGAAACAGCACGTGTCAAAGCAGAATTGGGCGTTTTCCTGGATTCGGTATTGGAGCGGCTTGATTCTGCCATTGCATCGGACCTGCCCTTTCTGATGGAAGAGCGGCTGGCCAGGCTTTCATCCCTCAAGAACATGATGGTGGACCCGGCCCCATCTTCTGCCGAAAAATTCAGGCGAATCTTTGAAGCACTTCAGATCGAAGCGGAATACGGCACCACCGTGGAGGTCACCCAGGAAACCATTCCCCTGGGTGATGCCGAGGTGCTGGCAGACATTTTCCGCCTGGGCCGGGTCTCCCTGTTCTGCCAGACCATTGACGGAAAACGCAGCGGCACCTATGACCCGGTCCGGCAAAAATGGCTTGTATTGCCCCCGGATACCAACCGGGATATTTCAAAAGCCATTGCCATGGCGCGGCTGGAGCGGAGCATTGAATTGGTTAAACTGCCCCTGGGAAGGATTGTCGTACAATGAAAACACTGGTTTCAACATTAATAGTCCTGGTGATTGCAATGGTTGTATCACCGGCTCTGGCAAGGGATCTTCGCCAGGCAGCCATGGAAGCAAAAAAACAACTGGCCGCCTCCCGCGAAGAACACAAAACCGTACAATCCGGAATTCTGGCGGACAAGGCCCGGCTCACCCGGGAAATCGACAGGATCGCCGCACAAACAGCCGCGTTAAAGCAGGAAATCAAAACGAAATCTGGGCGCATTGCCCTGCTTGCCGAAAAAAACGCTGTGCTGGACGAACAGGCCGCTGCGGTGCAGTCGGAACTCAACGAACTCTCCGGTGCGGTCCGGGTGGCGGCCGGAAACCTCAATGCCCTGCTCACCGCATCCCCGTATACGGTACAGCATCCCGGGCGCAGGGACCGTCTCAACCCGATTCTGGACACCAGCCGGTTCCCGGGAATCGACGATATGACAGCCGTGGCAGATCTTTTTCTGGAAGAAACCGCCCTGGCAGCCGGAATTGATGCAGGTAATCTTGAATTTGTCTCAGATACCGGGGAAACGGTTCAGGGCCGGGTGCTGAGCCTGGGCGGTTTCACTTCCGCCTACCAACTGGGGGACAAAACCGGTTTCCTGGAATATTCCCAGGAGACCAACCAGCTTTATGCCCTCTCCGCCCTTCCCTCCAGATCCATTCAAAAAAACCTGGCCCAATATATGAGCGGAAGAACAGATCAGGTATACATTGATATTTCCCGGGGCGGCGCCCTAAAGCAGATCACCCACCAGCAGACGCTCCGGGACCAGATCGAAAAAGGGGGAATGCTGGTATGGCCAATTCTTGCCCTGGGGGTGTTTGCCGTGTTCATCGGCATTGAGCGTACCCTGTTTCTGGGGCGGGTTCACTCCAACACGGACAAGGTCATGGGCCGGGTGAACGAGTTGGCGGCCCAGGGTGCATGGGAAGATTGCCACAATATGGTGGGCAGGAAAAAGATCCCCGTGTACAACGTGCTCCGGGCCGGGCTCAATGCAAGAACCGAAAACCGGGAAACCCTTGAGAGCATTCTCCAGGAATCCATACTCAAGGAAATGCCCAGACTGGAGCGCTTCCTGCCCATGCTGAACATCATGGGCGCCATTGCCCCGCTCCTGGGGCTTCTGGGTACGGTAACCGGAATGATCTCCACCTTTCACGTTATTACCCTTTACGGCACCGGCGATCCCAGGATGATGTCCGGCGGCATCTCCACGGCACTTGTGACCACCATGCTGGGCCTGGCCGTGGCCATCCCCATCATGCTGCTTTATACCTTTCTCACCCGCCGGGTAGAACATGTTATCGGCGATATGGAAGAAAAGGCCGTGGCCCTGACCAACATTGTTTTCAGGGAGGCCCGGTAACCCATGGCCGGCATGAGCATGATGACGGATCTGGCCGGCGACATCTTTGCCTATCTGAGTCAGGGAGGCACCGTGATGGTTCCGCTGATGGCCTGCGCGTTTGTCATGTGGACACTGATCCTGGACCGGATATTGTTTTTCTCCCGCCTGGAACGCAAGGACATTGAACTTCACGCCCTGGTCCGTATCCTGGACCCGGCCCATTCGGGAAAATCCCCTCTACCGCCGGGAGCAAGGGGGCCGCGTGCCCATCTGGTCCGCCATCTGTTGGCCAACCGCACACAGGATTCCAGCGTGAACAAGCGGATCGTGGACCAGTGCATCATGGCCATGACCCCGGGCCTGGAGCGCTATCTTCACGCCATTGCCGTGCTGGCTGCCGTCGCTCCCCTGTTTGGCCTCCTGGGAACGGTGACCGGTATGATCACCACCTTTGATGTCATCACCTTGTTCGGCACAGGCAATGCCAAAGCCATGGCCGGTGGGATTTCCGAGGCACTTGTCACCACCCAGAGCGGGCTTGTGGTATCCATCCCGGGATTTTTCATGAGCGCCCTGCTCTTCCGGCAGTCTGCGGCAGCCAAAAACCGTCTGTCCGAGGCTGCCATGATTTTAAAAAGGAGATTGGAATGATAAACGTCAGGAATTCCCTGCGCATGAGAAACAAGGAGGTGGGCATCAACATGAGTCCGCTCATCGACCTGGTCTTTCTGTTGCTTATATTTTTTATGGTCACCACCAGCTTTGTCCGGGAAACTGGTATTGATGTCCAGCGGCCATCTGCCTCATCCGCCACCCTGACCGACAACGGCAATATCCTGGTGGCAGTGTCGCCGGAAGGCAACATCCATTTTGACGGCAGGCAGATTGATATCAGGAGCCTCCGGTCCCATATCACCCGGGCCCTGTCGGAAAACCCCGAAGGTGCGGTGGTGATTGTGGCCGATAAGGTCAGCTATACCGGTAAGGTGATCCAGGTCATGGACCAGTGCCGGCTGGCCGGTGCAAAACGGGTGAGCATTGCCGCCACCAGGGAAAGCGGGTCGGATTAAATGAGAAAAGCCACCTACCAGAGATCCTACCTGATCCAGGGCCTTGTCGGAGCCATGGTAATCAACCTGGCCCTGTTCGGCCTGTTGCCCGGACTGATCCGGATGGAGACCCGCTCCAACGACCTGGAAAGCCTGAATGTCGTGAACTTTACCCGGATTGCCCCGACGCCTGCCCAGCCCCCTCCCAAAGAAAAGCCGCAGGAAAAAAAAGAAGAGCCTCCCAAGGAAAAAATTCATAAAATCGCAAACCGCCAACAGGAGCGTGTGCCCAAAAAACAACTCAAACTGAACATGCCGGCTCCGGACCTGGACATTGACACCAGGCTGTCCGGCGGCATCCCCATGATCTCTTCGCCCGAACCTGAAGCCGTGGCTGATACAGGCCCGGATATCGACTTCAACGCCATCATGGACCAGAATGCCGTGGACACCGTTCCGGTGCCCCGGTTCAAAAAACAGCCCCGTTATCCCTACCGCGCCAAACGCATGGGAACCCAAGGCAAGGTCAAACTCCGCTTTCTGGTGGACAAAGATGGCAATGTCTCGGATATCACAATTATAGCATCCGATCCACCCGGTGTTTTTGATGAGTCTGTTATCAATGCCGTGTCTTCATGGAAATACGCCCCTGGCGAACTCATGGGCAGGCGCGTGGCAACCCTTGTTACCACATCTGTGGTGTTTGCACTGGAGTAATGAAATGAAACCATCACTGATCCTGTCCCTGTTTGTTATCCTAACGCTTATATCTGCCCCCAATCTGTCGGTGGCAGGCCGGACCGGGGAAAAGTGCCCGGATGAAAACACCCTGACACGGCAGGCCAGGATTGCACTGGTCGAGGCCCAAAAGCTTATGGGCGAAGAGAAAATAAAAGAGGCTAAAATCACCCTGGAGACCTTTGTCCGGGAATACCCGGAAGAAAACCATGCCTATGTTGCTTACACTATGGCAGGAATTTACCTGGAACAGGGAAAAATGGAAGCAGCCCTTGCCCAGTATGAGAAAACCATAGGCTTCTGCCCGGCCTATGCCCCGGCATGGCAAAACATCGGCAAGGTTTGCTATGATCTGGGCAAATATTCCCGGGCAGCCACAGCCCTGGAAAAAACCTGGGAACTGACCGGAAAAGAGAACCACGCTCTGAGATTCCATGCCGCTGCCGCTTATATCTCGGCCAAGGCCCCCCAAAAGGCCCTTACCATCCTTGAGTTTCTCTGTTCCGGACAAGCCGGTGCTCCGGAGGAGAACTGGGTAAAGTTGCTGGTTCATCTCTCCATTGAACAAAAAACGCCTGGGTCAGCCGTGAAAACCGTGGAGCGCCTTCTGGCCCAGCCAGATCCCAAACCCTATCTTTTCCTGCTGGCCACCTCCCTGTACCTGGATATGAACCTGTACAAAAAAGCAGTACAAAACCTTGATGCATACGGATTGATCAAGTCCTTGACACGGGCAGAGCAGATCCTGCTGGCAGACCTTTACAACAACCTGGGTATCCCGGCCAGAGCGGCTGAGAATTATGAGAAATCATTGGCCCTGGAGCCCAGCCAAAAAATCCACGAGCGCATGGCAACCGCATGGTTTGATGCCTGTGAATATGAGACGGCCCTGGCAGCCGCAAAACAGGGCCTTACCACGTATCCCGACTCCTATGCTCTCTGGAAACTGGTTGGATGGATCCATTACGAAGCCAAAGCATTCGTCCCTGCTGCAGAAGCCTTTCACCAGGCATCTACGCTGGATCCTAAAGATGCCAAGTCCCTGTTCATGTATGGTCTTTGTTCCTGCCGGGCCGGAGACAATGAATCCGCCAGAAAAGCACTGCAGCAGGCAGCCTGTAATGTCAATTACAAAGACCGGGCCATGGGCTTGATCCGCCAGATGGAAGCTGCCGCAGAAAAGATTTAACCCGGCTTTTACTTTTTTTCCAAAATACTGCAACAGCACCGCCCGCTGCCGGACGAATCCGGCAGCGGGCGGTGTTTTTGCTTGGGCACACGAAAAGTAAAAATTCGTTAACTTTTCAAGGAGTTACATGCGACGCTTGGATGCCTTGATGGGATTCAATGCCTTGCCCTTGCCTGAGTCTGCGGTTGTTTTGATCAGGTGTTTGTTGGCGTTGAAGAGTTCAAAAGGGTCCAGCCCCAATTCCTCCAGTTGGCGATTCACCTCTTCCCTGGGCACTCCGTAGCGGTTCACATCCGCCACATGCCGGTCTACACGATCCCGGGTGGTGAGATACAGCCCTTTGGCATCAATGGCAATAAGCTGGAACACGCCATGATTTTCAATTTCCTGGATAATCATATCAGATGTAGTCCCGTACCGATTTTCCATGCTGTTTCCTTTTTCTGATTTGGAACAATATCAAAAGCCATTTAAAACTTAGTATGGCTAACATAACTTGATATAAAATTGCAATTGTTTTTCCCGATTATCCAAAAAATAAATACAGTCGCGGCCCGATTGGGAATCACCCCCGGGGCCAGTACATGATAATACCTACGCCGGTCAGGGCAAAAGCCCCACCAATAAGGTCAAACCGGTCCGGCAAAATGCCGTCCACCTTCCATCCCCAAAGAAGGGCCAGCACAATAAAAACACCGCCGTAAGCCGCATACACTCTTCCAAAGCTGGCGGGCTGCAGCGTGGGAATGACTCCGTACAACACCAGGACCATTGCACCGACCACAGCATACCCCAAGGGCTTTCCCTCCCTAAGCCACAGCCAGACCAGGTATCCGCCGCCGATTTCAAACAGCCCTGCCAGAAGAAAGTACCCAAGGGATTGGATAACCATCGTCACACTCATGCACACCGCCCTTCTATGTTAGTCTTTTTAAAATTAAGTTGCACTCAGTTAAAATATAAGCCAGTCAATACAAATTAACAGAATATATGAAATTGTCATAAAAAATCAAATTCATTATGGTCATGAGCCTTCCTGTTTTCTTTACCTCTGCCTTTACCGGCCTTGCACCAGGCACCTGACAGACAGAGCACCCATACGATAGGCTGGAAATGAATGTGAAAGGGCCTGATACCCTGAATCGTTTTTTCAAATCATCCAAATCAGACCCAGTATATATCTTTCAATTTACAACCAGCCATCCGATGGCATTCCGGCTATGGGATTTGAGATCAATAACGGTATGGTGCCCGGTATCCTCTGCCACCGGATAAACAAGTAATCTGATCACTATTTTTGATTACCCTGAGGAAATTCGCCGAATCATTTATACAACCAACGCCATTGAATTTTTGACAGCGTCATCAGAAAAGCGATTAAAAACAGGAAAATTTTCCCAAGCGATAAATCCGCTTGTAGAATTATCTATTTGGCAATAATGTCTGCCTCAAAGAAATGGAATATGCCCTAAGGGATTAGAGGCCCGCAATAGACCAGTTTGCCATTGACTTTGAAGTAGATTCCTTGTGTAGAAAAATGGCAGTTAAACAGAATTATTTACAGGCTCAGCATCATTGCAATTTTTAAATGTGAAAAAAATTTATACGTTATCGAGCCCAAATAAAACCCCAGGAAATGCAGGAACATTTCCCGGGGCCAAATCATAAACAACTCGATCATATGTTGTTTTATAGTATTTTCTATGGGGTCAGGGCATTTTTCAATTTTTCAATTTGGTCTGTTGGCAGATCAGCAATTGCATTAGTTAAATTTTCCATTTGTTCAGTGACGGTATCTCCGGGAATCTCAAAATTAGGATCATCAAAAATTATTTTGAGAGAGTCCGACAAATCATCCAAGACTTCTGATCGAGCAGTAGCTACAGCTTGATCCAGCTCTTTCTGGGTATACATAGTTTCTATTAAGGTATTTAAATTGACAATGATCTGATCCCTTACGGTAATTTCTATCTTTTGGTTCCCAATAGTAGCATTCAATTGCTCTATGGTTTCAGTAAGATTTTGAATAATAAGTTGATCAGGATCACAGCCTGAGGCATCAGGAGAAGAGCCTGGTGGTGTATCTGGGCATTGGTCAAGATTATCCGGCACCCCGTCATTGTCGCTATCTGCCTGGCAAGTAATATTAATCCTGGGAACATCATTTTTAACAACTGTAATAGAACCATCTGAAGCATTTTTAAACTGCTCATTGAAAACCTCAATAATAGTTTCAGAACAGTTTCCACCGATTACTTTAAAACAAGACTGGGCAATTGAACCAGAGCCTGATATACCATCAAGACCACTCGAGCGGGATGTGTTAAAAACAATGATACCGTTTTTAGAATTATTGTCCAATGGAGATGCATTAAATATGGTTGCCCCACCGTCACTGCCAAGCAGATTGCCTTCTGTAACACTTTGGAATTCGAATATGGATGGATCATATGTCAAATCGAATTGCGCAGAATAAAGCTTATGTGCATCGGTAACATTAATATCAATACACACCGTTTCACCTACAGCAGGCGACTGATTTTCTGGATCCACGGAGAGAGCGAGAGGCGACTCTTTAAATTTGTGAAAATACGCTGAACCGGAATGCTCGCCATTGACCCCACTCCAAGGAGCACCGGATAAAATATAATTTCCGTCAATGGCAACATCATTACCAAAACGAACTTCGTTCCAATTTGTAGCTGTTAAACGTGCATACTCTATCCACACACCATCTTCTTGTTTAAAGATCCAAGAGGCCCCGGACTCAACACTTCCATTCTTATGACGAGAAGATCCGATTACAACATAATCGCCATCAATTGAGGCCGTCGAAGCTGCGAAATCACTTTCTGCCACATCCGACGGGGTTAATTTTCCATGGTGCCTCCATGTGTCTCCTTCCCTTTTGAAAACATAAGCTGAACCGGAATTGAAATCTTGCGGGTGATCACCTTGCCAATCGCCCCTGTTATCATCATCATTAGGTGCACCGACCACAGCATAATTTCCACTAATTGAAACGCTCGCTCCGAAATAATCGTATGCAAAACCATCAAATGCGGTCAATTTTGCCTGTTCTGTCCAGGTATCTCCATCTCTTTTAAATATATAAGCAGAACCTGCATTTGTCCCGATGAAATCAGTGCCGCTAACCCCCACAATAAGATATTCACCGTCAATTGAAATAGAGGTAAGGTAATTCTCAGCAAAAGCACCGTCAGTTGTGAGCAACATGGTTTGGTTTATCCAGGTATCTCCCTGTTGCTTGAATATGTAAGGGCCTCCAAAGGCTGCTGCCGCAATATAATCACCATCTATTGCAATGGGACCATTCCCTATATATTGATTACCTGGCTTGAACAGCCTGATCTGTTCTGTCCAGGTATCCCCATCTCTTTTAAATACATAAGGGCTAAACCATGTCCCAATAACGACATATTCCTCTGAAATAGAGACGCTCCTACCAAATTCCCTATTTTGTAATTCATCGGAACCCCACAATTTTGTCGATTCTACCCAAGAACTCCCGTCTTTTTTATAAATAGATACTCCGTCTGGATCCACATTATGCACTTTGCTGCCAGGCGCACTAATAGCAGCATACTCCCCATCAATTGAAACTGCGTGGCCAAAGTTCTTGTTTTTTGACCCGTCATTGGGCCAAACTTTCAACACACTTATTTCAGCCTGAACAGAAGAAATGCAAAAGGCTATTATAAACAGAATCAAAACAACGTAAGATGATTTAAATTTGAACATTGAATCCCTCCCTATTTTAGTAAGACTTTTTCTACTTGCCTGAGTCGAAATAGACATCCTTTTTTTGAAGAGAATGCTATAGAAATATGATCCTTTGATGGTGCTAAATCAATTTTTGAGTACTATTGTTCGTGGATTATTGCAATGACTTTTTATAACGATTTTCAAAAGTATATTCCGAAGTAAAGAAAAAAATCGCCAAACATTTATAATGAATTTCGCACCCGCATAGCGGGTGCCCTCAAGTAGACTCCTAAAATGGGCCTTTGGGATTGGAAAAGACCCGTTGGGCATACCGCGAATATTCTGAACGATGTCGATCTTTATGGTGGAACCAAACATTCAACGGTTACCGCATTAGGCCAGATCATGACCCCGGAACAAATTCAGCGTGGGGCAACCGGACATGCTTCAGATGCCTTTAAAAAATATATGCTACCAGATGTAAATGAGGCGCATCAGGCCCGTCAGGCAGTCGCAGAAATCCAGGACAGAGCCGCTAAACATCCGCTAAACATTTTGAGTCTTAGAAAAAATTTAAATAATTGATTTTATTATATAAAATGGTGGAGGCGGCGGGAGTTGAACCCGCGTCCGAAAACAATCAACCCAGGCTTCTACATACTTATCCTGAACTTTATAATTGGCCGGGAAGGCTCCTTCAGGATGGATACGACCCGGTGTATCCTGAAAAATTCAACCTTTAGGGCTCAGGAAACCATAAAGGCGGTCTTGCAAAGTCGACGCCCTGACCTGAATCTGCAAGAGGGATATCAGGAGGACGGAAGCTGCCTTAAGCAGCTACAGCGTAGTTATAATCGTCTGCGATTATGTTTAATCTTTGCCAAGTTTACGAGTTGACAAAAGACTCGGTATGCTACCATGGGCGTCAAAATCTCCGTCGAAACCATTTCGCCCCCAAATTTTAAAAGATCAAGTGACGGGATTTAATATAATACCCGGCCCTGTAAAGTCAATACAATCATGACCCGGAATACTTTTTTCTTTCCCGGTCCATGTCACGCTTGATATCTTTCTGCTTAATGCTTTCCCGCTTGTCATAAAGTTTCTTACCTTTGCCAAGGCCGATCAGCACTTTAATTTTATCATTTTTAAAGTAGATCTTTAAAGGTACCAGTGTGTAGCCTTTTTCCCTTATTTTGATGGCCAGCTTCCGGATCTCATACCTGTGCAGCAGCAGCTTCCGGGTCCGCAGGGCCTCATGGTTGGCATTATAGGCATACTTATAAGGGGAGATGTGCAACTGACGCAGGTAAACTTCGTCCCGCCTGATATCTGCATATGCATCTTTAAAGCTGACCCGGCCCTCTCGGATGGATTTGACTTCTGAACCGGCAAGGACGATACCGGCTTCAAATTCATCGTCAATGTGATAGTTGTGCCGGGCTTTTTTATTTGTGGCGATCAGCTTGATATAGAGTGCGTTCATGGCTTAGTCTTCGCTATCCTTATACGGAAGGATCTCTTTATATTCTTTCATGATAAAATCGGTGATTTCCCGGGTGGTTTTCAAGGCAGTTATGGTTTTGGCATTTTTACGTGCCTGCACCACATCCAGGGACCGGATCATCTTCTTGACCACAGGTATGGAACCGGAGTTCATGGAAAAATTGGTCAGGCCAAGTCCCAGGAGAACCGGAATGTTAATGGGGTCACCTGCCATTTCACCGCACATATAAAGTTCAATACCCTTGTTTTTTGCAGCGTCAAAAGCCAGCCCGATCATTTTCAGGACAGCAGGGCTCAGGGCCTGGTAAAGATGGGCGACCCGCCTGTTGCGGCGGTCAATGGCCATGGAATACTGGATCAGGTCATTGGTGCCGATACTGAAGAAATCCACATGGCAGGCCAACTCTTCGGCCATGATAACGGCGGAAGGGACCTCAATCATGATGCCAAGCGGTATATCTTTGTTAAAGACCTTGTCTTCAGCCTCCAATTCCATGACAGCCTTGTCAATAACGGTTTTGACCTGGAGAATCTCTTCCACGCATGAAATCATGGGAATGAGCAATTTGATCTTGCCGAATGCCGCCGCTCTTAATATGGCTTTCAACTGGGTAATGAAGATGCCTTCATTTTCCAGGCAGAACCGCACAGCCCTTAATCCCAGTGCGGGATTGGCCTCTTCCACCGGATCAATATAAGGGTTGAACTTGTCGCCGTTGATGTCCAGGGTCCGGATGGTCACCGGTGCCGGACTCATCAACTCAACCAGTTCCTTGTACTTGTGAAGCAGCTCATCTTCAGTGGGGAAACGGTTCAGGTCGAGATAGAGGAATTCTGTCCGGAAAAGGCCGATGCCTGCGGCCCTGTTGTCCCTGGCAGACACCACCTCTTCCACCAGTTCGATATTGGCCAGAAGATTTACAGGAGTGCCGTCCCGGGTGATTGCCGGCAGATGGCTTTCCCTCTCGATATCCGCTCTGTAGGCCTCGAACCGGGCCATTTTTTCTTCATATTTGAACAGGGTATCTTCTTCGGGGTTGATGATAATGATGCCCGAAGAACCGTCCACAATAAGAATATCATCGTTGTTGACATTGGCAGTTGCCGTGCCCAGTCCGAGTACGGAAGGAATTTTCAGGGATTTGGCCACAATACTGGTATGGGAATCCTTGCCGCCCCTGTCCGTGACAAACCCCTTGATCCGTTCAAGCTGGATCTGGCTGGTGTCGGCCGGGGAAAGATCATGGGCAACGATAATGACCCGCTTGTTGATGTCCCGGATCCTGATATCCTGGCCGCCCACAAGGTAGGCCATGATTTTATCGGAAACCTGGATGATGTCGTTGACCCGGGCCTTGAGATAGAGGTCGTCGATCTGTTCGAACATTCTCCGGACTTGTCTGGAAACCTTGCGCAAAGCCCATTCCGCATTGACCTTGTCTGTGGAGATGGTCTCAATGGTCTTGCCGTAGAGCATTTTATCCTTGAACAGCACCATGTGGGTTTCAAGGATATTGAGATTTTCGCTCAGGTCCTGGTCCAGGGATTCAATGGTTTTGGCATGGTCGTTTTTGGCCTTGATAACGGCGTTTTTAAACCGGTCTACCTCGCCGGGTACCATGTCGTCACTGACAGGATACCGTTTGATGATATTGACGCCTTCGCGGTCCACCAGATAGGCCTTGCCGATGCATATTCCGGGAGAGCCGCTGATGCCGCGGATAATGGTCTGGCCCGACATGGGGTTATTCATTGATATCTTCTCCAAAACCCTGGTCAAAAAAAGCTTTGATGTCGTCTGCCACGACAGAGTCTTCCGTGTCTTCGATGCAGATGGAAATGGAAGTGCCGGTTACGGCACAGAGGGTTAGAATGTCGATAATACTGGACGCGTCTACGGTTGCGTCACCGTTGGACAACCAGATATTTCCTTTGGCGGCCATGGCCATTTCTGCAATCTTGGCTGCGGGTCTTGCGTGCATTCCCAAGGCATTGACGACCTTTGTCTGCCGGGAAATTGAGTATTTTGTGTTCAAGTCTACGTCTTTCCAGTGAAAAATTTTTATCTTCTTTATATCTTCCAGAGTGAAAAGTCAATGGTATGAGAGCGTAACAGTCTGCTGTTGATAGGGCTTTTCAAAACGTGTAGAATGTACCACATTTTAGAGGAATTGACCAGTTGGATTTCCGTTCGCCACAGGGCAAACGTATTTACCTTTGGCATACTTTTTCCTGCGTTTGCGACGGTGTCTAACCAACTGAAATCATTAATCCTGAATTTTATAGGCATTGACCCTGCCGTTCACCACAGGCAACCCGATATGAAAAGGAAAAGCTGATGACCCGTAAAACCCCCTGCCCCCGTTACCCTATTGATGATTTCAAGTCGGGAGAATCCTGGCGCCTGTTCAAGATCATGGGAGAATTTGTAGAAGGGATAGATACCCTCCATCACCTTGGCCCGGCCATCTCTATTTTCGGGTCGGCCAGAATCGCTGAAGACCACCCGGATTATCTCAAGGCCAGGAACACGGCCGACCTGTTCGCTTCTTCCGGTTATGCGGTGATCACCGGCGGGGGGCCCGGTATCATGGAAGCGGCAAACAGGGGGGCTGCCGGTAAAGATGTGGAGTCTGTGGGGCTTAAAATAAACCTCCCTTTTGAAGAGAAAGGCAATCCATACCTGACCACCGAGGTTGAGTTTGATTATTTTTTTGTGCGCAAGGTCATGTTTGTCAAATATGCCCAGGCCTATATCATCATGCCCGGCGGTCTGGGCACACTGGATGAGTTGTTTGAAACCCTGACCCTGGTCCAGACCGGCCGGATCCGCCAAATGCCCGTTATTTTGATGGGTTCCGAGTTCTGGGGCGGCCTTCTCGACTGGATCAAAAACCGCCTCATGTCTGAAAAGCTCATTTCACCGGAAGATATACGTCTGTTTCACCTGGTGGATACGCCTGAAGATGCGCTGGAGATCGTACAAAAATTTTACGATTAGCGTGTTGTCCCGTCACTTTTAGCGGGCAACGCCCCGGGTAAAGTAAAAGACGGTATGCTCGGGAAAATCGTCGATACTGAGGCCCACCCGGATTTCCTGCTTGGCCGCATCCAGACCGGCAAGAGCCTTGGACGGCCTGGCAGCCCGCAGGTACATCTCCCCCCATGAGTTCATATAAATAACAGTATAGTCTGTAATCTTTCCCTGGGGTTTGGCCGCATAGAAGTTGAGACTGATGAACAACCGGGTAATCACCGGCTGTTTCCGCATGGTTTTCAAATGAACGGTTTTTCTCAGTTCCGGTACAAAAAACTCATACATGGACCGGTAAAGCTTTTCAATGTCTTCATGGGACACGGAGGTCGGGTTTGGAACCAGCCCCATAAAGGTGGAGTCCGTATACAGACGGTTGTTGATCAGCCAGGCCCCGATTTCCTCAATGGAATCGGCAACAATAATGGATTCCTCGGCCTGCTGCCGCTGCCGGGATATCTTATGAAACAATTCCCATTGTCCGGGATGGCCGGGTTTGGGCAAATATTTCAGATGAAGCCGTGAAAAATGCCGGTCACCCGTGGACACCAGGAGCATC
Source organism: Desulfobacter sp. (assembly GCA_036881925.1). GTDB lineage: Bacteria > Desulfobacterota > Desulfobacteria > Desulfobacterales > Desulfobacteraceae > Desulfobacter. The sequence goes on from JBAJNJ010000013.1 coordinate 27,160, forward strand.
TGCTTGATTTTATTTGGTTTTTCCTGGAAAATAATATTAACCTTCCGCTCCAGGACAACCCTGTCTTGTTCAGAAATTTTAAGTCCTGAAACCGAGTCAAACCGTTTTTTCAAATGGCTGTATTTGGAAACCATATACCGTTCAATGGTCGTTGACAACCGGTGAATGGCCGCATACGGCCAGGATTTGAACCGGCCGATCTCAAATATTTTTTTAAACGTCCATCCCCATTCATCAAGGCCGCGATCCAGGAGAATTTTTCTCAGGCCGAATACGGAATTGTCGATTTCCGCCTGCTTTGCAATCCCGAGCTTGAGAAAAAAACAGGTCAGCAGAAGATTGACCGATTTCTCGTCCCCGGATTTGATATAAAAATCAATCAGGGTGTTGAGAAGAATGATATAAGAATCGTTCTGACCCGGCTTGAGGTGGGTGCCCGAATTCATCCACTCATTTTTATACTGGTTGCAAAGAAGGGTTTCCTGACCATAAGCATGGATGTATTTTTCCAGCAGGGCCATTTTGATTACGGATTTGAACGGGCTTTTCAGCCATTTGAACATCTGCCAGATGGAGGCTCCGAAAAATTCATTCACCGGTATGGCGTGGATATCGCCCAGGTCAATATACCTGTGGGTGTTGTCCACCCTGGAAATCCGCTCTAAAATGAGGTTGTAATAATTGATGCTGATGGTTGTGGGCAATACCGACCACAGGGGCAGTTTGCCGGCCACATGGATCATGGTGCGGTAAAACTCTTCCTTGAGGAGTCTTGCCTGGGCAGATCCGGAGCTTTCCCGGGTGGATCCTCCGAAATCATTGTTCCGGGCCTTCAAAATATCCACCAGGAAAAAAGTGACATGGATCCTGAACTTCTCCAAAGCCATTTTTTCCAGAGTATCCAATTTTCTTCTCAGAAGCCCCATGCCTTCCTGGTCAATGATACGCTCGTCAATGCACACCCAGTAGTCAATGTCGGACTCGGCGGTCTGGGCCAAGGAGCCCACCGACCCCATGGAAAATACCCCTTGTATGTAAGGAGAAAAACTGCGCCTGGCACGCATCTTTTTTTTCCCCAGGTACTTTTCTCCCACACGGATGGTTTCCCTGGAGGGCAGGTAGTCTGAAATACCGCAGGGCGTAGATTCCGCCAGGTAATCCATATCCGGAATTGCCGGATTTTCATGGATCAGCAGGGGCAGAAGCTGAAAAAAGTCCGCCTGGGGCGGTTTGAAAATATCAAAGGCCGTAAGCAGGCTCAGCTTGTTCTGGTTCAGGAATTTGTTTTCCCCGTAATGGATGAATTCACAAAAGATCAGCATATTGATCTCATTGACCAGGGACTTGTCAATCTGGGGCAGATCGTTGAAGCACAATTGATGTTCCCTGGCATTGTAATCCATGTCCTGGGTGCGGATCACGGTTCGCGCATACGAGGGAAACCTGCTGAACCTGGCGCTGACACCTGTAAAATCCCCCATGTTCATATATGCCGTGGCAAAGGAAACCCCTGAAATCCGGGCCCCTGCAAAAGCGGCACAGGTAAGTTCGGTATGGCCGAAGGCGCATTTGGATATAACGGCGTCGGTAAACAGGGCGTCATTCATGTCGGCCTGGTTGAAATTGCAGTTAAACAGGGATGCCCCCTGGAAGCTGCAGCGGTAAAACGATGCCTTGGCAGCAGTAACATTGATGAATACGGCATTATCAAAGTTCACATACCGGAACCCGGCTTTGTCCATGTTGACATTATAAAATACCGCTTTTTTAAACACCGCCTTTTCCACCCGGACACCGGAAAAGTCACAATTGATGAAACGGGTTTCCGTAAAAAAGAGGCGGGACCCGGAAAACACAAGGCCGGAAAAACGTTCATCCCTGAGACAGTCCCCGTAAAAATCAAGGGTTCGGGACGGGATATTCTCTTTAAGTGCCTCAAGTTTTTTCCGGACAGGGTCTTTGCGCACAGCCTTGAAAAAAGACCTGGATTTTTCCGGTTCCAACGTTTGCAGGCGCTTGGCAATGGCTTTAAAACCGGCCTCGATGCTCTGTTTTTCTTTTTTGAGCAGCCGTGTGGTTTTACTCAGGAATTCTGACACATCGATTTTAAGGGACTGATCGCCCTGCGTTTCATATGCCTTTAAAATCCTGACCACCCGTTCCGGACGTTTTTTAATCATACCGAACACACAGGCCAGGTTAATGTCGTAGTTTTCTCCAAGATACTTGTCTTTGTTCAGTGCAATGTCCTGAATGGCAAAAAACGAGATCCGGGACAACTCGGAAATCTCAATACAGATACTGGGGAGAATATCCGGATTGGCCTTTCTGACAAGCCCCATGATCTGGTGAAGCGGCATCTTCCCGGTCACAACCAGGGCTTTGAATGCATTCACCGCTTCAGTGGCGTCGGCAGCCTTGAAATGAACAAAAACCGGGTCGAACAATTCGGGATACTGGCCCATGGAAGAATTTTCAATCAGGCTGTACACGGCCATCCGGACCTTTTTTACCTCTTCGTCCTCAAGAGTGCTCACAAGAAGGGGGGCGGGGATATGCGCACGCATCATGGCCAAGGCCTTCAATCCCTTGATCCGGTTTGCAGGACTCATGGACGCGACCTCTTTACCGATAATGCTGTCCGGGTCCCGCAGTTTGAACGGAATATTATTCAAAAACGGGTCCACATCCCGTTTCAAATCAAACAGCGAGGCATAAAAGGTAACCACGGGCTCCCTTGTTTTGATTCCGGCCAGGGTTTTCCTGAAAAGCCCCGCAAACCGGAGGCGGATGTCCGGAGGGGCCTGGAGATACTGGTCTGTAAACACCAGCCGTTCATACTCTCCCGCGCCCAAAAGGCATTTGGCGACCACATCCATTGAGAGCCGCTCCAGATAAAGCGCCTTAAAGGCAAAAAAAGCACCCCTTTCTCCCAGGCAAAGCAGGGTGGAGAGCAGCAGCCCCATATCGGCCACGTGCATATCCGCAGATATCCGGTGGTAAATCCTGGCGCTGACCCACGTGGCCTCGGACAGACCCTTTTTGCGCGCTTCCGGGTCATCAAATGTATTCAGGCGGTTTTGAATAGTACGGGTGAGTTCTTCAAGACTTTGCTTGGCAGCGGTTCTGGCATTGAATTGAAAGGAAAACAATCCGTCAAGTACGGGCAAGATACCCAGAGCCGGCGGAAAAAAGCCGGCCCTGGCAATCAGGTCGGCCTGGGCGTCGCTGTCAAGGGAATTCCAGTAGGCATCAAAGGTGTTCTCGTCAAATCCGGTTTTAGAAGCAGCCATAATCCGTTGTTTTTTTCACATTTGTACATTTTTACTTAAAAATGATATATGAGTATGTTTAAACTCATTGTTTTAAGCTTTAACCTGTATATCATACCAGAATAATTTTATGAAATTATTTGATGCCAAAGCAGAGAAAACCAGTACTGAAAACGCGTATGATGCCCAATCCATAGAGGTCTTGAAAGGGCTTGACCCGGTCCGGCGAAGACCCGGCATGTATACGGATACGGCCAGCCCGAACCACCTGGCATTCGAGGTCATCGACAACAGCGTGGACGAGGCCATTGCCGGTTTTGCCACAACCATTAACGTCACCCTGACACAGGACAACCGCATCATTGTTTCTGACAACGGCCGTGGTATGCCTGTGGATATCCATCCCAAAGAGGGCATCTCCGGTGTCGAGCTGATCATGACCAAACTTCATGCCGGTGCCAAGTTTTCATCCAAGGACTATGCATTTTCCGGCGGACTTCACGGGGTGGGGGTTTCCGTGGTCAATGCGCTGTCTTCCCGGCTGGACATCACCATCAAACGGGACGGAAAAAAGTTCGCCATCGGATTTGAAAACGGGGTGAAGTCGACCGCGCTTGAAGTGGTGGGCACGGTGGGTAAAAAAAATACGGGCACAGAGCTCAGTTTCACGCCGGACCCCGCCTATTTTGATGTTCACGAATTTTCAAAAGAAGCCCTTGAAACGGCCCTGAAATCCAAAGCCGTGCTCTGCCGGGGACTGACCACCACGTTTTTCCATGAAAAAAGTGGAGAACGGTCTACCTGGTGTTATGACCACGGCTTGGACGATTACTTGAAAGAACATCTTAGAGAAAAAAAATGCCTTTTCCCCGAACCGTTTACCGGGGAATGTAAGGGAGAAGATCTTGAAGCGGTCTGGGCCATCAACTGGGGCGCGGAGACCGGCCTGAACATAGAGGAAAGCTATGTGAACCTCATTCCCACCCGGCTGGGCGGCACCCATGTCAACGGATTCAGATCCGGCCTCCTGGAATCGGTCCGGGAATTCTGCAAATTCAGAAACCTTCTACCCAAAGGACTTTTTCTGGCCCCCGAAGACATCTGGCAGCATGTGGGATATGTCCTGTCCGTAAAACTGGTGGAAGCCCAGTTCTCCAGCCAGACCAAGGAACGCCTCTCGTCCCGGCATTGCGCCAGCCTGGTCAACCTCCAGGTCAGGGACGGATTCAGCCTTTGGCTGAACCAGAACGTTGCCCAGGGAGAGGCGCTGGCCGCCCTTGCCATTGACAATGCCAAGGCCCGGGTGAAAAAAAGCAAAAAAGTGACCAAGAAAAGAGCATCCAACGGTGTGACCCTGCCGGCAAAACTGTCGGACTGCACCAGCGATGACCAGAACCTGCGCGAATTGTTCTTTGTGGAAGGGGATTCTGCGGGCGGATCGGCAAAACAGGCCAGGGACAGGCGCTTCCAGGCCATTATGCCCCTGCGGGGAAAAATCATGAACACCTGGGACCATTCCTCTTCCGCCATCATGGAATCCAAGGAAATCAGGGATGTCGCCCAGGTGCTCGGGGTTGCCCCGGGAGCCAAAGACATCTCAAAGCTCAGGTATAATAAATTGTGCATCCTGGCAGATGCGGATTCCGACGGGCTCCACATTGCCACACTGATCTGCGCCCTGTTCCTCAAGCATTTTCCCGAAGTGGTCAAACAGGGACACGTGTTTGTGGCCATGCCCCCGCTCTACCGTATTGATATGGGTAAAGATGTTTTCTATGCCCTGGATGACTCGGAAAAAAACGCCATTATCAAGCGCCTGAACCGGCGGAAAAAAAAGGCGAAAATCAATATTCAGCGATTCAAAGGGCTGGGAGAAATGAATCCGGCCCAACTCAAGGAAACCACCATTGCCCCGGACTCCAGGCGGCTGGTCCAGTTGACCATTGATCCCCCTGCCCAAGAGTTGTCCCCTTCCCTGCAGGAGAATGCCTCCGGACCGGAGGCTGCTCCCCCAAGCACATCGCCGCAGGACACGGCTCCGGAAAACCCCGTTGATACAACGGCATCCGGGGAAGTAGAATTGACGCCTGACAACACCTCCCTGGATGTATGGGAAATCATGGATATGCTTCTGGGAAAAAAACGGGCCAAGGACCGGAAACGCTGGATTGAAACCCATGGTGTAATCAAAGAGTAAAACTTATGACAGACTCCCTGCCTTCAGCCGTACAAGATTATGAAACGCTGCCGTTCCAGGAATTCACCCAGAATGCCTATCTGAATTATTCCATGTATGTCATCCTGGACCGGGCCCTGCCCCATATCGGGGACGGGCTCAAACCGGTTCAGCGCCGTATTGTGTATTCCATGAGCCAGCTCGGGCTTTCTTCAACCGCCAAGTTCAAAAAATCCGCCAGAACCGTGGGGGATGTGCTGGGTAAATTTCACCCCCATGGCGATACCGCCTGTTATGAAGCCATGGTGCTCATGGCCCAGCCCTTTTCTTTGAGATACCCCTTGGTTGACGGGCAGGGCAACTGGGGAGATCCCAACGACCCCAAATCCTTTGCCGCCATGCGGTATACGGAATCCAGACTTTCGGCCTATGCGCAAATTTTCCTCAGGGAGCTTGACCAGGGAACAGTCGAGTGGACGCCGAATTTCGACGGCACCCTTGACGAGCCCACCCTGTTGCCGGCACGGCTGCCCAACCTATTGCTCAACGGCACCACAGGCATTGCCGTGGGCATGGCCACCTCCATCCTTCCCCATAACCTGAGGGAGGTAGCCAAAGCCCTGATTCATCTGATTGAAAACAAAGAGGCTGACGTGACCGAGTTGTGCCGTTTTGTCAAGGGTCCCGACTTTCCCACGGATGCCGAAATCATCACCCCTCCCGACGAAATCCGGCAGATCTATGAAGATGGACGGGGCCGGATCAAAATGAGGGCCAAATATGAGGTGGAAGACGGGGAAGTCGTTTTCAACGCCCTGCCCCACCATGCGTCCACGGAAAAAATATTTGAACAGATCGCTGCCCAAATGGCCGCCAAAAAACTGCCCATGGTTTCGGACATCAGGGATGAGTCAGACCACGAAGATCCCACACGTCTTGTGGTGATCCCCAGGTCCAACCGGATTGACCTGGATGCCCTTGCCGACCACCTTTTCGCCACCACCGACCTTGAAAAGTCCTACTCGGTGAATATGAACATGATCGGCCTTGACGGCCGGCCCAAAGTCAAAAACCTGCTGGAAATTCTTTCCGAATGGCTGGTGTTCCGGCGGGAAACCATTGAAAAGAAACTCCGGTTCCGCCTGGATAAAGTCACGCGCCGCCTCCATATTTTAGAAGGGCTCAGGATCGCCTTTCTCAATATTGATGAAGTCATACGGATTATCCGTAATTCAGACCATCCCAAAAAGGACTTGATCCAGGCGTTCGACCTCACGGACACCCAGGCAACAGCCATTCTGGAGATCCGCCTCCGCCAGCTTGCCAAGCTGGAAGAAATCAAGATTCTCTCGGAAATGGATGAGCTGAACCGGGAACGCAAGTCCATTGAGAAAGTACTCAACTCTCCCAAGGCGTTTAAGACCTTTCTGATCAACGAGATCAAAGAAGATGCAAAAACATACGGGGACAAACGGCGGTCTCCCATCCGTGAACGCAAAGATGCCGAAGCCTTTTCCGTTACCGATGTGATTGATGTCACCCCGGTTACCATTATCCTGTCCGCCAACGGGTGGATCCGTGCGGCCAGAGGCCATGAAATCAATCCGGACAATGCCAAGTTCAGGTCCGGGGACAGCCTGATGTGCCACCTGCGGACCCGCAGCGATAAACCGATTGCCCTGATTGACAATACCGGCAGAAGTTACACCCTGTTGTCCCACACCCTGCCCTCGGCAAGGGGCAACGGGGAACCTGTCACCGGCCACCTGACACTGGCCCCGGATACCATGATCAGGCACATGGTCTCGGGCGAGCCCCAGGATCTTTTTCTTGTCAGTTCGGACCGGGGATACGGATTTATTATGGAATTTTCCGAATTTCTGACCAACTATAAAAACGGAAAAGCCGTGATCACCCTGAAAGATGACCAGTCGCCGCTTCGGCCCGAACCCATTCCTCATATTGAGTCTGACAATGTCCTTGCCGTGACCTCAAAGGGACGTTTGCTCATCTTTAAGCTCGACCAGTTGCCCAGGCTGAAAAAAGGCAAAGGCAATAAAATCATCCATATCCCCAAGCCCGGAAAAGACGAATCTGCCCCGGAAAAACTTAAGCTCCTAAAAATATTGCCATTAGAATCAATCCTTGTTATACATTCAGGCAAACATTTCCTAAGGCTGAATCCGGGAAACCAGGCAGACTACACTGGAATGCGCGGCCGCAGAGGCAAGCTGCTTCCCCGTGGATACAGGAATGTCGATACCATAGAGGTGCTACCTGTCCAGCCGGCAGATAATACAACTTCATGAAACGTTTTTTGATAAAAAATTGCATACCCCTTACTCTGGCAGGCCTTACCATTGGGCTGGTGCTGGTTTCCCTGCTCATCCACACCCAGAAATTCGGCCATTCCCTGAATACGGTGGAGCGCATCCAGAAGACCGGTAAGCTCAGGCTGATCACGGCAAACGCCATCAATACCTATTATTATTATGAAGGCCGTCCCACCGGGTTTGAATACGATCTTGCCATGGAATTTGCCAAGTATATGAATGTGGACCTGGATATTGTCACCCCGGGATGGAACAATATGTTCACTTACCTGGATGAAAAAAAGGGGGACTTTGTCGCCGCAGGTGTCGCCATTACCCGGGAACGGCTTGAAGACGCGGATTTTTCCATTCCCTATATGACCATCCAGCAGCGCATCATCCACCACAATCTGGTTTTCGGGCCCAAGAACATCGATGATATGGTATTCAGGACATTCCACATCCGCCGGGGCACCTCGTACCATTCCAGGTTGGCCGAGATAAAGCGCTCGGGCATTGACCTGGAGTATATTCTCCATGACAACATCCCCACCGAGGATCTCATTGCCATGGTCCATGACCGGCAGATCAAATTCACCATTGCGGATTCCAACATCGCCCTGCTCAACAAGCGGTACTTTCCCGATATCCGGATCGGCATCCCGGTTCAGGAGCGGGAGAGCCTTGCCTGGGCCGTTCGCAAGGATGATTCCGAGCTGCTCAAGGAGATCAACCGGTTCCTGCTGTATGCCAATGGAAAAGGGATTCTCAAGGGGATCACGGAAAAATATTATGAGAACTCCCGGGATTTTGATGTTTACGAGTTGAAAAAGTTCCACAAAAGAATCCGGACACGCCTTCCCAAATACAAGGACGTGATTGTCAAAGAGTCGGCAAAATACGGGTTTGACTGGCGACTGGTGGCTGCAGTGGTATACCAGGAGTCCCATTTCAATCCCAATGCCAAAAGCTTTACCAATGTCCGGGGACTGATGCAGGTAACCAATGCCACGGCAAAGGAAATGGGGATTTCCGACCGGGTCAACCCTCAGGAGAGCATCCGGGCGGGAATCAAGTACCTGCACCGGATGTATGAACGGTTTGATCATATTGAAGACGAATACCAGCGGCTCCTGTTTGCCCTGGCCAGTTATAATATTGGATACGGTCATGTTAAAGATGCCTTGAAAATAGCGGCGGAAAAAGGGTATGATACCCAGACTTGGCAGGGACTGAAAGCCACCCTGCCGCTTCTGTCCAAATCCAGGTATTACAAAAAAACCCAGCACGGATATGCCAGAGGCTGGGAACCCGTCCATTATGTGGAACGGATTCTGACGTATTTTGATATTTTAAAACAAAAAACCTTATCCTGATATCGGAACAGGGATATCAGGAGACCCATAAACCGGTTGACTTGCGCACAGCGATGCATTAGGTATGCCAAAAGACCTCTTCATCACCGCGCCGGTCAATTCACACAAATTTAGAAAACGAGATACTGAATGACAAGAAAAATACTGATCAATGCACTGGATCCGGAAGAGAACCGAATCGCGGCAGTGTTTGAAAACAAACTGGACCAGTTTCATATTGAAACATCTGCAAAAGAAGTCACAAAAGGCAATATCTACAAGGGGATTGTCACCCGGGTCGAACAGAGCCTGCAGGCGGTTTTTGTGGATTACGGCGCTCAAAAAAACGGTTTTTTACAAAAAAACGAAATCCATCCCGACTATTTTCAGGAAATCGAAGGCAAGGACAAGGCCCTGTTCAACCTGATCAAAAAGGGACAGGAAATGATTGTCCAGGTCAACAAGGACCCCATCAACCAGAAAGGGGCCATGCTTACCACCTATGTTTCCCTGCCCGGCAGGTTTGGTGTTCTCATGCCCGGCAACACCACCCGGGGCGTTTCCAGAAAGATCAATGAGGAAGACGAAAGAAAACGCCTGGTCAAAATTCTCAAAAGCCTTAAAATCGCCGAAGGGTTCGGCATGATTGTCAGGACCGCCGGGAAAGGGGCAACCAAAACCCTGCTGACTGCGGACCTGAGATATTTGATGCGGGTCTGGAAAAACATTGACAAGCAGGCCATGACAAACAAGGCCCCCTGCCTGCTGTACAAGGAGCAAAGCCTGGCGGTCCGATCCCTGAGAGACTATTTCACCACAGACATCAAAGAGATTCTCATTGACAGCCCCGAGACCTATAATGAGGTCAAGGAGTTCATCGGGATGATCGCCCCCAAACAGAAAAAAATTGTCCGGCTGTTCAAAGGGGAAAAACCGATCTTTACCAAGTACCAGTTGGAAGAACAGATTTCCTCTATTTACCGCCGTGAGGTTCTCCTCAAGTCCGGTGGATTCCTGGTGATTGAGCAGACGGAAGCCCTGGTATCCATTGATGTGAACTCAGGCAAATCCACAAAAAAAAGAAATATTGAGGAAACCGCCTTTCATACCAACCTTGAGGCGGCCGAAGAAGTGGCCCGGCAGTTGCGGCTGCGGGACATGGGCGGGCTTATCGTAGTCGACTTCATCGACATGAAAGAGCGACGCCACAAAGCCGAAATCACCAAAACCCTGAAAAAGCATTTAAAATCGGACAAGGCCAAAACCAAGGTCGGCGGAATTACCGCATTCGGCCTGCTTGAAATGTCCAGGCAACGCATTCGCCACTCCATCACCTATGGGGCCTATGAAACCTGTAAACACTGCAACGGCAGGGGTATGACCCCTTCCGTGGAAACCCAGGGACTGGCCTTTTTAAGGCAGCTTACCCTCAAAACCCTGAAAGCGGATAAAAACCAGAAATTCATATGCAAGGTGCCTGCGGATGTGGCCTATTATATTCTGAATACAAAGCGGGAAGACCTCATCGATATTGAAACCAAACGAAACGTTTTGATATCGGTCGAAATTGATCCTGATATGGTCTCCGGCCAAAGCAACATCGTCTTGAACCCGCCGCAACAAGCTTGACAACAACGGCCCGCCAGTGTATGTGGAACAATTTCAACACCATTTTGGAAGGGAGAAAAAATGCCCCGGGACAGTCGGAAAAACAGACAGAAGACATTCGTTCTGATCGCTATTGTGTTGGTGGCGTGTGTTGTTGCGCTTGCCATATTCACTTCCCGGGAAACACCTGATAACGATCAGGCAGTATCGGAATCCGCGCCTCCCCCGGCCCTTGCACCCCAGGGGGAAGCATCGGCTCCTGAAAAAGATACTGCGGACAGCGGCGGGGTGGTGACCGGTGACATCACGCCACCTTCGGCCATTGATTATAAGGATCTTGAAAAGGATGACGGCCTCAAGGCAATGATGGATGACCGAAAAAAAAACCTGGGGATCAAAAAAAGCCTTGATATGATTGTCAAGTCGGACGAATCTTTTACCGTGGGAGAGTCCACCGTATCCATGCAAAAAATCCTGGAAAAGGCATTTACCAGCGAAGGCAAAGTATTTGAGGAAGAACTTTCTGAATCCGGTTCCGCCAGGCCTTCGGCGGTCAGGGAATATGGTATTTACGTGGTGCAGCCCGGCGACAACCTGTGGAACATTCATTTCCGCATCCTCAAGGACTATTATGCGGCAAAAAGTATAAGGGTTGAGGAGAAGGCGGATGAGCCCGGCAATACCGGCATGAGTTCAGGTGTGGGTAAAATCCTGAAATTTTCGGAGACCATGGTAGTGATTTACAACCTTTTGGAAGAGAAGGTCGCCCAGGATATTAATATTATTGAACCGTTGAGCAAAGTGGTGGTGTACAACATGACCGCGGTATTTAATTTGCTCGAAGAAATAAATTTTGACAATGTAAACAGGCTCCAGTTTGATGGAAAAAACATCTGGATACCTGCAAAAGAATCGTGATTTTTTTAAATTTGCTTAAGGAGGAAGACCTTGATTAGTACAGCATTTGCAATGGGACCAACCGGCGGACAGGCAGGACAGGCAGGGGGACTTGCCGGATTTTTACCGATTATTATTCTGTTTGCCATTTTCTATTTTCTTTTGATCCGACCCCAGCAGAAAAAAGCCAAAGAACACAGAGAGATGATCGCCAATCTCAAAAAAGGAAGCCGGATCATTACATCCGGTGGTATCTACGGCACAATCCTGTCCATTGACGACACCACCATCGGCCTTGAAATCGCCGAAAAAGTCAAAATCAAAATTTCCAGGGGAAACGTGGCGGCCCTGGTGACGGACAACGAGCCTGCCCCAAAAAAAGAAAAGAAATAAACATTTCCCCGAGGAGTGATGAGATTGAAACTATTTAGCTTTAAACGCATACTGATCCTGGGTATTGTTATCGCCTCCGTTGTCTGCCTTCTCCCCACATTTACGGACACCTGGCCCCATAAAAAGATCAACTTGGGCCTGGATCTCCAGGGGGGGATGCACCTGGTTCTGGAAGTTCAAAATGAAAAAGCGGTTGAAGCGGAACTGGAACGCACGATTTCCGAACTGAAAAAGGATTTGAGAAAAGAAGGGCTCAAGCACCGCGGCATCACCCGGACCCAGGACAACAGCATTGTTGCCGATATCTTTGGTCCGGACAGCAGGGAAACGGTTGAAAAACTGCTTTCCGACGATTATCCCAACCTGCTGATCCCGTCTGCCGAAACCACTGGGAACGGGGTGTCTTTCACCCTCCGCATGCCTGACGAAGAGATGGATTCCATCAAAAAAATGGCCACGGAACAGGCCTTGGAAACCATCCGGAACCGGATTGATGAATTCGGGGTCAGCGAGCCGGATATCCGTATCCAGGGTGCCAACCGTATCCTGCTCCAGTTGCCGGGCATCAAGGATCCGGACCGGGCCAAAAGCCTGATCGGCAAAACTGCCCAATTGACGTTCCAGCTTGTCAATGACGAAGCTGACGTAAATGCCGCCCTTAACGGCACTCCGCCCGTGGGCTCGGAAATCCTTTATCAGGATAGAATAGATTCTGCGACCGGCATCAAAACCCAAGTGCCCTTTCTCATCAAAAAACAGGTACTTCTGGACGGCAGCCTTCTGACCAACGCCCGGGTGGAATTCGATCAGTTCCAGCAGCCCCAGGTCGGTATTGAATTCAGCCGCAAAGGGGCCAGGATTTTTGACCGGGTCACCTCACAGAACGTCAACAGGCGCCTTGCCATTGTTCTGGATAAAAACGTGTATTCCGCGCCCAACATCCAGGGCCGGATTCCCGGCGGTAAGGCTGTTATTACCGGCCAATTTTCCATGGATGAAGCAAAGGATCTTGCCATTGCCCTGAGGGCCGGCTCCCTTCCGGCTCCGGTCAATATTATTGAAGAACGGACCGTTGGCCCCACCCTGGGCGCAGATTCCGTTCGCATGGGCCTGATTTCCATGATGGTGGGCGGTACTCTGGTCATTCTGTTCATGGTGGTGTATTACAGGGCTGCCGGCCTTATTGCCGACTTGGCGCTGATCATCAACATCATCATTATCGGCGGCGGGCTGGCAGCGTTTCAGGCCACCCTGACCCTGCCGGGTATTGCCGGTATCATCCTGACCATTGGTATGGCTGTGGATGCAAATGTTATTGTTTTTGAAAGAATACGTGAAGAGCTGCGTGCGGGCAGAACGCCCCTGGCGGCCGTGCAGGCAGGTTACGAACGCGCAACCCTGACCATTCTGGATGCCAACGTCACCACTCTGATCGCAGCAGTGGTATTGTTCCAGTTCGGCACCGGCCCCATCAAAGGGTTTGCCGTGACACTGGGGCTGGGTATTTTGGCCAGCCTCTTTACCGCACTTGTATTGTCAAAAAGCATTTACGAATTTCTTCTTCACAGAAAACAAACATCCATACTCAGTATATAAGGAACCTTTATAATGCAGTTTATCAAATCTGACATTAATATCGACTTTCTGGGAAAACGGAAGATTGGATTCTTCCTCTCAGCGGTCCTGATCCTTGCCGGCCTGTTTTCCCTGGTGGTCCACAATGGCCCCAATTACGGCATTGATTTTGTCGGGGGAACCCTGGTGCAGGTCAAGTTTGACCAGGCCGCAGCAGTGACAGATGTCCGGGCAGGCCTCAATGATCTCGGCCTTAAAGACGTCTCCGTCCAGGGTTTTGGCAATGTTCAGGACAATGAATACCTGATTCGGACCTCAAGTGCCGGCACCTTAGGCGACAAGCTGTCCGAAACCATTATCCAGGGTATTGAAAAAGCCACCGGCCTTACCCCTGAAATCCGCAGGGTGGAAATGGTCGGGCCCCAGGTGGGTGAAGACCTTAAAAAACAGGCCCTGCTGGCAATTTTTTACTCCCTGTTGTTCATCACCATCTATATCTCGGGGCGGTTTGAACAAAAGTGGACCATTGCCGGTATCACTGCCGGTGCCTTGATGACAGCAGTTTATTTTCTGTCCGTATTCAACGTGTCCATGCCGTTTCTCATCGGTGCAGCACTTCTGGTAAGCCTTTGCCTCTTCTGGAGCTTGAGGCTCAAGTTTGCCATGGGCGCTATTGTGGCCCTTATCCATGACGTGTTTATCACGGTGGGGATCTTTTCACTGCTTAACCTGGACTTTTCCCTGCCCATTATTGCAGCCCTGCTGACGATTATCGGATACTCCCTCAACGACACCATCATTGTATTTGACAGGATCCGGGAGAATATCAAGGGAAGCACGGAAAAAGCCGAAATGTCGGCCCTTTTCAACAAGAGTATCAATGAGACCCTTTCCAGGACGGTTTTAACCTCCCTGACCACCCTGATCGTACTTCTGGCCCTGTTTTTCCTTGGTGGTGAAATTATTCACAATTTCGCCCTGGCCATGATCATTGGTGTCCTTATCGGGACGTTTTCCTCCATTTTTGTTGCAACACCCATCGTGCTTGCAGCACAAAACAAAGGATAAGTTTATGTTACCGGCAAAACGATATGTTGTTTTCATCGCTTTTCTGGCCATTATGGCACTGCCCGCTTGTTCGGGTCTCGGGATTTTCACACCGGCTCCCGCCGACACCGGGGCACCGGAAACCGTGGAGGATTCCCGGCCTGAAAATAAACCCCAGGCCACCCCTCCCGTGGAGTCCCCGGCTCCGGATACACCTGTGGACACCAACGCCAAAGCGGAAAAGATCGAAGCGCTTGAAGAAAAAATCGTTTTGCTGGAAGATAAAGTCAAAACCCTTGAGAACGAGGTGGCCGGACAGAAAAAAGTGGTTTATACCATTGAGTACTCTGATCCGGCCCAACTCTACAGGGAGGCACGCACCCTGCTGCTGGCCAATGATATTGACAATGCAGCAGACCTGTTTTCCACCTTTGCCAAAAAACACCCGGCCCATGCCCTGGCCGACAATGCGATGTACTGGCTGGGCGAGTGCCATTATACCAAAGGGGATTATAAGGCGGCGGCCGCTGTCTTTAAAGCCCTTGTAACCACCTATCCCAAAGCGGAAAAAGTGCCTGACGCCCTGCTGAAAGCCGGTTACGCCTACTTGTCCATGGATGATGTCAACCGGGCCAGCCACTTTCTGAGACAGGTCATCACAAAATACCCGTTTTCACCTGCGGCTGAAAAAGCCCAGGTCAAGCTTAAGGATTTTCAATAGCCCCTTCTGGAATGGATTCCCATACGGATAAATACCTTTCCTGGTTTATACTTAAAGATTTGCCGCTGCTGAACAACACCCTGTTCAAGCGCCTGATCCGGACATTTGCCACCCCGGATGCCATCATCAATGCCCCGCCCGGGGAACTAAAGTCTGTTCAGGGAATCAAACCCGCCACCGTTAACGCCATCCAGGGCTGTACCAGACCCGGAAGTGAGTATGCAGAGAACGCCAAAGCATCTTTGGAGGACATCCGGTCCCGTGGCTTTCGTATTACGGCACTCACCGATCCGGATTATCCGGGCCTTCTCAGGGAAATCCCCGATCCGCCACCTGTTCTCATTTATGACGGATGCTTGGACCCGGATGCCGCCTGTATTTCCATTGTGGGATCAAGAAAAGCAACACGCTACGGCCTGGATACGGCAGGTCATCTGGCGCAAAGACTTGCAGCCCGGGGGTTTACCATTGTCAGCGGCATGGCCCTGGGTATTGATACGGCCGCTCACCGGGGCGCGCTGAACGGCTGCGGTAAAACCCTGGCAGTACTGGGTTCCGGCCTGGGGCATATTTATCCCAGGCAGAACAGGCAATTGTATCACCACATCAGGGAGCATGGGGCCGTTCTCACGGAATTTATGCCCGACACCCCGCCGCTTCCCGCCCATTTCCCCCAGCGGAACCGCATCATTGCCGGACTTTCCGCAGGAACCGTTGTGGTTGAAGCGGCCCAGAAAAGCGGCTCCCTGATCACAGCCAGGCTGACCGGTGAATACAACCGCGAAGTCTTTGCCGTACCCGGCAGCATCCGGTCATCCAGCAGCCGGGGGACTCATGCCCTGATCAAGCAAGGGGCCAGGCTCGTTGAAAACGAAACCGATATTATTGAAGAGCTCCACCAATTTGTCCACCAGGCGGATGTGCCAGGCCCGGGGGATGTCCCCCGGAAAAAAACCCCGCCTGTCATGGACAAAGTCCAGACGATGGTATATAAACATCTGGACCCATATCCAAAACATATCGATACGATCATAGAATTCACCGGAATGGAAAGCAGTACCATCACCGCCACCTTACTTGACATGGAATTATCAGGCCTTATACTACGGCATCCGGGAAACTATTTTTCAAAATCGGAGGACTGAAATTGGCAAAACCACTTATCATTGTTGAATCCCCAACCAAAATCAAAACCCTGAAAAAATACGTCGGAAACGCATACAATGTGGCTGCCAGCGCCGGCCATATCCGTGACCTTCCGGTGAAAAACCTGGGGATTGATGTGGATGACAATTTTAAGGCGAAATACGTTAATATCAAAGACAAGGCAAAGATTATATCCAATCTTAAAAAAACCGCCAAAGATACAGATGCGGTTTACCTGGCCCCTGACCCGGACCGGGAGGGAGAAGCAATTGCCTTTCACATCATGGACATTCTCAAGAAAAAGGGGCGCAAATTCCACAGGGTGCTCATCCATGAGCTGACCCAAAAAGGTATTACCGAAGCCCTTGAAAAGACACTTGAACCGGATGTCAACAAATATGACGCCCAGCAGGCCCGCCGTAAACTGGACCGCCTGGTGGGATACCAGATCTCTCCCCTGCTCTGGCAAAAGGTGCAGCGGGGATTAAGTGCAGGCAGGGTCCAGTCAGTTGCCGTTAAAATCATCTGCGACCGGGAGCGGGAGATCCGGCGGTTCGAGCCGGAAGAATACTGGACCATTACCACGGACCTTATGGCCCAGAACCCGCCGGAATTCAACGCCGCCCTTGTAAAAATTGACAATAAAAAGACCAAAGTCTCCAACCGTGAACAGGCCATGGGAATTGTCAAGGACCTGGAACAGGCCCGGTTTATTGTCGATGAAATCAAAAAGAAAACCGTCAAGCGCAATCCCCTGCCCCCCTTTATTACGAGTAAGCTTCAGCAGGACGCCATCAACCGGCTGCGGTTTTCCGCAAAAAAAACCATGGTGGTGGCCCAGCAGCTTTACGAAGGTATTGAGATCGGCACCGGCGGGCCCGAGGGTTTGATCACGTATATGCGTACCGACTCCACCCGGATCGCACCTGAGGCTGCCCAGGAAGCCCAGGAGCTGATCACCCGGGATTACGGGCCGGAATACGCCCTGAAATCCCCCCGGTTTTTTAAAAACAAGAACAAGGCCCAGGATGCCCATGAAGCCATCCGGCCCACCTCGGTTGAAAATACCCCTGAAAAACTCAGGCCACACCTGACCGACGACCAGTTCAAGCTTTACGACCTGATTTGGAAACGGTTTGTGGCATCCCAGATGGCCCAGGCCCTGATCGACCAGAAGTCAATCCTGATTAAGGCAACCGAAAAATACCTTTTTTCAGTGTCAGGCTCCACGGTGAAGTTCAACGGGTATATGCGGCTTTACGCCACCGATGAAAAACTCAAGGACAAAGATATCCAGTCCCTTCCCCCGGTTGAGGAAGGCGTGGAATTGACAACCCTGAAAATCAATCCCAAGCAGCATTTTACAAAGCCGCCGCCCAGGTTTTCAGAGGCGTCTCTGGTCAAGGAACTTGAAAAAAACGGCATCGGCAGGCCCTCCACCTATGCATCCATACTCGGCGTCATTCAGGACAAGGGATATGTGGAACTGGTCAAGCGCTACTTTACGCCCAGTGAGCTGGGGTTTATCGTCAACGATCTCTTGGTGGATTCCTTTCCCAACCTTCTGGATATTTCGTTTACAGCCCAGATGGAGACCAACCTGGATGATGTTGAGAACGGCAGCCTTTTGGAGACCGATCTGCTCAAAAACTTTTATGACGGTTTCAAAGTCACCCTGGACACGGCCAAGGACAATATGGTCAGTGTCAAAGGGGTGGGGGTTGAAACCGGCATCCGTTGTCCCTTGTGCGGCAAACCGGTAAATATCAAGATCGGCCGGAACGGTCATTTCCTCGCCTGTACCGGCTACCCGGACTGTGCGTTTACCAGCAACTACCTCAGGGATGAAAAGGGCAATATCTCTATTGTGGAAAAAATCCAGGACAGTGAGCCGGTAAAAGACTGTCCGGAATGCGGCAAACCCATGGTGCAGAAAGACGGCCGGTTCGGCCTGTTTCTGGCCTGTACCGGTTATCCGGAATGCAAGCACACCGAATCCGTGGGCCAGGACAACGCATCCAACGACACCGGGGTTCCTTGTCCTGAAAACAATTGCGACGGCACTATTGTGGAAAAAAGGTCTAAGCGGGGCAAGCTGTTCTATGGGTGTTCCAAATACCCGGACTGCACCTTTGCGTCCTGGGACAAGCCGGTGTCAACGCCCTGCCCCCAATGTGAGTCCAAATACCTGGTGGAAAAAGAATCCAAAAGAGAGGGAAAATTTCTCAAATGCCCGGTAAGGGGATGCGGATATAAAGTACCTGCTGTACTGGAATCAAATAAGGCGGAATAAAAAGACATTTCGTAAAAGAGCCTGTTCTCAATTAGCCCCGTTTCCGGACCCATTTCTGGATCGCGGCAAACACCACTTCGCGTTTGATGGGTTTTGTCAGGAAGTCATTCATGCCGGTCTGTTTGCACCGCTGTTTAAAATCATCCAGGACATTGGCGGTCAAGGCAAGGATGGGGATGGGATTAAGGCTCTTTTCCATCTCATGGGACCGGATTCGTTCGGTTGCTTCAAACCCGTCCATTTCCGGCATATTGATATCCATGAGTACCAGGTCGTACTGATCGGGGTCCTTTACATAAGCGGTAAGCGCATCTTTTCCGTGTTTGGCCACCTCTACCTGGTATCCGGCCCGGGTCAACATCAGCTTGGCCATTTTCTGGTTCACAGGATTATCTTCCACCAGGAGAATGACGGCATCCATTTTCTTGCTTTCAGACAGGGAATGGGTGGTCAGCATGGCCGGCTGCTTTTTTTCAGCGTCATCTTTTTCCCCTTGCCTGGACATACCCATGATATGGGCGGCCATGTCCAAAAGCACTCCTTGCCTTGCCGGTTTTGAAATAAACCCCTTAAAACCGCCCTTGTCAAAAATCTGGGCAATACCCGGGAAAGGAACGGCACAGGCCATCCAGTTAAAGGGAAAATCACCGGGGGATGTGCCTTGCATCAAATCCGGGATATCCCTGGCACCGGGTTTGACTGATTTGCCGAAATCAAAAATCCCGAGATCATAATCCTGAACATCCTTGTCTGCCGGAACATTCAGCACCAGGGGCAGTTGACCCAGGGGCCTGATGTCCACCTCCATGCCGGATGTGGACAGGATGTGGGCCAGAATCTCCGAAGCATCCGGCCCTGTTGAAACCACAAGAACGCGTTTGCCGTTAAGTCCGGCCGGACGAATCCGCTGCCGGCGGGGTACGATTTCGCCTGTTTTCAGCCGGGCCGTAAAGTAAAAGTCGGCACCGTTTCCCTTGGTGGATCTCACCCGAAGGTCACCATTCATCTTCCGGGCGATATTCCGGCTGATAGCAAGCCCCAGGCCGGTCCCGCCGTAGCGATTGGTGATGTCTTCCTCGGACTGGGTAAACGGTTCAAAAATATGAGACTGCTTTTCTGTGGCAATGCCGATCCCCGTATCGGAAACGGTTACTGTCAGAAGGGTATGGGAACCGTCTACATCGGCATCAAGGCGAACGGAGATGCTGCCCTTGGGGGTGAATTTGACGGCATTCCCAAGAAGATTCAAAAGCACCTGGCGAAACCTGTGGGGGTCTCCCACCACTTTTCCGGGAACGGTATCTGAGATCCGGCACAGCAACTCCACCCGGGATTCGTCCACCTGGGTCCTGACCACATCAATGGTGTCAAAGCAGAGTACCTCGGGGTCAAAGGCAATCTCTTCAAGATAAAGCTTACCCGATTCAACCTTGGAGAAATCTAGGATGTCGTTCACTACCGACAAAAGCGTGTCGCAGGAAAACCTGGCACTTTCCAGAAACGTTTTCTGCTCCTTGTCCAGGTCCGTGTCCATCAGCATGTCCGTATACCCGACAATCCCGTTCAAAGGGGTCCGGATTTCGTGGCTCATGGTGGCCAGGAAAAAGGTTTTTGCCTTTGAGGCGTCCTTGGCCTCCTGTGCCAGGCGGTTGGCCCGCTCCATGGCCTTGCGGAGCTGCAAGTTGGTTTCCTCAAGATTAATCAGATGGCTTTTTTCCCTGGCAATCCGCTTGATCCTGGCCAGAGCGGAGTCAATATTGAACGGTTTGGTCATATAATCGGACGCCCCGGCATCCATGATATCCACATAGGAATATTCCGAGGCATATCCGG
The DNA here is from genome assembly GCA_036881925.1 of Desulfobacter sp. Classification (GTDB taxonomy): domain Bacteria; phylum Desulfobacterota; class Desulfobacteria; order Desulfobacterales; family Desulfobacteraceae; genus Desulfobacter. Next base: position 47,788 of record JBAJNJ010000013.1, read on the forward strand.
TCATGATAATGAAATCAATGGAAGGGTTGTATGCTTTGACCTTTTTGAGCAGTTCGATTCCGTCCATGCCGGGCATGGCGATATCTGTGATGACCAAATCCAGATCCGCACCTTCGCCGGATGAAATCAGATCCCAGGCCTTTTCCGCGTCAGCCGCCTCAATGCAGACAAACCCGGCCCGGCCCAGGGCTTTGGAAAGAAGGACCCTGAGGCTGGGTTCGTCATCCACCACCAGTATCCGCTCAATGGGCAGATCCGGTTCAGGTATGCTGTCTTTGTTATTCATTCACCCGTTCGACATATTCCCGGGAGCGGGTGTCGATTCTGATCAACTGGCCTTCATTCACAAACGGGGGCACCTGGATCTCAAAGCCGGTTTCCAGTGTGGCCGGTTTTGTGTCTCCGGTGGCGGTATCGCCCTTGGCCCAGGGTTCGGCAGTCACCACCTCAAGCACCACAAAGTTGGGAAGGGTTACCCCGATGGGATTCCCGTTGTGCAGGAGCACCGTACATACGGTGTTTTCCTTGAGCAGGTCCGTACCGTCGCCCAATTGTTCCTTGGTAAGGAAAATCTGTTCGTAATTGTTCGAATTCATAAAGCACCAGGAATCCTTGTCTGCATACAGGTATTCCATGTCCACTTCTTCAAGGTCTGCTTTTTCGAATTTATCCCCGGACCGATAGGTCCGCTCGAACTGGGATCCGGTGATCATGTTTTTAAGTTTACATTTGTACAGGGACTGGCCTTTTCCCGGTTTTTTAAACTCAAACCCCACAATCACGTGGGGATCACCGTCAATCTCGAGTTTCAGTCCTTTTCTCAAGTCACTGGCTAAGTACATCCATTGCTCCTAGAATTTATGATGAAATAACAATATTACCGAAGTGTCTCTAATAAAGCATAATCAAGGATTGTTGGCAAGATCCGCGTAAAAACAACTTGCTTTTTTATCCGGATTATAGGAAAATTTCCCGATTTAGAATTACAACCTTTTTAGGATATAAATCATGATCATTGTAATTGATTTCGGCTCACAATTCAATCAGCTTATCGCCAGGCGTGTCAGGGAAAATAATGTTTACTGCCAGGTGGAGCCGGCTGATATCTCCATTGATAAAATAAAAGAGATGAACCCTGTGGGGATTATCCTCTCCGGAGGCCCTTCCTCTATTTACGAAAAAAACAGCCCGGCCATTGACAGCGGCATTTTTGATCTTGGAATCCCTGTTCTGGGTATCTGCTACGGCATGCACTACATGGTCCAGACCCTTGGCGGCACCATCAAAGGCGCTGAAAAAAGAGAATACGGGTTTGCCGAACTCAAAGTAAAAGACGCTGCCCCCCTGTTCCGGGACATGGAAGAAAAATTTCAGTGCTGGATGAGCCATGGAGACTCCGCAAAGTCGCTTCCCCAGGGTTTTGTGGTGACCGCAGCCACTGACAACACCGAAATCGCCGCCATTGCCAACCATGACAAGAAGTTTTACGGACTCCAGTTCCACCCGGAAGTTGAGCATTCCGTGAACGGCGCACGCATGATCCGGCATTTTCTCTTTGATGTCTGTGCCTGCGACCAGAACTGGACTATGAAATCTTTTTCAGACGGTGCTGTTGCCCAGGTCAAGGATGCAGTCAAAGATAAAAAAGTCATCATGGGCCTGTCAGGCGGTGTTGATTCTTCCGTGGCCGCCACCCTGATTCACAAAGCCGTTGGGAAACATCTTCATTGCATTTTCGTGGACAACGGCCTGTTGCGCCAAAATGAAAAAGAACAGCTTGAGCATAGCCTGACCGCCAACCTGGATATGAACATCAAATTCGTGGATGCCAGGGATAAATTTCTTTCCGCATTGGAAGGGGTCACCGATCCGGAACAAAAACGGAAGATCATCGGAAAATTGTTTATTGAAGTCTTTGATGCCGAAGCCAAAAAAATAGAAGGTGCGCAGTTCCTTGGCCAGGGCACCCTTTATCCGGACATCATTGAGTCCAAATCCGCCTTTGGCGGCCCCACCTCCATTATCAAATCCCATCATAATGTGGGCGGACTGCCTGAAGAGATGAACCTCAAGTTGATCGAACCCCTGCAATTGCTCTTCAAGGATGAAGTAAGAAAACTGGGGCTGGAACTGGGCATCAACGAAGACCTGATCTGGCGCCAGCCCTTTCCCGGGCCGGGCCTTGCCATCCGCATCATGGGAGAAATCACCCGGGACCGCCTGGAGATCTTAAGGAAGGCAGATACCATACTCCTGGAGGAAATTCGCAACGCCGGCCTTTATAGAAAGCTCTGGCAGTCATTTGTCGTTCTCCTGCCGGTCAAAAGCGTTGGGGTCATGGGAGACAAGCGGACCTTTGCCAATTGCGTGGCCATCCGTGCGGTCACATCCAACGACGCCATGACGGCGGACTGGGCCAAACTGCCCCATGACCTGCTGGGTAAAATTTCCAACAGGATCATCAACGAAGTGGACAACATCAACCGGGTGGTCTTTGACATCACCTCCAAGCCTCCGGGCACCATTGAGTGGGAATAGGGAATAGACCCGGAACAGGATGACACCACATGAATGACAGCAGCCTTCAGGACTATCGGAGTGATTTATCCGGTCTCCCGGAAGATGACGACAATGGTGACGATGAAATTCAGGCGTCCTCGGCGTATCATCAGGAAATCAACACCCTGAAAATAGAAAAGCTCTCCCAAAGGGTTACCATCATCACCATTATCATCCCGTGTATTATCATTGCAGTGCTGGCATTTGCCTACATTGACATGAAAGAACGGGTCGTGGATGTGGACGAAACCCAGGGCAACCAGGTGGCACAGATGTCCAAGAAACTTGAAGATAAACTCAATGCCCTGGATGTCCGTATTGCCAAAGCCGCCTTTGAACTGGATGAAAAGCTGTCCCTGGTGGACAAAAAGGCCCAGGCCCTTGAAAACCAGTTGGCAAAAACCGCATCGGCAAAGGCGGATATTAAGGCTGTGGACACCTCCCTGGCCAAACTTGAAAAGCGGATCAAGACCAATGCCGGCCAGGACAAATCCACACTGGCAACTGTTGAACGGATCAACCGGGAGTTGCTGGCCGCCATCAAGGAGAACAACGTCCGCTTCAAATCCCAGGCAGACAAACTCAACGAAGATATGCAGTTATTCAAGGAGGAATTTGATGCCAGGCTTCTGGAACTCTCGGCCTATGAGCAGCAGATTGCCCAGTTAAATAAAGCCACGAGCCTTGTGGACAAGCGCCTCAAAACGTTGAAACAGGATACGGATCGCGCCAGGGCCAAGGATATAGAGCAACTGAAGGCCTCCCTGGAAAAAAGGATTCTGGAACTGGAAGCCAGCGCCGGGAAACCGGCCCCTCCTGCGGCAACACCCCCCGCACCTGCCAATGCCGGTGCAGCAACCGGTTCCGAGACAACGCCTGAACCGGAAACCCGAACAACAGACCCGACAGACCCGGGACCGGTTGTTCCCCAACTGGATATCGGCGGCACAGGCACGTCCATTTCAGAGGAAACCCTGACCCAGTAAGGGCAGATGCACTCCCAGCCTCCCAATGAAGTCGACCGGCTTCGTACCGAAGACCAGTTGATCCATCATTGCCGCGATTTCAGTGCCGCCTATATGGCGGTCCAATACCTTGCCACCCACATCCAGAGGTTTCCCGACACCATTACCCCCAGGACCCTTGAGGCGCTGATCACTGTTGTCGAATCTCAAATGTTTGACCGGCAGAAACAGGTCCTGTTTCTTTACAGTGAAGCCGCAGATGCCCTGGTTGCCATGGCCTGCCATTCCGAGCTGCCGATCGCCTGGAACATTGTCCCACACCTGAGAGCCCTGTTGTCAACATCATCCGGCAAACGACTCAGGGCGATTGGGCAGGCCCTTGGAAAACTGCCGGTAAAGCTTCCTAAAGCCAGGCAAGCTCCCCTGACAGACACATCCCCTCTGCCCCTTGGTCTGGAGGAACTGGTATCCCTTATGGGGGAACATGCCTCCCTGGAATTGGCCTGGCAGGGCCGCAGCCTGGTTATCTGCACCCGGAAAGGCCCGGCAGGGGTGATCAAGTTTGCCACATCCCGGGCCAATGCGGATGAACTGGTCCGGGAAGTCCGCTGGATGCAAACGCTTCATACGAATGCCGCTTGCCCGGACCATACATTTGAGGTGCCAATACCGGTGACACGGTCGGGTCGTGTCCTGTTCAGGCTAACTTCGGCTCTGCCCGGTGGCGGACCCGGGGAAGTGTTTCAAGGCATTTGCATCGCCTTCATTCCCTGCCGGGGATATTATGAGTATCCCAATGAAATGGTAAACCGCCGGCCCGTCGACCAGGCAAAACAGATTTTCTTTAAAAATGCCATGCTGCTGGGGGCACTGACCGCAAGGGGCATTTTTCATACCGCCCTGATTCCTCTGTTCCACAACAGGACACAACAGGGACGCAGAAACGATAACGGGGCATATCTGTGGGAGCATGGGGGGCGGCTGGACCAATGGCTTGATTCCTGCCGGTTTCCCAATTTCGCCGTTTCAGGCCCAAGGGATTTTGAGCACCTGATACAGGCTGAAGACAGCCGCCAGTTAAGGCACTATATCGGAGAGCATCTGCTCAGTTTCGCCCTGGTCATCGGCAGCTATTTCAGGAACCGCGCCCCCCTCCGGAGAGGAAGGGATGAAAATCTCTGCGCCTGTGACACCAGGGATCTGTTTGATCCGGCCTTGTTCCGGGAGCTGCTCTCGGGTGTGAGCTGTTTTTATTTTCAAGGGCTTGTAAAAACCGAATTTCCGTGTACGTCTGAGTTCGCCCTGGACCGCATGGTTCGGGAGCTGGTTGATGAACTGGTCGCGGCCATGGGCAGTGACGAAGATATGGAAGAGACCCTGAGGGCCAGGGACCAGAAAGAAATGGATGACAACGATTTCAAGCGCTTTTTGGCCCAAAGGGGAGTCACGGATATTCCTGCCAAAGGGGAATCAGATATCACCCTTGAAACCGGCCCCCACCTGGGCGGATTTAACCGGACGATTTCCACTCCCGGGCTCATTGATTACCTGTTCCGCTTCTCAGCGCTCTGTGTTTCTCACTGTTTTACAAAAGAAAACAAGTTGAAAGCATAGGGGAATTGGAGTATATTTTCAAACATTGGGTATACAATCATAAAGGAACGGATACATGTCCAAACAACACCCTGAATGCCCGCTCTATAATCACGCCACCTGCAAAGAGCTTCACAACCCTAAACTCTGCGCCATTATCCGTGAAGACAATCTCTGCCTGAAAAAACAGCAAAAACCCAAAAAAGAATCTCCCAAACCTTAAGGCTTACCTCACCAATATCCTGTCTCCGGGGTGAATCACCTTTTTATAGGAAAATTTGTTCAATCTCAGAAGGGTTGCCAGGTTCATGTTATAGTGTTTGGCAATACCGATGAGGCTTTCGCCGGGCCTGACCACATGAAACCGGGTTCTGTCTTTTTGCTTCCAGGCCTTGTGAAGGGACTTGAACCGCGGCTTGAATCCTTTTTCCCTGCCTTTGGGTACAAGGATCGTTGTTTTGTTTCCCTCGATATAGTATCCCCGGATCTCCGGATTCATGTCTTTAATCACTTTAAATGAGGTCTCTGCGGCCCTGGCAATCAGGGAAAGGGGAACTTCACTGTTCATGGAGAAATTGATCTTGGAATAGGTGAACACCGGATACAGGTCCCGGGGTTCCAGGTGAAATCCGTAATATTCGGGATGGGCCATGATCATTTTGGCTGCTATAATTTTAAAGACATACCGCTGGGTCTCCAGGGGCAGATACAAAGAAAAAAAATCCCGGGTACCCTGGGCTTCAATTTCGGTATTCAGCCCGAACTCTCCCATGTTATAGGCTGCAAGCGCCAAAAGCCAGGAGTCAAAATCCCCATGAAGCTTTTTCAGGTAACGGCAGGCGGCACGGGTCGAGGCGAACAGATTCCGCCGTTCATCGATTCTGTTGTCAATACGAAGCCCGTATTTACGGCCGGTGCTTTTGAGAAACTGCCAATACCCCACGGCTCCTTTTCCGGACCGGCTGTGGGGACGGATGGCGCTTTCAATAACAGGGACATATTTCATATCCAAAGGCAGGTTTTCTTCCCTGAGAATTTTTTCAATATGGGGAAAGTACCGGTGGGCCCGTTTCAGCCAGAGAATAACCTGGGGACGGTTCCACACGGCCAGCATCATTTCCTTTTCCAGCCGCTCCCTGATCTCGGTTCTGTCATAGGGAATGTCCTGTCCGCACAGATCAATGTCACCGGAAAACCGGAGGGTTTCAAGCAGCGGAGGAACAGCATGCCGGTCCGGGGAACCGCCGATTCCGTCCTTGGCCCATAGTAAAGCCGGCAGAAAAATAAGTAAACCAAGCATCAGGTAGAAAAAACGATTCATGAATACTGTCTCCGGGGTTAACGTTGCTGCAGGACCTTTTCCGAGCCGATATCATGGCATCATCCGTGTTAAAAATCAAGACAGGTATCACTCTCCGGCATGTACTCTTTTTTGCCGGCAGTGTGCCAGAAGTATTGACAAAATCACTGATTATAGACTATAGCTGTCCTCAAAATTTCGTTCCGATTCAATTTTTAACTTCAGTGGTTGTGCAGCAAATGACGCTCAGGTCTTCAGCATCTTTTTACTGAACAGGCCTTTCCACTGCTGTTTTTTTCGGAACATATTTTTGTCATTTGCTATAATTAGGCATTTAATTTAGTTAAAGTAATTGACAGAATAGCCCGTAATTCACTACAAATATAAAGATACATACCAAACCGGGGTGAATATAGAGATGATGCCGTCTTCATTTTCCGTGACAATGATTAAAATAATTATGTTTTCAGCACTGGTGGCATTGGTGTTGGCACTTGCGGGAAAGCAGGCCGGGTTTATTGCATACGAACTGCTTAATCCGTCCGAAGAGACGGCGGGATACAGCGCATCCATGTCCCACAATCCCCCGCCGCCTGTGAAAGCTGCGGCACCATCACCGCCCCCGACTAAAGCCGTTCAGCCCGCACCGGCACCGGCCATGTCCAAATCCAGGCCGGCAGTGGTCAGAAAATCCGTTCCGGCTCACCATACAACCAGCGCCGGGAGTGTTGCGAAAAAAGCACCGCACCCCGCTGTTAAGCCCAAACCATCTTCCGGTCCGCTGGTCAACACCATTGCATTGAATGGTGCCGGCTCCTCTCCCCTGTCTCCGGGCGGAAAACCGGCATATGCCATCCAGACCGGTGTATTCATGGCCAAAAAGAATGCCGTGGAAGATTCAAAGATATACCGGCTTAAGGGATATTCCCCGTCAACGATTATCCTGTCCTGTGAAAACGGAATAAAGGTATATGCTGTCCGTGTTGGCAACTTTGCAGATCAATCAGAGGCAAAAACAGCATTCGCCAATTTCAGGAAAAGAGAAAAAAGGGACGCGCTTCTTGTCCCTCTTTACGACAAGCAACACCTGCTTCCTTTTTGCAGCAAAGCCGATACCGGATCTTAAATCCGGGGCCCCTACCCCAACTTAGAAAAACCAGAATCCCGCAAAGGTAATGACCAGAAAGACAACAGCCACGCCATAGTACCAGGCCGGGGAAAAAAGATATGGAAACGTGCCGCCCTCTTCCGGAATGACGATTTCCGACGCGGCTTCGGCTGTTTCAATTTTCTGTTCAAGGCTTTTCTTGTAGTCTGAAATGGCAATGGGGTCGTCAATATACTTGCCCAAAAATCCGTGCTTCAGACAGAAATAAAAGACCTCGAACACAAACAGGGTGATTTCGGGCTTTTTAAGAATATGGTCAAGGGTGTCGTAAAACAGGTTGCCGCCGTCATCAATGTCGAATAGTTCTTTTTGCAGCAACGGCCAGGTGAGGTCTGCCTTGTCCAGGACATTTGTCTGAATATTTTCGTCAATGTAGATCACAACGGCAAACAGGACATAGTAGCTTTCCTGGTCTGTGAGGCAGTCGGCAAGGTCAATACGCAGCAGATCAAGCTGCTTTCTGATGGTTTCCCGGACCTGGAGGATGTTGTTTTCCGGGTTTTCCATGATCTCTTCGGCTTCAAGGGTGTCCCTGGAGAGGAATTCATCAACACCGGCTTCCATCCGGTTAAAAAGTTCGGCAATTGTTTTCCAGAGTTTTTTTTCCATATTTCCCTTTTTTTGCTGCCGGTCCGTTAAACCGGGCGCACAACACTACTTACCCAACCCGGGTATTTTAATCAAGAGGTCTCATACGCTATTTTTGTTTCCACTGTTGCCTGGGACATCCAGCAGTCCAGGATCTGTTCCACCTGGTGGGCGAAAACCCTGACCATGGGCCGGACAAATGCCGAGCATTCCCGGAACTGCAGGTGGTAAATATACTTTAAGGTGTTGCCCGACCGGGTCTGAACCTTTGTTTCTTCCACACGTATCCCTTTAAACAGGCGCTCGATCTGTTTGAAATTTCCCTTGAATACACTGCCCTGGACTTTAAGCAGGCTGAGAATATCATCATAGTCAAACCTGGACTTGTGGCGGAGGGAAAGCAGATACATGAAAACATCCATGTCTTCATGAAACACATTGGCGGCATGCCCCACAATGTTTTCCGCCTTGCGCCACTTGATCCCCGGAATATGTCTGGAATACGGTTTAACTGAAATTTTCTGACCCAGTTTTTCCGTAAACTCCGGCTGAATCCACTGGGCATCCACGACAATGGTCACAGGGTCCATAAACGCTTCCGGATAGTGCAGATTGATGGCATGGGTGTTTTTTCCCGATGACTGGCCGTATTCAATCTCATAGGAGCCTTCGCCCCCGGCCAGAATCCCCGGCCTCATGGGCGTTGTCACCCCATTTACAATCTTATACACGCCCTTGATGTGCTGAAGCTCGTATCGCGCCTCCAGCTCCGGGTGGTATATGCCCAGGCGTTCTTTTGTGCCGTCGTAAACCATGGGTTCGGCAGAGGCGGTTTTCAAATTCTCAACCGGAACGGAAAACGGAGAAAACATATCCTTGTTGATCACAAGTTTAGAAGGCCAGCGGTCCGTGAGGTCCAGGCAGATTGTGAAAGACTTCCATGCCCGCCGGACTTCGGGCACATCAATGTGCATGAACAGGCCCTGGGGTGGAAAATGAAAAAAGAAACGCGATTCCTGGATGGGATGCATGAGCGGCTCGGTATCCGCCTTGCTGCTTTTTTCACTCTGGTTTCCGAAACTGACCTTGCAGGGTGCTCCCTTGGTGTGCTCGTCAACCCTGTCCTCAAACGAGATAAACGCTGATTTCAATGCGGTTTTCAGGCTGTCCATCACGTAAAGGGAATTCTGGTAATCATTCAGGTAATCAATGTGGAGGGAAAGTCTACCGATATCATCCCGCCGCTTGTACATGGAAGCGAAGCGGATCATCAGCCGGTATCCTTTTGAGGGCATGGCAATCAGCTTGGCACCGGTCAGCTTGACAGGCAGGACCGTCATGTTTTCCATGGTCCGGTACAAGGCGGTATCGCCGGTTTCCGTGGCAAATAAAAATTCTGTTCCCCTGGGGAATACGGCTTTATCCTGCAAATGGCCCGTGATGTCGGCCTGGAGGATTCCCATGGACGGGATGGGCGCCAGCAGAAATGAAAAGATCTGCTGGAACAGCCTCAATCTTGCCGAGGTGATATTTTTCATCCCGGACAAATGGGTACGGGCGGAAAAAAAGGCCATGGCCTCGATCAGCCGCCGGACATCCGGATCTTCACGGTCCAGGGAGAGTCCTGAGTGCTCCGATGTATACGCGATCCGGAAGTTGTCCAGATCGTTCATTGCCTCGAGAAACGCCTTGTATAGGGTGTCGTTGTAATCCATTATCCAATACTGACAAGACTGCCGCTGACGGTTGTGGTGGATGAGCTTTCAAGGGTTGCCGTACTTCCTTTGAGGCTCAGGGTGCCGTCAGCCTCAACACTGACCGAAGCCCCTTCAACACTGGCACTGCTGTCCCCGGACAAGGTGGCGCTTGACCCGGCATCCATGGAGACGTTGGAGTCTGCGGACGCACTGATATTGGTGCCGGAGACGGACACATCGCCGGAGCTCCCTTCAATGTCCACTTCACTGCCGGTCAGGGACATGCTTGAATCGGATGTGGCGGTGAGCGACGCACTGGAGGTGACGGTCAGGTCATCAGAACTGCTGATACTGAACTTGGCCTCACTTTCCATGGATGTGTCACTGGATGAGGTGCATGTGATGGTTTCAGCATCCACCACAAAATCCTTGCATGAAATGGTAATGCTGTCCGACGCCTGGGTGATGGTGCTGGTTTCGTCACTGCCCGCGCAGGTGGTGGTGATGTTGGTACCGTCAAACACCATGGTCTGGGTGATACCGTCATCGTCATTTTCAACCGTAACAGTAACACCGTCTGTTTTATGGAGTTCTATTTTACATACAAGACTCATAAGCTGGTCCGCTCCGTAATCGGTTTGACTTAATTGATGAGAAAACTGTTCATAATTGAATCAAACACCATGTTCAGGGATCTTTTTTCATCCTTTACCGTGCATTTGATTTTAAACGACAATTGAAACAAGGATTGGGAATCCACACTTTCAATCTCCTGGACGATAAGCCTGGGTTCATAGGTTTCAATGTTTCTGACCACCTCTTCCATGACGATTTTGATGATTCCTTCCTTGCTGTTGAATTCGTTCAGATCCCGTATTCCGAAATCTTCCAACAAAGCCCCGTAATCTTTTTTGGTGTTGAGGATATTGTTCAGGTTTTCAATAATATCCTCATAGGTCTCCGGGTTGCGTTTCCGCCGCTCTGAAGGGATAAACTTGTTCATGAACGCCATGGGTTACCCTCCCTGCATCACCGCCAGTATAAAAAGCATTCCACACCGTCAAGCCGGCGTTTTTTGTAAAATGAAAGGGAAAGGTCCCGCAGTGCATAATCCCATTCTTCTCCCTCAACCACCCTAAAAAATTCCACCTCCGCACCAAACGAGTGCTGGAACGGGGGCCGTTTGACTTTTTTCAGGGGAAGGCCGGGCAGGGAAAGACGGTGGATCATGGCAATTCTGGACATACTGCCCAGTTTCAGGTCCGACAGATCGATCTGGTCCCCCACATGCCCCTTTTGAACCAGAAAATAGGTTTCTTCGGCAGACCGGATTTCAGCGGGCAGTTTCAGATGGAAAAGACCGTCCTTATATTCAAAAGAGAGATAGGGCGACTTTGACTCCATCATCTTCATCTGCTGGATCAAAGGATTGGCCAGGCGGTTCAGGCAAACCGCCAGTTGGTCATGCTTGTACGGCAGAGTGGCATGTTCCGGGATCAGTTTTTTGTAATAGCAGATTTCCGTATAAAAATCGTTTAATGCTTCATACAGATAATAGGGATGGCAGTTGATCTGGGATTTGATATTGGCCAGGAGCCGCTGCATTTTAAGACTGCTTTTCATGCAGCTTTTAATACTGACAAGGGCGTCCCCGCTCAGATAGCCGGCCGCTTCCATGGCAAGGTTATAGTGAAAAAACTCCAGGACCTCGATCAACTCATCCAATTTTTTTGCAAAAAAGGGCGTGGTGCCCATCTGGATCAGGGGCGGAATATAATTTTCAGACACATGCCAGACATCGTCCGGATCCTTTTCAAACTCGGCCAGTTTGATGGATTCATGAATTCCCCGGGTGCTCTGCTCTGAAGAAAGAACCAGATCATAATAATCCCTTGGTACATCTTGTTCCCCTTCCTGCCACCCGTCTTCGGCGTCATCGTCACTGCGTCTTTTGCCTTTTACGAAATGACAGTAAACCGACACCTTGGTACTGCCCACAAGACCGATATTGAAGGGCGATACCCGCGTGTTTTCCGGAATGTTCAGCAACAGCCCGGACGGCATGATCAGGGTCATCCGGCTGATGGACAACACCCCTTCTGATATCAGGGAATCATTCCACTCCAACTGGCTGACGCCGAAAAAGGGGATGCCGGTTGATTTAAACCTCAAAACGGTATCCCGCAACAGGGATTCTTCCTGGGTCGTAAAGAATTCGGGCAGTATGCTCTGCCCCATCTTCCAATATACCCGTGCCAATGTATCTGCCATCAGTTTCCTGCCTGAAAAAAAGTCATATAAGCGGCCCACGGCTTTCCCGGCAGGATACCGGAAAAGCCGTGGGGTTTATGCGGCATGTTCCTTAGCTGACCGGAACACCCCATTTTTTAACAAATTTATCCGTATCAGACACCGCCACATGAAGATCCTGCTCTTCATCCGCAGGCATGATGGAGATGTTCATATGGAAGTTGAGCGGGTTCCGCACCTCCATGCTCGGATCCGTGTCAATGGACAGGATCAGGTCTCCACCGCTGGTTTCCACAAGGCCGTTGAGCGTGGTCTCATTGGCATGGAATGCTTTATAGTATTTTTTGGCGGAGTTGTCATATTTATAAACGATGAACTGGAATTCCACGGCTGTGCTGTCCAGGGTATTCAGAGTCAGCCCGGCAACAGAAGTCTGGTTGGTGTTGGAGACTTTGGCGTCAAAAGTGATACCGTGGGCATAACCGCCCTGCCAGTAAACTGATGACATGACGCCGACAACACTGACCTTGTCGCCTGCAATATCCGTGGGGTCGGTTACGCCGATGTCGGCTGACAATTCCGTATCACCGATCTTTATGGCAGTGATGTGTCCCACAAGATCCTGCACATCTTTTACAAAGTTGAATCCTTGCTCTACACTGCAGTCATAACTTAATTCAGCCATTTCACTTCTCCTTTTCTATATGTTTTTGCGCGCAATATGTAAATGTATTGCGCAATCATTATCCGAGTCTGGCGTCCAGTTTCAATTCCACGTCCATCCCTTCAAACTGGATATGGGGCAGGATGGAAATGTTGCAATCATACCAGCCGATCATGCCGGGCCGCTCTTCCACATCCACGGAGTAGGCCTTGAACGGATAATATTTCAGGGTGGCATCGTCGGGGTTCACAATGGTCGTGACGTACTGTGAAATCCAGTTGCTCAGGGAATCTTTAATATAGGTGGCGTCTGCGGAACTACCGATATTATCCCGCATGATGCATTTGATGTAATGTGCGATCCGGGTGATGGAAAGGGTATAGGACAGGTTGGTGACCAACTGTGAATTTTCCGTGTCTTTCGGATCTTTGAACTTTTTCGGCTTCTTGATAGACTGGCAGCTGAAAAAGCAGGCATCGGAGGTGCCCTTCCGGTAAATCAGGGGCATGAAACCGCTGTTGGCGAATTCCAGCTCCCGGTAATCCGGGATCATCATTTCCACAGGCACCTTCATTTCTTCTTCACCGCGGATGTTAAACATGTGTACGGGCAGACCGCTGACGAGTCCTCCGCCTTTGGGTCCCCTCAAGTACTGGCACCAGCCCGATGTTTCAAAAGACCGGACCATGTTCTGGGCAAAGAGGCTGGCTGCACTGCCCCATAAATAGTCCTCGTCCTTGTCCCCGGCTACCTGTTCGGTAAAGTTGATTTTCCGGCAAGGATTGGTATCCGGATCATAGGGAAGCCGGGAAACATACTTGGGCAGGGTCAGCCCGATGTAGGCGGCTTCCTCGGAGTCACGGAGTTTGTTCCAGGAACCGTACTTGGGATGGTTCATCAGGCCTTCAAGGTCTTTGATGGCCTCAAGCTCTGCAATGGAATCGCATCCGAAAAACTGGGGAGAGACAGACCCGACATAGGGAGCATGGCTGGCCGCCGCCACCTTGCCCATGGTCCTGAGCCAGAACTCGTCATCCGGGGTATGCTTCATGTCATAGAGCCCGATAAGGGACCCGACAGGCTTGCCGCCGTACTGGTCATACTCTGCCACATACACTTTTTTAAACAAGGCCGACCCGGTAATGTCCACGGCATTGTTCTCGAAATCCTCAAACAATTCATCCTTGCCAACGTCAAGGATGTCGATCATGACATCGGCTTTGAAGTTTGTATTCAGGATCAGGTCGTTAAGAGAGCGCCAGTTGGATTCAAGCTCCTTGAAATCCGGATTATGAATGATTTCGTTGATCTGGGCGTTGACCATTTCGTCGATGTTGGCGATCGTCTCAAGAATTCCGCCTTTGTCGAACTTGCCGTCAACAGGCTCCACATTGAGCAGGAGAGCCGCCATCCCGGAAATGAACCGGTCTTCCTCGCTGACATCATCCTTGATCTCCTGAAGGTCATTCTGGATCATGGGAACCGGTTCGCTGACTTCCGTGTTCAACCTCATACTGGAAAGGAACCGCTTAAGGTCTAGTTTTTCTTCTGTTTGTTCATCCACTTTGGTTTCTTCAGCCATTGGATACTCCTTTCAATATTGGGCCTTATTCTTCAGTTTCTTTTTTGGACGGAAGCTTGAAGCTGTCATATCCTTCCAGTTCGCCGATCATGCTCTTTAGTGCTTCTTCATTTCCCATGAGTTCCGAGAGCAGTTTACGGTAGCTTTTCCTGTTGTCCACATTGGACATCACTTCCTGGAGAAGTTCTTTAAGCTTGAGCAGTCCCTTGATCTTGGGGACATTTTCAGCCACTTCGTCAGGGGTGAAGGATCTCATGCCGTCAAATTTTAGGTTGACCTGGGTTTCCTCTTCTTTGTCCGGGTCGATCTTGTTGTCCACGGCAAAGCTGAGATTCAGCCCCATGTCTTTCATGATGGCATCCGTGTTGGTGCCGTCCATGTTGCGTGTCTGGCGCTCTTCAAGATCGAGTTTCCGGTCCTTGGAGTTTCCCTTGGAAAAATCCCCCATGACCATGAACCGCATGGGCAGGGAAAGATCTTCGGGCTGCCCGTTGACTTCGGTCTTGTAACGCAGGGTAAGCCTTGATTTGGGTATTTCATCCTGGATTGCCATACATCCTCCTTTTGTTGAATTTATGTTGTGGATATGGGTATTCCGTTTTGTATTAAAATCATTTCCTTTAATCGGGATAACCCCGTAAAAAGGGTGTGTCCGGCTTTTTTACCCAGCCGGTAGGTGGTATATTCTTTTTTGGCCCACGCATCGTCGGGTGAACCGTCAGGTTCCATGCGGGGCAGCAACGGCAGGAACACCACATGGTCCGGGCAGTACTCCTTGCCCAGGTGACGCGAAATCCTGTCGTTAATTTTTTGGGATAAGCCCGCCTCGTCAATACCCGTTCTTGACCCGGCGAATATCACCAAGTCGTTTGAGATATGCTGCGACGCCATTCTCTGGGTTTTAACAATCATAAAATGCCGGTTGAATCCTGTGTTCTTGATAAAAGTTTCAACCAGGTTCCCGGCATAAAAGCGTTCCCGTTTTTCGTTAAGATAAGAATCGGGGCAGAGCCATTCAAGCTTGTTCTTCACAAATAAATACGGGGTGGTCTTCTCTTCACCGTTTGCCATAAAGGACAGGCATCCGAATTCCGGCGAAGGCATCATGCCGCCCTCGGGCAGTGGAACCAACTGCCATTCCATTCCGGCCGACGGCATGATGGTGTCAACGACCAGCCCTTTGCGGCGTCTTGAGAACGCCAGGAGGCCACCGGCCTGCACATGCCATTTCAATACCCCGGTCAACCGTCCTGCCAGGTTCAATTTCGCAATGAATCCCTGCCATTCGTCAAAATCCGAAAGACCGGACGGAGACCGGAACCAGAATTTACATGCAACGAGCACGTCTGGCGACTGGGTCTGGAGAAACGCCCGGAGTTCACGATCTATCCCGAGAATGGTCGGGGGAAAGTCCCGGAGCATCTTAGGCATCCGCTTGTACAGTTCCGGCTTGAGATCGAGAAACGCCGCGCCGGCCAACAACACCGAAAGAAGCATGAAAGGCTGGCTCGAGCCCATAGGCCAGCCAGGAGCTGCCAAGGTCTCTTTCGGCCCCAGGCTGAGGGCGAGCATTCCATCCCTGAATGCATTCAGGTAAAGATCGTCACAGGCAATGTCCACGGGTTCCAGCAGGGTGGCCAGAGAAAAATCAAAAAGACGGGCCGCGACCTGTCCGGCCTGGTACACCTGTGGGCGTTCTCCCCTGCCCTCCTGGCCCTGGCCGGCGCCTTCCGGCAGAGATTCCAGAATAATCGTTTTCCAGTTTTTCATCAGAGCGGCATAGGCAGTGCCGGTGGAGATATACTCCGGTGCCAGGGCATCCAGTTGCTTTTTAAGCAGGTAAGGCCGGGAAGGCGATGCAATTGAGATCACAAGCCCAAGCTTTAATGCGGCCAGCAGTCCCACGGTAAAGTCAAGCCCAAGGGGATACACCAGGCAGACAAGACTTCCCGGCGCAACCCCGCGCCGTATCCACGCATCGGCTTTATGGTCCACCAACTGTTTCAGGTCGTCGTAAGTGGTAATATGTCGCCGGCCGTTGATATCGTAATGAATATATGCAGGGTTTTGTCCGTTTGCCTGTTTATCAAAGATATCGTAATAAAAATCATAATGGGAAAAGGCAACGCTTTTCGCAGAAACACCGCAGGTCTTCTGGTAATCCGCCAGAAACTCGGAAAAGAAAGTCTTTGGAGATGCATAGCTCTGTGTCAGCCACCCCAGCTCCTCCGGGGTTTCAAACTGTTGGGCCTGCAACCCGTCCAGGTTGAGGCTGTTACACATATGCGTTAGTTGAAAAAGCGTCATCTTAAAACCGGCGTCTCCATAAGAGGGGCATACACCCCTGTTTCATCCTATGTGGTACGGCAAATACAACAGCAAGTATTGTGCCGGAATACGTAAAGCTTATATACAGCGGTTTTATTGCACTCAGGACATCCCGGGTGCCAACAAAATTGTCAAACGTATGGTTTGTATATGTATTTCTGCCAAGTAAATTGTGTTTTCAATTCTCAATCAAACCGGACTTCATTGTTTTCCAGCAGGATGACATATTTCTTATCCAATGGTTTCTGTAACAGAAGTTTCCATTGTGCATCCGGCTTTGTAAACATGCAATAGACGCCAAGATCCTTGTCATCGGGTTTGGCAATGACAAATTTCTTGGTGTCTCCGGGAATGATAAACTCAGTTGAGACAATGCTCTCATCAGTGGGATAGGCGTGGAACAGGGCAGCAATGGTATCATAATCGTCCGTCACAAACTCCGACCCGCTGATCGTGCGGATCAGTAAGTAGACGGGTTGTCCGTCGTTGACGACTTTATCGGACTTCACTTTGAACTTTATGGTGGGGGCTTTTGACGAGCAGCCGGTGTTGAACAGCATGAACAAGGCAACAAACAGGCAACAGGTGAACAGGAAGCGGGTACGGCGCTTTTGGTGAACACAAACAGCTGTCGGTAGTGAAAAGCTCATTGGTCAATCCTGTTTTCGTTAAATACCAGAAATGGGTTTTGCTTCATAAAGAACGTAACAGATCTTTTCCAGTTTATATTTTCAGGAGAATCGACGGCCCAGGTCCATGCATTTTTTTTAGCATCGAACTCCGCCTTTTGCAATAGCCGGTAAAAACTCCAGTAAGAATTCGGAATGGTGTCATTCCTGTATATTTTAAACTGGTTTTCGTCTCCTGACGAAAATTCAACCCCAATGGAGGACTGGCTTTCTTTCCACCAGTTGATTTTAAAGGTCTCCCAGGACGGCCGCTGGTTGAATCCGTAAACCGCTGAGGTATCGGACTGAAGATAGGTGAGGATGACAAACTGGAGCCTGTTCTCAATCCTGGGAAGGATATCGGCCTTTATGTCTACCAGCAGAGGCTGGGGCTCATTCTTTTCATTGACCAGCAAGCCGGAAAGGTGCGTGAGGCGATTTGCGGCATCCAGCATGGAATCCGGCAAGGTGATACTGCCCATTTCAAATTCCCGTTTTTCCCACCGGCCGTTAACCTTTTTGCATAGCGGGGCGATAAACATCTTAAACTGGGTCCAGAAGTCGCCGTCAGATTTCATGAGTTTGAGGATGTTCTGGGGATCCGCCTCCTTTGAAGCGGTTGTATTGAACGGAAAAAGCTCAAGATCCCTGCCCAGGTGACGGGTCTGAATCTTACTCCAAAGGGTGACCACCTGGGTATTCAGTTCAGACAGCCCCAGGCGGTAAACCTGGTATACCGGTTCCATGAACGCATACCCCATGTTTTCAGGCACCCCCACACTTTTGGTCCACTTTTGTATCAACTCCATGTACGATCCCGGATCATTCCTGAAAATAGAGAGAGTAATTCTGGCAGACGGGGACAATACCCGGTTCAGGTCGGCAGTGTCAGATCCCGGTTCCGCCGGAATGGTGCTTCCGTCGGTTTCCAGGTCCGTGAGCATCATGCGCAGGATGGACTTGTATTTTTCCAGTTCAGGAAAAAAGTCCTTTTCATTCTGCATGATAATCTTCATGAAGCCCAGAGAGCCCAGGTGCATCATGATGGGTTTGAAATAGTCGCTTTTGCCGTATTCAAGGTCCAGGTTGTTTTTCAGGGTCAGCATGAACTCCTGGAACTGGGACATGGGCAGAAGAATCTGGTTGATGATGAACCTTAACTCGCCAAGAGAGTCGGCACGAATGCTGAACTTGCTGTAATAGCTTTTGTATTCGTCCGCGTATTTCTGGGCATAGGCTTCTGCTTCACGGTAAATGAAGCTTGACAACCTGTGCTTTTCATCTTCGGACACGGGCAGCTTGTCCAGCAAGGCCGGCACCCTGTCCAGAGGCGGCTTGATCTCATCATCATAGGTTTTTTTAGTATACCGGCCGTCAATAACGTTTTTGGCCGTGAAAAAGAATGTGTTTTCCGTTGACAGGGCGGCATTTAAATCCTGGTAATTGCGGCCCGGCGTGAAAAAGGAGAGGCCGCCCGGATACGAATAGGTGGTGATAAACGACCGGATAAAGCTGATGAGTTCGCTGGTTTCCGTAATATCATGAAATTGACCCAGGTCCAGCCACCGGGTGGTGCCGTCGATCTCCACCGGGAACTTGTCATAATCCATTTTCTTGAACCCCATCATGGCCTCGATATTGTCGAAAAACTGGGTGAGGCTCAGCTCCTGGGGATCCGGATAATCATAGTCCAACTTCTGGAACTGGTAAAGAAAGTCCGCCAGCCGGCGGTCCTCATTCTTCTGGTCCACGGTTTCTCCGAATACGGCAAGATCAAGAACGGTTTCCTCGTTCAACATGGGGATGAGCATATCCTGCATACCGGCCTGGGGGGTTGCCCGGAGCCGTTCGAAGATGCGGCGGGCATCGGCCTGGAGGCTGTCAAATGCTGAGCGGGTTAAAAACCCGCTCACTTTTACATCCTGGACGTTGTTGATAAAGACCTTCAACTCCCGGTATCCCCGCTTGGGCGATTTCTTTTCATACTCCAGATCCGCCAGGGAAATATGTTTTGCCCAGCTTTTGTCACTCAACTGGATATAGTTGGCCATGAATTTTTGGGTAAATCCGGTGGTTTTCCGCCACATGTCCAGGTTATCGAGGATCAGTTTCCCCAGCTGGTTGTCCCGGGATGCATATATCAGGGCCAGCATCATCCGGACCTCTTCATACGATCCGCCGCCCTTTCTCAACTTGTCCAGCTCCGTCGACAGCACATTGTTCCGGATATAGGAAAGGACCGTGGCACGGATCTGATGCTCGGCCTCGGGATGAAAGTCCATTAAAAGGGCCAGGAATTCATCCTGCCGGATGGCGTTGGTCTGGTCCATCAAGTCTTCCAGATAGCCTTTTTTCTCACTTGAAATGGATATTTTCTGCTGGAGTTCCACCACCTTTTCTTTGAGGTCGCTGATATACCTGGATTTATAGCTGTGGGAAAACCCGAGATAGAATGTTCCCAAAACCAGCAACACCGATGCGGCAACTTGGTGTTTAAAATAGGGGTGTTTCTGCCAGAACCGTTTCTGCTTTTCTTTTTTATGGAAAGGATTGGACAGGACCGTGTCCTGAATTTTGGACGAGGTGAAAAACACCTTCTCAACGGTTGGTGCATCTGCCAGGGGGTCATCCTTCAGCAGGACACTGATAAATTTTTCAATGCCCTGGCAGAGTTCAGGCTGCCGGTTCAGGTATGCCAGCAATTTTAAATAATCCCCGGAAGGCTCTGAAATCAAAAAAGGAGTCAGATGCGTATCAAACCGTTGTTCCATCTCTTGAGACAGATCTGTTTCCGAATGGTAATCCACATGGACAGCCATGCCTTTTTTCGCTGCAAACGAGGCATACTCAAGGAATCCTGTCATCTTATCCATAAAGGTGACAGTCAGATGAACAGGAACCGGTGTTTTCATGATTCCGGACAAAACATTCAACTTGCCCCGGATGATCTGGGCCTGGGAAATCAGCCCTTCCCTGTTTTCATTGAGAAGATCTTCGGCCTGAACCGTAACCACGGCCGTGATATCCTCTCTTTTGAAAAACGCCTTCCAAAGCTTGACCAAGGCATTTCTCACCTCAAGGGTGGTGTTCTCAAGAACAGCCGGAGACAGTTCCTGAATAATGACCTTGGATCCCTGGTAAATCTGAAGTTCCTGGTTTTCCCTGTGGCTGGGGTAAAACTGATCGGACTGGTTCTGCCAGTCCGAATAGGTATTGATTACCGTACTTTTTCCGGAACCTGCGTCCCCGAGGACGGCAAACGGGTGATACAACAAAATCGCCCGCCTGAACTCGGCGGGAATTTTTCTGATATAGGTTTTCCAAATGGAGAGCAATGCCCCGGTGGGCATGGGCGGCTCCTCCTCGGGGAGTTCCGGTGCCGGTTCCTCGGGATTTGCCGCCTTTTTTCGTTTTCTGATCTTATACACCAGGAACCCGATCAGCACGATCACCAATACAATGGCAAAGATCTGGAAATAGGGAGAGTACAGGACCGCTTTAACCGTAGGAGATCCAAAGATCCTTTTTATGAAACCGATAAACAGTGTAATGGGTGCAAGTAAGTTCATAAATCAGAAAATCAACCGTCCCGGTGCATCCCGGTGCATCTGTAATAAGTCGTTAATGTTGAATATCAGCCCTCTTCCGAGTCGTCCTGGCCAGTCGGCCGGTCTTCCTCCTGGTCCGGTTCCGGGCTGTTGCCTTCCCCGTCTTCGGGTGCAGCGGCATCTGCCTCATCTTCCGGGGGCTTGCGCTCAAAAGTCGGAACAGGGCCGTCCCCTTCGATAAACGCGACTTTTTCGTCTTCATCCAGAAAAATATGGATGGTGCTCTCTTCGGTAATCTCGCCCTGAATGATTTTATCCGCGAGGAAATCCTGGATCCGGGCCTGGATCACCCGCTTCAGGGGCCGTGCCCCGAACATGGGATTGTATCCTTCGTCGGCAAGGTATTCCAGCACTTCATCAGTGAATGTCAGCACGATATTTTTATCGGCCATCAACTTTTTCAACCGGTTCAACTGGATGTTCACAATGGGTTTCATTACATCTTTTGTGAGCTGGTTGAAAATCAACACGTCATCCAGGCGGTTGATGAACTCGGGCCTGAAGTGGGACCGCACCGCCCCCATGATTCCCTGCTGCATCTCCGCCTCTTCCTCGGGGGTTTCACAGGGCTGGATCAGCTCGGATCCCAAATTGGAGGTCAGCAGGACAATGGTATTTGTAAAGTTGACGGTAATTCCCTGGCTGTCGGTAAGCCTTCCGTCGTCCAGAAGCTGGAGAAACAGGTTGAACACATCGGGATGGGCCTTTTCAACCTCGTCAAAAAGAATGACCGAGTAAGGTTTTCTCCTCACCTTGTTGGTCAGGATTCCCCCTTCCTCATATCCCACATACCCGGGAGGGGCACCGACCAGGCGGGCTGCGGAATGCTTTTCCATAAACTCACTCATGTCAATACGGATGAGAGCCAGTTCACTGTCGAACAGGTATTCCGCAAGGGTTTTGGAGATTTCAGTTTTTCCGGTACCTGTGGGACCCAGCATCAGGAATGAGGCAATGGGACGCTCTGCATCCTGGACACCCGCCCTTGCGCGCCGGATGGCCTTGGACATGACCTCAAGGGTGTTGTCCTGGCCAAGCACGCGTTTTCTTAAGTGGTCCTCAAGGTTCATGAGCCGGTCTTTTTCCTCACCCAGCATTTTGGATACGGGAATCCCGGTCAGGAAAGATACGGTCTGGGCCACATCTTCCTCGTTAATGTCTTTTTTAAGCAGATTGGCATCGGTCACGTCAACCGCTTCATATTCGTCAAGAATGGCCTCGTTCTTTGGAATGATTTTGTACTGGAGTTCGGCCACCCGGGAATAATCCTCGTCCTTGATCCTGGAGTCCAGTTCTTTTTTGGCGGATTCCAGCTCCTGTTTGGCATCCTGGACCAGTGAAATAGAATCTTTCTCTTTTTGCCATTTTTCCGTAAGTACGGCACTTTGCCCGGACAGGTCCGCCAGCTCTTCTTTTAACAGGGCCAGGCGCTTGACAACCTTTTCATCGGTTTCTTTTTCAATGGCATTGATCTCGATTTTCAGTTCAACGATCTTCTTGTCCAAGGCTTCTATTTCATCGGGTTTGGCAGCCATTTTCAACCGGACCGTGGCGCAGGTCTGGTCCATCAGGTCAATGGCCTTGTCCGGCAGGAACCGCTCGGACAGGTATCTGTGAGAGAGTTTTGTAGATGCCATCAGGGCCGAATCCAGGATCTGGACCCCGTGGTGGATCTCATACCGGTCTTTGATCCCCCTCAGAATGGTCAGGGTTTCTTCAATGGAAGGCTCGTCCACCTGGACAATCTGGAACCGCCGCATCAGGGCGGTATCTTTTTCAATATGTTTTCTGTACTCTTCAAGGGTTGTGGAACCCATGCACCGGATCTCGCCCCTGGACAGGGCGGGTTTAAGCAGGTTGGCCGCGTCCATGGCCCCTTCCGAGCCTCCGCCGGCCCCTACAATCATATGGATCTCATCAATGAAAAGGATGATGTTTCCGGCATCTTTGACTTCCTGGATTACATTTTTGAACCGTTCCTCAAATTCACCGCGGAATTTGGCGCCGGCCAGCAACTGCCCCATGTCCAGGGCCATGATGGTGATGTTCTGAAGGCTTTCCGGCACTTTCTTCTGGGCGATCCGTGATGCCAGGCCCTCTACAATGGCGGTTTTACCCACACCGGGCTCACCAATAATGATGGGGTTGCTCTTGATTTTCCGGCTCAGGATCTGGATGGCAAGGCTGATCTCCTTATCCCGTCCGATAATGGGATCAATTTTGCTTTCCCTGGCCTTGCGGGTGAGGTTTTCCGCATATTGATCCAGGTACTCGAATCCTTCTGCAGGCCCGCCGCCAAGCTCCCGGTTCGACTTGAGATTTTTTTCAAGGGTTTCAGGCGCAAGCCCGGAGCTGGAAAGCCCTTCCCTGATGTTTTCAAGTTTGAGCAGGGCCAGGAGCATATGGTCCACACGGATATGCTTGCCGCTGTCCGCGTCAACAAAATCCTCGGATGTGATAAATACTTTTTCAAGGTCCCGGCTCATGGGTGTTTCATCTGTGCCGGCAAGGGCCTTGGGAAGGGACAGAAAATAACTGCTCATGGCGGCCTGGAGCTTTTTGAGATTGGCCCCGGCCTGTTCCAGATGCTGCCCCACCTGGGTGGATTCCGTGTCTATCATGGCCTGAAGCAGATGCCAGGGGGTAACGTTCTTGTGTTCATTTTTAACTGCCAGTCTGACAGCCGTTTCAATGGCACTTTGCGATGCCATGGAAAAATTCTCTATTCTCACGATTCCTCCCTTCCCTATGGACAATAATTGCTAGAATTTCAATTCTTGTTTTCTAACCGGAATATCAATGCTTCCAGCATACAGGCAAATACTCAAGCGCATAGGAAAACTTATTACATTAAAAATGAATTACGTCAATTTTTTATTTATAAAAAAACCACATGGTGGTAGCGTTTTCTTCTTTAAGGATCACTGTTCACACGTTGTTCATCCCGTTACTCCCACTCTATGAAAATTTTACTCGTCTATTCACTTACAAGCATTCAGGGTTGTTCCACTTTGCTGAAACCTTTGTCAGGCAAGGCGTTGCACCTTGTTGAAAATTACTTATGAAGCGCTGACAGTGGCCTGGCCCGCATAAGTAATACTGATGGTTCCCCCGTATGAACAGGTGCAGGTGCAACTGTCTGTCAGCGCCGGATAATTTCCGATATAGGTTTTGGTGGCCCCGGGTGACCAGGGGGCAGCCGCGGCAGGGATGCATGCCCCCTGGGTATAAACCCCGCTTGCGGCGGCGGTGGCGGCAATGGTCGTGGGATTGGTGGTTGACGCACAAAGGGTGAACGTCGGTATATTGGTGATGGATGCATAATCCATGATTGTGGCTGCCGTCAATGTGGCCGTCACCGTGGTGTTTGAGGTAACAACCAGGGCAGTCGGCGCCGTGCCCATGGAGCAGGAAAGCGTCGCGCCGGTAACGACTAAATTTGCCATGTGAACATCCTCCTGTTTACATAAAGGTTATGCGTCATCATCGTCGTCCTGGGTCTGGAGCAGGATGGACTCATCACTTATTTTGATAAGCTGGGTGTCTGTATCATAGGTCCGCTCTATGGAAAGAACGGGCTTGCTTTCGTCGTAATAATGCTGCATGGAAGTCTGGTCACTGTCATTTTTCCCGAAAAGAATGTGATTGCCCTGGTAGTCATCCGGCAGTCGGGTGGAATCCCCCCAGTCAAGAACCCTTGCAACCCTTGCCGTATTCAGTGACAGTTCCACCAGCACCCGGGTATCCCTGAACAGGGGGAAATAAAAATGGCCCGGAAGGAAATCCGGGATATACCGGGTCTGGATGTTGAGGTCCCACAGGGGGATATAAATCTCATAATACTCAATCGAGGTATCGTCATCCGTATAGATCTGGTAGGTTTTGTCGGTGTCTTCACCGGTTTCGCTGACCACTGTCCCTTCCACGCGCAGGGGATATGCGGGCCGGACCACTTCGGGAAACAGGCGGACCGGGTTGTCCTTTTCTTCCATTTTCGCCGTCATCCGGATCTCAAACGGTGCATATTCGGCATCAATTCCGCTTTCGCTGACCTGCTCGACAGCCGTGGCCTCAAGGTCAATCTCATATACCCGGAAGGTCTCGTCATTAAAGCTCAATCCCTGGTACCACTTGTCATCGTCAAACTCCACCTGTGATCCTACGGTAAAGGTGGTCCTGGGCATTTGCTTGAAATCCAGGTGAACTTCCTGGGAAGGGATATCCAGGGTCGCCTGGAGATATCCGGTCTCGGTGGTGACATCACTGGTGATATCCGTGCGGATCACATGGTCCTTATAAATTCCCGTGACCGCCTCATCCTGGGTCAGGGATGTGGTTTCTGCGGACTCGGAACTGACATTATGAAGCTGGATATTGTTTCTCAGCGTTTCCGGAATCACCAGGTGGTACGCGCCCACATCGTCAATATCCAGGGTGGAGGTATCGTCGGCGGTCTGCTTGCTGCCCGAAATCACCAGTTCCTTGTTGGTGTAGTCATAATAGATATTGCCCCCGCGGGTCCGGACATACCAGATGATAAAATCATAAAAACTGGCGTTGTTTTTTTCAATGCCCAGTGCCAGGCAGATCTGGTCATATGTGGTATCAAGGTCTTCCCAGTCGGTTGTCACTGTGAAATCGGTAACCGAATTGTCTGTAATCACATCATTCATGGACGAATCCGTATAAATCTTCACCGGGTAATGCTGGGTCCACAATACCTGGGGCGCATCCTTGATATCTATCTCAAAGTCATACCAGATAACGGGCGTGTCCTTCATGATTTCAACCGTGTATTCACGTACGGATTTGCGGATCACGATGCCTTCAATGTAAAGGGGATCGGGGGTTGGGTCGGGCTGGTTGTAAGTGGCCTGGACCGAGAGGGTAAAAGTGGTGATGTCCGTCCCCACGAATGCCGTAAAAAAATCATTGTCATCCCTGGAAGTCAGGGTAAAGGAGATGCGCCCCTCAAACCCCACAGATCCCATGTGCAGCCGCATGTTCCGGATGCTCCCCGCAGGGATCTCATAAGAGGTGGAATCAATGGTAATGCCCAGTGTAGCGATAAGTGAATCGGTAAACATGAGTTTTCCTTCCTGATATTAGTCCTCTGCATTCTGGTAGTTGTTTTTATAGAAACAATCCGGACAATACGGCTCATCATCAAACATTTTGGCTGCAATTTTCCGGATGGTCCGCCCGCAGCAGGTGCACGGCACGGTTTCCATGGGGTCGGGCAGAGGCGTATCGTCCTCCTCCGCATCAGCACCCTCTTCCTCCTGCTCCTCTTCCACATTTATTTTTATCGGTTCAGGCCGGGTAATCAACTCCTGGTAGCAGGATTCGCATACGGTTAAAATTCCCATGTCATACCCTTCCCCGTCTTCAAGGGGGACATCGCAGACCGCACACCTGGCCTGTTCCCCTTTGAGCACCAGCGGGGGATCATTCTCCTCTTCCGGTTCCGGTTCAACTTCCGGCGATGGGGGCGGTACCGCAGCATCTGCCAGGAGTTTTTCAAGACAGGATTCGCAGAAATTCCACAATCCGACCTTCTTCAATTCTGATTCAGCAAAGTCCTTGCTGCACCCTTTACATTCCATTGGTTCCTCCTGAATAAAGATAGATGCGCTTAATCCCCGTAGTCATCATAGCCGGCATCGGCACCACTCATGCCGTCATCAACCTGGACATCTGAGAAGTCAATATCCAGGTCCATGGCGGCAAACTTGTCTATATCAACCTTATACACCTCTTTTAACGCCTTCCATTCGGCAGATTCCACATATTTTTTCGATGTCAGGATATCTTTGATGTTCATCGAATACAGCAGGGAAAATTCGGCAAAAATTTCAGGAAAATAGAGCCTTGGATCGAAATTTTCTATAATCTGGTCGATGTCAAACGCAACCAGGGACGCCTGCTCAAATTTCTTCTTTTTGATGAGCGACTGGAATGCGGCGATTTTCTTGTGAAGCTGGGCCAGATGAAAGTTCCCCGTACCCACCGGTATCTGGATAGCGTTGGTTTGAGGGGCGCTCTGGGCCGGAGCTTCCGGGGAGGCTTCGGCGTCCGTGTCCCCTGCATCGGCATCCGGCTCTTCGGCCGGTTCAGGTTCGGGCGGGGTGTAAATTAATCTTAAAAGACTGCCCAACCAGGTTTTGAGGCTTGAAATACCGTCCACCAACTGCGAGGCAAGCTCTTCCAGATGCTGGGGCAGGGCTTTCTGAAGATCATCGCAAAGGTCAATGGCCTCCTGTACCACGTCCGTGTCCGCATCGTTCTGCCATTTCACCCATTCGGGACTTTCCTTTTTTTCCTCATAGTCAATTTTCCGGTTGAGCTGTTTTAAAAGCCATTTCATACTGTTGGTTGCCTGCTTTTCTTTATTTCTGACAGGCCCCACCGCATCCCAGTTTTCAGCCAGCAGCATTTGTAAGGATTGGAAAATCTCTTTTAACCCGATTGCCCCGTATTCCAGAAACACCCCGTAAAGAAAGTAGCAGATGACCCGGACGTCATACACCTCTTCGGAGATGATGGATTCGGCAAGGTTTGCCACTTCCTTGAAATCACCGGCCTGGATATGGGTGCTCAATTCGTTGAAACGGGGGTCTGTGAGGGCCAGGCCCGGATTTTCCTGCACGACAAATGATTTCAGTAAAAGGGTTTTATCCATATCTTATCTCCACTTAAAATGGGTTGTATAAACCATGCAGTTAAACTCAGTAATCCAGGCCCAACCGGTGTAAACAAACGGGAACCCAGGGCTCAGGAAATCAAACGGCCGTAAAAAATCTTAATCATCCGCAATGGGTTTTTGCCGCCCTGAATCTTATCGTACCCCAGGTAAGAGTTTTGCTCGAGTTTTGCCCAGGTATGCTGATACTTGATCACCAGAAGCACCTGGATATCCATCCCCACCGTGGACAACACCGGAAATATATGCCTTTCAAGCCGCTTCCGGATTTCCCTGGGCCATGGGACATCCCGGTTCGTCCGTTCCTCGTCTGCGAAAAACGTCACCCTCACGCTCTGGGTCACAATTTTCGCCTGGGCCCCGAAGGTTGCCGTATCGCCAAGAACAGCACTCCCGAGAACAAATGGATTGGTCACGATGTTCCGGCGATTTCTGGTTTTGTCCACCCGCAGTTCAAGTTCCGGGAAAAAAAGCGATAAAAACCAATACAATGTGCTCACGCATTTCAGATCCAGCATTTTGATGAAGTTCAACTTGGTTCTTTCCCAATCCGGGAACAGCTTTGTATTGCTTTCCGGTGTCACGCTTTTGATCAGGTTCTCTGTGATGGGGTGGTCAAAAAAATTAATAAACAGGTAAAATGCGTTAACGTCAATCATGCCCAGGTCAATGGTTTTCTGGAAATAACTGGGCAAAGGGGTCTGGGGGCTCAACAGTCCCAGATTCAATGTCAGCACAACGATTTCTTCGGGCCATTTTCTAAACCGGATGTCCTGAATCAGACCTTTCTGGGACACCTGGCTGTTATAGCTTTTAAACCGTATTTCATGATTTTCGTATCCGATATGGCGAAGCAGGCGTAGCAGGGAAATCAGGTCAAACCGTCCGGTTTTGGAACGGATTTTCGCCTCCAGTTTCTGCTGCTGCGTTTTATCGGTTTGTGCCGGTGCCATTATAATTCACCCTGGTCTCCCAAATACGCTTCTATCAGATCTTCCATCTGCTGGATCTCGCCAATGACCGCAAACACCTCTGCATCCTGAGGGGCATCTTCCCGGTCTGGAGACGCCAGTTCATCCAGGCGCAACCGGATACTTTCCAGCATGGCCGACAGCACCTTCTGTCTTTTTTCGCCCTTAATGCAGCTTAAAATTTCCCTGGAAACCCCGGACAGCGCATCGCCAAGCGGTGTATTTTCCATCTGCGTTTTCCAGTGGGCGGCTGACGGTGCTTTTCTGCCGGGTTTGGTCTCCCATCTTTTTTTAAGCGTTTCAGGTGCAAACAGGCGTTCCAGTCGGTCGTTCATGGGTGGCTTTCATTATTTAGGGTTATTGTCCGGACCATACCGTATACATGGCTGAAAATCAATCATGTACACGGCCCTGTTCAGGAGAGTCCCCGCTTGCCCATCACCGCTGTTGCATATTGCCGGGCAAGCTGATGATTAGAACAGCAAATCCTGTGCCACATGGTATTTTGCTGATCTCAGGACAGTTTTCCACTGTAACGCCGCCGCAACCGCCAACAAATTTGTCACTCCACCACTTTTTCCGGCCCATCTATCAATCCTGTTGGCATTTTTTCTTCTGATACAGTTCCCGTCACAAAAAGAGACAACTCTGTTTCGAGGTCCCGGGCATCCGGGGCAAAACGGTCTCACCTTTACCTGTCTATGGCAGGCCGGGATCAGATGTCAAAGGAATGAAGCTGTTTCCACAGTGCGGCCTCCCTGGCGCATGCATTAAACGCCTTGACCAGGACGGATGCCTCTTTAAGGGGTACATGAAACGCATTACCGTCCTTGTCCAGGGACGGGATTGTTTTTCTGGACAATTGGTAATGGTCCGATGCCTCTTTCCACCACTGGGGATGAAGCGCCTTGAATCCGTATCGTCTCTCATATTCACGGTAATGGTTATAAATATGGTTTCCCGGATAATAGGAAAATCGCTGGTATTTGATCCTCAAATACCCGTTTTTCAGCTCAGGCATGACCCTGGTATGGTAAAACTGCTTGAATTCGTCCCAGGTTTCCGGACTTTCCCCGGGATGGTCAAAAATAATGTAACTGTCATGTAGAATACGCTCTTTTGAGAAACCCTTGGAGACCCTGAGAAAGTCATCCAGGTAGCTGTGAGGGTTGAGGGTCTTTTTCATAATGCCCAACATGGTTGTTGACAGGGAGTCAATTCCCAGGTCTATCTTGACCTTTAACCCGGACAAAAGCCCGATATCGGTCTCATCCACAAGGTCTGCCCGGGTTTCAAACCAGAAATAGACATCCAGATGCTGTTTTGCCAGTTCTTTTAAAAAATCCCGTTTCCACGCCCGGTTCAGGCCGAAGCAGGCATCAAAAATCGTGATGTATTTTAGGGACAGCTTCCTGTTGGCATCCAGGATTCGCGATATGGCGGTTTCCACGGGCAGGCTTGACCACTTTCGCTTATATTCCATACAATACCGGCACTGAAACGGACACCCCGCTCCCAGGAACAATCCAATGGTGCTCTGGTCGATATAATAAGGATAGTTTAAAAAATCCGGCGCAACTTCGTACGTATGTTCCACGTCAGGCCCGGCCATGCCCAGTGCCGGAAAAATGTTTTGGATTTCCCCGCTGACAATACAATCAAACGGCGATCCCTCATAGGTGAAATCTTCGGGAACGAAGGTAGGGTGGTAGCCGCCCACCACAATGGTCGTGCCGGGGTGTTTTTCTTTATATGCCGACGCAAAAAACAGGGACGCCGAATAATTAAGGCTTGACCAACACGAAATCGCTAGGATATCGGCATCAACGCCCAAAAGCCTTTCGAGTGACCTCTGTTTAAACCGGGACAGGTCGGCCGTACTTTTGGGACGGCTGAACTCATTCTCCAGATCAATGACCCTGAGGTCGAAATAAGGCGCCAGATATGACGCCATATAGACCATATGGGGCTTGAGTGTGAGGAAGCGCCCCCATTGCATGGAATAAAAATCACCTGGATAGAGAAGTACAAGCCGTTGTTTTTTCATGAAGATCTGTGTCGTCTGTCTGTATCGTCTGGGAATTGGATTCTTATTAAGTGGTAAGGGGGTTTGGCAAAAAAGTCAAGAAAACTTATGAAACACCTTATTTTAAAGGCTGGCGGACAATCTAAAAAGTCTTTTCCGGAACCGGTTCCGGCCTTTTCAAACACCTGTGGATATGCCATAATACGATTTTAAGATAATACTAAACCGGAGCGTGGTGAAAAGTTGATATCATTTGTAACCCAAGTGGCCAGACAGGCCGGTCAAATCTGCCTCAAAGACCGGGCGACACTCACCTCCGGCAATGTCATGTTTAAAAACCCCAAAGATCTGGTTACAGAGACGGACCGGCGTGTTGAAACCTTTCTTTTAGACGCACTCTCCCATAGGTATCCGGATGATGGCATTCTGGGCGAGGAAACCGGGGCAACACAGGGAGCGTCGGCCAGACGCTGGATCATTGATCCCATTGACGGCACCACCTCGTTTGTCCACAACCAGCCGTTTTACGGGATCAGCATCGCCCTTGAAGCAGAGGGGGAAATTATTCTCGGGGCGGTGTACGCCCCCGTGCTTGACCAGATGTTTTATGCTGAAAAGGGAAAAGGTGCGCGCCTCAACGACACCCCCATACGGATTTCCGACACCAAGAGACTTGACCAGGCCGTCATGGCGACCGGGTTCGCCTGCCTCAGGGCCGGCCGTCCGGATAACAACCTTGCCCGGTTTAACCGCATTGTTCCCAAATTGAGGGACATCCGTCGCTACGGTTCCGCGGCCCTTGATCTTTGTTATACTGCCTGCGGCCGTTTGGACGGATATTGGGAAATGAACCTCAACATTTACGACATTGCCGCAGGGATCGTCATTTTAAAAGAAGCCGGAGGAGTGGTCAGTGATTTTTCAGGAGAAAACCATTTCCCTGAAAACGGCATTGTTTCAGCCAATCCCCATCTGCATCCCCTGCTGCTGGAGAGCCTTGGAGGCTAATCACCACCGTTTGGACATGGATCTATGTATATTTTTTTTGGCATCATTTTCACTTTAAGTATTGCAGGCGGCGCAGCCTGGAGTTATATAAACAGCCTGACAGTTCTTGAAACCCTTATCAGTCTGACGATGGCAGGCTTTATCGGGTCCGGCATCATTGCACTGATTTTTTCCTACCTTTATTTTTACCAGAAGGAGACGGACAAGGAAAAAATCATGCGGTTGCAGCAGGAAATCAACGAAATAAAGGAAGTCAAAAGAATAGAACAATGAGTATCCAGTGGTTTCCCGGCCATATGCTGGAAACAAAAAACCAGTTGAAGAATTCCATTTCCAGAGTCGACGCGATTCTGGAAGTTCTGGATGCCCGCCTGCCCGTTGCCAGCGCCAACCCATTCGTGGACAGGCTTGGAAAGGGAAAGGCAAGGCTCAAGGTTCTCAACAAAACAGACCTGGCAGATCCCGACGCCACCCGGGAGTGGCTGGCATATTTCAATACCGACAGGAACATAAAAGCCGTGGCCATCTGCGGCACCCGGCCCGACCAGGCAGCCTTGGCCCTGGATGAATGTGTGGGCCTGGTCCAGCGGAACAAGGCCAGGAAGGCCAAGGTCATGGTGGTGGGCATCCCCAATACCGGCAAGTCCACCCTGTTGAATACCCTGGCCGGCAGAAAGGTGGCAAAAACGGGAAATGTGCCTGCGGTGACCCGACACCAGCAGCGCACCAGCCTTAAGAACAATATTGATATTTACGACACCCCGGGCATTCTCTGGCCGGTCATAGAGCCCCGTGAGAGGGCCTTTGCACTGGCGGCATCCGGCGCCATATCGGATACGGCGGTTGACTACCACGAGATTGCATTTTACGCCGGCGCCCTGCTTCTGAAACGGTATCCGGAAAGTCTTCTTGACCGGTACGGTTTTCTGTCCACCCTGCCCGTGGATGTATCAGCACTTATTGATGCTGTGGGCAGGGCCAGGGGATGCCTGAAAAAAGGGGGAATAATCAATCACCAAAAGGCGTCTGAGATTATGATCCGGGACCTTCGGGCCGGTAAATTGGGCCGGATCAGTTTTGAAACGCCAAAGGACATAGACCCAACAGATGAAATTACCCAGGAAAACGAATCCTAAAGCCTGGCAAATCATTGCCTTTTTTATTTTTGCCTTTAATCTTATCGCGTTGCCGTGTCTGGCCGCCATTACGCCGCTGGCCCCACTGAAGACGCACGCCAGGCAATGTATTTCCATTGTCAAAGCCCTGGAGCGGTCCCACTTCACAGGAAAAAAAATGGACAACACCATGTCCGCCAAGGTATTTGACAGGTATATCAAGCATCTTGATCCCGGCAAACACCTCCTGACCCAGGCGGATATGGATGAATTCGAACCCTTGCGGTTTGTCATGCACAGGATTGTGAAGAAAGGGGACCTCGGGTCGGCGTATGAAATTTTCAATCGCTACCAGATCCGTTCCGAACAGCGTCTGACCTATATCCTCAAGCTGATCAACACCTGGGAAACACAGATGGATTTCACCCGGGACGAAGACATTGTCATTGACAATGATATCCGCACCTTTGTTCCGGATACGGCAGATCTTTATCCGCTGTGGAAAAAAGAGTTGAAAAGTCACATCATCGCCCTGAGGATTGATGGCCAGGAAAACGGCAAGATCACCGAAACCCTTGAAAAAATATACAAGAACCGGTTGTCGCGCCTCTCCCAGACCAAGCCCGGGGATGTGTTCCAATTGTTCATGAATGCCGTGACCACAAGTTTTGACCCCCATACCCAGTATTTTCCGCCCAGGGCATCCGAGGATTTTGATATTCATATGAGCCTGTCGCTGGAAGGCATCGGGGCCGTGCTCCAAAATGAATACGAGTATACCAAAGTGGTCCGTCTCATCCCCAAGGGCCCTGCAGACAAATCCCATTTGCTCATGCCGGGCGATAAAATCATCGGTGTGGGCCAGGGAAAGGACGGGGAAATCAAGGACACCATCGGCCAGCGGATCGATGATGTGGTTAAACTGATCCGCGGCCCCAAGGATACCTATGTCAGGCTTAAAATCATACCGGTAAAAAAGGCGAATTCCACCAGCACCATCAGCATTAAGCGGGACAAGGTCAAACTGGAAGACCAGTCTGCAAAAAAAAGAACCGTTTCCATTGCCTCGGGCAGGCAGACATATAAAATCGGCATTATTGAAATCCCCAATTTCTATATTGATTTTGCCGCCTACCACCGGGGGGACAAAACGTATAAAAGTACGACCAAGGATGTTGAAAAACTCCTTGATGAATTAAACGCGGAAGACATTGACGGGCTTATCGTCGATCTGCGCGACAACGGGGGAGGCTCATTAAAAGAAGCCAGTGATCTCACGGGCCTGTTCCTCAAATCCGGCCCCACCGTTCAAATCAAGGGCAAGCACAGAATTTCAAGGCTGTACGACCAGGATCCGGCCATTGCCTATACCGGCCCCCTGGTGGTGCTGATCAACCGGATGAGCGCCTCTGCCTCTGAAATTTTCGCAGGCGCCATTAAAGACTATAACCGCGGCATTATCGTCGGCACACGAAGCTTTGGCAAGGGAACCGTCCAGGAACTCAAATCCCAGGGAGAAGGCCGCCTCAAGCTGACCGCCGCCAAGTTCTACAGGGTATCCGGGAAAAGCACCCAGCACAAAGGTATTGAGCCGGACATCTGGTTTCCCAAGATTTATAAAACCGAGCACATCGGGGAGAGTGCCTATGACGGCGCCTTGCTCTGGGACAGGATCATGAGTACCCGGTACAACTCCTATCGCCCCCTGGACCCGTTATTCCCCTTGCTGGCCGAATCGCACAAACAGCGGGCCTCGGAAACCCCGGGTATGATTTACCTGAAAAAGAGAATCGAACTTGCCAATACCCGGAGCGACATGACAACCCTTTCCCTGAATATGGATACGCGCAGAACCCAGAATGCCCACCATGAAGACCGGGAACTGGCGCTTGAAAACGAATTCCGAAAAAATAAAGGGGAGGCGCCCTTAGACGATCTGGATAAAGCCACCCCGAAAATAAAAGAGTTCAAGGAGATCCTCATGAACGAAACCCAGCACCTGGCAGCCGACTTTATCGGCAAAAGCCGGGAACTCGGGTATTTCTGGTAGGATTTATCCGGATCATATGTCAACCAATTGAATCAACCAACGAAGGAGAAAAGTCAGATGGCAAAAGCCAGTGCGCGGCATATACTTGTGGATGATGAAGCGTTTTGCAAAGAACTTATTGAAAAACTCAACAATGGTGAAGATTTCGGCGATTTGGCCAAGCAGCACTCAAAGTGCCCCTCAGGGGCGCGTGGCGGAGATCTTGGTGAATTTGGCCCCGGCCAGATGGTGCCGGAGTTCGACAAGGTTGTGTTTAATGAAAGCGTCGGTGTCGCCCATGGTCCTGTAAAAACAGACTTTGGGTTTCATGTTGTTGAAGTCACCAGCCGCACAGAATAATCCCCGCGTCTCCCGGCTGTCACCAAGGCGGCCGGGGGCGCTTTTCCCCACATCATGCCTCCCGGCAAAACATCCATAAAACGGTTCATCCTCTGCCTGGCGGCATTGGTGATTGTCATCGCCCTGGCATCGCCTTTTTTTATCGAACCTCTTATAAATTCAAGTCTTCTCAAATCCAGAGTGGCCGGGGAGATTGAAAACATATCCGGTATCACGCTTGAGCCGGATAACATCCAGGTCAGTCTATTTCCCCTGATCAAAATCCGGCTGGTTGACTTTGAACATGCATTCAACCGGCAACTGCTTCTGGCCATCGACAGCATTGAGATTGACCTGAAACTGCTGGACCTGCTCAACCGGCAGATTGCGGTGGATGAAATCCGGATAGATGGCCCAAGCCTTATTTACACGCCCGTTGATCCACCCCAAAGCCCGGAGAGCGACCCAAATGCGCCGCTCCCGTTCCGGTCTATCACCCCGGAAGATGTCGCCGATACAATCTTCAGCCTTTTCCCCCCTGCACAGGGAGACCTTGATGTCACGATCACCCGGGCAAAGACAGATTACTTTGATACCATGGATGCCCGCATCCGCTTGTCTAAAACCGACCGCACCCTGCGTCTTACATCCGCAATCAAAGGGGTGGACCTGGCCCGGGGCAGGGTTCACGAATTTGACCGCCTGACCCGCAACACCATCAACGCGGCCAAGGTAAAGGGCGTATCACTGGAAATCGCCCTGGACAACGCCGGTACCCTGAATGGTGTTATCCAGTTGACCCGCCCGGAAATCCGGGCATCCCAGCTCCCTGATAAAACGCTATCCGCACAGGAACTGGATGTCCGGTTCTCCCTGTCATCCCATGCGATCTCAGCCAGCCTGGCCCCTGCGGAATTTACCTACCCCAGAGCCAATGTTGGTATTGAATTTACAAACGCTCCGGAAACCGGCAGCACCGCCATTACCTTCACCGGTAAGGATATTGACATTGCCCAGGCCCGGGAAGTCTGCCTGCCGGTTCTCAACGGCATCCCGGTGTCCGATGCCCTGTTTGACATCCTCAGGGCCGGTACGGCAAAGCATATCACAGTGGGATTCAACGCCCGGTCCATGGCCGAGCTTTTCAATGGGGAAAACCTGGTCCTTGAAGGAGCGGCAGCAGCAGCCCGCGTGAAAATCCCCCAGGTTCCCCTGACAGCGGAACATGTATTCGGGAGTGCAACCGTAAACCAGGGTATTCTCCATATAGATGCCCAACGCGGAGAGCTCAAGGGCGCTTCCATCAAAAGCGGCACCCTGGATATTGACCTGCTCCAGGACCACGACGTCCCGTTCAGCGGTAAATTTGACCTGGCCGCAAATTTGGAAACGCTTCCCCAGACACTGATCGACCTGCTTCCGGAGACCGGGCTTGCAGACGAGCTGGCCCTTGTGAACGGCGTATCAGGCCAGGCTGACGGCGTATTGGAACTGAACAAGCCCAAAGACGGGGAACTTGACGTGCGTGTGCAGGCCCGGAACATCAATGCCCGGGGCCGGTACGACCGTATCCCTCTTCCCATCCATATCCAAAAGGGAATATTCGTTTACGAAGAAAACAAGGTATGGGTCAATGCCATGTCAGGAACCATCGGCGGCAACCCGTTTTATGACCTTGATGCAATGGTATCGCTTTCCGCACAACCGCTATTGACAATAAACACGGCTTCAGCCACTGCCGATATTGCCTCACTGATGCCCTGGCTGGAATCCCACCCCTCTGTCATGGCCCTGCTTCTTCCTGTCACAGATGCCATGGGAACCCTCAGGGCTGA
This sequence comes from Desulfobacter sp., assembly GCA_036881925.1. Lineage (GTDB taxonomy): Bacteria > Desulfobacterota > Desulfobacteria > Desulfobacterales > Desulfobacteraceae > Desulfobacter. The sequence continues at coordinate 84,784 of JBAJNJ010000013.1, forward strand.
CCGGATCACGCTGGAAGGCCCTATGTTTTCCCCCGGCCAATGGCAGTTTTCCATCCAGGGTACCGGCACAGGGGTGCACCTCGGCTTTGGTGCAGAAACGTATGCGGTACAGGACGCAACGGCAAGCTTTGATATTAACGAACACGCCATTGACATTCGCGGCATTGGGGCCAGGTTGACAAACCTGGACTGGCTTGCAGGAACGGTTCCCCCGGACAACCTGGCCAGCATACGCCTCCCCCTCCAAATGACCGAAAGCAGTATACGGAAACAAAAGGGCAAGGGGTTTTTCCATGGTCAACTGGCCGCAAGCGGTGGTCCGACGGTCTCTTTTGACCTGACCGGAACAACCCTGTCCGACCTCACTCCCACCCTTGTCGTGATCAAAGATCCGGACCTCACCGATGTCATGATTATCCCCAACCCATCTCCGGACAAACCCAAAATCAGTTTTGAAGGCCGATTCAGCACATTGACCCTGGAAAAGATGCTGGTGGAACATTCTCCGCTTCACAGGCGGCTCACCGCCCTGACAGCAGGGGATCCCATCACCATATCAACCGACACCGCCTCCCGGCTGCACCTGAGTACGGAGCGGCTCAACCTGGATGCCCTACTGTCAAAACGGAAGGCACCGAAACCAAAGTCATCAACGCCCTACCGGTACAGCCGCCCTCTGTTGGCACAGAAAAGCCTTTTTTTAACGGCGGATTCACTGGTTTTCAAGGAAGAGGAATTCACAGACGTGGACGGCAAAGTCACGTTTGCTCCGGAAAAAACCAGGGTCCAGGTAAGGAATGCAGATCTTTGCGACCTGAGCGCCAGGGGATACATCGACATATTTCACGGCAGTGGAGCCGGGAAGGCAATTACCCAATTTGATATCAAATCCCTTCATCAAAAGGATATTTCCGGGGTCCTGGGTTGCCTGTTTGATTCCAAAAGCCTTATTGAAGGACAATACACCCTTGAAAGTACGCTTAAGGGGCAAGATACACCCGACAGAGTCGTCCGTAGCCAGAACGGCACCTTGAAATTCCAGGCCCGTTCCGGCCGCATCTATAAAGCCACCTTGCTTTCCAGGGTGCTTTCCGTCCTCAACATCTTGGGAGACACCGACCTGACCCAAAAAGGATTCGGATATAAAACCTTTACCATCAACGCAACCGTCAAAAACAGCGTGATTCATCTGGACAAGGTCTATATTGATGCAGACAATATGGCCATCATTGCCAGCGGCTGGGCAGATCCGCTCAATGACAAGCTGGAACTGACATTTCTGGTTGCGCCGTTTAAAACCATCGACACCATTATCCAGCACATTCCGCTAATCAATACCATTCTCAGCGGCCGCCTGGTATCGTTTCCGGCACAGGCCTCGGGCAAGCTGTCCGATCCCAAGGTAATTCCTTTGCACCCCTCTGCCGTGGGCAAAGGCCTGGTGAATCTTTTCGGAGACCTGATCAAGGCGCCGGTAAGGCTTTTTGAAAGGGAGACACCTGATGCAGCCAACTGATGTTTTTTCCCGCAACCTCACCCTTCCCTACTCCGCCATCAATGCCAACGGTAAAATCAAGGCGGACTGGCTTTTGAACATATTCCAGGATGCCGCATCACACCAGTGCCACCAATTCGGTGTTTCCGGGTTTGACATGGTCAAAAAACAACTCAAGTGGGTGGTGGCCCAGTATCAGATTCGCATACACGACCAGAGGCAGTGGCTGGCACCGGTCAGGCTGGACACATGGCGGGCACCCTGGAAAAACCTGTATGAGGTCCGCCAGTTTTCACTGGTGGCCCAGGACGAGACCCCACTGGTTACTGCCACGGGCATATGGATCTTGATCCGTGCAGCCAACGGAAAACCGGTCCGCCTCACCCCCCACATGCCCCAGGCCCTCATGCAGTCTCCCGCACCTGATACCCCCCTTCTGGTCAAACCGTCAGGTGAATTTGACGACTACCATCATGAAACAAGCGTTCGGGTCAGGTTTCTGGATCTGGATCTGAACCAGCACGTCAACAACAGGGTTTATCTCAGGTGGGCTGTGGAAGCCCTTCCCGAACCCCACTGCTTTGCATATACCCCGGCCCGGTGCACGGTCTCGTATCTCAGGGAGGGACTTTACGGCCACACCCTGTTGAACCGGATACGGTTGAACTTCACAGATGCCGGGCTTTCAACCGCACATGCCATCATACACAAGGATACCATGAAGATGCTTGCACGGATTTCAATTGAATGGGACAAAATTCAGCCATTGGAAGGACTTGCCCCCCATGGATCCTGAAGTCAACCGGGCATTCAATCTGGCACTGCGCTATCTTGCCAGGCGCTCAAAAACCATCCTGGAAATGAAACGTTACCTTGAAGGTAAAGATGTGGATGCACAGGTCACACAGACTGTTCTGGAAAAGCTGATCCAGTCCAAATACCTTGATGACAGGGCTTTTGCAATTCAGTTTATTGAAAACCGCCTCAGGTATAATCCCAAATCCACATACGCCCTTGGGTATGAGCTCCGGCAGAAAGGCATAGGCGCAACCCTGGCTGACGAGTTGCTTGCAGAATACGACGACACCCGGCTCGCCTTAAAGGCGGTGAGGCTAAAGCAGGGCCAATGGCGACACCTTGACATGGAAGCATCCCAAAAAAAATTGATGAACCATCTCAGATACAGGGGATTCGACCACGGCACATGCAGGGAGGCCTGGCAGTTTTTCCAAACCACCCGGGAAAAGACATAAGTAAAACTTACCTTTTATTATGAATTTTTTTTCCCAATTATTGCACTTTATTTTCACTATTTGTTTTACCTCATGGAATCGCAGGTTCGCATCAGATTTTCTCAATTACATATCAATGCCTAACCCCCGTCAATAGAGGATGTTCATACCTTCGCGGCATTTCTCCCAACCTGTAAGAAATGGCATGATTACTGCATGTTTTTGCTTATAGTCAAGGTAGCTCCATTCATAACAAACAAGGAAAATTGTCTATGGTTGGTCGAAAAAGAACCGTCGAAAGACGCAGGAACAAACGTTACAAGGCAGTTGAAGGGGCATATGCCGCCATCAGTCCCAATTCACATAAACTGGGGCAGATTATTGACATCAGCATGGGTGGGCTTTCGTTTAAATACATTGACACCTCAAACGGCACAGAGGAAAGTGGCCCTGGCGAGGAAGCCGTGTTTTTAAGCAGCATGGGGTATTATGTGGGAGATCTGCCCTTTAAAATAGTCTCGGATTACGAGGTCACCAATGCTCCGTCATTCAGCTCGATGAAAGTGAGGAAACGCCATCTTCAGTTTACCGACCTTACCTTTAAACAGTTGTTTGACCTGGATTACTACCTGAGAAACAATGTATCCGAGCAGGTAGAGCCGCTTCCCGACCAGTACCGGTCGTAACACCGGAATACATCTGCCGGAGTCATCACATCCGGCAGTATCGCAAAGGCCCAGTTGACCCGATCCGAATTCCAAACGGTCACGGGCGGTATTCTTTCTTATTTTAAGTTTCCGGGCAGGATAACCATGAAAGCCCTGTGTTTAAGTTTCAAGTATTTTCCGGCCAGTTCGGACAACTCCCGGGATGTAATCCCTGCGTATCCGGAAACCAGGTGATTGGCCCAGTCCAGGCGTTCCGGATATCTGAATGAGTTGCTCATCACCGAGTTCAGCCAGTATTGGTTGGTCTGCCGGAGTACGGCCAAGTGATTCAGCAGCGGGGCTTTGACAAGCTCAAGTTCTTCCGGGGTCACGCCGTTGTCGGCAAGGTCCCGGACCAGCATTTCAATGTTGCTGTACACCGTATCCACGGCATCGGGAGAGAGATTGACCACTGCTGTCATGACCCCGTATCCGTCATAAATCATGGAAGGGCTGTTATACACATAGGGAGAATACGATGCCCCAAGGGCTTCGCGTACACTTTTTCTGAGCCGCTCTGAGAAAACCCGCGACAACACAGAGAGTTTCCGGGTCTGCATGATATCCCAAAAATCGTCGGTCGGAAATGCGACCCGGATCATGGCTTTATCAAGCTTCGTCCCCAATTCATAGACCTGTTTCTTTCCCTTGGGAAAAACAGGGCCGTCAGACACAGGCAGATTTTTTACCGGAGGATTTCGGTCGCCCATGGCTCCCATGTATTTACCGCCTAAAGCGGCCGTGGTATCAACATCAAAGTCCCCGACAAAAGAAATTTCAAGAGGGGCTGACGCAAACGCCGGTCCCAGCCATCCGGCAATGGATGCCATTGACACACGAGCGGCCTGCTCAAGCGATCCCAGTCCAAACCTGTCATCACCACCTGCCAAAAACCGGTTTCCCCTGATCCGGACAATACCGTCGGGGGTCCGTACCAGGGTTTCGTAGCGCTGGCGGTATCTTGTCTTTTCAAGGTCAAGGCTTTTATCCCTGAACCCCGGATCATTGAAATAGGTATACAGTAGTTGGAACACCAGTTCCGCCTCTTCCGGGGGGGCGGTTCCTTCAATGGCAAAGTAAGCGTCATCAATACGAAAACGGAGACTTGTCTCTTTTCCGGCAAGGGCAATATCAAGCTGTTCCATGTCCATGGATTTGAAGCCACTTTGGGCAACGGCGGATTCAATCAATCCCCCCAGGCCATTAAATGCTTCGGGCATCCCTGAAAGTCCGTTTCCAAATACCGCTTTAAAGGAAAACTCCCCTTTCTTAAATGCCGTGGGTTTAAGATTCAGACGGATATGGTTGGCCAGGTTGATTTGACGGATTCCCAAGTCTTTTGCATTGTCAACGGTCTTTACCACCGCGGCCTTTTTTTCAGGCAGTTCCAGATAGGGAAACGCTTTTTCAGCCGCCAGCCGGTAAGGTGTGACAGAAACGGCACGGCTCTGGTCAAATGCGTTTCGGATACGCTTTTCAGGATCACCCTCAATTTCGATATTCCCTGATACCAGGACCAGCCTCTGGTCTTGTGGCCAAGATGCCTTGAATGTGGACGTCACCTCTTCCAGGGTCAGGGCGGAAATATGCGGCGAAAGAATCTCCCTGCGCTGTTCAGGCGATAAAAATAAACCTTCCCGGTTCACCGCATGGAGCAGTTCACCGGCAATGGCGCTGCTTTTCCGGGTTGATGCACCTGCCACATCCGCATCAAGAGATGAAAACATGTCTGCCTTGACCCGCTCCAGTTCCCGGGGCAGAAAACCGTGTGCCAGAGCCTGCCGTAAAGAAGACTCAAGCTGTTTCAGGCTGGATTGCCAGTGCTCAGGATCGCAGGATGCCTGAACCGCTGCAATGCTTAGATTCTTCAGGTAAGTCCCCGAGTATACGGATGCCGATGAAAAATCAGCAGACTGATCCCTCACCATCCTGGAGAGCCGGTTCTGGAAAATCATATCTCCGATGTATTGGGTCGTCCGGGCCTTAAGATGTGCAATTGTTTCGGGTTCAAACGGCTGGTGAACGATACGCTCAATGGTAACGCTTGTATTTCCGGCTTCAGACTCATGATGGTAAAACACCCTGGTTCCCTGGTGGGGTGCCCACGAGATGTCCGGAATCGTCATTGGAAGATCCGATCTGGGTTTAAGAGCGGAAAAGCGCTCTTTGATCATTTTCTCCACCATCCGGGCATCTGTATCACCAACGACAATCAGGGCCATGTTGTCCGGCCGGTACCAGCGGTCGTAAAATCCTTTCAAAAGTTTCCTGTCAGCAGATTCAAGCACCTCTGTTATACCGATGGGCAGCCGTCGTGCCAGCAATGATCCCGGCAATTCAAACGCGAGTTCCTTTTTAAAAGTTCTGAAAGATACGGAATCCCGCTCCCGTTTTTCAGCCAGGATAACCCCCCGCTCCCGGTCGACTTCCGCTTCTAGAATAAGCGCGCCTGCTACATAGTCCTTGATCACCAGGAACGCATCTTCAAGGTGTTTTTTATCGCCTTGGGGCAGGCTTAAATCATAGATCGTGCTGAAAAATGATGTTCTCGCATTTGCATCCGCACCAAAATCCATACCAATGGACTGAAAATACGTGATCAGCTCGCCAGGCTTGAAATTCTCAGACCCGTTGAAGAGCATATGCTCCAGAAAATGGGCAATGCCCTGCTCTTGTTCCGTCTCATGAACCGAGCCGGTAAACACATTCAGATGAACCGACACCCGCTCTTTGGGAGTTTTGTTCTCCATAACCAGGTACTGCATACCGTTGGACAAGGTGCCGTGGACAAGTGCCGGATCTTTGGGCATGCCCCCGTGGTTCCCGGCAAAACAGGGAAAAATCCCTGTTGTCAACATGATTGAAAAAACAAGTATGGTAGTGGCGATCTTTTTCACATGAACCTCTCCGGATCTTTTATTGACAAGTCCTTTTAAAGATGGGGCCTATTTTTACAAGTTCAAGGAAAAACGTTGTTATCGTGGAAAAGAATTGGGGATGCCTGCGAAGACAGGCGGGAAAAAGACAAAAGGCCCTGACGAATCAGGGCCTTTTGCTGTTGGGATATCTTAAGGTTTAATTGATCATTTCAGGGTTGTTGATCTGAATGTCTGCATTGTCCTTGAGTGCCTGGAGCCACGCCGTGTAATACTGTTGCTGCTTTTTATAGATAATTTCCTGTTTGATATTATCCTGGTTTTCTTCAGCAGTGATGGCTTCGGGCACCTGTTTTTCTTTAAACCCGATAATATAAAATTTTCCTCCGGCCCAAAGTGCTTCGGAATGAACCGGTTTGTCCTCGGACAATCCAAAAGCCGTCCTGGCAATATCCCGGGATGCCGGAATCCCCTGCACGGCCTGATCCCTTGTAAACAGGCCCGACGTTCCCAGGGTCAGTTTATGTTCATCGGCCAGCGTTGCCAGGGGCCTGCCCCCTGCTTTCTCCACAAGATCATTTGCTGCTTTTTCCGCAGCCTCTTTTTGCTGTTTCTCAGTCAGGGTTTGGATAATCTGGTCTTTAACCGTATCCATGGCAAGCTGTTTGGGTTCGATTTTCTCCACGATCCGCATCAGGTAGTAGCGGTTTCCGATCTGCTTGACCTCGCTGATGTCCTCATTTTTTAATTCAAACGCCGCACGGGCAAATTCCGGCCCATTTTCAATATCAAGGCCCTGGCCGTCGGCACTGAACTCCGGCGTGGTTGCCAGCTCTTTTTCAACAATCATGGCCACCTGCTCGAAATCATCCCCGTCCATGGACGCATCAAAAGCTTCACCGGCCTTGTAATAAGCCATGTTCTGAAGCTCCTGGCTTTCAAGTTCGTTGCGAATGGTTTCTGCAGCATCTTCAAAAGGCTCAACTTTGGCCTGGTGTTTTGCCATGACTTTGATGACATGCCAGCCAAACTGTGTTTTGACCGGTTTTGAAATTTCCCCGGCATTCATGGTAAAGGCTGCGTCACCAAACGGCTTGACCATGCTTTGGCGCTCAAACAATCCGAGATAACCGCCGCTGGGCCCTGAAGGCCCCTGGGAAAATTCTTTGGCCAGCTCGGCAAAATCCTCGCCTTTTGACGCCTTTTCATATACGGCCTCGGCTTCTTTGCGTGCGATCTCAACAACAGCTTCATCTGCATCTTCAGCCACTTTAATCAGGATATGGCTGGCCTCGACTTTTTCCGGCGTGGTGAACCGGCCGGCCTTGTTCTGCTCATAGAAGGTCTTTACCTGCTCCTCGCTCATCCCCACACTGCCTTTGTGATCGTCGGGTGAAAAAACCAGGTAAACCGCTTTTCTTTTGGGAGCTGACTTATAAAGATCAAGATTATCCTGGTATTGTTTTTCCACCTGCTCGGCCGTGGGGGTAACATCGGTAAATGTACCCGGATCAACGGCAATATAGTCGATGGCCATTTTTGCATTCTGAAAAAGATACCAGTCCCTGGCTTCGGCATCGCTGACCGTAATACCGCTGAGAACCATCTCCCTGAGCTTGACGTTTTTCAGGTTCTGCCGCTGATATGCTTCATAGGTTTCAGGGGTCATGCCGTTGCGTCCCAGTACCGCCTTGTAAAGTTCTATGTCAAATGCGCCATCTTTTTGAAACGCTCTTTCAGCCATAACGCTGTCCTGAAGTTCCTGGTCGGAGACAATGATCTTCAGCTTTTCAGCCTCCATGTCCAGAATCTTCTGGTCAATCAGACTGTTAATGGCCTGCTGCCTGACATTCAGGGCTTTTAAAAGGTCATCGTTCAATGCATTGCCGAACTGGGCACGCATCCGGTTGACCATGGTTTTATATGCATCCCGGAAATCACTCACCGTTATCGGTTCATCATTAACAGTGGCCACTTGATCCTGGCGGGTGGCGTTCATACTCCCTACACCCAAAAAAACAAAGACAATCACAATGATGGCAAGGAAAATTTTAATAATCCAGTTTCCGGTGTTTTCACGCAGGTAACGCAGCATCCCTTTCTCCTTAATATGTTAGGATCAAATATCAAATTCAAAAAAACGTATCATACTATCGTTTCATAAATCCCTGTGTCAACATCTTATTCAGGCCCGGATCATCTTTTTTTCTGAAAAAAGTTTTCTAAAAAAAGTTTTTTTTGTTGACATCAACATGGGGTTTCGATTATACATCTACCCACTCTTTCGTGGGGCTGTAGCTCAGCTGGGAGAGCGTACGGCTGGCAGCCGTAAGGTCAGGGGTTCGATCCCCCTCAGCTCCACCACTAAAAAATTAAGCCGCTGGAATCCAGCGGCTTTTTTGTTTTCAGCAAACGGATACTGATATGTATCTGGTTTATTACCCTTTAATGCAAATCGTTGGAATCCCCGGTGTTACCATTTTCACCGTTTCCCTGGCATGCGTGAAAATGTGGCTGTTTTCACGGGGGTGTTTCAACACATACCGATCCAACTTACGGGCGGCATCCGAGAAAATGGTTTTTGCCTCGTCAGTCAGCAGGAACCTGGTAATGGAACCGCCTTGTTTTTTATAGGCGGCATCCAGCCGGTCGGCATATTCGGAATCAAGGCGCTGGGAAATGACTTTTCTTGGATACGGGTCATATCCATGGGGGTTCCACTTTTTACTGTCCAGTGTAAGGCGTTCGATGGCTTTGCCGTATCCCGGATCGGTCTGGCCGTAAACGGTTCTTTCGATACTGCAAAGGGTCATCATGCCGCTGCACTGGGCACAGGGTTCAAGTGTCGTATATACCGTATGATTTTTAAGAGAATAACCGCCCACCCGGTTCAGGTAGCCGATCATCAGGCGGACCTCTCCATGCTGGGTGCCGTTGGACAGGGCTGCGTTGCAATTCCTGGCCCAGTTGACAATCCTGCCGTCCGGTGCCACCAGAACGGAACCAATGTTGTGTCCCCGCTTTTCAGGGCCGTCCTGCTGCCAATCGTTCAGTACCACGGCATAGGCAGCCAGGGAATAGATCTCATCCCGTTCCGCCTGCACTTCCGGGGATACATTAACATCAACATCATTAAACGGCGCCAGTTTTACTGCAGGCGCACATGCAATAAAGAAGAGCACTCCCACAATAAACACCCGCTTCAATTTTTCAGCCATATGCGATCTCCTTTTTTAAGCGCCGGGCAATCCGGCAGATGATGGATCATATTTTAGATGAACCGCACCTTAAGGGATTATCAAATGGATTTTAACGCTGGCGGAGCATAAATGTTGAAGTCATGCCGGACGACATGTAAAACGCATCATTCCCGGATACATATTGTGTTATCTGCGGTAATGATACCTGCATGTCATATGTTCAGGGTTGCCCGCCGTGTTGATACAGCGATCAGTCTTTGATTTGTTGAAAGGCCGGGGAGATTAAAGATTTAGAGAACTTTTTCGGCGAATCGTCCCGGCGGAACTTCAGTATATGGCCCGGTTCCGGTATCGCATCCGGGCCGGGAACCGGATAAACCGTGGTATTGTCTAAAATACTGCGGCTTTGCCGGAAGGCCGGCATGGGTGTTCAGCCGTCATTTTCATCAGGCCGCTGATACCCGTCAAAAAGCAGGGAGAGATCTTCAACGGTAAGGCTGCGAACCTGGTGGGGCAGCCAGTGATACTTATCGATAAGATACCTGTGGATGGCGTCCATACCTCTCAGGTCCTCATATCCTTGGTCTTTGGCAATGGTGTCTCCAAGCATGGAAAAGACATGTTTTTGCTCGCCTTCGGCCAAAAACTGCTTTCCCGCCCGTTCCTGGTATGTACCGCTTAAATCATTTGCCATACGGCCCTCCTGAATTTTCCAATGGGTTGTTGCTCGATCGTGTTACGATATGGAATATTTAAGGATTGTACCCCCATAAAGGAGTGGAATCAATTCTTTTTTTCAGGTGGGGAACAGCCACGAAAAACCAAGACCATGCCAGGATTATTCCATGTGCCGCCCTTTACCGCAGGCACATCCCTTGCAATTTCCCTTGCACCGATGCCCTTTTTTGTGTTTGCCGTTAAACAGGACACAGCCCTGGGGAAGAAGTCCTTCTGCCCAGAAGCCGCTGAAGTGAAGTTTGGCCCTGAGGACATTTTTAGGAAGGTGGGTATCCAGGATTGCTTTTCCGAACGGATATGCTTTTTTAAGCGGGCTGGTGTCCACAAAAATAGAAAGGCCCTGCTTGTCTCCTTCCTGAATGACTTCGATCAATTCAAAGGCGGATGATCCATCAAATACACCATGGAGTTTGATGTGAAGTTCCTGGTTTGTTTTACGGGCATCTAAGTGGAAGTTTGATTTCATGATATCTCCTAAGATCGAACAGCTTCAACTTGTTTGGATCAGCTAACTTTATATGAGAAGTTAAAAAACAAAGATTCATTTGTCAAGATAAATTTGATATTTCTTCCATGGCTTTTATTTACTACCCCGCTGCTTTATCAATAAAAAAACTGCCCCCTGTACAATCATTTTCCTGTAAACGCCCATTTTGTCCGTTAGGATTGAAAAGGCCCAGGAGCCGGTCAGCCGTGACCTTTGCAGCGACTTGCTTTCTGGTAACCCGGGTGATGCCCAGGCTGCCCTGGGTCTCGAAGGGTGAGTGGCCATAAGCATGACGCACCTGAGTTTCATAGCGTTCCCTCAGCGCTTTGAATGAGGCCTCGACTTCAGGATATTCCCCGGATTCCCTGAATGGCAGGCGGATAAACTCATGGGACACCCCTTTTTTAAAATAAGGCACCTGTATCCTGTGAAATCCTTTGGGACACCATTCACAATGCCGCTCATTTTCTCCGGGAAGGCAAAAGCTCTCATGGGAGCTGGGGATTTCAGGGATGCGACTCTGAACGTTCACGGCGTGGATTGCCAGCTTTTTTTCAAATGCCTCAAGCGTAATGGTATAATTCAGGGTGGGCCTGTGGTTTCCTCTTTTTTTGGTAATTTTCCAATCGATCTGCATCTTTTTTCTCCCGATTTGAAAGGATTTGTTTCTGGATTTCTACCGTCCGGATAGTGCTGCCCGGCATTTATATATCGTTATGCACGGACGAATCCGTACACAGCTGGATTTGCCGGCCAAAAGGCGGGGTAACACCCCCCTGCCCGACCTTTACCCAAAGCACGGGGAACTCCGGCGGTTGGGCTGGAAACAGCCGGCATTCCATGTCCGACAAAAAGACCAGGCAGAACGGCTGGATCTTTTCCTGCGCCAAAAAGTCAAACACCGCCCTGAAATCGGTTCCCCCTCCTCCATTGGGGCAAAAGTCCACGGGCAGGTCCCAGGGGCTTAACACCCGGTATCCGGTAACCGCCATGTCTGCATAGATCAGATGAAGCCGCGACGGGTTCATCTCCAGGATGGCTGACAATTCATTGCCAAAGGCACTCAATTCACCGGGGCGTATACTGCCTGAAGTATCCACGGCCACGGCAATCTCGGCCAGCTGATCAGAGACCAGGGCGGGGAAGTAAAGCCCTTGATGAATGTAGCGGCGATTGGGCCGGGTCCAGGTATAGTCCTGCCGCGCAGACTGCTGGATGAACCTGGCCAGCAGTTCCTGCCAGGGCAGCCGGGGCCTGAGACGCTCTTCAACAAACAGGTCAAGACCTCTTGGCAGCTTCCCCATGGCCCTTGCTGCGGCAGCGGCCTGGACCATGGCCTGCTCCCAGTCGGTTTCAGGCTTTAGTTCAGGCCCTGGTGCCGGATCTGACTGGCTGCCGGCATCACGCACTTCACCGGACATGCCCGGGTCAGGTTCGGATGAGGGGTCATTATCCGAGACATCAGCACGATTACTTTCTCCGTCAGCCATCCCTTCCTTGTCATCCTGGTTTTTGCTTTCCTCCGGCTCCTGGTTTTCCTGGGGAGTCTTGTCATTCGTTTTGGATTCATCATCCCCCTTGCCTTCTTTAAGGGATGTATATACGGCATCGGCAGTTTTCCCCGTATAAGCGGCATCCAGTAAAAATCCGTCCGGCAGGCTTAAGCCCGCCTCCAGAAGTATCGGGTTAACCACATAGTCGCAGGCCATGTTCCAGGTACTGGGATCCCTTCCCTTGCGGCGCTTATGGTGGCCGCAGGCCGGGTGCATCACGGTGTGGGCGGCAAGCCCCACCAACTTTTCATGGGAGAGAATTTTGACATATTCCGGGTTGTATCCGAATACCCGGCCATCGGTGTAGGCGGTACGGCAGCTCCGATCTTCCCTAAAGTCCAGGCGAAGGGCCAGAGAGGCAAAAAACGGATGTTCCAAGACCATATCAGTCCTGGCCTTTAATAATTTTTGTCTGGCCCTTTTGTCTGTCTTTCCCTCCCGATGGCCGTCACCGGCAATGGTATTCATGAGTTACACCAACACATCGGAATGCTCAGCTGCCCATCCGGCAAAGGCTTTTGTATTCACGACACCTGCATTTTTCCGCACAGCCTCGCGCACCAGCAACACGGAGAATTCGGCAGGCAGGCGGGAGGCCCAGGCAAGTATCGTATCGGCATTCTCATCATCCAGTGCCGATCCGGCCAGTTCACATAAAGCAAACAATACTGCCGGCTCTTTTGGAATCGTCACGCCCGTGGGGTTTGCCAGAATTTCAGAAATAGACGGCAAATGTTCCCAGAGTTCCATGAAACCGCAGAATTCAGCGCCGGCTGCCGCCCCCACAGCACCGGCTACCAAATCACTGAAAACGGATTTGTCCGGCCCTGATGTCATGAGACGGGAAACAAACTCCCAGGACCGGGGAGACGGAAAGGCCCTGACATCCCGTTCCGGATCAAACCGGTGAAGAAGATTGGGCCTGAACCGGATAAATGCAATCACTTCAGGCGACAGGCCTGTTGCAACAGCCCAGCCCAGCCATTGGGAGGCATCCACGGTAAAATCGAGATGCACAAAGCGGTTGGCCAGTGCCGAGGGCATCCTGTGGGATACGGACCGATCCTGCTCCCGGTTGCCTGCAGCGATTACGGACCAGTTTCCGGGCAACGCATACTCCCCCAGGCGCCTGTCCAGAACCAGCTGATAACAAGCGGCCTGGACCAGAGGTGGTGCTGCATTCAGCTCGTCCAGAAACAGCACCCCACGCCCCTGCCTGGGCAAAAACGCAGGCGGGCACCAGGTTGAAAGCCCGTCCGCACTGATGCTGGGCAACCCTCTCAGATCCACGGGGTCCAGAAGCAAGGCACGAATATCGATGAGGTCCAGTCCAAGCCGCTCTGCTGTCTGCTGAACCACCTGGCTTTTACCGACCCCGGGCGGGCCCCATAAAAAAACCGGCTGGCTTGTTTTTATAAGGGACTCCAGTGCGGTTGATACCTGTAGTGATTTCATTTTTGTTCCTTAAAGTATGATTTGGTTTGAGAACCAATGAATTACCCTGAACAGAAAAAATTGTCAACAACTTTATAAGCTATAGCAAACTTAATAAAAACACAAAAACAATATAGCCAAACCCACTCAAAAGTACCATTTTTAAAGTTTTTGTTTGTCATTGCTAACTTTTTTTGATATTTAGCCTCGCAAAAGGAGTTTATATGTTAAAAATAAAAACAAAGTTCAGGTGCATCATCGCCCTTTATATGTTTGCGCCGATTGCCGTTATCATCTGGTACACCGGTGACTCTCCCCTGTTTCATTCCCCCCGGTTTCAAGGCGCCCTCGGGGTGAGTCTGGCTGTCAGTATATTTCTTGCCTTTTGCAATCCCTTTCTGCCGGATCTTAAATGGGTGTTCCTCAACCAGTTAAAAGCGGTCTCGCGCATCTGTTCCGATATCAAAAACGGAAAATACACCTATTTTATACTGCCCAATGAACCCACTGACGATTCAGGGGAAAATGAAATGCTCGCCCTGATGCGGGACATGAACTGGATGATCCGGCAGATCGAATCCAGGGAAGCAGAGCTGGAAAAACTTGTTGCCCGGCGGACAAAGGCTCTGGAAGAGTCCAACCAGGCCCTGGTCCTGGCAAGGGATGCGGCAAATGCCTCTGCCCGTGCAAAAAGTGAATTTCTCGCCACCATGAGCCATGAAATACGCACCCCCATGAACGCGATCATTGCCATGAGCGATCTTGCACTGAAAACAGCGGATCAGGACACGGCCATCAGGGAACATCTTTCCATTATAAACGCATCCTCCTCTTCTCTTCTTGGTATTATCAACGATATCCTGGACTTTTCAAAAATCGATGCCGGGAAACTGGTGCTTGAAAAGATTCCCTTTCGCGTACGTGACCTGCTTGAAGAGATCGCTGATATGTTCAAAAGCCAGTTGGCTGACGGATCGGTTGAACTGATCCTTGACATCCACCCATCTGTCCCGGGAATGGTGTCCGGAGACCCCCTGCGGCTTCGCCAGGTACTTTCAAACTTGATTTCCAATGCCGTTAAGTTCACCCGGCAGGGCGAAATTATTGTTGGGGTGGCCATGACGGAATCAAAAGACATTGCCGGACAGATGTCATTTTCCGTCCAGGACTCGGGAATCGGCATTGAAGAGGAATCCCTGGAAAACCTGTTTACGCCTTTTACCCAGGCAGACGGGTCCATCACCCGGGAATTCGGGGGAACAGGCCTTGGACTGGCGATTTCCAGCAAACTGGTCATGCTCATGGGCGGCCGGATTTGTGTGGAAAGCCAAAAGGGAAAAGGAAGCTGTTTTTCATTTGCCCTGGACGCGGTTCCGGTGCAGTCCAATGCAATACAACCACCCGACGTTCCCTTGTATTTTAAAGACAGGCGCGTTGTCCTGGCGATCAAAAACCCGCATGTTGAAAAAGTGCTTCGCACATTTTTGGAAGATTTTGAAATTGACGTCCAAATGTTCCCGGCAATCCACCCAGCAAACGGTAATGTCAAACAGCCGGAACCGGACCTGGCCATTATAGACACCGCCCTTGCCCCACAAGACCTGTCCGTGGTTCTTGATCAAATACCCCGGCACCGGCAATTTCCATGCATCGCCGTGGGAACACTGTTGAAAAACAGTGGAGACAAACAGCCGGAATGGGCCCACCGCTTCATCCCCAAACCGGTCAAACAGTCCATGCTTTTTGACACCCTGGTTGAACTTTTCGACGGCCGGCAAAAGGCCGGTACCTGCGAAAATGCGGTTTCAGATACGTTGTCGTCGTTCGCCCTCCCCGGCACAGATCTTAAGATACTTGTAGTGGAGGATAATAAGATCAATCAAAAAGTCGCCATGGAAATATTCAGGACTGCAGGGATTGTCCCGGCCATTGCCGACAGCGGTGCCAAAGCCCTTGAGATGATCTCAAAAGAAGCGTTTCATGCGGTGCTTATGGATGTCCAGATGCCGGGTATGGATGGATACCAGACCACCATGGCAATCCGCAGTTCCCCCGGCGGACGGAACCTTCCTGTAATCGCCATGACGGCAAACGCCATGGCGGAAGACCGGGAAAAAGGCCGGCAGTCGGGAATGACCGCCTATGTCACCAAGCCGGTAAAGCCCGATACCCTGTTCGCCACTCTGGAGGCCTGCCTGGATATGACATGCATCTCCCCGGTTTCCGGCCACGACGCGGATCAAGCCCCGGGCGTTAACATCCCCGGAATTGATACGGCCGAGGCTCTGGGTAGGCTCGGGGGGAACCATGAGGTTCTCATGGAGCTGGTTGCCGAGTTTATAGAAACTTACAACGATGCGGGCGACCAACTGGCAGCCCTTGTCAAAGAAAAAAACGGCCATGCCCTTACGACGCTGGCACACCAGTTCAAGGGCATTGCAGGAAACATCTCCGCCCGTGAACTCGCGAACGACTTTGAAACCCTTGAAAAAATGGGCCGCAACATGGCTGCCAAAGAGGCAGTATCCCCACAGGAGATGGACGAAATTACGGCCTGCATGAAAACTATCCGCACCAATGTGGCGGAAATTGGACAAGCCATTGCACCCATTTGCCTCCAGGTACCGGAGGAGCCACGGGAATGCAATGCAGAGCTGCCCCGGGATATTCTGGATATGACCAATACACTTGACAGCCTGATCGCCCAGAACAGCCTTTCCGCCAAATCCCTTTCCAAAACCCTGTCCCAACGCCTGTCATCCACCGTGTTCAAGGACAGGGCCAGACAATTGGAAACCCAGATCAAGCGGTTTGAATTTCACAAGGCCAGAACAACATTCCAGTACCTTGAAAACGAAATTAAAACCTGCCTGTCAGAAACATCTTAACCATTTACACGGGAAGTTTCCGCATATGTACGACACATCCGGACAAAAAGAAAGAATCCTCATTGTTGACGATACCCCGGCCAATATAGACGTTTTGGGTGCCATACTCATGGAAAAGTATGATATCAGCGTGGCGGTCAGCGGCCATATGGCCCTTGATATCGTGGCATCAGGCATCATACCCGACCTGGTTCTCCTGGATATTATGATGCCGGAAATGGATGGCTACGAGGTCGCCCGCCAGCTGAAAAGCAACGAAAAAACCCGGGAGGTGCCGGTCATTTTTGTTACGGCCAAAATCGAGCAAGAAGACGAAGCGTTCGGATTCCAGGTCGGGGCTGTGGATTATATCAGGAAGCCTGTAAATTCCGAAGTGACCCTGGCACGGATCAAATCACACCTGGAATTGAAGCGGTATCGCGACCACCTGGACCGTCAGGTCAAAGACAAGGCCAACCAGGCACGAAAATCGGCCAGAGCCCTTGAAACCGAGCGCCATAAATTAGACAGGGCAACCCAGAACCTGGCAGGTGTCCAGGCCTCTGCCAACCGGCACCAAGTCTATTTCAGGGAATTGTTCATGAATTCCCCCCACGGCATTATCCTGGTGGGGCCGGACAATAAGATCATCAATGCCAACAAGAGTTTTTCAGATCTGATCGGGTATGAAAAAAATGACATCATCAATAAAAAAACCTCTGGATTCTCGGTGGCGGACGACCTGAAAGACGCCCACGACAGTCTGATTCAAAAAGCCCTGACCCGGGGCAGCATGTCCATGGAAACCCGGTGTTTCCATAAACAAGGGTATGAAATTCATGTGTCTGCGCTGGCCTATCCGGTGAAAATCGACAACCAGGTCCAGGGCGTGTTTGTCTTTTATGAAAACATCTCCCAGAGGAAACAGTTTGAAAACAAACTCAGGCACCAGGCATTCCACGACGCACTCACCGGTATTCCCAACCGCCTGCTGTTCTCTGACCAGCTTGAATTCGCCATTCAGCAGCAGCGGACCAACGGGAATTACAGGTTTTCTGTCCTGCTCATCGACCTGGACCGGTTTAAAAGCGTCAACGACAGCCTGGGCCACCATGCCGGAGACACATTGCTCAAGGCGGTGACCCGGAAGATTCAAACCCATCTCAGAACCGGGGATATCCTGGCCCGCATGGGCGGGGATGAATTTGCCGTACTCTTGTCCCACGTCCAGGATGCTGCCCAGGTAAAAGCCATTGCCTCCCGTATCCGCCAGGCAATTGAATCCGACTTCAGCATCCAGGGGCATGAGGTGCATATTTCGGCCAGCATCGGTATTGTTTTTGACACCTGTTCTTATCATGGCGCGGACCAGTTGCTTAGAGACGCGGACCTTGCCATGTACCAGGCCAAGGATGCCGGTAAAGCCAGGTTCAGGTTTTTCACCCCTGAGATGCGCAAGGAACTGCTCAGGCGCATGACACTGGAAAAAGAACTGCGCAGCGCCCTGGAAAACCGGGAATTATCCCTGTTTTTCCAGCCGATTGTCCGGGTGGGCGATGCCCGGGTAACCGGGGCGGAAGCACTGGTCCGCTGGCAGCACCCGGAGCGAGGTCTGGTCTCCCCGGGCCAGTTTATCCCCATTGCCGAGGAGACCGGCCTGATTATCCCCATGGGAGCATGGATCATTTCAGAGGCCTGCAGGGCCCTGGCTCGGCTCCAGTCTGCTTACGGGCCTCACCTGACCATGAGCATCAATATTTCCATCAAGCAATTCCGGCAAAACCGGTTCGTGGAACAGATGGTTGATGCCGTGGCTGCTGCAGATATTCATCCGGCAGCCGTGAAGCTGGAATTCACGGAATCCCTTCTCATGGCCCACACCGCATCTGCCGTTGAAAAACTTAACGCGCTGAAGGCACATGGATTTTCACTGGTGATTGACGACTTTGGCACAGGCTACTCTTCCCTGTCCTATCTTCAGCAGTTCCCCATTGACCAGATCAAGATTGACCGGTCGTTTATCCTCTCCATGGCATCCCGGCAGGAAAGCGCCGCCATTGTCTCGTCCATTTTATCCCTGTCCAGGGTTCTGGGCCTTACAACGGTGGCAGAAGGTGTGGAAACCCCTGCCCAGATGGACCGCCTGGCCACCCTTGGCTGTGAATTCGCCCAGGGATATTACCTGTCCAAACCCTGCCCGCTGGATGTCCTGGTCGACCTGAAGGATATGGACTTCAGTCCCTGCTGACCCTGTTGAAGCAGGTCTGTTGCCTGAAGAAATTCCATTGACATTCCCATGCGTGCTGGGATATGACCCTGATGTGTTTTATTCTCAGGGCGGGGCGGAATTCCCCACCGGCGGTAACCCGAGTTTAAGAGCGGGAAGCCCGCGAGCGCTTTGCCGGGACACCGGCAGGGGTCAAGCAGATCTGGTGAAAAACCAGGGCCGACGGTAACAGTCCGGATGGAAGAGAATAAGGTAAAAGGACAATTGCATCCCGCGCAACGGTATGATGGTGCGCGCCAGAAATTCCGGACGTTGCCGGTTGTATTTTGTCATGCCTGCCTGTTTATTCCTCAGCCCTGATTCATGTCTTTATCGAACTTACAGCAAAGGAGCATTATCATGAATCAGCATCTTTTAACCCCTTTCGGCAATTCCCGGCAGCGTATGGAATCCGCTCTGGCAGCTCTTCAAAAAGGCCTGGGCGTCCTGGTTGCTGATGATGAAAACCGGGAAAATGAAGCAGATCTTATTTTTCCCGCCCACAGCCTGACCCATGAGCAGATGGCCATGCTTATCCGGGAATGCAGCGGGATCGTCTGCCTCTGCCTGCCCCAGGACAAGATAAGCGCCCTTGGACTTTCTCCCATGGTACAAAACAACACAAGCGCCTATCAGACCGCGTTCACCGTGAGTATTGAAGCCGCCCAAGGCGTGACCACAGGGGTATCGGCCAAAGACCGGGTCACGACGGTCCATGCCGCCATTGCACCGGATGCCAGGCCCCATGATCTGAGCAGGCCCGGCCATGTATTTCCCCTGGCGGCGCGGCCGGGCGGTGTACTGGAACGTGAGGGCCATACGGAAGCAACCGTTGACCTCATGTCCCTGGCTGGCCTGCCGCCCTATGGTGTTCTCTGTGAGCTGACCAACCCGGACGGTACCATGGCCCGCCTGCCCCAGGCAGTGGACTTTGCCCTGGAACATGGATTTTGCGTATTGACCATCCAGGATATCATTGCACACAGAAAACAGGCCAGCCGGGAGGTGTCCTGACATCCCGCCCCTGCATCCGGTTTTTCAGACAAAGGGCCTGGTGCAGGGGCCTTTTTAATTCCGTTGTCCTCCAAAGGCGTTGACAGATATCAAATATCCCTTGACAGCAACGCCATATACCCGTTAGAGGGATAGACAAAACAATCGGAATAATACGCTTAACCCGGAAAAAATCAATGACACACACATCCGAACCAAAACCGGAAATACATCTGTATTTTCCCTATGTGCTTCCTTTTCTCGCCTTTGCCGGATTCACCTACCTGGTCCCCCTGTTTGACCTGCCCAGGCATCTTGTTTATCCGGTGAAAACCCTGTCCGTTGGGGCCCTGCTTGTTTTTTTCTGGCCCAAAGTCAAACAGGAAATCCGCCCGTTCCTGGATATGAATGCCATTATGGCAGGTATTGCCGCATTTATTCTCTGGATCGGGATGGAGGGTAAATATCCCTTGCTCGGATCGCCATCCGGCTTTAATCCGTTTGAATCAGGCCGGGATATTTATGCGTTCATGTCGGCAGGGTTCAGGCTGATGGGTGCCGCACTGGTGGTGCCGGTGGTTGAAGAGCTTTTCTGGCGTTCATTTGCCTTACGCTTTCTCATGGACAACCATTTCAAACGCATCCCCCTGGGCAGTTTCTCCTGGTTTTCCTTTATTGTTGTTTCCATTGCTTTCGGACTGGAGCACCACCGGTGGCTTCCCGGTATTTTTACCGGTATGCTGTATGCCCTTTTGCTTTACCAGCGGAAAAATTTGTTTTCCCCCATTCTTGCCCATGCCGTAACCAACCTGCTGCTGGGAATTTACGTGATAGCCAACCAGGCCTGGGAATACTGGTAAAAAGCAACCGGGGTTCCGGCAGATTAAAGTTTGTGGAGAAATTCCATGTCCCTGGACTGGGACTTTTTGGTGCCGATGACAAGCACCTGAATGCGCTTGTTGGGCAACAGATGAAAGTAAAGCCTCCCGTTATAGGAGAACAATACTTCCAGCACACTGGTTTTGTGCTTTTTTCCTGAGAAAACTTTTCGTTTGATGGTGACCTGTTCAGGATTGCGGTCCAGTTGGTGGATGATTTCCTCAACCTTGATCTGCTGGTCCTCATTCAGATTTAAATATCCTGAAATGGCCTTTCGGTGCATATCCACCTGCTTGTAGACCGC
This sequence comes from Desulfobacter sp., assembly GCA_036881925.1. Taxonomy (GTDB): domain Bacteria; phylum Desulfobacterota; class Desulfobacteria; order Desulfobacterales; family Desulfobacteraceae; genus Desulfobacter. Next base: position 105,815 of record JBAJNJ010000013.1, read on the forward strand.
GGCAAAGCGACGGGCCAGGAAATCATCTTCATTTCGCCGGCCATTGTTGTTTTTCCGCTTTTCGATTTTTTGGATCTTGGACTGGAGTTCCTCGATTTCAGCGTCTTTTTCCGCTTTTAGATCGGCATAGGCATCCCGCTCCTTTTCAAGCTGGATGATTTCCTCAAACATCTCTTCTTCATTGGTTTTGGTTTTCCGGCGGTGTTCGGTGTACCTGGATTCCAGCCGGGCCAGCCGCTTGAACAGGCTTTTTTTCTCCTTATCCAGGCGAGCCAGGCCTTTTTTGTCTTTTTTCTCCCTCTCTCGCAGACGCCGGACCAGGGTCATGTCCTGGGCCCTGTCCAGGGCGATCCGGCTGCCCGCAGCCCTGTACACCGGTAAAAACACAGCCAGTGAGGCACCCACCAGAACCAGAAGAATCAGGTTGGGAAGTGGCGTACCGTGGTCTATGCGGACTTCCACATGGATCTCTATGCCTTGGTTAAGGATATCGTAATTGTGCTTTGCGATTTGCCCGGGGGTGCCGACCCTGTCTCTTCCCGCTTCCTGGTATGCGGCAACGGTCAGGGAGGGGTAGATGATCTGGCCGTCCGGTGTCGCCACATCAACAGATATCGTAACCCCTCCATATTTAACCAAATAATCCTGTGACAGAAAGTCAGAAATATTTTCTGAAACCATGCGCTCGATATATGCACTACCCTCAAGGGCAGGGGCAGGGTTTCCGATCAGAATATTGCTGATCTTCCGGTCATAGGCAGCGTTCAGATAGATGCCCAGCCCGCTTAGAATAAATACATAGAGCAGGGGCGGCATGACCAGACAGGCCACTGCGGTTTTCAACGGAAAATACTTCATTTTCTCCCCTTAGTCATTCAAACTTGCGTAAACCCATTGTGCGCCATATCGGTTTACCAACCAAGTTCCGGCCTTTTTTCCATCTTGCCGGAACGGGGCGAATTATGCTTTGACTTTTTCGTATGGGGCATGATAGATATGCCCCTAAATTTTGACAAAGCTGCCATAATCATATGACACGAAATAAAATTTTCAATATCGAATGTATGATAAACATCTCGGGCTTGACGTAACACAAAAAAATAAGGTATCATGCGTCACACTCTAAATTGTGTTCAATCCCTGTAATTCGTTAACCTTTCACATATGTTTGGCAATTCTTTTTACCGTCGAACAGACCCATAGGAGATGGTCATGAATGATTTTTTAAGAAACCTTAGGACCTCCCATAAAAAGGAGACTGCATCACCGAGAAAAAATATCGAGGGACATTTTTACCCCCAGCAGGACCGCCGCGTACTGAGAGACAGACGTACCCCGCTCCCCTCACAGCAGCAGCACTCCCAGCAATTTTCCTCCCATGCTGCCGAAGACCTTGCCCGGCAGTTGAGTGATGTACTTCCCGTATTGGTTGACAATACCACGGCACTGGTCGAACATGTTGAAAAACTGGCCACGATTAATGAAATGGTCATGGAATCCAGCATCCGCAAGAACAATGCTGTGGCCGATTTCTTCGAAAACCTGGGAAATTTTATCGCAGAAGTGCCGAGCAACGAAATTTATCCGCCGCCCCGGGCCACTGCCAGTTATGCATCAGGAACCCATTATACCAAAGATGATATCTTGTCCATTATTCAGAATATGAGAGATCAGGGCGCAACCTTTGCCATTATCGCAGACTATTTAAAAGAAAAGGGCATACCAACCTTCTCCGGAAGAGGTGACTGGCATGCCCAGACCATACATCGGTTGTGTAAATAAAATCTACTTTGCCTTCAGTCCCTTGATAATGAGATCAAATGCGATTTTCAATGTCGGTTTGACAAAATCCTTTTCATCATTAAGCAGGCGTTTGGAATCCACCCAAAGTACAACGCCGGCATAAGTGGCCCAGATCACATCCGCCAGTGCCACGGGGTGTTCTTCTAAAAAAAGCCCCTTGTCAATACCTTCCTTGACCACAGCAATAATGGCCCTGTGTGCCCTGCTGGAGTATTTCTTCAACTCCTGCATCAGTTCATCCGACAGGTTATGAAGGGTCTCGCCGGACTGGAGATGAAACAGGTTAATGAGAATGCTGGAATCATATTCGTAAACATCTATAAAAACGTCACGAAATCGCTCGACCTTTTCTTCAACGGTGATATCCTGATTGACTACTTTTTCAATTTCACCCCCCAGATGGGACAGGATATCAATGGACAGCGACGTATGCAGTTCTTCTTTGTTTTTAAAGTAAAGGTAAAGGGTGCCCGGGCTTAACTCGGCTTTGGATGCAATTTCCTCCATGGTTGCACTGTTAAACCCCTTGACTGAAAATACCGCTCTGGCTGCGGAAAGGATTTCATGCCGTCTCCGTTCTTTTTCTCGCTGCTTGCGCTCATAGATGCCCATATATAAACCTTTATTTTTTGAATACCATTCATAAACTGTATAATAAAATCGATAAATACAAAACATTAAAAAAAATCTCAAGTAAAACATGGGAACCGGTAAAATTTAATTAGATTTTTGATTTGTTTCCATAAACGGCCACCGGTTGTCTTCTAAGGAAACTGCGAGCAGAATACAGGATTTACTAAATTTCAAAGGGGTGTCCGATCGCCCGCTCATCAACAACGGCGATTCACAGCCATGGCAGGATTAACGGCTTTCGTCCAGGGCCAGCGCATATAAAATTCAGGATTAATGATTTCAATCGGTTAGCCACCGTCGCCAACGCAGTAAAACGTATGCAGTCATCATAACCATCTGAAATCCTGTGGGTTAAAAAAGTATACCAACAGTTAAATGCGTTTACCCCGGGCTTTCGTCTCTTTTGTATTCACAGACGCTTCTTTTTTTACTATGATAAAGTCAAAAACTTTGGAGAAATATATGACGAAAGCAACCTATTGGGCAGACTCCTACGTTGACAAACGATGTTCGGCTCAGGAAGCACTCCGGCACATCAGGCCGGGCCAGCGGGTTTTTATCGGATCTTCCTGCGGAGAGCCCCAGCATCTGGTCAATGAACTTTCCGGCATTTCATCGCGATTCACGGATCTTGAGATCGTCCGCCTGCTGAGCATTGAAAGCGGCCCTCTGACCCTGATTGCCAACCAGTCCCATTCCCAGCAGTTCAAGATACGATCCTTTTATCTCGGTTCCGGATCACCCAGTATTATCCGGAAAGATCAGCGATTTATCACTCCAGCCAATCTGTCCCAGATCCCCGATTTGTTCAAATCAGGGCTGATGCCCCTGAATGCGGCTCTGATCCAGGCATCTCCGCCGGACGATTTCGGATGGATGAGCCTGGGGGTCTCTGTTGATATCAACCTTGCCGCCTGCGAAACCGCCGATATTGTGATCTGCCAGGTCAACCCCAACATGCCCAGGGTGCTCGGCAGAAGCTTTGTCCATGTCAATGACGTGGACCATATTGTCGAACATGAGGAGGAGCTGCTGACCATCAAGCCACTGCCCGAACTTGAAACGGCAAATGTCATTGCCAAGCATATCTCCAGGCTGATTGAAGACGGATCCACCATCCAGACCAGCCTGGGGGTCACCAGCGAGGCCACCATGATCTGCCTGTCAGAAAAAAACGACATCGGCATCCACTCCCAGTATCTGTCCGACTCCATGATGCGGCTCTTTTCCATTGGGGTGGTGACAAATAAGAAAAAAGGGTTCAACAACGGCAAACTGGTCGCGGGCAGTGCCGTGGGCTCCAATCTGCTTTACGAATTCATTGATGACAATCCTTCCATTGAGTTTCATCCGTCAGACTATATCAACAACCCCGGCATTATCGGCCGGCACAACCGCATGGTCACACTGAATACGGCCGTCGCCATAGACCTCACCGGCCAGGTGGCGGCAGACGCCCTGCCCTTTAACAACTATACCGGTATCAACGGTCTGCTGGATTTCATCCGGGGCGCGGCCATGTCGGAAAACGGGAAATCCATCCTCATGATGACCTCCACCACGGACCAGGGCCGCCAAAGCCGCATCATCCCAAGTCTGGACGATACGGCTGTTGTCGTGCCCCGGGGGGATGTCCAGTTTGTTGCCACGGAATACGGGGTGGTGAACCTGTTCGGCAAAACCCTTCAGGAACGTGCCATGGCACTGGTCTCCATTGCCCACCCGGATTTCAGGGATGAGCTTTTTGTCAGGGCCAGGGAGATGGATCTTATTGACAAGGAGCGGAAGTTCAAGCAGGCCATCAAGGGAATCTACCCGCTCAAATATGAAGAAACCATCGTTATAAAAGGGGTTCCCATTACATTCCGCCCGGCCAAGCCTGTTGATGAACGCAGCATCCAGGAGCATTATTACACCATGAACCGGGGAGATATCGTGTCCCGGTTTTTCCACGAGAAAAAGAGTTTTGTACATGACCAGATTGAAACCACCTATGAGATCGACTATGTCAATGACCTGACCATTGTGGCGACCATCGGCGAATTAGGGTTTGAAAAAATCATTGCCGTGGGTGAATACTTCAGAAACACCATTATCAATATGGCTGAAGTGGCCTATTCCGTATCCAGGGAATACCAGGGTATGGGTATTGCCATGATTCTCCAGAACAAGCTGGCCCAGGCTGCGGAGGACAACGGCATCAAAGGCCTGATCGCATACACCTCTCCCCAGAACAAGGGCATGATACGCCTGTTCAACAAGCTGCCCTTCAAGGTCAAATCGGAAAAAGACGATGACATGCTGATCCTCAATTGCCAGTTTTCCGAACCTGCTGACACCCCATGACCCTGACGTTCGTTTGAGGCTTTTCCCATAAAGACAACAAGGGTGCCTGCCGTCGTATTTGGCAGGCACCCTTGTTTATGTAATTAATGTCCCGCTAAAAAACCAGGTACACTTATTTGCGGACCAGCAGGGCCACGGATTCAATATGATAGGTATGTGGAAACATATCCACGGGAGTGACTTCCAGAACCGCATACCGGGTGGAGAGCATCTCAAGATCCCTGGCCAGGGTTGCGGGGTTGCAGGAGACATAAACGATCTTTGCAGGGGAATGGGCAAGCACCTGGCCCACCACATCCTTGTGCATGCCCACACGGGGGGGATCAATGATCACCACATCGGGTTTTTCCGGCACCTGCCGGAGTACATCCTTGATATCGCCCTCAAAAAATTCACAATTGTCAATACCGTTGAGCCGGGCGTTCTCCCTGGCATCGGCAACAGCAGACCCAACGATTTCAATACCGTAAACCTGCCGGGCGTTTTCAGACAGCCAAATAGGAATGGTGCCGGTACCCGAGTAAAGATCCAGAACGGTTTGGTCACCGGTAAGGCCGGCATATTCGCTCACTTTGGCATATAATTTTTCACAGGCCCGGGTATTGGTCTGGAAAAAGGAATTGGCTGAAATCTTGAACCGGAACGCCCCCAGCTTTTCAATGAGATGGTCCTCTCCGTGGATAAGGATTTCTTCCTTGCCCGCAGACACCCCTGACATGGCATCCGTGATGTTGTTTACAATCGACCGGATATTGGGGTAGGCCTCTGCCAGTTGGCGCCCGAGTTCAGACACCACATCCGGGCGTTTTTCCTTGGTCACGATGTTGACCATCCACTCGTCATGGGCCACGGAATGGCGGAGCATGACAAACCGCCAGAACCCTTCATGGCTCCTGAGGTGGTAGGCGGGGAGCCCCGATGATTTGACGAATGTCCTGATATGGTCAAGGATGCTGTTGCCCAGGGACGGCATGATTTCGCATTGGCGGATGTCAATGACCTTGTCAAAGGTGCCGGGAACGTGAAGCCCGATGCCAAGACCCTTTTTAACGGTATCGTCTGCCAGTTCATCCGGCATCAGCCATTGCTGGGAGGTGCAGGAAAACTCCATCTTGTTCCGGTATTCGTAAACCAGGTCCGACGGGATCACCTCCGTGACACGGACGTCCTTGAGCCGGCCGATGTGGGCCAGGGATTCGACCACGTGGCGCTGCTTATATTCAAGCTGGCGCGCGTACGGCAGTTGTTGCCACTTGCACCCCCCGCAAAACCGGCAATACCTGCAGCGGCCCTCCTCCCGGAGCGGGGACGGGGTGATGATATGGATCAGTTTTCCCTCGGCCCAGGATTTCTTCTTTTTGATGATTTTGACAAGGGCAAAATCACCGGGCACACACCGGTCCACAAATACGGGAAAGCCCTCGGGCTTGGCCAGCCCCTTGCCGCCAAAGGCAAGGTCCGTAATGTCCAGCTCATAGGTTTTTCTTTTTTTAACAGCCATTTTAATATATATTTTACCTGATTTATTCTTTTATTATAGATGTCTTTTCTGCATTAAAAAACGGATAATTATACAGGGAGATGAAGAGAAAGACAAGATGAAAACCGTGGAGACAAGATTCACTGCAGACAACCTCACCCTCCGGGGAACCCTTCATCTTCCGGATATCCCGACACCGCCCCTTGTCGTCGGTTCCCACGGCCTGGAAGGCAGCCGGGAATCCGCCAAGCAAATGGTGTTGTCCAGGCTGCTGCCGGAAAACGGCATGGCCTTTTTCCGGTTCGACCACAGGGGATGCGGCAACAGCCAGGGCAATTTTGTAACCGATACCTCTTTGGGCAAGCGGACCCGGGATTTTCTGGCAGCGGTCCGCCATGCCGCGGCAATGTCCCTGACCTCGAATAAACTCGCCCTGTTCGGCTCCAGCATGGGTGGGGCCACGTGCATCAACGCCTGGCAGCCGCTTTCAGATGCAGGATTCACACCCATGGGCGGGGTGCTGTGCGCCGCGCCGGTGGTCAGCCGGACCATCAGGAACATTCCCCTTGAAGCCAATGGAAACCGCCCTGCCCTCCCATTAAGCTTTTTCAAGGAAAACCTGCTGTTTGATCTCCTGGAGAGCGCAAATGCCCTTCACCATGTCATGATTTTCCACGGAGATGCAGACAATATCGTCCCGGTCTCCAATGCCCACGATCTTTTCAATGCCATGCAACCGCCCCGGAAAAAAATCATCCATAAAAACGGTAGCCACCAGATGACAGATCCCGCAGACCAGGAAGATTTTGAAACCCGTGCAGTGGCATGGTTCAAAGACATTTTCGCCCTTTAGCCAACACCCCGTCCCCAGCCGGCCATTCAATTTCCAGGCTCAGGCTTTTGGCTTATCCACAAGTTTCCGCCGGAGCATTTCCAGTGCCGTGGCCGCAAAAAACTGCTTGTTTCTTTCGCGGTCACCCGTATCCAGGACAAACCGCCGGGCCGAGACACCGTCCGGGCCGGCGACCCCGATGCAGACCGTTCCCACAGGCTTTTCATCTGTTCCGCCTGAAGGCCCGGCAATACCGGTGGTTGAAATCGCCCAGTCCGAATGCCCTGCCCTGCATGCGCCCGCTGCCATTGCCATTGCGGTTTCTTCGTGTACAGCCCCGTGCTCTTCAAGGGTTTTCAGGGGAACGCCCAGGATATCCATCTTTGCCGCGTTGGCATAGGTGGTGGCCGAAAACAGAAAATAGGCAGATGCGCCTGCCACATCCGTGACCAGGTTGGCAATCAGGCCGCCGGTGCAGGACTCGGCAATACTGAGGGTCTGTCCCGCCGCTGTGAGAAGGCGGCCGGTTTCCTGTGCCAGGGTCAGGCCCTGGTGCGAAATCACCTTGCGCCCCAGCTTTTTGCCCACCCACGCCCTGGCCGCATCCATGTCCGGCAGAACCCCGTCACTGGCATGCCCTTCCCTGCGGGCCGTAAGCTTGACTTCAATCAGTGGAAACCTTGCCCTGAATCCCAGGGACAGCCCTTTAAAGGAGTTCTCAAATCCGTCGAGCTTTGCCCCCACAACAGACTCGAGAAGCCCGAATACCATGAGCCGTTCCACTTTAATTTCACCGGTCTTCCCACAGATCTCAAAAAGCCTTGGCTTTACCTGTCCGGTATACATCTCGCGCATTTCAGAAGGCACGCCGGGCATGAAAAAAAAGCGGCATTTGCGAAGCGCCATTTCAAATCCGGGCGCGGTTCCATTCTGATTTTCAAGAACCCTGGCACCTTTGGGCATCATGGCCTGCTTCTCATTGGCCGGGGTGATCTCAAATCCCCGTTTTTCAAAATATGCCTCCATGGATGACAGAGCATGGGGGTTGCGCTCCAGGGAGACACCGGCCGCCTCTGCACAGGCCGGGGCCGTCAGATCATCCCGGGTAGGCCCCAGCCCGCCGGTCACAAGGCAGATGTCCGCCCGTTTTGAAATAGTGCCAACGGCATTGCCGATGGCCTGGACATCATCTCCCACAGCCGTAATGCCGGTGACGGTAATACCGGCCTCCCTGAGCCGCCGGCACAAAAAACTGCTGTTGGTATCTGTAATGTCCCCGAGCAGGACTTCATCCCCTGTGGAAAGAATTTCTGCGGTCATTCCTGTGTTCACTTGTCGGTCTCCAGATTGTTGAAAAACATGGCATGGTTGGATGAAAAAAAGGCAGGGTTCTTTCTGAACCGGGAGCCCACGCCCAGTTCCTTTTTAAATTCCTTGTCTATGAATGCCTTGACATGCCGGCGGTCCCAGCCTTCGGGGTGGTCGAAGTTCAAATACAGGGAGAGATCGCCGTGGTAAAACTCCCGGGTGGCAAGCCCCCCGGCATCCTGGCTGAACTTGGGCAGGTTGAACACGGCCAGGTTTAAGTAGTCGATCTCCTCCTGGTGGGCCTTGACATAGTCCAGGGTTTGCCTGGCAGCAGCCCGGTTCTCAAAACTGGTTCCGAAAAGCAGATAGACAAAGGTGAGAATACCGGCCTGTTTCAGATTGTTAAGCGTACTGGACACCATGGACAGATCTGTTCCCTTGTTCATCCGGTCAAGCACATCCTGATCCCCGGATTCCAGGCCGAGCTTGAGCATTTCACACCCGCTTCGTTTGAGGGCTCGGCAGAATTCCGGATCTGCCAGATCCTTTTCAAACCGGACAAATCCATACCATTTAAATGGAAAGGTCCGCCGGGACAATGCCCTCAAAAAAGCCGGTGTGACGGCATTATCAATCAGATGGACCACATCCGGCGCATGCGCCTCTGACATGGCCTCCAGGTCATTGACAACAGCCTGGGCCCGCTGGGCCGAATACGGCCTTGTTTCAGCCTTTTCCGGACAGAACCGGCATTTGCTCCAATAGCAGCCGATGGAGGCCCTGAACGGCAGGATACGGCCCGGTGCCAGGTAATCGTGGCGGTCTGTAAATCCATAATCCGGGATATAGTGCTTTTTCGTTGTATGGGGCTTCCCCAGCAGCGAAAGCAGTTGCTGCTCACCTTCTCCCCGGACCATCACGTCGATGAGCCCTGAAAACGGGTTGTCAAACCCGGGCCGACTCATCCAGGAGGACACAAGGCCGCCGCCCATGACCCGTTTTTTTTCGGGAAAATTCTCCCGGAGCCATCCGGCCAGGGCAAAACTGACCAGGGCCTGGTTCAGGTAACACAGGGAAATCCCGACCCAAGGGCTGTCGGACGCCTTAACAAGCGGACGTATTTTTTCTTCAAAAAACGGATAAAAGGGATTTTCCCTGTGGGTGTCCGCACTTTTAAGCAGGGATGTTGAATCCACGGAAGAGAGCCGGTTGTCACTGTAATCACTCAACGTGATTCGGAAGCGGGACTGGTCCACGGAAACGGTTAGAAGGCGGTTCAAATCATAGACCCGCTGGTGATAGCGGTCCATGTTTTTATACAGGCCGGGATTTTTTAAATCGGCAATAATGCTGTCCCTGTGTTTCAGGGCTCTCTGGGTCCAGGAATCCTGTGCATGGGAGTCGGTGACCGAATCAATCAGAAAACGCAGCCCGTCCACATTGGCGTCATATGCCCGGCAGTCAATGCCGTGGGCTTTTAGGGCAGCGGACAACAGGGCAATACCGGCAGGCGGTTCACAGGGTTTGCCGACCGGAGGAAAAATTAAAAGCATGACAAAGGCATAACCTTGTTGTTACGGGTTAAAATCCTGTCTTTTTATCATAATTCCGATTGGATTCACACCTGGTAATTTTCGGTTTTCGCAGGTCAGGGCACATCAGCCGGTATGGTCTGAATGCTCATCCGCAGGCAGGCTGAACCGGAACACGGTTCCTTTACCCAGCTCGCTGTCCGCCGTGATATCGCCGCCATGGAGTTCCACCAGCTTTTTGGTGATGGTCAACCCCAGGCCGGACCCTCCGGCAGCCCGGGTGGCACTGCCGTCCACCTGGGTGAACTTTTCAAACACCAGGCCGACTTTTTCCTTTTCAATGCCGCATCCCGTATCCACAATCTGAAAGCTGGCCCGGCCGTCAATGGATTGAACGCTCACGGTGACGCTTCCCTGATCCGTGAATTTAACGGCATTGCTCAGCAGGTTGAGCAATACCTGCTTGATACGCAGCGGATCCGCAGAAATTTCCATGTCTGTGACATCATCATTCAAATCCAGCCCTTTTTGTTTGGCAAGTGGGCCCATTGTGGCCAGGCAGTCATCCACAAGCCGGCGCACGGCAAACCGTTCCTTATTCAATTCCATTTTCCCGGCCTCGATTTTGCTGATGTCCAGAAGATCGTTGATCAACTGCATGAGGTGCTCACCGGCTTTTTCAATATCTGTGGCAATATCAAGCATGTCTTCTTCATCCGGAATATCGTCGGGGTCCGTCAGAAATGCGATATTTCCCATCATCACTGTGAGAGGCGTCCGCAGTTCATGGCTCATGGTATTAAGGAATTCAGATTTCAGGCGGTTTGCCTGTTCCGCCTTGTTTTTTGCATCCACAAGCTGTTGTTCCGCTTTTTTACGATCGGTGATATCCCGGATGATCCCGGCAAACATCCGACTGTCCCTGACCTGCATGGCATTGACTGACAGATCCATGGGAAACGTTGTGCCGTCTTTGCGCTTCCCGGCAACCTCACGTCCAATCCCGATAATTTTCTGGGTTCCGGTTTCAAGGTAGTTGCCGATATAGTCGTCATGCTCCCCGGAATAAGGTTCCGGCATGAGTAATTTGACGTTTTGTCCGATGACCTCCTCACCGGCATACCCGAAAATCTTTTCCGCAGCCGGGTTAAACGTGTCAATGGTTCCCCGGTCGTTTATCGTAATAATACCGTCGAGCAGGTTGTCCACAATGGCCCGGGTGCGCGCCTCACTGTGCTCCAGGAGCAGCAGGGTGCGCTCCCGCTTCCGCCCTTCTTCCTCTAAGCGGGCATTGACTTCGGACAGTTCAAGGGTGCGCTCCGCCACCTTTTCTTCAAGGGTATCCCGATATGCCTTGAGTTCCGTATCCCGCTTGTCCAGGGCCAGGGCCAGGATTTCAAGCTCATCATTGGTGCCCACCGGACTGAAGGACACTGTGGCGCCGGTATCGGCATGTTCGGTTTTCTCAACCATGGTCAGGATCGGACGCGCCAGGCTGTTGCCCACCTTGGCGGAAATAAACACGGCCAGCACAAGAAAAAGGGTGCCGATGATGACCAGCTGGATGATCACCACAAAGACCGGCTTGAGGTGGACAGCCATGAGCTTTCCCATCTCAAACCGCATGCCAAGACTGTAAAGAATGGGGAATTCCCCCTGTTCCCATGATTCATTGATCAGGATATAGTCCGAGTCCTCCTGGAAATTATGGGAGATGAGCCGCCGATCCCGGGCGTAGAGTTTGTAAAATTCCGATGTATCTTCCGGGATCATCCGGCTGGTGAGCACTTCAAGATCAACCTCGGCAAGCACTGCGCCGATGGGTGTCTCATAGTGAAGGACAGGCTCAATGATAAAAATTTTGGTCGCATCCCTGGACAGCTTGATGATGGAATCCGCCGTTTCAAGAACCGGCCTGAGATACAATGTTTTTTTATAGTCAGGCGGCTCGTCATGGGTGGAGTAAAGAATATTGCCGGTGTAATCCAAAATGCTGACGGCAGTGATGCTTTGAAGCCTGCTGAAATCATCCACCATTTTGGGCAGGTAAACCCCCCGTTCAAGCGGGTGGACAATACTGTTGATAATAAAATGGTTTTCACTGAAATTTTCCACATTTTCCGTAACATGGGTCAAATTCAGCTCCATCCGCTTGGTCACATGAAAGGCTTTGTTTAAAAGAGACGCCTTGAGGCTTCCCCTCAGTTCCATGACAAGGACGATCGAAACCGTTGCCAGTACGACGAGCATCAGGCCCGTAACAAGCCCCAGGTAAATCCGGCTGATCTTCTGCTGAAGTTTTCGGGAATTCAGTGTCATGGGTCACCTTTTTTATTCATGGGAATCTTTTTCCGTTAATGGAATGATATATCCCTGGTGATCATATCGGCACAGGAGAAAAGAGGACTGGTCCAGGGCATCGTGGCGTTCCGGTGTAAACGGAGGGTTGTAGTGTTTTACCACCCCCATATGTTCATCAAGACGCTCAAGCGCATCTCTTACTGCGGGCCGGTCAATGGTGCCGGCCTGTTCCGCAGCCTTGGCAACCAGGTGGACCAGGTCATACGCATGGGCTGTGCCCACAGGGGCGAATATCTTGCCGGGATGATCCACACCATACGTTTCGAAATAGGCCTCCATCAAGGCTTTTGAAGCGTCGTTACCCGGCCTGAAAAACGAATAGGACTGGAGAAAACTCAACTCCACCCTTTCCAGTTCCTTGTTCACGGACCGCCAGAAATTCCCGCCGGTGATTCCCCAGTGGGAAATGATCGGCAGCGGTTTTTTCCGGGCTGCCATGTTCTTGATAATTGTGGCCCCTTCAATGGCACCGGCAACCATGACAATAAGATCGGCGCCGGATTTCTCGATCAGGTCAAGTTGGGCAGTCATGTTTTCCTCTCCCCAGTTGAACTGCTGGACCATCAGGGGCTCAAGGTTCTGTTCGGCAAGGGTCTGGGTCATGGTTTTGCGGTTTCCCCTGCCCCAGCCGTCATTCACCAGCAACAGGGCAATGTTCCGGGAGCGCTCAAGGGCTTTTTTAATGAGGAACGGGCCGGCATATGCATCCCGGACCGACACCCGGAACACATAATTGGGATCATAGCCGTTATCCACGATTGCCGTGGCCGCTGCCCAGGGGTTGAGCAGGATAATTTTTTCCTGGTGCACAATGTCCAGTTCCGCCAGGGCGATGGGACTGTAAATACCGCACAGGACCGCCAATAGGTTGTCCATTTTACCGAAATACCTCATGTTGTCGCGCCCCCGGTCACTGATACCCGAGTTGTCCCGTACCACAATGCGGACGTTTCTGCCCAATATGCCCCCGGCCCGGTTGATTTTTGCGACGGCCAGCTCCATGCCCCGGTTGATGGATTGTCCGGAAAGACCGGAACCGGCACTGACATCCGCGTTCAAGCCAAGGATGATATCATCTGCGCCAAATGGCTTGTGCCGGGCCAGATGCTTTTGGAACATGGCAAGGACCTCTCCCCCCGGTTCCTGATGGAATCCTGACAGGATATGGGCGGTTGCCTGTTGAAATATTTCTTTTTCAGATGCGTTCAAAAGATAAACGTCAACACCTGCGGCCCGGAGGTCTTCAATCAATTTCTTCTCGTTTTCAACAATGTCATTCCGCTCAAACGGGGCAAGTTCCCGTGCCGTGGCAACCAGAACCTCACGGATATCCGGCGCCAGCGAATCCATGACGGCTTTACTGAATACCAGTGCCTGGGCAAGATAAGCATGGTTGCTGATGGTGACATGGGACTGTACCTCATGGAATTTCATATTAACGATGGAAACCAGTGGGTTTTCCTGGCCGTCAGCCACCTTGTCCGCCAGTGCTTGGTATGTCTCATGAAAATCAATAATGACCGGATTGGCGCCAAATGCCTTGTACAATTCCATGATGGTGTTGCTTCGCATCACACGGATATTCAGCCCGCGAAAATCGTCAGGCGACCGCACAGAACGGTTGGCAGTAAACTGTTTAAATCCACTCTCCCAGAATGCAGCCCCGATGAGCCCGTGGGGTGTCAGCTTTTCCAGAAGCATCCGGCCCGGCTCACCATCCAGCACTCCATAGAGTTGTTCACGGTCCGTAAACAAAAAGGGCAGATCAAGCACCTGCATCTCCGGAACCAGGCTGGCCAGCTTGGCAGTCGGCGGCAGAATCACGGCAAGCTCACCTGCCCGGGCCATTTCGATCATTTTCTGGTCGGTTCCCAGTTCCTGGTTCGGGTGGACACTAATCTTCACCCGGCCCTTGGTTTTATAATCCACAATGTCGGCAAATCGCATCGCAGCCAGGTGTTGAGAACTTGTTTCCGGCATGTCATGACCAAACTTCAAATGAATGGTTTCCTGCATGGAGGATGTTGAGGCAGGTGCGCCTGCAACCGGAGTATTCGCGTCTCCCGGGGTGTTGCGGGAAATCTGATACCAGGCAAATGCGGCAACGGCGGCGATGAACACCAAAGCGATAAGAACTCTGTTTTTCATGATATCTCCTTGATAACCCATTAATGCGGGCCAATACGATTGTGAAAACCGGATAAAGAAAAATTTGTTTAGAAGATCTTAAGGATATAGAATAGCCCAAAATGCGATCTATGGCAAATGACAAAAATTTGTTCCAGGAGAGACTTTAGGGAGAATAAAAATTCAGTAAAAATGCTGAAGGGTTAAGCGTCATTTGCTGTGCAACCATTCAAGTTAAAAACCGAATCAAAACGGAACACTGAGAGCAGCGATAATGCAAAAAGTAATTCAGTTGCGGCAGCGGGCAGTCTCCCCTCAGTCCCCCCTGGTGAACTGTATTGATTTGAATCGTTTAGAAGTACTTAACACACGATTTAAACGCATGGGATAAATGCCTAAACTGGCAGGATGCACATGTTGCAGCAAGGGGAGGCACAGCCCCTGCCGGTGGTTTCCGGCAGGGGCTGGAAAGACTGGCCTGCACCCGGTATTTATCAGTTTATGCGGTTTGGATCTGTGCGGCGTCCTGGCGCTTCAGGGCGACAATCGCCTGTTCGCGCAGCTTGTATTTCTGTATTTTACCCGATGCCGTGGCCGGATACTGGTCCACGAAAAAGAAAAAAGCGGGAATTTTATGAAAGGCGATTTTTTCACTGCAAAACGTCCGGAGTTCTTCCTGTTCAGAGGTCTGGCCCTTGCGAAGCTGGATATAGGCAACCACCTCCTCACCGTACTTTTCACTGGGCACCCCGATCACCTGGACATCCAGCACCTTGGGGTGGGTATACAAGAACTCTTCGATTTCCCTGGGATAAATATTTTCCCCGCCCCGGATAATCATATCCTTGATTCTGCCCGTGACTTTGCAGTATCCGTTCTCATCCATCACGGCCAGGTCACCGGTATGAAGCCATCCCTCCCCGCAGATCGCATTGCCGGTGGCTTCCGGGTTTTTATAATACCCTTTCATGACATGGTAGCCGCGGGTGCAGAGTTCTCCTGTCACGCCCTTGTCAACAGTGTCACCGCTGACGGTATCCACGATTTTCACCTCCACCCCGGGCAGGGCCCGCCCCACGGTGGAAACCCGCAAATCAAGGGAGTCTTCCGGTCGGGTCTGGGTGATAACCGGTGATGCCTCGGTTTGTCCGTATGCAATGGTCATTTCGCCGGCTCCCATGACATCCACGACTTTTTTCATGACTTCAATGGGACAGGGGGAGCCCGCCATGATCCCGGTGCGAAGAGAACGGGTATCATATGTCTTTTTCTTCATCTCTTCCAATTCGGCAATAAACATGGTCGGCACCCCGTGCAGGGCAGTACAGCCATGGGCCTCAACCGTTTCAAGTACTGTCTGGGGGTTAAACTGGGTAACAGGCGACATGGCGGCACCGGAGACCACACAGGTGAGTGTGCCCAGCACACACCCGAAGCAGTGGAAAAAAGGAACCGGTATGCACAGGTCATCCCCGGCAGACAGGTTCATGCATGCGCCAATACTTTTCGCATTCCCGATAATATTGGTATGGGTAAGCATCACCCCCTTGGGAAAGCCGGTGGTGCCGGATGTGTACTGCATGTTAATGACATCATCAGGTGATAGAGAGGCCTGGCGTTTCGCCAGCGCGTCGTCAGACACGGCCCCTCCCATCTCAATGATCTCCTCCCATGTGTACATGCCTTTGAGCCGCTCTTCTTTGTTGCCCACATATACGACATTCTTAAGCTTTGGCAGTTTTTTGCTTTTCAGGCGGCCGGGCGCGCAGTCCGTAATTTCAGGACAGACATCCCGAATCACCTTAAGGTACTCGTCAGGTTCCCTGATACCGCCGATAAACACCAGGGTGGATGCATCCGACTGGGACATGAGGTACTCCAGCTCAAAACTGCGGTAGTTGGTGTTCACCGTCACCAATACCCCACCCATTTTTCCCGTACCATACTGGGAATACAGCCATTCGGGAACGTTGTTGGCCCAGATGGCCACTTTATTCCCCTTGTTGACGCCAATGGCCATAAACGCCTTTGCCACATCATTGCACACCTCTCTGAACGCCGACCAGGTATGTGAAATGCCGTACTCATGGTAGGCAACGGCCCTGTTCTCTGAAAACTGGTCTGCGACCAGGTCCACCAATTGTCCGATAGTTGTTCGCCCGACTTCAAACTGAGGAAGATTCATAGAAAGACTCCTTTGTTAAGGATTCTCCTATGGTTTAATTAATGAAATCTCCAAAGGCAATCGGTAAAAAACGCAAATCAATTGTAGGTCAACTAACCCAAAAATCTGTAGGCGCGTAAACCTACAGAATTCACAATACAAGCCATCCCCAAGCTGGCCTCAAAAGTTGCATGAAAAACGCCTTCATTCCTTTGCATACTTCACAATGGCTTTCTGCATTGCCAGGTTATTTGGAAAAACAACGGTATTTCCTTTTTCGTCCCGTATCTGGAGATTGAAAAGCGTAATATCGCTCAATTCGCCCGACACACTGTTGTCTCCGTCCAGAATCTTGATTTTGTCCCCGATTTTGTACGGAAAGGAAAAGAAAAGGATCACACTGGCGGTGAGGTTGCTCAGGATGGACCATGATGCGAACAGCGCCACCCCTATGACCGCAAAAAAAGAAGAGGCAAAAATAAGAATGCCCCTAAAGTCAATTCCCCAGATCAATGTGAAAAGCAACGCGGCATTGAAATAGACCAGCATGGAAAATATTTTCCTGATATACGTAATCCGCTTTTCAAGCATTTTCTTTTTTCCGCCGAATCTCACCAGGGATGCGTGAATCAGCGGTACGATCTTAATGGAAAAAACGCCCAGCAAAAGGCTCAGGCCGATTTGAACGGCAATCTGCAATATCTCTTTATCCAAGTTTCCCGCCTCCGAAAGGGTGTATCAAGGGTTATGATGCCATATTGGCAACGGTTTTCACGAAAGTCAATGTTGTGCGTCCCGCAGCGCATTCCCGGTCACGGTATTGAAACAAATACCATGCCGGCTTGACAAGCCGGCAACTGCCGTCATATTATTGTTATTATAAGATATCAATTCGTTCGCCTGTTGCAGTTTCGTTGATTCAATACATCAGATTAACATGTAAAAACGTCAGGGGGTGTCATGGGAAAAGAATCTGTAATTTATTGGCTGGATCCGTCAGATGCCATCAGGGAGACCAATGCCTTCTGGGATCAATTTGCGGATGAAAATGAAGGGCTTGAACTCAGCAGTACCCAGGTGCTGGGCAAACCGATCTGGAAATTTATTGTGGGCGACACCACAAGAATGTGGCTGGATACCCTGCTTTCTTATGCGCGCTTTCATCAAAAAGCGGTCATGCGCCAGTACCGGTGCGACTCCCCGGAAACCAAACGGTTCATGGAAATGCATATCCTGCCGGAAAAAAATAAAAACCTCTGCCTGGAACACCGCATTGTGCGCACCGAAACCATGGACCCTCCCGTATCATATACCGCGTCCATAAAGGCGATCTATTTCCGTTGCAGCATCTGCAATAAAGTGCAGGTAAAGGGCCATTGGTATGAAGGCAACGAAGCAGTAAAGAAAGGCCTGTTGCCCGACAGCGGTGCCCCGCGGGTCGCCTACCGGGTCTGTGAGTCCTGCCAGAACCAGGTTTCTGCGTATGCCAGGGTTCCGGACGGGTTTTAAGCCGCCTTTTTCGCACCTATCCATCGCTCCGTTACCATACCGGATAATGGACTGCACAATCTGTTTCTACAAACAGAAACATTTGTCTTGACACCCCGGGGAAAATCTTTTAACTTGACCCGAAAGTAAACAATAATTTCTGCTGAGGAACGTGAGGAACGCATGACCAGGTATCAGATACAGCACAGCAACGCCCCGACCCGATGGTGGCCCTGCCCCATATGGCGATTGCTGCTGCATCAGATATCCTTTGTGGTATGAGTTTTTTCCATATCTGCTGCAGCAGCCGAAACCACTCTTCGCTGTTGCAGCCCAAAGGCTGCATGGACACCATGTAAGCCTTTTTTTATTGACGAATTGTTTAGGATGACACCCCATGATTTTAGATCAGTTACCAGATAAAGAAACCTTTATCCAACTTGCCGGAGACGCCAATGTTATCCCCGTGGCCACCCGGGTGCTGGCAGATACGGATACGCCCGTATCCATCCTCCAGAAATGCTATGATAAAAATAAGGAATGCTTTTTACTGGAAAGTGTGGAAGGAGGTGAGCGATGGGCCAGGTACAGCTTCCTCGGGGTTTCCGCATTCGGCCATATCAAGGTTTTTGATACCCATGTGGACATCACCACCCGCACCGGCGCCCAAAAACTTGCCCATGATAACGATCCCCTCGGGGTGATGCGGGACATCGTCCAGGGATACCGGCCGGCTGACATCCCGGAGTTGCCCAGGTTCTGGAGTGGTGTTACCGGATACTTTACCTATGAAGTGGTGTCGTTTTTCGAAGATATCCCCGTGACCCTTCCCGAGGGTACCCCTTACGGCCATTTCATCATTCCCGAACAGATGGTGATTTTTGACAATGTCAACCAGACCCTGACCTGTCTCAACATCTGTTACCTTGCGCCCGGTGATGATCCGGCATCCGTATATGACCGCGCCAGGGAAGATCTGGACCGCTTGGTGGACATTTTAAAGCAACCCGCCGCCGGTACCGGGAATACCCGCAAAGAACAGGTGGCGTTGCAGCCCGTAACTCCGGCCCAAGAGTACATGGACGGAGTCAGGCAGATCAAGGAACATATTGTGGAAGGGGATATTTTCCAGGCTGTGTATTCCCAGCCATTTGCCTGTGAAACCGATGTGGATCCCGTCTTGATCTACCGGGCCCAGCGGTACATCAACCCCTCTCCTTATATGTTTTTCATGAATTTCAAAGACCGGGTCATTGCCGGTTCCTCCCCTGAAACCATGGTCCGCTTGGAAAATCGGGTGGCCACCCTCCGGCCCATTGCCGGCACACGGCCCAGGGGGGCCACGGAACAGGAAGACCGCTCCCTTGCGGACGACCTTTTGAACGATGAAAAAGAGCGGGCCGAACATGTCATGCTCATTGACCTGGGCCGCAACGACCTTGGCCGGGTGGCCGAGGCCGGCACGGTCCAGGTTACCGATACCATGGTCATTGAACGTTACTCCCATGTCATGCACCTGGTATCCAATATCACCTGTGATCTTAAGCCCGAATGCGACGCGTTTGACCTGTTCCGGGCCACCTTTCCCGCCGGGACCCTTTCCGGGGCCCCGAAGATCCGTGCCATGGAAATCATCGGTGAACTGGAAAACCGCCCCCGCGGTGTTTACGGCGGCGCAGCCGGATATATTTCCTTTACGGGAAACATGGATTTTGCCATAACCATACGCACGGCGGTCATGGAAGGCAACAGGCTCACGGTTCAGGCCGGGGCCGGCATCGTCCATGATTCAGACCCGCAAACCGAGCTGGAAGAGTGCATCAACAAGGCCAAGAGCGTGGAAACCGCTTTAAAGCTGGCGTTGTCAAACGCTTGAGGGAGATTAAAGAATGAAGGTCCTTATCATTGACAATTATGATTCCTTTACATTCAACCTGGTCCATTATGTACTGCATACCGGGGTGGAGACCGAGGTATTTCGAAACGATAAAATTACGGTTAAAGAAGTGGAGGAAATTTCTCCCGGCGCCATTGTGATTTCTCCAGGGCCGGGCCGGCCCGAGGATGCGGGCATTTCCCTGGAACTGGTTGAAAAACTTTCCGGCAAAATCCCCATACTCGGCGTCTGCCTGGGCCACCAGACCATTGCCCAGAGCTTTGGCGGCACCATTATCCACGCCAAAGCCATCATGCACGGCAAAACATCCATGGTCACAGCTGACGGCGAACATATCTTCTCGGGCATCAACAAGCCATTTTCTGTGATGCGCTACCACTCCCTGGCCGTGCAGGAGTCGGACCTGCCGGAATGCCTCATGGTGACAGCCAGGACCGAAGACGGGGAAATCATGGGGCTCCGGCACAGGGAGCATCCCACCCAGGGGGTCCAGTTTCATCCGGAATCCTTTATGACCACCGTTGGCAAGCGCCTGATCAGGAATTTCATCAAAGGAGTATGATATGCGTTTTACCACCCATCTGAATACCATCATTGCCGGACGGGACCTTGACCAGGACCGCATGGCGGAAATGCTCACCGATATTTTTTCAGGAACAATTACCGAAGCTCAGATCGGCGCGTTTATGGCTGCCCTTGCCACCAAGGGCGAGACCTTTGAGGAGCTTGCCGGCGCAGCCCGGGCCATGCGCCGGAAAGCCGTCCGCATCCAGACCCTGGCCGGAAAAGTCATCGATACCTGCGGAACCGGCGGGGATGCATCCGGATCATTTAATATTTCCACCACCACGGCTTTTGTGGTGGCCGGGGCGGGCATTACCGTGGCCAAGCACGGAAACCGCAGCATCTCCAGCAAATGCGGGTCCGCTGACGTACTTGAGGCGCTCGGGGTCAATCTCAATACCGATCCTGAGATCGTGGAAGAGGCTGTCAATGAAATCGGCATCGGGTTCATGTTTGCCCCCATGTACCACGGCTCTATGAAATATGCGGCCAAGGCACGTCAGGACTGCGGCATCCGCAGCATTTTCAACATGCTGGGTCCCCTGACCAACCCGGCATCAGCCTCATGCCAGATCCTGGGCGTTTATGCACCGGAACTCACGGAAGTGTTTGCCAGGGCCCTGAAACTGCTCGGGGTGGAAAAGGCCTTTGTGGTCCACGGCCACGACGGTATGGATGAAATGACCACCACCGATCTGACCCGGGTAACGGAACTTGCCGACGGCATGATCAAGACCTACGATGTAGACCCGCTTTCCTTTTTTGAAGATTATGTGGCCCCCGAAGATCTTCGTGGCGGAGATGTAGAGGAAAATGCAGCCATCACCCTGGGTATTCTCAAAGGGGAGGCCGGCCCAAAACAGGATATTGTCCTACTCAATGCCGGTGCCGGTCTGGTCGCGGCAGATGCCGCTCCCAGCCTTGAAAAAGGAATCGAACTGGCTAGAACATCCATCAATTCCGGCGCTGCCCTTGAAAAGCTGGAGCAGTTGGCGGCCTATACCCGGGAGAACGGTTGAAATGAAAGGATTTCTCAAGACAGTTGTAGAAGCGAAAAAAGAGGATATTGCCATGGCCAGGGCAAGTATATCCCTGTCTGCGGTCCGCCATGATGCCGAACATATGCCTGTTCCGGTAAAATTTGAGAAGGCCATGGCCCAAAGCAACCGCCGGGATCCAGGTATCATTGCAGAGGTCAAAAAAGCCTCCCCGTCCAAGGGGGATATCCGGCCGGACCTGGATGTGGCTGCCTATGCCCAGATCTATACCCGGGGAGGGGCACGGGCCATCTCCGTGCTTACGGAAACAAGGTTCTTCAAAGGCAGCCTTGAAGATCTTGAAACGGTTTGCGAACACACGGATCTGCCGGTGCTGCGAAAAGATTTTATCTTTACCGAATACCAGGTCTACGAAGCAAAGCGGGCAGGTGCATCCGCCCTGCTGCTGATCACCACCCTGCTCTCCCCGTCCCAGCAGGCGGAGCTGACCGCCATGACCCGGGAACTGGGCATGGAGCCCCTGGTGGAAATCAATTCCGAATGGGAGTTTGAACAAGCCTATACCGCCGGTGCCCGGGTTGTCGGTATCAACAACAGGAACCTGAGCACCCTTGAAACCGATCCGACAGTTGCCAAGCGGGTGGCGAAAATTTTCCCCGGAGATGTGGTAACGGTGGAAGCCTCGGGTATTTCAGGGCGGGAAGGCATTGAAGCCGGGATAGACACCGGTATATTCAATTTCCTGGTGGGGGAAAGCATTGTCCGGGCCGAAGATCCGGAATCTTTTATCCGCACGCTCCGGGGCAGTGAAGACGGCGGATAAACCACCATGGCAAAAATTCAACACACAGTTTCCGGCTGGGAGTTTCCGGCCACACCAGGCCCCCTGGTTAAAATCTGCGGCCTGACCCGGCCCGGAAATGCCCTGGATTGTGTCCGCGCCGGCGCCCATATGATCGGGCTTGTTTTTTTTGAAAAAAGCCCTCGCCATCTTTCCGTTTCACAGGCCCGGGATATCACCAGCACCCTCCCCCCCCATGTTTTGCCCTGTGGTGTGTTTGTAGATGCCGGATATGATACCATCATGGATACGGCCCAAAGGGGAGGCATCCGGGCGGCCCAGCTTCACGGCAATGAGCCGCCCGGGTTGGCAACACAGCTTTCCCGCCAGGGACTTGTCGTAATCAAGGCATTTTTTGCCGCACGCAAGCCCTTACTGTCAACGGCGGCAACATATCCGGATGCGGACTTCTGCCTGGCGGAATACGGCAAAGGGGTGCTGCCCGGAGGAAATGCAGAAACCTGGAATTACGGCCTGGCAGCCGATGTTGGGGGGCATACCGCCCTCATGCTGGCCGGAGGCCTTACGCCGGACAATGTCGGGGAGGCTATTGCCCAGGCACGGCCGGCAGCCGTGGACGCCTCTTCCGGGGTTGAAAACGCACCAGGGGTAAAAGATATAGAAAAAGTGAAAGCCTTTATCTCTGCCGTGGCCTCTGCTGGCCGTACAGTTCAAGGGCGTTCTTAAGCCTGCATAACACTATTCCGGCTTTTCTAACGGTCTGTTTTTTATATTTTTTCCAGAATTTTTCTTTCAGGGAGCCTTTTCCAAAAATTACTTTCCAAGACGCCTTCTTCAAGGATTTTTTTCCAGAGGGTCTTTTTCAGCGGGTTACCTGACCAGGATGTTGTTGCCCGGATAAATCTTATCTTGGGCGGTCAGGTTATTCAGCTTCCTGACCGCCTGTACCGTGGTGTTATACTTCTGTGAAATGGACCAGAGGGTCTCTCCCTTTTTCACCGTATGAAACAGCGAGGTTTGTTTTTTTACCTGGACTGTTTTTTTGGATTGTACTGTCTTTTTTTTCACCGGCGCTTTTTTGCTGGCTGCCGTTGGTGATGCTTTTGCAACCGGTCTGGGAGGTGGCGTGCGTTTACTGATGGATGCCAGCTTTTTTTCCAGCCCGGCCATCCGCTCAATCATGGCATCCATTTTCAGGGTAACCGCGGTTTCCAGTCGGTTGAGCCGCTCCTCTACAGCGGTCAGTCCCTTGCCCGTGGAAGCAGCATCATCCGCATCGGACGCGGAAGAAGCAAGTCTGGCCAGGGCAACTTCCAGTTCCGCCACCCGTTTTTCAAGGCCCTGTGCAGTACTGGCGCCGACCTTGATTTCCGTATTGCCGGACCCGCCGCCAATAACATCAGAACCCGGGCCTGTAGAGCGGAAAAACAGGAAAAACACAATCACCGTCACCACCAATGCCCCGGCAATAATCAGGGTGAACTCATTCTTTTTAAGCAAAGAGCCGTCCACGTCCAGGCTGTCTGCTTTTGTCGTTTTTTTCTTCTGGTTGGTGTTCTTCTGGGTCGTGGGTATTTTTGATTCGGGTTTGGCCTTTTGTTTCATTCCTGGACTCCTGTAATAAGAATTTTCCGCCTCCTCTTTCATACCATTTCACCCTGTTTTTTCAACCCATAACCGCCTGTTTTTAAGGTTTTTCACGGGAACCACCCCTAGGATAAAATCATTGAACCCCCTGTTGAGAGTATGGTAGAGTCATATCAAGTCACAGACCTTAACACAGGATGATCTCATGAAACCACTCCCTGCCAGATCCGGATATATGGCGTTTGCTGTTGCTGCCCTGATCCTTTTTATGACCACTGCCGCCCCGGGCCAAGAAATATTTACCAACAAGCTGGGGATGCGGTTTGTTCTCATACCGGCGGGCACATTCATGATGGGAAGCCCGAAATCTGAAAAAGGCCGTGAATGGAACGAAACCCTTCACCGGGTCATCCTGACCAAAAGCTTTTACATGGGCGAAACAGAGGTAACCCAGGGCCAGTGGAACCGACTGGTATCTCCCAACCCCTCCACCCATAAACTTGGGAATTCTTATCCCGTAGACAGTGTTTCCTGGGAAGATGCCCAGGCGTTTATCGATTTTCTGAACCAATGGGAGGGCACGGATAAATACCGCCTTCCCACGGAAGCGGAATGGGAGTACGCCTGCAGGGCCGACAGTAAGACCGCGTTTTCCGCAGGTCCCATCACCACCTTTTCCTGTAATGATCCGGAACCGGCTCTCATTGATACGGCCTGGTATTGCTACAATTCAGGCCTGGCAGGCCCGGCCCGGGATTTCAAGCCTCACCCGGTCAAGCGGTTAAAGCCCAATGCCTGGGGGCTTTACGATATGCACGGAAATGTCCAGGAATGGGTCCAGGATGCCTGTGAGTGGCGCAGCCTATGGAAGGCCAGGGTGGGTGTGGTCACCCGGACCTATGTGGACAATATCAGGGATCCTCTGGAAACCAAGGGGGACCACCGGGTGGTCCGGGGCGGTGGCTGGTTCCAGAACAGCAAGTACCAGCGGGCAGCTTACCGCACCTATTACAAACCCGTTGCCCGGAGAAACAGCCTGGGATTTCGCGTGGTCAGGATGAAATAAAAATCAGGACGAAGTAAACCGGATCAGGCGGCAGGTAATGCCGGTTGCGTGTTAAACATTTTCCACAGATACAATCCGGCTCCCAGCATCAAAAGGTCCCTGACCAAGAGGCCTGTGGCGGACGCCGCGCCCTGGGTATCCCCGAATGAAAAGCACCCGCAGTCAAATTCGTGTCCCCGGATCAGGTTAAAGCCGATCACCAGGATAAATGCCGTCAGCATGGCATTGATCAGTATCAGGCCGGGTCGCCTGTATATCCCGGAAATAAGGCAAAGCCCTGCAACCAGTTCAACAAAAGGCACGGTAATGGCCATAAGGTTGATGAGGTTCCCCGGGAAGACCCCGTATCCGTAAAGAATCCGTGCAAACTCGTCCGGAGCGAGTATTTTATGGTAACTGGCCCAGATAAAGGTGATGCCCAGGACCAGGCGTATACTCCAGGAAATCAATGCCCTGAAGTGTGAGAATCGTTTTTCAGCCGTCATTGGTTTCCACCTCAAATTCCATTTCCTGCCATTCGGTAAATCCGCCGGCATAAACCATGACCTGTGCATATCCCATCCGGATCATCCTGGCGGCGAAATCATGGGAATCCACGCATGCCACCCCGGAACAGTATACCAGCACGGGATCATCTTTTGCCACGGTATCCCGGAGCTGTCCGACAATTCCGTCAAATGCGTGAAGGGGAAAGGAAAGTGCACCTGGAAGATGGCCCTGGGCAAAGATATCCGCACGCCGGACATCCAGGACAACGGTTTTCCCCTCCTGAATCATCCGCCTGACTTTCAGAGGATTGTTGATTTCCTGGGCATGGACCTCATCCTCATGCACGGATCCGGCCATGAGCACACCAGCACTTTTGTCCCACTGGCCGAACAGGGCAATGCCCGAGGGGGAAATGGCGTTGACGCCAAAGGCTAGGCCGGCTGACAGGCCCAGGAGAATAAGACATCCTTTAAAATCTTTCATTATCATGGCATTGGCATCCGGATCAGAGGCGGGCTCTGATGGCTTTGAACAGGTTGACCCGTTTCCGGACCACCATCAGCATCACCCATTTTTCAAGCAGGGCGGCTGTTTTTATTTTCGGGTCAGTGGTGTTATGGGACGCAGCACCGTTATCTTCGGGCCTGTACGCAAACAGGTTTTCGTCTTCCGGTGCCTGTTGATCATCACCGGCATCATCATCACCGACATCATCAGGGCCGGCATCATTGAGTTCGGCAAGGGTCTGCCCGATCTTTCGGGCATCATCCGGAACAGCCGCAGTGCCTGCGTCATGGGTCTTCAGGGCGGAGTCCACCCGGTTTATGGCAGCCCGGATTTCCGCCTTATCGTCCGCCGGACAGTCATCCTCCTCCAGCCGTCTGTACATGGAAAGCGCATCCTGTAAATACCCCTGGGTTTCATACAGGCGGGCAAGTTCGATACTGGCAAACCTCCCGGTCATTGTTTGTTTTCCTTTTCCTTGGATTTCTCTTTAAAGATCAATTCGTCCGGCTCTGCCATTTCATGCTCGTGCTTGGCCAGATGTTTAATATAATTGATATCCTGCTTCAGACTTCTGACCTCTTTTTCAAGCTTCCGGTTATGCCGGGCCTCCAAAGCAGCCTGCTCACCGATGCGGGTTTCCATCTGTTTAAGGTCCCGGTAATCCATGACACCGTTGGTGGAAAAAAAAATCATCCAGAGCAGCACAAGGGCAATCCCTATGCCCAGATAAAACCCGATTTTCTCTAATGTTGTCATTCTCTTTTGAAAACCATCCTTTTCAACGCCTTGATCTCAGTGCCTCCCAAAAAGGCCGACGCCGTGAAAAAAAAGACGGCACCGGCGGCAATCGTGGCAAAAAGACCGATCCCCTGGGCCAAGCCGTCCCCGGATATCCAGAGCGTTCCCAGCCAGCGGACAAGGAGCGCCATTATACCAGAGATAAAAAAGGCTCTGCAAGCACAAACCCAAAGTCCGCGAATACTGAATTCCACCCTGGAACGGATCACCAGGAAAAAGAACCCCAAAGCAGAGGATACCGCAATCGACAACGCCAAGCCGGAGATCCCCATGGCCGGTGCCAGGAAGCGGGCAAGAATAAGGTTGGCACCAATGGCGATGGCACCTGCGGCAAAAGGCAACCATATATTTGCCAGGGCATAGTGAAAGGTGACAAATAGGCGGGTGCCGGCAACAGCCCATAACCCTGCAACCAGGAAAAACAGGCAATCCCCGGTCTGGGCCACGGCGTGGGCGTCAAAAGCTCCGCGTTCGAAAAGAAATGCCACGATCGGTCGGTTCAGTGCCATGATACCGGCCATGGCCGGTATGGTCAGAAAAAACACCAGGCGCACCCCGGCCTCAAAGGCCGGATACACATCCCCCAGGCTCCGGGTGGCGGCCCGGCCTGACAACAGGGGCAGAAACACTGTGGAGGCGGAAGTGACAAAAAGCGCCAGGGGAAATTGAACCAAGCGCTCCGCATAATAAAGAAAAGAGATGCTTCCCGGCACCAGGGTTGAAGCCATGACACCTGCAACCAGAACATTGACCTGGAATGCGGCCGCCCCGACCATGGAGGGCAGCAATGCCTTTCCGGCCTTGACAACACCCGGGTGAAACAGCACAACGCGTTGGCGTGTAAACATTTTCAGCCGGTACAGGCAGGGCACCTGGATACACAACTGCACCAGGCCGCCCAGAGTAACCCCTGCCGCAAGCACCAGTACCGGCGGATGAAACCAGTCGGCCAGGAACAGGGTAACACCGATAATCATAAGATTAAAAAAAACAGGGGTGGCTGCCGGGATATGAAAGTTGCCCAACGCATTGAGCACCCCCATGGACAAGGCCACCCCAAGAATACAGAACATATACGGCAGCATGACTTTCAACAACACCGCGCCCAGGGCAAGCGCATATGTATCCCCGGCATACCCAGGTGCCAGAGCACCGATCACCAGGGGCGCAGCATAGATGCCCAAAGAGACGGCTGCCGCAGAGAAAACAGAGACCAGGACCAGGGTGGAATAAAACATGGACACGGCATGGTTTTTCATATCCCGGGCCAGGTATCCTGAAAAGACAGGAATAAAAGAGGTGGTCAACACCCCCTCAGATACCATTTTCCTGAGCAGATCAAAGGGCCTAAAAACGGCAAAGAAAAGATCCGAGGCCATTGACGCCCCGAAAACAAAGGCGATCAGGGCATCCCGGAGCACTCCCAGGACCCTTGAGGCCAGGGTCAGCAAGGAGATTGAAGCTGCTTTTCGAAAAAGTTTTACCACGGTTTTCCTTGACAAAACCCAACAATCCGTATATGTTACCAAATTTGAAATATGGGTTGTTTAATTTAATTTACTAACTACGAAGGAGCTAGACCAAAGTTGGCTAACCATAAATCCGCAAAGAAACGTGCAAAACAAAGTCAAGTAAGACGGATGAG
The DNA here is from genome assembly GCA_036881925.1 of Desulfobacter sp. GTDB lineage: Bacteria > Desulfobacterota > Desulfobacteria > Desulfobacterales > Desulfobacteraceae > Desulfobacter. The sequence goes on from JBAJNJ010000013.1 coordinate 134,242, forward strand.
AAACAAATCCGCCAAAACCGCCCTTAAAACCCTTGAAAAGAAACTGCGTGAAGCCAAGGCATCCGGAGAGAATGCCGAAGACCTGATGAAGCAGAACCAGTCTGCCATCCATAAAGCTGCCAAAAAAGGCATCATTCACAAAAAGACCGCTTCCAGAAAGATTTCAAGACTTTTTAAACTCGTGAATGCCTAACGCGCGTTTCTGAACTGAATTAGCACAGCCGGTCCAGACAGTTTTCTACAGGCGTTATGCCGGTATTCCCGGGATAACGCCTGTATTGCGTTGGCTTAGAAGTTGCTCAGCAGCCGGCTGACCAGACGCTCGGCAACCCGCTCGGCAATGGTATCCACAGCCTCGCTCTTATTGGCTTCATCATCCACAGTGTCGGTGGCAACGGTATAGGATTCCTTGGCGGAAAAATCCACGGCCGACCAGAGGATTTCACCGTCCGCTCCCGTGAGGATCACATCCACAACCGCCGTTACCCGTCTTTCCGTAACCGTTTCCGTAGATGATCTCGACAGGGTTGAGAAGGTGATGGACTTGATCGTCCCTTTAATCACCCGGGTCGCCCGCTCCATATCCACCACCTCGGTGTCCGACTTCTGGGTAATCTCTTCCACCAGTTCATTGGTAAAACTGATGGCGGCCCTGGATTCGGAGCTGTTGTTCTCAAATACATCCACCGCCACCCGGGTGACATTTTCATTGAGATACCCGCCCCCGGAAAGCCGGTAGCCGCATCCTGCGGCCACGGTTGCCACCCCGGCCGCCACAATTATCATCCATACGAATCGTTTCATAGGTTACACCACAATATTCACAAGGGTTTGTTTTTTGCGAATCACAATGATCTTCCGCACCGGCTTGTCCTGAACATGCCGCATGATTTTTTCATCTGCCATGGCAGCCGCTTTAATGGCTTCTTCATCTTCATCAGCTCCCATGGTGAATTTTGAACGGAGCTTTCCGTTCACCTGTACCACCACCAGCATCTCATCGGTCGTAAGGGAGTCTTCACGGAATTCAGGCCATTGCTTTTCAAGGATTGAGCCGGTATGCCCCATCCGCTCGAACAGTTCTTCGCAAAAATGCGGAAGAATCGGGCTGAGCAGGAGCAGTACGTTTTCAAGACAGAAAATAAGAACGGATTTCAACTCGTCGTCAGCCGTCTCCACATCCACCCCGTACATGGCATTGACAAGCTCCATGACCGCGGAAATGGCCGTATTAAAATGAAAGCTTTTGTCAATGTCATTGGAAACCTTCTGGATGGTCTGGTTGGCCTTGATGTATAAGGCCTTTGCATCCTTGCCTTTGAGTCCGGCCGCCGGTCCCGCATACGGGGCAACATCCGTGATTTTCTCCATACAGGTCGCCGCCAGGCGCCAAACTCTGTTGACAAAGCGGTTGCTTCCCTCAACCCCGTCTTCGCTCCACTCCAGATCCCGCTCCGGAGGTGCGGCAAACAGGCAGAACAGGCGGGTGACGTCGGCACCGTACCGCTCAAGAAGCTCATTGGGATCCACCACGTTTTTCTTGGATTTGGACATTTTAATCACCCGGCCCACTTCCACCTCACTGCCGCAGAGCGTGCAGGCAAACCCGTCACCCTCTTTTCTGGCCTGCTCCGGGAAGAGGAATCCGTGTTCGGGACAGGTCATGGTCTCCTTGCAGACCATTCCCTGGGTGAGCAAACGGGTAAACGGCTCTTTAAAATCAATCAGCCCAAGGGTATTCAACACCCGCATGAAATACCTGGAATAAAGCAGGTGAAGCACGGCATGCTCCACCCCGCCGATGTACTGGTCCACAGGAGCCCAGTATTCCACGGCCTTGGGATCAAACATTCCCGTGTCACATCGGGGAGAACAATACCTCAGGTAATACCAGGAGGATTCCACAAAGGTATCCATGGTATCGGTATCCCGTTTCGCATCTTCCCTGCCGCAGGCAGGGCAGGTGGCTTTGGCAAAATAATCCAGTGTGGGCAGAGGCGATCCGCCCTGCTCCAGGAGATTGGCATCCTCGGGCAGGGTAATGGGAAGATCGGATTCAGGTACGGGTACAACACCACAGGAATCACAATGGATCACAGGAATCGGCGTCCCCCAGTATCTTTGGCGGGAAATGCCCCAGTCCCGGAGGCGGTAGGACACGGCTTTTTTACCGTGTCCCTGGCTGTCCAGCCAGTCTGTGATGGCTTCCAGGGCGTCTTTGCTGTCCATGCCGTCAAACCGGCCGGAATTCACCATGGTTCCCCGGCCGGCATACGCTTCGGCCATGGTTTCGGGATCCAGGGCCCCGTCTTCGGGCTGGACCACCACCCGGATATCAAGGCCGTATTTTTTTGCAAAGTCAAAATCGCGCTGGTCACCGGCCGGGACAGACATAATAGCACCGGTGCCGTACTCCATCAGAACAAAGTTGGCCGTATAAACCGGAATTTTTTCGCCGGTCGCCGGGTTGATGCAATGGGCACCGATGAATACCCCTTCTTTATCATATTTTTCAATCCCGTCGGCCGACCGCTCCTGCTTGGAGACCTTTTCCACAAATGCAGCCACCTCCGCCTCCTGGCCGGTTCCTTTGGAAAGGCTTTCCACCAGGGGGTGCTCAGGCGCCAGGCACATAAAGGTTGCCCCGAAAACCGTATCCGGGCGGGTGGTAAACACGTTCAGTACCTCATCGCTGCCGTCGACCTTGAATTTCAACTCTGCGCCGATGCTTTTGCCGATCCAGTTTTTCTGCATCACCGTGACCTTGTCCGGCCAACCCGGCAACTGGTCGCAATGTACCAGAAGATCCTCGGCATAATCGGTGATTTTGAAAAACCACTGCCAGAGCTTCTTCTGCTCGACCACCTGGGAACAGCGCCAGCACTTGTCCTGCTCCACCTGCTCGTTGGCAAGCACGGTCTGGCATTTTTCGCACCAGTTGACATAAGACTCTTTCCGGTACGCCATTCCCTTTTCCAGCATCTTGAGAAACAGCCATTGTTCCCACCGGTAGTATTCCGGCCGGCAGGTGGCAATCTCGCGGTCCCAGTCATAGGAGAAGCCCATTTTTTTAAGCTGGGTCCGCATGGAACGGATATTTTCGTAAGTCCAGGCGGCCGGATGGGTGTTGTTGTCTATGGCGGCGTTTTCAGCGGGCATGCCAAAGGCATCCCACCCCATGGGGTGGATGACGTTAAAGCCTTTCATCCGCTTGTAGCGGACCACCACATCACCGATGGTATAGTTACGCACATGACCGATATGAATTTTTCCCGACGGATAGGGAAACATTTCCAAAAGATAGTATTTTTCCCGGGATGGGTCTTCGTCGACCTTGAAAAGCTGATGTGTATTCCAGTATTCCTGCCACTTGGGCTCGACCGCGGATGGGTTGTACCGCTCCTCCATTATCCTGATTCCTTTCCAAAGTATCTATAGTATAATTGTAAACACTATTAGATGCCACAAGCCGGCTGAAATAGCAAGCCCGGGAACGGGTCAGGACCGACTTTAAATAATAAGGAAGAACCAGGGGGGTGTCCGCAGCCGTCTACTCTACTTCAGACATTTTCAGCTCAATGGTTTCTATGGCCCGCAGGCATTTGTGGCACGCCTTTTTGTTTTTGCGAAATGCCTTTACCGCACGGGACTCGCTGTCAAACCATTTAACCTTACCCGAAAGCCCGTTCAGGTCTTTTTGCTTTGACATGCAGAGTTGTCTGACCCGTTTTTCATGGCCAATGGATGCCATGAAATGATACCTGCCTTTTCCGGTTGTCATCCCGACACCGTACCGATCAATTTCCCTTGACGTAAGATCAATAAAAAACATCTTGTTTCCCTTTTTCATCCTTGACTGGCCAACAGACATTCTCCACTTAAATGCAAATTGGATTCCAGCCGCTGCCTGAATCCAACCCTGCAGAATCAGCCGGATAGTTACGGCAATCAATCCAGGAGGTTTCGGCAATTCGTCCGCCAGTATCATCAGAAATAAAATCGCATGTAGTGACGATTTTTAAACAAATTCGATCAAATATCATTACTGTCCGCATGGATATTTCCCCATTTCCTTATGGTTGCGGAGCATTTTCCTTGACACGGTTTCCAGTTTGGGTGAGACTAAGTCATATTCGTTCTATTTTCATAATCTTATAAAAAACGGGAAAATACTCATGACCTATTCTCAATGGGACCGGCATTTTGAAACCGGCATTCCGGACTTTGACACCCAGCACCGCAACCTGCTGGACCTTATCAACACACTTGACACCCTGGTGGCTGACGATGCTGCCGATCCGGACAGGCTGACCTCTGTTTTCGATGCCTTGTCCAATCATGCGGCCCATCACTTTGAAAATGAAGAAGCACTGATGTCAAGGCTTGACATTGATTCCCGCCATGTTCTCCGCCACCAGGCAGAACATGAGTATTTTCTCCGGGAACTCGCCCGCCTCAACACCATGATGGATACGGAAAACTGCGGATTCAGCAGTGGTACCCTGGAGTTTCTGAAACACTGGCCCGTGTACCATATCCTGGGAATTGACCAGTGCATGGCCGCCCAGATCCACGCCGTTGAAAACGGCACGTCGCCGGAAGCCGCCTTTGATGATTCCGAACAACGGCGGCACAATGACACAACCCCTTTTCTGAATGCCCTGACCCGCCTGTATAAACAGGCAACAGCCCAAAACCGCCAGTTGGTGAAACGCAACCAGAGCCTTGACATCAAGGCGGCGGAGTGCGCCAGGGACCTTGCCGAAACCAACCGCAGGCTGCAGGAGCTGACCCTGACCGATTCCCATACCGGCCTTCCCAACCGCCGCAGCGCCATGCAGTATCTCAAACAATTCTGGCGGGAATCCGTTGATACGGACAGCCCCCTGTCCTGCCTCCTGCTGGATACGGACGGTCTCAGGCAGATCAATGAGACCCACGGACATGATGCAGGAGACCAGGTACTGCTCTGCCTGGCCCGGACCCTGGCCAATGCGATGCGAAATGATGACGTTGTCTGCCGGCTGGGCGGCGGCGAATTTTTCGTCATCTGCCCCAACACTCCGAAAAGCGGGGCTCTCCACCTGGCCTCACAGACACACGGAACAATTCGCACCCTGAAAGTTCCCTTGGGTACCGGACCCGTGTCATGGACAGGAGAGATCAGCATCGGTGTCACCACGAGACACCCGGACATGGTTTCCATGGAATCAATGATAAAAGCCGCCGACAAAGGGGTTTCCATGGCCAAGGCCTCTGGAAAGAACTGTATCTGTTTTTCAGACAATGTCATCTTGGATCCCCCTGTCATGGACAGCGAATAATCTGTTTACGGCCTAAGCCTTTTGCATAAGGCGTCTGTATATAAAGGGTGGATGAAGCGCCATTACATCTTGTTACAATTATATAAACAATTCACACAGAATCTGGGTCCGAATTCATATATGATGACGAACCTGACGGCGTACATGCAAACACGGTGGTTGAATATTTATGTCATTTGGTATAGATCGAAACAGAACCAGCAGTGATATAATATTGCCGGATGAAAATGATTATAGAACAATTGGGTTGATTATGAAACTGGTATTTATATTTTTTTTATCGGTAATATTGGTCACGCTTTCCGGGTGTTCCCCCCATCGCCTTGATTCCGTTTCCAGGAGTGACGAGGTCTGGAATGAAGATTTCAACGACGAGCTCCGGGAAATGGGAGAAACAGGCCAGACCTATCATACCACGTCCGAAAACGGCACTACGGACCGGGGCCGGCAGTTTTTTATCCAGCATAAACCCCAGATCAAAACCGTTCAGCTCTGGCTTGAAAGCGGAAAAGTCATTACCGGAAAAATAAAAGACTACCTGGCGTCTGTCATGCCCGGCGCCGACACCGAACGGGACCAGACCCTTCCCCGGGGAAAACTCATCGGCCGCTGGTACGGGCTTGACCGGCGGCATGAAGGCGCCATCGTCGTCATCTTCCAAAACGACGGACGGTTTTCATGGCAGGCACCCGAAGAAACAAGAACCGGCGTATTTGAAGTTGACGGCTCGGTTTCCCCCCACCGCATCACCCTGATTCCTGCCACGCCTCCTGAAACCCAGACCACTTCATTTGAGTTCATCAATGACAAGGCAATTCTCTTCAAGTGCAAAGACAGGGACATCATCCTTTTCAAGGAAGGGTGAACCTGCCGCATGCACCCGGCAGACACGTTTGTTCCAGGTGCAGATTCAGCTTGACCCCCAGTGGGCAATAATGATATATAAAATGGTTTTTTGAATCACCTGAATGGCAGGTGGTTCCTGTATTAATCCTTGCTCCGGGCTTTATATACGCATGGCCGGGGCTTTATATCCGTAAGGAGAAAAAATGAGGAAGTATGAAACTGTATTTATTTCTGACCCTGATCTTCAGGATCAAACACGTGCGGAACTGTTTGATAAAGTCAGAAATATCATTTCCAGGGAAAACGGTATTCTTTTAGACTTTGACGAATGGGGCAGCAAAAAACTGGCCTATGAAATCAAGAAAAAACTCCGGGGCTACTATGTCTGCTTGACTTACGGCGGCACAGGCGACCTGGTAAAGGAACTTGAAAGAAATTTCCGTCTCAGCGACGACATCATGAAGTTCATGACCCTCCTTCTTTCAGAAAATGAAACTGCGGAAACACTTGAAAAACAGGCGGCAGAAATCGCCGAATCCAAAACTGCGGATGCAGAGCCGGCAGAAGAGACACCTGCTGAAGAAACCCCTGCAGCAAAGGAACCTGTAAAGGAAGAAGCGGCATCTGAGGAACCCACAGAAGCAGCTGACGCAGAAGAAAAAGCGGCCGAAGCACCTGCTGAGGAAACTGCAGAAGCCGTGGAAACCAAGGAATAATCCGGACAAAGAAGGAGATCGACTATGTATAAAGGTCAAAGAGGCGGCGGAAAAAACAGATTTTATCAGCGCCGTAAAATATGCAGGTTCTGCGTGGATAACGGTATGGAAATCAACTATAAAGCTCCCAAAGCGCTGAGGCAGTTCATCACCGAACGGGGTAAAATCATCCCCAGGCGGATCACCGGCACCTGTGCGAAACACCAGCGCCAGCTTTCCCTTGCGATCAAGCAGGCCCGCCAGATCGCCCTGCTGCCGTTTGTGGGACGCCCCATGCATTAAAACGAGATTTTCGGAGCGGCTTCAACGTGTCTTTACCCCTGACCCATCCGGTTGTGATCAAAGAGATCCTTATTGGTGTGTCCTTGTGCATACTGATATTCGGGGTGGTGTTTGTTTTCCCCCTGCTGGGGGTGTTTGCCCTGTTGTTTCTTCCCCTGCCGGTATTGTTTTACCGCCTGAAGCTGGGACGCAACAGCGGGGGAATTGTCGTGGCAGCCAGCCTTTTTGTGCTCCTGTTCATGACACGGGAACTGGGCTTTGACGTCCTCTATTTCGGATCACTTTTGATGACCGGTTTTGTTCTGGGAGAGTGCCTGGAGCGCCATTTTGATATCCAGAAAACCATGATCGCCACATGTATTGCCGTGGCGGGCGCGACAGTTGCCGCGTTTGCCCTGTACACCATGGTACAGGGGCAGAGCATGGGGACAATCCTGTCGGATTACCTTGGCCGCTATCTTGGCATGAGCGCTGAAATATATACGGAAATGGGAATGGAGCCCGGCCAGATCGAGCAGTTGAACGCCACCTTTATGGTGATCCTGCCGGGTATGTTCCTGATTTCCTATCTGGCCACCATATGGATGAATGTCCTGATTATCCGGTTTTTGCTCGGGAAAAAAGGCATTACCCTCAAAAGCATTGAGCACCTGAACCAATACCGTGCACCGGATTTTATGGTCTGGCCGGTTATCGGCTTGGGACTCCTGCTGATGGTGCCTGCCGCGCCGTTGAAAATCGTCGGCATCAATTGTCTGATCGTTTTAATGCTTGTTTATTTTTTTCAAGGAATTGCTGTTGTTTCCTTTTTTTTCCAGAAAAAGAAGACGCCCACACCGCTGAAGATCTTCTGCTACAGCCTGATTGCCCTGCAATTGTATGTGCTGATCCTGGTCATCGGCCTGGGTTTTTTCGACAACTGGATCAATTTCAGGAAGCTCGGACACAGCGACCAAACTAATTAAAAGCCGGCCCAGCCGGGCCGGAGCTTTTGGAGGTTTATAATGAAAGTCATTTTAAAAGAAACCATCGATACACTGGGTATCGCCGGCACGGAGTGCGACGTGGCCCCCGGGTACGGCCGGAACTACCTGCTGCCCCAGGGCAAAGCAGTGCTTGCCACCCCCCAGAACCGCAAGGTGATGGAACAGGCCCGGGCAAAGCTGGAACTCCAGATTGCCAAAGAAAGAAAACTTGCCGAGGAAATGGCCGAGAAAATCAAAGCCGTTTCCGTAACCATCAAGGCCAAGGTTCGTGAAGAGGTTTATCTTTACGGTTCCGTGACGTCCCATGACATCAAAGATGCCCTGAATGCACAGGACATTGAACTGGAACGCCGCGCCATTCTTCTGGCCGAACCCATCAAGGAAACCGGCGAATACAAAGTTCCCATCCGCCTGTACAAGGATGTTGAACCGGAAATCACCGTCAACGTGGTGGCCGAAGAAAAAGAAGAGAAATAATCCGTGCCGGAGCGGTCCGCCCGATGTATTTCAGGCGGACCGCCCTGCCGTTAGGAAACTGTGGCCAAAAAAGAATCCATAAAAAACGACCCCCTGCTCAGCCGCACGCCACCCCATGACACAGATGCGGAAGAATCCCTGCTCAGCGCCATTTTCATCAACAATGACATCCTCATGGATGTGCTTGACATCCTGACACCGGACGATTTTTACAAGGGTGCGCACAAAAAAATATTCAGGGTCGTCATTGAACTGGCCGCCAAGGAAGAACCGGTTGACCTGGTGACCGTTGCCAACTCCCTCAACGAAAAAGATGAGTTGGAGAGCATCGGTGGTGCCGCTTATCTGGCAGCCATATCCGACACTGCCCCTGTGGCGGTCAATGCCGTCCATTATGCAAAAATCGTCCAGGGAAAAGCCTCCCTGCGCCAGCTCATTGACGCCTCGTCAAAGACCATTGAACGCTGTCTGGAAGACAAGGGGGATTTTAAAAATATTCTGGACGAAGCGGAAGCTGCCGTGTTCCAGATTGCTGAGCGCAAGACAGGAAGCGCCTTTAAATCCCTTGGCGAGCTGATCAACCTGAACATTGACCAGTTGGAAGAGCAACAGGGAAAAGACGGCGGATTGTCCGGGCTGGACACCGGCTACCCCAGGCTCAACCAGATCACCTCGGGCCTCCAGGGATCCGACCTGATTATCCTGGCGGCCCGGCCAAGTATGGGCAAAACCGCTTTTGCCCTGAACATCGCCAGGAACGTGGCATTGATCGAGAGAAAACCCGTGGCGGTTTATTCACTTGAAATGTCTTGCGACCAGCTTTCCATGCGTCTTTTAACTTCCGAGGCCCGGATTGACTCCAACCGGCTGCGGACCGGTTTCATCAGCCCGGAAGACTGGCAGAATGCCACGGATGCCGCCGGTATTCTCAACGATATGCCGATATTTATCGACGACACCCCCAGCATTTCCGTCATGGATGTCAGGGCCAAGGCCAGAAAATTGTACCAGAAACAAGGCGGCCTGGGCCTGGTTGTCATCGATTATCTCCAGCTCATGAAAGCCCCGATCAAATCCGACCGCCGTGACCTGGAAATTGCCGAAATTTCAAGATCTTTGAAGGCACTGGCCAAGGAACTCAACGTGCCGGTTGTCGCCCTTTCCCAGCTCAACCGTATGCTGGAGCAGCGGGCCGACAAACGCCCCATGATGTCGGATCTCAGGGAGTCCGGTGCCATTGAGCAGGATGCGGACATCATCGCCTTTATCTACAGGGACGAAGTTTATAATAAGGAACCGGACAACCCCAAAAAGGGAACTGCGGAAATTATTGTGGCCAAAAACAGAAACGGTGCCATCGGAACTGCCCACATGGTCTTTAACGGCCAGTATACCCGGTTCGAGGAACTGGCACCCGATTCATACCAGGGATTTGAATGAAGCGAATCGTTTACGGGTATACGGACGGACTCCGGAAGACCCAGCTCAACCGCATCCAGGATCTGTACAACTTAAAGTCCCCGCCCGAATATATCCTGACACCGGAAATGGCAGGCGAAATGGTGGCGATCAGCCATGAGATCCGCCGCCAGATCGGTATTTTGATAGACAGGAACGGCAGGGTCGCCTGTGTTATCGCCGGCGAAACCCATCGTATCCTCATTCCTGTGACCTCGGATTATATGGCCGGTCCCGGACGCCTGAAAGGGTTGCGCTGCATCCATACCCATCTCACTGACGAGACCCTGACCCGGGACGACCTCACCGACCTTGCCCTGCTCCGCCTGGATTATATCACAGCGCTCTGTGTCGCCCCCCAGGGAACCCCGGGTCCTGTGTATTCCGCACATATCCTGCCCGATCCCGAGTCAGAACCCTATGAGATCATTCCCCGGGCATCGGTATCAGACCTGGACCTGGACATTGACTGTCAAGCCCGGATTCTTGAACTGGAATCAGAACTGGCCCGGGGAAACCGCCAGCACCGGCCCGAATCCGGCAGGGAAAACGCCTTTCTGATCAATGTGGCCACGGCAAATCCCCGGGATGCCTACGTATCCATGGATGAGCTGCGGGAGCTTTGTAAAACCAGCCACATTAAAGTTATCGGCTCCGCCATCCAGAGGCGAAAAAAAATCGACCCCAAATTCGTCGTGGGCAAGGGCAAATTATCCGGCCTGATTATCAAGGCCATTCAAAACTATGCCACCATGCTGGTGTTTGACAGGGAATTGTCCCCGTCACAGATCCGGTCCATAACGAATTTTGTTGAAATGAAAGTGATTGACCGGACCCAGCTCATCCTTGATATTTTTGCCAAACAGGCCAAATCCAGGGAGGGTAAATTCCAGGTGGAACTGGCCCAGCTGGAATATCTTCTGCCCAGGCTCATCACCAAGAACACGGCCATGTCCAGGCTCACCGGCGGTATCGGCGGCAGGGGCCCCGGTGAAACCAAGCTTGAAATCAACCGCCGCAGGGTCCGTGAGCGTATTGTCCGCCTGAAAAAGGAAATCGCCAAAATCCGGAAGCAGCGGCACCAGCAAAAGTCAAAACGCAGGCGCAAGGATCTGCCCGTTATTTCCATTGTGGGATATACCAATGCGGGAAAATCCACCCTGCTCAATACATTGACACAGAGTAACATCATTGCGGCCAACCGCCTTTTTGCCACCCTGGACCCCTCTTCCAGGCGATTGCGGTTTCCCAGGGACAAAGAGGTCATCATCACGGATACGGTGGGGTTTATCCAGAACCTGCCCAAGGAGTTGATGGAGGCCTTTCATGCCACCCTGGAAGAACTGGCCGAAGCAGATATCATCCTCCATGTGATTGATATTTCCAACCCCAGGTATATGCAGCAGAAAACTTCTGTGGAACAGCTTCTCAAAAAGCTGAACCTGGAAAAAATACCCACCCTGTATGTATTCAATAAAATGGACCGGGCGGACCTGAACGGATTTGACAATCCCTGGCTGCTTAACCAGGGCACCCTGGTTTCCGCGCTGGAAAAACAGAGCCTTGCCCCCCTGGTGGAAAAGCTGGAGGCCATGGTTTGAACGCCTGCTTTTTCAGGTTGACCATTGCCATGTTTTGGATTACAAATAACGCAATTATATCTAACTCAGATTTGGATGTTCTATGGAAATAAAACTGGATCAGACGATTGAAGAACCCCGCATAAAAAAAGACGCAATGGATATGCCGGAATGCTTTGGAGAATTTGACAAGGAAAACAGGCTCTGCTTCAGGTATTGCGCCATTTCCATCAAGTGCTGTGTCATGCAGACCCGGCACCCCAAAGTGGATATTCTTGAGAAGTTATTGATTTACAACGATTATTCCGTTAAGCCCAACTAAGAAAAGATTTTTCCCGGATTCAGGATATTTTGGGGATCAAATACCTGTTTGATCCCCTTCATCAGCGCCAGTTCCCTGGCACCGATCTCTTTGGGCAGATAGGCTATTTTGGTGATGCCCACCCCATGTTCTCCCGTAATGGTTCCCCCCAGCTTCAGGGTCACGTCAAACAGTTCATCCACAGCCTTGCCGGCCTGCTTTGACTGGTGTGCATCCTGCTTATTATACATGATATTGCAGTGAATATTGCCGTCCCCGGCATGGCCGAAACTAACCACGGTCAACCCGGACTGCTCCTGGATCTTTTGTATGGCCGCCACCATGTCCGGAATACTTGACAGGGGCACGACAATGTCTTCGTTGATCTTATGGGGAGCGATTTTATACAGGACAGGGGAAAGTGATTTCCTGGCCTGCCACAGGGCGGCTGTTTCTGCATCATCCCCGGCCACTTTCACGGCAAGGGCACCCTGGTCGCGGCAGAAGACTTCAATGATCTGTGCATCCGTTTCAACCCCGTCCGCCGTGCCGTCCAGCTCGAGAATCAGCATTGCCATGGTGTGATCCGGCAAAGGAAACGACAGCCGGTCCCGGACAAGATCCAGGGACGGCTTGTCCAGGTATTCCACACACCTGGGCACAACGGTCTGTTTCATGACGGCGGAAACCGTTTCGGCAGCACCGCTCATGCTGTCGAAAAAAACAGCCATGGTTTTCACTGCCGCCGGCTTGGGAAGCAGTTTAAGCGTGACCTGTGTGACAACGGCAAGCGTGCCTTCAGACCCCACAATCAGGCGGGTCAGATCGTACCCGGCAACGCCTTTGGCTGTGGATACCCCTGTTTTGATGATTTCGCCCGAGGGCAATACCGCCCGGAGCCCCAGCACATAATCCCGGGTCACCCCGTATTTCACGGCCCTGGGTCCGCCGGCGCACTCGCCGATATTCCCGCCGATGGTGCACACGGAAGACGATGCCGGATCCGGGGGATAAAACAATCCCTTTGCTTCAACCGCCTGATGCAGATCCCCGACAATCACCCCGGGTTCCACCACAGCGGTGAAATTCCGGTCGTCGATATCCAGAATCCGGTTCATCTGGCCGGTGACCAACACAATACCGCCTTGCACGGCAATGGCTCCGCCGGTCATTCCGGAACCGCTGCCCCGGGGCACCACACAAATCTCTTCTGTTGTGGCCAGCTTGAAAAGTTCGGATATCTGGGCTTCCGTATCAGGGAATACAATGGCATCCGGCAGGTATGACCGGCCCGTGGCATCATAGGAATAGACGAGCCGCTCTTCTTTTTTCGTCACGAGCCCCTTGGGGGCGAAGATCTGTTCAAGGGATTTTAAGGCCGACCGGGACAGTGCCATTTATAATTTACCGGTTTCAATTTTTTTGGACAGGTAATTGATCTGTTCGTACAGGACCCCTTTCTGCTTGAGTTCCTTTTCCACGGCGTTCACCGAGTAGATGGCCGTTGCATGATACCGCTTAAAACTCGAGCCGATTTTTTTGATGGGCTGATCCGTATACCGCCTGGAAAGAAAAATCGCGACTTGCCTGGGCTTTACGATTCGCCGTTTCCGGGATTTGGAAACAATATCCTGTTCCGTAATGGAAAATTCATCGCACACCAGCTTTTTGATCAGGTCCACCGTGATCTTTTTCCGGTTGCGCGTCATATTGTCAAGCACGCTTCTGGCAAGTTCAATGTCAAGACTCTTGTCCATGAGCTGCCCCTTGGCCACAACGCCGAACAGACCGCTTTCCAGCTGGCGCACGTCGTCGCACAATTCCTGGGCAATATACTCTTTCACCATCATGGGAAGCCGGCACCCCATGCCCTTTGACTTTTTATTGAGTATCTTGACACGGGTGTCAAAGTCAGGGGCCTGGATCTCCGTCACCAACCCCATGTTCAGGCGGGATTTGAGATTGTCGTTGAGTTTGGGAATATCATCCGGGCGTTCACAACCTGAAAAGATGATCTTCTTATCCGCATCCAGAAGGTAATCCAGAGTCATGGAAAGTTCTTTCTGGGTAGCGGTTTTCCCGGAAAGGAAATGAATATCTTCCAGAATGAGCACATCGCATTTTTGGCGGTACTTTTCTTTGAACCGGTCAATGACGTTGTTTCTCAGGGAAAAAATCATTTCATTGGTAAAGTCTTCGGCAGTCACATAATAGACCCGGTTGCTCATACTGTTGGCAATAATATGGTGGCCCACAGCCTGGGACAGGTGGCTTTTGCCCAGCCCTGTTTTGCTGAGCAGGTAGAGCATGCCTGAGCCCCCGATCCTGCCCTGTGCAAGGGAGAGAGAGGCGGAGTAGGCAAAGTTGGAATTGTCCCCCACCACAAAATCGTCAAAGGTAAACGCCTTTTTCAGCATCCTGCCGCCGTTGAATGTCGCATCAATTCCCGGAAGGGTGGGTTGCGTCTTTTGGACGCCACCCTGCTTTGCCGCACGGGCCGGATAAAATCCTGAAGAGGCAGTGCTTTTTCGCGCGTTTTCTTTAGGTTTCGACACCTTGGGCGATGCCGCTTTGCCGCCGGACTTGAATTCAATTTTTAAGGGTTGTCCCAGTTTTGAAAATTCTTCTTCAAAACTGTCCAGGTAATTTTCCTTTAGCCGTCTGCTGAAAAATTCATTGGGGGTTGACAGGGTGATACGCTCTGAATCATGGTCAAGAAGCGCTACCGGCTCTATCCACATCCGATAGCAGTGATCAGGTACAGATTTTTTAATTTGCAATTTAACTTCTTTCCAGAACGCATCCATATCGGTATATAAAGTAACCTTCCAAAATAAATAACAGCCACACGAGTTGACAAAATTAACAGTTAAGGTGAACCCTTCAGGTATTTTCAAAAGTGTCTTTTTTTCTATGCGAATATCATTTTTCGGTCAAATCGGATAAGATCGGTTAGGTCTCGGTTAGACTTGCTTCCGACACTTCTTTCCAACCTTTTGTTTTTTAAGAGTTTTTTTGTGAAACAAGTTATTTTTTCAAACATTCCAGACAGTTCTACAACCCCCTATTTTTCAAAGAGATCTTTGTAAGTCAAGCCTTTTCTCTTATCGCCGCCCATTTTTTTCCCTCCAATTTCCTCCGGTTTCCTCCTTTTTTCGTCTTTTTAACTAAATATCGGGAGAATTTCCCAAACCTGAAAAACGTAAGGGTTTCACAATTTAGTCAATGAATTGTATTTACAGTCTGATCCGGCAATAGTATATTCTCATTTTATGCAGCAACCAATCATCATAATCATAGAGTTGATATTCCAATGAGCCCTGTTCACACCTGCACTGCAAAACCCCGTCCCGTCATCGGCATCACCATGGGTGATCCTGCGGGCATCGGCCCTGAGATCCTGGCAAGCACACTGGCGGATCCTGAAATCCATGCCATCTGCCGCCCCGTTGTCATTGGGGATGCCGCCGTACTGGACAAAGCCATACGGTTCCTGGGCAGCCCCCTTGAAATTTTTCCCATTGACCGTCCGGACTGTTTTTCAGACCGGCCCGGCCATGTCAACCTGATCTCGTGCTCCAGCCTTGATCCGGCCTTGGCAGACCTGGGCGCCCCGACCCCTGAAACCGGCCGGGCCATGGAGGCGTATATAAAAACGGGGGTGGATATGGCCCTGGCAAACAAAATCCAGGCCCTTGTCACCGCCCCCATCACCAAGACCGGCTTGAAACTGGCCGGTTCACAGTTTCACGGGCATACCGAACTCATTGCCCACAGGACAGATACCGGCGAATTTGCCATGATGCTGGCGGGCGACCGTCTCAAGGTGGTTCTTGTCACCATTCACATGCCCCTTGCAAATGTCCCGTCCGTCCTGACCTCCCATGATATTGTCCGGGTGGTCCGCCTGACCCGTGACGCCCTGGCCGCCCGGTTCGGCATGGAACGCCCCAGGCTCGCCGTGGCCGGTCTCAATCCCCATGCCGGAGAGGAAGGCATGTTCGGCATGGAGGAAAAAAACATCATCATACCCGCCGTCAACACTGCCCGGGACATGGGAATTTTTGTTGAAGGCCCCCTGCCCCCGGATACGGTGTTCTTCAATGCCGTGAACGGGAAATTTGACGCCGTGATCTGCATGTACCATGACCAGGGCCTTATCCCCTTTAAAATGGTCCACTTCAAGGACGGGGTCAACACCACCCTGGGACTGCCCATCATCCGGACATCCGTGGACCATGGTACGGCCTATGACATTGCATGGCAGGGAAAGGCAGATCCCACCAGCATGAAAGAAGCCGTCAAAATGGCGGTTCTCCAGGCTTGCCATCTGCAGGAATCCACCCATGCCCAATGATCGGATCATTATTCAGGGGGCCAGGGAACACAACCTGAAAAATATTGATGTTGAAATTCCCAAAAACAGCCTGGCCGTTGTGACGGGATTGTCCGGGTCCGGCAAATCCACCCTGGCCTTTGACACCCTCTATGCCGAAGGCCAGCGCAGGTATGTGGAATCCCTTTCCACCTATGCCAGGCAGTTCCTGGGCCAGATGGAGAAACCGGATGTGGATGCCATTATCGGGCTTTCCCCGGCCATTTCCATTGAGCAGAAAACCGCCAGCCACAATCCCAGATCCACGGTGGGAACGGTTACCGAGATATACGATTACTTACGGTTGCTGTTCGCCCGGGTGGGACATCCCCACTGCCACCAGTGCGGCGCGCCCATCTCCCCGGCTTCGATTGACCAGATCATGGACCGGATCATGGGCCGGATTTTACCCGGACCGGACAACCCTGGTGAAAAAATCATGGTCCTGTCTCCCCTGGTCACGGAAAAAAAAGGCACCCATGCCGCCCTGGTCTCCCAGATGCGAAAGGACGGGTTTGCCCGGCTCAGGGTCAACAATACGATCTGCCGCATAGAAGAGATGCCCGGACTGGATAAGAACAAAAAACACACCATTGACGTGGTGGTGGACCGGCTGGTGCTCAAAACCGGCATTGAAAAGCGGCTTACCGATTCCCTTGAAACCGCCCTGGCCCTGTCCGGCGGCCGGGTGATCATTGTCAATCTTGACAGGAAAGCGGAAACCCTTTTCAGTGAAAAGGCCGCCTGCCTGGCCTGCGGTATTTCATATCCGGAGTTCGTTCCTGCCAGCTTTTCCTTTAATTCTCCCCAGGGTGCCTGCCCCCATTGCGACGGCCTGGGCCATATGACCGAATTTGATCCGGATCTTATTGTGCCGGACAAACATATCTCCCTTCGCCAGGGTGCTGTGCTTCCCTGGGCCAACAAAAACTCGGTCCAGCATATGGAGTTCCTGGACGCCCTGGTTTCGCATTATAAAGAGGACATTTACACCCCCTTTAAAGACCTGTCAAAAAAATTCCAGCGGGCCATTCTCAAAGGATCAGGCCGGGAGGAAATCCCGTTTTATGTGGAGCGTGCCGGAAAAAAAATCATCTATAAGAAAAAATTTGAAGGCATCATTCCCAACCTGAAGCGGCGGTTCCGCGAAACCGATTCATCAGGCGTCCGTGAAGAGATCAAGCAGTATATGGGATTCAAGGTGTGCACCAAATGCAGCGGCAACCGCCTCAACCCCGCCTCCGCAGCAGTGCAGGTGGGCGGCACCCGGATCTGGGAAATCACTGAAATGTCCGTGAAGCAGGCCGCCGCATTCATCCAATCCCTGGAACTTGAGGGCCGGGAAAGAACCATTGCCCGGGCCATTATCCGGGAACTGGTCCAGCGAATGGGGTTTCTGGAGGATGTGGGCCTGGATTACCTGACCCTGAACCGGTCGGCCACCACCCTGTCCGGCGGGGAAAGCCAGCGGATACGGCTGGCCACCCAGATCGGCTCCAAACTCACCGGTGTGTTGTACGTATTGGACGAACCCAGCATCGGACTTCACCAGCGGGACAATGCCAGGCTGCTCAACACCCTGATCAACCTGAAACACCTGGGCAACACCGTCCTGGTGGTGGAACACGATGAAGAGACCATTATGGCCTCCGACCATGTCATTGACATCGGTCCGGGTGCAGGCATCCACGGCGGCGAAGTGGTGTTTTCCGGGCCGCCCGAAGCCCTTGTTAAAAGCGAGGCATCCCTCACCGGCCAGTACCTGTCCGGCCGGAAACAGATCCACATCCCGGAAAAAAGGCGGACCGGCAACGGGAATGCCCTGACCATCACGGGCGCTTCGGCCAACAATCTCAGGCAGGTGGATGTGTCCTTTCCCCTGGGCTGCTTCACCTGTGTCACCGGGGTTTCCGGATCAGGCAAATCCACCCTGGTGCTCGCCACCCTTTACCAGGCCCTGGCCAGCCAGATCAACCGGTCCGGGAAACCCGTGGGCGCCCACAAGGGCCTTGCCGGTATCGAACACCTGGACAAGGTTATCCACATTGACCAGTCCCCCATCGGCAAAACCCCGAGATCCAATCCCGGCACCTATACCGGAGTACTCACCCATATCCGGGAATTGTTCGCCAAAACCCCGGATGCCAGGGCCAGGGGCTACAAGCCCGGGCGGTTCAGTTTTAATATCAAAGGGGGCCGCTGTGAAGCCTGTACCGGCGACGGTATCGTAAAGATCGAAATGCATTTTCTACCGGATGTTTATGTGGCCTGCGACGTGTGCAAGGGCCGCCGCTATAACCGGGAAACCCTTGAGATCAAGTACAAGGGAAAAAACATTGCCGATGTCCTGGACATGACCATCAACCAGGCGGTCCGCTTTTTCGACAAGGTCTCCGCCATCCGGAACACCCTGTCCACCCTGGTGGAGACCGGCCTTGGCTATATCAAACTGGGACAGTCCGCCACGACCCTGTCCGGCGGGGAAGCCCAGCGGATCAAACTGGCCAGGGAATTGTCCAAGCGGAGTACGGGAAAAACCATTTATATCCTGGATGAACCCACCACAGGGCTGCACTCAGATGATATCAGACGGCTGTTATCCGTTCTGGACAAGCTGGTCACGGCCGGCAACACCGTGGTGGTAATCGAGCACAACCTGGACGTGATCAAATCTGCGGACCATATCATTGACCTGGGTCCGGAAGGCGGAGACAAGGGCGGCACCATCATTGCCCGGGGCACCCCGGAAGATGTGGCGGCCAATCCCAGGTCCCATACCGGGTTTTATCTCGCCAAGATTTTAAACCCTGACTCCCCCTGAACCGGGCAGCGCTGACAAAAAGATGCGTTAGGGATGTTTATTCGTCGGGAAGGATGCAGACATCTGTATCACAGGGGCAGGCCCCGTTGATTTCACAGGCATAGGCAATACGGGAAGCTTTGTCGAACAATGCCGCATCAACAGCAACAGATTCCTGGTGCAGCGTTTCAGACTCCGGTCCAGGAATCGCCCCCAGTCCCTGGCCGATCACCTTGCCGTTTTGCCCGTCGATGACTTCGGCATCTTCCCCGTTGGTGGTGACGGCTACGGGAATCTGGCAGGGGGTGATGATCCTGGACAGTGCCAGGTTGGACAACCGCCGGGTCACCAGGGACCCGGGCGCATATTTAACCATCATGGCCACGTTCCCGGCCACCGACACCAGGAAATCCACCCGGATCCTTGCGGCCTGCCCACCGGCCCGGATGACCAGTTCCCGGTTCTGCTCAACCGCCTCCCTGGCAAATCCCAGTGTTTCCACCAGGTGCCTGGCCAGCTTCTGCCGGAACCGCTCGTCATGGGTATCCGGCAGGATATCGCCGCTTAAAAAATCAACAAGTTTTCCCATCACCAGGTGGTGGGGATTTTCTTCGCGAACCGGATCTTTGTCCATGATGCCTTCCTTTACCTTTATTTCAATGTTTCTATCAAAATAAGGCAGATATGAAAAATAACAATATACATAATCGTCTGTAGTTACAGCATCGCCGATATTTGCAAAAGTGCAAAAAAGCTTGATTTTTAAAAAATTACTATATATTAAAATAGAAAAATAGCCGATTAATAAAACAAAAACTTTTCGAAAAGGAAAAGCCATGTCCCTGATGATCGACCATTATTTGCCTGAATACCACCATAGCGAAATCCATCATATCCATATCCGCAATTCACCGGAACACATCTATCCCCTGTTGATACCCCTGGATTTGAACGGCTCAAAGCTCATCAAAACCCTGTTCCGGCTCAGGGGGCTGCCTGCAGGGGATATCCGCATCGACCGGATGATGGACAACGGACCGTTTACACTGCTTGAGGAACGCCCGGGACAAGAGATGATTATCGGTCTTCTGACCGATGCATGGCTGCGCCCGGTATCTTTCACGGACAGGGATGTTTTTCTCTCATACGCACCGGAAAAAGGGCTCAGGATCGCCTGGAACTTCAGCCTGGCCCGGGATCAGGGAAAAGATACGGCCTGCCTGTCCACGGAAACCCGTATCCAATGCTTAGGAACGGCTGCCAGACTGTTTTTTTCCTGTTATTGGTTTGTGGTCCGCCCTTTCAGCGGCATGATCCGCATGGAGATGCTCAGGATCGTCAAGCGCCTGGCGGAAAAATCCGGAAACCCGGCGTAACTCCATTCCGGCCCCAGGGGCGTTACGAGAGAATCAGGTCCACAAAGGCAGGTGGTGCACCATCTTTCATTTCCACAAGCCCCCTGTTGGACAGACGCAGTTCCCCCAGCACCACCAGGCCCAAAAGGCTCATGGTCATCTCAAAGGCGGGATGGGGGCAGCCGATCTCTGCCATGGCCGCCTCAATGGCTTCAACGCCCCGTGCAGCAGTTTCCACCGGTTCAAGGCTCATCAGCCCTCCCAAGGGAAGCGCCAGGTGGGCCAGCACACGGCCGTTGTCCACCACCACAAGCCCGCCGTTGGAATCAATCAAAGTATTGGCGGCCAATGCCATGGCGGCATCGTCCATGCCCACGACCATGAGGTTGTGGCAATCATGGGAGACCGTGGATGCATAAGCGCATCCCTTTTTAAACCCGGTGCCGGATACCAGCCCAAGGGCCCGTGACCCTTGTGCCTCGCTGTCGGCCCCGTGGCGGTAAAACATACCGGCTTTGGCAATATCCCGCTGGGGGTCGGCAATGATTGCCTTACCCGCCGCAGTCATTTCAGCCGTGGTGGACAAGGTGTTGACCTGACCCGGAATCAATTGGATCACCCGGGCGGACAAGGGATTGCCGGCCGGACAGGGAATGTGAAAATCCCCGGGGGACAAGGGGGCCAAATGGACGGTGTTAACGGCGTGGTCCGGATAGGCGTACGCCGGTACCTGCATTACCATCCGCCCCTCTTCCGCCACAAGTATACCGTCGGAATAGACCTGGTTGATCTCAAATCCGGACAAGGTCTCCAGCACAAGGATATCTGCCGCCCGGCCCGGGGTGAGAGAGCCGATCCACTGGCCCTGCTCCAGGAGCTGGGCCGGGTTGATGGTGGCCATCTGAATGGCGGTCAACGGGTTCAACCCCAGGCTGACGGCTTTGCGCACAACCCTTACCAGATGCCCTTTCCGGGCAATGGTGGCCGGTGTCACATCATCGGTGACCAGGGTGAAAAACCGGGTGTCCATACCGGGATTTTCGGTAATGGCCGTGATCAGGTTCGGCAGATCCAGCCATGCACTGCCGTACCGCTGCTGGACATACATGCCCAGCCGTGCCCTGGCGAGGGCCCCCTCGGCGGTGGTGGTTTCATGGTCTGCGCTCATGCCCGAGGCCACATACGCATTCAGCCCGGCATTCAGATCGTCCCCGGCATAATGGCCGGTCAGCACCTTTTTGGCCTTTAACCCGTGGCCGGTGATCTCATGCACGGTTTGATCGCCAAACACCACACCCGGGAAATTCATCTGCTCTCCCTGGAGAAAGGCCAGTCCCTGTTCATAGGCTGCCATCACGTCGTCAGGCCCGATGCTGGCACCCGCATCTTCCATGCCCGGCAGGGAGGGGACACAGACCGGCATGGCGGTCAGCACCTTAATGGGCAGATCCCGGGCGCTTTCCCGGAACAACTCAAGGGCATCCATGCCCAGGACATTGGTGATTTCATGGATATCCGGGCAAATGGTAGTGGTGCCGTGGGGCAGGACACCGGCCGCAAACGCGGGCAGGTCCACCATGGAACTTTCAACATGCATATGGGAGTCAATCAATCCGGGACACAGGTATTTTCCGGCAACATCCACCACCCGGGTCCGGCTGTCCCGCCGCACATGGCTGCAGTCCCCCACAAGGGCGATAAATCCTTGGTAAACCGCGATATCAAAACCGGAATGGACACGCGCGGTGCAGACATCCACGAGCCTGCCGTTTTCAAGAACCAGGTCTGCCGCTTTATGGCCCATGGCAACGGCGGCCAGGTCCCGGGTCATCAGGTGACGTTTGGAAACAGTCATTGGTAATGCTCCATCATGGGGTTCAGCCCTTCTTTTGGCGTTGCGCAGGAAAGGCGGGAAGGTTTGGTTTATTATAATGAGGATACCGTCTTTGTAAATGCATTTTCCCGTTAATTTTCATGTCAAAAATATTAAATTTATGATACTCCCCTCTCAAGTTAACCAAGGGCAGGCTGCCAAACGAGGCAACCGCGGCCGTTGTAACCATAACAAACCGAGGTGTTAAACAAATGAACAAGAAAATGATGTCAAGCGTCCTGGCTGTGCTGGCCACGGCTGTTTTCAGTGTTTCCGGGCTTTTTGCCGGGGAAAAGGTACTCATCAACGGGATTGATGCCAATTATCCGCCCTTTTCATTTATCAATGAAACCGGCAAGCCCGACGGCCTGGATGTAAAGGCCATTGACTGGATTGCAAAGGAAATGGGATTCAAAGTCAAGCACCAGCCCACGGACTGGGCAGCCATTATCCCCAGCCTCAAGGCCAAGAAGATCGACTTTATCGCATCGGGCATGAGTGTGACCCCGGAGCGGAAAAAAGAGGTGAATTTTACACAGTCCTACCATAAGACCGTGATGATGCTCGTGGTCAGGAAAGACGCCGATCTCACCGTTGAAAAATGCCTGGAAAGCGATTTCCGCTGGGGGATCCAGCGGGGCACCTCCGAAGCCAAATGGGTGGATGAGAACCTGGTCAAAAAGGGTAAACAATTCAAACTCCGCCACTATGATTCCGCGCCCCTTGCCATGGAAGACCTTGCAAACGGAAGGCTCCAATGTGTTGTGGCTTCCGAGATTTCAGCCAAGGAAGCCATTGCAAAAGGCATTCCCGTCAAAACCATCGGCCGGTATGGCCAGCCCGATGATGAAACCGCCTATGCAGTCCGCAAGGAAGATACCGAACTCCTGAACATGCTCAATGAAGGCTTAACCCGCCTGATGGCAACGCCTTACTGGAAAGAGTTGAACCAGAAATTCGGTGTAAAATAAAGCGGATAGAATAAAGCGTGTAAAATAAAGACAGAACAGAGATAAAAGAACGATATGCTCAAAAGCCTGACAGTCATCCAGCAGGGGATGCCGTATATCTTACAGGGGGTCGTGGTCAACCTCATGGTGGTTGTCTTTGCCATGGGGGTCGGATTTATCCTGGGCCTGCCCCTGGCGGTGGGACAGGTCTACGGCAACAGGCCGACACGGAAAATCATCGGGATCTATATATGGTTTTTCCGGGGAATTCCGCTGCTGGTGCTCCTGTTCCTCTTTTACTTCGGCCTTTTCCCATGGCTGGGCATTGACGTATCCGCTTTTTTTGCCGCCACCCTGGTTCTGGGACTGATCAGCTCTGCGTATCAGTCCCAGATCATGCGGGGGGCCATCCTGTCCCTGCCCCAGGGGCAGATGAAGGCGGCCCGGGCCATCGGCATGAGTGATACCCGGGCCATTATATCCGTGATTCTTCCCCAGGCAATGCGGCTGTCCATTCCCGGATGGACCAATGAATATGCCATCCTGCTCAAGGATTCGGCCGTCACTTATGCCCTGGGCGTCACGGAACTCATGTCCCGGGCCCACCATATTGCCTCCCGGACCTACCAGCACCTGGCCATTTACCTGGCAGCCGGGTTCATCTTTCTCATACTTACCTACCTGGGCACCCGGCTGTTTCATGCGCTTCACAAGAAGCTCTCCATTCCCGGGTATACCCGTTAAGGACCTGTTATGACACAAGAGACGTCCCCTATTCTCACGGCAGAGAACATTACCAAGCGTTTCGGGGACCAGACCATACTCAACAATGTTTCACTGGCCGTTAACAAGGGTGAAATCAAGGTGCTCATCGGCCCTTCGGGTGCCGGGAAAAGCACCTTTCTCCAGTCGCTCAACTTCCTGGTCATGCCTGATACAGGCACCATTACCCTTGAAAACCGGGAAATCAACCCCGGGGACAAGCGGGGTCTGTGCGATTACAGGCGCCAGGTCGGCATGATCTTTCAGGATTTCAACCTTTTTGACCATCTCACAGCCCTGGCCAATGTGGAAATCGGAATGGTCCGGGTCCTGAAGATGAAAAAAGACCCGGCCCGGGAGCGGGCCATGGCGGAACTGGCCCGCGTCGGCCTGGCAGACCAGGCAGACAAATACCCGGCCCAGCTTTCCGGCGGCCAGAAGCAGCGGGTCTCCATTGCCAGGGCCCTGGCAATGGATCCCAAGGTTATGCTGTTGGACGAGCCAACTTCGGCCCTGGACCCGGAGCTGATCGGCGAAGTCCAGGCTGTTATCAGGAACCTGGGAAGCGCCGGCATGACCATGATTATGGCCACCCACCAGATCGGTTTTGCCAGGACCCTGGCCGACGAAATCATCTTTATGGAAAACGGCAGGGTTGTTGAACAGGGGACTCCCCAGGCCCTTCTTGCACCGGGGGCCACCACCCGGACCCGGGATTTTTGTGCGAAAATCGCTGAAATCGGCGGGGAATAACCCGAAAGAACAGAATCCATGGAAGAACTTACATATATCCAGACCCAGGTTGTGCCAGCCCTGATCCAGGGTACCTGGATCAGCATCCTCCTGATCATTCCCTCGGCCCTGTTCGGGGTGTGCATGGGGGTAGTGTCCGCTGCGGTCAGGGTCTACGGCCACTGGCCACTCAAGGCGGCCGGGGATGCCTATGTCCTGATATTCCGGGGATTCCCACTTCTTATCCAGCTCTATATCTGGTACTTCGGCCTTCCCCGGCTGGGGATTTACCTTTCCCCGTATTGGGCGTCGGTCATCGCTTTTGCCCTGTGCAGCGGGGCCTACCAGTCCGAGTATATCCGGGGCGCCCTGCTCTCCATCCGCCAGGGCCAGGTCTCTGCAGCCCGGGCCATCGGATTCTCCCAGTTCCAGACCGTAACCCATGTGGTCCTGCCCCAGGCCCTGCGCCGGGCCCTGCCGGGATGCGGCAATGAAATCATCTACCTGATCAAATACTCTTCCCTGGCATATATGGTGACCTGTATCGAACTCACCGGCCAGGGCAAAATCCTGGCGTCGGCATCGTTTAAATATGTTGAAATATTTACCATTGTCGGAGCGGTTTACCTGGTCCTGGTATCCCTAGCCACCTGGGGACTCAACACCATAGAAGACCGGCTCGCCATCCCGGGATTCGAGCGCCACCAGAATTAATATCCCACCCTGCTGAAAATCCTGTATTCCAAAGTTCCGGTGCCTGGCTGTTCTTCTCAGGCATCGTCAGTCACGACCGATCCTTCCGCCCGGCACTGTTAGCAATCCACATCTTTCCAGACCATTACACCATCAACACCGGGATGCATCGTGCCCATTATTACTGCATTCAGTCTTTCTTTCACATCAAAAGTCATTTTTGGTTATAAAAATCTTTTTTTCGCACAAAAATATCAAATGCGAATTCTTTTACTAACAAATATTAACAATATAAAACTTTCTCACTATACAACACCTAAATTTTATGTGGACCGGATCATACGTATGTAACGGCACCGGGTGAATCTTGCCGCGGGTACAACACAAGCCTGTGGAATACGTTGTATTTGGTAAACAAAGGACCTTAGACGGCTGTTTTGCCCGAAACCAAACATGAAAAAGGTGAAAAAGATGACACATCGACTCCTGACGCGCCAAAGCCTGTGCGCGTTGTTGTTCTTAGTTGTATTGGCTCCCCCGGGTTCATGGGCCCAGAATCCTTCCAAAAGCCAGGTATTTGACCTGGGTGAAGTGGTGGTGACCGAACGCTCTGAAACCATTACCCAGGTCGGAACCGTGGAAACCGTGGATATGGAGCAGATTAACCTGACCAATTCCCGTACCGTATCTGAAGCGCTGAGCACCCTTCCGGGCATCAGCCTGTCATCTGGCGGCAACAAGGCGGAGAACTCCATCTTTGTCAGGGGGTTCGGCACCCGTTACGTTCCCATATTTTATGACGGGGTTCTCCTTTATGTGCCCTATGACGGGTATGTGGACGGCGGCAACCTGACCACGGACAATGTGTCACGGATTGATGTCAGCAAAGGGGTCAGTTCGGTACTTTACGGGTTCAACACCATGGGCGGGGTAATCAATATGGTGAGCCGCAAGCCCCAGGAAAAATTCGAGGGGTCCTACCGGGTGGAGGTGAATGAAGACAGCGCGTACAACGGCAGTGTGCATATGGGCTCCAACCAGGGAAAATTCTACTTTACCCTGGGCGGCGGGCTCACCGACTCCAACGGCTGGCACTTGTCGGACCGGTTTGACGGTAATGCCTATGAAAACGGCGGAATGCGGGAGAATTCGGATATTGAGGAGTGGAATGCCGCGGCAAAAGTCGGCCTGACACCGGCGGACGGCCATGAATATGCCCTGGGATTCCAGGTGATTCGCCGGGAAAAAGGCCTTCCCATCACAACGGATGTTGACGACCGGGACAGGTACTGGCGGTTTACAGACTGGGACAAGGACACCTATTATTTTATCGGCAATACCGAAGTCACAAAAGACCTCTCCTTTAAAACCCGGCTGTACTGGGACAAATACTACAATGTCCTGGACTCTTACGACGACGATACCTTTTCGACCCAGACCCGGGGGTCTTCCTTTCACAGCACCTATGACGATTACAGTTACGGCGGCTCCCTGGTGGCACGGACCACCTATATCCCGAGAAATACCCTGAGCGCATCTTTCCACTATAAAAGAGATGTTCACGAGGAACAGGGTGATTATGACGAGGTATGGGGATGCTATGAACAGGATATGTACTCCCTGGGCCTTGAGGATGATATCAAAATTATGGACAACCTGGCCGTGGTGCTGGGCGTGGCCTATGATATCCAGGATCCCAGAAAATCCTTTAACGGTACGAGCAGCGGCCAGTTCAGGGATGCCGAATCCGCCTTCAATCCCCAGGCAGGTGTCCTGTTCACCGTGCTGGATGATATGGATCTTCACTTTTCCGTGGGGCAGAAAACCCGGTGGCCCACCCTGAAGGAGCTATACTCGGACGGCCTGGACAATGACTTTAAACCCAACCCGGACCTGGCCGAGGAAAAATCCACCAATTGGGAGCTGGGCGTTAAAAAGCCCCTTCCCTTCTACAACCATGTGGGGCTCACCCTGTTCTACTCGGATGTGGAAGATATGATCGAGAGCGTCAGCATCACCGACCCCACCTATGATGAACAATACCAGAACATTGACGATGCCCGGTTCAGGGGAGTGGAATTCCAGTTCAGTCCACAGTTTATCCCGGATAATGAGCTTCAATTCCACTACACATTTATTGATGCGGAGAACAAATCCCCCGGCGCAACCAGTGAAAACCTGAACAATATCCCGGAACACAAGGTCTACCTGAGCGACCGGTACACCGTCAACGACCGGGTCTCGCTTTTCACAAGCGTGGAGTACAACACGGACCGGTATGATGAGGATGCCAATGACAACCAGGTCAAAACCGGGGAGTTCTGGCTGGTTGATTTCAAGGTCATGACCCGGGTTTACGATTTTTTAAATGTTGAAGCCGGGGTGAAAAACCTTTTTGACGAAAATTACGAAATTGAAATCGGATATCCCAGAAGCGGGCGAACCTTTTTTATCGGGATCAACGGCACCCTGTAAGGGGGTGTGCCCGGCTCCGGAAATTCCCAATTCCGGAGCCGGGCCTGCCCATTGTCCCCTAATCAACCGGAATATAAGGTGAATGATGACACAATTGCCGGATTGGCTGACATTATGGAAAAAGCTGTCCCGGATCCAGACCCGGGCATTTGAACGGGAACGGAGCGGCGGGGCGGAAGACTTCTGGCAGGCCAAAGCCCGGGAGTTTGACCAAATGGCCAAAAAACGCTGGACAACCCCGGATTCGTCCAGGAAATTCCTTGTAAACCTCCTGAAAGCCCACCCGGGAGCCACCCTGCTGGATATCGGGGCAGGCACGGGAAACTGGTCCCTGCTCTCGGCCCCCCATGCAGCGGCCGTGACCGCCCTGGACCCTTCGGCAGCCATGCAGGAAATTCTCAGGGAAAAAATCAGGGCCGCGGATATCGGTAATATCACGGTACGCACGGGAACCTGGCCGGAAAGCGCCGGTGAAACAGAGCCCCATGATTATGTCCTGGCCTCCCATTCCATGTATGGGGTGGAGGATTTTGAGGGTTTCGCCGGGCAAATGAGCCGGGCCGCGAAAAAAGCCTGTATCATGGTCCTGCGGGCTCCTTTTGCCCGGGCACCCATGGGCCGGATTTGCCACCGGGTTATGGGCCATCCCTATGACAGCCCCAACTTCCAGGTGGCGTACAATGCCCTCCTGGCCATGGATATCTATCCGGATGTGATCATGGAATCACAGGCGTCCTGGCACGTCTGGACCCATGACACTCTGGAACAGGCAGTTGAAGAGGTAAAAACACGCCTCAACATATGGGACGACACCTCCCATGACGCATTCATCCGGGACTGCCTGGAAACCCACCTGAAACAAGACAAGGGCAAATGGGTCTGGCCCCCGGGCAACCGGTCCGCTCTGGTGTACTGGGAGATCGATTGAAACGGGCGGGCCTGGTGTTCTTAACCATGGTATTCTGGACCTTTGCGGCCGTGCCTGCCCTGTCCGGTCCCGCCGCCCTGCCGGAAAAACTGGCCCGGCTTGAACAGCGGATACGCGACTATACGGTTGACCCTAATTACAGGGATGATGTGCTGGGGCTCCATGTGGTGCGGGCGGCCCTGGTCTCTGCAAAACAAGGGTCCGGCGGTATCGGCGCCTGTCTTGTGGACACAGTGACGGGAAAGGTGGTGGAAACCGGCCGCAACCGGCAGTACGATCCATATTTCCGGAGCGACCTTCATGCGGAAATGGATCTGCTCAACCGATATGAAGACCGGGTCAGGAAAACCCGTTCCCGGGATGCAGACTCAGATCCCAGGGAATGTTCCGGCCTGGTCCTGCTCTCTTCCATGGAGCCCTGTCCCATGTGCCTGACCCGGATCATCAACGCAGGCATCAAAACCGTTCTTTATGTGGAAACAGACGAACAGGGCGGCATGGCCACGCGCATCCGGAATCTGCCCCCGTTCTGGCAGGAATTTGCCCGGGACCGGGAGTTTCGCATGGCGGACTGCTCACCCTATTTACGAAAAATCGCCCATGACCTGTTCCATTTATCCAAAAGAAACTTTGCAAAAAACAGGAAAAAATGGTTTAAATGAAAAATCTGTTTCAAGAACACCGCTAAATTTAGTCTTTAAAAACCAACCCGTATGATTGCGAAAGGAATGTAAGATGAAACCCATCAAATACTTCAGCCTGATCAGCCTCCTGTGTTTTGCCCTGTCCATTGGCACCGCCGTTGCCGGCACCAAGGAAAAAGCACTTTTCGTCAACCTCACCAGCAATGAAATGAATCGTGCGGCCATGGCCATCAGCTTCAGCACCCGGGTGCTTGAGCAGAAAAAAATGCCGGCCACCATATTTCTGAATGTGGATGGTGTCCGCCTGGCCAACAAAAATATCCCGGGCAGCCGCCATGTCAGCGGCAAAACCCTCCAGGAAATGCTGGTCCAGTTCATGGCCTCCGGCGGTAAAGTCATTGTCTGCCCCATGTGCATGAAAAATGTGGGCGGAATGACAACGGCAGACCTGATCAACGGCGCCATGGTCGGCGGGTCGGACGTGACCTGGCCTGCCCTGTTTGCCGAGAACACCACTGTGCTTAACTATTAGTCCATATACCCTTCGTGGCCCGGGCAGTATCTGTCTTTGCCCGGGCCATGCCCTCCCGAAGCCAGGCGACTGGAATCAACATCTCACAAAAAAGTCATCAAGAGTCTATAATGGTAATTAAAAGAATACAAACCTCGATAAATGCAACAAAGATTGACAAAACAGACCGAAAATCATATTGGGTTCCTCAATGAACCCCATGCCCGCCCATACCCGCCCCTGCCCCAGGACAATTACCGCTGCCAGACTTGCCTGGCTGATCATCCTTTTGTCAGCCCCGGCGCTTTTTTTCCTGCCCCCTGCCATTGCCCAATCCCTGCGGCAGATTGAAAAAGATCTGGACGGGGACGGGCGTCCCGACCAGATGCTGTTTTATGATAACCGGGGCACCCTTGTTAAAACCGAAACAGATGCGGACCATGACGGGTTTGCCGAACGCCGCCGGCTTTACAGCGCAGGCCGGCTGGACAGGGTGCTCCGGGACACGGACCAGGACCGGATACTGGACTGTACCGACATTATCGAAAACGGCAAACGCATCCGCCAGGAACGTACGAACCCTTCAGGCATACTGGCCCAGGTGGCTTTATTTGATACAGGCGAACAGATCCGGCACATCAAAAAAGACACCACGGGCGATCACCTTTTCGACACCCATTACCATTATGAAAAGGGCGAATTAACCCTTTCCACCCGGGATACCAATGCCAGCGGCCGCCCCAATATCCGGACCCGTTTTGCCGGCAACCTGCCCCTCACCCGGACCATTGATGCGGATGAAGACGGTACCATAGAGCAGCATCTCTTCTTTGACAACCAGGGCCGGCTGGAAAAGCAGATGCAAAAACCCGGGGGAAACGGAGTGTATACCCATATCGCGTTCTTTGAAAACAACCGTATCAACATGCTTCACCAGGACCTGAACGCCGACACCGCACCGGATATTGTCACCATATATGAGAATGACCAGCCCCAACACCAGGAAAAAGACAGCAATTTTGACGGCCGGTTTGATATCACCACCCGGTTCAGCAAGGGCCTTCCCGCATACAGGGAGACGGACCGGGACTTTGACGGCACCCCTGATTTTTTTGCCGAATTTGACGCCCAGGGCCTTTATGCCGTCACACGGGAAGATATGAAAAATACCGGGAACATCGACCGGATACGATATTATGAACATGGGCAGCCCGTGAAAATCGACATTGACCAAGACACCAACGGCGTCTTTGAAAGCCGGACGCTTCTGGAACAGGGACGGATCATCCGGACCCGGCAGGACAAAAACCAGGACGGCCGCATGGACATGGACACCTTTTTCAATGAAAAACAGGAAAAGGAGCGGCTTGAAAGCGATACCGAGTATGACGGGAAACCTGACCTGTGGCAATTTTATAAAAACAATACCCTTGAAACGCTTCACCGGGATGAAAACCGGGACGGCAGAGTGGATGTCATTGGGTTTTATAAAAATGGGGACGTCCGGCGGGTTGAAAAGGATACGGACGGGGACGGGTATTTCGAAACAATCCAGCAATATGACCACCCGGACTGGACCCTTGTGGTATCCAGGGATGCAGACGGCAACCAGTCGCCAGACAGCATCACCTATTATACAGGAACGGTGGTCCGGAAACGGGAATATGACAGGACCGGGGACGGCGCCTGGAATGACACCGAATACTACACGGCTGACGGCCGGCTCCAGAAACTTGTGGAACACCTTTCAGATCCGTCACGGCTGATCTGGTTTTATGAAGACGGGGACGCCCCTGTGCGGGGAGAGGAAGACAGGGACGGGGACGGCAGGGCAGAGATCTGGTACATCTACGAAAAAGGCCGCCTGGCAAAGGTGGAAGAAGATACCAACGGGGACGGAAAACCCGACCTCTGGGAGGCGTATGACGGTTCCCAAAAACTTGTGGAGCGGAAAAAGGATCTTGATTTTGACGGTATACCGGATTTTACGGATCCGGCCGGAAACGGCACGGAACAGGATCTGCCTTCAACCCCGGAGATTTCCGGGACGTTTGGGGCCGTTGGAAGCTGAACACCAAGGAGAAAAATAGATGATGGCGTTTTTGTCAAAGGGCGGGGTCCTGGTGGTTCCAATTTTATGTTGTTCAATCATTGTTGTGACCATTTTTTTTGAACGGCTCATCCGTTACGCGGTGAACCGGACCCGGGGAAAGGACATTGAGCGGAAAGTGGCCGGAATGGTCAGGCAGGGACAGATGGACCAGGCCATGGCAATGGCCGAGCAAAGCCGGTCGCCTATGGGCCGGGTACTTGCCAGGGCCGTCAGTGCAGCCCACCTGGACCGGAATACCCTGGATACTGTGATCGTCAATGCCACAGACCGCGAGGTCAGGGATCTTTCCTCATATCTCCAGACACTGGCCACCATTGGCAATATCGCCCCCCTGCTCGGGCTTTTGGGCACCATCATCGGCATGATCAAGGCATTCATGGTCATCCAGCAAATGGGCGGGAAAGTCAATGCCGCCGTCCTGGCCGGGGGCATATGGGAGGCCATGCTGACCACGGCCTTCGGCCTTGCCGTTGCCCTGCCCACCATGGTGGCCCACTCATATCTCATCTCACGGGTGGATCAATACGAATCCAGGCTCCAGAACGGCGCGGTCCTCTTTTTAAAGGCCTTGGCCGGAAAGGAGGGCTGAGCCCCATGCGGTTTCCAAGGAAAACGGAGCGCTACCGGATGCAGCCGCCCATGACATCCCTGATTGACATTGTATTTCTGCTGCTCATTTACTTTTTGCTGACCACCAATTTTATTGTCGAAGAAGGGATCAAGGTTAAACTTCCCAATGCCCGTGCGTCAGCACCCCGGATCAAGCAGGAAATCACCGTGGTGGTGAACCGGGAGGGCACCACGTTTATCGCCGGCCGGGAAATCCCGGCTGATGCACTTTATACGGAGCTGAAAGCATTAATCGGTACGGACACGGACCGTCTGGTGGTGATCAAGGCAGACAAAACAATCGTCCTGAACAAGGCCGTGCGCGTGATGGACATTGCCAAGGCGGCAGGAGCGTCGCATCTCAGCCTGGCCACGGAAAAAGGATTATAACCGTAGTAATGGCAGCCAAAGGAAAACCATTTAATTACCTGTTCTGGGGCATTGCCCTGCTGTCCCTTGGCAGCCACATTCTGGTGCTTGTCCACCTGTCCGGGATCTACCGCAGCCGGACGGTTTCCTATATTGAACTTGCCCTGCATCAGACGGCCAGGTCCGAACAGAGGCGCCTGCCCGTTCCCAGGATGCGGCAAAAAGCATTGCCTGTCACGGCCCCGTCCCCCCAGGCTGTTCCCCGGGAGCAGGTTCCCCTGCCGGCACCCACACCTGTGGTAGCAAAAGTGGTGGTGCCGGCAATACCGGACCAGGATGTTCCTGCCCTGCCCCGGGTTCCGGGCCTGGATGCCTCGGATCTTTCCGTCCCCGGTCTTGCGGGGCCGGATGCGGTCCCGGCTGCCCTCCATGATGCCCGGATGGAATTCACCAGTGCCAGGGATTATCTTGACATGCTCAACCTCAGGATTCACAGCACCAAAACATATCCAAAACCCGAAAAGGACCGGCAGGTCCAGGGACGGGTGCAGGTCCAGTTTGTGCTCCGGGCCGACGGTTCCCTCTCCGATATCCGGATTATTAAAAGCTCGCGTTACAAAAACCTGGACAATGCCGCGGTGGACGCCGTAAAACAGGCAAGCCCCTTTCCCAGGCCGCCCGCGTTCCTGTTTGAGCCGCCTGTCACCCTTCAAATTTCCATCCTTTTTGAATTGGCCTGACCCCAATGACCGTACTTCCCGGAATATTCAGTATCAGGCACCCTGTGTTACCGCACCCGGGCAGGGTATGTCCCCTTATCCTGGCTTTCATGATCCTCATCTGGGCCTTGGTCCGGCCCGATATGCCGGCCGCGGCACCGGCTTTTGCCCGGGAGGCGGCTCCGGCACCGTCCCATAACGGCGGACGTATGGTCACGGACATGGCCGGGCGGCAGATGACTCTGAAAAGAGAGGTCAGGCGGATCATCACGACCTTTAAGCCGGCCACCCTTTCGGTATTCTGCCTGGGACTGGCCGACAGGCTTGTGGGCATGGATGATTCCTCCCGCAGAGATCCGCTCCACAAGGCGCTTCTCCCGGGTATCAACGCCATTCCAGGGGTGGGAAGAAAAGCCACCGGGATCAATGTTGAAACCATTGTGGCCCTGGCCCCGGACCTTGTGGTCCTTTACGCCCAGAGAGACGGGCTGGAACTGGCGGACCGGCTTTCCGCCTTGAATGTTCCCGCCGTGGTGATCCTGCCCGAAACCTTTGACACCATCATCGCTTCCCTGGCGGTTATTGCAACGGCTGCCGGCGCAAACCACAGTCTGGCACGTATCCGTGCGGCCATGGAAGAAATTCTCGGCCGCCTTGACAGGTCTCTTGCAGACCTGCCCCGGTCCGGGCGGATGACCGGGTATTTTGCTTCGCCCCAGGGTCTGTTTTCCACCGCCTCCGGCCAGATGCTCCAGCATGAAATTTTTGAAAGGGCCGGGCTGGTTAATGTTTCCGCAGATCTAACCGGATATTTCCGCACCATTTCACCCGAGCAGCTGATCCGGTGGAACCCCCAAATGATTGTACTGTCCCGGCATATGAAAGGGGATGCCGGGCAGCGCTTATCCGATCCTGCCATACGAAATATCTCAGCCGTGTCAACCCACCGGGTATTCCGGTGCCCCTCCACCCTGGCCCCCTGGGATTTTCCATCTCCCCTGTCTGTCCTGGCAAGTCTCTGGTTGGCCAAAACCGCATACCCGGAAAGGTTCTCCCACATAGACCTTGAAAAAGAAGCAGATGCGTTTCATCACCTGCTTTTCGGCCGGACCCTCACCGGCATGGGCGGAAAAATAAACCACAACCCGGGGGATTTACCATGAAACCCCGAGTCTCACACAAAGGAATTCTCCTTTTGCTTGTTTCAGGACTTGCAGCAGCCCTGGCCCTTGCCGCGGTATCCGGAAGGGTTTCCCTTTCACTTGCCGATATCCTGACTCTTACTAGAAAACTTGTGGCGGGCGGCGGCGATGGCCTGGCAGAACTGCTGCCCAATGAGCAGGTTTTTTTATGGATCCGCCTGCCCCGGTGCTTCATGGCTGTGCTGGCAGGGGCCGGCCTGGCGGTTTCAGGTGCCGTGTACCAGGCATTGTTCAGAAATCCCCTGGTTTCCCCGGACATCCTGGGGGTGTCTGCCGGGTGTACGTTCGGGGCTGCTCTGGGGCTGATGCTTCCGCTAAGCGGTTTTGGTACGGTTCACCTGCTCTCATTCGGGTGCGGCATCCTGGCGGTGGGCCTTACTGCGGGACTGGCCAGGATCATTGCCGTCAAACCGCTGATTGTCCTTGTCCTGGCCGGCATGGTGGTGCTCTCGTTTTTCAACGCCCTGCTCATGGTGGTCAAATACTTTGCCGACCCCTACAACCAGTTGCCCGGTATCATTTTCTGGGTCATGGGCAGCCTTACCCGGGTGACCTGGACCAACACCCTTTTCATGGCGCCGTTTGCACTTGCCGGCCTCGGGGTCTTCATTCTCCTGGGATTCAGGCTCAATATCCTCTCCCTCGGGGATATCCAGGCCAGATCCCTGGGACTCAACCCCACGCTTTTCCGGCGGGTCCTGATCGTGATCAGCTCCTTTCTCGTGGCAATATCCGTGTCCACCTGCGGCCAGATCGCCTGGATCGGGCTGATCATCCCCCATATGGCCCGTACCCTCACCGGCCCTGCCCATGAAAAAATGCTCCCGGTGACCGCCCTGTTGGGCGCGCTGTTTCTTCTTCTTGCCGATACGGCGGCCCGGAGCCTGTTTTCCTCGGAAATTCCCGTGGGCATTATCACGGCCCTGACCGGCGCCCCGATTTTTGCATTCCTTCTCTTTAAAAACAGGGGGACCGGATGGATATAGCCCTGGAATGCCGCAACCTTTGTTTCGGCTACGGCAGCAAAGCCGTGTTGTCGGACCTCTCTTTTGAGGTTGGGAAAGGCCGGTTCTACGCGATCCTGGGCAGGAACGGTTCCGGGAAGACCACCCTGCTCCACTGCCTGAACAGGATATTGGTCCCGGACAGCGGCACCATCCTGGTCCAGGGCCGTGACATCCGCACCCTGTCCCGCAACGGGATTGCAAAATGTATCGGTTTGGTTCCCCAGGAACATATGGATATCTTTCCCTTTAGTGTATTGGATGTGGTGGTCATGGGACGGACCCCTTTTTTGGGCATGACCGAAAGGCCCGGGGAGCGGGACCGGGATATGGCCATGGATGCGTTAAGCGCCCTGAATGCAGAGTACCTGGCCCACAGGAATTTCAACCGGATCTCCGGGGGTGAGCGGCGGATTGCGCTCCTGGCAAGAGCCCTGACCCAGGCCACCGGCGTGATGCTTCTGGATGAGCCCACCAATCATCTGGATTTCAACAACCAGTACCGCCTGCTGGCCACCATCAAATCTTTGTGCCGGAAAAAGGATATCAGTATTGTGGCGTCCATGCACGATCCCAACATGGCGGCACTGTTTGCTGACGCCGTCATCATGATCCGGGACGGAAAAGTCATGGCCAAAGGCCCGGCCCGTAAGGTCATGATCCGGGAAAACATCAACGCACTTTATAATACAGATGTCACGCCGGTATCCCTCAACGGCAATGCCACCCTGTTTTTCCCCGATACCGTGGTAAGGGAGGTCCCGTGACACCGGATGATGTTCCCGCCATTGTCTACCTCCTGGCAACCGGCATGGTCCTGGCCGAACTCCTGACTGCATTTTTCAGGCGGCACCGGGTTGCCATGGTTTTCCTGGCGTTGCGGACCTGTATCTGCCTTTCCGGGATCGGGTTTATCTTAATTCGTGCGGACAGACCGCCCTTATTCGGCCCGTTTGAAGCCCTTGTCCATATTCTTTGTGTCATGGGAATTCTCGCCCTGTTATTTGCCAGGCAATTGGCACAGCCGCGCGACTTTTTTCTTTACAGCAGTGTTTGTGCATTTGCTCTCCTGGCCTTGCAGTGGGGAGCCCCCATGGCATTGAACAATGACTATTATATGTATGCCGATATCACCGTCCTTCTTTTTTTCAGCCTCCGGCTTACCGCTGCCGGCATATTTGCCCATGGTGCGGTCCAGCACGTATGTGCGGCCCTTGGAAAAGAGGGCCGTCTCTGGCACGACGGACGCAATACCCTGCTGGCAGGTGCCTGTGTTTACCTTGCCAGCGAATGGACAGGGTCTCTCTGGTGTCTTAACTGGCTGGGGGATTCCTGGCAGTGGAGCCATGGATTTCTCAAAGCCGCCATTCTTTTTCTCCTGGTAATGCTGGCCTGCCATCTGCCTGCACAAGTGCTAAAGCAAACGATCCTAAGGGCTGCCGGCGGCATCCTGCCGGGCCTCTTTATCTTGTGGATGATTTTTTACCATTAAAGGCCCTGCCATGATGCATTTTTTAAGTTCTCTCAGGCTTGCGTTTTACAATCTTTTGGCCCTGATTTTATGGATGGGCACAGGTGTTGTACTGAGCCACTCCCATGAGGCAGCGTTTGACCGGATGAACGAAATGCCCATTCTGGAGTGGATGGGCAACACCATGCCACAATCCCCCCTGCCGGTCGTCTGGTTCCTTGTCCTGTGTATGATCTCATTGATCCTGCTGGTCAATGCCCTTTGCTGCACCTTCAACCGGCAGCTTGTCCTGGCCAGGAAACTGAAAAAAGGAAAACCCTGGCTCTTTTTCATACTTCACTGCCTGTTTATTCTTGTTCTGGGCTGCCATGGATTGATTCTTGTCGCCGGAGACAAGCAGGGCCGGATATATCTCTCGCCGGGCATGTCCCACGTGTTCGGCCCTTACAGGATTTTGGCGGAAGAGGTGGTCATCGGGGATGATCCGAAACTCTTGTCCGCTCTTGGCAAAACCCAACGGTCACGCATGACCCGGGACAATATCGGCCTGCATAACAACTACGTGCGGCTCCGCCTGTTCCGGAACGATCTTGAGGTGGCGGACAAGCCGGTATATATGCTCTCGCCCATGCGGTATAAAACCCTTCAGGTCACCCTGGTGGAATTTTCCCAAAACCCCCGCCAACTGTCTCCCGGGGTCATCCTGACCATTACCGACAACCCGCTCAATCCCGTCTTTTTTCTGGTGTACGGCATCATGATCCTCTCCCTTGCCGGATTTACCATGCTCACCTGGCACCAGAAGCCCCCGGAAAAAGACATCTCCTGATACCCCGGGAACGGTACAGCCCGTATACCGGACATTGCCTGCCCGGGTTTGTTTTTTCACCCCTGACCTGTTATTCATACAGGTATGGTGGGATACAAAGGGTACATACTCACCCGGGAGTACCAGGAGGCCCGGGGACGGCATCTTCTTCGGTATACGGGCATTGGTGATTCAGGACCGTTTGAAATCACTATTACCCGGGACCGGCCTCTGTTTTTTATCGGGCGGGATACGCAATTGCCCGGCCATATCCCTTTTGATGAGCGCCGGAATGTGGAACTGGCATCTTTTGGCGGTACTCCCGTGGATGCCCTTTATTTTAAAACCCAGCCCCAATTGTACAGGGCCCGAAAACTTCTGCAGGACGCAGACGTCAGGACATTTGAAGCCGATATCCTGCCCCAGGAACGTTTTTTGATGGAGCGCTTTATCAACGGAAGCGTGGAAATCACGGGAAAAGGACGTTACAGGCAGGGACTGCTCAGGTTCACAGATCCCCTTCTCTCTCCGGCAGATTACCATCCCTGCTTCTCAGTGCTCTCCCTGGATATTGAAACCGGGCAAAACAATGAACTCTATTCCATTGCCTGCCATTTTGACACGGAAAAAAACCGGAAAAACCATACAAAAACCGGAACGGCAGGTATTGCTCTGATCCAGGACAGCACCCTGGCCCCAAACGGCCCGGACAGCCCATCCGCATCGCCACTGCCAATGGACATCGGGTTGGCCGGCCTGGCGGCAGAGCCTTTGACAGATACCGGATGGATGATCCGCATGCCCGGAGAAAAAGACCTGCTCAAAGCCTTTCTCCGGATAACCGCCACCCTGGACCCGGACATTATCATTGGCTGGCATGTGATCGGCTTCGACCTTGTGTTCCTGGCGCAGAAATGCCGTGAACACGGGATTCCGTTTTCACTGGGACGGGACCGTCAGGTCCCTGAGATCCGGGAAATCAGGAAGGGCCGTTTTGCTGCGGACATCAACGGCCGTATCGTGATCGACGGCCCGCCATCCTTGCGGGGAGCGTTTTATTCGTTTGAGAACTTCCGCCTTGAAACCGTGGCGTCCACACTTCTGGGCACGGGCAAGGACATTGGCGAAGACACGGACAAGGTTGGTGAAATCGAGCGCCGGTTCAGAGAAGATAAAAAAGGACTGGCCCGTTACAATCTTATGGACTGCATCCTGGTACGCGACATCTTTGATAAGACCGGTCTGGTAGAGCTGACCTGGAAACGGGCCCTGCTCAGCGGCCTGGGCATGGACCGGGTCGGGGGCTCCGTAGCCGCCTTTGACCATTTTATGCTCCCCAGGATTCATCGAAACGGCTTTGTGGCACCCAATGTAAGGGATATTGAATCCACAGGCCATGCTCCCGGAGGATGGGTATTTACCAAGTCCCCCGGCTTTTTTGAACGAATCGCCGTATTTGATTTCAAAAGCCTTTACCCGTCCATCATCCGGACATTTAAGATCGATCCCCTCTCCCGCATCAACGCCCGAGTATCCCCCCTGGATACCCCCACGGAAGCGAAGTTTTCCCGGGATCTTCATGTACTGCCCGAATTCATCGCCAAACTCATGGCAAGCCGGGACAAGGCCAAAAAAGAGAACGATACCCACCTGTCCCAGGCGGTCAAAATACTCATGAACAGTTTCTACGGGGTCATGGGAACCCCCAAAAGCCGGTTCTACCATCCGGACCTGCCCCGGGCCATTACCGGTACAGGGCGGTGGCTGCTGAAAACCACCCGGGATTTTTTGGAGAAAAACGGCTATACCGTTCTTTATGGAGACACGGATTCCGTTTTTGTCCAGCTAAAACCCTCTGAGTTTGAAAACAGTGAACACGCTGCCCGGCAGCGTGCCAACACAATCAATACCTTCCTGGGCCGCACCATAACGGAGAAATTCAATCTTGATTCCATGCTGGAGATTGAGTTTGAGAAATTGTTTATCCGTTTTTTTCTTCCTGCACTGAGAGGCGGCGGTCACAGCGCCAAAAAAAGATATGCAGGCCTTGTCAAAAAAGGCGAGGACCGGGAACTGGTCTTTACCGGCCTGGAATTTGTCCGGTCCGACTGGACACGGTTTGCCAGGCAGTTCCAGTATGATTTGTTTTACAGGATTTTCCACGACCAGGAGGTGGCCATGTGGATTCGTGGAAAAATCGACGATTTAAAGCAGCGCAAACATGATCGGGATCTGGTCTATAAAAAACGGCTCACCAAGCCGTCAAGCGCCTATGTCAAGGTTGTTCCGCCCCATGTGAAAGCGGCCCGTCTGCTGACCGGCGAAAAGGCAGACACAAGGAATATTTCATATGTCATGACCCTGAGAGGGCCTGTCCCGACCGCCCTGCCCCACGACGATATAGATTACAACCATTATATAGAGAAGCAACTAAAACCCATTGCCGACGCCGTGCTTCAGTTCTTTGACCAGAGTGTCACGGAAATTGTGGGGGGAAAGCAGTTAAGCCTGTTTTAACCGCCCTCCAGGCCGTGGCGTTTGGCTCTGCCGGATCAGGCCGTTTTCTATTCGCTGGTAAAGTAAATATCCCCGTAATATGCCTTGGCGTTTCCATTGGAATTGTCACTGTCCGTCATCACGGCAACCGCATCAATCCGGTCGATCTCTTTTCCGAACAATTGTTTAAAATCCGCATACACATTCCGTTTTTCCACGTACCATTTCCCAACCCCATCGTCACGGGAACGCAACGCCATGAGTATAACATTATCCCCGGCATAGCTGCTCGGCCAGAAATGCCCCCGTGCCTGGGAAGAGGACCAGACATAGTTCAGGGCAATGGTTTTCCAGAAAATGAGTCCACCGTCTTTGACCAGGTAAATCCGGGCGGCGTAATCATCCCCGCTTTTGGTGGTTTCATCCAGAGGCGGATGGGCGTTTTCAACCCGCCACGACCAGTTCAAAAAAGGAGTTTTCCTTAAATCCACCCCAACCTTTTTAAAAAGGCCGGAAGCCGAGGCATCTGCCTCACCTGCCAAAACCGTCTGCCCGTCCACTTGAACCAGCCGGTACAGCGTTTTCGCTTCAAACTCTTTTTCCTCCCAGTGTTCAAGCCTGCTCTCCGAGAAAAGGCCGACATCCACCCGTGTGCTTTCACTGTCACTGCAAAATCCCAAACAAGGAAAAAACAGGTTCAATGCCATAGTTGCAGCAACATACAGGCCAACACTGCCAAACCGTTTTTTTCTAAATATGCTGAATGCGTGTTTCAATGTTCCCGGGCCATTTTAAAATTCATATATTATAGACAAAAATATATATCATATGTGGCCCGTGCAAAAAAAGCCCGGATCAACACGGGCTTTACATTCCTGACAGGGAAAAGTCCTTGCAGATGGAAAAGAAAATCCGGTCATTGTCCTGGATTTTCTCAAACAGGTTGCTGTCACCGTTGTGGTAGAGGATACCGCCGAATTTCAGGTAAACCGTATCTGACCAGTCCACCTCAATTTCAGCCCTCTGGAAGGTGCCGAGCTGGCCTGTGGCTCCCATGAATCCGGCCACGACGGTGAGGTGGATTGTGTCATTTTTAAAGTCCCGGGTCAGCCTGAGGGCAGATTCCACATGATTCTTTTTCATCCGCTCCAGTGCGTTTGCCACATCTGCATCAAGGCTGAAAATATGCTGGTTGACCATTTCAAGGGTGATGGTGGTGTCGGTGAACCCTGAGTACTCAATGCCGGCAAGGACGTCCAGCCCCTGGAATTCCCGCTCCGGAGCCTGGGAAAATTTCAAGCCATCCAAAAACGCCATTTCGGACTTGAGCAGGATGTTGCCAAAGGTTTTGGCCAGGGTCAGTCCTGCCATATTTATTTTAGGGTATTTTAGCCGGTCAATGCCCTGATTGTCTTGGAAGGTATAGGGGGTGTCGTCATTGACCCGGGCCAGGTAAAGCCCGGCGTCCCATCCGGTGAAGCGCCCGGTAAGCGCCCCTGCAAATCCGGGGCGGTCAAGGCCCGTATCTGTATCGACAAGGTCAGGCAACGGCGCATCCCACAGATAAAAATCACTGCCCTGTTCCGGTGTCCGGGGGGTCCGGTCTCCATGGACCATCAACAGGGTCAGGTTCCAGGGCCCCGTGTACATATCCATCCGGGTCATGGTTTGGCCCAGGCGGATATCCTCGATGTCGGTCATGGCAAACTCCCGCTGGTCCGTCGGGTTGACCACATCAACCAGCCGGAACACTTCAGATGATCCCCAGGCAACGATCTGGCGCCCCAGCTTCAGATCCAGCCAGGGGGTGAGGCTTTTTCTGATCCACATTTCCCGGACTTCAAGCTCACGCTCCACACTTGACCGGTAAGGATCTTCAAAATGATCTCCAAGGGCGGGCGCCAAATCGTGGGAAGCCAGCGTGTCGGTGAAAAAGTGCCAGTCCCAACCCGGGTCGACACGGGCTTTGAGAGTCAGCTCAGCTTCAAGTTCGGCAAGGCGGTCCCTTGATCCCGGATCGGTTCGGAT
The DNA here is from genome assembly GCA_036881925.1 of Desulfobacter sp. Classification (GTDB taxonomy): domain Bacteria; phylum Desulfobacterota; class Desulfobacteria; order Desulfobacterales; family Desulfobacteraceae; genus Desulfobacter. The sequence goes on from JBAJNJ010000013.1 coordinate 177,129, forward strand.
CACGGAAGAAGCACTCAGGGAGCCGTATATATCAATCCATTCGGGCGTTTCCGACGGTGCCGATACCGGTGTTTCAATCCCGGCCACAGTGTCTTGCGTCTCAAATTCCTCAAGCAAAAGGTCAAGGTCGGTTTCTCCTGCCGATGCCAACGCATTGGCCAGCGTTCCTGCCAGCAGGATGATACAAAACCCAATGACCAGGCCGGGAAAGAAGTGGGCCCAAAAGCTGCAGGCCCAAGACTTTCCCGATACCGGGATGTTCATGGTCAGTTTATTCCTTTTTCAAGCTGCCGGGTGGTGAAAATATTGCCCGGCAGGCCCTGATTGTAAACGATGTCCTTGTATTGCAGAATGGTCTTGTGTAATGTTTTTTTTCCTTTTTTGGTCGTCACCTGTAACTCAAGGGCAGTCCAGATATCGTCAATCTTTTCCAGTTTCGGAATGTCCAGGTATTTAAGCTTGTTCCCCTCTTGTACAAAATGAATGCTCCGGACAACCACATAGCAGTCTTTCCTGACAAAGAGGATGGACTTGGTATACCCGAAGTCTTTTACCACCTGGGGGGTTCTGGGAATGGACTGGATCACCCAGCAAGGATTTCCCCTGACCTCGACCTCCTTTAAAATGGTAAAATCATAGAGTTCAAGCTCCCGGTCGGTCATGTCGGCATAAGAGAGGTCAGACCCCATGAAACTGGCAGTTTTGTCATCTGATGCAATCCGCTTGACCTTGTGCAGGGCCGGAAGGTAAAGCCACTGGTCATCATCGTTGGTTTTATCAATGTCATGGGAAAGAAATGCCGTATCCCTTACATCCACCGGGGATAAAAAAAACATGGCTGACCAGGTGTCGGGTCCCTCATCCCTGGTAAAGACTTTCAGGTGACGGACACGCTGATTGTTATTCTTATCAATGAGCATCATGGTCATGGAAGACGTCCGGTCATCTCCGTCATACCGCTCGTCAACGGCTTCCATGATGGCCCGGGCCTCTTTGTCATCCAGCCCGGCAGTCTGGGCCTGGGCAACCGAATATGCCAATGGAACTGCGGCCAGGGTAAAAAAGATGATGGCAGCCTTAGCCCCGGCAAGCCCGGACAATGGCCTGACCGGTCTTTTCCTGTACAGGACCATCACCAGGGCCGGGGCCAGGAAAAAGTCGGCGACCAGGGCAAGAATAATGGCGAGTCCGGTTAAGAGGCCGAAGTGGGTCAGATGGTTCATGTCGGAAAACAGGTAGATAAAAAATCCCATGGTCAGGACGATGGTGGTGATCATCATAGGACGTCCTGCGGTGAGCAGCGTCTTTTTGACCGCTTCTGCCGCATCACCGGTCTTGCCAAAGTAATGTTTAAAATTGTGCATAAAATGGATGGTGTCGTCCACGGACAGCCCCATGGCAATATTACCCACCAGCATAATAAAGAGACTGACCGGGATGGAGAGCCAGCCGGCCAGGCCAAGGGTGAGGACAATGGGGATAAGGTTGGGAATCATGGCAATGGCCCCGATGCGAATATTTCCCAGCATCAGGATCATCATGAGAGAAATGGTGCCAAAGGCATAGATGTAGCTTTTCCCCATACTGTCGATGCCGGCGGCAATGACCTTGGAGTAAATCATGATAAGCCCCGTGGTCTCTATGCTGAGTTCGGGAAACTCCTTTTCCAGGAGTTCATTGACCTGGTTAATATATCCGTTGTAGGCAACCGCATCAATAAAGGGCAGCTTCACCGATACCCGGACCAGGGAAAACTGTGAGTCTGTAAAATCTTCCAGGTCGTCTGTGCCGGAATTCTCAAACAGGAACAGCTCCTGGGCCATCAATTCACGGGTGCCGGGCAGTGTATAGAATGCATCCTGATTATTGTGAAGGGCCTTGTGGGTTTCCTTGAGGACATCGGCAATGGACCAGACCTTTCCGGCAGTTACCTCAGGGGTCTGCAGGGCGGCGATGCGGTTGGCGGCGGCATCAAGTCGGGCCATAAAATCCGGATCATACAGGCCGTTTTCCCGGCCGGTATCCATGACAATTTCCATGTTCACCGATCCTTTTAAGGATGCATCAATGCGCTCACTGTCGATTCTCAACACTTCTGTCTCCGGCAGCCATCGCAGAATATCATGGCTGAAATTCAGGCGGGGCAGGCCAAGGCAGGCGCCCAGAAAAAAAAGAAAAGAGACAACAAGGATGTGGACAGGATATGTCGTGGAGAACCGGGCAATGGATTCAAGAAGCGGATCAAGCCCCTTGCGGGCTTCCCCTGTTTCACCCCGGGGAAGTCTGACAAATGAAAGAATCGGGGGTAAAAGCGTAAAGGTGTAGATCATGGCAAAAAAAACACCGGCACCTCCAAACAGGCCGAGTTCGGCAATGGGCGCCACTTCGGAACCGGAAAAGGAAAACAGACCGGCAGAAGTGGTCAGACCGGTCAGAACGACGGCAAGTCCGGAATGGCCCGTGGCATAGGCAATGGCATCTTCACGGGTGGCACCTTTTTTCAACCGGTTGTAAAACAGGGCAAGGATATGGACAGAGTAGCCAACGCCTACGGCAAGAATAAAAGAGGGAAGGATCTCGGTGGGAATTTTAAAAGGCACCCCCGTTATGGCCATGAGAGACAAAGCGGAAATAAGGGAGAGTGTAACGATCAGGATGGGGGCGATGACCCCGGTTACCCGCCGGAACACAATAACAAGAAAAACCATGACCCCCAGATATGCCAGCTTGAGGAACCGGGCGGTATCAATTAACAGAATATCTTTAATAAAGTGATTGACGCTGGCGGTCCCGGAAAGGGAGATATGAAACCCTTTATCTCTGTAAGATTCCAGAACAGCCCAGACCGCTTCGACCGCTTCTCCGTTCTGTTCAACGGTCAGCCAGGCATCTGTGGTTGTCTGATCCTCAACAGCGGCTTCGGTGTCGTCTTCAAATCCTGCCAAAAGCTCTGCCTCGTTCAGTTTCGGGCTGGCAACCAGTTGGATCACAATACTGGTGACCCTGCCGTCCCCGGAGATGACCAGGTTCTCGTACAGCGGGTTGGACAGGGCCCTTTTTCTGATGTCGTCGATATCGGCCTGGGTCGTGGGAAATGGGTCGCACAGATCATTGACATAAAGGGAGTCGTCTTTGCCAAATGTGTTTCTGGCATTGATCAGACTGGTAATATCATCAATATAAGGGACATTGGCTTCAAGTTCATTATGGAGTTGGTTCAGGGTGTTAAAAAAATCCAAGGTAAAAATTTGATCGGATTCAATGGCAATCAATATCAAGTCGTCATTGCCGAACTGGTGTTTGAATTTGTTATAGGACAGAAGAGAGGGGTCATTATGGTGGAGAAAGGCTTCTGTGGAAGCGTCTATCCCCAGCTTCCCAAGGTTGGAGGCCAAGGCAAAAAACAGGGTAAAAACCAGAAGAAGGGTTTTGAATCTGTGACGGATCAAAGTGCGGGACATTGTCTGAAAAAATTTGTCCGCGCGTTGTTTAAAAAGTGTCATAAAATACTCCTTAAGCGTTACGCAGCTATACAGAAAGGGCAAAGATCTTAATCACCCTTATCCGGGAACTGCATCAAATTATCCGATAAAAACACATATGTGTCGGGTACTAACGATCGACAATTTTTATTCGACTTACGTCAATTTCCGATCCTTGACGTAAACCCATCACGAATGCCCATACGCAACAGCCGTGAGTGTTCACATCAAACGGATCAGAACATATCCACACGCCTTAACACCTGGATCTGCATACCTGTGATTTCCGGGGACAGGCCACCGAACAGGCGGCACGTTGATAGTATTTTTTAAGATTCAGAAAATAAAATTCAAGCCCGGTTCAACAAAAACTGCAGAGGTCATAGGAAACTGCTCCATTTAATAAAGTGTCTGTTCGATAAGTGTTTCAAGCAGGGCGACCAGTTCATCCGGATCAGTCATATGGTCCCTTAAAAAACAATTGAGCAGGACAAAGAAATAGTTGGAAATCAGGGCCAGGGCCAGGGCATAACTATCTTTTTTCGGGTTAATCTCCCCTTTGTCCTGTGCAGCCTGGATCAATTCGACCAGACGTTGTGCATAGCCTTCATCAAAAGCACTCATCTGGTCAGCCCATTCTTGATCATAGAAAAAAATATGGCTGAGATATGCCTGGAACAGAGAGTAATGGGAAATATAAAAAGTGAAAAACTGCTTTGAAATATGAATAAACTGGCTCTTGAACGGTTTATCCTTCGGCACTGTGGCCATGGCGTCTCTGTACTGGATTTTCAAATCATCAAAAAAGGCATTGGCAAGCAGGGACAACTTGTTGGGGAAATGCTTATAAATGGTTCCAAGGCCGATCTCTGCATGTGAAGCCACCCCTCTTATGGTCACGCTGTCATAGTCTTGCTTCTCAAAAAGCTGTTTTGCGCTTTTGAGTATCAACGCCCGCGTCTCAGCTTTTTGCACTTGACGCCGATTTCCTTTTGGCTGTTCCATTCAATCCCTTTCACAACAACGCATATTATTCAGCGAACGCGTTCCCTGAATAGTATGTGTTCTCCTCATTGTCAAGAAGAAATTAACAATATATAAAAGTACAATAAAAGCTAACCTCGCCAGCATGTTGAAATAGAAATCACACTTGACTAAAAGAGCTTTAAATATCAGCTTGTTATTTTATTTTCTGCAAGGCCAAAACTGGATGGAAATTAGATCCACATGATGCATAACGACATTTAGTAAAACTTGTCATGCTCTTCAGATAAAGAGACGTAAAGGCCTGGGTTCAGAAGAACAAAAGATAAGGTTGGAGTATTCCTTAGATTTAGAGAGGCTGAAATAAAAAAAGCCCTGACCGTTTATAACAAACGATCAGGGCTTTTGAAGAATAATCCGGCAACGTTCTACTCTCCCACACAGTCTCCCATGCAGTACCATCGACGCTAAAGAGCTTAACTTCCGTGTTCGAGATGGGTACGGGTGTGACCTCTTTGCCA
>JBAJNJ010000014.1:0-181549 GCA_036881925.1 Desulfobacter sp.
TGAAGAGTATAAACCGTTTGAATCGGCAATGTTGACGTCAAAGCAAATGGTGTCGCCGATGACCGGGGTGGTGTTGTCTGGCACAATGGTAATGGTTGGGTTTGTTTCTTGAAATTTGTAAATATATGCGGCTCCGGAATCAGGCATACTTGGTCCATCATGCTGGTTTGCCCCGACTATAATATAGTTCTCGTCGATCGCCACACTGTGAGAATATATACTACCTGTCGCCGCATCGGAAGCTGTCACTTTACTAACTTGAGTCCATGCTTGGCCATCTTCTTCAAAGAGATAGATAGATCCTGAACTCGAATAAAGATCACCTTCTCCGTCATCTCCAGGTGCACTAACGACGAGATGATTACCTTTTATTGCAAGGCGTTTGCCGAAATTATCCTGTGTGGCCCCGTCCGAAGCGAGTACTTTAGCCTGCTGGGACCAGGTCGTACCGTTTCGTTTGAAGATATATGCAGACCCTGAGTTTGAACCGTTATCATCATCGTAAATGGCAGAAACTGCCGCAAAATCACCTGACAATGATACCCATCTGCCAAAAGCATCGTTACTGGTTTGATCCGATGCCATGATTTTTGCTTCTTGTGTCCATGTGGACCCATCGCGTTTGAATATATAGGCTGCTCCTGATGAGTTGGATTGCCCATGGGCACCTGCGATAACATAGTCTCCGTTTATTGAAACAGACCGGCCGAAAAAGTTCTGTTCACTAAGGTCTGCAGGTGCCAGCTTTGCTTGTTGAGCCCACGTCTCTCCGCTTCTTTTGAAGACATAGGCAGCTCCTGAGTAAGGCCCGGCATCATTTTTTCCAAATGCTGATACGACGATATAGTCTCCACTGATTGATACTGAAAAACCAAATGAATCTCCGGAAGCACTGTCTGAGTGGGTAAGTTTTGCTTGCTGGATCCAGTTCACACCGTCCCGCTTGAATACATATGCGGCACCTCTGCCGTCCTTAAGATAACACCCTACAACTACATAATCCCCATCAATGCTGACAGACCTTCCAAACCAGTCCCCCGCAATAGTATCCGATCCTTGGATTTTAGCTTCTTCTACCCATGTTTCCCCGTTCCTTTTGAAAATATAAACAGAACCTGCGTTGGAACCTGTTTTGTCTTCATAGCAAGCACCTACAACAGCATAGTCGTTGCTGATGGAAACAGACTCTCCGAAAAAGTCTCCAGACTCTGCGTCGCTGGCAGTTATTTTTATCTCGTTGAAACTTGCAAATGCATCGACTGAGAGAAAAAATAGCAAAAAAAGCCAAATGAAAATGAAAATTTTTTTTTTACAGAACATGATGAGTTCCTTTCTTTAAAATGAAAGCGGATTAAACCTGATAAAAAAAGAAGACCTCCGAAATTACGGAGGTGTTTTGGAATTTAAAGGACTTGGAGTTAATCTATGATATTGTTCAAATAATAAGCTCCTTATTAAATAGGAATTTAGGGTTGAAAAGTTTGATTCTGGTAGTGTTTGAATTCATCAATAAAGTACTTTATTTCGCTAAATGTTAATTAAGTCAATTCTCGTTTCTTGTCAAGAAAAGCAGTAAAAAAAATGATTGATCTTTCTCAATCATAACACTTATTAATTTTCATGGCTCATATTTGGAAAGTTTGTTGTGTCCATGGGAGGATCATCTTAAATAAGGCGCATATACAAAAGTGACTGGTTCGGTTGCTCAGCCTGTTGACTTTGGCCGGGAGCCTGGGGTAGAAATACCGTATCATAAGATCGTCTCAACATAACAAGGACAGACAATATGGAAACAATACGGTTAAGGGGCGGGGCGCTTCTGGCATGCGCCGCTTTTGTAATAGTGGTGGCGGGGATGAAGGCGGCTGCCGTGCTGGTGGTGCCTTTTCTTTTGGCGGGATTTCTGGCCATCATATGTGCGCCTCCCCTGTACTGGATGAAACGGAAAGGGGTGCCCAGTGTGGTGAGTATCCTGATCCTTATGGCCGGGGTGATTGTGGCCCAGGTGATCGTGGTGACCCTGGTTTCCTCGTCCATTGCTGATTTTTCCCAGAACCTTCCCTTTTACCAGGAGCGGCTGGTGGCATTGATGTCCGGCAGCCTGAAGCTTTTGTCCAACTACGGTATTCAGGTAGAGGCGGATAAGCTGACTGAATTGTTTAACCCCGCCAGGGTGCTGAGGCTGGTGGCCAATACCCTGAATGGTTTGGGCGGGGTGCTGACCAATACCTTTTTCGTGTTCCTGACCTTTATTTTCATCCTGTCCGAGGCCGCGGGTTTTCCCAACAAATTGAGGGCGTTGTCCAGCGATGGGAACGGGGATTTGAGCAAATATACCGAGATTACCGACGGGGTGAACCGCTACCTGGGCATTAAAACGTTGACCAGCATGGCTACGGGCGTGATTATTACGATCTGGCTGATGATCCAGGGCGTGGATTATCCGGTCATGTGGGGAGTGTTTGCCTTCCTGCTGAACTATATTCCCAATATCGGATCGATTATCGCGGCCGTGCCTGCAGTACTCCTGGCCCTGATACAATTGGGGCCGGTGTCCGCTCTTGTGTCGGCCCTGGGGTTTTTCCTGGTCAACACCATTATCGGCAGTGGAGTAGAACCCAGGCTCATGGGTCAGGGGATCGGCTTGTCCACCCTGATTGTTTTCTTGTCATTGGCTTTTTGGGGCTGGGTATTGGGCCCGGTGGGGATGCTGCTTTCCGTGCCCCTGACCATGGCGGTCAAGATTGCCTTGGGCGGCAGTGAGTCCACCCAGTGGATTTCCGTTCTCCTGGGATCCAACCGGGAAGCGGCGGAGATATTGGCCGCTCGACGGGAACGGGCAAAACAATAGCCGGGAGGCGGTTATCCCCCGATGGAGGTCATATGGCTGATGGGCATGTTTTTGGTGTTGCGGTTGCCAAGGTCGTGAAACAGAGGTTTCTGGGTCAGGGCCGCTTCTATGATCTGCTTTAAGGTCTGGTCGTCAGCCCCGTCCCTGAGCGGGGTGAGAATGTCTGTTTCATAGTTCCTCAGCAAGCAGGGCCGCAAGGTTCCCCGTGAGGTCAGGCGCAGCCGGTTGCACTCGCTGCAGAAATGGGAGGATACCGGGGTAATGAATCCGAGAATACCTTTGGCCCGGGCCAGGTTGAATTTTTTGGCCGGACCGTCGTTTTTTTCCCGCTTGACCGGTGACAGAGGGCCATGGGCGGCAGTAATTTTGTCCTGAATTTCCGCAGTCAGGATCTGTTGCTGTTTTTCCACATCGGAATCGCCCATGGGCATGTATTCGATGAACCGGACATGAAAGGGGTATTTAAGGGTCAGACCGGCAATCGTCTGAATTTCATCGTCATTAACGCCGCGCAGTGCCACCGCATTGATCTTAATGGGAGAGATACCCAGGTCATGGGCTGTGAGAATGCTTTCCCAGACCCGGTCGAACCGGTCCCTGCCCGTGATGGCCTTGAATTTGACAGGGTCCAGTGTATCCAGGCTGAAATTGATACGCTGGATGCCAAGATCTTTAAGGCGCTGTATTTTTTCCTGGTTGAGCAGGGCGCCATTGGTGGTGATGGAAACATCCCTGAGCTTGTCCAATTTGCACAGCCGCTCCAGGAACGGGAAAATGCCTTTGCGGACAAAGGGTTCCCCGCCTGTGATTCTGGCCTTTGTGATCCCCAGCTCGCAGGCCAGCCGGGTGATCCTCAGGATTTCCTCGTACCGGGCGATCCGGTCATGTTCTATCACTTTGAACGGTGTTGAGGGGATGCAGTATCTGCACCTGAAATTACACCGGTCCGTTACAGAGATTCTCAGATAATTAATGGGGCGGTTGCCTGCGATCATGGGGCCTTACTTCCTGTGTTTTTATCCGGCATCTGCCGCGTAATGGGACAGCAGGGCATCAATCAGGCCGGGGATGGTGTAAGGATCTGCCTCCACTGTGGGGGTGAGTCCCAGGGACCGTGCCGTATCCGATGTAATGGGGCCGATGCTGGCCAGGGTCACATCCTTGAGCAGGGCCGGGCCGTCCATGCCGTCCAGCAGGGACATGAAGTTGCTTACCGTGGATGACGAGGTAAAGGTGACTGCATCAATTGCATTATCGTTCAACAGGTCAATCAGGGTTTGTTTCCCGTCATCTGCCAGCTCGGTTTCATAGGCGGTAACCTCATCCACCAGGGCCCCCATCCGGGTTAATTCCTCGGGCAGGATCGTCCTGGCTTTTTTGGCTCTGGGGAGCAATACGTTTTTGCCTTTGATATCCACATCGGCAAAGGCATCTATTACGGATTCCGCACGATAGGTCTCGGGGAGGATATCCGATACAATACCGTAATCTGCCAGCCGCTCCTTGGTGACCGGGCCGATGCAGGCGAATTTCAGGTGGCCCAATGCCCTGACGTCCAGGCCTTTGCTGAAAAGGGTATCGAAGAAATATTTGACCCCGTTGACCGAGGTGAGCACCACCCACTGGTACTGTTCCAGACGGTCAATGGCGGCTTCCAGGGGGGTCATGTCTTTGGGCGGAGCAATGCGGATGGTGGGAATTTCAATGCACTGTGCACCGAGGCGGGTGAGTTCGGCCACAAGGCCGGATGCCTGTGCCCGGGCCCGGGTGATGACGATGCGCCTGCCGAACAGGGGCTTCTGGTCAAACCATGCCAACTCATCCCGGAGACTGACCACATGACCCACCACAATAATTGCCGGGGATTTGAGTTTGGCTTCTTCCACGACCCGGACAATGGTGGACAGGGTGCCGGTGACGGTCTGCTGCCGGGTGGTGGTACCCCATCTGACAAGGGCTACTGGAGTATCTCCGGGTTTTCCGTTTTCCATGAGGTTTTTAACGATATTGGCCAGATTTTTCACGCCCATGAGAAACACCAGGGTGGCGTCGGATTTGGCAAACACATCCCATTGCATCCGGGACTCTTCTTTATCCGGCCGCTCATGCCCGGTGATAAAGGAGACAAAAGAGGTGTGGTCCCGGTGGGTGATTGGGATGCCGGCATAGGCCGGCGCGGAAATGGCAGAGGTGACGCCGGGCACCACCTCGTAGGAAATTCCGTATTCCAGGAGTTCCTGGGCCTCTTCGCCGCCGCGGCCGAATACAAAGGGATCGCCGCCCTTGAGGCGGGCCACGTTTTTGCCCTGTTTTGCCTTGTCCACCAGGAGCAGGTTGATCTTGTCCTGGGTCAGGGTATGGTCGCCGCCTTTTTTACCCACGTAGATGATTTCGGCATCCTTGCGGGCATAGTCGAGAAGGTAGGGAGAGGCCAGATAATCGTAAACAACGACATCTGCCGTTTCAATGCATTCCTTGGCTTTGATGGTGAGCAGTCCCGGGTCGCCGGGGCCGGCACCGATAAGAAAAACTTTGCCCGTATTAGCTGTCATGTGAATTCAAGTTCTCCAGTATGCGCCTGCCGCCGTTATCAAGCAGCCGTTCCGCCAGTTCCCGCCCTCCGGTCTCAACACGTTCTGCCGGGGTGGTGATTGTTTCTTTAATGATTTCCTGCCCGTCTTCGGATGCCACAACTGCCGTAAGCAGGACGGTGTCGTCCTCCCGGATTTTGCCGAAGCAGGCAACCGGAATATGGCAACTGCCTTCGATCTGCCTGAGAAAGGCCCGTTCCCCTTGTACGCAGATCCGTGTGGGACCGTGGTCAAGAGCATCCATAAAGGGGGCCATTTCCGGATCATTCTCACGTGTTTCAATACAGAGAGCGCCCTGGCCCACTGCCGGCACCATGGTGGTTTCGTCCAGGTATTCCGTGATTTCGTTTTCCTGGCCCAGGCGCCGCAGGCCGGCGGCCGCCAGAACAATAGCATCATATTCCCCGGATTTGAGTTTCCTGAGCCGGGTGTCCAGGTTGCCCCGGATGGAACGGATTTCAAGATCGGGTCTGGCATGCTTGAGCTGTGACCCTCTTCTCAAACTGGAGGTGCCGATCCTGGCACCCTGGGGATAGTCGGCCAGCACGTTGTCCCGGCCGGAGATCATGACGTCAAAGGGGTTTTCCCGTTCCGGGATCGCACCGATGACAAGGCCGGGCGGCAATTCGCCGGGCATGTCTTTCATGGAATGGACGGCAAGATCAATACGGCCTTCCATGAGAGCGGTTTCAATTTCTTTGACAAATAACCCTTTGCCGCCCACGGCAGCCAGGGGGCGGTCCGTGATCCTGTCCCCGGTGGTTTTGATGGTGATAATCTCAACCCGGGTGTCCGGAAAGGCGTTTTCAATGCAGGATTTGATATGGTTGGCCTGCCAGAGGGCGAGCTGGCTGCCCCTGGTGCCGATACGTACGTGAGTTTTCATTCTGTGATTGTTATCCTATACTGCTGCTGCAGGAACCGCAATTGGTGGATGCGCAGCCGGCACAGCCGGAACTGCCGGCAGATGTGGTGGTCTGAACTTCACCACCCGGGCCCGAGGATTTGGAGACAAATCCGCATTTGGACATGAGCCGTGCCAGGTCTTCACTTTTGCATTCCGGACACTGGGGGGTGAAGCTGCCCATGACAAGCGTCTCAAAATCCTTGCCGCAGGCCTTGCATGTATATTCGTAAATTGGCATTTCTCTACCTCACTCGCTTACTGAATTTAATAAACAAACTAATATAATGGTTTAATTGGATTTTTTCAAGGATGAACTTAAATTCGGAACCCCGTTTTGAGAAGAGACATGGGAAAGATTCGGGCTGGTGAACCCGAAGTCTTTGCGCGGGTATATCCCGGCAGGAAGGCCTGCCGGGATATTATATGAATGGTGAATTACCTGGTGCGCCGGGAGGGTGTTGCCTGGACCTCGTTTGACGCGCTTTGTTCGATATCCCCGCATATGCTTTTGACCGTGTAAGAATAGGTGACCCCGTTGGTCACATCCAGGTCAAGATAGGTGCTGTACTCTGAGTTGGTTGTGGCAATCTGTTCATAAGACGTATCTGCCAGCCTGCGGTAGATACTGTAAGCCTGTGCTCCTTTCGGGGTCCAGACGAGCTGGACTTTCCGGGATTTGGGAACTGCGGCAAGATCATCCACAGCTTCGCAGATTTCGGTCATGATAATTTCGCGGACCTCATCGGTGGTGTTGCCGCAGGCATCCGTGACCTCAAGAACAATCTGGTTGAATCCGGGGATAAGGTCGATGTCTGTGCTGAAAGAGACCGCGTTGGGATCATCCGTATTGCCGGTGGGTGTGAATACGATATCCGTACCATTTACAGCAACGGCGGTAATGGCACCGTCATCACTGGCCGTCCCTCGGACGGTGATTTTGCTGTCCGTGGTGGTGGCGCCCTGTTCGGGTGTCCATATCACGGAGGGTTTGCCGGAATCAAGATACACGGTGCGCTTGTCTGTTGCGGTTTTTCCCTGGGTGTCGGTCACCGAGGTCTCAATGATATTTACCCCGGTTACCAGGTCTATTGCCAAAGAGAATGAAACTTCATTTTCATCATCCGGGTTGTTGGTGGATACAAAAGAAACCGGTGTCCCGTTGATCAGGACGTCTGCCACACCTGAGTCATCCGATGCCGTGCCGCTGACAATCATAGAGGAACCGGCCGCACAGGCCAGGGGAACGGGAGCCGTGATGGTCACGGAAGGAGCGCCGATATCAATGATGACATCGGTTCCCTTGATAATGACCACATCCAGTTCTCCGAAACTGGAAAGAGAGCCGTCAACATAGGCCCTTGCCACAATGTCATATGTGCCGGGCGTGCCGACAAAGGTAACACTGGCCTGGTCAACGTCGGATGCCGGTGCGGACGCAGATATGGAGGTGTAGAGCACGGGTTGGTTGTTTTCATCCCGGATAATGCAACTGCCGTTTACCTGGGGGCTGCTGAACAACCCTCCGCCTTCCACTGCAAAGTTGATGGTTGCCGTTCCCGTGCCGATGTCAAAGTTGTGGTTTTCCACTGTATCCCCCGGGGCAAGGGTGATTTCTTGGCCGTGAGTAGCGTGGTTTGAAAAATAATGAAAATTAAGGGAAGAATTGAGATAGGTGCCGTCATTCTCATAGAAACTCAAAGACCCGTTAGTTAAATTCCAGCTGCCTTGGGTGAGAATGAGATCAAAACTGCCGTTTGAGGCATTCAACCGGTCGCTTGCATTTCCTCCGTAACTAGCGTCATTGTATATGCCGTGCCCGGATACACTTCCGCTGGAAACGCTTTGGATGCTTTTGGAACCGCTGACAATCACCCTGCCGTTTATAAAACAGGGCTCTGCACTGATGTGATTTTCAACAGCGCCACCCGAGGGAACAACAACCGGGCTGATGTATGCGGAATAGGGCATCGTTAATGTATCATCCCAATCGTTCATCCGCAGATAAACACCAAGGTTCCAGGAGCCGCTTAACAATCCTGTCAGTGCATAATTCCCATTGGTGTCGGTGGTGGTGCTTTTACTCGTTCCTCCGGGGCCGGAGCCATTGATTTGCCTTGATTGATAGTCGGTGATTCCGTTCAGGCGGCAACTGCCCGTGATGGAACCGTTTCCGGGCTGTACCGCCCAGTCATGAGCAACTGTTTCCAAAGGCCCGACAGTGAGCAATACCTGATCCAGGTTATACCTGACGCCATCTGACCCGTATACATTACCGGACACCTTGATATCCTGGTTGGGCTGGACCGGAAAGGAGAACTTTCCGTCACTTGAAAAACTTGTTCTGGCGTTGGTATATTTGCCGTTCTGGATAACGTAAGCGCTGATATAGCCGTTGTTGATGGATTTTCCCGCAATGGAAACGGTTCCGGATATAAACCCGGGGGTAACGGCAAAGTCCAGAACCGATGTTCCGCCGTCGGAAACTGTTACATCCGCCGCCGCAAAATGAAGGGTATCCTTGTTGTTATCGGAGTAGGCCGTACAGGAGACTCTGTAGTCGCAGCTTCCGCCATTGACGTTGACGGTCAGGGCATAGGTGTTATCGTTAATATTGGTTGATGCATCATGGCCGTCACATCCACTGGCTGTTAAATAAAGCCTGTCCACGGCCACACCGCTTATGGTGGCGGTGCCCTGGATATATCCGGGGTTCAGGATGACGTCCTGGGCATGGGCATACACCAGGAGCAGGCTGAAGATCATTGCCAGGCAGATGCCTGTACAGATGGTGGTTCTTTTTTTTCTCATTTTTTTAATCCTTTGCAAAATATCGGGTTACATATTTCCGGCAATGCATTTTCCCTTACGGTTCCGGAACCGGGATGACATGCCCCTGGCCAGAAACAGCATGACACATCCCAGCCCCAGGAGTGCTAACGACTGGGGCTCAGGCACAGGCTGAATATCCAGGATACCTGAAAAATAGATGCTTTCCCCGGTGTCATTGTCCGTATGGGTCAGGAAAAATCCGGCGTCCGGCATTACCGCGCTCACAACGAGGCGGATAACCGCGGCCTGGTTTGCTTCAAGAAAGTAATCCCAGCCCATGGCCCAGGAGATGTCGCCTTCGTCCGGTATCATGTTTGAATTGTTCAGGGTGTTGTCATACAAATTGTCAAATATGTTGCCGGCGGCAAGATTGTCTATGGTGTCGATCTGCCAGGACATGCCGGCACCTGGACTGCCGGAAACAGAACCCCGCTCGTTGAAAAAAGTATTTTGGGCTTCATCAAACTCATAATCAAAATAACCGATAAAGCTGTGGGCGCCCTGGGTGGCCACCCGGTAGGTGAATATGCCTAGGTCATTTGTCCCCAGCGCCGCGTTCACAGGCATGCCGCTGGTGTCATACTCATTGACATACTCGGTCACAACCCCGTCAATGTTAAACATCCACGAGTAAAGATCCGGTGTGGCATATGCCGGTGAAACCGCCATAAAAAAAATCAGCATTCCCAGAATGATTTGTCTGGTTTTCATTTCCAGTACCTCCTTTGATAAATGGTATTGAACTGTTGATGGAAAAGGGCCTTCCCGTTTCCATGGGGTTCCGGTCCGATAATCCGGACCGGAGGACTGCAACCTTATATTTTGGGGCGCCGGGCAGGTTCGGGAACGGATGAAAGAGAATCTGCCCGGACTGATGTCAATATTCCGGCTGATCGCCGGGCGCCAAAAGGGCGCAGAACTCCCTATGCATATGTGAATAAGCGTTCATGAGGAACGCATCAAAATGAGAGATCAAAGCGTTCATGGGTCACCGTCATAGGCGTTCAGCTTGAATGAATAGAGCTGTTTTGCCTGAAATAGAAATCGAAATAGTTAAAATAATATGAAGAGAGTATCGGAACGGATGTTCCGGGTCTTGAGCAGGAAAAATACAGAGATTTTATGGGGGAGGGATGAAACCCGTTCACAGGGCCAAGATGAAATGGCCTGATTTTTTTGACACCTTAAAATAAAACCGGCGCTCCTGGCAAAGGGAGCGCCGGCCCGGTCACGTCAAAGAGGGAGTGTTGCTGTTTTTTGGGTGACGTGAACTATTCTCGTAATATCAGGAACAGACTTTTCCGGGGTTGAGAATCTGCCTGGGATCAAAGGCCTGCTTGATGGCGGACAAAAGATTCATGCCCGAATCCCCGATGGATTCTTCCAGAAAGGGCTTTTTGGCATAGCCAATCCCGTGCTCCCCGGATACCGCACCGCCAAGCGCCTTTGCCTTGGTATACATGCGGTCGAATACCAGGGAGAGTTTTTCGGAAAATGCTGCCTTGTCCATCTGGTCTTTGAGTACGTACAGATGGAGGTTGCCGTCACCGGCATGGCCGAATCCCATGATTCTGACGTCAAACTCTTCTTTAAGGCCATCTGCAAATTTGACAAACTCGGCAACTTTGTTCCTGGGTACGACCACGTCACACTCGTCCATGTCCGAGGTTGAGGCTTTGATGGCTTCAAGAAAGGCGCCCCTGGCTTTCCAGATGGCTTCTTTGCGTTCCTGGGTGTCGGCGATCAGGACATCGTCAGCACCGGCTTCCAGGCAGATTTGGGCCACACTTTCATAGATGGCTTCAATCTCTTCCCTGGAATTGCCGTCAAAATTGAGCAGGAGATATGCATTTGCCGAAGAATCCGGGAACTGCATGCCCAGATACTCTTCAGAGGCAAGAATAACGTCCCGCTCCATGAATTCGATGGCTGTGGGAATGGTCTTTGATTTAATAATCTTGGGTACGGTTTCGATGGCAGCAAAAAGATCCGGAAAGGGAATGAGAAGGCTGATGGCGGTTTTGGGCAGGGGCAGCAGCCGGAGCACGGCCTTGGTGACAATGCCCAGGGTGCCTTCTGAACCCACGATCAGGTCCTTGACGCTGTAGCCGGAAGAATTTTTGACCACTTTGCCGCCAACTTCCATGACTTCGCCGTTGGGCATGACCACTTCAAGGCTTCTCACATAATCCCGGGTCACCCCGTACTTGACGGCACGCATCCCACCGGCATTGGTGCTGATGTTCCCGCCGATGGAGGCGCTTTTTTCTCCGGGATCCGGGGGGTAGAACAGGTCGCGTTCTTCCACGTATTTCATGATCTCCATGAGCATGACGCCGGGCTGGACCGTGAGGGTAAGGTTTTCCTCGTCCAGTTCCAGGATCTGGTTCATGTCATTAAGATCGATCATGATACCACCGAAGAGTGCCACAGATCCTCCCACGAGGCCTGTCCCTTGGCCCCGCGGTGTTACGGGGATGTAGTTCTCAAATGCATAAGTCATGATCTGGGACACTTCTTCGGTGGAATTGGCCTTGACCAGCACCTCGGGATAATGTTCGTCACCGGACAACTCGTCATGGCTGTAATCTTCGTTGATGGCCGTGTCGGAAAACACTCTGCTTTCAGAGGTTATGGCGATCAGGGCATCGATATCTTCACGGGTTATTCTTTTGTAATTCATGGGGCCTCCTTGTTTATACAGGGTCCGCGGTACAGACGTTTTCTTCTTTGGCTTCGATTTGCCGGATCAGGTCGGGCAGGACTTCGTAAAGGTCACCATGGATCCCGATGTGGGCAATGTCAAAGATGGATGCGGACGGATCATTATCGATTGCCATGATCAGGTCCGAGTTGTTCATTCCTGCGGCAAACTGGACTGTGCCGGATACACCGCAGGTAATGATGAGTTTGGGTTTTACGGTTCTGCCGGACAGGCCGATCTGGGTTTTGGGATCTGCCCAGCCCGCTTCAATCAGGGGCCGTGTGGCAGCCATTCGTCCGCCCAGAAGATCTGCCAGGCGCTGTACAAGGGCCATATCTTTTTGCTGCTTGACGCCGCGTCCGGCCACAACAATCACTTCGGCATCCTCAATACTTTCCGATACCTGTTTTTCCGTCACACCCAGAACCCTGATGCGGGATTCCATCATTTTTTCCTCGACATCGCAGATGGTGACCACGCCTGTGGGATCCACACAGACCGGTGCGGAAAATATTTTATACCGTACCGTAGCAAACTGGGGCCGGTGGGCCGGGGTCTGGATATGGGCCATGATGTTGCCGCCGAATGCCGGACGGATCTGGTCAAGGTCGGTGTTCTCCTGGACATCCAGAATGGTGCAGTCTGCGGTGAGGCCGGTCCTGAACCGGGCCGCTACCCTGGGGGCCAGGGAACGGCCGATGGTGGTACCGCCCACCAGGACGATGGTGGGTTTATGGCGGCTGATGAAATCTTCCATCACCGCTGTATAAGGTTCGATCCTGAAATGTTCGAGTGCTTCGTGGTCGTAGACAAAGATCTCGTCCACCCCGTAAGCCAGCAAATCGTCGGCCTTGTCCGTGATGCCGGAACCCATGAAAACACCATATACCGGGTGGTCTATCTTGGCGGCCATTTCCCTGGCCTTGCCGATCAGTTCGTGGGTGACCGGATGGATTTTGCCGTTGTCATGGTCCACGTAAACGGCAACACCCTTCCAGAGGCTTTTATCCACGGTTGCCACAGGATCATCTTTGAACACAAAAACCCCGTCAGGCCCGTTTTTTGCGCAGAGTTTACACATTTTACAGGAGGCGTTGGTGACCAGGGCATCTCCTTCCCATTCCAGAGCGTTGAAGGGGCATACTTCAAGCAGTCCCTTGCGTTCTACAATTTTGTTTTGATCTATCTCAATACTGGCCATGGTGCCCTCCTAAATGAATTTTTCCTGGATAAGTTTGTCATGGATCCTGCCTGCCAGTTCCGATCCGGTCCCTTGCCATGCTTCTTTTTCCCGGTCGGTTTCCGGCGGAAAAATACGGACCACCTGGGTGGGAGAACCTTTGAGGCCGTAGCGGGATGTATCCTGATCCGTAAAGTCCTTCAGGGAAAGGATGGGAACCGGCCGGTCCTTGGTCTCCATTTTGAGTTTGAAAGAGGGGAGTCTGGGCTGGTGAATTCCTTTTTCCACGGTGATCAGGCAGGGAAAGGCCACTTCCACGGTTTCAACCGAGTTGGGCATGTCCATGTCCACGACAATGGCGTCCTTTTTGACCTCCCGGATGCAAACCACATTGGCCACATGGGGGATATCCAGGAACTCGGCCATTTCCGGTCCGACCTGGGCCGTATCGCCGTCCGTGGTCTGCTTGCCGCAGATAATGAGATCGGGCATGCCGTTGGCGGCGACGCCCTGGGAAATGGTATAAGCCGTAGACAGCACATCCGCACCTGCAAATTTGCGATCGCTGAGAAGAAGGCCGTCATCAGCGCCCATCATATAAGCTTCCTTAATGACATCGGATGCCTGGGGAGGGCCCATACTGACAACGCTCAGAACAGCGCCTTTGTCTTCTTTTATTTTCAGAGCTGTTTCCAGAGCGTAAAGATCGTATGGATTCATCTTGGATTCAATACCGTCGCGTTTGAGTACCCCGGTTTCTTCGTCGACTTCCACTTTTGTGGTGCCGGGTACTTGTTTGATGCAGGTGGTGATGCGTATCATTTCGCCTCCGTTTGACCATACCAATGAGAATTATGGCCAGGGTTAGAAGTTAAAAAGTACCAACAGAATCAGAAATATATTCATGGTCATACCAATTCTAAAATTATTGTGTCAAGGATATTTTTAATGTGATTCTCTTTAGAATTAACTAGTTATATAATAAGATCCGAAATTTAAATACCAATGAAACTCTTGTTGTATGGCGAATTGATGAAGAGATTTGAAATTGGTATGACCAATAATACCAATTTGTAGCTGCGGATGTGTTGAACGACGGATATGCCCCCGTGACAAGGGTTTCAGAATATCTGTTCCCAAAACGGCGAAAAAATCAAATATGTGTAATTTTAACCTGTTATAATCTGCTCTCCAACACCGAAAGCAAAATACCGTGACATATTCAGGCGAATCGGGTTCGCCAATGGTGAAAACCAAATGAGGAGCAAAAATGCGGGTATGATTGCGGGCTTGTACAGAACAAGGTGGTGCTCAGATATTGCACCACCGGACGGCCAGAAATGCACCTGTTTCAGGCGTATCCTTGCGGCCGGCTTCTTCAATTCCCGGAATATCTGCTACAGGATCGTTTTTTGAAAAATGTATGGCTGTTTCCACAACGGCAGCTTCAGGTACCAGGGCTCTCATCTCGTCCGGGGACCGGAAGTATATGCTGCGGAACAGGTCATGTCCTTGTTTGGCTTTCCGTGTTCTCTTTTCCGCCCACGGGCTAAGGCAGTTAAGGGTGGTGACCGCAATAATGCCGCCCGGTACGGTGACGCGGCCCAGTTCGGCAATCACCTTTTGTGCATCCGCAACAAACTCAATAGCGGTCATGGAAAAGGCTTTGTCAAAAGAGTTGTCGGGAAAGGGCAGGGCGCAAATATCCGCACGGGTGCAGGAAAACGCATTGCCGCCTGTGCGCCGGACCGCCCCTTGCAACATGGGCAGGGAAAGGTCGGCACCGGTGACGGCAGCCCCCTGGTTAAGGACGTCTTCTGTAAAAATACCGGTGCCGCACCCCGCATCCAGTATCTGTTCTCCGGGCATGGGGCGGAGAAGGTCCAGCAGAAGCCGGGATTCATATGTTTTGACAAAGCGGCCCTGGGGAGTGTCAAACCAGCGGTCGTACTTTTCCGTCCATGTATCAAAAATTGTTGCTGTCATTTTTTCTTCCGTTTTTTAAAGTCCGTAACGGCCCGGCGCGATAATGCGGTTGGGATCAAACACCTGTTTGAGCATCTCAAGGGTGTGCTGCTTTCCTTGATCTCGGTATTGTTGATCCGGCATTTCCGTGATGCCCAGCCTGTAAAAATTCACTCCCGCGTTTTCAAATGCAGCATGCAGTTCCGCATAAAGTTCCCCGGCCTGCTGCGTTTGTTCGGGGCTGCTTTTATCAAAGGTGATGTTGAGTACGGCAATCGCCTGGTCCGGCAGCACGAGAGTGATGGTTACCGGGAACTCAAGTCCCCGGTCCCGGAAAATCCGGGAGGCCGTGTCAAGCATACGGCGGACATGGCTGCCGCATGCGCTCATTTTGGGGGACACCCACTTGAGGCCCATATGTTCCGGGCGCTTAACCCGCCAGTGGATATGTCTGACCTGGCTGTCATTGGGAATACCCATGCCCAGGCCGTGGACATACCCAAGGGAATCCAGGCTGTTTTTGACGGTCCGGCTAAACCGGCCGATGAATTTCAGCCGGTTGATTTTCCGGTCGGAAAACGAAGTAAAGGCCCCAATCCCCCTGACAGCATTGCGGACCTGCTTTTCCTTGGCCTGTATTTCAGCGGCAGACCCGTAAAGGCCGCCGATGGCTGTCCAATGCCCTACCCGTAAAACCCCTTTGCGGGTGAGCGCCACGGCATCTTCGCAGGAGACCGGTCTGTTTTCAAATCCCGGGGGCAGCGGTTGGGTGGACATGAGGGATCGTGTGGCATTGGCAATATGGACCAGGCTGGTCAGGGTACCGTTCTGGCGCAGGGTCTTTAATGTGTCGACCAGGGCTTCCAGGTCCTGGTCCCGTGCCACCCGGATGGTAAAGGATTTATAATGTTCGGGTATCCTTACCAATCGTGTTTTCAGCGCCGTGACAATGCCGAAATTGGACTGTACAAACAGGCCGGACAGGTTGGGGCCGGCATCAATCATATCACCGGTATGAAGGATTTGTCCGTTGCCGCAGACCACTTCCAGGTCTGACAGCATTCCCCGCCGGAAACCGGCCGGTGTGTGGCCGAATCCGCCCTCCAGTGTATTGCCTACAATGCTGGAATCCAGCCCGGCTCCGGTAACATCCATCCAGAACTTTGATTCATGGGCGGCCAGGTATTCGTAAAGTCCGGCCTGGGTGACTCCGGGTTCCAGGGTGACTGTGCCCAGCGCGTTGTCAAAGTTCCGGACCCGGTTCATATGGCTCAGGTCCATGAGTATATGTCCGCCGGTCACGGGCAGCCGGTCCCCATATCCGATATTCCTGCCCCTGGATATGGGGTATATGGGAATGTTGAATGTGTTGGCCGCATTCACTACCCGGGAGACGTCCCGGGTACTGTCCGGCAACACAATACAGCAAATATCCCGGTCAATTCCCAGGGTGTTTTCCATGGCCGCTTTAAGGGTCTGGCCGCGGGTTATGATTTTTTCCGGGCCAAGGACCCGGTCCAGGTGTGAGAAGAGCTGGTTGTGTGATGCCATGGGGATTGGATTTCCTTTTTACAAACGTGTGGTTGGAACAGAACTGAAAAACGAAAATCAATCACAACAAAGGGCGGGGACCTCTAACTCCGGGGGGATGCCTCCAGAGCTTCTATGATGCCCGCAGCCATCAGGGGGATCAGTATTTCATGATGGCCCACAATGGCATAGCCTTTTCCCTTGCCCAGTGTCGGGCGGTTGACCACGTTGGTCATAGGGCGGTAATGACGGATGAAATCCAGGTTGACCGTGGTGAACGCATCCACCTGGTGGCCTAAGTTCCGGGCCAGCGTCAGGGCCTTGAGAAAGACCTCGGGCAGGATCACCGCAGAACCTGCATTGATAAACACGCCGTTTTCAAGATCTGTAACCCTGTGGGTAAAGGCGAGGAAATCATCATGCGAGGCCTTGCCGCAGGCTGCCGCGTCAAAGTCCGGGTGCATGTGGATGATATCCGTGCCCAGAGCGACGTGAACCGTGACCGGAATATCCAGCCTGGCGCCCTGGGCCGTGATGCTCAGGCCCTTGTAGGGCAGGTCCCGGTCCAGGATCAATTCTCCCACGGCCCGGCCAAGGCCGATGCCTTGGGTTTTTGCATTTGTAATGGCCTGGTTGAGAAAGGCGGAGGTTTCCCTTGCCATGCCGAAACTCCCGTTGCCTAAGCTCTGGGACACATCCTCGCTGGTCCGCCCGGTATAGGCGGTTTCAAGGTCGTGAATGATGCCGGAACCGTTCATGGCCACCAGGGTAAAGACTTGCTTTTCCATCAGGTCAATGACCAGGGGATTCATTCCGGTTTTGATCACATGACCGCCCATGCCGAAGCAGACCTGCCGTTTGCCCGCTGTTGCCTTTGCAACGGCGTTGATGACCGCCCGGATATCTTTTCCGGCCAGGATGGCGGGCAGGGTGTCCAGAAAGTCGGCAAGGCTGCCGCCGCTGGTCCAGGGCGTGGAAAAGTCATCCTTGGAAACCAGGCTTTTCCGGTCTTTTATCGAGTACGTGGTCAGGCGGCTGTAGTCCAGTGGTTTGGCATCAGCCATTGTATAAAATCCTTTCGGTAATATCACAGAGAATATGGCCAAGCATGATATGGACTTCCTGAATCCTGGCGGTTACAGGGGCATCCACGCAAAATGCCATATCGCTGATCTCTTTGAGACGGCCCCCGGGGCCTGAAAATCCCACCAGGGTCATTCCCACATCCCTGGCTGCTTCCGCTGCCCGGACCACGTTGGGGGAATTGCCTGAAGTGGAAATGCCCACGGCCATATCCCCGGGTTTCCCCAGGGCCTGGACCTGTTTTAAAAAGATGTCGTCATAACTATAGTCATTGCCGATGCTGGTGATAACAGATGTGTCACAGGTCAGGGCGATGGCGGCCAGGGGAGGGCGTTCCATCTGGAACCGGTTGATGAATTCGGCTGCAATATGCTGGCAGTCGGCAGCGGAACCGCCGTTGCCGAACAAAAGAATTTTTTTTCCCGCCTTCAGGGTGTTTGCCATGGTATCGGCACATTCAAGCATCAGGGCCTCGTGGGTATCGACGAATTTTTTTTTGGCACGGATGCTCTGTTCAAGGGTCTGGCGGATAATGGCCTTCATATGGAATCCTTGGATATGGGTTTTATATTATGCGGATTTGATGGGTTTCTCCCGGGTGTCGGCTTTTATCTGGTCATGGATTTCCCGTATTTCCTCCAGGTCCTTTATGTATTGAGGATTCTCCGGGTCCAGATCCCTGGCTTTTCTGGCAAAGGACAGGGCGATGCTCAGGTTTTTTTCCTGGAGTGCCATGGCGCGGGCATAGCCGCCCAGGGCCGCAGCATCGTTGGGGTGCCGCTTCACAGCCAGGTTGAATTGGGTGGCAGCGTCCGGCCACTTGTTTTCTTCCATGAGAATCTGGCCCCGGATCCTGAACGGGGTGCCGGATTCGGGATTGATGCGGGCTGCCGCATCCAGGTGGCGGCGGGCCTGCTCAAATTGTTCCTGCTTGAACAGCAGGTGGCCCAGAAGCAGTTCGATTTCAAATATTTCCGGGTTGATGCTATGGGCCTTTTTCAGATAGAGGATGGCTTTGTCATCCTTTTCCTGGATCCGGTAGATCAGACCGATGTTGTAAATCACCATCACTTCTTCGGGGTTGATGGCAGAGGCCTGCTCAAAACAGCCCAGGGCTTTGTCCAGCCGGTCCGTGATCCCGTAGCTGACCCCCAGGCTGTTGATCAGATTGATGTTTTTCGGGTCAATCTCAAGGCCTCTTTCGTATTCTGCAATGGCTGCTTCACACTGGTTCAGCTGAAAGAGCCGGTCTCCGCTGATGTTCAGGGATATCGCGTCAAAAACCATCATGTGGTCCGGCCCGAAAAAGGCGGCATGGTCGATTGCCTTAAGGGCATTTCCAAGGATCCGGTCCCGGTGAAATTCATGAAATGGATAGGTGGCGATACCCATGAGCAGGCCCGCGTTGAGGCGTCCTGAGATTTTGTCTTTGAGCAGGGTCAGGAGGCGCAGGCCGTCCCGTTCATTTTCGTAATCCCAGAAAACAAGAACAAAAGCCGTGTCATCAAGGCTTTCCCAGATTCCTCTTTCTTTGTCCAGTACCGAGTGAAAGCAGGCTTCGAAGATTTCCCTGGCGGTTTCCATGGTTTCTTCACAGGTTTCGGGATCAATCCGGAACACTGCGCAGATAAACGTTTCCCCGGGAATTTTTGTTTCGGACAGCCGTTTTTCAAAAGCTGTGAAACCGACACTGGGGGTGTGGAGCAGATCCGAGAAGTAGGTATCGGGCGGGCAGACCTGCTGGTCTTCTGAGCCGGTTTTCAGGAAATGAATCTCTTTGGCAATGAATTTTTGTGTCATTTTTCAGTCACCAGGGTGGTGGACAGGATCTGGGTCAGTATTTCTTCCTGGCCGGGTTGTATGGTTCTGGGATCAATAATATACCGGTCGTCTTCAATGCGTCCCATGACCGGTGGTGTCGCTCCCCGCATTCTTTTTTCAAGGGCGGCAACCGACAGGGTGTTGGGTTTTACGGTAACACACCGGGTGGGCAGTTTCAGGTTGGGATAAGAGCCGCCGCCCGGGCGGGATTCCATGTTTGCCAGGGCGAGCTCTGCAGCGCTGCCCACGGCTTTTTCCAGGGCTGAATACAGGGCCTGCGCTTTATGGGAAACCGTGTCGTAGGACATGGTCAGCATCCTCAGGGTGGGAATTTCACGAACCGCCTTTTTTTCATCCCTGTAGAGTTTCAATGTAGACTCAAGCGCGGCCAGGGTCATTTTATCAATCCGGAGGGCCCGGGTCATGGGGTTGGCCTTAATCCGGTCAATGGCCTCTTTTTTTCCCACAATAATACCGGCCTGGGGGCCGCCCAGGAGTTTGTCGCCGCTGAATGTCACGATGTCGGCGCCGGCCTTTACCCGTTCGGATACCAGGGGCTCGGCAGGGATGCCGTATGGGCCGAAATCAATCAGCGTACCACTGCCCAGATCCTCCATAACCGGGATGTTTTTTTCCTTGCCCAGTGCTACCAGATCCTTAAGCGTCACACTGGCGGTGAATCCTTCGATTTTGTAATTGCTGGTGTGAACCTTGAGAAAAAGGCCGGTATGTTCGGTGACGGCCCCGGCATAGTCCCTGGGGTGAGTGCGGTTGGTGGTGCCCACCTCTTTGAGGCAGCATCCGCTTTTGGTCATGACGTCCGGCACCCTGAAAGACCCGCCGATTTCCACCAGTTCCCCCCGGGACACGACCACTTCTGTGCCCTGTGCAATGGTGTTGAGAGCCAGAAGAACGGCACCGGCATTATTGTTGACGGCCATGGCACTTTCCGCCCCGGTGAGTTCACAGATCAGGGATTCTATGGCTGCATACCGGATTCCCCGCTTGCCGGTCCCAAGATTTAATTCAAGATTGGAGTAAGATGCGGAAACGTCCCTGATATTTTCCAGCGCATCCCGGCAGAGAAGTGCCCGGCCAAGATTGGTGTGGAGCACTACGCCGGTGGCGTTGATCAAAGGAATCAGGCGGTTTCGCATGATGTCGCGGGCCAGGGTCGCCGCCCGGCCAAGAACCGTTGCCTCATCCATGTCAGGGGTATGGCCCGAAAGAATATCCTGCCGGATTTCATCAATGGCGGTTCTTAAGGCATCAATAATGACTTTTCTGGGAATTTCTGAAAACCGTTGATCTTCACGGGTCCCAAGAAGAAGGTGGTCCACTGCGGGCAGGGTTTTTAAAAGCTGTTGTTTGTCATTCATGTGCTGCTCCGTTGGACGAGTCGTTTTGGGTTAAGGCCCCGAGTGGAATGGTATCAATGAGTCCGGGCAGGCTGCCGGAGTCCAGGCCGAGGCGTTTAAAGACTGCCTCCATACTCCGGGTCTGCATCTTTTCAAGGTCAAAACCGGTGAAGAATTTTTCCATGAGCAGGTCTGCCATGTAAACGACATCAACCAGATCCCGGCAGTCATCCGCCGCTTCAGGATTATGATGGTGGCGGACCACCTGGGTGAGGGCATTCGAAAACTGCCAGTTTCCCGCCAGGATCGACCCGGCCTGGCAATGGGTGATGCCGAGTATTTTTTTCTCCGAACGGATAAAACTGTCCTTGTTTTTGCCCAGGTTCCTGAACATCAGCGGTGCACTGTCTGCAATGTACTGGTCCAGAACCACCTTGCCGATGTCGTGGAGAAGGCCTGCGGTATATGCCTGCTTCGGATCTGCTTTCCCGGTTTTTTCCGCCAGCAGTTCCGCAGTGCTGCCCACACCTACTGCATGGAAGAAAAGACCGCCTTTGCACAGGGAGTATCCCGAAGTGCCGGCCTGGTTATAGTACGTGTTGACTGCGGCCGTGATCACGGTTTTGACCAGCATGTCCTTTCCCAGGAGAAGGACGGCGTCCTTTAGGGTATCAATGCGTATGGTGCCGGCAAACAGGGCGGAGTTGCAGAGTTTGAGGGTCTGGGCGCTCAGCACCTGGTCCTGGGAGAGTTCGTCGGTGATGTCCGTGATGCCGTGGCGTCCTTCCTGGAACATTCTCAGGATTTTCAGAGCGGTCTGGGGAATCGGCTTGAGACCGGTAATGGTCTGGTCGATTTCCTGGCGTGTGGGCGGGTCAAAAGTGGCCGTGGGAGTCAGTTTCTGTTCCCAGGCCGGTTTGATTTCCGTCTCGCCGGTCTCCATGTTCAACTCAAGGGTACAGGTGAAAAACCCTCCGGTTTCGGACTTGATGACTTCAATGCCGGCAGCTTTGAAAAGATCCTGTGCGATATCTGCGGATCGTCCCCCGATATCCAGGCCGATATCCTGCCGGGATACCGGCCCCACAAGGGCTCCCCCGGCAATTGAGGCTTTGAGGTCTTCCGGTGTGCATCCCATGTCGATCAACTGGGCGATCAGCATGGGGATGCCCGTGGATGCGTATTTTTCAGGTGTGTCGGTGCCTGAGGTGCCCGGCGGTTCCGGTAACAGTATATGAATCATGCCGCCGGCTTTTCGCTTGGCATCGTAAAGGGCAACACCCAGGCAGGTGCCCAGATAGGCCTGCAGGACCAACGGGGATTGTGGCGTTGCCTTGAAATGGCCGGCAGCAATATGCTCGCTTAAAAGGTGGTTCATCTGAATTCTGAGGTTAATTCTCTCGCTTATCTAACGTAAAATAGTACTAAATATCATTAATCATTAAAATGTTGCAAGCCTTATCTTTTCAGGGGTTTCCCTAAAAAAACAGCGGCGGCCGTTAAGATTCCGATCCGGGTGCCGATGAGTATAGATATGGAAATTCCGGTGACATGATCATGAGGGCATCCGGGTGGCCCGGAAAAGGGGCTGCTTGTTTTCCGTTCCGGATTAAAAATCGTTTTTTACTGTATTTTTACTGTACATGATGAACATATTCAGCCGGTTGGCTTTTGCATTCCGGCATGGGGAATCCCTGATGTCCAACGGCAATCGTTAAGGAGCAGCCAATGAAAATTTCAGAAAGCGTTGTTCAGTTTTCATCCCACCATGCTGCTGAAGAATATGACCTTTTTCAGCAGGAAGAGTCCCGCACAACCATTGCAGGGAGAAATCGCTCGTTGAATCTGGATATGTCGGGCAGGCGACGCAGGTCAACCGGCATATGGATGGACCGGGTGAGCATTTCACACCGCAACAGTCAGGAGGTCCGGTCCGAATATAATGCCAGCCTTGAATCCAGTTCCAGGGTATCGTTGGATACCGGTGAGACCGTTGCCGAGTTTGCGCAAAAAGATCTGATTGAGCAGCTTGCAGGGGTGGCGATTGATCGTGAGGTGGTGGTCAGGGCCTTGAAACGTGGGATTGATATCCGGCTTGGCACCGAGACGAGCAGGGGGCCGGAAACCCTGTCAATTTCGGATTCCAGTTCCACGGAAACCCTGTTGACTTTTAAGCGGACCCAGGTGCACTACGAAACCGAGCAGATGGGATTTTCCTCCCAGGGACAAGTGCGGACCGAAGATGGCAGGGTGATTGATTTTTCTCTGGATATGGCCCTGGACAGGATGTATATGTCCCGGACCGAACAGGAAACCCTGATGCACACCTGGCAGCAGGAAGTGAATATGATCGATCCCCTGGTGATCAGTCTTGACGGGAGTGTGCCGGAGTTGACCGACACCCGGTTTGAATTTGACCTGGACAATGACGGCAATATGGAAGAAGTTTCTTTTGTTGCCAGGGGCAGCGGGTTTTTAAGCTTTGACCGGAACAATGACGGGGTGATCAATAATGGATCGGAATTGTTTGGCCCGGGCACGGGCAACGGGTTTGAAGAGCTGGCGGCGTTTGACGGGGACGGTAACGGATGGATTGATGAAAACGATGAGATTTTTTCCCAGCTCACGGTCTGGACCCGGGACGAAGAGGGCAATGACCAGCTTGTTTCCCTGAAAGATGCAGGGGTGGGGGCCATCTACCTGGACAATGCCCAGGCCGAGTTCAACATGACCACCATGGACAACGAACTCAAGGGCCAGGTCCGGCGGTCCGGGGTCTTTTTGTTTGAAAACGGAAATGTGGGGGCGGTCCAGCAGATTGATCTGGCAGCCAGGACGCCTGAACCTGAAGTGACTGAAGTTGGACCGGCACAGGACATGGAATTCTGGGGGATTAGAGATCGAATTTATCAGGTCCCGGAAACATCCTTAGCAGGCGGGGAAGCTCCCCAGATTGTGGAAAATCCTTTAAATTCACTTATGGAGCAGATCAAGGCGCTCCGGGAGGAATTCCAGGAACTTTTGGGCAGGCGGCCGGTCAAGGAAAAAAACAGCCGGCCAAGCCGGCTGAGGGCCATGGCCACATCCTTGTCAGACCACCAGTTGTACCGGCAGACCCATCCGGACCCCCTGATGCTCAAGATCCGTTCGTTTCAGATATGATGCGTTAAAAACAAGCTTGCCGGGAGCCACGGGTTAAGGCTCCCGGTAAAGTGCGAGCACACCGGAGCGGGCCAGTTTTTTGATGCCGAACGGCGCCAGTTTTTCCAGAAGCACGTCAATGGTGTCTTCATCACCTGTAACTTCAAAGATATAGTGCCGTGCCCCTTCATCCATCATTTTTCCGCTGAAGTCCCGGATCAATGCCCTGATTTCATCCCGGTGCCCGGGAGTTGCCCTGACACATATCAGCGCCATTTCTCTTTTAACTGCTTTTTCTCCTGTCATGTCACGGAGTTTGATGACATTCACCAGGCGCTTGATCTGTTTCATGCACTGTTCAAGCATCACGGGGCTGGCAAGGGTGGTGATGGTAATTCTGGACATTCTGGGATTGGCCGTGGGGGCGCCGCAGATGGTTTCAATGTTATAGCCGCGGCCTGCAAATAATCCTGTAATCCTGGCGGTAACGCCGGGTTCGTTCTCAACCAGCATGGTCAGGGTATATCGATTGGTTTTCATATCTCTCCTTTCAGAAGGCTCACCATAGCATTCGACTGTTTTAATGTCCAGTTCGGGGAATGACTCCTCAGGGGCAACGCGCATAAAATTTGAGGCCAATGATTTCAGATGGTTAGGTGCGGTTGCAAACGCGGTAAAACATATGCAGTCACCACAACTGCCTGAAATTTTGCGGGTTAAAAACGTATGCCGGATGTAAATGCGTTTGCCCTGGATATTATCTTTTTACAGGCCTTTTCATGGGAAGGTAACGGTACTTGCAGCTGGCCTGGCAGGGGGGGGGCACGGGTGCGTTTATGGGATGGTTATCCGGGGCGTCTTAACGTCAGGGGAATTCCGGTGGGGGCACGTTACCTGCCGCATATCATTAGCGTCTAAGATGCATCGATGATGTCAATAATACGACGCGATGTATATTCTCCGACATCGGCAAGGCCGTCAATGGGCATAAACTGCCTTGCATTCTTGGAATACAGGCAGGTGACCCCGGCGGGGAAATCCTCGTCCGGTTCGTAAAAGATATAGCAAAGTGCTATTTTGGGCAGGGGGTGTACAACAAATGAAAAATCGCCGCCTGTTCCGTAAGGGGATGCCTCGCCGTCAAGGTGTGACATGATTTTGGGGATGGCGGCTTTGATTTGCGGTACATGGGGAACCAGCAGTTGTTCGGTGTGGGTGGAAAATGCCCCGGCATAAGGCATGCTGTCCGGAAATTCCTTGAATGCCTTTAGCGGGGTAAGATTCAGGCAGGTGTTACTGGCGTTGAGTGCATAGAGTGAAACCAACAGCCCCAGGATCGGGTCTTCAAAATTTTGGCTGTCCCTGCATTGGTCGCGTTCAAAGCAGATCCCGCCGGGCGAAATCACGCAAGGGCAGCCAAAGGCGTTGAGTTTGAAGCTGTCCTGATCCCGGGTGGCTTCAAGGCACTGGTCAAAATCCCTGGGCAGGGATGCGTAAAGTTTGTCCAGGTTTTTCTGGATAAGACGTGAATAATTGTCCATATTATTGCCTCCATATTCTCTAAATATAAAGAAAAAAGCCCGGTGGGATCAAGACTTTATTTGCTCCGGGAAATCCTGGCTGAATTATGGTATGATACCTGGCTTATATTAACAATAATTTTTAAGAACCATAACATATTGAGGCTGGTAAATGAGTAAAAGCGGTAAGGCGTATATTGTTTTTCCCCTGGATTTTCCTTCCATGGAGGCTGCCGAATCCCATATCCGCCTTTTGGATGGCCATGTGGGAATGTTTAAAATCGGGCTGGAGCTTTTTATCCAGGAAGGGCCTTCGGTGGTCCAAAAGGTCAGGGCACTTACCCGGGCCAAGATTTTCCTTGATCTTAAACTTCACGATATTTCAGCCACTGTGGGACGAGCCATGGCACGGGTAGCGGACCTGGGGGTTGACCTGATCACAGTCCATACCGCGTCTTCGGCACAGATGCTGGAAATGGCCGTGAAAGGAGGGGGCGGGAAAACCGGGGTCCTGGGCGTCACCCTGCTGACGGATAATGATGCACAGGCGGTTGCGGCTGCCGGATTTAAGGCGGAATATGCCGCCTCTCCGCTGGCGCTTGTGCTGCTTCGGGCACGGATGGCCAAAGCGGCGGGGTGCACAGGCGTGGTCTGCTCGGGCCGGGAGGTCGGCCAGATCAAAAAAGAACTGGGGCAATCGTTCCTGGCGGTGACGCCGGGAATCCGGCCGGAATGGACCCTTTCTGCAGATGATGACCAGAAGCGGGTAACTACCCCGGCCCAGGCCGTGTCACAGGGCAGTGATTATATTGTCATCGGCCGTCCCATCAGGGATGCTGAGGATCCTGTGAAGGCGGCAAATATGGTGGCCCGGGAGATTGACCAGGTGCTGGTGTAATTGTACAACGCCCCTGAAATCATAACACCGCCCGGAAGCGTTTGTTCCGGGCGGTGTATTGTCTGGGGTGGCGGGCAGGCCGGATCGTTTTATTTTTCCTTGTCCAGCCCGAATGCCGCGTGAAGGGTTCTGACGGCAAGTTCTGCGTATTTGGCAAGAATCACGCAGGAGATTCTGATTTCGGATGTGGAAATCAGCCGGATGTTGATATTTTCCGATGCCAGGGCCTTGAACATGATGGCGGCGACGCCGGAATGGCTTTTCATGCCCAGGCCGATCACCGAAACCTTGGCGATTTCCATGGCAGTTTTGACTTCATCCGCACCGACTTCCTTGGCCACCACCTCGGAGATTTCCAGGGCCCGGTCAAAGTCATCTTTGGTCACGGTGAAGGTCAGGTCGGTTTCCCCGCCGGACCTGGTGTTCTGGATGATCATGTCCACCATGATTTCCGCTTCGGCCAGGGGGCCGAAGATTTTAGCGGAGATGCCCGGCTGGTCCGGTACCCGTTTCAGGGTGATCCGCGCTTCATTCATGTCACAGGTGACGCCCGATACAATGGCACTTTCCATATCAGAGCTTTCGTTGATAACCATGGTTCCTTCCTCCTCATTGAATGATGACCGGACATGTACGGGCACATTGTATTTTTTTGCAAATTCTACAGACCTGATCTGAAGCACCTTTGCTCCCAGAATGGCCATTTCAAGCATTTCTTCGTAGGAAATCCTGGTGATTTTCCTGGCATCTGCACAGATCCGGGGATCTGTGGTGTATACCCCGTCCACATCTGTAAAAATTTCACAGACATCCGCTTTCAGGGCAGCGGCAATGGCAACGGCCGATGTATCTGAGCCGCCACGGCCCAGGGTAGTGATGTCGCCGTCGTCATCCGCCCCCTGGAACCCTGCCACGACAACGATATTGCCTTCGTCCAGGGCCTTTTGCATGCGTTTGCCGTCAATATCCAGGATCCTGGCCTTGCCCGACATATGGTCGGTATGGATGCCGGCCTGGAATCCCAGGAAAGATTTGGCCTTGTATCCTTTGGCTTTGAGCATCATGGCCAGAAGCGCAGCCGTGGTCTGTTCGCCGGTGGCCAGCAGCACGTCCAGTTCCCGCTTGTCCGGAGCGGGAGAGGCTTGGCTGGCAAGGCTGATCAGGCTGTCTGTCACACCGGCCATGGCAGAGAGTACGACTACCACCTGGTCGCCGTTATCATGGGCTTTGCGCACCCGGACCGCCACATTGGCGATTCTTTCAATATCCGCCACTGAGGTGCCGCCGTATTTTTGTACTCTTAACGACATAATTTCTCCTGAATCTTAGCTGTCATTAATATATCACTGTAAAGATACGTTGCTTAGCAGATTTGCCCCGTGTTGTCCAGACGGAAACAGAGAAATGATCCGGTTGAAATCCTTATCAAATTCAAGCCGGATTTCAAGATCGAACGTAAATCCGGTATCGCTCAAAAGACCGGGCCACTCCACTGCCACGACGGCATCGTCACCGAGCAGGTCTTCAAACCCCAGATACTCAAGTTCGTCCGCCGATCCAAGCCGGTACAAATCCAGGTGGCAGAGCCGTTTGCCGTCTGCCGGATACTCGTTGATGATGGTAAAGGTGGGGCTGGTGATATAGTATTGGTCCGTCACGCCCAGTCCCCGGGCCAGGCCCTGGACAAAACAGGTTTTGCCGGTGCCCAGATCCCCGGTCAGGGCAATGGAAAATCCGGAGTTCAATGCGCGTGCGGCCCTGCCGATCTTCTGTCCCAGGTCCATGGTCTCCCGGGCTGTTGCAGATACCACTTGGTTCATGACATCAACTCCGCCAGGGCATCGGGAATGGTGGCAACCATGTCCGATGCCAGGAATCCCACAGGGGTTTCCCGGGCCAGGATGTCCCCGCACAGCCCGTGGACATAGGTGCCGACAATGGCTGCGGTGTCTGCGGGAAGCCCCTGGGCCAGGAAGCCTGCAATGATGCCGGTGAGCACGTCACCCATGCCACCGGACGCCATGCCCGGATTGCCGGTGGGGCAAATAAAACAGCTGCGGTCGGGACAGCAGACCAGGGTCTGTGCCCCTTTGAGTACCAGTATGGCATGATATTGTTCCGCAAAAGACCTTGCGGGTTCCAGGCGGTCCGCCTGGATCTCGGCGCTTGTTTTTCCGGTGAGCCGTGCCATTTCCCCGGGGTGCGGGGTCAGGATTACAGGGGCCTTGGCCGATTTCAATATACCGGGATCATCGGCCAGACAGTTGAGGCCGTCCGCATCAATCACCATGGGAATTTCCGCAGCGGCCAGAAGCGCTTTGACAAGTTCCCGGGTTTCCCGGTCCGTTCCCAGCCCCGGTCCCAGAGCAAGTGCCTGTTTGTCCGCTAAGTGGCCGGTAATTTTTTCCAACGCACTTGCCGGGAGGGTGCCCGAACCGGTCTGGCCAAGGTCCAGGGTCATGGGTTCCACCACCAGGGGTTCAAGAACCGGACAGGTGTCTTTGGGGGCACCAAGTGTCACAAGGCCTGTACCGCAACGCATGGCCGCGTTGGCGCACAAGGCTGCAGCACCGGTTTTTCCGGGTGAGCCCGCCACCACCATGAGATGGCCGTGGGTGCCCTTATGGCTGTTAAAGGCCCTGGGGGGGAGAAAATCCGCAATATCTTCGGGGCCGGGCAGAAAAATACCGGGATGTTCAGCCCTGGCAATATGCCCGGGAATACCGATGTCGATGATTTCAAGGTCGCCTGTGTGGAAATTGCCGGGATAAAGGACATGCCCTGCTTTGGCAAAGGCAAAGGTGGCGGTCGCATCCGCTTCAACGGCAACACCGCATACCTGGCCGGTATCCGCATTGATGCCCGACGGGATGTCCACGGAAAATATCGGGCTGCCCGACAGGTTCAGCGCCATGATCACATCCTTGAAAAATCCCCGGACATCCGAGTTCAGGCCGGTGCCGAAGATGGCGTCCACAAAAAGATCATGATCCAGGATTCTCGGTTTGTATCGCTCAAACGCCTTATGGTCCGGTACTTCGATAAATTCCGAGTCCGGGTGCTCGGCCAGCAGCTTTTCCGCCAATTCCATATTGACCCTGGCATCCCCGGATACACGGTCCCGGCCGGACAGGAGGAAAAAACTGACGCCAACCCCCATTTCCATGAGATACCGGCCGATAACAAAGCCGTCTCCCCCGTTGTTGCCCCGTCCCGCGATAATGGCCACCCGGAAGTCTTCAATGGGGTCAAAATGGTCCACCAGGACTTCCAGGGCGCCCCTGCCCGCACTCTCCATGAGTACCAGGCCGGGAATCCCGAAGGTATTGATGGTGTTGTTATCCATTTCCTGCATCTGTCTGGCTGTGACAAGTATCATTGCATTCCTCTTATCGTATTTCTTTTATCGGTTTCTGCTGATCTGAATTTGTATTTGGTGCTGCAGGGGCATGCCTACCATCTGGCATCATGCTCTTCGGCCACGCCCCCGGTGTTTTCCAGAATAAACGTCCGGCCGTCAGCCGTTGTGACCTCTCCCTCAAACCTGCCGCAGGGCTGGATAAAGCGGCTGGCCACAATGCCGAAGTCGTCATTGGCACGGCGCATGCCCTCGGGCGAGAATACCAGCCTGATTTTCCCGTCCCGGGAATTGATTTTCCACGGGGCCATGGGGCGGGCCGCATCATATTCAAACACCACGGTACCGACCGGTTCGGGCCTGCCTCCGGTCCATAAGGTGTTTTCCAGGGTCCCGTTTTCATATACCCCCCTGGAAAGGTTGAATCCAACCACTTCTTTTGTACCGCCACCCGTTGTTTCCCGGGCAAAACCGGCCCCGCAGGCCCAGTTCCAGAACGTTTTCCTGGGATATGCCCCATGGGTCCAGTCAAACAGGGCAAA
The DNA here is from genome assembly GCA_036881925.1 of Desulfobacter sp. GTDB lineage: Bacteria > Desulfobacterota > Desulfobacteria > Desulfobacterales > Desulfobacteraceae > Desulfobacter. Next base: position 30,279 of record JBAJNJ010000014.1, read on the forward strand.
GCTGTTTTCAGGGTCCAGCCGGATTTTCCTTTGCCCGATCCTCACGCTTCCCTTGGCCGGGATTCCCGCAGCCTTTGTGGTAAAGGCGTTTCTGCCCTGGCCCATATCCATGGGGAAATGCATGGGAGCAATGCTGTCCCGGCAGGCAGAAAGGCTGATCCTTGCCTTGAGCAAGGTGTTTCCAGAATCCACATCCACGGATATGGATTTGCCTGTTGCCAGGTTTCCCGAAATGTCAATCCGGTTTCCCCGGGCCCTGAAACGGCAGGTGCCGGTTTCCGGGTTCCTGTCATACCGGGTATGGCCTGTGGGCAGGCGCACAACAGTTTTTTCCGCCATGGTTTTCCCGGCCCTGTCAAAGGCAAAACAAAAGGCCGAGGTAATATAGCCCAAATGCACAATTGCCGCGCCGAAAAAAAGCCCGGGCGATACAATGCCGGTATAACACCACCGTTTTTCCCTGAACCGGTTTTTGAAAATGCCCGGCAGGGGCAGGCCGGTGATCGCCGTGGTGTCGGGCCGTCCGAACGATCCGGACCAGGGCGGGGGAAGGCTCATGTCAACGCTTCCATGACTTCCCTGTATCTGAAACAATAAACCAGGTGGTCATTGACCATGCCGGTGGCCTGCATATACGCATACATGATGGTTGATCCGGTAAATTTAAATCCCCGCTGCTTCAGGTCTTTGGAAAACGCATCCGATTCCTTTGAGGTGGCCGGCACCTCATCCATGGTGTTGAATGCATTGATTTTGGGTTGGCCGTCCACAAAGCGCCACGCATATGCGTCAAAAGAGCCAAAAGTGTCCCGGACGTCTAAAAATGCCCGGGCATTTGTCACAGCGGAATTTACCTTTAGCTTATTCCGGATAATGCCCGGATCAAGAAGCAGGTCCTGGATTTTTTCCGGGGTGAACCCGGCCACTTTTTCCGGGTCAAATCCGGCAAATGCCTTTCGGTAGCCCTCACGCCGCTTGAGAATGGTCAGCCAGGAGAGCCCGGCCTGGGCCCCTTCAAGAATAAGGAATTCAAATAGTTTCCGGTCGTCGTGGACAGGTACGCCCCATTCCGTGTCATGGTAACGGATATAGTCCGGATCATTGGTTGACCAGTCGCATCGCTTCATGAAAGTTCCTCCGGGTTTGGTTCAAGATAACGGCCTTTGCTTTGGTATGATTTTTCAGGATCTGCAATGCAAAAGCCACACATGATCTATACAACAAAAGCCATTGGGATGTCACCCTAAAAGGCGGTCTTCCGGGGGAATACATCTCTCTCCGGATCAGTCATTTCAAACTCTTGCATGCCCTGTAAACTCGTTGTTTCGGGCACGGGTGGCGACTTTGACTTTCATGGGAAACAGGCATATAGTACGGGCATTTAACAGACTGGAACAAGGAAGGGCACGATAAAAAATGAAAGATTTTGGATTCAGGGTCGGCACCGGCACAGATGTCCATGAACTCGTGGAAGGCCGGGACCTGGTGGTGGGGGGAGTAAAAATCGACCATCCCAGGGGGCTGAAAGGCCATTCCGATGCAGATGTTCTTTTGCATGCGGTGTGCGACGCCCTGCTCGGTGCCGCCGGCATGGGGGATATCGGCGAGCACTTTCCGGATACGGACCCGGCGTACAAGGGGATTTCAAGCCGGAAACTGCTGCAGGCCTGTGTTGAGAAAATCGGAGAAATGGGATTTGGTGTGGTCAACCTGGACTGCACCCTGTTTGCCCAGGCCCCGAAGATGGCGCCTTATAAAACGGAAATGGCCGGTGTGATTGCGGACATCCTGGCGCTGGATAAAGAGCGTGTGAATATTAAGGCCACTACCACGGAACACCTGGGGTTTATCGGCAGGAAAGAGGGGATCGCAGCCCAGGCCACCGTCCTGTTGTATCAGGAACCGGGAGCATAAATAATTGGGGAAACACAATGGGGTTAAATGTTGGGATTGAATGCCGGGGTGAACGCGTAACCCAAATTAAACAGTAAAAAAAAGACGCATCTGCCTCCAATTGGCAAAGACAAGCTGTATATATATGGGTGCCGCCCTCGGAATGGAGGGCGGCATTTTTGTTTTTCTGTTAAATCAAGGGCGGGTTAAACAGGAGTGCCCTGGTAATATCTCAGGGTCCGGCAGGAGACATGCGCCCCGTAGCCCAGACGGAAAAGCATGATCTGGGATTCTGCCGGGTCTGTCTTGAATATGTGATCGTAAAGGGGCCAGAGTTGGCCCAGCCGCTGCTGGTGGGTCATGGAAAACCGGTCTTTCCGGCCGGAACGCCAGCGTTCCCTGAACAGGGTGATGGCGGTCATGGGCTGGAAAGAGATCCCGGAACGTGCTGCGGTCAGCCAGATCCGTTCCAGGGCCCGCCCGCCTGACAGCCAGGCGTTTGTGTCCCTTCCCCGGATGGTGAGCAGACCCATGGCCGAGCTTTGGCGAACCCACCGGGCTGCTGTTTTGGCCACCATTTGACCCATTCCGGCCCTGTTGGCCATGCGCATGACCGGCCAGGGCCGGCAGAGCCTGAGCATCATCTCGCCTGATATGCCTGCTTCCAGGTTTTTCAGGGGGAACCCGTCCCGCTTGAGCAAGGCCTGCTCCGGGGTGAACCGTATCATTTTCATCAAATGGGTGTGCAGGTCCCGTCGCTGGGAGCGGATGGTATCTGCCGCATACACCAGGTCGGCCACCTGCTTAATTTGCTGCCGGTCCCGGACCAGGACCAGCCGGGCATCCGGAAATCCCTCAATACTACTGTTGAGTGCGTCAATATCCGCGTCAGGCAGGGGACGGCCGTTATACCGGGTACGGTTGGTGTGGCGTGACCAGATAAATCGGGACAGCGGAGACTCCGGCGTTTCTTCCCGGGCAAGGTCGATATGGGCGAGCAGGTCCTGCCGGCCGGGATCGGGCAGGCAGGTGACACGGGCTGAAATCCCGTATCTTGTGGCGGCCAGGCAGACGTTTTCAATGGCAGCGCCGCAGGCAATGAGAGATGCGGTCTGGTTGACGTTGAAAAACGAGTGATCTGCATCCGGGTCAAGGCAAAGCGCAAGCCGCGAGGATTCACTGGTGAATTTCCAGGGCTGGCAATTGTCGCCGGACGGTGCCTGGCAGCCCGCATTTATGAGATAATTGATTACCGCCCGCGGCAGAGGGGCCGACGGATCGCCGTCCGGTGCGGGACTGGCCGGAATGCCAAGGGGCAGGGCGGTTCTCAGGCGCCGGGTAATCATCCAGGTTTTGACACGCTGTACCGGGTGGCGATTGCCCAAGGGCAGATACCCCTGGTGGAACCGTCGGGCAAAGGGGTCGTATTGAAAATAATTGGGTGCCGGTTTGATACCTTTTTTATCCAGCAGGATTCTTACGGCTTCGGAAGCCAAAACCCCGCTGCACATGAGGCAGCCGGCTCCCGTGGACGGCCCCTGCTCCCCGGACATGCTGATGGCGGCCGGATCAATATATGCAGCCTGGGTGGCCTTGGGGGCAAGGCCCACAAAAAAGCGGACCAGTTTCTCTTCCCGGTCAAGATCATCCGAGATGTTGAAATACCGGTCAAACCCCATTCCCCTGCCGGGCATGAAAATCAGCAGGGCAGCACTGAAGCCCAGGGGGCCTGCCGTGATCACCGGAATATTTTTTTCCCTGGCCCGGTTAAACACCAGACGGCGTATCTCAATGTTGAAAAAATCCATGCCGTCCGCCACCAGGTCGGCACCTGAGAGGAAATCGTCAATATTTTCCGGGGTCACGCCCTGGGGAAACTGCCGGATATCCAGGAAAGGATTGACCTCCAGGGCATCCTCGGCCATGACCTCTATTTTGGGACGATCCAGATTGGACACCCTTGCCCCGTACTGGCGGTTGATATTCTTGGTTTCAAAGGTGTCAAAATCCGCAATGGTGAAATTGCCGATGCCGATCCGGGCAAGGGTGATCAGGTGCTGGCCGCCCACGCCGCCCAGGCCCGGGATGGCGATCCGGGCGTTGAGAAGCCGTTCCTGGTCCGCCGGTGTCAGTATCCCCAGGTTCCTGGACATGGCCTGCTCAAAAAAGTGGTGCTTGCCTTGGGGGCCGGTTCCGGGCGCAGGGGCGGATGGCGCTACAACCGCCCGGCATTCGTTGTTTCCGCTTCCAGGATCGGGACGGCAGTCGTCTGTACCGGCAATTGCCGCGGGGAACCTGTCCAGGATTTCGTCAACCCGCGCATGGATGGGAATCATATCCACGTCCAGGTGCGGGTCCTTAAAGGCCGGTCCGATTTGTTTGGCCCCGAAACAATGGTGAAGCAGATCAAACACAGGCGGATGGATAACGGCCAGGATATGCGAGGCACCCCGTTCCTTTGCCTGTTCTGCACCCTTGGCGACAAGGGTTTTGATCATGCCCTTTTGGTGCCTGAAAGCCTTGGCGCAGCACAGCCAGCCAAATGAGGAGCAGGAACGGCTGAGTCGGGAGCGGTAGGTTTTAAAATCCCAGTGCTGGTCCACGGGAAGGCCTGCCCGGCTTTCCAGGGTGACCCTGAGTGCTGCAATGATTTTTTCGTTACTGAGCGCCGCCAGGTTGACGGTTTCATCAATCGTGTCATAGATATCTGAGATATGGTCCGAATCATTGTCAAACCGGTTTTCTTCGTCGACAAACACCTGTTTTCTGAATTGATAGAGTCTGATTTTTTCTGTTGTGGTTTTAATGAGTTGATACGCGATGTCCATTTGTTCCTCCTGATATGTAGAATTATATGATGACGGGGGCTTCAAGGTGAAAACCCCGGGGTATGGAGTTGAAAAATCTGGATGCTTTCGGGGAAAAACGGATAATTCGGAGCCGGTATTTCCGGGAAGGGTGGTAAAAAGGGGCGGCATTGACAAGGAGTGAAGCATAACGGCGCTCCGGACAGCCTTAATGTTGAAGTGGAGGGGCGATCAGGCCCGTTGGCGGTTTGCAGAAGCCTGGATTCCAGGTGAAAAGAAAAGGGCTGCAGTCCTGTTGCTTAAGAAAAGCAGCCCTTTATTCCCGGATGGTGATATCATCCGGCAGACCGGATGCGGTGATAGCGGTTCTCAAAATTTTGTTCCGATTCAATTTTTAACTTCAGTGGCTGCACAGCAAATGACGCTTACGTTTTCAGCGTCTTTTTACTGAATCAACATTCCTGTTGCCGCGTTTTTCGGAACATATTTTTTTGTCATTTGCTGGATTTATTTTTTCTGTTTGGGTGCCTTTTTTTTCCGCGGGGGATGCTGCTTGGCCAGTTTTGCCCAGGCGTCCCGCAGGGTCACGGTACGGTTGAACACAGGTGCGGCACCGGTGCTTTCCTTTTTATCCAGGCAGAAATATCCCAGGCGCTCGAACTGGAAAACCTGTTCCGGTGCAACTGCGGCAAGGCTGTTTTCCAGTTTGCACCCGGTAAGCACCTCCAGGGAGGCCGGGTTCAGGTTGTCCACGAAATCCTGGCCGTCCTGTTCCGGGTTTTCATCTTTGAACAGCCTGTCATAGAGCCGGACTTCGGCATCCAGGCAATCATTGGCATTTACCCAGTGAATGGTGCCTTTGACCTTGCGGCCGTCCGGTGCGTTCCCGCCCCGGGTTTCCGGATCATAGGTGCAGATCAGCTCAATCACTTCACCGGCCTCGTTTTTAACCACATCTTTGCAGGTGACAAAATAGGCGGCTCTGAGCCGGACTTCGCGGCCGGGTCCCAGCCGGAAGAATTTTTTCGGGGGATCTTCCATGAAATCGTCCCGTTCAATGTAGATCTCCCGGGAAAAGCTGACCTGACGCTTGCCGAGTTCGGGTTTCTGGGGGTGGTTCATGGCGTCCAGGGTTTCGGTCCGGCCTTCGGGGTAGTTTTCAATGGTCACCTTGAGGGGGCGGATTACCCCCATGACCCTGAGGGCATTTTCATTAAGATCGTCCCTGAGGCAGGATTCCAGAAGCCCCATGTCAATACGGCTCTCTTTTTTGGACACACCGATGATGTTGCAGAAATTCCGGATAGACGCCGGGGTATAGCCCCTGCGGCGCATTCCTTCAAGGGTGGGCAGGCGGGGGTCGTCCCAGCCCGACACCGTGCCCTCATCAATCAGGCGCTGGAGTTTGCGTTTGCTCAGAATCGTATAGTTGATGTTCATCCGGGCAAATTCGATCTGCTGGGGGTGGCAGGGCACGGAAATGTTATCCAGGATCCAGTCGTAAAGGGGACGGTGGTCTTCAAATTCCAGGCTGCACAGGGAATGGGTGATCCCCTCAAGGGCGTCCGAGATGCAGTGGGTGAAATCGTACATGGGATAAATGCACCAGGTATCGCCGGTCCTGGGGTGGGTGGCGTTTTTCACCCGGTAAATAATGGGATCCCGCAGGTTGATGTTGGGAGAGGACATGTCGATTTTGGCCCGCAAGGTATGCTCTCCCTCGCCGAATTCCCCGTTTTTCATCCGCTCGAACAGGTCCAGGTTCTCCTGGGCGGACCGGTCCCGGTAGGGCGAGTTTTTACCGGGTTCGGTCAGAGTACCCCTGTATTCACGGATATCGTCGGGTGAGAGGCTGCACACGTATGCTTTTTCGTTCCTGATCAGCTCCAGGGCGAATTCATACAGCCGGTCAAAATAATCAGAGGCAAAGAAGGGTGTCCGGTAGTCAAACCCCAGCCATTTAACCGTGTCCTGGATCGAATCGATGTAAATCTGTTTTTCCTTGGCCGGGTTGGAATCGTCAAACCTCAGGTTGCAGATGCCGTTGAACTGATCAGCCATATTGAAATTCAGACAAATGGATTTGGCATGCCCGATATGAAGGTAGCCGTTGGGCTCGGGCGGAAAGCGGGTGGCCACCTGGCCGCTGTTTTTATTGTTTTTTATATCTTCACGGATAATGGACTCGATAAAGTGCCCTTTTTTGATCTCTTCTTCCATTTGTCCCTCTTTATTGGGTGTTAAGATTAAGATGGTATAAAAAAAAATTAATACCATATTCACCACCGGGATTAAAGGGGAGAACCCGGCTTCCCGGATAAAAACAGGGGCAAACCCGATAAAAAAGATTACAATTTGAAACATTTTTACCATTGGAGCGGATTTGGGTGGTATGTTAGGTTAAATGCATGTGAACGATAACCTTTTCGCAGCCCTGAATATTTAGGACAACACCTATGGATACACAGGAAACCAAACGGATTTTACTGGTGGAAGACGATCTTCGCCTGGCAACACTGGTCAGCGACTACCTGGGCAAGCAGGAATACGACATTACCGTGGAGCACCACGGGGACCGGGCAGTTCCGAAAATCATGCAGGACCAGCCGGACCTGGTGATCCTGGACCTGATGCTCCCGGGAAAAGACGGATTCGCCATCTGCAGAGAGGTGCGCCACAGTTACAAAGGCCCCATCCTGATCCTTACGGCCCGGGAAGATGATATGGACCAGGTCGTGGGACTGGAGCTGGGAGCGGACGATTATGTGAAAAAACCGGTGGAACCCAGGGTGCTCCTGGCAAGAATACGGGCATTGTTCCGGCGGGCCGCCCCCGGTGCCGGTGCTGAAAGCGTCACGGAGATTACGTTCGGGGGCCTGTTCCTGTGTTCATCTTCCAGAAACGTCACCTTGGACGGTAATGCCGTGGACCTGTCCACCACGGAATTCGACCTGCTCTGGCTGCTGGCATCCAAAGCCGGCGAGGTCCTGGACCGGGATCAGCTCTGCCAGACCGTCAAAGGAATCGAGTATGACGGCATTGACCGGTCAATCGATGTGGCCGTATCCAGGCTCAGGAAAAAGCTGAAAGACAACCCGGAGCACCCTTCCCGGATCAAAACGGTCTGGGGCAGCGGTTACCTGTTCGTTGCAGATGCCTGGGAAACATAACCCGCCATGAAGCGTATTTTTATCACCATTTACATCCTGCTGATCGGCACCCTGTTCACCATCCCCTTCGGCCTTGGCCCCATCATTGATGCATTGTTCGAGAAAGAGATTACACGAACCGAGCGGGATATTGCCCGGGGCACCTTTTCCCTGGTTGCCGAGCGCCTTGAAGGATTGGGCCCCGAAGACCAGCAGGCCGAGCTGGAAGGGTTGCGGCCCAGGTTCGGCTATCCCCTGAATCTGTATCACATCACCGATGTGGCCGTGGAAAAGAAAGCGCAGGCGGATTTATTAAAAGGCCTGATTGTTGAAACCGATGACGAAAATACCATGGTGATGCGCCTGGGCGCTTCAGACCAGGTGCTTGCCATGGGCGGGCCTTTCCCGGGAAACGAACTGGAGTTCAAGGCAACGGTGCTGTTTCTTTTCCTCTTTGTGCTCGCCCTGACCGTTCCGGCGCTGGGGTGGACGTTTTTCCTCAACCGGGACATCCGGAAGATCGAGAAATCAACGGCCTGTTTTGCTTCCGGGGACCATGGGGTGCGGGTCTCCGTATCCAAAATCTCTTCCATGACCGGCATTGCAAAGGCTTTTAACGCCATGGCCGGGAAGGTGCAAAAACTCATTGCCTCCCAGAAAGACTTGGCCAATTCCGTTTCCCATGAAATCCGCACCCCCCTGGCGCGGATCAAGTTCAGTCTGGAGATGGCCGGGGACGGACCGTCACGGAACGGAACAGATTATATTCACGAAATCGGCAGGGATGTGGAGGAAATCGAATCCCTGGTGGATGAAATGCTCACCTATGCCCGGTTTGAACGGGAGCCTGAAAGTTCCGGGGACCTGCCCGGCCATGAGATGGTTTCCTGGCTGGACAGCCTGGCAGACCGGGAGAGAAAGACATCCGGGGAAAAAGAGGTGCTGTTTACCCCGGGCCTTGATTGTATTGTTGCCCGGTTCGAACCGGTCTACCTGGGCTGGGCCGTGCGGAACCTGCTGAGAAACGGGATCAAGCACAGCAGCAGCAAGGTAGTGCTCGGTGTGGAGCCCGGCCGGTCGCATATTTTGATCCATGTGGATGACGACGGTCCCGGCATCCCTGAAACCGCCAGGGAAAAGATTTTTGAACCTTTTTTCCGCCTGGACCAGAGCCGGTCCAGGGCGTCGGGCGGCTATGGCCTGGGACTGGCCATTGCCAAGCGGATCATCACCTGGCACAAGGGAACCGTCACTGCCACAGCAGGTGCCATGGGCGGCGCCAGGTTTACGCTTGCACTACCCCTTGACCCGGCCGACTGTGACGTTTCCCCGGAAAAAGAGAATATAGCCCAGGCGTGAGCCGTATCTTCCCTGGAGAAACTTCCCCCTTACACGTACTGGCCGGTTTTGAGCAGCACCAGGGTGCAGGCTTCCTGGACCTGGATGCCCTGGGACCTGAGCCGGTCGTATACCTTGGGGTTTTCGGTCTCCGGATTGAAAATCACCCGTTTGGGCCTGATTTTTAAGATATCCTCAATCACCTTTTCCTGCCGGGGAACGCCCAGGTACATCGTGACCGTATCTACCTTTTCAGGAATGTCTCCAAGGCCGGCATAAACGGTCCTCCCTTCTATGGTTTTGTGCTTGGGTGCCACAGGCACCGGGGTATGCCCGTAATCCGCCAGCATGTTCATGGCTTTGTTGGAATACCGGTCTTTCAGTGGGCTGGCACCGACAACGGCAACGGTCTCCATTTTGTTTCTCCTTGTGCATTGGTTCCGGTGTACAATGGTGGTATATTTATCCTTCCGGCTTGATAAGCTGCCGGAAAAGCTTAACGTAAACCATAAGCAGGAAATTTAACCTTGTACAGGGGCATATATGGGACTATTTAATCTGGTATCTGAATTTTCACCCACAGGGGATCAGCCCAAGGCTATTGAATATCTGGCCCAGGGGGTCATGGAAAACGAAACCCACCAGGTCCTTCTGGGCGTGACCGGATCGGGCAAGACCTTTACCATGGCAAATATCATCAACCAGGTGGAGCGGCCCAGCCTGATTATCGCTCCCAACAAAACCCTGGCAGCCCAGCTTTACAACGAGTTCAAGGTCCTGTTCCCGGACAATTGCGTGGAGTACTTTGTCTCCTATTACGATTATTACCAGCCCGAAGCCTATATCCCTTCAAGCGACACCTATATCCAGAAAGATTCGTCCATCAACGAGCTGATCGACAAAATGCGCCATTCCGCCACCCGGTCGGTACTGGCCCGCAGGGATGTGATTGTGGTGGCATCGGTATCCTGCATTTACGGCCTGGGAGCGCCTGAAGACTACCTGGACCTGCGGGTGATCCTTGAACGGGACATGGATATTTCGCGGGATGATGTGATTGCCCGGTTCGTCAATATCCAGTACACCCGGAATGATATGGACTTTCACCGGGGCACATTCCGGGTCCGGGGGGACCGCCTGGAAATTTTTCCGGCCTATGAAGAGGACAGGGCGGTGCGCATTGATTTTTTCGGGGATACCATTGAGGAAATCTCCGAGATTGACCCGCTCAAAGGGGAAGTGTTGCACCGGTTCGACCAGATGGTCATCTATCCGGCCTCACACTATGTCACCAAGCGGCAGACCCGGAAAAAGGCCGTGGAAAGCATTATTGCCGAACTGAAACAGCGTCTGGAATACCTGCGTAACGAGAATCGCCTGGTGGAGGCTCAGCGGTTGGAGGAACGGACCCAGTACGATATTGAGATGCTCAACGAGATCGGATATTGCAACGGGATTGAAAATTATTCCAGGCATCTCACGGGCCGGTCCCCCGGGGAACCGCCCCCAACCCTGCTGGACTATATTGACGATGATTTCCTTCTCTTTTTTGATGAAAGCCATATTTCTGTCAGCCAGTTGGGTGCCATGTACAAGGCCGACCGTTCCCGAAAAGAGACCCTGGTCCGCTACGGGTTCCGGCTGCCCTCAGCCGTTGACAACCGGCCCCTGAAATTTGAAGAGTTCAAGGCACGGGCCCCCCAGACCGTCTATGTTTCCGCCACACCCGCGGATTATGAGATGGAAAGGGCGGGCCATCGTGTGGCGGAACAGATCGTCCGGCCCACCGGCCTTCTGGATCCCATCGTGGAGATGCGGGATGCCAAAACCCAGGTGGATGATCTTTATGAGGAAATTCTCAAGCGGGTGGAGGCGGATGAGCGGGTGCTCATTACCACGCTGACCAAGCGCATGGCCGAAGATCTTACCGATTATTACGCCGACCTCGGACTGCGGGTAAAGTACCTGCATTCGGACATCGGCACGGTGGAACGGATCGATATCATCCAGGATTTGCGGCGGGGAGTGTTTGACATTCTCATCGGCATCAATCTGCTCCGGGAGGGCCTGGATATCCCCGAGGTCTCCCTGGTGGCCATACTGGATGCAGACAAGGAAGGGTTCCTGCGGTCCTACAGGTCATTTATCCAGATATTCGGCCGGGCGGCCCGGAATGCATTCGGACGGGTCATCATGTATGCGGAAAATGAAACCGGTTCCATGAAGCGGGCCCTTGCCGAAACCGACCGCCGCCGGGATATCCAGAGGGCCTACAACGAAGCCCACGGCATTACCCCGGCCACCATCAGCAAAAAGATCAATGCCTTTGATTATACCATGTCCGGGGATGCAGACGCGGATACGGCCGCTGCCGTAAATGAGGAACTGGCCGCCTACGAAGGGGACACCCTGGAGCTGGACGATGTGATCCGGGACCTGGAATACAAGATGAAGCTGGCAGCCGAGAATCTTGAATTTGAGCAGGCCGCCTTGTACCGGGATAAGATCCAGGAGTTATCCGGGATGAAGACGGGCCAGCCATGATCAACGATACCATCCGGGAGAAATACGGCCAATCCCCCCATTTGCCCGGGGTTTATCTGATGAAGGACCGCAAAGGGAAAATCCTGTATGTGGGAAAAGCCAAGGATCTGAAAAAGCGGCTCTCTTCCTATTTTGTGAAAAAGGAACAGGCCGATGCAAAGACCGCTGCCCTGCTGGCAATGGTGGCGGATTTTGACCTGGTCATCACCCAGTCCGACCAGGAGGCCTTTATCCTGGAGTCCAACCTGATCAAGGAGTACGCGCCCAAGTACAACGTAATTCTTAAGGACGGTAAAAATTACCCATTGCTCCGCATTGATATGAACGAGGCGTATCCGTCCATTCAGCGGGTGCGGCGGATCCAGAACGACAAAGCCCTGTACTTTGGCCCGTATTCATCTTCCAGGAGCGTGAACCAGACCGTCAAGCAGATCCAGAAGATTTTCAAGCTCAGGAAGTGCCGGAACACCCAGTTCAAAAACCGTTCCCGCCCCTGCCTGAATTACCAGATCAAGGCCTGCCTGGGGTTGTGCTGCGTGGATGTGGATCCCGAAGAGTACAAGCTGCAGGTCAGGGATGCCATTCTTTTCCTGCGGGGCCGGTCCGGGGATGTTGTCAAAAAACTGAAAAAGAAAATGGCGGCCCATGCCGTGGACCAGGCCTTTGAAAAGGCCGCCCAGGTAAGGGATACTATTTTTGCCATCCAGAAGGTGATGGAGCGTCAGGTGGTGGTCTGCCCGGACCAGAAGGACAGGGACATCATGGGCCTTTCATGGAGCCGGGGCAAAGCCGTGGTCACAGTGATGATGGTCAGGGCCGGCCTTCTCATTGACACGGCCCATTATCCCCTGGACCTTGGGTTCAAGGCTCCTGACGAAGTGCTTTCCGCCTTTGTGGGCCAGTACTACAAAAAGACCCTGGAGATCCCGGGGCTGATCCTGTTAAGCCATCCCATTGACAACAGTGAGGAAATTGAAACCGGCCTGACCGATGCGGCCGGACGGCGGGTTCACATCCATCACCCGGTGCGGGGGGAAAAACGGCGGCTGACGGAGATGGCCGTGGTCAACGGGGAAAAGGAGCTGGAGAAGATCCTGCTCAAAGAGGAAGAGGCCCAAGCCACCCTGGTGTCGCTGCGTCAGCTTTTGGGCATGGACAGCCTGCCCGAACGGATCGAGTGCTTTGACAACTCCAACCTCCAGGGAAAAGATCCTGTGGCATCCATGGTGGTATTTACCAATGGCCGGCCGGACAAGGGGGCTTACCGGAAGTTCATCATCCGGGATATTGAAGTCCAGGATGACTACGCCTATATGACCCATGTCCTGTCCCGGCGGTTCCGGCATTCGGAAGATGAAACACCCCAGCCGGACCTGCTTGTGGTGGACGGGGGCAAGGGCCAGCTGGGCATGGCCGTGGCCGTGCTCAGGGAGCTGGGAATTGAGGAGGCATTTACCGTGGCAGGACTGGCGAAAAAGGACAAGGCCAAAGGAGAAAAGGCGGACAAAATATACCTTCCCGGCCGGTCCAATCCCCTGAATACGGGCCAGGCCCAGAAAGCCCTGTTCCTTCTGGAGCAGGTCAGGGACGAGGCCCATCGTTTTGCCATTACCTTTCAGCGCAAGCGGCGTGAGAAACGGGGAAGTGTCTCGGCCCTGGACAATATCCCGGGTATCGGCCCGAAAAAGAAACGGTTGCTGCTGACCCGGTTTAAAGGGGTGGAGAATATTAAGACCCAGACACCCGAAACCCTTGCCGGGCTTCCCGGGATTACCGGGGAATTGGCAGAGCGCATTCTTGATGCCCTGAACAAACCACAGGCCGGGGCATAGGCGTCCGGGGTTAGAGTGTTCCCGGCAAGCGGGAAACCAGAAGACATATAGCGGGATTGGCGGGGAAGGCCGGGAACGGGGTGCTATCCCTGGGTAATCTCGAACCCCTGCCGGGTGTATAGCCCATGGAACTTGACGGGAGTATCTGACTCCTGCTTGGATTCGATAAATACTTCAGGGGTTTCTGCATTTTCTTCATTCTTGTCCGGCGTAAAAATTTTCAGGGTGCCGGCCCGCCTGAGATATCCTTCGACTTCCAGCTTCATGCCGGTCATCTCTTTTTCGGTTTCGGCAATCCTGGAAAGCAGAGCCTGGTCCCTTGCCTGGGCCTCCTCCACTTGTCCGGGAATTTTCTGCAGGCTGTCCAGCAGCTTTCTGATGGTCATCACCTCTTTGGTGTTCATGGTCTGCCCGATGGTGTCCAGTTGAGCGTACATGGTTTTATAGTCCATGCTCTGAGCGGCGATGATGAATTTTCTGAGATCGTCTTTGAGCAGGGGGTTGGTTTTCAGGATTTTGGACAATTGCTTGATATTGTCCTGGAGCCCTTCCATCATTTCCTGTTTCTGTTCTTCCCTGGCCAGGTTTTCCTCTTTCAGGGTCTGCCTTTCATCCATCAGGGACTGTTTTTCCCGGAACAGGCGGCGCCCGAAATGGATTCTGTTTTCTCCGCAGAAAAATACGCCTTTGATGTTGAAATGCTCGGCATCCAGGGTATTTCCCGAAAAGATGCCCCTGGGTTTTTCAAAGATGATTTCCACCGCATCCGCATGGGTGTCCACCAGCTCATTGATTGCCGTAATCCGGCCTTTTTGCGAGGTGAGGGAGGCACTTCTTGCAAAATGGGCAATGACATCCTTTTGGGCCGTAACCTTGCTGTCGGGATGGGCGGAGTGAATCGTGGCATGGCTTTCGGTTTCCACTTCTCCGCCTTCCAGCTCCCCGACTTCCACGGTTCCTTTGGCCCTGATCCTGAAACCGCTGCAGATGGTGTCGATTTTCATGCTGATGGGACAGATGAAGTTGGTGCCGATGTTCCCGGTGGAGTAATCCAGCCGCTTGACATCCAGGGCATTCCGGATTTCTATCCCGGTCAGCTTATCCCCGGTACGGGTGAGCAGCACAGCCCCGGTTTTGCTCGCCCTGAGAAAATATCCTTTACTATCTCCGGCATCGTCCAGGCTGTCCACCTCATCCACCCCCTCCTTGGTGGTAAACTCCATGGGAACGGCAATGGGGACGGGAATGACTTTACCGTCATACTGCATGCCTGATCTGCCCTGGACTTCCGGGGTGATGAAGAACAAGTTGTCCCCGGCTTTGACAATGGGGTATTTATTGATCTCCCTGAAATCAATGGTGCCGTCTTTTTTCATGAGCCCGGGGCAGCTTTTATAATCAAAAAATGCTTTTCCTATTTCTCCGTCCCGGCTAGGAATCGGCGGCACCCCCTTGATTTCAACGGCCAGTACCTCGGCACTCACCAGGATCCGCATGGAGATGCTCAAATGCCGTATTTCAGGTGTACCCGACTTGGAAAGATCCAGCAGTTTTTTCTGTACTTTTAACTCTTTTCCCTCGGGTAAGGGCTTGAGCAGTAATTTCCTGATGAAAATAAGAACTTTAGCGGTTTTGATGTTGATCCGGGGAAACAATTGCATCAGGGCCTTGATAATGACAGGATCCGGCGATGTCTTCCGGTCGATCTGGAATCTGACCACGACCGGGTTGTCCTGCTTGGAAACGGTATTGTAGAGATTGCTTTCAAGAATATCCGCCTTGTTCTGAATCCGGTCTTTGTTTGTCTGGTTTGCCGAGGGCGGTGTGGGCTCCGTCATTGCATCTCCTCATCCTGAAATTTTGTTTAACTGCGGTTGAATAATCCAATCGGAACAGACCGGTTATTTCTTGAAAGCAATGTAAAATCAGATTCCTTGTATTTTGTTAGAATACTACTATCACAGGAAACTTGCAAAAGTCTTTTCAAAAAGGGTATCTTTTCGCTTTACACAAGGCTGGGGAACGTATATAGCAAATGACAAAACATGTTCCGAAACAAACCGCTGAGAAGAATACCTATTCAATAAAACACACTGAAAAATTTAAGCATCACTTGCTTTGCAGCCACTCAAGTTAAAATTGAATCGGAACGGAATTTTGAGAACAGCTATAGTAGACATTAAGGTTTTTAATATTTGCGGATCATTTCGGGTCCGGGAGAAGGAAAATGACAGAAGAATTTGAAGACAACGATGGGCAGGATTCCCAGGAAATGAGTTTTGAGGAATTGTTTGAGTCTTTTGATGCCACAGTGACCCGGGAACTCAAACAGGGGGATATGGTTGAGGGGCAGGTCATCTCCATCGGCAGGACATCGGTATATATTGATACGGGCACCAAAAGCGACGGTGTGGTGGAAAAAGCGGAGCTGCTGGATGAAAACGGGGAGTTTCCTTATGCGGTCAATGACCGGATCAAGCTCTATGTGGTTTCCACGAGTGAAAGCGAAGTGATTCTTTCCAAGGCGATTTCCGGTGCGGGCATGGCCAACATGCTTGAAGAGGCATTTCGCAGCCGGACCCCTGTGGAAGGCCGGGTGAGTGAATCCATCAAAGGCGGCTTTTCCGTTGAAATCCTCGGCAAACGAGCGTTTTGCCCGGTCAGCCAGATGGATGTCAGGTACGTGGAAACCCCGGAAGATTATGTGGGGCAGACCCATCACTTCCGTATTACCAAGTTTGAGGAAAACGGCAGGAATATCGTTGTCTCCCGCAGGGAACTGCTCAACGAGCAGATCAAAGAACAGCGGGATGCATTCATGAAAACCATTGCCGAGGAAGATGTTGTCCAGGGCCGGGTGACCAAACTTATGTCCTACGGGGCGTTTGTAGAACTCGCCCCGGGTGTGGAGGGCATGGTTCATATTTCCGAGCTGAGTTGGTCCAGGGTTGAGAAGACCGAGGAAGTGGTGCGGGTGGATGATGTCCTGACCGTGAAAATCCTCAAGATCGAGAAGCCGAACAGCGATTCCCCCAAAATTTCACTTTCCGTCAAGCAGACATCGGGCAATCCCTGGGACAATATGGGAACCACATTCAAACCCGGAGACCAGGTCAGCGGTAAAGTGGTCCGCCTGGCGTCATTCGGTGCCTTTGTGGAAATCGCTCCGGGGGTTGACGGCCTGGTCCATATTTCTGAAATGAGCCATATCAGGCGGGTGATCCGTCCCGAGGACGAGGTGCGCGAAGGAGAGGTCGTCCAGGTGGTGATCAAGGCCATTGATATGGACAGCAAGCGGGTTTCCCTGAGCATGAAAGATGCGGCGGGCGATCCCTGGACCGGCGTCAGTACCAAGTATATTCCCGGTAGCGTGGTTGAGGGGCGTCTTGAGAAAAAAGAAGGGTTCGGCCTTTTTATCCTTCTGGAACCGGGAATCACGGGCCTGATGCCCATGTCCAACATTCGCCGGTCTGACCAGGGCGCCGGGTACGAATCCCTGAAACCCGGAGATACGGCCCAGGTCCTGGTCCAGGATGTGGATGAGGACAACCGGCGGATTACCCTGGCTCCTCCGGATCAAAAGGACCCGGATAACTGGAAGCAATTTGCCGGCAAGCAGGCATCAAAATCCATGGGCACCATGGAGAGCCTCTTTCTGGAAGCCATGAAAAAACAAAAAAAATAAGAACAGATTCTGGTCTGTTTTTCAGCCCCTTGCCCGGGAAATCTTTCCGGACACAGGGGCTTTTTTTTGTGCCCATGCCAGTCCGGCACGCCCCATCAGATGATACAGTGGCAGTCCCAGAGGGGCCAGGCGTTCTGCCAGTGGGGTTAAAAACGCAATCCTGGACAATTCCCGGAACAAGGCGGAAAAGCTGGCGACATCAACATAAATATTCGCGCCCTGATGTTTATATCCCCAGCGTTGTGCCGATATTTTAGCGGCGGCTTTGCCCTTGGCCATGGTGACAATTACCCGGAATTCTCCCCGGGGATTATAGAGGGTGTCTTTTGGCGCTGAAAGCGCCCGGACCGCTTCCTGGGCAAGCCGTTTACGCCACGACGGGGCATGGAATCCCGGACTGAATTTGTCTATGGGAAAACAGCGGACACCCGGCATGGATGTTTCCGTATGGGCGCAGGCTGACGGGCAGCCGGAAAAAAACAGGGGAGGAATGCCGAACGGCTCAAGGGCTGCTGAGAACAGCTGGGCTTCGGACACCAGGCTGTTGTTGACGGTCACCCGGGCAATCCTGGAGGTCAGGGTGTGGGGCAGGAAGCCGGAAGAACCGGACGGGGCATGCATGCCAAGCATCATCAGCCCGTCAAACTCCCCGGGCGCCCCCATACCGGGAACGGGGCCTGTGGTGTATCCCTGGGCAAGCACCGCCTTGGGATGGACAAGCCCGGGCATAATATTATATGCGGTCCTGTGAAAATCCCGGATGACAACCCGGCCGGCACCGGCCCTGAACAGGGCGGTTGCCACGGCATTCACATCTTTTGTCATGCCCAGGCAGGCCCGGGGCCACCCCCTGCCGAGAAATTTTGCGGAAGACCGGTCCAGGCAGGCGGAGCTGCCTTCGATGTCCGCAATAATGAGAATACGTTGGGGGATCACATGCGCCTCGCCAGGGTAAAACATTGTGGGGATTGCCAGCGGACTATGGTACGCCTCCCGGTGCCGGTTATCAAGGTTTTTGAAAAAAATGCCGTTTTATTCCTTTTCAATCCGGCCGGTATTCTGCTATCCTGCCCCGGAAAACCAACCCACCCGAGACAGCGAGCAAACACCATGCAGAAAAAATGGCATATCCTTTTTTGTGACGAAACCGAGCAGGCTTGCCCGGTTACCGAATTTATCAACCAATGCAGGCCCGCCCACCAGGTAAAGATGCTCAGGATCCTCTCCCTGCTTGAGGACCGGGGACCGATTTTACCCAGACCTTATGCGGATATCCTTTATGACGGTATTCATGAGTTGAGGATCCGCCTGGCAAAAAGCCAGGTGCGGATTCTCTATTTTTTCTGCCATGAACGGTTTATCGTACTGTATCATGTGTTTTATAAAACCACCCGCAGGGTTCCCGACAAATATATCAACCGGGTCATCCAATACAGGGATACGTTTCTGGAAAAGACTTCCCGGAAACGGCTCGAAAGGCTTGCCCATGCTATTTTTTAAGGACATAAAAGAAGATAAACTCGCAGATCCCGAGTTCAAAAGCGTATACGACCGGGAATGCCATATCTGCGGGACGACCATGGATGTGGTCGGGGCCTGTCTGTCAAAGGGAGAAGGACTGACAGAACTGCTGGCATCCCTGGATATTGATGCCCAGGCCTTCCGGGACCTGCGGGACGGGGACTTCTGCGACCCCCGGCTGGTTGAGAAATTGTATCGGCACTTGGGAATTAAGGGTACCTGGTCCCTGGACAACTGTCCCAGAGCGGCGTGTGTGCCGGATAAAGGCGGAGAATCGTGACCGGGAAAGAGCGGGAAATGGCGCATGTCCATGAAACCATCCTTTTTGTCGACGATGAGGACTATCTGGCGGAAGTGGGCAGGGAAATGCTTGAGGATTACGGATACCATGTAGACATAGAAACCTCTCCCGCCAATGCACTGGCCCTGTTCGAAGAAAATCCGGACCGGTACGACCTGCTGATTACGGATTATACCATGCCGGGGATGACCGGGGACCAGATGGTGAAAAAAATCCATGATCTCCGCCCGGAAGTGCCGGTTATTCTCTGTTCCGGCATCCGGCTGACCCGGGAGATCGCCGGCAATAAAGGAATATCAAAGGTGCTGGTCAAGCCGTTTGATATGGATGTCCTGCTTGACACTGTAAGGGAGGTGCTGGATGCGGGTGTCTCCTGATACCGTGATTTGTTTTTCCGGGATAACACCATGTCCCTGAATATGTTTGTCACTGATTTTGACGGCACACTTTTAACAGATGAAAAAGTCATCCTGGATAAGGATCTGGAAACCCTTTCCCGCCTGAGGCAGGAAGAGACGGTCACGGCCATTGCCACGGGCAGAAGTTTTTACTCCTTTCAGCGCGCACTGGACCAGATGGGCATGACATTGGATCAAATGCCTGTGGATTATCTTATTTTCTGCACCGGTGCGGGGGTGTATTGCCTGGGGACGGATCGTCTTCTGCTTTCCCATGCCATATCAAAACCGGATGTCAAAGAGGTCTGCGCCTGCTTTGATGCCTTTGAATTCGACTACATGGTTCACAAGTCCATCCCGGACACCCCGTATTTTTTGTATAACACCCGGGGGGAAAAGGAAAATCCGGATTTTTATCATCGGATTGACCTTTATTCGGGGTTTGGCCGGCCCATGGAAGACGGAGCAGAGCTCTACGATGCCGCCACCCAGGTTCTGGCCATCATACCCGGGGGGATTTCGCCGGAGACACTGGCCCGGGTCCGGGATTGCCTGGACCGGTTCAGCGTAATTCAGGCCACCTCTCCCCTGGACCATAAGTCCGTATGGCTTGAGGTCTTTCATAGGGACGCCTCCAAGAGTCGGTCTGTGGCGTGGCTCGCCGGGCATCTTGACATCTGCCGCACCCGGGTGGTTTCCGTGGGCAACGACTATAACGACAAAGATCTTCTGGAATGGTCCGGCCTTGGGCTGCTGGTGGAAAACGGACCTGAGGATATGAAAGACGCGTTCGGACGGGTCGGGTCGAACAATTGCGGCGGAGTCAGCCAGGCCGCCCGGGTGGCGGGCCTGATCGGTTAAACCGGCTCTGTATCGCCGGAATCGTTTATATCAATATCCGGATACAATTTTTCGCAACAGTCCGGGCATATGCCGTGGGAAAATACCACATGGCTGAAAAATTCTTCAACCTGCTGCCACTCTTCGTTTTCTCCCCTGACATTCTTGCAACTGGCGCAAATGGATATGATGTTTTTGGTGGTTCCTTTTTCCCGCTTGATGAATTTCTGGTATTTTTGGCGCAGTTCAATGAGTTTGGTAATATCCCTGACCACTGAAATGGCGCCACTGTACTGATTGGAGTCGTCATACATGGGGCTGCAGGCCAGTTCCACATGAACCCGGGTCCCGTTTTTGCTGACCAGCTGGATTTCGTAACGGCTGGTCAGCCCCTTTTTCCGGGACAGGGTTTCCTGAGTAATATTGGAGAAACTTTCGCTGGTGGCCAGCTCCACAAGATTCATCTGGCAGAGTTCCGCCTGGGAATATCCCAGCATATTGCAGAATGCCGGGTTGGCAAAGGTCAGGTTTTCAACGGCATCAACGGTAAAAACCCCTTCTGCAATCTGCTCGGTAATGGTCCTGTACCGGGCTTCGCTCTTTTCCAGGCGTTTGCGATACCGCTTATTTTCCTGGATCAAGTACCTGTTTTCAAGGGCTTTTTCAATGACATGGCGGATCATGTCCAGATCGGTGATGGGCTTGGTAATATAGTCTTTGGCCCCCATCTGAAGGGCCTTGATAATATCCTGCTTTTTCCCGGCCCCCGAGACCACCACCATGGGAACGTCAGGGTTGTGGCGATGGATGGTGGTCATGACCTCAATGCCGTCGGTAATCGGCATCCTGAGGTCAGTGAGAACGATGTCGATATCTTCCCTGAAATAGATATCAAGGCCGATTTCGCCGTCTTCAGCCGTAAAGACCTTATACCCTTCGTCGCTTAAAAATGAAGAAAGGCTCTCTCGTATCGAAATCTCATCATCTATAAGTAAGATCGTTTCCTGTCGCATCATGACTTTTTTTGTTGAGCGATTCTGATTGTGTGACGCTGATATGACACACTATAACAGAGTTTCGCTTAAAGTCAAAGGGCTTTAATCAATTGCTGCATATCCCGGACTGCCGTATCCATTCCCGTGAGAACCGCCTTTGAGACGATGCTGTGGCCGATGCTGTATTCGCCGATTTCCGTCAGGCCCTTAAATGCGCTGATGGAGTTGTAGCAGATGCCGTGCCCGGCATTGACCATGAGTTTCAGCTTGGTCCCGATCTTTGCCGCATCCACGATTCTGGAAAATTCTTTTTCCCTGTCAAATTCCGTTTCCGCGTCACAGAATGCCCCGGTGTGGATTTCAATGGCATCCGCATCTATTTTGTGGGCCACTTTGATCTGGTCCAGGTCGGGGTCAATGAAAATACATACCTGGATACCCGCATTTTTAAGGGTGGATACTGCCTCGCGGATATGGGTCTGGTGGGTGATCAGGTCAAGGCCGCCTTCGGTGGTCAGTTCTTCGCGCTTCTCAGGGACCAGCGTCACCGTATCCGGTTTGATATCCAAGGCGATGCCCAGCATTTCGCTCGTGGCGGCCATTTCCAGGATCAACCGGGTTTTTACGACCTGGCGCAGCAGCCGGACGTCCCGCTCCTGGATATGGCGCCGGTCTTCCCTCAGGTGAACCACAATGGCGTCCGCACCTGCGGTTTCCGCAGCCAGGGCCGCTGCAACCGGTTCCGGATATCTGGCGCCCCTGGCCTGCCTTAAGGTGGCAACATGGTCAACATTTACTGCTAATTCAGCCATTTTTTACCTCTCTTGTTTCTGTAAATTTTTTATTACGTTCAGTTAAAATGCAGACAACCCGGCATTTTTTTCAATGAGGCGGAGCAACTCAAGGCTTTTGTCTTCCATCTGCTCTGCCTCGGTTTCGCCGGTCTCATGATCAAAGCCCAGCAGATGCAGGATGCCGTGGATCAGGAGCTGGGACATGCGTTCGTCCGTTGAGATCCCGGCCTGTTTCGCCTCATTTTCAGCGGTGTCCAGGGAAATAACCACATCGCCCAGCAGGCCTGGGGTGATATCTCCGAATTCCCCTTCCTGCATGGGGAAGGAGAGCACGTTGGTGGGCTTGTCAATTCCCCTGAAGTTATTGTTCAGCTCCCGTATGCCAGGGTCATCCATGACCACTATGGAAATTTCGTGGGCATCACAACCCAAGGCGTTTAAGATCTGTTCTGTCTTTTGGCGGATTTGCGGGGTGGGGAGTTTCGCCTCTTGCCGGTTGTCTATCAGTATCTTTTGCTGCACCGTTTTTCTCTTTCTTTTCTTTTTTCTCTTTTTTCTTTTCCTGGGTTTTATCCGTATATTCGATACGGCTGTGATAAATAGAGGTCAGGATATTGTTAAAGCTTTTGGCGATCTGGTGAAGGTCCTTAAGGGTCATTTCGCACTCTTCCAGCTGGCCGTCGGCAAAGATGTCATTAATGAGTTCCTTGACCCGTCCCTGGATCCTGGCCGGTGTGGGGCGCTCAAGCGCCCGGACCGCGGCTTCCACCACGTCGGCCAGCATGACGATGCCGGCTTCCCGGGTCTGGGGCTTGGGACCCGGATACCTGAAATCCTCTTCGTTGACGTTCTCATTGCCCGAGTTCAGGCTCTTATTGTAAAAGTACTTGATCAGGGAGGTGCCATGGTGCTGGATGATGCCTTCGATAATTTCATTGCCCAGCTTGTACTTCCTGGCCATCTCCACCCCTTTTTTGACATGCTGGATCAGAATAAGGGCGGACATGGACGGAGACAGCTTGTCATGGCGGTTCTTGCCGTCCGCCTGGTTTTCAATGAAATACATGGTTTTATCCAGCTTCCCGATGTCATGGTAGTAGCCCATGACTTTTGCCTTGAGGCTGTTCGCGGAAATGGCCGAGGCCGCCGCCTCGGAAAGAGTGGCGACAATAACGCTGTGGTTGTATGTGCCGGGGGCCTCAATCATCAGTTTTTTGATCAGGGGCTGGTCCAGGTTCGAAAACTCAAGCATCTTGGCTGCTGTTGTATAGTTGAACAACACTTCGATCAGTGGGGTGAATCCCACGGTCAGAGTGGCGGCGAACAGGCCCCCGCAAAATGCCAGGGTCACCTGCTTGGCCAGCAGGACTGCGTCGAGCTGGGGCTGGGAGTAAAATCCAAGGCCGATGGCCAAAAGGGCGTTAAACACTGCAAGTTTGAACCCGGCCACGATAAAATGGCGGCGCTCATCTCTTTCCTTGATCCAGTATGCGGCCGTAATGCTGCTTAAAAAGAAAAAGAAAAAAACCTGGAAACTGTTGCCGAACGACAGGCTGGACAGGATGGACAATACCAGGGTAAAAAATACGGCAATGTCAAATCCCAGGAACAGGCAGGTGATCATGGCGGCTGCCGGAATGGGCACAGCCAGGTAAATGGCCCTTGAAGCGATCTCTCTGGGCATCTCCGGGTTGGCGGAATGGGCGATATAAATGGCCAGTTCCGTAAACCCGAGGTAGAGACCGAGTCCCAGGGTGAGAAAGATCATATGCCGGTTCATTTCCGTGGCCAGCCGTCTGTGGTCTTTCAGGAACAGGTAATATACCACCAGGATGAGAAAACAGGTCAGCATGGCCACACCGGCCATGGACAGAAAAATATCCTTTTCCACCACCTGTTCGTTCAGGGCGTTGAGTTTGATGAGCTTGAGCTTGTCGACCCGCTCCCCTTCCCTGATGATCATCTCCCCGACCTTGATCTGGTAGAGGATAGGTTTGATGTTGGCCTGGGCTTCCTGAATCCGTTTTTCGGTTTCATTCCTGTTCAGGGTAATGTTGGGCTGGAGCAGGCGCTGGCTGATGTCCACAATGAGATTGGACAGGCTGTAGTTGATGTCCTTGAGCAGGGGCTGGCCAATGATCCTGACCATGGCTTTGGCCTGGTCCGGACCGTAAAACACCTTCAGGTTCGTGACGGTCCGCTCCTGGTCGGACTGGATAGTTCTCAGGGCAATGCCCTTGCCCTCTTCAACCAGAAGGATTTCCTTGTTGGCCACAACGCCGTTGGTCAGGATTTTCTCCACAATGGTAATGATCTTCCGGCCGATTTCTTCTGAAAATTTCTGCCGGTAAAGGATCTGGTATGCGCCTTTGGAGATGTCAATGCCCAGCCGCCTTTCAAATTCGGGCTTTGTGGGCAGGACCATATCAAAGGTAGGGTCCGGCGGGGGAGGCGTCCCGGCTGTTTCCGACGGGTCGGGTTGGGCAAAGATTTGCCTGCCGAAGGCCATTGCAGACCTGATCCGGGAGATGGTGTCAACGGCCAGCCGTTCGTCAAAGTCATACACGGTCTTGATGGTATCTTTGATCTGGCTTTTTTTGGCTTGGTTGACTTCCTTGTCTTCGATAAAGAAATCTTTAGGGGCCTTGATGTCCCTGCTGGCAACGTCCCCGATCCGGTAGGAATATGAAACCGTATTCTGGTCAATGGCCTGGGACAGGGTAAACAGGGCAAGAATGAGGATGAGCATAAACCAGAGCAGATACGGGGTGGACAGAAGAAACTGTCCGGACTTGCTGAACCAGCTCTCACTATTTGTTTTTTTCATATGCATCTATGATGTCGGACACCAGCCGATGCCTTACCACATCTTCCTTGGAAAATTGTATAAATCCGATCCCTTTTATACGGTTCAGGATCTTCTTTGCCTCCACCAGGCCGGATCGCTTACCTCCGGGCAGGTCAATCTGGGTAATGTCCCCGGTGACAATGGCCTTGGAACCATATCCGATGCGGGTCAGAAACATCTTCATCTGCTCCGAGGTGGTGTTCTGGGCCTCGTCAAGTATGATAAAGGCATTGTTCAGGGTTCTTCCCCGCATAAATGCAATAGGAGCGATTTCAATCAACTCCTGCTCAATATAGGCCCTGGCTTTTTCAAAATCAAGCATATCATACAGGGCATCGTAAAGCGGCCGTAAATAGGGGTTTATCTTCTCTGCCAGGTCGCCCGGAAGAAACCCGAGGGCCTCGCCCGCCTCAACCGCCGGCCGGGTGAGGATGATTTTCTGCACATCCCCCCGTGAAAAGGCGGCCACGGCCATGGCCATGGCCAGATAGGTTTTTCCGGTGCCGGCCGGCCCGATGCCAAATAAAATGTCATTGGTGTTGGCGGCATTGGCATAGGCATGCTGGGCCGGATTCCGGGGGGTAATCGTACGGTTGGACGCAGTTACAAGAATGGTATTGGAAAATATCTCTTTCAGTGAAATTCCACTGTTCTGCCGCATGGTGTTAATGGCCGCATCCAGCACCGGCGCGGTCAGGATGAATTTCTCTTCTAACAGCCCGTAAAGCTGGCGCATCAGGGACTCGGCAGCATCCATATTACCGGGCGCCCCGGCAATGGACACATCACTGCCCCTTGAGTTGATTTTGACATTAAATGAGCGGGCAATTCTTTCCAGGTTGGTGTTATGGGAGCCAAAGAGCTTCTGAGCGAGCACTATGTTCCGGAACGCAATATTTTTCATGGGCTATAGGGTGCATTTTATTTGCTTAAAGGTCAATAAAAATCTTGACTGGGAACAAGCCGAATTGGTATCTGTTTATCCTTCGGAACCATTAGAAAATAAGGAAAAAAATGAATCTTTTTGACATCGGTGTTCTGGCAATTGTAGGATTTTGCCTGATCCGGGGAGGTTTCAGGGGGTTGATCCGGGAAGTCTCCGGAATCATTGGTATTGTGGCCGGTTTTTACGGGGCCAATACCTATTATCTTTTTCTCGTTCCCTATGTCCAGCCCTGGATATCATCCCCGGGTGCACAGCGCCTGTCCTGTTTTTTTTTCCTGTTCTGTATGATTCTCATTGCCGTAGGACTTCTGGCGCGGTTGATTCGTAAGCTTCTGCGCCTGGTTTTCCTGGGGTGGGTGGACAGGACTTTCGGGGTGGTGTTTGGGGCTGCCAAAGGCGTTTTGATCGTCACCATCCTTTTTATTATGGCCACCACCTTTGTGCCGGGCAGCAACGCATTTCTTTCAGATTCCAGAACCGCGCCTTATCTGGCCGGTGTCGCAGATGCCATGACCATGTTTGTTTCCCGGAACATCAAAACGGATTTTTACCGCCATCTTGAAGAGGTGAAAAAAGAGTGGAAACCATAGAGCCGCTGATTGATATCGTACGCAGGCTCAGGGGGAAGAACGGCTGTGAGTGGGACCGTAAGCAAACCCCTGTGACCATGTGGAAATGCCTGGCGGAAGAGTTGTATGAACTTGAGCAGGCCATCGTGAAGGATGATACGGACAATATTGTTGAAGAACTGGGAGATGTGCTGTTCCAGGTTCTTTTTATCCTGGAAATATATACGGAAGAGCGGCGGTTCAATCTTTCTGATGTGGTGGACCGTGTGGCTGGAAAAATGATTCGGCGCCATCCCCATGTCTACGACACTGCTGTTGTTGAATCTGAGGATGCCCTGAACCGGCAGTGGGATGAGATCAAGGCACAGGAGAAAAAAGAGGCGGGTAAGCCCGAAGACGTGTCTGTCCTGGATGGTGTGCCCAAAGGGATGCCGGGACTCATGCGTGCCCTGAAAGTGTCTAAATCCGCCGTAAAAGCCGGTTTTGAATGGGAGGATATGAGTCAGGTCCTGGAAACCGTGAAATCTGAGATCCGGGAGTTTGAATCCGCCCGGAAAAAGGGGGACCCGGAGGAATCTATGCTGGAATTCGGGGATATTCTTTTTTCACTGGTCAATGTGGCGCGGTTTGCCGGGTTTCATCCGGAAACCGCCCTGTACCGGTCAACCGCCAAGTTTGAAGGGCGGTTCAGAGTAATGGAAGCCGCCCTTAACAAAGAGCGGCTTGATCTAAAGACGATGGCATCTGAAGAAAAGGAAGCGCACTGGCAACTGGCCAAAAAAGCTTATGATAAGTAGTCTCCCCTTTGGAATTTTTCATATTCAACCTGGGCGGCAACGGCTGTCTGGGTGGCGATATCTTTCAGTCCGCTGTCCTGCGCTCCGAGAAATTGTGTTTGTTCAAGCAATGAACCGGCATTTGCCTTAATTTCCTCAAGTACGGGGGCAATGCTTTTCAATGACACCCCGGGATTGTCAAGCTGGCTGGCATATGTATCCAGCAAATCGAGCAATTCATCGGTTTTTCCGGTGACCACCGAGGAGGGATCTTCAAGGTTGAAGGCGGGAGATGCAATTTCCCCGAGTGCTGTGGATTTTGTTTCCCCTTCGGCAGATTCCGTACTGTCAAGTGCGTTGTTCAGGATAGAGTCAAATCCTTCGGCACCTTCACCTGCCTTTGATTTTATCTGGGCAGGATTTCCCATGGACTGGATGAGTTCGTTGATCTGGTTTATATTTACCATTCTGGCCTCCTTTTTAATCTTGGTAAAGATAAAAAGCAAAAGTTATGCCAGATACTTTTGCCGGAGTAAAAAACCTGAAAATGCCTTATGACAGCCGATTTGATGGGTTTGCGGAAGGGGCGTGCATGAAAAAAACAGGAAGAAAAGGAATGAACTGGGAAAAAACTGCAGCCTATCCCAGTTCATCCATGATGGAGCCGATCATTTTTTCCGCAACCTGTTCGGCATTGACGGTATACTGGTTTGCCTGGACTTGCTGCTTCAGGTCCGCTACCCGCTTTTCTCTGTCTTCAGGCACTGTTTCCGAGGCAGCCGAGATTTTCTGAAGATCTCTTGTGGTGGAGGAGAGATTGATACTGTCCGTGGCAACGGTCTCTTCCCCGCCTTTTTCCTGGGCAGCCTTGTTGGTGCCGGCACCGGCCTTGTTGGCGGCGTTGGTATAACTCTGGTTAATGTAGCTCTGTGTGGTGTTTGATATTTTCATGACACAATCTCCTTAAGATTCCATATTTGTGTCTGCGACCTGGCGGGCCAACTCGGTCATCCGTTCCACGACAAACCTGGAGTCTTCGACGGACAGGGTCCGGGTCACCTTATTGTTGTTTTCATCAACCGTGGTATAGGTGAACTGGTTTTTCCCCTTGGTGAAATCGATTTTTTTGCCAAGTTCTTTTTCGATCTGCCCGGTGATCTGGGCATCGTTCTTTTCCTTGGGGCCTTCCGTGATGATCCGGTCGACAATGTTTGCGGCAACCTTGTCAATGATTGCCTGGCGCTTTCCTTCCGAGGAGATCTTCACACTATCCGCAGATACCTTGTTGGCAGCACCGAACTTGCTCTTGCTCAGCAGTTTGCCCTGGCTTAATTGTCTTGAATAGACTTTCAGCACATTTTGTATTTGGTATGATGGGATCTGCATTTTAATTTTCTCCTTAAACCCACTATCGGACAGGGGAAATTAAAACTTTAGGATTTTTTTTAGTCGTCGTAATCTCCTTCAGGACCCTTGTCAACAATGATCTTTGACGCTTTCTCAAAAATTTTCTCCCGGGTCCAGTCATTTTTATTTTCAATTGTGCCCGCTTTGAAGCCCGGAAAGTGGGACTGGCTCTCCAGAATTTGTTTTTTAACATGGTCTGCCGTGTCTGTGGCATTGAACACATCGGTAAGAAGTGTAAATACAAAATCTTCCACCCCTTTGACCATGCGGTCCCGGATTGTTGCCGTCTGGGCGAGCAGGTGGCTCTCAAAAGGCAGGTTCAGTTTTTTGAAATTCCCGCCCTGTAAATCATTGGCCCGGGCATAGGCCAGCATTTTTTCCCAGTTGGCCCCGGTAACGCCTTTGCCTGCCTCTTTGATAAAGTTGCCGTCATCATCCATGATGGCATTGCCGAAGTCATTGACCTTTACGCCCCAGGAAATCATCTGCAGGGCTGTGGCCACATTGGCCTTGGTGGTCCGGGTATGTTGCGCGATCTGGCGCAGCCGTTCGGAATTATTCCCCGATGTGCCGTGCTGGGCCCCTGAAATACCGTAGGGCGCCAGTACATCGTGGATCTGAGCGGTTAAAGCGACGTTGATACCGGAATCGTTCTGCTCAATACCGTGTGTGGTGCCGTTGTTCAGGGCGATCCAGTCCGGAAAAATACCATGGGCGTTTAATCCCTGGATGAGAAACAAAGCCTCTTCCTCGGTGGAAAGTCCGTATTTGCCTTTGATTTCTCCCACCTCTGTTTCAAGGCCGGCCCAGTCCGGTACATATGAATAAAGTTCGATGTTGGCCAGGAGATTCTGGTCATCCGGCATGTGGGATGCATCAATGGCAATGGATGTAATGCCGGCATCAAACAGGGACTGAATTTCGGGTTTGGCAGGTTCAATATCTTCGGGTTTTTTGATGCCGAAATGATCCGCATGAATGGCAACGGGGACGGTGATTCCCATTTCATTCATATAGGCATCGGTCTGCCGGGCAATATTCCAGAGGCTTGTGGGGCAATAGGCGTTTGTGCCGCCCTCGGAACGGGCGATCTCGACGATAATTGCGGCATTGGCCCGCTGGGCCGCGGCCAGTGCCCCCCGGATCACAAAAGAGCTTCTGCCGTTGGCTGCGATGGTCAAACAGCCACCCTTGGCCAGCATGGCCTGGTCGATATACTTGCCGCTGACAATCAATGCCTTTGAATTGGGAAATGCTTTTTTTACGTTGGGCGGCCTGCCATAGTCAAGCACGCTCTGGAAGGCATCCGTATACATATCGTCCATGGGTAAATTTTCCTTGCTATCATTAATTTAGAATATTCAAAAAAAGTAGATTATTTCTTTTGGCATGAAAGCGCCCTAAAATCAAGCCTTATTGGCTGATGGCGGCAGATCTTGATACCTCATGAATATATATTCATATCAGTTTTTTTATGTGTGAAAAGGTGCATATGTTAGTTTTTAATATATGGTATTTATTTTAAATACTTGTAATTATTTGATTAAAAAAGCATTTCCCAATCCTTTGTCTGATGCAAAAAGAGGGTTGACATTTGATCCTTACTGTTGATAGATTCATGAATCATTATTCATTTGACCGGAAAAAGGGGCCAAAGGATTTGCAAAAAAACAAAAGCGAAAAATACCACAAAATTTTAAACAGTGCAGGGGCTGTATTTGCCGAGTTCGGGTTCTATAAAGCCACGATTTCCCAGATTGCAGCCAAAGCCGGTGTGGCGGACGGTACACTTTACCTCTACTTTAAAAATAAAGACGATATCCTTTATCAGTTTATCTCTTTTAAAACCCAGATCGTTTTTGAAAAGATGAATACCGCCGTGGCCAAAGGAACCAATGCGGAAAACAAGTTGAGAAATTTGATCCGCTGCCACCTCCAGGAATTCCAGAATGATAAAAACATGGCCGTTATTTTCCAATCCGAGGTCAGATACCTGAGGGATATCGAGTCCCAGATCAAGGATATCTCAAAGATGTACCTGGATCTTTTATCCGACATTATTGAACAGGGTCAGATCGAAGGAACCATGCGTCAGGACCTTTTTGTGGGGCTGGTTAAGCGGTTCATCCTCGGCGCCGTGGAAGGCGTGATTTCCACATGGGTTTCGGCTCAGGGACGGTATGATCTGGTGTCCATGGCGGACCCGCTTGTTGACTTGTATCTGAGCGGCGTCAAAGGGAGCTAAATGCCGGTCAATATATAAATGTCAAAAATTTCATAAACAGTGCTTTTTGCTTGACGGCAAAGGTCATGTTTATTAAAGCACAATGAGCCTGAATTCATTATCAAGAATATAACGGGAGGTAAATCAGTATGTCATCAATAATTGGTCCGGCAAGCTATGAATTGTTCGGATTCTTTCCAGTGGTTATTTTTTCCTTTATTTTGCCCGTGGTGGGTGTCGGCCTTTTTGCCTATATCATGGCAAGGCGCATCGCCCCCCTGGTCCGGGCAACCCCGGATAACCGGTTTGACCGGATTCCGGAACGGCTTTTAAACCTGTTTTTCATCTGGCTGGCACAGATCCGCCAGCCCAGGTATATGCTGGCCGGTGTGCTTCACATTGTTATCTTTGCCGGTTTCCTGATTCTGTCCATCCGGTCCACAAGCCTTGTGATTATAGGCATCTCCGACGGTTTTGTTCTGCCCGGGTTTGACGGGGTCATCGGTGCCATTTACAACTTCATTAAAGATTATGCCGCCACAGGTGTTCTCATCGCCTGTATTGTGGCTGCCATCCGGCGAGGCATCTACAAACCTGCCCGGTATGATGTGCCTGAAAAATATGGAAAAGATCATACCGCAGAAGCTGTTTTTGTCCTCGGGGTCATTTCCACCCTGATGATTTCCGAAAGCCTTTTTGAAGCGTCTGAAATGGCCTATGCGCTCCAGGAAACCGGGAAATCTCACTTTGTCGCCCCGCTTTCCCTGGTCTGGATTTTCAAACACATGCTCGCCGGTGCTTCTCTGGGGTTCCTCCAGGGGCTGCACGTGTTCATGTACTTTGTCCATGACGTGGCATTTTTCTTTTTCCTTTGCTTTTTGCCCATGGGCAAGCATTTCCACGTGATTACATCCATTTTCAACGTATTTTTCATGCGGGTCCGGAAGGGCAACATCAAGCCGGTTATGCACGGGGTCAGTGAAGAGGACCTGGATGAACTGGAATCTTTTGGTGTTAAAAAACTGGAAGATTTCACCTGGAAGCACATGCTTGACTTCTATTCCTGCGCCGACTGCGGCCGCTGCTCGGACCATTGTCCGGCCAATGCCGTGGCCCGTCCCCTTTCCCCGCGATTCATCACCATCAAGGCCAGGGATCTGATTTTTAAGAATTATCCCATGTCCGGTGAGATATACAAGTCCCCGAACATGCTGGTGGAAGACATCTATACTGAGGATGAAATCTGGTCCTGCACCACCTGCGGCGCCTGCGAAGAAGAATGTCCCTTGGGCATTGAATACATTGATAAAATGGTTGATCTGCGCCGTGGTATGGTGGATGAGGGCATGGTGCCCCAGTCCCTGCAGAAACCCCTGAAGGCCCTTGAAAAACGCGGCAATCCCTATGGGAAAATGGAGAAAAAACGTGCGGAATGGGCTGCAGAAGAAGATTTTAAAGCCTGTCACACTGTTAAAGTCCTGGGTAAAAAGGAAAGCGCAGACACCCTTTACTTTGTCGACAGTATTACCTCTTACGACGACAATATCCAGGATATTGCCAGACGGACTTCCATCATTCTTGAAAAAGCAGGGGTGGATTTCGGTATCCTGGGCAAGGCGGAAAAAGACAGCGGCAACGAAGTGCTTCGGTTCGGTGAAGAGATGCTTTCCCAGGATCTTAAAGAGCAGAACACCGAGGCCATTCTGGAGTCCGGCGTAAAAGAAATCGTCACGGCGGATCCCCATGCGTTCAATGCGTTGAAGAATGATTATACGGGCCTGCCCCCTGTCAAGCATATCAGCCAGGTCGTCGCGGAAAAAGTCCGGTCCGGC
Source organism: Desulfobacter sp. (assembly GCA_036881925.1). Taxonomy (GTDB): domain Bacteria; phylum Desulfobacterota; class Desulfobacteria; order Desulfobacterales; family Desulfobacteraceae; genus Desulfobacter. The sequence goes on from JBAJNJ010000014.1 coordinate 62,978, forward strand.
GAACTGGCCCTGAAACCCTGCATGGATCCGGAACAGGTCTATTTTTACCATGATCCATGTTATCTGGGCCGCCACAACAGCCTGTACGAAGATCCCAGGGATGCCTTGGATGCCATTGACGGCCTGACACGGGTTGAGATTGAAAAGAGCCGCGACCGGTCCTTCTGCTGCGGCGGCGGTGGCCTGATGCTCTTTTATGAGCCCGAAGAAGAGACCCGCATGGGGGTATTGAGAGTGAACATGGCTGCCGAAGCCGGTGCAACGGTCATCGTGACGGCCTGTCCGTTCTGCCTGGTAAACATCCAGGATGCCATCAAGGTTGCAGGTAAGGAAGGGGAAATGGAAGCCCTGGATTTTACAGCACTCATTGAACAACATCTGACATAAATAAACAGTCTAATGATCCGGCTGCCGGACCTGCCCGGTCCGGCAGCCCCGAAACCCAAGTTTTTAAGGAGGCGATGATGGAAATTTTGGTATGCGTCAAACGCGTTCCAGATACTGCTGAGAACGAATTTGAACTCAATGCGGACGGAAATGACCTGGACCGCGACGATCTGGTTTACTCTGTAAATGAATGGGACAACTATGCCGTTGAAGAGGCCATTCAGATCGTGGACAATGTCGGCGGAAACGTTACCGTCATCACCGTTGGTGACGACGAGGCCGAAGAAGTCCTGAGACGTGAAATGGCCATGGGCGCCAACAACGGAATTCTCCTGTCGGATGACGCGTTTGAAGGATCCGACGGAAGAGGCATTGCCGCCATTCTTAAAGCTGAAATCGAAAAAGGCAGTTATGACCTTATCCTCACCGGTGCCCAGGCCGATGAGGGTGCCGGCCAGGTCGGCGGCATGCTTGCCGCCATGCTTGACTATCCCTACGCTTCCCTGGTGAACAAGATTGACGTTGACGGTGATGCAAAAATTAAAGTGGGCCGGGAAATCGAAGGTGGAAACCAGGAGATGAATGAAATCGAACTGCCCTGCGTGCTTTCCATCCAGACCGGTATCAATGAGCCCCGCTATGTGGGCATCCGTGGCATCCGCAAGGTGGCCAAGGTTGAGATCCCTGTTAAAGACGCCGGCGAACTGGGTGTGGATGCGGCAGCCGTGGGAGAAGAGGGTGCCAAGACCCGCCGGGTGGATTATTTTGTACCGGATCTGGGGGATGGCGCTGAGATGCTGGAAGGTTCCACTGACGAGATTATTGAAAAATTGATCGAGAAGCTGAAAGCCAAAGGAGGACTCTAATCATGACACAGATTTTTGCCTATATTCCACATAAAAATGGCGCTGCGGAAGATGTGGCACTGGAGTATCCCGAAGCGGCTAAAAAAATTGATGCCGGTGCCAGTGTAACGGCGGTTGTTACCGGTTCCGGCGCAGACCTGGAAGCGGTTGCCGCCGAGATGGCCAACATTTACAGCGAGGTCATCAAAGTGGATAACGCCGCCATGGCCTATCCCAATGCGGAAGCCGTCAGAAAGGCACTGGTCAATATCCTTCCGGGTGACGCCATTGTCCTGGTTCCCCACGATACCTTTGGCATGGACCTGGCCCCCGGCCTGTCCGTCAAGCTTGATTCGGCCTATGCCGCCGATGTCGTCGACTTTGAGGGCACGGACGGGTCTGCCCTGAAACTGGTTCGCCAGGAGTTGGGCGGTGCCGTATCCACCCATGTGACCACAGATGCATCTGCCGGTGCTGTCATTACCATACGTCCCGGTGCATTCGCACCTGTTGACGGCAAAGATGCCGGCGGCACAATAACCGATAAATCCGCCGATGCCGGTGATCTTTCCGTAAAACGGACCTTCCTTGAAGTGGTCGAGGCCGAGGTGGGTGACGTGGACATCACAAAATCCGATGTGCTGGTATCTATCGGCCGAGGTATTGAAGATGAAGACAATATTGAAGTGGCCCAGGAACTGGCCGAAGCCATGAATGCCGTGGTATCTTGCTCCAGGCCGATCGTTGATGCAAAGTGGCTTGAAAAATCCCGCCAGGTCGGTACTTCCGGCCAGACTGTCAAGCCCAAGGTGTATATGGCCATGGGGATCTCAGGATCTTTCCAGCATATGGGCGGTATCAAAGGCAATCCGTTTATCGTTGCCGTGAACAAAAACCCCAAAGCCCCGATCTTCCAGGTAGCTGACGTGGGTATTGTCGAGGATATCCTTGATTTCATGCCTGAACTGGCCGAGGCGATTTCCGAATTATAAGCCCTAGGCTTTTTCACACTTCTTGTATCCGGGAGTGTTATAAAAAAGGTCCTGCAGTGCTTGCAGGGCCTTTTTTATTGTCGCTAAATTGACATCAAATACAAGATCGTGTAATTTAAAGAAAAAATATCAAAACCGTCGCTAATGTGAATGCAAATGACATTCTTTTCCGCAACCGCCCTTGTATCTTTTCACCATTCACCGGAATCCGAACCCGGGACTCGAGCCGATTGCAGGTCATTTCTTTTAAAGCAAGTGCAGGAGACTGACACATGGGAGACAACACCGATAAGAACGCCGGCATAAGGATTTCCAACCTGGGAGGAAAATACCTGACCTTTGTTTTAAACCGGGAAGAGTACGGGCTTGGTATCCTCAGAATAAAGGAAATCATCGGGATGATGGATATTACCGCCGTACCGAGAACTCCTGATTTCGTCAAAGGGGTCATCAATCTGAGAGGAAAGGTCATTCCCGTCCTGGACTTGAGAACCCGGTTCAGCATATCCGAGCAGGCCTATACGGACAAAACCTGTATCATCGTGGTTGAGCTTGACAGGGATAACACCGTGGTCCAGCTCGGCATGGTCGTGGATTCCGTATCCGAAGTATTGACCATTCCGGACAAAGCCATTGAGGCGCCACCGGCCTTTGGCACATCCGTAAATACCGACTGTATCCTTGGGATGGCCAAAATGGACACCGGTGTAAAAATTCTTCTGGATATTGACAAAGTGGTGGGAGAATACGATTTGAACCAGGTACCGGCCGGTTAGAATCGTTCCGGGACGAAAATCATAAGGGTTAATAGAGTTGAAAAATAAAGAACACCGCACATCCATCCCCATACGGACGCAACTGCATACTCGACTTTGATTATGCTAGGCACCGGCCACGGCACGGTGCTTTTGCCGCGCGGAAAAGAACAGCCGTCCCCTTTTGTTGTTGTCTTTGAAGCTTACTGATGCGTGAAAGTGAAAGCCAATCATACCGTCACGGGCTGTAAGCCGGAAATTTAACAGCGTTCATGGAGGAGGGTTATGAACTGGAAAGCATTAACCATCGGCAAACGGATCGGACTTGGGTTCAGTATTGTCCTCTTGCTCCTGATCGTTCTGGGGTTCCTTTCTTTTTCCGGGGTGGGCGGCATTGTCGATAATGCATCGGAAGTGATCCAGGGCAAATCCCTGGACGGTATCCTTGCCCAGCGCGAAGTGGACCACCTGAACTGGGCCAATGCGGTAAATGCGCTTATCTCCAATGAAAACATCCATGAACTCAGCGTACAGACCGATCATACCCAGTGCGGGTTCGGCAAATGGCTTTATGGAGAAGGGCGGAATGCGGCCCAGACACTTGTTCCCTACCTGGCCCCGCTGCTGAAGGAAATCGAAGCCCCCCATAAAATCCTTCATGAATCTGCCCAGCGGATCCAGTCGGTTTATGCCAAAGCAGACGCAGGCCTGCCGGAATTCATTGCCAGAAAAGAAATAGACCACCTGAACTGGACCGCTGCCATCCAGACGGCATTGCTGGAGAACAGGAAAGAGATCATGGTCGAGACTGACCATACCCGATGCGGATTCGGGCAGTGGCTATACGGGGATGCGGCCCGGAAAAGTGCCGGCCTGGATCTGGAACTGGGGCGGTTGCTGGAAGAGATAAAGGTCCCTCACAAAGCCCTTCATGAGACGGCTGTCCGGCTCATCGAGATTTATAAGCCCAGCCACCCGGAAGTCCTGTCCGTGCTTACGGAAAAACTTGATGACCACCGGAGATGGGCGGCAAGTGTCACCGATGCCATCATGGAATTTCAGCCAGGGCTTCCGGTCCAACTGGACCCTGCACAATGCGGGTTCGGCAAGTGGCTGAACAGCAGTGCCACCCGGGAACTTGCCCGGGAAATTCCCGGGTTGCAAGCGTTTATGACCAAGGTCGGACCCTTGCATGACGCCCTGCATCTCAGTGCTAAAAAAATTGACCGCGCCCTGAGGGCCGGCAACTTTAATACGGCCGAAGAGGTGTTGAAAAACGAAACCAAACCGGCACTCGCCAGCGTGACCGGCTTGATACAGGATTATGCCGCCTTGGAAAAATCCCTTGAGGCCAGCCGGAACCACGCCATCCATCTGTTTAAAACAGAGACCATGCCCAAGCTTGCACAAACCCGGCAGGTGCTGGTACAGATCGGTGCCAGGGCTGCAGAACTGCTCAAGGGGTATGCGCAGGCCTCCCAGATCTATGCGGAAGAAACCGTTCCTGCATTGAAGACCGTCCAGGCCCTTCTGGCCGATCTGCGGCAGGAGGCCGGAGAGCATATCCTTACTGACCGGGCCATGCTGGCGGCTGCCATGTCCACCAAACGGAATGTCGCTGTGATTTCGGCCATTGCCATTATTGCCGGCATCGGCCTGGCCTTTGTCATTGCCAGGGGCATCGTGACGGTGCTAAACCGGGTCACGGATGAACTGGACCAGGGCGCAACCCAGGTGGCGTCGGCATCGGGCCAGATCGCTTCCTCAAGCCAGTCTCAGGCCGAAGGCGCCTCCCAGCAGGCCGCATCCCTTGAAGAAACCTCTTCCTCGCTTGAGGAGATCGCATCCATGACCAAGATGAATGCGGACAATGCCGGCAATGCCAATATGCTGACAAAAGAATCCAGTGCATCAATGGATGCGTCCATGGTCTCCATGTCGGAATTGACAGATTCCATGGAGGCAATATCAAAAGCCAGTGAGGAAACCTCCCGGATCATCAAAACCATCGACGAAATCGCCTTTCAGACCAATCTCCTGGCCTTGAATGCCGCGGTTGAGGCTGCCAGGGCAGGCGAGGCCGGTGCGGGGTTTGCCGTGGTGGCGGACGAGGTCAGGAATCTTGCCATGCGTGCGGCAGAAGCTGCCAAAGACACCTCTGAGCTTATCCAGGGAACCACCCATAAAGTGGCACACGGGGCTGAATTGGTGAGCAGCACCAATGCAGCCTTTGAAAAGGTCAGGGAAAATGCGGGCAAGGTCGCGGATCTCATGGGTGAGATTTCAGCCGCCTCAAAAGAGCAGTCCGATGGTATTGAACAAGTGACCACGGCGGTTTCCGAGATGGATAACGTGACCCAGCAGAATGCCGCCAATGCCGAAGAATCTGCCTCGGCATCCGAGCAGATGAATGCCCAGGCATCCCAGATGAAATCCATTGTCGATCGCCTGGTCGCCATTGTGGGCAGTTCCGGCCGTACGGAACATCCGGAAAAGCCGGACATGGCATTGGGCCATGGGAAGCGCTCTCTGGAACCAGTCCCGGTAAAAGGCCGTAACACACTCCCGGGCACCGCCACCCGGGAGGTCAGCCCCGCGCAGGTGATCCCCCTGGATGACGACGAGTTCAAGGATTTTTAAATTCGCCAGAAATAAAATCCCGGCCCGGGTGTTTTATCGCGCAATAAACACCAACGGGCCGGATGATTTTTTCCCGGTGACCCCCACATGGAACAGACACATCCCAAGCCTTTCCTGTAAATGCCTTCCAGGTCCGTAACCGCTGTTTTGCCGCATACCCATTCCCTGAAATCGAGCTGACATTGTTCTTAAAACATTGCCGTTTGCTATATATATTGACAACGGATTAAACCGGGAGTACCATGCATCGATTTTGACTGATCAAGGAATATTCGCCATGCTTGTAACTCCCTCTGTTTTCAGGATAATAAGGCCTTTTTTATCCCTGTATTCATCTGCATTTTTCCTGTTGACCGCCGTAGGACTGCTCAACACATTCCTAAGCCTCAGGCTTACCATGGCAGGCGTCGGGGTTCAGGTCACGGGCCTGGTGCTGACCGTGTATTTTCTGGGGCTGACCACAGGCACCTTCTGTTGCGGCAGAATGATCCGGCAGGTGGGCCATATCCGTGCCTTTACCGCTTTTGCTGCCGTGACCACGGCCACGGTGCTGATTCATGGCCTTTACCTCTCCGTTCCGTTGTGGTTGTGTCTCAGGTTCATCAGCGGACTGACCAGTATGGGACTTTTCATGGTGATTGAGAGCTGGCTGAACGAATGCGCCGATCCCAAGGCCAGGGGGCGTATTTTTTCCATTTACATGATCATGGCATATCTGGGCGGCACCATTGGACAGAAAATGCTCGGCCTGGCAGATGTGGAAGGGCAAACCCTTTTTCTGATGGCGGGAATCTTCATGGTCATGAGCATTGTGCCCCTTGCCGCCACAAAGGCCATTCACCCTGAATTGCCCAAACGGGAAGGCATCCGGTTTCTTCATGTCTGTAAAAAGGCGCCCATCGGTATTGCCGGCACGTTTGTATCCGGTGTGCTGCTCTCCGGGTTTTACGCCATGGGGCCGGTATTTGCGCTCCAGATCAATTTGGATGTATCTGAGCTGTCCTGGTTTATGGCGCTGAGCATTATTGGGGGCCTGATGTTTCAATGGCCGGTGGGAATGCTTTCCGACCGGTTTGACAGGACATTGATCCTGCCGGGCATCGGCGCTGTGCTGGCTGCCGTGTCCCTGTTTATTGCCGTTGCATGCAAAGGCCGGGTGGATATGCTGCTCGGTGCGACCGTCCTGTTCGGGGGATTTTTGTTTACCATTTATCCGGTGGCCGTTGCCAGGGCCCATGACATGTTTGACGCCCGGGACGTGATCAAGGTCAGTTCAACGCTGCTGCTCTCCTATGGGGTGGGATCTGTGCTGGGGCCCATGGTGGCGTCAACCGTGATGAGGCTGACGGATACGCCTTACGGCCTGTACTATTTTTTCATCGGGGGCGGTGCGGTATTTGTTCTGTTATGCCTGGTATGGCGAAAACTGGAAAGTGTTGAAATTGTTCCGGCGGAAGAACAGGTGGACTTTGTCATCATGAAGCAAACCTCCAATGTGGCCATTCACCTGGACCCCCGCCTGGAAACCGGGGAAACGCCGGCAGAAGAGGAACCGGAAGACGGGGCACAGGCCCCACAAGCGCCCGGGGCGTGATGCCATCGGCCGGAGCGGGACAGGCCCGCCCGGCAATCGAACTTTTGCTTTAAAATACCAGGTCGTTGAATACCACCGGGATTTTTGTTTTCAGCTCATCCAAAAGGGGCCGCATCAACCCGACCATCTGGGGATGGGATGCTTTGGCGCATCTTAAGGCAAAGATGTGGCGCCATTCCCGGATGTTGGCTTTGACCACGATTTCGGTTTTCAGGCTGTTGGGCAGGATTTCCCTGGCAGCCTGGGCCTTCCATCCGGATTTCAAAAGTGCCCTGTATTCATTTTCCGCCCTGGCCATGGTTGCCATCCAGATTCTGTCGCCCTGATCCAGTCCTTCAGGCATTTCCAGGTGGTCTGCATCCCATGCGCCAACCATACGTTCATCCGACCATACCGGCCTGATAAATGCCATCTCTCCGTCATAGCGCACATAACGGGTGGATTCCTGGGCAAAGCTGCAATGGCGGTGGCGAACCAGTTCATGGGTGACCCCGCGGTTGGTAATGAATCTGACAATGATATCGCCGAATTCGATCATGGCGTGGTGCTTGTGGCGGACCAGCATATCCACAAATTTTTCAGCCGAATCAGGGGTGATTCTGGCCTCGGATTTATAACAGGTCCGGCCGGCCTTTTCGAGCATTTCAAGACAGTTTTCCGGCAGGCTGAGGATCTCGTGGGTCTGGTTGATAATCTTCATGGTTTCCTTTTCAGACAAAGACAGCCTGTGACAGGGTCACAGGCTGTTGGTTGTGGTATGGTCCGGCGGGATATTTATCCCACCAGGGGAACGGTCAGGCCGCCGTCCATTAGAAACAGGACGGACGCATCCTTTCCCTTTTTTTCAATGGCATTGTCAATGGCGGTCTGGAGATCGGAAAACGGGGTGATAAAAAGTCTGGAGATCACATCCGGCTCGACATCGGTCACGCCCCACATTTCCGCCCAAAGGCCGATCTCAGCCATTTTGGCCGCCTTGTGGTAGCCCAGCACATAGCCTTTTTCGATTTTTTCCAGGGCGGCTTTGGGGGTGTCGCAGGACCCGAGAAGGTCGGCAAACGCCTTGCCCCCGATGCCGCAGCGGCACTTGGCCACCAGGATCATGATCCCGTCTTCTTTGAGGGCCAGCTTGGCATTATCAATGCCTTTCTGGGCCTGGTACAGATCAATGTCCTGAGGGAATTTCACCACAGACACCACAATGTCGGCCTTTTCTTCCAATTTGGCGGCAAACACCTCGTTGGCCCGGTCAATGGCGGCATGGAACGAGTCGTTGATATGGCCGGAACAGGTGGCATAAACCTTGTGGTGTTTGTCCAGGACCGTCATGATGGAAAAGATGTCCTGCTTGACGGTCTTGATGGCGTCGATCATGTCCTCGTGTACCGGGTTGCCGTCCAGGGCAAGGGCTTTTGCCTCGGGCACCAGGGCCAGCTTGTGGTTCTGTTCAATGGTTTTGTATCCGGCAATCCCGGGCAGGAACGATTTCCTGCCGCCGGTGTATCCGGCAAAATAATGGGGTTCCACCGAAGAGATGATAATGAACTTGTCCGCTTCCACACCGGCCTTGTTCACATACATATCCGTGCCGTTGGTGGATTTGCCTATCAGGACCATCTCCTCGTCTTTGCGGGCGTCATGAACGATGATGTTGTTTTTCACCTTTTCATAATATGGACCGAAAATCTGGAGGTACTCTTCTTCGCTGGGGCCTCTGTGCGCGCCCGTGGCAATAATGAAATTGTAGTTGACCCGGCTTAAGTCTTCAAAGATAACGTCCAGGACCTTTTTGGTCGGGGTGGGCCGGGTGGCGTCATTCACGATGACCAGGACATTTTGGGCATCGCTGAGAAAGGTTTTGAAATCCTTTGCATTGATGGGGTTGGCAATGGAATTTTCAATACACTGATCCTCGTCTGAAATTTCCACATCATTGGCCTCCAGGAAGCTGACCCGGACGTCGTCATCCAGGGTCGCTGTCATGGACCCCTCTTTTCCGTATGGAACCTCTATCTGCATGGTGTCTCCTTGTTAGCGAATGGGGCCTAAACTGTTCATCTGTTCCACAAAGGTATCGATTTCCGCCTGGAACAGGGTTTTGTCTCCGGCCGGGATTTCCACCAGGTGAATCCGGGACGGGTCAATTCCCACCTTTTCCAGGGTGGATTTCAGGTTTTCCACAAGCTTGATCGCGTTCTTATTGCCGTCATGCTGGCATTCCCCTTCGGGACAACAGGCCACAAGCACCCCTTTTGCCTTGTTCAGGAACGGGGCCATGAGCAACTGGGCCTCAAGCCTGCCTCCGCACATGTTGACCAGGATTTCATAGTCGTTGTCACGGGTTTCGGATTCCGGCAGTCGGGAGGCCTGGAGTTCCGGGTAATAAGACCAGTTGCAGGCAAACACGATGACCTGAGCGTCGTTATGGTTATCCAGAAAGGCTTTGGCCCTATCGGACAGTTCGGACCGGGAAGTGCCGAAGGTGTTTTCAATGGTGGCCGCACCGGCCGGGCAAACTTCCACACAGATGCCGCAGGCCTTGCATTTGGTGGGATCGGTTTCAATGCCGTCCTCGGTATTGGATCTGGCATCGTGGGGACAGGCACCCACACAGATCAGGCAGCGGGCGCAGTTCATATATGTCACGGATGTGGTGCCGGGCCCTTTCAGCCCCATCTCCACCAGGTCTTTTTTGGCGTCGGTAAACACCTCGGTCAGTTTGACTCCCGAAGAACAGGCGGATTCACACCGCTTGCAGTAAAAGCAGTTGAACATTTTGTCCGCCGAATACGGGGTGATTTCGATCTCGCCGGTGGCAAGGCCGAACGCCGTGATGATCTTGGCCCTGGGGGCATCGGATTCCCAGCCGGTATGCTTGTACATGGGGCAGTGTTCATAACAGTATCCGCATCTGATACAACTGGCCAGCGTGCCTTCCCATTTTTTCAGATTGGTGAAGTTCTTTTCTTTGATTTCCATGGTAAACCCCTTTTGGTTAGCTGTTCACAGCGTATCTCAGATTGGTGACATTGACCCAGTCATCCGGTGCTTGCATGAGTTTGCCCGGATTGAGGATGTTGTTGGGGTCCAGTGCCTTTTTAATGGTGGCCAGCATATTGATGGAGTCGGCCTTTTCCACCTTAAAGGACTCTGCCTTGGACAGGCCGATGCCGTGCTCCGCAGACGTGGTGCCGTTTACGGACCGGACATACTCGTAGATTTCAGTGATGGCCTTTCGGGCGGACTGCCACTGATCCTTACGATTGGTGTCCATGAGAATTTTGGTGTGCATGCAGCCGGAGCCGCAATGGCCGTAAGCCGTCATAATAATATTGTTTTTCTCCGCCACTTCATGGATCTTACCGGCCATCTCCGCCATTTTAGAGTAGGGCACGGCCATGTCGTCGGCCAGGGAGGTGGAGGCCAGTTTATCATCATACTTAGACAGGGCGGGGAAGAGTTTTTTACGGCCCATAAAGATCTTGGCACGCTCCTTGGGATCGTAACTGGCCCAGATGTCACTGCCGTTGTGGCTTTCACAGATTTTTTTCATCTTGTTGATTTCATAGTCCACAGCTTCTTTCACCTGACCGTCTGCTTCAAAGATCAGTGAGGCAGCCACCTCTTTCAGGCCCAGGTCCATGGTCTTGTTCACCGCCTTGATGGCCACCGAGTCCACCAGTTCAAGCATGGAGGGATTGGATCCTGATGCCATGACAGCACCAATGGCTTCTCCCGCATCCCGGAGGGTATCAAAGTTGGCAACCCCCATGCACCGGAATTCGGGAATGGGAACAAAGCTCAGGGTGGCTTCCACCACAATACCCAGGGTGCCTTCGGAGCCGACCATGAGTTTGTGGAGCTGGTAGCCGCTGGCCTCCACCCGTGTATGGGCGCCCAGGGAAACCAGATCGCCGTTGGGCAGGACCACTTTCATGCCCAGGATCGCGTCACGGGTGGCCCCGTATTTTACCGACCTTACGCCGGAGGCATTGTTGGCTATTTCACCGCCAATGGTGGCAATTCGCGACGATGCCGGGGTGGGCGGATAAAACATGCCGTATTGTTTCAGGGCCAGGTTCAGGTCATCATCCACAACACCGGGTTCCACCCGGCAGTAAACATCGGGCATGTTGATCTCCAGAATCCGGTTCATGCCTTTCATGTCCAGAATAATCCCCCCGTTGACCGGCACGGTCTGGCCGCACATGCCCGAACCGCCGCCCCTGGGGATGACCGGAATTTTGTTCTCATTGGCATATGCCATTATTTTCTGAACCTGCCGGGTGTTGTCTGGCTTTACAATCACCCATGGCATGGCATGGTGGACAGATGAATCAGACCCATATACATAAAGGTCGGACGGATCTGACTTAATATTGTTTTCCCCTACAATTTCCCTTAATTTGGGTTCGTCAACCGTATTCATTTAAAGTCCCCTTATTGAAGAATAAATACCTAGCTTAGCGTCGTTCTCAGAGATAGACTACTAATACTTCCATAACTTTTTGAAAAGATCAATCCTATTTCCCCCTGGGTTTCATTATAAGTGTTTGCTTGTATACGCCATTGGGATCAGTCTTTAAAATACAGTGTTTTCAGGCGGTTTCAGGAGTTGCGGCACCAGGGAAAACTGACAAAAATTTTACAAATAAAGCAGTGCCGGAAACCGCCGGCCCCGGTTTTAAAAAAATATCTCCGTTCTTGGCAAAGACCGGCCCAGGGTTTATAATTCCCCGCGTTAATATCGTGGTTTTTTTACTGGCTGTTCTGACTACATTTTAAGGTCTGTTAGACCGTAAGGATGATATAATGACCTGCACCATAAAATTTTTCCCCCATGAAAAAAGCGTAAATGTTCAAGAAAACGAAAGCCTGATCCGGGCGGCAATGGAGGCCGGCGTCCACATCAACGCCTCCTGCGGCGGCAGCGGGGTCTGCGGCAAGTGCCGGGTATTGATTGAGCAGGGCGAGGTTACGGAAGGCACCTCCGAGCATCTGTCACAGGAAGATTTTGACAGTGGATACCGCCTGGCATGCACGGCCCGGGTGGCTTCCGATCTTGTGGTGCGGATCCCGGCGGAATCCCAGGTGGAAACCAGCCGCCTGAACCAGCAGGCGTCTGTCCGGCACACGGCCCGGGCCATGCACATGGATATGGACGCCTTGAAGGAGAACGGGTTGTTCATCCCGCCGGTGGAAAAGATCTACCTGGAACTGGATCCGGCCGTGGAAGGGGACAACCAGGCCGATGTGGCCCGGATCATCAACCATCTGCGCATCCATCACGACGAGCACCGCCTGACCATGGATCTGGGACTGATCCGTAAAATACCCGATATTATCCGGGAGCAGGATTTCAAGGTTACGGCCACCATTGTCCGGCCCGTGCGCAGGGACGGAAAAAACAGGATCATCAATATCGAAGCCGGAGACACCAGCCACCGGAATTTCGCCATTGCCGTGGATATCGGTACCACAACCGTCTACGGCCAGGTCCTGGACCTTCATTCCGGCGATGTCCTGGCCCAGCACGGGGAGTTCAACAGCCAGATTTCCTACGGGGAAGACGTCATTTCCCGGATTATTTTCACGGAAAAGGGCAACGGCCTTGAGGTGCTTCATGACAAGGTGGTGGAAACCATCAACAAGGTCATCGGAAGGATTATTCAGAAAGCCGGGGTCAACTGCTATGAGGTGTCCACCATTACCCTGGCCGGCAACTCCACCATGACCCAGCTGTTGCTGGAGATCAAGCCGACATATATAAGGAAGGATCCTTATGTGCCGGCCTCCATCATGTACCCTCCGTTCCCGGCCAAGGAAATCCACCTGGACCTGCCCGACCACACCATTGCCCTGATTTACCCCGGGGTCTCCTCTTATGTGGGCGGGGACATCATTGCCGGTGTCATGGCTGCGGGCATGTACCAGTCTTCCGAACTGACCCTGTATATGGACATCGGCACCAATGCCGAGATCGTGATCGGCCACCAGGACTGGATGGTCTGTACGGCCGCCTCTGCTGGCCCGGCTTTTGAAGGGGGCGGGGTGAAATTCGGCATGCGCGCCTCCAAAGGGGCGATTGAAGATTTTTCCATTGACCCGGACACTTACGAGCCCATGATCATCACCGTGGGCAACGTCAAGGCCAAGGGCATATGTGGCTCCGGCCTCATTACCCTGGCGGGCCGGCTTTTGGAAACCGGGGTCATTGATTCCAGGGGCAAGTTCAACCAAGCTCTGGATACTCCGAGAATCCGGCAGACCGATGATATTTGGGAATATGTGCTCGTATATAAGGACGATACCCAGATTGACCGGGATATCACCATTACCGAGCCTGACCTGGACAACCTGATCCGGGCCAAGGGCGCCATGTACTCCGCCGCTTTGACCCTGCTGGAGGAAATCGGCCTTGGGATCATGGATGTGGAGCGGATCATCCTGGCCGGCGGGTTCGGTTCCTATGTGGATCTGGAAAGCGCCATCACCATCGGCCTTCTGCCCGAGATCGAACCGGACAAGGTCACCTATCTTGGCAACGGGTCGCTGCTGGGCTGCAAAATCAACTGCCTGACCAACTCCCTGAGACGAAATGTGGGCGAGGTGGTCAACATGATGACCAATTTTGAGCTGGCAAGCACGCCTTCCTACATGGACCATTACATGGGCGCACTTTTCCTGCCCCATACCGAACTCAACTATTTTCCAAAGGTCAAGGCGAGGCTGGAGGCATTGCGGAAATGAGCATCGCTGCCCTTGGGCGGGGCTATGTCAGGCAGATCGAGATTGCCCCGCCCCTGCTGGGAAACAACCTGGCCGACAGCCAGCGCCTGGAAATGGCCCTGGAAAAAGAGCTGGACACGGATCAGGTCCATGTCCCCATGGACCTGCTTGCCACCCTGCCGTCCCGGCTGCGGCAGTGGGATTTCAGCGCCAGGGCTGTCCTGTTCAAAGACAGGCGGTCCTGGCGGCTGGTGGATCTTGTGGGGCCGGATCATGACCGGCCCGTGCTGGGCGCGGCCATTGACATCGGCACCACCCGCATCGTGATCCGGTTAATTAACCTTGACACCGGACAATCCCTGGGAGAGGCGGGCCTGGACAACCCCCAGGCCGCCATAGGCCCGGATGTCCTGGCCAGGATTCACCACTCCAACACACCGGGCGGGCTAAAGGAACTTCAGGACCTGGTGATCCAAGACGTCAACCGTCACCTGGCAGACCTGTGCACGGCAAACAAATGCACAACAGACGACATCTTCCTGGTTGCCGGTGCCGGCAATACCGCCATGACCCATCTGTTCCTGGGCATCCAGGCGTTTGAGATCATCCGGGAGCCCTACATTCCCTGTGTCAACATTCCCGATACCATGGCGGCTTCCCGGATCGGCCTTGAAATCCGGCACAGCGGCTTGGTCTTTCTCTTTCCCAATATCGGCTCTTATTTCGGGGGGGATTTGCTGGCCGGGATTATTTACAGTGACCTGGATCAGAAAGAAACGCCCTGCCTGGTGGTGGATGTGGGAACCAATGCGGAAATTGTTGTGGGATCCAAAGACTGGCTGATCGCCTGCGCCGGGGCTGCCGGACCGGCCCTGGAAGGCGGGGTGTCAAAAATGGGCATGACTGCCGGACCCGGGGTGATCGATACCGTGGCCATTGATCCGGAGACCCGGACAGTAAAGATTCACACCATTGAAGAGCAGCCCCCAATCGGCATCTGCGGTTCCGGCATGATTGATCTTGCTGCGGCCCTGTTCCTGTCCGGCATGATCGACATCCGGGGCAAATTCGTCCCTGAGACCTGCGGTGAAAGGCTGGTTGACCAGGACGGCATTCTGGCATTTGTGCTGGTGGATGCAGACGAATCCGGAACCGGGTTGCCCATCTGCCTGACCCAGGTTGACCTCAACTCCCTGACCTCATCCAAGGCCGCCATGTACACCATCCTTGAGGTCATCGTGAAAAATACGGCAGGCCTGGGATTCCGGGACCTGGACAAATTCTATGTGGCCGGCACCTTCGGTTCTTTCATCAACCCGGAGTCCGCCATTTCCATCGGCATGCTCCCGGACCTTGACCGGTCCGTGTTCCAGGTCCTGGGCAATTCCTCCCTGGGCGGTGCCGCCCTGGTGCTAACCGACACCACCGCCTTTGACCGGGTCATGGCTGTCCGGGAAACCATCACCTATATTGAACTGAACGTGAACCAGGAGTTCATGAACATGTTTTCCGGGGCCAAGTTTTACCCCCATACGGACCGGTCACGGTTTCCCTCGGTGCCGGTAACCGCCCTGCAGTGAGGCTCAGGCAATACAATGCATTTCATTGACGGTGAAGTTTTCAACTGCGCCGTCCGTGGCCTCCATATATGCCTTTAAATGGGGATTGTCCATATGGATCTGCCATAACTCTCTGGATTCCCAGTTTTCAAAAAACAGGAATACTTCGGGATGTTCCGTGTCCTGGTGAAGGTCATACTGGATGCATCCCTGCTCTTTTCTGGTGGGAGCGATAAGTTTGAGCAACTCTGATTTTACAAGGTCAATGCTGTCTTTTTTGGCTTCAATGCGGGCAACAATGGTGAGTGGGGTGTTCATGGGTGTCTCCTTTACAAGTCAATTGATCTTTCCGGGGGATTATGCCAGATTCAGGTCCATAAGAGAAACGCGTTATTCAAATGTAATGGATGATTAATTTTAATAGATGGGAACATTCGCCACCCGGAAGTTACGGCTGGATGTTGACCTGATTACCTTCCGGGCTTTGGCCGCAGATGGTCAGGGAATCATCAAAACAGGGCTGCCAGACCTCCCGGTTACATTTATAAATGCATATGTCCGTGCCAAAACACCCCATACCCTGACCACACACTTTTTATCATTCTTGAAAGAAGGGTTGACGCAATAAAGGAAAAGCAACGCTTTGGTTTATCAGCCGTTTTCCGGTTCCGGGTCATCCTGGGAGCTGTTGTGGCCGGTGACCACAACAGTGAGGGCCGCCACCATCTGTTTCATCAGTTCTGACTGGGCATTCATTTGTTCTGCAGCGGCTGCGGATTCTTCAGCACCTGCGGCATTCTGCTGGATCACCAGGTCCATTTCCGTGACGGCCTGGTTGATGCTCTCAATGCCTTTGGCCTGTTCGCTGTTGGCCGTTGCAATCTTGTCCACCAGTTCTCCGGCATTATCCACATTACCGCTGACCGAGAAAAAATCACCGGAAGTGGTGCCCACGATCTGTGAGCCGTTCTGTATTTTCTCTACAATATCTTCAATTAATTTGGCCGTGTTCTTGGACGCTTCTGCGGCACGTATGGCAAGGCTTCTCACTTCGTCGGCCACCACGGCAAAACCGGCCCCGGCTTCTCCGGCCCGTGCCGCCTCAACCGATGCGTTCAGGGCCAGGAGATTGGTCTGGAATGCGATTTCATCAATGGTTTTGATAATGCTGGATGTTTCTTCGCTGGCCTCGGTAATCGCGTTCATGGAATCGGTGAGTTCATTCATGGAATTGCCCGATCGCTGAACAACCGTATGGGTTTCTTTCATCAGGCGGTCTGCGGACTGGCTGTTGTCGGCATTGTCCCGGGTCATGGAGGCCATGTGCTCCAGGGACGCGGAGGTCTTTTCAATGGAAGCGGCCTGCTGGGTTGCACCGCTGGCAAGGGACTGGCTTGACATGGAGACCTGGGAAGATGCCGAGGTGATTTCATTGGCAACGATATTGAGCTTGTCGATAATCCGGTTGATCGGCTTTGAGATGCTGCTGGCCATCATGAAGGAGATGATCAGGCCTGCCGCCGTGACAAAAAAGATGGCAATCAGGATGGTGTAAAAAATTTCCCGGATCTCTTTTCTGACATCATCGATATAGATGCCGGAGCCGATAATCCACTCCCAGGAGGGGTGAAGTTTGACAAATGAGATTTTCGGCACAGGCTCGGAACTGCCCGGCTTTGGCCAGTAATAACGCACAAATCCCTGGCCGTCCTTTTGCGCGATATCCACCATTTCAATGAACAGGGCTTTGCCGGTGGGGTCTTTGATGGGGGCGACATCGGTATTGTCCAGCTTGGGGTTGGTCGGGTGCATGACCATATACGGCCGGGTGTCATTAATCCAGAAATAATCCTGTTTTTCATACCGCATGTGTTTTACTGCGGCAATGGCTGCCTTGCGGGCGTCATCTGCCGTCATTTCCCCGGATTCCGACAGGTGGGCGTAATGGTCGATCACACTCCAGGCCGATTCCACGAGATGTCTTGTCTTCAGGCTTTTGGCATCGTACATATTTGATTTTATTTTGGGGTAAAGCCAGAAAAATATAGCGGTAAAACAAATGTTGATGGCAATGCCGAGCAAAAGAATCCGTGTTGAAAGTTTGAGTTTTTTCCACATGTTGACCTCGTCTTTGAGTTGGGTTCGACCTGACAGGACCCGACAGACAGCCTGTCTGTTTACAACGTATATGGATTGAATCTCAGAAATTATTACTATCACCACCATCACTGGAAATGATCCGGTCTGGTGATATTTACGATGCCGAATGTATAGCATGCGTTTACCGCACCTGGAATATTTTTTTATGTTAGCATAATTTTAGGTGGAGTGACATGATTTTATGACTGAAATGTGCGGCCGGAAAAGGGTGTAGAATACCTATACTGTAACTTATCCGGATGCCGTGTACGCGTCCGGGCAAAGAAATTGGGGTGCGGTTGAAAAAAATGCATCCATCAAACCCCCGGACACCTGCCTCCATGTAAGATAAACGTCTCTGCGCGGGCTTGTGGCAGGTCGCCGGGCGTAAACGCCATTTCCTCATCCTGCATGATGTATCTGCGGCCCCTTGGAACCATCGGCAACAACAACCGCACAACCGGTAAAATTTTCCCAAAATCCGTAACGCAGCCGCCAAATGGAACGTATTACCGCTTCAAATGGCCTGGCGCATATATTGCATTTTATAAACTTGAGATTTCATCAGTTTCCGGGAACTGTCCGTTATAAAACCGGGCGGCCTTCATTTATTCGGGTAAAACAGGTTGTGTGAAGATTGCCGGGCGGGCCCATTCGGACAGGCCCAATAAGAGGAAAAATCACAAAACCACAGGGAGAGAGGATCATGCAAAGCATCGGTGCAGTATCCGGTTATTCAAATTATCAGGGATGGCATGTGGGAAGAGCTTCCGCAGAAAAAGTCGGGTTTTCAGATGTGTTGAATCCCCTTGAAGGAGATTCCGTCTTAAAGGAGTTTGAAGATTATTTCGGGATGAAAATTGATGTGACATCTGTTGACAAAGGCCATAAAAATGTCACGAAATACGCCACAGGGTCCGGCGCGTCTCCAATTGCAATCGCCCCGAACATACTGGAGGAAATGGCGAATAACCCGGAACTCAAGCAACGCATAAAACAAACGCTTCAATTTCATTTCGATAGTGTCCCCAACGGCCGGGCGTTTCTTGCTTCAAAAGGTTTGGAACTAAAGGCAAGCGGGGCCATTGTACATGAGGACGGGACGGTAAGCACCTGGAGCATATCCGAAGAATCCCCGGAGAAAAAAGAGCAGATCAGAAAACAAATGGAAGCGGAAGCCAAAGAAAAACAGGAAAGAAAACAAGCATTTGAAGATGCTTCCGCAGAATACCGCGAACAGGTAAGGATTTCCTTCAACCTGGTTGTGTGAGTCTGCGAAACGGCCTGTGGCCGTCAATATCGTCTCTGATCTTTTCGTGCCGGCAATGACATCATCAGATTCTGGACATTGACCAAGTCCCTTGATCATCCGGGAATTTCGGATGTTCAATTTCAATTTGAAATCTGCCCTTGGCATCCATCCCGTTTAGTTTGCCAGATCCGGAGATTCTCACTTTTGTTCTTATTTTTGAACGAAGCAGGCCGGTTCCCGCGCCTTGAAACGTGACATCATTGCCGATCAAGGCATAGCTTCCCTTTAAATCAATGACGGTTGAATTGTTCCGGGTTTTCCATGTCCCGGTCATTGTCCGGTCACTGAATAACACTCAACTTGTGATGACCCCATCGGAATGATAATTCGAATCAAATGCTCCTGCCCATATGGAATGGATCTTTTTGTCAGTCTTAATTTTTCGGGGTTCGTGGGTCGTGCATGAAAACAAAAATAGACTGCAGATTATAAAAATTAAAAGTGCGCTGAATTTCATCGATATACTCCATCGTAAATAAAAACGGTCCGGTGTTTCAAAAAATACTATTGGTACGTTTCCCCGGGAAAGCAGGGGAGAGACTCACAGGACAGGGCTTTTGTCTTTTTGGGTACGGCATATCAGGATTGGAGAGGCATGTAAAGGCAACATAGTGTTTTTTCTCAAATCGGTTTTGACTTGGAATGACATAGAGTTGTGTACATGTATATACAAGTGGGTGTTTTTATGGTAGTAGGAAATGAATTGGAATCCCGATACATACATAAAAGAAAGGGCAGATCATGAAAAAAATAGTTGAATGTGTCCCGAATTTTTCAGAGGGGCGTAACGCTGAAACCATTGAGGCCATTGCCGACGCTATCCGGGAAACCCCGGGGTGCAGCCTGCTGGATGTGGACCCGGGACGGTCCACCAACAGGACGGTGTATACCTTTGTGGGAGATCCCAAGGCCGTGGTTGAAGGGGCCCTTGCCTCGGCCAGAGTAGCAAGGGAGAAAATCGATATGCAGACCCATACCGGGGAACACCACCGTATGGGCGCCATGGATGTCTGCCCCTTTATCCCGGTGGCCAACGTTACCATGGACGAATGTGTGGAGATTTCAAAAATATTCGGCAGGCGGGCGGCTGAAGAACTGGGCATACCGGTTTACCTGTATGAGGAGTCCGCAACCCAAGACTATCGCAAAAAGTTGCCCCAGATCAGGGAAGGCCAGTACGAGGCCATAAAAGAAAGGATTGTCCGGCCCGAATGGAAGCCGGATTTCGGACCGGCTGAATTTATCCCTGAATGGGGGGCGACCGTTACAGGCGCCAGATTTTTTCTCATTGCCTATAATGTCAACCTGCTGTCCACACCGAACCAGGCCCACCGCATTGCCCTGAACCTGCGGGAAGCGGGCCGGGGACCTGATGAACCGGGCCGGTTCAAGGAAGTCAAGGGCATGGGCTGGTATGTGGATGATTACAATTTGTCCCAGGTCACGGTCAACCTGAACAACTACCTGGTGACCCCGCCCCATATCCTGTATGAAGCGGTAAAGGAGGAGGCGGCAGGGCTCAAGGTCGGGGTGACCGGATCTGAAATCGTGGGGGTGGTTCCCTTGGATGCCATGCTCCGGGCAGCAGACTATTATATTGAAAAAGAAGGGTTGTTTGTTCTGGATGAGGATCAGAAGGTCCGGCTGGCAATTGAACGGCTGGGCCTTAATTCGGTTGCACACTTTGATCCAAAGGAAAAAATTATCGAGTATATTATTGCCCGGGAACCGGATGAGCCCCTGGCCAGCCTGAGTGTCCGGGAGTTTGTCCAGGAGGTTGCCAACCGGAGTTCCGCCCCGGGAGGCGGTTCTGCATCTGCGGCCATTGCAGCCATGGGAGCGGGCCTGGGTGCCATGGTGGCCAAGTTGACCCTGGGAGTGAGGAAATTTGAGGCACTGGACGGAAAAATGCGGGAACTGGTGCCACCCCTTCACGAGGCCGCCCATGCGCTGATCCCCATGATTGACGCAGATACCAATGCTTTTACCGATTATGTCGAAGCGCTGGGTCTGCCAAAGGGAACCGATGAGGAAAAGGCCTATCGTACGGAGCGCCTCCAGGAGGGGTTGAAAAAAGCCATTGAGGTGCCCATGTCTACCATGACCCTTGGCGACCGTGCCTGGGATGCCATGATAGAAGTGGCCACATACGGCAATATCGCATCCCGGTCAGATGTCGAGGTTGGTGCCAGGGCCCTTGAAACGGGTATCTGGGGGGCGTATAAAAATGTGGTCATCAATATGGGAGATATCACGGACGCGGCGTATAAAAAAGAGACCATGGCCAGGGCTGAAGCGCTCAAGGCCAGGGCGGCGGACATGTGCCGAAAGGTGCTTGACATCCTGGAGAAACGGTCCGGCTGATTTTATTTGCCGGACCGTTATTTTCCGGGATTAATTGGGAGTGGCAAGGGCCTGGCGGACTTTTTTCGCCAGCTGGCCCTTTGAAAACGGTTTTTGAAGGAACATGATCCCGTCTTCCAAGATACCGTGGTGGGCAATGACATTTGCCGTATATCCGGATATGTAAAGGGTCTTGAGTTCCGGGAAATCCCCTGTCAGACTTTCTGCCAGTTCCTTGCCGCTCATCTGTGCCATGATCACGTCAGTGATCAGCAGGTCAATGGATGTTCCATGGGTTTTTGCCAGGCCCAGTGCCTGCTTTGGGGAGCTGGCCGCAAATACCCTGTACCCCAATTTCTGGAGCAGTTTTGAGCAGAATTTCAGGATCATGGTTTCGTCTTCCACCAGCAGGATGGTTTCGTTTCCGCCGGTGATGCTTTCCGGTGCTGTTTCCGTCACAGGGGCAGCATGTTTGCCTTTATAAACGGAAAAATAAATTCTGAATGTGGTGCCGTTTTCCGGCTCGCTGTAGACATTGATAAATCCCTTGTTCTGCTTGACAATGCCATAGGTTGTGGCCAGGCCGAGGCCGGTGCCCTGGTCTGCTTTTTTGGTGGTGAAAAAGGGCTCGAACAGCCGCGATATCGTTCGCCGGTCCATGCCGCACCCATTATCGCTCACGGCCAGGACCACAAAGTCACCCGGGAAAAAGCCGGGGCGCTGTTCGCAGTCGGTTTCATCAAGACTTGCCTTATAGGTCTCTATGGTAATTTTGCCGTTTGAGGAAATGGCATCCCGGGAATTGATGCAGAGGTTGGCCAGGATCTGGTCGACTTGGGTGGGATCCAGTTTTATGCGACCCAGGTCTTTGCCCGGTATCCATGCCAGGTCAATATCTTCGCCGATGAGCCGCGCCAGCATTTTCAGCATATCCTCAATCACCTGGTTGAGGTCAAGAAGCTGGGGGGCGATGGGCTGCTGGCGGGCAAAGGCGAGCAGCTGCCGGGTCAGGTCCGATGACCTCCGGGCAGCATTCCGTATTTCTTCAAGAGAGTTATAAAGCGGGTTCCCGGGTTCCACTTCGGTCATGGCAAGATCCAGGTGCCCCTGGATCACGCAGAGCATATTATTGAAATCATGGGCAACACCGCCGGCAAGCCTGCCCACGGATTCCATTTTCTGGGCCTGTACGATTTTCTCCTGGAGTTTTTTATTTTCATCTTCAATCAGTTTGCTTTCGGTAATATCCTGAACCGTTCCAATGGATTTTACAGGGTTGCCATCCCGGTCATAATCGGTTTTGCAGCGTTCCTGCACATATTTTATCCGGCCGTCTCCCATGAGCAGCCTGTGCTCAATTTTATACGGCTGCTTGGTTTCAAGGGATTCTGAGTAGGCGCTGTGCACTTTTTCCCTGTCTTCGGGATGGGTGGCATCCAGAAAGGCCTGATAAGAGGCTTCGAATCCGTCCGGGTCGATCTCAAAAATTCTGAAAATTTCCTCGGACCAGAACAATTTGCCGGTTTCGGGGATGAGTTCCCAGTGGCCGATATGGGCGAGGCGCTGGGCATCGCTGAGCCTTGACTGGCTCAATTTCAGCTCCATCTCGGTCCGGTGCATCTGGGTGATGTCACAAGCGGTCTCCAAAATGGCTGCCAGCCTGTTGTCTTTCCCCATGACCGGCATGAGGTGAAGCTGCCATGCCCCTTTGTTTTCAGGCCAGTGGGCCTGGCATTGGCTGTTGAGTTCAAGATCTGATGTCCGGCCCGTTTCAAACACCCGCTTGGCGGTGCATCCGGCGCAGGGGGCATCAAATCCCCAGATTTCATGGCACTTCATGCCGGTGATTTCCTTGAGCGAGCGGCCGGAAATCTTCCTGGCGATTTTATTCGCCCATTGGATTTTAAGATCCGGTCCGTACAGAGCTACGAAAAACGGAAAGTCTTCCAGCAGGTCCTGGATGCTTGGCTGGTGTTCTTTGATCATTGAAACCCCACTCTTTATGAAACAGCCGCATTTCCCGGAAACGGAAGACGCGCTGAATTTACCAATGCCTCAAGGATAAAGAACGACCATTGGAATATGTGGCATTGTCGTCACGGAAACAGACGATACACAATTTCGTAAAACAGGTTTTAATCCGTTGTTTGAATTCTGCCTATACGCCTGAAAGGAAAGGCATATTTAAGTAAATTGTAAAAAAAACAGTAGTAAAAATCAAATGAAAAATTTTATTTTACAAATGTCTTGACCGGTTTTACAAAATATTTCATGATTGGAACATAACCGTTCTTACATTCTACTTTTCAACGAAGACTGAATCCGTTTTATTTGATTTCAGGAGGTCTCATGAAGATCAGTGCGGTCACAGTTTATGTGAAGCAGGCATTTATTGACGATTTTATCACGGCAAGCAAAATCCACCAGGCCAATACGGTCAAAGAGGCGGGAAACCTGCGATTCGACTTCCTCCAGTCCCTTGACGATCCGGCCCAGTTCCTTTTCTATGAAGCTTATGGCGCAGAAGCCGATATTGATATTCACCGTGAAGGTGATTCCTACCAAACCTGGCGGAAAACCGTTGAGCCATGGATGGCCGTCCCCAGAAAAGGGGTGGCATACAGGGCTATTGCCCCCTGTGAAAGTCAGCACTACCGGTATCCCTAGAACACCGCAGTAACGGGCTCCCCATCGGGTTCCCCAACTGATCTGGGACCTGCTTTAACCTTTTTCACTGTTAAAGGAGGTATTCCATGACAGATTATTTATTATCATCTCTGGCAGAGGAACTGAGCGTATTAAAGAAACGCTGCCTTGGCGAAACCGCCGAATCCGTTCCCGGCCGTTCTGTACGCGCCGGCGAAAAATTCGTCGGTGTGGTGGATAAAACAGCGGACCTTGTCCGCTACCTTGCTTCCGCACCTTACTCTCCGGCCAAAACCACTGCCGGGCAAATGGGAATGAGCAGGGAAGAATTGATGCTCTCCTACAAACTGATCCAGCGAACTCCTGCTGCAGCAGAACATATCAAAGCATCCCCCAACGGCGATTATCTCAATATCGTCAATCATTATTTTACCAACCAGATGTATGTGGTTGTCTTTTTCGTGGGACTGGCCTGCCCGGGCCGGTGCGTATTCTGTCCCAATGTCACCGTGGCCCATGACGGTACAAGAAAGATTTCCCTTTACCGGGGCAAACGATCGGATCGGCTTTCCCACAGGGATATCGCGTCGGTTTTCGAGGATATCTCGGAGATCAAGGGACAGGGCACATCGGTCATGGTGAAAATTTCCGGAGGGCTTGAACCTCTGACCGATCCGGAAACCATCGGCGCCATTCTCAGCCAGGCCAGGGACAGGGGGGTCCGCGCCAAAATGTTTACCAACGGCTTGCTGCTTGATACCGAGGAGCGCCGCCGTCTGGCACTGGGCACAGGAGATATCCGTATCAGCCTCAGTGTAATTGACGAGAGGGCTTACGACGAAGTGATGTTCGGCAGTGACGCCACCCGGAAAAAAAAATACGGGCTGGCTTACCTGCTCAACAATATCGAAAAGCTCGTCAAAGAGCGGGAACGGTATAACCCGGAAACCAAAATCGGCATCAACTCTATTGTCCTTGAGAACAACTACAGGGACATGCACCGGTTTATCAGCGCTGCCGGAAATCTGGGTGTGGATTATATCGATTTCAAGCCCAATTACTTTACCCCGTATAAAAAATCTACCCAGGCCTATCTCACCGACACCATCGGGGCGTTAAAGGCATCCCGTTCCAATGGCGGGACAGGGGTTTATTTTGCCGGGTCGCTGTCCCGGGAAAACCTGTTCTGGACCCACAGGGACGGCTTCTGCCATCCCCATAAACAGTCCAAATTCAAATTGTTCATCACCCCCCATGGAAACTGCAGCCCGGTTCACCACGGGGCCTTCCCCGCAGCCGCAGAAGGGGCTGAAACATGGCACAGCCCCTATACCGGGGGCAGGATTTCACAGCAACACTCCCTTTTGGACATTATTGCCAATATGCCGAATCTTCCGGATCTTGCATATGAAAAACTGAACCCGTTCGAGCATATGCTTGCCCTGGAAATCAAACGGGAGGAGGAGGACAGAATCTGGGGAATTCCAAAGCCGTTCAATCCCTATCATTTTCCCATGGCCGACACCCTGCCGGATGTCCTGCGGGAAAATCATTTGCTGCGGCAGATATGAAAAGACGGGGCGGCCCTTCAGGGGCCGTACCCGGACAGGATTTCCAGGTAGCGGCCATTGGTTTTCAGCCGGGCCAGGCCACGGTTGAACACCCGGATCAGCATGGCGGACCGTTCCCGGGGGATCTCTTTTGAGATGACCAGGCATGTGCTGGGTTGGCCCATGGGCTTGGGATGATGGGTGACCATATGCTGCTGTTCCCTGCCGAATGCGGAGCTGAGCAGGTAATATCCCACTTTTTTGTCCATGGGAAAAAGATCGGTACGGCCCTGGAACAGGTTGTGAAAATTGGCAATGTCCCTGTACACGACAAACGGAGTGAAATCTCCTTTTTTCACGGCGCTGTCAAACGCATCTCCATAAAAATAAAAGCTGGTGACACTGACGCGAAACGGTTTCAGGTCACTGAAATCCTGCCAGTCAAAGGAAAGGGATTTCATATGGAATAATACATTTTCATGGGCGGCAATGGGGTCGGAAAAGTGGAAATCCTTTTCACGCTGCGGAATGCGGGTCCAGGTCAGGGAGCCGTCAAAACTTCCCTGCCGGGCAAGAATATAGGAGCGTTTCCAGGAGTCAAAAAACGTGTAATCAACAGAGATGCCGCCCAGGGCAAATGCCTCGGTGACAAGTTGGGAAAGCATCCCGTATCCCGGCAGTTTTTCGGAGGTATAGGGCGGCCATTCGCCGCTTGTCAGTCTTATGCCTTGTTCTCCAAATCCGTCGACTTCCGAGATCAGCAGCATCAGAATCCCGAGTAGAATCGTTTTCGCCTTCACACAGTATCCCCTGATTGGATTTGATGTTTCGTATGCGCCTGCAGCTGTAAAAACGAGGGAAGCGTATCTTATTTGCCGGCCAAAGAAAATACATGTATCTGTGTATAAGCGGCCAAAAACAGGCGCCGGATTCTCAGGCCCGATCCCCCGGGACCGCCTGTTGTAAACCGTTGCGGCATCCCGGGGATTTTGGCAGGAGGTGTTACAAATATTAAATTCTTAAATTTTTTCATACTGAAATCAAATATAGAAATCATTTTTGTAACAAAAAATACATATTATTTTGAAAAATGGCCCAAAACCAATTTGTATTATTGGTTATTTTTAAAAGGGCGGGAGCAGATGCGCCGGTTTATTCCGGTGTCTTTTTTTACTCTGTTTTTTTGTCGTCAACCCGTCGCCTTCTGTTTATGCGGCCCGGAAACGGATGCCTGTCTTTACCGGCGGAACATATGCATGACCGGATGCATCTGTTCCGGCTCACCCCCTGCCTATTTCCAAAGGATGATGGAATTTTGTACCTGAACTTGGTAAACTCACGTCCTGAAACGTTAATTCAACCTGGGGAAGATGAACAATATGCCTGAACTCTGGAAATATATGGATGCGTTTGACCTGCCCGAAGGGTTTTCCGAATCAAAACTTAGCGGGACACGGTTTTTCAAGCACCTGGACCATGTGCCCAGAATCCCCCTGCTTTACGATCCCGGCGTCTCCATTGTACTGCAGGGCCGTAAGATCGGTTACCTGGGCGACCAGGCATTCCAGTACGATGCCAACAACTACCTGGTGGTATCCGTATCCATGCCGTTTGAATGCGAAACCTTTGCCACCCCCGAAGCCCCTCTTCTGGGACTGTATATTGACGTGGACATGCCTGTGGTCAGAGAGTTGGTTGCGGACATGGACCAGCCCGTCCCTGATACACCTGTGGACACCCTGCCCAAAGGCATCGGGCCGGCTCCCATGGATAACCGGATGACCGAGGTTGTCGGCCGCCTGCTGCAAACCCTTGGATCGGACACGGAAACCCGTATCCTGGGGCCGGCTCTGGTCCGGGAGATTTTTTACCGGGTCCTCTGCGGCGGCCAGGGGCCCGTACTCTGGTCCCTGGCCGCGTACAACGGCAGTTTTGCCCGTATTGCGGAGGTGCTGAAGATGATCCAGACGGATTACGCCCGAAAACTCGACGTTGAAACCATGGCCGGCATGGTCAACATGAGCGTTTCAGCCTTTCACCGGGTATTCAAGGAAATTACTGCGGAATCCCCCATGCAGTACCTGAAAAAAATCCGCCTCACAAGGGCCAGGGCCTTTCTCATGGAAGAGGACATGAAAGCCTATATCGCAGCCGACCGGGTGGGGTACGAGAGTGCATCCCAGTTCAGCCGGGAATTTAAACGGTACTTTGGCCAGAGCCCGGCAGACCTGCTCAGGGACATGAGGGCGGCCTGACCCGTTTTGATCCTTACCCCGCCCTGATATTGCAGGCACACGGCCAAGCCTTTATAATGCCAAAACCGACGACTAAGCACCTGTTCAATACCCGCAGAAAACCGGAATAAGAGGACACGGAATGCCGCAACACCGTTCACACGCAGAGCTTGAAAAAGAAAATCAGGAGTTAAGAAAAACAATCGGCCGGATACGGGAATCCGAGCAGGTGCATCGCGTGACGCTTGAAAACTTGTCCGATACCGTCCTGATTACAAATGACCATGGGGAATTCATATATGTTTGCCCCAATATCAGCTTTATTTTCGGCATGTCCCCGGACGAGGTCGAAAAAACCGGAAACATCATGACCCTGTTGGGGGGGACTGTTTGCGAACCGGAAATGGTGAGGGAACAGGCTGAAATCCAGAATATAGAGTGGTCTGTCCAAAGCAAAACAGGCCAGGCCCTGTTTTTATTAATCCATGTCAAGTCGGTGGATATAAAAGGCGGCACACTTCTGTATGCCATCCGGGATATCACCAATATCAAAACCGCCCAGAAAAAACTGGCGACGAGCGAAAAGATGCTTTCGGCTATTGTCGAAGGGCTTTCCGACCCCATGATCGTTCTTGACAATGCGTTGAAACTGAGATTTGTGAATACTGCCGCACTCAAATATTACGGGATTTCGCCGGAATCGGATTTTGAAAACAGCTATTGTTACGAGGTGCTCAAAGGGCGGTCCGAATGTTGTGAGGAATGCAGGGCAAAGGACGCCATCGCTGCCAACCAGGCCTTGTGCTACGAGCGAAACGGATTTATTGATCCGGCCAAAAAGGAGCTGGTCACCATTTCCCCGGCCACGGACCCTTCATCCGGTGACAATTATGTCAGTGTCCGCGTCAATGATATTACAAATATCCGGAATGTGGAAACCGAACTGATGCAGGCAGACAAGATGATCAAAATGGGAATGTTGCTTGCCGGCCTTGCCCACGAGATCAACAACCCCAATAATTCGATACTGCTGAACACCCAGTTGCTGATCAAGTCCTGGCCGGATATTGCCCCGGTGCTGGATACATATTCAGACCAGCAAAGCGGCTTCAGTGTGGGGGGATTGCCCTATGATGAGATGAAAACCGAGCTTCCTGAAATCATGGCTGAAATAGAGCGAAGTTCCCATTCCATCAAACAGATTATTAATGACCTCAAACATTTTTCCCGTAAAAATGAGAAATTCGAATTCCGTGAACTGGACATCAACCAGGTCATCGAAGATGCGGCCAGGCTGACCCGAAAACGCATAAAGGACGCAACCAGTCGTTTCAGCATCACCCTTGACAGGGCAATCCCCCGGATAAAGGGCAGCCGCCAGGGGCTTCAACAGGTCCTTGTGAATTTAATCGAGAACGCCTGCCAGGCCGTTGACGGTAAACATAAAAAGATCTCTGTCACGTCGGGAATGTCCCGGACTGAAAATGCAGTATTCATAACGGTGGCGGACCAGGGCAAAGGGGTTCCCAAAGAGAACCTGGCAAAGGTATTCGATCCCTTTTTTACGACCAAAAAACGCCAGGGCGGCATCGGGCTAGGCCTGTTTACCTCCTCGGATATTGTCAGGAAACACGGCGGGACCATTAAACTCCGGAGTACGCCGGCAGAGGGGTCTGTTTTCAAGGTTGTCCTGCCCGTGATGACGACCCAAACCCCGGTAAAAATTCTTATTGCCGATGATGATCCGGCATCCAGGCAAATCCTTGTTGATATGATTGCCCGGTTGGGAAATTTTAAAATTTTTGACGCCGGCAGCGGTGCTGAAGTGTTGTATGAAATGGGCCGGCAGCGTCCGGATCTTCTGGTTCTTGATGTGCATATGCCCGGGATTGACGGGTATGAGGTGTGTAAAGTGATTCAAAATACAACCCACCTTCACGCGATGAAGGTGCTGATCGTTACGGGGCTCATTAATTCCAACACCACCAGGCAGGTCATGGATATGGGGTACGGGAATATCCTGGAAAAACCCGTGGATAAAAAAGATTTATATAGGGAAATCCAAACTCTCCTGGAAAAAACGCCATGACAAGACCATTGTTCCCCCAGTATCCGGTGTTAATCATTGATGATGATCCGTCCGCGCTCCGGGTGTTTGACCTCACGCTGCGTTCCGAAGGGATCAACCACACAATAAAGCGCCAGAGCGGTCTGGCCACTGTTGAACTGCTGGCCGGGCAAAAAGTTTCGGTCATTCTTCTGGACATCACAATGCCTGATGCGCCGGGGGATGTCCTTCTGGAACAGCTCACGGAGGATTTTCCACATATCCCCATTATCATTGTCACAGCACTTCGCGAGATTGACATGGCAGTAAAATGCATGAAAAACAGTGCATTTGATTATATGGTCAAGCCCATCGAAAGCAGCCGCCTGGTCTCGGGAGTGAAACGGGCCATTGAATTGACGCGCCTGTATGATGAAAATCAACTCCTGAAACACCGGTCTGCTGGGCTGCAGCAGGAATCTGAAAAGGCGTTTTCAGATATCCTGACCGGTGACAAGGAAATGAAAACCATATTCAGATATGCCGAATCCATCGCCCAAAGCCCGCTGCCGCTGTTGATTACCGGTGAAACCGGCGTGGGAAAGGAGTTGATGGCAAGGGCCGTTCACAAGGCATCCCGTACCGAGCCCTTTGTCTCCATTAATGTGGCGGGTATTGATGACAATACATTTTCCGATACCCTGTTCGGCCATATCGAAGGGGCCTTTACAGGCGCAGGCAAACATCGTGAAGGTCTGATCGCCAAAGCATCGGGAGGCACCCTTTTCCTTGATGAAATCGGGGATCTTAAAATAGAATCCCAGATCAAATTGTTACGATTGATACAGGAAAACGAATATTTCATGCTGGGATCAGACACCCCCAGGACCATGGACGCCAGGATCATCGCCGCCACAAACAAAGACCTGGAGGCGCTTATGGAAAAGGGATTGTTCCGCAAAGACCTGTTTTACCGGCTGGGCACCCACCACATACACCTGCCTGCCTTAAAAGAGCGGCCCGGGGATATGGCCCTGTTAACGGATTTTTTTCTTATGGAAGCCGCCAGGGTGTACCGCCGGCCAAAACCTTTGTATCCCCGCCAGCTCATTACACTGTTCTTGAATTATGAATTTCCCGGCAATGTCCGGGAGTTGAAAAGCATGCTGTTTGATGCGGTCAGCACCTCCCCGTCCAAAACGTTGTCTCTGGAGCCTTTCAAGCGGAGCATGCGGGGCGGCCGCTTTTTTGACGGCACTGCACCCCAGGTCTCCTCCCATGCGCCGGAAAACGTATACCAGAACTCTTCCAAACTTCCCACCATGGCGGAATCCCAGGTCCTCCTCATCCGTGAGGCCATGCAAAGAACCGGCAACAACAAATCCATGGCCGCAGAAATGATCGGGATCACCCGCCAGCGGCTGGCACGGCTCTTAAATACAGCAGACAAATAGCCGTAAAGCAGCGGCATGCGCGGGTGTTATATTGTGTAACAATGTTACGTAATGTAACAATTTGGGTGGCGGGTTCCGTTTTTCAGTCTCTCATGCGACTCTGCGGTGTTTTGTGGTATAAAACGTAACACTTGCACGGGCGGTATGCCGGGTTCGTTGAAAGCGTCACATCTGTCTTGATTTCAGTGGATTATACAAATTCACCGCCCCTGGCACACTCTTCGCTCTATTCTTTTCCCACCAAAGGGCCTGTCCCCAACAAAAAATAGAGATGAAAAATGAAAATTTTGATTGTAGATGATGATAAACGGCAATTGAATGTTCTGGATTTAATTTTAAGGCGTCAGGGGTTTAACGCCCGGACAGTTGACTGCGCTGCCAATGCCTTATCATTACTCAAAACGAATCAATCCGAATTTGATCTTGTGGTCACCGATTTCACCATGCCAGATATGGACGGTATCCAGTTGTTGAAAGTGATTAAAGCGCATTATCCTTCTTTACCCGTGGTGATGATTTCCGCGTCTGACAGCAACGGCCTTGAGACCGAGGCAAAGGAAAACGGCTGTTCCGGATTTATCCGAAAACCGTTTACCCTTAATGCCCTTGAAAAAGCCGTACTGAGACATTTTCCGGCCCAGGGTCAAAAATGAATTCAAAAATCAGCATATTCTCAGTCACAGCAGTCCTCTATCTTCCAATTTCCATTCCTATCCATCCATCGCTTCCTTATGAAAAGAATATTTCGCAACACCGCTCGAAAGAAACGATTGCCAATATGTCATGAAAAAGGAGACAGGAATGTCCTGCCATTGCACCACCATTGACGACACCATAAAAGAAATAATCATAAACACAGGTAAATACCTCACATTTTCCCTGGGAACAGAAGACTACGGCATCGGCATACGCAATGTAGAAGAGATTATCGGTATGATTCCGGTTACGGCTGTGCCGGGAACCCCCGGCGCCGTAAAAGGGGTTGTCAAGCTCAGGGGGAAAGTCATCCCGGTCATCAATCTCAGGGAAACATTTGATATGCCTCCCATACCCTCATCCGGACACAAAACACATCCTTGGCATGGCAAAGACAGAAGAGGGCCGTGTGAAAATGATTCTGGATATTGACCGGTTGGTTTCGCATTTGGTTGCGGCTGACGGCCCGGGCCAAACACCTCTATTCCGTCAATCCGGGACAACGCATAACAAACAAAGGAATAAAAAATGAAAAATACAAGTCTGGCAGCACGATTGATGATTTTCTTTTTACTCATCGGATTGGTTCCGTTTGCCGCCACCGGCATCATTTCACTGGTTAAATCAAGCAATGCGCTGTCCGGAGCCGTATATGGTCAGCTTGAAGGCATGCGCGCCGTTAAAAAAGCCCAGATCACCCGGTTTTTTGATGAACGCCGGGGGGATATGCATGTATTGATAGAAACCGTGGGCACCTTGCGAAAGGCATCGTTTGAAAAGCTGGAAGCGGTGCAGAAAATAAAAAAAGCCCAGGTTCTGGATTATTTTGCAACCATGGAAAACCAGCTCAGGGTGTTAAAAGATGATCCCTATGTGAAACAGGCCCTTATCGAGCTGGACCATGCGTTTGAAGCCGGGGGTGACCGGGTCGACACCGGGCAGTGGGCTGCAGCAGCCAAAACATACGATGCCAGGCTTCGAGATATCCTGGCCGACAACGGCTGGGACAACCTGTTTTTAATCCACACGGACGGCGATATCGTATACACGGCCGTCAGAACCCCGGAGCTGGGAATAATTATACCGGAAAGCGGGTTAAAGGATGAAGGCCTTGGTGTGGCGTTTGAAAAGGCGCTGACATCAGATGCGGAAGAGATTGTTTTTTCTGATTTCGCCCCGTATTCCCCTGCGGACGGAGCGCCTGCCGGGTTTATGATGGCGCGGATGCAGGATGACTCCGGGAAACCGGCTGGGTTTGTCGCGTTCCAAATCCCCATTGCCCAAATCAACGACATCATGCTCCGGAGAGACGGGTTGGGTGAAACCGGGGAAAGTTACCTGGTCGGCCAGGATAACTTGATGCGCTCAGATTCGTATCTTGACCCGGAGGGCCACTCGGTGGCCGCCTCTTTTGAACATCAGACCAAGGTCGATACCGAGGGAACCCGGCAGGCCCTGTCAGGGAAAAACGGGCAAAAAGTGATCAGGGATTACAACGGCAACCCGGTATTGTCCGCATGGGATGCCCTGGACCTTGGCAACGGTATCATATGGGCCATGCTGACCGAGATTGATGTGGCGGAAGCATTTTGCCCCAAAGACGACAATGGCGATTACTTTTTTGAAAAATATACGGAAATATACGGGTATTACGATCTTTTCCTGATGAATCCGGACGGCTATTGCTTTTACACGGTGGCAAGGCAGTCCGACTACCAGGCCAACTTTGAAAACGGCAAATACGCCGGTTCCGGTCTTGGCCGGTTGTTCCGGGAGGTCAGGGACAGCCGGTCATACGGTATGGCGGATTTCACCCCCTATGCACCAAGCAATAACGTGCCCGCGGCATTTATCGCACAACCCGTCGTCAATAACGGAAACGTGGAAATGGTCGTGGCCCTCCAACTGTCGCTTGATGCCATCAACAAAATCATGCAGCAGCGCGAAGGCATGGGGGAAACCGGGGAAACCTATCTTGTGGGTCCGGATCAACTCATGCGGTCGGACAGCTTTCTCAATCCCGCCAACCATTCGGTAAGCGCTTCATTTGCCGATCCCGCCAACGGCCGGGTGGATACCGATGCCGCCAGACAGGCACTGGCCGGCAAAGAAGGGTCAGAAATTATCATTGATTACAACGGCAATGCCGTGCTTTCCTCATTCACCCCCCTTAACATCGGAAATATCAACTGGGCCCTGATTGCCGAGATTGACGAATCCGAGGCATTTGCCGCAGTCAATGCGTTAAAATGGCTGATCGTCATGATTTCTGTGGTCAGTGTCGTGGTCATTATCGGTGCAGCTTTTTTGATTACCCGCTCCATAGCAAGGCCGATCAGCATGATCACCCAGGGCATGAATGAGAGTGCAGACCAGGTGGCCTCCGCATCAGGCCAGGTCTCTGCGTCCAGCCAGTCCATGGCCGAAGGGGCTTCGGAGCAAGCCGCCTCCATTGAGGAAACCTCCTCGTCCATGGAAGAGATCTCCTCCATGACCCAAAGCAACTCTGAAAATGCAAGCCATGCAGACGAATTAATGCAACAGGCCAATCATGTTGTCAATGAAGCCAGCCAATCCATGGAAGCATTGATCCGGTCAATGAAAGATATTTCAGATGCCAGCGAGGAAACGTCAAACATCATCAAAACCATAGATGAAATCGCCTTTCAAACCAATCTCCTGGCATTGAATGCCGCCGTGGAAGCCGCCCGGGCAGGAGAAGCCGGCGCCGGGTTCGCCGTGGTGGCGGATGAGGTCAGAAACCTTGCCATGAGGGCGGCGGAGGCGGCCAAAGATACTGCCGCGCTTATTGAAGGAACCGTTAAAAAGGTAAACTACGGTGCCGAACTTGTCTCGGCCACCAGCGATGCATTTTCCAAAGTGGCTGAAAGTTCTTCAAAAGTTGGCGGCATCGTATCAGAGATTTCCGAAGCCTCCAAGGAGCAGGCCAATGGGATCGGACAGGTGAACCTGGCAATGTCTGAAATGGATAAGGTGGTGCAGCAGAATGCCGCCAATGCCGAAGAATCCGCATCTGCATCCGAAGAGATGAATGCCCAGGCCGAAATGCTTCGCGACTTTGTCCGGGAGCTTGTTGTGCTGGTCTCGGGGAAAAAAGAAACCCCGGGTGTTTACCATGGCACCCGTATGGCAGCGGCGATCCCGGCAAGGCCCGGGGAGGCGGCGCAAAACCATCGCAAGCTGCCTCCTCTCAACCAAAAGGAAATCCGGCCTGACCAGGTGATCCCGTTTGATGCGGATGAAAAATTTGAAGATTTTTAGGCAACAACATGAGATAAGGGAGCTGGGTCCCCGGCCGGAAGAACGGCCGGGGGCTGAAAAACGGACGGCCCGGTGCGGGACAGGCCCATGGAAGGCTGCAGGTGTTTTAACCCCGGTGCCGGAACGGCCGGTATGACCAAAGGATGGACCCTTAATGAAAATATTTGACATCCCCGGCTTCGGGGCGCTTGAGATACGCCACATTCTCCTGGATTACAACGGCACCCTGGCCGTGGACGGTATACCTGTCCCGGGTGTCAGGGAAAAGATCAACACCCACGCAAAAACATTCCGGTTCCATGTGATCACGGCAGACACCTTCGGGTCGGTGGAAGCCGCTCTCAAAGATACGGACTGCACTGTTGTCACCATTCCGGCCGGGGACCAGGCCCGGGCAAAGGCCGAACATCTGGACCGCCTGGGACCCGGCCACACCATTGCCTGCGGCAACGGTGCCAATGACTGCTTCATGCTCGAACAGGCTGCTCTGGGCATTGCCGTGCTGCTGGACGAGGGACTGGCCACCCGGACCCTTGCCGCCTCGGATATCCTGGTCCGGGACATCATGGACCTGTTCGGCTACCTGGAAAATCCCGGGCGGCTCACCGCATGCATGCGGCAATAGCCGGAACTGCCCGGTAAAATTTTAGGCCGCCTCTAATAATGGTCTTTTGGTTCGATTTCTGCGTTGCAGAAAAATTTTAATCCTCGAAATACGCAATGTATTCCTCCGGTTAAAATTTTGCCGCGCCTTGAACTCAAACCAAAATCCTGGTTATTAGAGGTACCCTTTATGTTGTGCAGATTGGAGAAAGACCATGAAAAAACATCGCTTGTATATGCTGACGCCCTGGAGCGAGGACGGCCAGGGACCCTATTATTGTCCTGCCTGCGGGGTGGTGGAAGGCTTTTTTGTCTATTCACCGGCAGCCCGGGTGGATATTGAGATCGTTCACGTGGATTTCCAACGGCCCAGGCCGGCCGTGGTCAAGGCCCTGGGCCAAGAAAACCAGGAATGCCCCGTACTGGTCCTGGCAGACGGCTGCGCTGCTCCGGAAACCGCTAAAAAAAGTCTGTCCACAGGCGCAGTATTTATTGATGACGCCCTGGACATCTGCAATTTTTTGGGACAGACCTACGGGGGCGTTCTACCCCATCCCTGATACCGGGATCCGGAGACGGCCCGGACGACATCCCTGTCTTACTTTCCGTGCTTTCTGCGTTCGGATTCGGTCCAGTCGATTCTGGACATCAGCCCCCGGATAATCCTGACATCCCTGGACGACAGTCCGGCATTCCCGAAAATCCGCCTGAAGGTCCGGAGCAGGTGGTCCGGGTTCTGGGGGTCCAGGTATTCAATGTCCAGAAGGGATTTTCGCATGTGGGCGAACATGGATTCCAGCTCTTTGCCGGTTGCCGGATCTTTTACCTTGGGATCGTAAAATTTCTTCCCCGTATCCGAGTTGACCGACACTTCATAGAGAAGCACGGCCAGGGAATGGCTCAGGTTCATGGATGGATAGGCGTCATGGGTGGGAATGGTGATAAACTGCTGGCAAAGTTCCAGGTCCATGGTTTCAAGGCCGGTGTCCTCGGGCCCCATGACCAGCGCCGATGTGATGCCGGGGCCGGTGCTGCAGATCCTTTGGGCGGCTGTTTCCGGGGTTAGAAAATTTTTCCTGTATTTGCCGAACCGGCGGGTGGTGCCGTAGGCGGTATGAATATCGTGGAGCGCATCGGCAAGGGTATCGAAAACTGCGGCATTTTCAAGCACATGAAAGGCGCTCAGGGCCATTTTTTTGGCGTCCAGGGATTTATAATCCTGGCAGGGGCTGACCAGCCGCAGCCGGGTCAGCCCGAAGTTCATCATGGCCCGGCAGACCGCGCCGATGTTGATAGGGCCCTGGGGCCGGACCAGGATTACGTAAAGGGTGTCGTTGCTCATCTTTTTCCAGTCTGTGAAAGGGTAAACGTAAACATTGCGGTAAAGGGGCGGCTCAGGATCAGTGCTCCCATTTCAGGACGCCGATATCAGGCCTCCAGTATCAGGCCTCTAAAATCAGGGTGACCGGACCCTGGTTGAGCAGGGAGATATCCATATTGGCCTGGAACTGCCCGGTTTTAACGGCCACGCCCGATGCGGTAGCCGTCCCGGCAAAATAGGTGTAAAGCCTTTGGGCCGCTTCCGCAGGCGCAGCCCCGGTAAAAGACGGCCGCCTGCCCTTGCGGCAGTCCCCCAGCAGGGTGAACTGGGAAACCACCAGCAATTCTCCGTTGATATCCTTGAGCGAGCGGTTCATTTTGCCCTGGTCATCTTCAAACACCCTTAAATGGACGATCTTGTCCGCCAGGTAATCCGCCTGTTTTTCCGTATCGTCCCGGGCAACGCCCAGGAGCACCAGAAGGCCCTGGCCGATACGGGAAATCTCTTTGCCGTCTACGGTGACACCGGCATGGTCCACCCGTTGTACAACTGCTCTCATGATATTGAAACCCTCTCCTTAAGGGGATATTGAAAAACACCGGGGAATCGGCCAGTCCGTGGAAAACCCCATCTGCTCAAGCTCCTGCACGGCCCGGTCCACAAATTGTCCGGCCTGGGCCTTGCTGTGGGCGTCGTCCCCGGGAACCACGGGAATGCCCAGAGCTTTTGCCAGATCCAGGATCACCGGGGCCAGATACGGCAGTTTCTCCCCACGGGACAGAGGCCGAAGATTGTAATCCAGCACAAGGCCCAGGTCCTTGATCAGTTCCAGGTTTCTCTGGATTTTCTCCAGGATTTCAGGGGTGCCGAGCCGGGCAATGCCACGGGGGTCATAAATGCGGATGATATCAAAATGTCCCACCACAAAAGGCCGGATCGTCCGGATCATGTCGAACTGGGCATCAAAATAGGCCAGGTACATGGCCTCCATGGACCCCATGTCTCCGGCGATTGCATTGTAATCTTCCGGGGCATAGTCAAAGCAGCGGTCATTGACATGGTGGACCGACCCCACAATATAATCGGGCCGGTATTGTTCCACAAGGTCCCTGACCCTGTCCGGGTAACCCGTCAGGGTTTCGGTTTCAAAGGCCTTGTAAATACGGATCCGGTCCCGGTAAACGGTCTGGAGCCGGTCCAGTTCCCTGAAATAATCGGCAAACTGCTCCTGAAGGGATTTTGCCGTCAGCCCGGCATCCACTTCATCCGGGTACAGGAAGGTATCGTTTGAAGGGGGCATGTGCTCGCTGATGCCAACCGTTGTAAACCCCCGGCGGATATAGGCCTGGATCATCTCTTCCAGGGTGTCCCGGGCATGGTTGCAGAACTGGCCGGAATGTCCGCCGTGCAGGGATATCAGTGCATTTTTTTTCATGGGGCGGTTGTATCATCATCCCGGTGGGAAAATCAAGCTGCAGGCCGTACCGGGGGGATTACAGCCGCTGGATGATATAAAGGAACATGGGCAGGCGGCTTTGGGTTTTCAGATGGTAAAAGTCAAACAATACTTCCCTGGACGGCCTGCCGAACCGCAAGGGGGAGAGATACACACTGCCCTTGGGCAGGGTGAATTTAAGCCGGTTCCGCACAAGATCCAGCATGGCATTTGTGTGTCCCTTGGGCAGGTCTTCGTCCATGATGAAATTGCAGGTCAGCTCGACCCGGTCAAAGCACCGATTGATCTCCTGGATCCGGGCAAAGGCCTTGCAGACCTTTTCCGCTGTCACAGGCTTGCCGATCGTTTCAAGGGTGGCCGGGTCTGCGGATTCAAGTCCGATGTTGATATAAGTATGGCAGGGCAGGGCGTTCAGTTCCCTGAAAAGATCATCCCCGGCATTGAGAACGGCATCCACACTGCCGAACATGAACAGGCGGGGAGCCGCCATCACGCCGGTGCCGAATCCCAGTATGTCATGGGCGGCACGGGCCGCGTAAAGGATCAGATCGGCCGGGGCATTGAGGGCGTCGTGCTCGCCCAAAAAAAGGCTGTTGTAATTGATAAGATCCCTGCCGTAAATCTGCCGGAGCCTGTGGAGCTGGCGCTGGATATCCTCCCGGGACCGGGGGGTGAAAGGCTTCTTGTTCTTGATCTTGCAGAACCGGCATTTGTACAGGCAGCCGTCGGCAATGGCCAAGGGGATGACATCATAATCCGAGTGCCGGGCATCCGGGGGCAATACAGTGGTCCTGGCCCCGGAGACCGCAAACAGGTCCCGGGCGTTTTCATCCAGTATGGCCGGGGTTTTGGACAGGATCTGTTCCACCCATTGGCGCACCGCTTCCGGCATCTTATCCGTATCCATGGGAATCCCGGTAAGGGTGGCGTGCCAGTCCCGGGAGAGCCGTGCCACCTCGGGCTCGTCAAAGGGTTTGCCCCCGAGCAGGGAATTGGTGGTGTACATGAGGTTGGGCAGGTAATATTCGCCAATGGATTCAAACACACCGGCATATCCGCCAGTGGAGTAGTAGACCCAGTCATTGCCCGCAGTCCTTTTCAGCCACTCCTGGGGGTGGGGCCAGGCATTGGTTTTGGACCGGGCATGCCGGATTTCATGGTTGAGGTTGAACTCCAGGATTAGTTCCCGGGTTTCCAGCCGTGAAAAGATCCCGTATTTTACCGGGTAGGAGATTTTGGTGTACTCACGGTTGCCCCGGCAGCCGATGTCGATACAAAGGCCGCCGTCCTTGTAGCTGACGGGAAGAGGGTGTCTGGTATCTGCCTTGTACATGGCTCCCGGGTTCCATTCCTAAAGGGTGGTGAGTGTACGGCGCTGCCGTTGGCCAACGTGCCGGACCGGCGCGGGAACCGGTCCGGACAGGTGTTGTTTACAACTGCCCTGTTGGTTTTGCAATGTTTTTGTTTTCATATACGGGTGCGGCCGGTTTTTTTCTTTTGTTTGCGTCCAGGTATGATACACTCGAATGATTTCAAAAACGGTAACCGGGATGAAGGAGGTCCGGAATATGGATACGGGCATCAGGGAAATGCAGCCCGGAGAGCAGGAACGGGTCATTGATTATTTTCTAAATGCCGGCCCGGATCTGCTCCACGACATGGGTGTGGACCCGGACAGACTGCCGGACCATAAGACATGGGACGCCCTTATCTGTGACGACTTTGGCGCGCCGCTCCGGCAGCGAAAGTTTTACTACCTGTTCTGGGAGGTTGAGGGCCGGGCCGTGGGGCACTCCAACATCAACAAGATTGTTTACGGGCAGGAAGCATACATGCACCTGCATGTCTGGTCCGGCGCCCTCCGGCGAAAAGGGCTGGGCTGGCCCCTTGCCCGCCAATGCATCAGCCGGTATTTTGAGCGGTTTGCACTCAGGCGCCTTTTATGCGAACCCCGGGCCGAAAATCCGGGGCCGAACAAAACCCTTAAAGGCTTGGGCTTTTGCCTTGCCAGAACCTATGATACCGTACCGGGATGGATCAATTCCCGCCAGACCGTGAACCAATGGGTGATGACGCGGGAGGATTGGGCATCCCGGACAATACAGGCCTGACATTGTGAGGTGCCGGGTCACTTTAAAATAGTGATGTAAGATATCAGGATATGGACTGCGGAGCAGATTCCGGCAAAGGAGTTTTGCATGAAAAAGACATTTATACTGGTGCACGGGGCCTGGCACGGCGGCTGGTGCTGGGCGGGAGTGGCAGATTACCTTGGCGGTTTCGGACACCGGACGGTATCGCCGACCATGCCCGGCCATGCGCCCGGGGAGAAGCGCTCCGGCATCGGGCTGGCAGATTACGTAACAGCGTTGATTGACGCCATTGACAGGGAGGCCGGCTCCCTGGTTCTGGTGGGCCATTCCAGCGGGGGATTCCTGATCCAGTGCGCGGCCGCCAAAAGGCCTGATCGTGTCAGCCATCTGGTCTTTGTGAATGCCTTTATCCTGGATCACGGCAAATCCCAGTTTGACATGATTCCCAAACCTGTGTCAGAGGGAATGACGGCTGCAGCCGGGGCATCTGACGACAATACAATCCCGGTGATGGCGGATTTCATCCGGACCACACTCATGTCCGGGGATTCCAGGGAAGACCAGGACCGTTTGATCGGCCGCCTTGTACCCCAGCCCCTGACCCTGTTCAACACGCCAATGGAGCTGGCCGGGTTTGATCCGGGCCGCTTTGCCCTTTCCCTTGTCCACTGCACAAAGGACAGGTCTTTGCCTCCGGGAGCCTATACAGACATGGC
The DNA here is from genome assembly GCA_036881925.1 of Desulfobacter sp. Taxonomy (GTDB): domain Bacteria; phylum Desulfobacterota; class Desulfobacteria; order Desulfobacterales; family Desulfobacteraceae; genus Desulfobacter. The sequence goes on from JBAJNJ010000014.1 coordinate 104,371, forward strand.
CGCGGGAATCGGGTGTACCTCCCGGGTGGATCTGGACCTGGACCATGAGGGACTGTTCACCCACCCCGGACAGGTGGGCGAGGGCATACTGGCGGCAGTGGCCGGCGCACAGACACCGGATAACCCTCATCACACGGAGTAGCATTACACATGGACAATGACCCGGTATACAAAAGCAAGACACAAATCAAAAAAGAAGCGGAAGCGCTCCAGAAGCTCGGGGAGGCACTTGTCAAACTGCCGGATCGGCAGCTTGACGGGCTGGACCTTCCGGAGAAACTGCGGACCGCCCTGGCAGATGCCCGGTCCATTACCTCGCATGTGGCGGCCCGGCGGCAGCGCCAGTATATCGGTGCCCTGATGCGGGATATTGATCCCGTGCCCATCCGCCTTGCCCTGTCCCGGTTCGCCGCCGACCCCGGTGCCGTCCCTGTGCCGGAACAGCAGACAAGTGAATGGGAGCAGCGCCTCCTGTCCGGAGGAGCCGAGGATATCGAGGCCTTTCTGGAGGCCTGTCCCGGGCTGGAACGCCAGAGGCTGAGACAGCTGTTGAGCAACATCAAAAAAGAAAAAAAACCGGGCAAACCGTCCAAATCCCTGGCCCGGCTGAGACAGATGATCAACGACGTGACGCCTTAACCCTTCCCCATGGAGAACCTATGACAGAAAACAAGTTGATGGCATCCCTGGCAGACCGGGTGCCTGAGTCCTCAGGCATTAAAATTCCCCCCAATGTCTTTCTTGAAATGGAGGGGGAAATGACAGGGTATGAGGCGGGCAAATCCCTGACCGTGACGTTCCCGGTCAAGGAGAAATACCAGAATCCGTTCGGGTTTATGCAGGGCGGCATGATTGTGGCTGCCGTGGACAATACCATCGGCCCGCTGAGCATGCTGGAGGCGCCGCCCAGTGTGACCACCCAGCTCAACACCACCTATATCCGCCCCATCGGGCCCGACCAGACCCATATCACCATCACTGCCGTCATCGTGGAAAAAACCAAGCGCCACCTGCACATGCAGGCAGATGTCAGGAACGGGGAGGGCAAGCTTTGTGTGACCTGTTTTGCCAGTTGCGCGATGATTTGAAGGAAAGTACCGCCACAATCTTTGGGCGGATGAAAACCTTAAGGCAGGGTTATGAATGCTGGAGTTCCACCAGCCCCTTGATCTGGAGGATAATGCCCTGGCGCAATTTTTTATTTTCGATTTTACGGAACAGTTTCAACAAGGTAATCTCCTCGCCGGTCAGCACCTGGGAAGGATCGGACCGGGAGATCAGGGGCGCATATTCCGGGGCGGGTTCATGCACATCATGGCCGGGCAGGTCGGGTTCGAAAAATACCGCCATCTCCACCCCGAATGCATCGGCAACCTGCTGGAGCCGGACCACGGAAATCGCGGTCACGCCTTTTTCATATTTCTGGATCTGCTGGAACGACAGGTTCAGTTTTTCCGCCAGCTGGATCTGGGACAAGCCATAAGCATTTCTCAGGGCTTTGATCTTTAATCCGATTTTTCTGTTCGTATCTGGCATTACTGGTGTCCCGGGACAGGTTACATGATGGCAAAATTAATATCCCAAGCCATGCAATAATGCCAACACTCCACAGTTGTATTTTTGTGGTTGACAAAATTCTAATTTTGGTTGTATAGCATTCAGGCAAATACGGCGTCTGGGGATGAACAACTTAACATATTCTGCCGAGGTTTCAAAATGATATCCATTCTTCTGGTAGACGATCAAGCAACGATTTTAGAATTGGGAACACAAATCCTTAAGTCCCTTGGATACAGCGTTGTTCCCTGTCTTGGCAGTGTAAAGGCCCTGGAGGTGTTTCAAAAGCATCCCCGGGCATTCGATCTTGTGATTACCGACTTCATGATGCCGGAAATGAAAGGCAACCGGCTGGCCGCTGAAATCCGTTTTATCCGTACGGATGTGCCCATTATTCTCTGCACCGGCCACGGCAGCTTTCCAAAGGCTGCGATCCATGAATGGGGATTTGACGGGTTTATTCTAAAACCCTATGAAATAAAGGACATTGCCTGTCTCATCAAACAGCTTGTCCGGCAGCCGTCCACCCCCCGGAAGGTCGGTATCGGGGCATGACCCCGCATTGACCCGGCAGGCCAAACAGGATACAACAGCCCTGCAGGATAACATGTCCGGCAGCTTAACACTGCCCGGGTCAATCGCTTTAAGGATACAGCCCATTGAACATACTTTTTCTCGAACCCTTTTACGGGGGGTCCCACAAGGACTTTGCCCTGGGGTTTTCCCAACACTCCGCCCATGACGTCACGGTGGCGACCCTGCCTCCGCGATTCTGGAAATGGCGGATGCGCGGCGCTGCCCTCCACTTTATCCGGGAGATCCGGGACCTGTCCCGCTATGATCTGATTTTCGCCACGGACATGATGGACCTGGCCGATTTCAGAGGGCTTGCAGGACCGGCATGCCCGCCGGTGATTCTCTACTTCCACGAAAACCAGCTTTCCTATCCCCTGGGGCCCCATGAAAAACGGGATTTTCACCTGGGGTTCACCAATATTGTCTCGGCCTTTGCCGCAGATGCCGTGGTGTTCAACTCTGCCTTTCACAGGGATGATTTTTTCAAGGCCGCCCACACCCTTGTCAAGCAGATGCCCGATACCCGCCCCAACTGGATGCTGGAAAAGATCCGGGAAAACACACGGGTGATCTATCCGGGATGCCGGTTCCCGGCCGGCCTGGCTGCCGGAAGAGAAAAGATCGGACCGGAAAAGGATATGCCGGAAAAGGGCAGGGCACAGGACCCGCCCCTGGTGGTCTGGAACCACCGGTGGGAATACGACAAAAATCCGGAATTGTTTTTTGACGCGCTCCGGCGGCTCAAGGCCCGGGGTGTTGCATTTTCCCTGGCGCTCATGGGAGAGCAATACGAGATCATTCCCAAGGTGTTTGAAACGGCGGTGCAGGAGTTCAGGCAAGAGATCCGGGTCAAGGGATTCCTGGAATCGGCCCAAGAGTACCGGTCATGGCTGGCCCGGGGCCGGGTGGTGGTGAGCACGGCCATCCAGGAGAATTTCGGCATTTCCGTGATGGAGGCTGTTGCCCACGGGTGCTTTCCCGTGCTGCCGGACCGGTTGTCCTATCCCGAACTGATCCCGGAACCGTTCCGGGACGCCGTGATCTACGGCACGGAAAAGGGGCTTGACACCCGGCTGGAAAAGATTCTGACCCGGCCCAAAGCCCTTGCTGCCCAACGCCTTGCCCTTTCGGAACATGCATCCGGATTTTCCTGGGAAACCATGATCAAGGAATATGACCGCTTAATGGAAAAAACCGCAGGAATCGCAGGATCAGTCAAGACGGCCCGGCCCTGATCCGGTATTGTCATGCCAGGATACGGACAACATCAGTGACCCGTGTGTGTTTTACCCATGCGTGTTTTACCCGTGTGTTTCAATCCATGCGTTTTCAGGGAGGACCATATGGCGTACCGGGACAGAATCAGCCGGGCAATTACATATATCGAGGCCAACCTTGACAGGGACATCCGTGCCTGTGAGGTAGCGGCCCAGGCCGCCTGCTCCCTGTTCCACTTCCACAGGATTTTTCTGGCTGTTACGGGAAACACCCTGAACACCTATATCCGCAGGCGCCAGATGACCCGGGCGGCCAGGGCCCTGGTCGATACCGACACCGGGATCATGGATATTGCCCTGGACAGCGGGTTTGATTCCCAGGAGGCATTCACCCGGGCATTTAAACGCATATTCGGTATCCCCCCCGGAAAATACCGGCGCCGGGGCCGTCACTGCCCGTCCGTGTATAAAAACAGGTTTCAATTCAAGACAAAAGGAGACACGGACATGACACCGGAAATCAAGGAGAAAAAAGGATTTACCGTGGTGGGGATCCGGTATTTCGGAACCAATGCAGACAATGACATCCCCAAGACATGGGACCAGTTCCTGGAACGGGCCCATGAAATCAAACACCCGGAATCCCCCGGCCGGTATTACGGGCTGTGCACAGCCCCGGAACCCGAGGCGGAAACCAACGGGGCCGTTCCGTTCGAATACATTGCCGGGGTGGCCGTAACAAACCCGGGCGATATCCCTTCGGGCATGACGGCACGGACCGTGCCGGATGCCAGGTATGCCGTATTCATTCACAAAGGCGCGCTTGACACGCTCAAGGCCACCTATGCTTACATTTATGGAGAGTGGGCGCCAAAAAACGGTGTGGATATGGCCGCAGGCACCTATGATTTTGAATTTTACGGCGATGCGTTTGACCCGTCCGGCTCAGATACATCGGAGCTGCACATCTATGTTCCCTTGCCCTGATCTGTTTTCCCGTATATGAAGAACGGGATGAGAAGAACCCGGGTAAGGAGAACCGGGCAACAAAAATCGATCAGCAAAGACTTGAGAGGCGCCGGAAATCCCGGTGCCTTGATTTTTGTTTCGCAACACCCACCCCCATATCTGCCATTTGCGAAATCGCCGAAATCAAATTTATTCGCAATCCTGTTTTTAAACTCTGTTTTCCAACCTTGTTTTGGGGCGTCTGCCGGGCAAATCCCAGTAAAACAGTAGGACAAGCTGCTGAAAAAAAATAAAATTGCCCTCTTGACGAATGAAAAAATTAACTTTAAGGTGAAACTTTTTCCGAAGAGAAACAGGCGGAAAATACGCGGATTTTTTTAGTGAGTAGTACGCAGGGTCGTCATCTTTTTTAAAAAAATCAAGAGGGTTATACATATCAGAAAACGACTTGTTTGGGAAGGGCAAATCCCGGACAGGGCTGAAAAAATAATTGCCGGGGATAAACACATATCCCCGGCAAAAGGATTTATATTTTTTAAAGAACCATTAGCCGGATAAAAACATATGCAGCTTTTACAGCATCAGATTGATTATTGTATGGAATGCGGGGTCTGCACCGGGTCCTGCCCGGTGTCCATGACACTTGAGGGGTTTTCTCCCAGGCAGATGATCAAGCGGGCCATGGCAGCACCTGACGGTGAGATTCTTGACTCCCAGGACCTCTGGGCCTGCCTGTCCTGTTCCCGGTGCTCGGACCGGTGTCCCGTGGAAATCGACTTTCCCGCCTTTATCCGGGAATTTAGAAATAAGGCGTACCAGAAGGGCAACACCCCCAAGCTGAGCCACCACGGCATGTTCCAGACCATGACCCATATCCAGGTGGCACAGATCCGGAACGGCAGTGACACGGCCTGCGCCAAGCGGACCGCCTGGGCTGCGGAAGCGGGAAAAATTGCCGATACCGGCGACTACTTTTATTTTTCCGGCTGTATTGCCCAGTATGACGTGGCCTTCCAATACCTGGACCTTGAGATGATTGAATCGGCCAAAAACAACCTGCGCCTGCTCAATGCCCTGGGCATTGTACCGGTGGTGTCGGAACGGGAATGCTGTTGCGGGCACGATGCCCACTGGAACGGGGATGACGCCACCGTGGAAACCCTGGCAAAACAGAATATTGCCGCCATCAAGGCTTCCGGAGCCAAAACCGTTATTTTCGGCTGTCCCGAGGGATTCTCCATGTTCCGGGAAGTGTATGCGGAAAAATTCGGCCCCCTTGAATTCGAGGTTGTCCATATCACCGAATTTCTGGCCGACCGCCTGGCCGATGCAGACCTGGCCTTTAAAAGCAGCGGTGACGACCGGGTCACCTTTCAGGACCCCTGCCGTCTGGGCCGCCGGGCAGGGATTTACGAGGCCCCGAGAGACCTGATCCGGGGGGTGGACGGGGTGGAACTGGCCGAAATGGACCATAACCGTGAAAATGCCATCTGTTGCGGCACCACCGGATGGATGCAGTGTTCGGCCTGTTCCAAGCAGATGCAGATCCAGCGGCTTGAAGAGGCCCGGAGCATCGGGGCCCAGGCCATTATAACGGCCTGTCCCAAATGCCAGATCCATCTGACCTGCGCCAAAAAGAACACAGATCACGACATTGAGATTATCGACCTTGCCTCGTTTCTGGCCAACCGGCTGGTGTAAGGACAGGGCAGGGTATTTTTATATATCAGGAGTGAACCATGGGAAATACGAATAACATTCACGGGTCAGTAATGGTGGTCGGTTCCGGCATCGCCGGGATGCAGTCCGCCCTGGACCTTGCAGATGCAGGCTTTAAGGTGCACCTGGTGGAAAAAAAGGCGTCCATCGGCGGGGTCATGGCCCAGCTGGACAAGACCTTTCCCACCAATGACTGTGCCATGTGAGTGATCTCACCCAAACTGGTCGAGGTCGGCCGGCATCTGAACATTGAACTGCACACCCTGACATCCGTTGAAACCATTGACGGGGAGCAGGGCAACTTTACCGTCACCCTGAAGCAGGCCCCGCGGTATGTGGATATGGACAAATGCATTGCCTGCGGGGAATGCACCAAAAAATGCCCGGGCAAAACCCCGGATCCCTTTAACGAAGGCCTGGCAAAGCGGAAAGCCATTTATGTGGACTATCCCCAGGCTGTTCCTCTTAAATACGCCATTGATCCCTCCCGCTGCCTCAAGCTGATCAAGAACAAATGCGGCACCTGCGCCAGGGTCTGTCCCACCGGCGCCATCAATTACGAAGATACGGAACAGACCGTTACGGTCAATGTCGGGTCCGTGATCATGGCCCAGGGCTACACCCCCTTTGATCCCTCCGGAATGGACAATTACCAGTACAATGCCTTTGCCAACGTGATCACCAGCATTGAGTACGAACGGCTGTTGTCCGCAGGCGGCCCCACGGGCGGGCATATTGAATGCGCCCCGGACAAGCGGGCCCCCAGGCGGATCGCCTGGCTCCAGTGTGTGGGCTCCAGGGACCAGAACAAATGCGGCAACGGGTATTGCTCGTCGGTCTGCTGCATGTATGCCGTGAAAGAAGCGGTCATGACCCGGGACCATATCGAAGGCGAATTCGAGGCTTCGGTCTTTTTCATGGACATGCGGACCTATGGCAAGGATTTTGAGGCATATTACCAGCGCGCCCAAAACGAGGGCGTCCGGTTTGTCAGGTCCAGGATCCATACCATCACGGAAAATGAAGACAAAAGCCTCAACTGCACCTATGTGACCGAAGACGGCCGAAACATCATTGAAACCTTTGACATGGTGGTCCTTTCCGTGGGCATGGAAACCCCGGCCGACCTGGCAGAGGAACTGGCCGGCATGGGCATTGCCCTCAATTCAGACCGGTTTGTCGACACACGGATATTCGATCCGGTATCCACCAGCCGGGAAGGTATTTTTGTCTGCGGCGCCCTGGCCGAACCCAAGGATATTCCCATTTCCGTCATGGAAGCGTCGGCAGCCGCCTGTGACGCAGGTGCGGCCCTTGCCCGGGCCCGGGGAAGCCTGACCCGGACCAAAACCTATCCCGAGGAAAAAGCTGTTGGCGGGGAAGATCCCAGGATCGGCGTGTTTGTGTGCAACTGCGGCACCAACATCGGCGGGGTGGTGGATGTCCCGGCCGTGGCCGAGTATGCAAGGACCCTTCCCCATGTGGTGTATGTCGAAGAAAACATGTTTACCTGCGCCCAGGACACCCAGGACAAACTCAAGCAGGTCGTTGCCGAACAGGGCCTGAACCGCATCGTAATCGCGGCCTGCACCCCCAGGACCCACGAGTCCCTGTTCCAGGAAACCTTGAGAGACGCCGGGCTCAACAAGTACCTGGTGGAGATGGCCAACATCCGGAACCAGTGCTCCTGGGTCCATTCCAAGGAACCGGAACTGGCCACCCAAAAGTCCAGGGATCTTGTGCGGATTGCCGTGGCCAAGGCCGCGCTCATGGACCCGCTTGCCCAGCCCGAGGTGGGCATTGTCCAGAAAGCCCTGGTCATCGGCGGGGGCGTGGCCGGCATGACCGCGGCCTTAGGGCTTGCGGACCAGGGATTTGACACCTGTCTGGTGGAAGCCACGGATCATCTGGGCGGATACGCCCTGAGCCTGGACCATGCCTGGACCCATGAACCCATTGCCGCCCATGTCCATACCATGGTTGAAACCGTGGAAGCCCACAGCCATATCCAGGTCATGACCAACACCCGGGTGGCAGACACCACGGGATTTGTGGGCAATTTCAGCACCACCCTGGCAACCGCCGGCGTGAACGGGGATGCTGAGGAAACCGTCCTGGACCACGGGGCCGTGATCATTGCCACGGGCGCAGATGCAGGCCAACCCGACGAATACCTTTACGGCAAGGACCCCAGGGTCTTCACCCATGTGGACCTGGACCCGGCCGTGCGGGAACATCCCGATATGGTCAAAACCGCCGGCTCTGCCGTGTTTATCCAATGTGTGGGGTCCAGGGAGCCGGAACGTCCGTATTGCTCCAAGGTCTGCTGCACCCACTCCATCAAAAAGGCCGTGGAGTTCAAGGAAATCAACCCGGACATGGACGTTTATGTCATGTACCGGGACATCCGGACCTATGGCCGCCGGGAAGCCCTGTACAAGGAGGCCCGGGACAAGGGCATTGTCTTTATCCGGTACAGCCCGGATGAAAAACCCGTGGTAACGGCCAAACAGGACTGCCTGGACATCAAGGTCAAGGAACGCATCCTGGGCATGGACATCCATGTGGAAGCGGATTTCCTGGTCCTGGCCACAGCCATTGTGGCCAAAGGCAACGAAGCCCTGGCCCAGAAGTTCAAGCTCACCCTCAACGATGACCGGTTTTTCATGGAAGCCCATGCCAAGCTGCGGCCCGTGGATTTTTCCACGGACGGTATCTTCCTCTGCGGTACGGCCCATTATCCCAAACCGGTTGAAGAGTGCGTGGCCCAGGCCAAGGCCGCTGCGGCCAGGGCCATCGTGGTCCTGTCCAAAGAAAGCGTGACCGTGGACGGGGTGGTATCACGCATTGACGCAGCCCTGTGCCGCGGGTGCGGGGCATGTGAAACCGCCTGTCCCTTCGGGGCTGTTTCCGTGTATGAGAACGAGGCCGGCGTGATGCTGGCAACGGTCCGCCAGGCCCTGTGCAAGGGCTGTTCCGCCTGTGCCACGGCCTGTCCCACCGGCGCGGCCGGTGTTTTCCATTACGACAATGAAGTGCTGGCCATGGTAGAGGCCGCACTGGAGGAATAATACCATGAGTTTCGATCCACAGATCATCACCTTTGCCTGCAACTGGTGTTCGTATTCCGCTGCAGACCTTGCCGGGGTGAGCCGGTTCCAGTATCCGCCCAACATGCGGATCATCCGGGTCATGTGCTCGGGCGGCATTACGCCCAACCACATCCTCAAAGCCTTTGAAAAGGGGGCGGACGGGGTCCTGGTGTCGGGCTGACACATGGGAGACTGCCATTACCTGGACGGTAATGTAAAAGCCACAAACGTATTTGACATGACCCGGGAACTTTTGGACCTGCTCGGCATTGATACCGGCCGGGTAAGGCTGGAATGGATCTCATCGGCAGAAGGCAACAAGTTTGCTGATGTGGCCAATGAATTTACGGAACAGATCAAGGCGCTGGGGCCGGCCGACATCAAGCCCCGGGCCGCCTGAATATATTGAAACAAGGAGATAAGACCGTGACAACAGACATACTTGTTCTTGGGGGCGGTATTGCCGGGATCCAGTCTTCACTGGATCTTGCGGAAATGGGATTCAAGGTCCACCTGGTCGAGCGGCTGCCGTCCATCGGCGGGAAAATGGCCCAGCTTGACAAGACCTTTCCCACCAACGACTGCGCCATCTGAATCCTGTCGCCCAAGATGCTGGATGTCGGTCGACATCCCAATATAGAGTTGATGGCGTACAGTGAACTTGACGGCCTTTCCGGCGAACCCGGAAATTTTACGGCCCGGGTGCGCAAAAAGGCCCGGTACGTAGACGCGGCCAAATGCACGGGTTGCGGGGCCTGTACAGACGTCTGCCCTTCAAAGGTGTCAGACCTTTACAACGAAGGCCATGCCGAACGTAAGGCCATTTATTCCTGGTTTGCCCAGGGCATCCCCTCCACCCATGCCATTGACCCGGACCATTGCCGGGTGCTCCAGGGCAAGCGGTGCGGGGCCTGCGCCAAAAAATGCGAGGCCGATGCCATTGACTTCGAACAGGTGCCGGAAACCGTGGAATTGAACGTGGGTGCAGTAGTGGTGGCCACAGGCTATGACATCTTCGATCCCGCCAATATCCCCGAGTACCGGTACACCACCCTGGACAATGTGATCACGGCCATGGAATTTGAGCGGTTCCTTTCCGCCTCCGGCCCCACCGAAGGCCATCTTTACCGGCCCTCGGACCGGAAACGCAAAGCCGAAGCCGCCGAGCTGGAGAAAAAAAGCGCCAAACTGGCCAAAGCCCTGGCCCGGTTTGAAAAAAAGCACGGCCACTCATCTGCCGATTTTTTGAACGGGCTCACCACCCATACCCTGGAGTTGACCGAAGCGATTGCCAAGGATACGGAAACCTGGGCAACAAAGGCCCGGGACCATAAGGCCTTGACAGACCGCCTGGACAGGCTCCGGGAGCAAAACGCCGCGGTTTCAACCGCCAAAAAGATCGCCTTTCTTCAGTGTGTGGGGTCCCGGGATCTGCGGTTTTATCCCTTTTGCTCGGGATACTGCTGCATGCATTCCATCAAAGAGGCCATTATTGCCCACGAACATGACAACGATACCGAATCCGTGATTTTCGGCATGGATATCCGGGCCGTGGGCAAAGGATTTGAAGAGTACAAGGTACGCGGGGCAAACGCCTCCAGGATCACCTACAAACGGTCCCGGGTGGCGGAAATCATCCGTGGGGAAAACGACTGCCCCGTACTGGTGTATGAAGATACGGAACAGCAGAAAGTGGTCAAGGAATCATTTGACCTGGTGGTCCTGGCAACAGCCTGTGCCCCGGTCAAAGACACCCCCGGCATTGCCGAGGCCCTGGGAATTGATCTGGACCGTTACGGATTTTTCAAAACCGATCCGGCCAATCCCCTGGACACCACCCGTGAGGGGATTTTTGTCTGCGGCTGTGCCCACAGCCCCATGGATATCCCCGAGTCCGTTGCCCAGGCCAGTTCTGCTGCGGCCAGGGCCGTCCAGACCGTGATGAAATCCAAAAAGGCATCATAAAGGATATGCGAGTGATGACCCAAGAACATACAACAGCCCATGACGCCCCCCGTATCGGGGTATTTGTCTGCGACTGCGGCTCCAATATCGCGGGCCACCTGGACTGCGCGGATGTGGCGGCATATGCCGAAACCCTGCCCCATGTGGTCTATGTCAAGGAAAACCTGTACACCTGCTCGGAATCCGGGATCGTGGAGATCAAAAACGCCATTGTCCAGGAAAAGCTCAACCGGGTCCTGGTGGCGTCCTGCTCTCCCCGGACCCACCATCCCCTGTTTGCAAGCTCCTGTGCCGAGGCCGGCCTCAACCCCTATCTTTTTGAGATGGTCAATATCCGGGACCAGTGCTCCTGGGTCCATATGGGCAACCGCGAGCGGGCCACGGAAAAGGCAAAAGACCTGGTCAAAATGGGCGTGGCAAAGGCGGCCGGGCTGGAACCCCAGGAAGAAATCTCCTCCTCCCTGATCCGGAAAATCCTGGTGGTGGGCGGCGGCATTGCCGGGCTCTCGGCAGCCCAGGCCCTGGCCGACATGGACCTGGAGGTGATCCTGGTGGAGAAAACCAATGAATTCGGTGGCCTGCTCCAATCCATCGGCACCCTGGAAACCGGGGAAACCGCAAAAGATTTCCTGGCCCGGGTGGTCTGTGACGTGGAAGACCGGCCCAACATCACCTGCCACAAAAACGCCCGGGTGACATCCACGGGCGGGTATATCGGCAATTACCGCATCACCCTGGATACGCCCGAAGGCAAGGTGACAGACAAGGTCGGGGCCATGGTTGTGGCTGCAGGCGCGGTGCCGCTTTCTCCGGAAGGCCTTTTCGGCTACGGCGAGGGCAGTGATGGCAGCAGCAGTGACAGCGGCAAGGGCGTGGTCTCGCTCATGGAACTGGAGCAGCATCTCAGGGATGACACCCTGGACGCGGCCGGTTTTACCGGCAAACGCATGGTCTTTATCCAGTGCGCCGGGGCCAGAACCAAGGGCCGGGAGTACTGCTCCCGGATCTGCTGCATGACCGCCGTGAAAAACGCCATGGCCGTGAAGAAACGCTATCCCCTTGCCGATGTCCGCATCCTGTACCGGGACATGCAGATGTACGGCACCCACAAGGAGCAGATGCTCTGGGACGCCAGGGGCATGGGCGTGAGATTTGACGTGTATGCGCCTGACAATCCGCCCCGGGTTGAAAACGGGCAGGTCCGTTATTTCAGGACCGTTACCGGCGAAGACCTTGAACTGGACACCGACCTTGTGGTCCTGTCCACCCCCCTGACCGCACGGTCCGGGGCAGGGGCCCTGGCCAACATGCTGCGGGTGCCCACAGACCAGAACGGGTTTTTTCTGGAAGCCCATGCCAAGCTGCGGCCCCTGGATTTTGCCGCAGACGGCATCTTTGTGGCGGGTGCGGGACGGTATCCGGCCACCTCCACGGAAAGCCGGACCCAGGGCATTGGCGTGGCATCCCGTGTGGCTGCCATCCTGTTCAAGGACAAGCTGGTCAAAAGCGCCATTGTGGCCGGGATTGACCCGGACTCCTGTGTGGGCTGCCTGTCCTGCCTGCCCATGTGTCCCTACGAGGCCATTACCTATGACCGGGACGAACGGGTCTGCCGGATCAACGAGGTGCTGTGCAAGGGCTGCGGCAACTGCGCTGCCACCTGTCCGTCACACTCGGCCATGCTGCGCGGCTATAAGCCCGAGCAACTGCTGGCCCAGATCGGGGCCATATAGGACCCCGAAAAATAAGACCCAACAAATAAAAACAGAACAGATCAGGAAAATATCCAATGAGTGACCAAGATTTCGAACCCAATATTGTTTGCTTTCTGTGTACCTGGTGAGCGTATGCCGCTGCTGACCTGGCTGGGGTCAGTCGTATGCAGTACCCTGCAAATATCCGGATTATCCGGGTCATGTGTTCCGGGAGCGTGTCGCCCCACCATGTGTTAAGGGCCTTTCAACAGGGTGTTGACGGGGTCTTTGTGGGCGGCTGACATCTCGGCGAATGCAATTACCTGTATGGTAATTATTCTACGGAAAAACGGGTGACGGTATTGTCCCAGATGCTGGAGTTCACCGGCATTGAAAAGGAACGCCTGAGGGCCCGGTGGGTCTCGTCTGCAGAAGCCCCCGAGTTTGTGGAAGAGGTCAACGATTTTATCAATACCTTAACCCCCCTGGGGCCTTCCCCGCTCAAGGCAACCCTGCCGGCCGGGAAGGATGAAAAGGCAGAAACAGCATGATAGATCAGATCAAAGCGCACGTGGCAACCCTGCTGCGCGATAAAAAGATTGCCGGGTTCCTGGGGCTCATCGAGAAAAACGGCCATGTGGCTCCCCATTTGTTCCGGGATGCCGACGCCCTTGACGGCTTTTGCCTGGGAGACCGGCACGCGGCCGGGGATGCAAGATACCCCTTGAACAAGACGCTCGGCACCATTGCCAGGGCCTATCCCGACGACACCTTCGGGGTCCTGGTCCGGGGGTGTGATGAGCGGGGCCTGTACGGCCTGTTCCGGCTCAACCAGCTTGACAAAAAACGCGTGGTGCCCGTGGGGTTGGGATGCCCCGGGGACCTGGCCCTGGCCTGCGAGTGTAAAAAGCCCTTTCCGGACAGCCTTGTGGCAGGCGACCAGACCCCTGCACCGGCCCCTGCCCAGGTCGCGGACATGGAAAACAACGATCTGGCAGAGCGGTTTGATTTCTGGACCGGCCAGTTTCTCAAATGCGTAAAGTGCTACGGATGCCGGGATGTCTGCCCCATGTGCTTTTGCAAGGAGTGCAGCCTGGAGTGCGAGGACCTGATCACCAAGGGGGACCTGCCCGTGGAGATCCCGGTGTTCCACTTGACCCGGGCCATGCACATGGCCGACCGGTGTGTGGACTGCGGGCTTTGCGACGAGGCCTGTCCCTCGGACATCCCCTTACGGCTGCTTTATAAAAAGACCGCCGGGATCATGGATACGGAATTCGGGTTCACATCAGGGCTCAATAAAAACGAACGCTCCCCCCTGAGCCAGATGGGGCCGTCAAAATAAGAGGAATACCCATGGAGTACAAGACAACGCTCACCACCTGCACCTATTGCGGATGCGGATGCAACCTTTACCTTGAGAGCCTTGACGGGAAACTCACCCGGACCATTCCCTGCAAAACCAGCCCGGTGAACGAGGGAAAACTCTGCATCAAGGGCTGGAATGTCCATCAGTTTGTCCAGAGCGATAAGCGGCTTAAAAAGCCCCTGGTGCGCAAGGACGGAGAACTTGTGGAAGTGGAATGGGACGAGGCTGTGGCCTTTACCGCAGACCGGCTCAAAACCATACACGGGAAAACCGGCGGGGACAGCATCGGGTTTTTCGCCTCTGCCAAGGTCACCAACGAAGAAAACTTCCTCATGCAGAAATTTGCCAGGGCAGGGGTGGGCACCAACAATGTCGACCACTGCGCCCGGTTGTGACATTCCTCCACTGTGGCAGGTCTTGCCGCAGCGTTTGGAAGCGGGGCCATGACCAATGGCATGGCTGAACTGGAAAACACCGACACCATTTTCATTATCGGGTCCAACACGGCCACGGCCCATCCCCTGGTGGCCACCCGGATCTTCCGGGCCCTGGAAAACGGAGCCAAACTTGTGGTGGCCGACCCCAGGAAAAACCAGATTGCCGAGTTTGCCCATCTTTACCTGCGGCACCGGCCCGGCACGGACGTGGCCCTGCTCAACGGGATGATGAAGGTCATCCTGGACCGGGGACTCCAGGACCAGGCATTTATTGACGCCAATACCGAAGCGTTTGAGGAGTTCAAGGCCGTGGTCCAGGAGACCGACCTGGAGCAATGCGCCGCCGTCACCGGCCTGACCGTGGATGAGATCACACAGGCTGCAGACCTGTACGCGGCTGCCGGCAAATCCTCCATTGTGTACTGCATGGGCATTACCCAGCACACCAACGGGGTGGACAATGTCAAATCCCTGGCCAACCTGGCCATGGTCACCGGCAATGTGGGCCGGGAAAGCACGGGCGTCAATCCCCTGCGCGGCCAGAACAATGTCCAGGGCTCCTGCGACATGGGCGGACTGCCCAATGTCTTTCCGGGATACCAGCCCGTGACCCAGGAGGCGGTATCCGGGAAATTCGCCGCTGCCTGGGGCGTGGACCGGCTTTCCGGTCAGATCGGCCTGACCATCCCCGAGATGCTCACCGGCATTGACGAGGACCGGGTCCATGCCCTGTGGATCATGGGGGAAAATCCTGTGGTGTCCGACCCGGATGCCCAGCACGTGGAAAAGGCCCTGAAAAAGGTGGATTTCCTGGTGGTCCAGGATATTTTCCTCACCCCCACGGCCCGGCTGGCCGATGTGGTGCTGCCCGGGTGCTCGTTTGCGGAAAAGGACGGCACATTCGCCAACACCGAGCGCCGGGTCACACGGGTCAGACAGGCGGTTGACCCGGTGGGCGCATCAAAAGCGGACTGGGAGATCATCCGGGATGTGTCCAATGCCTTTGGCTATGACATGGCCTATACCTGTCCCGAAGAGATTTTCAACGAGATCGCCGCCCTGACCCCGTCCTACGCAGGCATGTCCTACGACCGCCTGGAAGGGGAGGGCCTCCAGTGGCCCTGTCCCACATCCGAACATCCCGGCACCCCCTTTCTGCACAAGGACGGCAGGTTTGCCCGGGGCAAAGGCCTGTTCCATGGGATTGAATACAAGGGACCGGCTGAAATCGTGGATGCGGAATACCCCTTGTGGATGACCACAGGCCGGGTCTATGCCCATTACCACACCGGCACCATGACCCGGAACTCTGCCGCCCTGGACAGGGAAATCCCCCAAGGCGTTCTGGAAATCCATCCGGAAGATGCAGCTGCCGCAGGCATTGGCGAGGGCCATGAGGTGACGCTGGCCTCCCGGCGCGGGGAGATCCGCACCCGGGTAACCCTGACAGAACGGGTGGAAAAAGGCGTGGTCTTTATGCCCTTTCACTTTGAAGAGGCCAATGTCAACAAGCTGACCAATCCGGCATTTGACCCCATTGCCAAAATCCCGGAACTCAAGGTCTGTGCGGTCCGGCTTGAAAAGGCCTGACCTGCTTTTACAGCCCCTTTAACCGGTTTATCAAACAGCCGCTCCCGCCAAGGGGAGCGGCTGTTTTACGTTACAGGCGTTCCGCCCGGCCAGGATGTTACTTCCCGCGCAGCCCTGCCATCATCTTCATCACAGCTTTCTGGGCGTCCCGTTCTTCCCCTTCAAGCTCAAAAAAGCAGCGGGTGCCTGCGGGGTTGAAACATCCGTTGCATGCCACGCAGGTTGCATCGGACCGGTCGCCCCCGGCCCAGCGGTTTACAAGGCCGGGTTCCCGGATCAGGGGACGGCACATGGACACGGCCTCAATATTCGGTGTGGCCAATGCCGACTCCAAGGTCTCCAGGTTCCTGAATCCCCCCACGCTGATGATGGGAACATCCACGATCTCGGCTGTTTTCCGGGCTTCATCCAGGTGGTAGGCGCTATGGGATTTGGCCCGGGCCGGGGAATGGGTGCCTGTCATTGTGCCGCCGCTCAGCTCAATGGCATCTACGCCGCCTCCTGCAACCGCCGTTGCCGTGGCCATAAATGCATCAAACCCGTATGCATTGTCTTCCCGGCCGAAATCCGAGCAGTTCAGCTTGATCCATACGGGGAAATCCGCTCCGCAGGCCGCTTTAATCGCTTCGATAATCTCCAGGATGATCCGGGTGTTGTTTTCGGGACTGCCGCCATAGGCATCGGTTCTTTGATTGTACACCGGGCTTAAAAATTTACTGAGCAGGTAGCCGTGGGCCCCGTGGATCTGGACCCCGTCAAACCCGGCTGTTTTCAGGCGCAGGGAAACCTTGCCGAATTCCTCCACCAGTTCCCGGATCTGCTCCCGGGTAAAGGGGGTGGGTTGTATGCCGTTGATCGGATCTGTGACATCTGACGGCCCCAGCACGGTCCGGGTGGGGGCAAAGGTCAACTGGGAGCCCACATGGGAGATCTGGGCCACGATCCGGCTGCCATGGTCATGAACCACCCGGGCCAGCTCGGCCAGCGGTTCCACATCATTGTCTCCGGTCACGGTAATGGTGCGCGGCGCATGGTTGTCTGATGCGGAAAATCCCATATACCCGGTGATGATAAGTCCCGTCCCTCCCTGTGCCAAACTCTTGTACATCTCGATCATGGCCGGGGAGACCTGTCCTTCGTCCGTACCCAGTCCTTCAAACGTGGCAGATCTGAAAATCCGGTTACGGACCGGTATCCCGCCAATGGTTGCCGATTCAAATGCCGTATTGCTCATGGTTCCTCCTTATATGTTAAAATTAGACCGGTCGTCTTGAAATTGCGTGTTTTTTTACCCGGTCTGGTGTGGTTCCTCTTTGTTTACGGGTGTTGGTTTCCGGCAGGGACTGCCGGTAAAAACAGGTGGTCCAGCAGGACATCAACCGTCTGTTTCAAATGGGTGGTGCTGCCGTCGATTTTCATCCTGAGCAATGCCCCCTGCCAGGTATTCCAGAGAATATCGCAGAGCACGCCCGCAGCCAGATCCTGCCGCACCAGCCCCTGGTCCTGGGCTGCGGAGATAAACTGCACCAGCCGCTGTTCCCATGCGGCATAAGACCGGTGCATGCTGGCCTGGCAAAGGCTGCTGCTGGCGCCGATCTCTGCGGCCAGGTTGCCGATGAGGCAGCCGGTCTGTCCGTTTTTCTCAATCTCGTCCAGCAAAGCCGTGTAAATCCCGCGGATTGCCGCCACCGGATCATCCCCGGCATTTTCAATAAAATCATCCAGCTTGCCGAGCATGGTCTGGCTGTAATGGTCTATGATCTCAGCCACAAACTGCTCTTTGCTCTCAAAATAATTGTAAAAAGAGCCTTTGGGCACCTCAACCGTATCCAGTATTTTTTTCAGTCCGGTGCCGTGGTATCCGTGTTCCACAAGCAGGTCAATGCCTTTTTGAAGCAGGTCTTCCCGCCGATGGTCATGTTGTCTGGGACGTGCCATGGCAAATACTATATGACCGGTCGTCTTGGAATGCAAGTGGTTTTTTTCGTCAGGGTTGTTCTCCTGTTTCCTGTCAGTGAAACGTGTTACGGCAGGAGGGCTGCATTAAAAAATTGCATGCTGATAAAAATAATGATATTGGCTTTTTGGCAATCCCGTGTTTAACGTGTAATCTTAAGAAGTGTCACTGATAAAAGAAATGATATGGATACGGTTAATCTAATGGACTCTCAACACACAAACGCCGTTCGGATACTCAAAGCATGGCATCAGATTGAATTTTTTCAAACCTATTCTCTACCGGAAAAGGAAACCTGCAGTATTACCCCGATTGATGTGGAGAGTAATGAGTTTCATGCCAAAGGGGACGATCTGCTGCCTTGGCTTTCTTCCAAACCAATACGTCGGATGAGCCTTGATCCCGACAAAAAAACAATCTACTCCTTGTATCTGGGAATGTTTGACAAAGCCGTTCTTAGTGGAATTGTTGAAAAACAAAGTCAATTAAACTCTCCCGAGGGTATCAGTAAGGAAGAGATAGAACAGCGCCTGGACAGTGAGGGGTACACGTGTTTCTCAAAGCTGGATGTTGATGAGAAAGGCGTTCCACTTTGGGACACATTCTCAGTAAGCACCTTGCCCTGGGCTCTGCGACACCTGATAGAGAATCGCCTTGATGATATGTCAATTGGCAAGTTTGATGCATCTGGGGAAAACCTGCTTGGAAAACTTTTCAATATTAGTTCAGAGTTGCCGTACCATCCGGTCGATCCAGAGAAAAAATGTATAGATGCCTTGTCTATAAGGGCTATGATAGAAGCACTCTATGACTGGGCCGGGTTAACTCCGGGAGATCTGGCACTGGAAGATGGAAAGACGGGGTTTATTTTCCGAATTGGTTTTTTTCAGATTGACAAGAAACGTGAAAAGTCTGGTGAAGGCGGGAGAGATGTTAACGGGGGCGAAGACTGGAAAGAGAATCTTGATGACGACCAGCTTCCCATCCTCAACAGTTTTTATATCCGGGATCTTGAGCGCGCTGTCAACTGCATTTCCCGGGGAACGGCAGGCCGGGGGCTGCTGCAATACCTGGGAGCGCCAGGTGACCGGAAACCGGACTTGTACGGAGAACATGCCTCGCCCTTTATCGCAGACCGGCTTTTTCCGGCTTATACCCCCGAAGGTCGATGGCCCTCCGACCCGGACCACAACATGTCGCTGATGCAGCAGTTTGCTGTGAATACAGCGTTTACCGAGTTGCGGGATGAAGGGTTGCTGTCCGTGAACGGCCCTCCCGGAACTGGTAAGACAACCTTGCTGCGGGATATCATTGCCCAAAACTTGGTTGAAAGGGCAAAGGTGCTGGCAACTCTGGAAAACCCCGGAGACGGTCTGAACGAAGATGGCTCGCTGATCACATCCCTCACCGGTTTTGAAATGGTGGTGGCTTCCATGAACAATGCTGCCGTGGAAAATATTTCAAAAGAGCTGCCCCATGCCAAGGCACTGGCAACCGCATATGAGACCTGCCGGTATTTTCAGCCGGTCGCCAATCAGCTTTCCGCCAAAAAGAAAAAAGGGCTGCTGCAACCCATAACAGACCCCGGAGCACGAGCATGGGGCATTGTTGCTGCCGTGATGGGGTCCCGGATGCGCCGGAATGATTTTATCACCCGGTTTTTTTTTGATGACCACTGGGAGGGACATCCACCATCCAGACGTGATCCGGCTACTGATTTTTTAAACTTCTGGCAATTCAAGCGGCTGTATAAAGGGCCGGGGTTTGACACGGCAAAACGGGAATTTCATGCGGCGATGGAACGGTTCCGTGCTGTGAACGGTACGCTTGGGGAGTACGCACGCTTGCTCCGGGAGGTTGTTCCAAGCCTGTTTCGGTCGCAACTGACAGGGGCATGGGAGGAGATTTCCGCCCATGAAAAGTTAGGCCTGGCCATTGAAAAACGGCTGGCGGAAGCGATGGAGAAAAAGGACGAACTGGATGCGATGCTTTGTGCCGAACACATCGGGCTTAAGCGAATCCGCCTGGAACGACCAGGTTTTTTTGTTCGCCTTTTCAATCTGTCCGGTAATAAAGCCTATCAAAAGGCACTGTCACAACAGTTGGAAATAATTGAAACGCTTACACGCCGTATCAATGCGCTGGAAAAAGAGATCCGCTCGATGCAGCGTGGTCTGGCAACGCATCAGTGCGAACGGGCAAAGCTGGCAGGCAGAATGGACGAAATCAAGTCGAACCAGGCCCGGCAACAGGCCCGGCTTGATGAGCTGGCTGCCCGGTTTAAGGGGTATGGCGTAACAACGGGGGAGGCGGACATCACGGATGCCCGGGTGCAGCAAGACGCATTTTGGCAGGCTCGGCAGATCAATGACCTTCGCACCAGGGTCTTTATGGCGGCCATGCAGTTGCATGAAGCATGGCTCATGGAAGCTATGAAAAATTCGGCTTTTCACCACAGGATTTTCGGTATCAAGGATACGGTTTACGGGAAACGGGACAGCGCCGGGGTCCTGGAATTGTGGCAGATTCTGTTCATGTTCGTACCGGTGGTGTCGACAACATTCGCCTCTCTGGGAAGGATGTTTGCACATCTCGGTGAAAACTCTCTGGGCTGGCTCATGATTGACGAAGCTGGTCAAGCTGTTCCCCAGGCCGCTGTAGGCGGACTGATGCGGGCCAGGCGCACCGTTGTGGTGGGAGACCCGTTGCAGATCGAGCCAGTGTTTACCTGCCCGCCCGGGCTCGTCCGACACCTGATGTCCCCTTTTCTTGGCGACCGGCAAAAAGAATGGAATCCCAATTTTAAGTCGGTCCAGCAATTGGCCGACCGGGTCAATCCTTACGGATGTGAGCTGATGGTTATGGAAAAACAGATGTGGATCGGCATTCCCCTGTGGGTCCACCGCCGATGCATGGAGCCCATGTTCAGCATTGCCAATGAAATCGCCTACGGCAACCGCATGATCCAGGGCAATACCAGCCATCCGGATCGCCCTGGGCAAGACCGTGACGGGGCAGGGGGCAACCAGTGGGTGGAGTCTACGGGCCGCTGCATCATCCGGCAGTATAAGCAGGAGTTGGGTGCAGATGTACTCGATGTCCTCCTGACGGCTGTAAACGCCGGGGACGCCATTCAGGACATCTACATTATCACTCCGTTCAAGGCTGTGAAAAAAGAGTTAAAAGCCTTTTTGTCCCGGAACCGGAATAAGGACATGCTGGTCAAGGCCTTTGGCTCCGATAAAAAAGGAATTTCCGGCTTTATCAAGTCAAACATCGGCACCATCCACACTTTTCAGGGCAAGGAAAACCACACGGTGATACTGGTGCTGGGATGCGACAGGGAACGCCAAGGTGGGGCATTCTGGGCCGCGTCCCGACCTAATCTGCTCAATGTGGCCGTGACACGGGCCAAAAAACGGATCATTGTTGTCGGAGACACAGAGGTTTGGGCGGATAAACCTTACTTTTCACTGTTGTACCAGTGCCTGTCTACAGACAAGTCCGAGGCACAGGCTACGGGATAATCCGCAATGCCGGGGGATTCCCGGGGCTACTTCCCTTTAAAGGTGATATTACCGGGCCCGTCCGTTAAAAAAGATGCCACCCCGTGTTGAAAGTCTTTTGTGGCAAAGAGATCCGCACCCAGATCCCGGGTCATTTGGTCTGCGGCATCCAGTCCCTTGTCCTGGAAACATCCCATAATTTTTTTGGTGGCGGCAAAGGCCTGGGTGGGGCCGTTGTCCGCAAGATTCTGCATATATGCCAATGCCTTTGGAAGCAGGTCCTGGTCCGGCAGCACCCGGTTGATGACCTGGTAATCCAGGAATCTTTGCGCCGGGTAGAACCGGGCGGAAAATACGATTTCCTTTGCCCTTGCTGTGCCTGCCCGGGCGGCAAGGCGCTGGGCGCCGCCGCCAAAGGGGATGGCCCCGATCAGGGCTTCGGCCTGGCCGAACATGGCATTTTCAGACGCCCAGATCATGTCCATGGCCAATGCCGCTTCAAGCCCGGCCGTGAGGCATAGCCCCTGCACCACGGCCATTGTGGGAAAGGGCAGGGCTTCAAACCGGTGGAGCAGGGCGAAAAATTCGCCGAACATCTCCCTGGCCTGTGCCGGGGATTGGCCGGCAAACATGTTGACATCCGCGCCTGCAGAGAAATTATCCCCGGCTGCCCGGAACAACAGGCCCCGGATATTGCTGTTGTCGATTTGGGCCAGCACCTGTTCAAAATCAGGGATCATGTCCAGGCCCACGGCATTGACCGGTGGGTTGTCAAGGGTGGCAATGCCAAGGCCGTTACAGGTTTCAAACCGTATTTTTGCCATGTTTCCTCCCTGTTATTCCGGCAACACTAAGAGATCGCCTTAAAACCGGATACCGCGCTGGACGGCCAAATTCATCATTTGTTCGGCACTGGTGGCCGGTGGTATTTTCAGCCGGTTTTCAGACTTTTGCACAAGTGCAATGGCCTGTGACGGACAGGTGGGGACACATAGCCCGCACCCGATGCACCGGTTGGTGTCAATGTCGACAGTCTCCTCCCCGGTCATGGCAATGGCGTTCATTTCACACCGGTCCAGGCAGGTGCCACACCCCACGCAATCCTCGGGATGGACAGCGGCAAAATAGTTTGAAAATACCAGTTCCGCAGGATTGGGATACTGGTTCAGGGATTTTAACACGCCGCAGCAGTCCCCGCAGCAATTGCACATGCCGCTGGGGTTCTGGGCCGTGGCCGGCTGGGTGACAAGTCCTTTGTCCCTGGCCTGTTCCAGAATGGCGCTGCCTTCTTCCACATCAATTTTGCGTCCCATGCCATGGTCCAGGTAATACTGGGCCATGGACCCGAACATAAAACAGGCTTCCATGGGCTTGCCGCATCCCTGGCCCACAGTTTCATGCTGCTTGCGGCAGATGCAGTCCGTCACCACTATGGTTTTCTGCTGTCTGAGGATCTCCACGGCATCCTCATATGCAGCCACATTCCGGGTGTCGGGGATGGATGCCCGGATGGGAATGGTGCGCAAAAAGCCACCCGCGTTTTTGGCCATGTTGTGGTGAAAGTCCGAGTCAAAATAAGACTGCACCATCCTGGCCAGCTCCTTATCCAGGCGCTTGACCTGGAATTCATACAAGCCGTGGACAAAGGGAATGGCCCCGTATCTAACGGTATCGCCTTTTTTCAGGCGGAACAAAAGGCCGCGCTTTGCCATATCCGACAATTGGGCCGCCACCTCTGTTTCAGGGGTTCCAAGGCGCTCTGCAACTGCCCCGGGTGTTTCCAGAATCGGGGACAGCGCCAGGAAAAGGGATGCATCTTCCCGGGTAAACATGCGTTTGAGGATGGCGATTTCAATGCCGGATGCCGTGGCCGGAAACCCGACCGAATACATATCAAGACGTTTTTGAAGCTCACGGTACACATCATTGCCCATTTGACACCTCCGTTTTGATCTGTGGGATTTCCCGGCGTTTCCGCCGGGTTTTTTATTCATACCGGTTTTCCGGGATCATGGAAAGGGTCAGATATGACAAATGATGTGCGAAAAGGGACGGGGCGGCCAGGACTGCCGCACCCGCCGTTCCTTATCGCCGGGAATGAAGTGTACCCGTGCTTTTACCAGGCCTGTTCAAACAGGTCCTGGATTTCTTCACGGGAGGGCTGCCTGGGATTATAGGCGGTGCAGGGATCTTCCAGGGCCTTGGCCGACAAATCGCCAAGGGCTTTCCTGAATGCTGCTTCTTCAATATCAAGGTCCCTGATGCGCAGGGGAAGGGCCATTTTCTCCATCAGGCTCTGTACGGCAAGGACCAGGCTTTTGGTCCCGGTTTCCACGGAAGAGTCGGGCAGATGGATCATCCCGGCAATGGCTTTGTACCGTTCACCTGCCTCCATGGCATTGAACCGGATGGCATGGGGCAGCATCAGGGCATTGGCCCGGCCGTGGGGGATATGGAACACACCGCCCAGACTGTGGGCAAGGCTGTGGGTGATGCCCAGGCCGCAGTTGCTGAACGCGGTGCCGGCCATGCAGGATGCCACAAGCATGCGTTCCCTGGCAGTCATGTCATCCCCGTTTTCATAGGCCCTGACCAGGTAGGAGAACACGTTCCGGATGGCATGTTCCGAATAAATATCTGCAAAAATATTGGCATCCACCGAGGTATAGGCCTCAATGGCATGGGTCAGTACATCCATGCCCGTATCTGCCGTGATATGCGGGGGAACCGTCCGGGTAAACCGGGCATCCAGTATGGCCAGATCCGGGATGAGCAGTTCATCGGACATGGGGATCTTGGTCTGGTTGGCCGTATCCGTGACCACGGAAAAGCAGGAGACTTCCGAGCCGGTGCCGCTGGTGGTGGGGATCACCACAAGAAGGGGCTTGGCCGTATCTTCCCGGGCTTTAAAGGCAAAATACATCATGGCCTTTGCCGCATCAATGGCTGATCCCCCGCCCAGGGCAATCACCGCGTCAGCCTTTTCCCGGATCAGTTCCTGTGTGCCCCGGGTCACGGTATCCAGGGACGGGTCCGGTTCCACCCGGTCAAACACCCCGTGCCGGATACCGGCGCGGTCCAGAGCGCTTTTGACCCGGTCTGCAAAACCGATCCGGGTCATGAAAGGATCGGTAACCACCAGGGCCCGGGTAATGGGCAGGGTATTGATCACGCCCATAGCATCTTCGCCATAGCAGATTTTTGTCCTTCCGTTAAACTGGGTCATGTCTTTATGTACCTCTTTTGATTTTATGGGGTTTCATGCGGTTGGCAGGCGGGATGATAATCCCGCCAAAAAATTCTGTCAAGAGACTTTGTCCGCCATCTGGAATTGTGATTTTTTATATTTCCGAGCTGCATTTTCGCCAATGAGGAATGCATAAAAATGCGTTTAAACAGTAAAAGACCCGGATTATTCATGTATATTATTCCGGGGAAAACTAGTACTTGACTTCAAATGAATTTTGTTCATAAATAAAGGCTTAAATTATCACTATCACGCTCTGATGCTCTAACACACTCATTGATCTGGCCGGGAAGGCTGAAATGGAAGGGCCGCTCTTTGGACTTTAAAGAAATACAGCGCAAGAACAAAATCATCAGTAAAATCGGTAAAGTTGAAAACCCATTTTATCCGGAAGAAGTTACAGCCAAATACTTGATTTTGTTTATTGAACTTATTGGATTATGTAAAGGTGATTCGGAAAGAGTGGCATTTATCAATCATCTTGTTAAACATCATTTGCCTACAATTGAATCGCGCCGTGAATTTGAAAAACGAATTATGAATGAGCATACCTGGATTAACTCGCATTTAAGCCGTTTAACAGGCGAGTATGCTGGGGATACTCTCGGAGTAGGGCGAAATGCAGCCCGAATGTTAGGCCGCACCATCGTCCACAGACACTTCCTTCAGACGGCTATTGGCGAAGCCCTTGGGCTCAATTTTTGTTATAAAAAGATTGCCCAGATCAATAAAAACTTCAACGCTGTTATAGAGTTGGAGTATGATAATGAAAGATCCTCTTATGATAAAGTAGTTCTCCGAAAGAAATCAAAACCCGAATACCTTGAGCGACTTACCCGAGAATTGGGAGAAGAGTTGGTTTTGGATGCAGTGGAGTTGGACGACCTTATAACAAAAGGTGTACTAGAGTCAATTCCGCAAGTGGCCAGTGTGGAAAACGGTTCCGGTAAAATTTTGGAAGAGCCTTATTGTGAAGTTAAAGGTGATGACTTTTGTGAGTATCATGTCAAATTGCCCTCCCGAGCTGATGGTGCGTTGCCGTTTCTTGCTTTATTTGTACGAAATGCTTTTGCCGGTTTGTTTTTTACAATACCCATGGTTAGAAAAATGGCGGAAAAACTGGTTGCGATGGAAATTGCCATTCAAAAGCAAACCCGGGATTTAAGCGATTCCCAAATTCGCCTTGAAGAGCGGATAATGAAGAGAAACAGGGAATTGAGAAAACTCAATTCACACCTCATCCAGGCCGAGGAACGGGAGAGAAAATACTTAGCGGATAAGCTTCACGAGGGGTTGGGTCAGGACCTGGCCATGTCCAGAATCATGCTGGCGCAGTTGGCCCATGAACATGGTGATAAACCTTTTTGGAAAAATATTGAGACGGCAAAAAATTACATTGACGGTGTGATTGCGAAAACACGTGATATGACCGATGCCCTAAGCCCACCCGTGCTTCATGAGCTTGGACTGGAAGCAGCCTTGGTGTGGCTTGGGGAGAGGTTTGAGAATGAACACGGTCTCACTTTTGATTTTGATATCATGTCCGGGGATGAACCCCTGGTCGAAGACTGCAGCGTCATGATTTTCCGGGTGGCCCAGGAGCTTTTCGTCAATATCATCAAACATGCCCGGGCAGACCGGGTTGAGCTTAAGTTAATCCGGGCTAATGGGGTAGTTCGGCTTATCATAACGGATAATGGTGTAGGTTTTGACCCGTCATCGCTGGACAAATTCGATAGTCCGGGAAACAATGGATACGGCCTTTATAGCATTCAGGATAGAGTCAGCCATGCTGGTGGCCGTTTTGAGCTTGATTCTTTGCCAGGGAAAGGATGCCGGGCAACATTAAATCTTCCATATTCTTTTTAGCTTTTTTCATTATAGTCGTTTGAAGTTTTAGTCATTTCAATATCTGCGCTTTATTGCCAGAACTTGGAATCATATCCAATTCTGCTCCTGATATCTTACCATCGCTGTAACCCCAATTTTAAAACCCAAAGATTGTTTGTTCCTGCACAATTGTTCCCTTTAACGGGGCAATCGCAATGTTGGAGCATATAAATGCTTGTCAGTTGTTGAAGCGAATGTAACTGGCAGGTTTTGGCTAAATGATCCGGATTCACCGGTTATCAATTCATTCTAAAGAGGAGTATCGCGATGGACAAAACAAGCCGTGACAATCGTTGGAAGAGGAATTCACTTGATGCGAAGAATAATTTTACTGAAAGTGCTCTGACGCTGTCCCGAAAATTGAAACGAAAACTTGACAATTTGACGACCCCCTATTTCCAGTTTGATCTTACCCAAATAAACAGAAACATAGCGGCTGTGAAATCATTGATACAACCGGACGAAATGTTTTATGCCGTAAAGTGTAATTCTCTTGACAGGATCTTAAAAACTATTGGCAGTTCTGAATGCGGATTTGAAATCAATAATAAAAATGAATGGTTAATCTTAGATCGTATTGGATTATCACAAAATCCACTTATCAACAGTTCGCCGATCTCCTCTGCTGATGATGTACGTTTCCTTTATGCCAAAGGAGTTCGTATGTTCTGTTTTGATTCTAAGGAGCAGGTTGACAGCCTTAGTGTTAATGCCCCGGGTGCTGATGTATATGTCCGGCTTTTCCACGGAAATAGGGGATGCCGGTTCAAGCTGAATCGTCTTGGTGCTGATTTTCCTGAGGCCATGAGCCTTTTTCCCTATGCACGAAAAAAGGGCCTCAATCCTGTGGGGGTGACTTTCCATGTGGGGTCCCAATGCTGTGATCCTGAAAGTTGGGAAAGTGCAATAAGACAGTCCGCGCTTCTTTTCGAGGCTTTTCCCTGCCTCAAAATTTTAAACCTCGGCGGGGGGTTTCCCGTTAGATACCAACAACAGATACCTTCCCTGAACGAAATAGGAACAACGATCAGGGAGAGTCTGAGAAGGTATTTTAAAATAAAACCGGAGATTTATGTGGAGCCGGGCCGATTCCTTGTAGGGGATGCGGCATTTACATGCACATCCGTATTACAGGTTAGGGAAGATTTCCCGATATCCAGGGCCGTGGTGGATATGTCCGTTTTTTCAG
Organism: Desulfobacter sp.; assembly: GCA_036881925.1. Taxonomy (GTDB): domain Bacteria; phylum Desulfobacterota; class Desulfobacteria; order Desulfobacterales; family Desulfobacteraceae; genus Desulfobacter. The sequence goes on from JBAJNJ010000014.1 coordinate 132,345, forward strand.
GTTTTATGGAAATTCTTGAGATCAAAGACGGATTCCACTACCGTGTCTCCGGTGAAAGCGTTATGCAAGAAGCTTTTCGCAGATATCAACTTGGCGGTCCGACCTGTGCGGGAACAGACATTCTATGCAATGACATTCTCCTTCCACGCCTTTATGTGAATTTTAAAGAACCTCACCTCAGTTCAAGAATATATCTTGCTAACACCGGCGCTTATACCTTGGACTATATTGCTTGGCATCAAACATCAGGGTTTAACGGTTCAAGGATTCCAAGAGTTTATTTTACAGGAGAGGAGGGAAGTTATGAAATGGCAGTTTAAGAGAGAGAAAAAGATAAGCACAAAAGTTCTTAATTCTTCGAAATCTCCTTTATGGAATCAATGCGAGGAACTTGAATTCAATGTTTTTTCAGATTGCAACTATATTAACCTTTCAGAACACAAGCGAATTAATACTTTTGATAAATACCAAATTTCCTTGTTAATAGCAGCTATCAGGGCTATAGATCGTCGTTTGACAGGTGTCGTAAGAGTCGTTTGTAATATAAACTCTGATATGCAAAAGGAGTATTTTCCTACCATTGATCATGCAGATATTATTGAAAGGCCTGCTGACTCATTGGCCGAAAGATACCTTTTAAAGCAAATGAAAAATCGCGATCGTAATAAATTGATTATTTTTAGAGATCGGTATGAAGAAGTTATGAGCTTGGCAGCTTCGAGGTGTATGGATTTCTCGACATTTGCTATCCTGCCGGAGTATAGAGATGCTAAAACATCGAATGCTTTGATAACCAGAACGATTTTTTTAAGTTGGGAGCGGTCTGTGAGATATGCATTAACAGCACTTGACACTCAAATTTATACAAAATTTAAGCAAAGAGGGCTTCCTGTTAAAGCTTTAGGCCCATCAGCCTATTATTGGGGATCTCCCACAATTGCCACTTTATCTGATTTGTATGCTGCCCCTAAGAATTTCTGGAAACTTTTGATTCCAATTATGCAACTCAAAGGTAAAATCGGAGGTAGAGTATGAAAAATGAGTATCTTATTGGCTCATGCCGGGAGCATCAATTAATAATTAAACATCCTGAACTTTCTAATATGAGTGTTTTTCCACTTGAAAAGACTGATTTGAAATTGGAGGAATTATCCGACTTCATTGAAATGTGCTGGATGCACGACTATGGTTTGGAGCCCCGCATCCGTTTTTCGCCTGAATTTCTTGAGTGGAATATGGGGAAAAATTTATCAGGCATGGCAGTACGAGGAAGTACCGGAGAACTTCTGGGAGTTTATCTTTGTTTTGAAAGATATTATTGCTTAAAAGGACGTACCCGAGCATATGCTTTTGAAACGGGACTTTCCGTTCATCCAAACCACAGAGGGAAAGGAATTGGACAATGGCTCGCTATTGCTTTAAAAAAGATGATGGTAGACAAAGGGGTTGATTTCTATCTAACATGGTATGATACACGTCATAATTTGCCAGGCTCTTCGTTTCAAATTTTTACAGCGAATACATCTGGTTCTGATACCTCTGCACATACCGGCATTCTTTTACGAATACTGAATTTCAATAAAGCCCTTGATTACTTAGCTTCAAATGCTTTCGAGGTTCTCTGCTTAAAGCTCAAAACTCGTTTTTTTGCTAACCCTTTAAAAAAACGTCTGCCAGATGGGTATACTCTGGAAGGTTTCAGGGAAGAACGACTCTCTGATTATCATGATTTCATGCTTAGATATCAGTCGGTTAGTAAAAGCTGGCTTATACCTGCAGCCAAAGACTTCATGCGTTGGCAGCAAGAGCGCTATAACGCAGCTCGGTTTTACGCGCTCCGGGAGAAAAGCAGCGATCGGGTTCTGGGTGTCTATTTCGGGCATAAAATACCTTTGGACGACAATTGGTTTTACTTCCAGGCAGACGGTATCTTGACCGACCCGGATATAGACGAAAAAATTGCAGAAGCGTTTTTCAAGAATGTGGAAATTAGGCTTAATAAAGATGGATTATGTATGGGCGTTTCTGCTATAGAGACCGTGTGTGAAAATAATCTGTGGCAATATGGTTACTTGCCAATCATAAGCCATCTTTTGACTCTGACCCGTTTAAATTCTGATGAAATCAAAATCGAAGATCTCAAAAACGGTTTGATTGAGTTGAGGTAGCCTTCTTATTTTAGCCATTTGCAGCCCTGTCGTATTTAAAGGTACGACAGGGCTATTTTTAATATTATGGAAGGTGTCAGAGTCCGGCCCAGGGACACGGAAGAGTCGAAAATCCTTGATAACCGGTCCGGACTCGGGTAAAGACAAAAGACAGTATTAAACCGATGGATATGTTGGTGCTTGTGGCGTGTATCTCAATTTTACCCCGTAATATGATGTGGGTGGTTTATAAACGCATGGTTCGCCTGGTGCGGATCGGTGTATTTCTGCATGTGGCCGCGCTTGTGGGCGTAGTATCTGCCTTTGGATGCACAGGCCTTGCCCTGGAGGCATGGGAAGCAGATCCCAGGGGGCGGCAGTGGGCAATGCTGGCGTTCCTGGCAAGTTGTTGCGGCGGGGTGGCCTTGATTGCAATGCTTGATTTGCGGTCACGGTTCCAGGAATATAAGCGGGCCAAGGATTTGTTTTTTGAAAACGGGTTTCAGCCGCGGATTGCAGGCCTGTTTATTTATTCGCGGTGCCAGAGGGATGCGGTGCGGGAGGCGGCCAGGGACCTGGGGGTTCTGGACCGGCTGGACCGGTATTATGCGGACAAGGGCTACCGGTGGTTTCATGTGCTTCCGGATGTGGTATACCGGCGGCCCGGAGTGCTGTTGTCCCGGGGGTATTGGCGAAAAACCCTGTTTGAACCCTGTTACCAATCCAGGTATTACCTGTGGTAACCCTTTAGACCTGCTGAATGGCCTTGCCGGGCCTTAACCGGCTTTTCCTGCCCCGGTCCGGGGCGCTTTTCATAAGTTTTTCGTGCGTTATAAAAGACTGTTTTCAGCAAAGGAATAATAGCCTTTGGTATGAAAAATAATGTGGTCCAGGAGGGGGATGCCCAGAAGTTCGCCTGCATCCCGGATCTGGCGGGTGACGGCTTGATCCTGGCGGCTGGGTTCCAGGTTGCCGGACGGATGGTTGTGGGCCACGATCAGGGCGGCGGCACGTTCGGCAATCAGGTCGGCAAACACCTCCCGGGGATGGACCTGGCTCTTGTTGACCAGGCCGATGGTGACCACCCGGACCGCCATGACCTCGTTGGCCCCGTTCAGGGAGACCGAGATAAAGTGTTCCTGCTTTCTGTCGCTGTAATGCCGGAACAGGGGCAGGACTTCCACAGGGCTCTTGATCCGGATGCCTTCGGGCCGGATGTGCCGCCTGGCAAATTCAAAGGCTGCGGACAGCCCGGCTGCCCTGGCTTTGCCGATGCCCTGGATGGCGGTGATATCTTTGATGGACAGGCCGAAGCCTTTTTCATCAATCAGCGCCAGGAGCTTGCCGGCAAGGGCCAAAGCATCGTATTTTGCCGTGCCCCTGCCCAGAACAACGGCCAGCAGTTCCATGTCCGAGAGGCATGCCGCCCCTTTGGCCATGAGGCGCTCCCTGGGACGCTGGTCCACGGGAATGTTTTTTATTTTGGGCATGGCAGGTATATCCGGATCCTTAAGGGGGTCAGGGGGCAAGGCGGAGCATGTCGTTTTTCAGCCTGAAAAATCCCCTGAGATGTTCGCGCCAATAGGCCTGGTACACAAGGTTTTCACTGTTGAACGAAATCACCTGGCGGCGTTTTTCAGAGGCATAGATAAAGTGGAGCCTTCCCGAGGGTTCCACCTGGTAGATCAGGGCGGCAAGATCATTGTTCAGCACGATAAGATCCCCGTTGCGCACCTCTTTTTCATCTACCTGGTGGGTGTTGGCGAGCAGGTAGCGCATGGGCAGGTAGGCCCGGTATTCCAGTCCGGATTTCTGGGCGGCTGAGGTGTAAATGGCGTAAAACAGGGAGGAGTTGTCGGTTGTTCCGGTCCGGTGGGGTTTGCCCCCCATTTTAAAGGGCATGCCGATATATTGCTCGGCAATGGCGGGGATGTGCTGCTGAAACAGGGTGTACGGGCCTGACTCCACTGGCCCGGTTGTCTGGCCGGTGAGCGATTGGGTGGGATGGCTGGCCCATGCGGTTGTACCGAGCACCATTATGATGAAAATGCGTATCATGTACGTCATGGTGATATCCTGACCTCCTGGGTAAAGGGTCTGTAAAGGGGTTTATTATAGTATAAAAGAGGGCGGGCCGCTACCCGAATTCCGAGTATCTGGCGGCAATGGCGATAAACTCGTCTTCAATGGCGAGAAAGGCGTCCAGTACATCCGGGTCAAAATGGTTGCCCCGGCCGTCAATCAGGATGGACCGGGCCTTGTCATGGGAAAAGGCAGCCTTGTAAACCCGCTTGGAAATCAGGGCGTCATACACATCTGCAATGGCCATGAGACGTGCGGATACCGGGATATCATCTCCTGCCAGTCCCTGGGGGTAGCCGGTGCCGTCCCAGCGTTCATGGTGGGAAAAGGCGATCTCCTTGGCCACATCCAGAAAGTTGTTGGATTCCAGGTTTTGGGCGGCTTTTTCAAGGGCTTCCTTGCCGAGAACCGTGTGCTGCTTCATGGTTTCGAATTCCTCTTGGGTGAGCTTGCCGGGCTTGAGCAGGATGTTGTCCGGGATTCCCACCTTGCCGATATCGTGCAGGGGCGCGGATTTATAAAACAGATTGATGGTTTCTTCATCCAGGTGGTCCCTGAACCGGTCATGGGTGCGCAGATGAACGGCCAGTGCCCTGACATAGTTCTGGGTCCTTAAGATGTGGTCGCCGGTCTCATTGTCCCGGGCTTCGGCAAGTCCGGCCAGGGCGATAATGGTGGCATCCCTGGTCTGCCTGACTTCCCTGGCGTTTTTCTGGAGCATGGCGATCATCTCGTTGGTATATTGGGCCATGACGCCGAATTCATCATAGGTGCTGACCGTGATCCGGGTGTCCAGATCGCCCCGGGTGACCCGGATCAGTGCGGTGTTCTCCTTTGACACGGCCATGTTCAGGTTTTTGGCATAGGAAAATATCAGGTTGAGCACATGGGCGAGAAAAACCAGGGTGACAAAGAGGATTTCCTTGATCACGGCAATTCTTGCGGTTTCGGGATCGATTGTTTCCAGGGACATCATCCATCCCAGATCCTTGAGAACCACCAGGAGTACCACGGCGGCAACGGAAATGGCGGTGATGGCGGCAAAAATGCCGAACTTGAGGGTCATGGGAAAGTAATGGGGATCCACGTCAAAGTTCTGCTGGCTGGCCTCAAGTTCCCTGGCCAGTTTCCGTTCCCTGGCAAGGCCCATGTCAGTGGCCATGAAAAATCCCAGGGTGCCTGCCCCGAGAACCATTTTGAGCCCGCTTTCAACACCGGGAAATCCGAATACGGCCTTGTTGACGGCTGCAATAAGGATTCCTGCGCCGGTAAACCAGGCCATTTCAATAAAGAACTGGGCCGGGGTGTGTTTGCGGCGGGGGACTTTTTTAAGGGTGCTGTTCAGGAGAACGGTTCTGAGAATAAATACCAGGCCGAACACTGCTGCCAGGAGCGTGAGCCATTCGTCCATTTTCAGGGTTTCCACCAGGGGGCACACCTGGCCGCCGTAAAGTCCCATGGTGAGTATGGCTGCCAGGTAGTGGGTTCCGCTTCTGATACGCATGCTGTTTTTCCGGATCATGATCGCCTGTTTTTGTACGGATAAAAGTCGGGTTGAAAGTACGGTACTAAATACAGTGTTAAAATACGTGTTGAAAGTACGAACTAAACATATGGATTAAAATATATGTTGAAACGCTTACAGTATCTGATGTTCCCGGGCGCAAGTCAAGGGAGAATCCCGGTCCGGCCAGGGGATTGCAATTGAAAAACAAAGGGTTATTATATGGGAATACCGGACTGTGAAAGAGGGGGAGATATGCCGTTTGAAAAAATGCCGGGGCTGGCCGGAAAAATTTACGTGCCTGAGCAAAAACCGGGTGCCTTTAAAAAACATCCGTGCCCGGATTGTTTTTCCTGTGACGGGTGTTCGGATGACCGGTGCGGGGTTTGCAGGGATCGGGCAGATAAGAAACCAAAAGACCCGGGAGCCTGCGGGGAGCATCCGGCAGGGAAAGCGTGAGGTGTTGTTTGTGTTGGGCACGTGTCATAAAAAGGCCGGTCCAGGGGTTAATTTGTGGCCAGGTTTGTGGTATAGGAACCTGGTAATTAACCGGTAAACGGCAGGAATGACATGAAATACAACATTGCAATTAACGGATACGGCAGGATCGGCCGGTGTGTTGCCCGGGCATTGTATGAATCCAACCGGTTCCGGGAAAAACTGAACCTGGTGGCCATCAATGAAACCGCCAGGCCGGGCACCCTGTACCATCTGACGCGGTTCGACTCCACCCATGGCCGCTTTCCCCTGGAAGTCCAAAAGAAAAACAAGGGCCTTGCCATTGGAGATGATTTTATTCACCTGTTCCAGGAGATGAATATTGTGAACCTGCCCTGGAAAGATCTGGATGTGGATGTGGTTCTGGATTGCACCGGGATTTACAGTGACAGGGAAGCTGCGGAACTCCATTTGCTGTCCGGCGCAGGCAAAGTGATCTATTCCCACCCGGCAAAGGATGAGATGGATGCCACCATTGTGTTTGGTGTGAATGAGCATGTCCTGGAACCGGGCCATGCCATTATTTCAAATGCCTCATGCACCACCAATTGCCTGATCCCCATCCTGGACGTGATTGACAGGCACCAGGGCATTGACAGCGGGGGGATCACCACCATTCACTCGGCCATGAATGACCAGCCCGTGATTGACGCCTATAACACGGACCTGAGAAAAACACGGTCTGCGCTCCAGTCCATTATCCCGGTGAGCACCTCCCTGGAAAAGGGCATCGGCAGGATACTTCCCCATTTGGATGGAAAATTTGAAACCCTTGCCATCCGGGTGCCCACCACCAATGTATCGATTATGGATATTACCCTGGCCGTGAACACGGATACAGATGTCCGGGAAGTGAACCAGTTGCTGGCCCGGTCTGCGGAATCCCGGCTCAAGGGGATCTTAGGGGTGTCTGACGAAGAACTGGTGTCCTGTGATTTTAACCATGATCCCAGGTCCGCCATTGTGGACCTTCCCCAGACGCGGGTGTCGGGAAAGCGGCTGGTGAAAATCCAGGCGTGGTTTGACAATGAGTGGGGGTATTCCAACCGGATGCTGGACACCACCATTGCAGCCATGGAGGCCTGAGGCAAAAGATCTGCGAACAAAAGAGAAGGGGTTTTGCCGGGGCGGCTGTGAGAACAGCGCCCCGGACGTTTTTATGGGGATTACCCGTTGTCCAGGGCAATGAGTTTTTCAGCAATCCGTCTGAGTTCTTCGGGGATGGTGCTGATGTCGTCAAAGGGGCGGTTGCCGTCCCGGTCGGATTGTACAATCTCATCCAGTTCCGGCAAAAATCCCAGGATCTCGTAATCTGACATGCTTTCCCGGATCAGGTCCCGGTCTTCTTCGGAGCGCACCCGATTGCCCAGGATCACAATGTTCTGAATGCCGATGTCCCGGCCCAGTTTCCGGATTTTATCGGCAGCCACCCGGCTCCGCTTGCCCGGGTTGACCACCACCACCAGGGCGTCCACAGATCCGGACGTGGCCCGTCCCAGATGTTCGACGCCCGCTTCCATATCCATGACCACGATCTCGTTCCGGCCCAGAACCAGGTGGTTCATCAGGGCCTTGAGGATGGTGGATTCCGGGCATATGCATCCGGAGCCGCCCTGCTGCACCGTTCCCATGACCAGAAGTTTCACCCCGTCTTTTTCAATGGAAAACCGGTCCGGGATATCATCCACCTTGGGGTTGAGGGTGAAGAACCCGCCCATGGTACCGGGTTTGGCCCCGGTTCTTTCGGCAATCAAATCAGACAGCTCGGCCACGGGGGTGATGGGCCGGGTTTCATCAATGCCCAGGCCCGCGGCCAGGTTGGCAACCGGGTCTGCGTCAATGGCAATCACACTGGTTTCTTTTTTTATCGCGGCAATGGTCCGGGCAATGAGGGAGGTCACAGTGGTTTTTCCCACACCGCCTTTGCCGCCGAATGCAAGTTTTAAGCTCAATGGATTTACTCCTTATATATATTTAGCCTAACCGGCTTAAGATTTTGCCCTTGGCATCCAGGACAAATCCTTTGTGCCCCTCTTGTTCAATCACGGTCATGATGTCGTCCTCGATCACGGCATGGGTGTCGTAGTTGCCGTTGAAAGTATCTTTGGGCATGAGGGCAAAGCAGGCTCTGGCATCTTCTTTTGTTTTAAAAACAGGAAGGAATTTTTCATCGGTGTCGTCACTGAATCCAACAAATTGTTCGGATGGGGTGCCTGGATCCCGGACAATCACATAGTACCAGCGGTCGGTTGTTTCCATATCTTCCATTTTGTTTCCTTTCCGGTGTGTTCCCTTGTCGTACTGGGTTAAAAATATAAGGCATTATTCTATAAAATAAAGGGGTGCCAGGCAAGAAAAGCAAGGGGTTGCCAGGCAAGAAAAGAAAGGCCCCTGCTCGTGGGAACGAACAGGGGCCGGAGTAAGCAAACGTCAGGCAATCAGGCTGGATTAGATTTCAAGCCAGGAGTCGGAGTACAGGGTTTCCCCCATAATGACTTTATAGGTTTTGGCATAATCCAGGAGTTCGCCGTCAAGGCTGCCCATATCAGGCTCGGTGCCGTCCATCATGCCGTAAATCAGGTCAACGATGTCCTGGCGCTCGCCCTTGGCAATGGCGGTGAGTTTTTTGTCCAGGGGATCGGAAATAACGGATTTCATGCCGTATTTTTCCAGCATGACCATATAGGTCCGGTTCAGGATGCCGCGCAGGTGCTCGGGAGGTCCGTTTGAGATATTGGACAGGCCGCATGTGGACTGGGCGCCCGGAGCGATTTCTTCGAGCATCATCTGGAAGTTGAGCAGGCTCATGCACTGCTGCTGCTGGATATTGACCGGGGTAACAATGCCGTCCACCCAGATTTTTTCATTGGGAATGCCAGCTTCATTGGCAAAGTAAAGCAGTTCAACAGCCAGGGCGGCTCTTTCATTCTCATCCCTGGGCAGGCCTTCGGGACCCCACATCAGGGCCACAAAGTCGGCGTCGTACTGGGCGGTCATGGGCACCATGGCCTCATATCTTTCGGCCCGGGCCATGATGGAGTTGACAACATGGGGTTTATCAGCCGGTTTACAGACCTTGAGACCGGCTTCAATTGCTTCAATATTGGAGGAATCAAGAAGAAGGGGCATTCCCGGAACTGCTTCCTGGACCACGTTGACAACCCAGGGCATCAGTTCGGTACCGAATTTTTTGGCCGGCCCCAGATTGATGTCAATATAATCCATGCCCAGCTCTTTCTGTCTGATGACTTCTTCCTGAATGGGTTTGGGATTACGTTTGGCAGGATCTGGTTCCTTGAACTCTTTTCCGATTACTTTGGAAATTACATTCAGGCTTTCACCAAAAAGAATCATAGGTTTTTCCTTTACTTTTTAATTGTGGGTCTTTAAACGGGCGGGTGTCCCCGCCCGTTTATTCTTACGTTATTTGGTCTTGAGGAATGCCGGCAGATGGGCCGCTTCTCTCGGTCCGACTGTAATGGTCCAGCCGGGAAGTTCTTCTTCAACATCCCCAGCAATGGCTGCTGCATAGCCCGGAATAATCAGCTCGGTATGTTTTACCTTGTCCATGATGCCGCTCTTTTTCACGAACATGCCCACATCATCTCCCCCGAATTTGCCGGCAGCCCAGGCCGTGAGTACGGACAGGCCTTCGGCATCCTTGATGAGCAGCCAGCAGGGTACTTTTGACGCCTCGCATTCACCCGAGACGATAAAGTAGGTCAGGGCGAAGTTGGTGGTGACCATGACGGGTGAGTTTTCATCCGGGCTGTTGATTTCAAAGATACCCTCGGTAACGGTCATGGGCCGCTGGGGATCAGTGAAGATATTGAGCCGCTCCAGGAGCAGCGGGAACAGGGACTCGGAAGTGAAGTCGGACAGGACAACAATGCCGCCGTATTTGGCGACAAACATGCCCGCGATCATGGTTTCCATATCCAGGTTGGCCGCCATCTCACAGGGGAAGGTGATGGTGGGGAAGCCCAGTGCCTTGTTGGAGGCTTTCAGGGCGGCCCGCCGGATGACAACCTGGTCTTCCAGGGCCTGTTTGATGTCCCGGGAACCCGGGTCAATGACCAAGTCTTTCAGACCCATGCCGGTGAGTTTTTCGGTCAGGGGAATCAGGGCTTCCACGGAATCCGCCTTAACGGCAAGGGGAAGGTCCTGGTCCTTGGCAAGACCGCCCATCTCGTCCGCATTGGCTTCGGTGGCGGCGTAAAGCAGGGGGCGCTTGAATCCGGCCACTTCAACACCGGCCTTCATCACGGAAAAATCATCGGTCATGAGTACCAGGTTGAATTCGGATTCCTTGGCAATCTTTTCGGCAACCGCGGCAAAGGCTTCGGCACCGTTACCCGCATCTTTTACCACCAGGAGTTCGGGTCTGAGGTTCAGGCCGACCCGTTCATACTGGAATGCATTGTATACTTTAAGGGTGCTGTCAAGTTTGCCAAGATCAATGTCCGACGCCACGGTGGCGGCCAGGACAGTGGGGTTGAAAAATGTTTTTTCATGTCTGTAAAGAACGGTTTCCCCGCCGGTGGTGGTTTTGCGGACACCTTTACCCAGGGCTACAGGCCGGATGGGAGGGGCGGAGGCTTCAGCCAGCTTTTCCTTGGCTTCGTCGGAAACATAGGGGCAGCTGTCCAGTTCCGCCTTGCCGGATGCAAGGTTCATTGCAAAGGCAAGGCATGTGGGAACCCCGCACTCCTTACAATTGGTTTTCGGAAGGAGTTTGAATATCTGAATACCGGTTAATGCCATTTTTATCTCCTTAAGACTTTTTAAACTGTATGATCAGGTCCGGCGCCTGCCCGGGCGTTATGCCGGCCGGGAAGGTGCCGAACCATCGCGGTTCAAATTAACCTACAAGCGGATCCATGGTCAGTGCGGGATGTCCTTTTTCCTGGAGGAAGGGAAGGATTTCCTCTTCGGTGAGTCCCACGGTTTCATCGGCAATCATGTCGTAGAGTCCGGGAACACCCATTTCCGCGCCACGGGCTTCGATTCTCTCTTTGAGTTCTTCCTTGAGCATCTTGGGCATCCAGACCATTCTCAGGAGTCCGCCGTCGCCCAGGATGAATTTTTTCTGGGTGATGTTGAACTTGGAGTGGCCCACAAAACCGGGTGAGGAAGCACCGCCGCCCATTACACCGGCAAGGGTGGTGAACTTCATGCCGCAAGGCGTTTCTCCGCCATAGTCACGGCCTACGGTCATGACGCCGTTGCAGGACGGCAGCATGGCTGCGATACATTCGCAGCAGCCGCAGGTGGTCATGGGGTCAATAACCATGGAGTAGAAGTTATAATGGGTCACTGCGCCTCTGGAGGCTTTATATACAAAGTCATTGACGCCTTTCCACTGGCCCAGTTTTTCATCCAGGCATTCGCCCTTTTCAATGGGCTGGTTGGGGCCGGTGGGATTAATTTCAAAGGAAGCCTTGCAGTCCATCCAGTTGTAAGCGCCGCAAAGTCCGGTTCTTTCCGGGGATACGGTGCAGACATGGGAAGGAGCAAACGACTGGCACAGGGTGCAGGAGTAGAAGGTTTCCACATCCTCGTCGGTCATCTTGTCAACCCGTTCGTCACGCGTTTTGTATTCGGCACGGGCGCGTTTGGTGATCTTCTCCACATCAGCGGGTTTGGTAAACAGGGTGACCTGGACCTTGTCCACGATTTTGGTGAAATCCTGGTGGAACTTGGCATGGAGAACCACGCCGATATCCTTGAGGGTGAATCCTTTATCAATGGCTGCCTTTGAGATACGGACCCAGGAGATGTCCCGCTGTCCGATATGCATGATCCCCTGAATATAGTTGATCAAGTGATGGATCTGGCGTTCCATGATGGGTTCAAAGTCTTCTTGGAATTCACGGCCGGCAATCTGGACGTAAATGCCCAAGGGGAACGTATCTCCTTCTTTGAGGTCGCCTACATCCGGGCCTTCCACAATGACCTTGCCGTCTTCGATCTCATTCATTTCGGCACGTTTGACAAGCTCGGTGCATTGGGTCTTGCCGCCACCGCACTGGGCGTAGAGATCGGCGCCACGGACACGCTCACCTTCGTAAGCAGGGCCGAATGCGCAGGGAATCTCGATGTCAGCCACGCTGACCTTGAGGCCGCGGACTTCAACGGATTTCTGGACCATGTCTTCATGGGCCACAGGCGCCACAACATGCTCGTAGGTACAGATACCCGTGGGCAGGATCTCGGGAATCGGCGTGTCTGCGATGGTGGGGAAGCCCCAGTTTACGCAGCCGGCTGCTGCCACACCCCATTCGGTGCCCACGTCGCCAAGGGCGTTGACAAATGCAAATACCCTTTCCTTATTATATTTAAGGATGGTTTTGTAATCACCGGGCTGAACGCCGCCGAATGCCATGGCTGCCCTGTTGGCAAACCCGAGGGCAAATACGGCAGAGGAAATATCCGGGCCGAACGGAACAATACGGGTGTTCCAGCCGATCTGCATGCCGGCTTCCAGGCATTGTTCAGTCAGGGTTTTGCCGTTGTGGTTGGCGGCACAGAAAATATACAGGGATTTTTTCTGGTAATCTTCAATGATCATTTTTGCGGTTTCCGCATCCGGGGCCGCGCCGACCATGGCCGCGAAACCGGGAGCAGAGCCGTCGACAAATTCAACACCGCGTTTTCTGAGGATGGTATCATCGGCCGCACCCACCCAGAGTTTTCCGTTGTCGATGTCCGGGTCTTCCTGGGCAATGTAAAAATCAGGATCGTTCAGGTAGCGCAGCGCCTCTTTTACCTCGTATGAGATAATGCCGGCCATACCCGCGTCAAGGAGTGGCCCCAGGTACGGGAGCCAGTTTTTCAGGCGGATATGCGGAGGCAAAAGGCCCCTGGCGAATTCCATGGGTTTTTTCAGGTCTTCCAGAGTTTCACATTTCAGACCGGTCAGCGAGTAAATTACCGGAAGGTAGTATGCAGTATTGGGAAATCCGATTTTGGTGCTGGCATCATAGGTCTGGAGGGCTGTTTCAAGTTCACCTTCAACCTGCGCGACCACTTTGTATCCACCCTGAATGGCAGCAAATGCGATTAATTTAGACATATTAACTTTCCTCCTTCGTTGAGGATATTATGGTATTATTCTTTTTTCTACTCGGGTGTATCATTTGGCCTGGTGTTTATGCCTCCAGCGCCTGGCGGTCGGCCATATCCATCATTACCCTTTCCCTTGCCTTGTCGATACCCAGTTCTTTTCTCTTTTTATCGATGTGGGCAATCATGAGGTGGGCATGCTTGATGGGATCGGGTTCTACATCCCACATTCCGCCGTAGATCTCTTCATGGCCTGATTTCAGGTATTCTTTGAATACCGGGGCACCTTCAAACGGGAGATAGCCGCCGAACACGGTGTAAATCCCTGAAGTTACCACATACTGACCGATGGAGATGGCTTTTTCACTCATCCATTCGGGTGCGGAACCGGCAACAGGCCAGTCACAGAGATCCTGTCCCATACCGCCGGCGTTGACAACCTCGGTGGCGGCCATGAGGATTCTGGAGTTGTCCACGCAAGATCCCAGGTGGAGTACCGGCGGGATTCCGACGGTTTCGCAGATTTCCGCCAGGCCGGGGCCGCAATGGGCCGCTGCCGAATCCGGCTGGAGAAGGCCGTCCATGGCGCAGGTGATACCGCCGCAGCCCGTGGTCAGGACAATGACGTCATTTTTGATCAGTTCCTTGATCACGGTGAGGTGGGCATTGTTGTGCTGCTGCCGTGCATTGTTGCAGCCGACCACGCCGGCAACGCCGCGGATACGGCCGTTGATGATGTTGTCGTTCAGGGTGTAGTAGGTGCCCCTGAAGGTGCCGCCCAGGTGGTATTTGATGGATTCCACGGAGAAACCGGCAACCTGGGATTCCTTTTCAGGCGGAATCTGGACGTTGTCGCTACGGTTCCCGTAATTTTCAACGGCCATCTTGACGATTCTCATGGCATCTTCCATGGCATGGTGTTCGTCAAACTCAATGTGCTCGACATTGGGCTGCTCCATCCGGGCCATGGGATGGGTGGTGATCAGTTTGGTATGGAAGCACTTGGCAACGTTGGCCAGATTCTGGAACACACACTGAACGTCAACAACCATGGCGTCACAGGCGCCGGTGATGATGGCAAGTTCCTGCTGGAGGAAGTTGCCCGCATTGGGAACGCCGTGCCTCTGGAGTACTTCGTTGGCTGTACAGCAGATACCGCCGAGCTGGATGCCTTTGGCGCCGACCTTCTGGGCCAGTTCCAGCATTTCAACGGACTGGGACGCGGCAACGATCATCTCGGAAAGTACGGGCTCATGGCCGTGAACGATGATGTTGACATGGTCTTGTTTCATGATGCCCAGGTTGGCTTCGGAAATCAGGGGGGAGGGGGTGCCGAACATTACGTCCTGGAGATCGGTGGCGATCATGGATCCGCCCCAGCCGTCTGCCAGTGAGCAACGGGTGCCCTGTTTCATGATGTTTTTGTAATCCTGGTCAACACCCATATGGGTCCGGTGCATGATATCGACGATTTCCCTGTCAATGTTTCTGGGAACCACACCGAGTTTTTTCCACAGCTCGTAACGGGCTTTGGGAGCACGTTTGGCCAGAAGGATTTCGCCTTCCATTTTTCCCCATTCACCCAGGGCTTTTTCAGCCACTTCAAGGGCGATTTCATCAATGTCCCTGTCGACCATTTCACCGTCGACCTCAACCTGGATGTCCACGCCGTAGTCCGGAGCAATGGCCAGCAGTTTGATGGGATCTTTAATTTTATAGTCTTCGGTTTCTTTCCTGGCAACGGACAGGAATACTTCGGCCACGGTTCTGCCGTGATCGGAATGGGCTGCTGCGCCGCCTGCGATCATCCGGACAAAGTTACGTGCGGCAATGGTGTTGGCTGTGGCGCCGCAAAGGCCTTTTCTGGTATCTTCGCCTTCAATGCCCGCCTTGGGAAGCGGCAGGCGGCAGGGGCCCATGGAGCAGTTTTTACAGCAGGTGCCCTGGATGCCGATATTACAGGGCTTCATGGTCACGGCCCTGTCAAAAATGGTTTCAACACCCAGTTCCTGGGCGCGGACGATCATTTTTTGGGTTGCAAGATCAACGGATGCTTCTATTGGATCAGCCAGTTTGGGTGCTTTCGCTTTGGCTGCCGTAGCTTTTTTTTCTGCCATTAGAGGTTCCTCCTCTTGATTGATTTATATATGAATTGCAGTACCGGGGCACTGCAAGGTATTACATTCAGCTTGCTCTTTTGTGAACACGGTCAAGATCGGCCATGATTTTCTCAAGCATGGATTTCTGAATGGCAGCCGGTGTCTTTTTGCCCTCTGCCGTAGGTGCTGATGTTCTTGCGGCTGCTGCTTTTTCCCGTTCGGCAGCACGTCTTTCGCGGATGGCCTGCTCTTCGGCTTCCCTGGCGGATGCAGCATCCAGTTCCGCCTGTTTTTCCGCTTCTTCCTTTGCTTTGGCTTCTGCCGCCGCTTTGGCCTTTGCCTCGGCTTCTGCCTTGGCCTTGGCTTCCGCATCTGCCTTGGCTTTTGCTTCGGCATCTGCCTTTGCTTTGGCCTCTGCTTCTGCTTTGGCCTTGGCTTCGGCTGCCGGATCTACGGCAGGTGCTGCGGGTGCGGCTTCTTTTTCAGGTGCGGGCGCGGCTTCTGCCTTGGGCGCTTCGGCTTTCTTGGGTGCGGGAGCTGCGGCTTTGGGAGCTTCTTTTTTGGCTGCAGGCGCTGCCTTCTTGGCCGGTGCCGCTTTCTTTTCCTCTTCAATGGTCAGATCGGCTTCCGGCGCCAGTGCGGCAAAGTCAATGTCCACATCATCGCAAAGTTTGGCGATGGGGGCCACGTCCATGGCGGAACCACCGTCGGAGACAAGGTCGATGAAAGACTGGGCCAGCTTGATGGCTTCGGGGTGCCGCATGATGAGCACGGAGGAACCGGACATCAGGTAGGAGACCGCACCAACCGCTTCCATGAGGATGGCCCGTTTTTCAGGGTCGCCCAGTTCCGGGGCTTCTTCCACGGGCTGTTTGGCTTCCTTGCATTTCCAGACTTCATTACCCAGGTTGTTGATCATGGGATTCTGGAGTTTATCGTCACCCTGGGTCATGGCGGCCTGGGACAGGCGCTCCATTACCGAGTAGGTGTACTCAAGGCCGTAACCCAGGCCGCCGGTCGTGGGATCAACCAGCACTTTGTCCAGGGAAACGCCGAGGTTTTCAAGAAGGATGTTGACCTGTTTGGCCAGGTTGACATCAATGGGGGATGAGGAGATCAGGGCATGGCCGTAGCCCATGGCTGCCGCGCCGACGCCTTTGTGGTTCTTTTCTTCCACCGGACCCAGGATCAGGTTGTCGCCTTCACAGGATTCGGCAATTTTTTTAAGTACTTCTTCGTCTTTTGCCGGTACCGTGCATCCCCAGACGATCAGGGGAACATCAATGGCGCCAAGAACACTTTTTACCGTGGCGGCGGCATCGTCGGGACTTGCGTCCTTGTCGTTGGGGTCTGTGCTTTTGAGCTGGAGAACAATGGCCTGTGCGCCGTATTCGTCTACGCATTTTTTCGCCCAGGCTGCAGGATCTGAGACGACATCTTTGAACGGGGCCAATGCTGCTTCGGGCCAGTCCTCGGGCGCCATATCCCATATTTCCATGGCAATCACGGGTTTGTTGGGCATCTCGCCTTCGAACTGGTAGAACGGGTAGCTGGTCTGCCCGCCGACGGTAAGGGCCGTGTCACCTTTGCCGATGGTGACACCTTTTATACTGCCGGCATAAGTTTCTTTGGTTATTTCAAATCCCACTTTTACCTCCTAAAATTTTAAAGATAGTTATGAGTTGGGGGGGGGGTGAACTAAAAAGATGTGATGCTATCGAAAAAAAGAAAATAAATAAGGAACGGATTGAATCAACTGGGTTTACCCTGATTGTATCGTTCCTTACCATATATTTACCTTAGTTAGGTTTACTGTTCCGATAACAGCATATGACTTATAATTGTTACGGTTTTTTGTCAATAGATGAGTGGATTTAGTGAATGACGGTTCAATTTTCTCTATTTTCAATGGTTTCAGGGGGTTCGCCTGCTTCAAAGATAAGTAAATGCTTATTGAATCTCATTTAGTTTTTAAATGGAAATCGTATCGGCGAAAAATGCGGAATCCGTATTTTTTGGCGAAAAAATTGTAAAAAATTTAGCCTTGGACTGAAAAATAATTTTCATGGCACATTTGTATGAATTGCCGGAACGGTTTTTAATGAAAATTTTGAACGGTCTCAATGGCCTATGAAAAAGATGGGTTTGTAAATGCCGAAAAAAGTTGATTTTTTACTTTTATTTATATAGTTAGGGTATTCAGTTAGGCTTTTGGGATTCAAAAAAAATAGTGAAAACTTGGTTTCTATTACTTTTTATCGGCCCGCGAACCGGGCCCCAATCTACAAAGGAGTAAGCCAATGGCATTAGACCCAACCAAACATGCAGACTGGGAAATTGCAGAAGATGCAGAAAAAACAATGCTCACCATTTATGAGATTGGTGAGAAACTCGGGCTGACAAAGGAAGAATTGCTTCCCCAGGGCCATTACATTGCAAAGATCGACTTCAGAAAGGTCCTTGAGCGTCTTAAAGACAAACCCAATGGAAAGTACATTGATGTCACCGCGATTTCACCCACGCCGCTTGGTGAAGGAAAGTCTACCTCTTCCATGGGCCTGGTACAGGGCCTTGGTAAAATCGGCAAAAACGTTTGCGCCGCCATTCGCCAGCCTTCCGGCGGGCCGACCATGAATATCAAAGGCTCTGCCGCCGGCGGTGGTCTTGCCCAGTGTATTCCCCTGACGCCTTTCTCCCTGGGGTTCACCGGCGACATCAATGCCATCATGAATGCCCACAACCTGGCCATGGTCGCACTGACCTCCCGTATGCAGCATGAAAGAAACTACACCGACGAACAGCTCGAACGCCTCTCCGGCATGAAGAGAATCGACATTGATCCCACCAATGTTGAAATGGGCTGGATCATGGACTTCTGCTGCCAGGCCCTGAGAAACATCATCATCGGTATTGACGGTGTAAACGGCAAGGCAGACGGTTTCATGATGAAATCCAAATTCGGTATTGCCGTGTCTTCAGAAGTTATGGCCATTCTTTCCCTGGCCACCGACCTTAAAGATATGCGTGAAAGAATGGGCAAGATCGTTGTTGCCTACACCAAAAAGGGTAAACCCGTCACCACTGAAGACCTGCAGGTTGCCGGCGCCATGACCGCCTGGATGGTTGATGCGCTGAACCCCTCACTGATGCAGACCCTGGAAGGACAGCCCGTTATTGTTCACGCCGGTCCTTTCGCCAATATCGCCATCGGCCAGAGCTCCATTCTTGCCGACAAGGTCGGCCTGAAACTGGCTGACTACCACGTCACCGAATCCGGTTTTGGTGCGGACATCGGTTTTGAAAAATTCTGGAACCTCAAATGCCGCTACTCCGGCCTGACACCTGACTGTGCGGTTGTCGTCGCCACCATTCGTGCATTGAAATGCCACGGCGGTGCCCCTGTTCCCGTCCCCGGCAAACCCATGCCCGAAGAATACGCTTCTGAAAATGTGGAATGGGTTGCTGCGGGTTGCGCCAACCTCATCCATCACATCAAAAACGTCAGAAAAGCCGGTATCTCCCCGGTTGTATGCATCAATGCCTTTTACAGTGATACGGATGCTGAAATTGCCAAGGTTCGTGAGCTTTGTGAAGCTGAAGGTGCAAGGGTTGCCCTGTCCCGTCACTGGGAAAAAGGCGGCGACGGCGCTATTGAATTTGCCGAAGCCGTTGTTGAAGCCTGCGAAGAAAAAACCGACTTCAAATTCCTCTATGAGCTGGATATGCCCATTAAAGAGAGAATCGAACTCATTGCCAAGGAAGTTTACGGTGCTGACGGTGTTGACTATTCTGCAGAGGCTGACAAATCCCTTGCCAGAATCCAGGCAGATCCCGAACTGGCAGGCCTTGGCATGTGCATGGTGAAAACCCATCTGTCCCTGTCCGACAACCCGGCCCTCAAGGGTGTACCCACAGGCTGGCGCCTGACCATCCGCGAAGTCCTGACCTATGGTGGTGCGGGCTTTATCGTTCCGGTGGCCGGTGCGATCTCCCTGATGCCTGGTACAGGCTCCAACCCGGCGTTCAAACGTGTTGACGTTGATGTTGAAACCGGTAAGGTTCAGGGTGTGTTCTAGTATAAAAGGATAAACGCGTCATAATGATAACCAGCAGCCGCAAGCTGCTGGTTATTTCACATTTTTATATCAGGAGAAAAACGTAAT
This sequence comes from Desulfobacter sp., assembly GCA_036881925.1. Classification (GTDB taxonomy): domain Bacteria; phylum Desulfobacterota; class Desulfobacteria; order Desulfobacterales; family Desulfobacteraceae; genus Desulfobacter. Next base: position 151,903 of record JBAJNJ010000014.1, read on the forward strand.
GACTGCTGAAATTATTAGCGGAACCCAGATCAGACAGGACATCCTCGCGGAAATTAAAGAGGAAGTCGATCAGATGAAAGAAAAACACGGAAAAGTACCCGGGCTTGTAACCATTCTTGTCGGTTCCAGCCCCGCTTCCATATCCTATGTTACTCTGAAGGTTAAGACCGCCATCAGCCTGGGATTCCATGAAATCCAGGATGACCAGCCCGACGATATTTCCGAAGCCGATCTGCTGGCCCTGATCGACAAGTACAACAATGATCCCGATATTCACGGTATCCTGGTGCAGTTGCCCCTGCCCAAGCATATTGACGACAAAAAAGTCCTCAACGCCATCAACCCGGACAAGGATGTGGATGCCTTCCATCCCGTCAATGTGGGCCGTCTCATGATCGGCGGCGACGAAGCCAAGTTCCTGCCCTGCACCCCTGCCGGTATCCAGGAAATGATCGTTCGTTCCAACACGGAAACTTCCGGTGCCGAAGTGGTTGTTGTGGGACGCTCCAACATCGTTGGTAAACCCATTGCCATGATGATGGCCCAGAAAGGTGTGGGTGCCAACTCCACCGTAACCATCGTCCATACCCGGACCAAGGATCTGGCCGCCCATTGCAAGCGTGCTGATATCCTGATCGTTGCTGCGGGCGTGCCCGATTTGGTAAAACCCGAATGGATCAAACCCGGTTCAACCGTTATTGATGTCGGTGTAAACCGTGTGGGCATGAACGAAGAAACCGGCAAAGCCATTCTCAAAGGGGATGTGGATTTTGACGCTGCCAAGGAAATTGCAGGCAAAATTACACCTGTTCCCGGCGGTGTGGGACCCATGACCATTGCCATGCTCATGAAAAACACCCTGAAATCCGCCCAGCTTACCCTGGGTTAATCTGCCTGTTACGCCGGACACTTCGCACTCCTGTGCGTTGACCGGCCGGTCGATAAAAAACAGCCGGTATCCGCAACGGATACCGGCTGTTTTGTTTGTACCGTCTTTTTTTGGCTCCCTCCCTTTACTTCACCTGTGAAAAGCCCTATTTTATTTCTCATGTTAACACTGTTCGCACCAAGCTGTTTGGTTCTCGGCCTGGAATTCTCCCGGTTCGGGAACGGAAGTTCCAACGGAAATCTGTTTCTTGCATACGAAGGAGTTATAAATGGACAAACTGGATGCGATTTTTTCACCTGAAACCATAGCAGTTGTCGGTGCGTCGACCCAGAAAGGCAAGGTCGGCCATGACATCTTTGCCAATATTCTCTCCGGCGGATATACGGGCACGCTCTACCCGGTAAACCCGAAAGCCAAATCCGTTCTCAGCGTTAAGTGTTACACCAGTATTTCGAATATCCCGGATCCCATTGATCTGGCCATGATTATCCTTCCCCCAAAGGCCGCCCTCGGGTCTGTCCGGGAATGTATTGAAAAAGGGGTAAAAGGCATCGTAATTGTGTCGGCCGGGTTTAAAGAGGTTGGCGGCGAAGGCCTTGAAATAGAAGAGCGGATCAAAACGCTCTGCAGTGATGCCGGCGTGAGGGTTGTGGGGCCTAACTGCCTTGGGGTGATTAACCCGTCTCCCAAAGTGTCTTTGAATGCCAGTTTTTCCGCCAGGATGCCCACACCGGGCAATGTCTCTTTTATTTCCCAGAGCGGGGCCCTGTGTACGGCGGTTCTGGACTATGCGGCGGATAAGGGGTTCGGGTTTTCAAAGTTCATTTCCATCGGGAACAAAGCGGATGTGGATGAACTGGATCTGCTCCGGTATTATCATAATGACCCGGACACCGACGTGGTTATGATCTATATGGAAGAGTTGTCCAGGCCTGCGGAAGAGTTTATCACCGAGGTCCGGGAGATGACCTCTGGCACCAACCCCACCCATGTGATTGCCATCAAATCCGGCACCTCGGCGGCAGGGGCTGCTGCGGCAGCCTCCCACACCGGGGCCCTGGCCGGTTCCGACGTGATGTATGACGGGCTTTTTTCCATGTCCGGCATTATGAGATGCAAAAGTGTCAATCAGCTTTTTGACTATGCCCAAGCCCTGGCTGCCAATAAATACCCCACAGGTGACAAGGTGGCCATTGTTACCAATGCGGGCGGGCCCGGCATCATTGCCACGGATATGAGTGAACAGTCCGGCCTGACCCTGGCACGGTTTTCCGAAGAGACCATTAAAGAGTTGAAAAAGCACCTGCCCTCCACGGCCAATTTTCACAACCCGGTGGATGTGATCGGTGATGCGGCCAAGGACCGGTATGAAAATACCCTGGCCACAGTGCTGGGAGACAGGAATGTGGATGCGGTGCTGATCATCCTCACGCCCCAGTCCATGACCGATGCCATTGGTACGGCAGAGGCCATCGTGAGTATTGCCAGGAACAGTATCAAACCCATTCTATGTGCCTTTATGGGAGTGGTGGATGTGTCTGACGGGGTAAAGCTGCTCCAGAAAAACCGGGTGCCGGTGTACCAGTTCCCGGAAAGTGCGGCGCGGTCCCTGGGTGCGTTGCGGGAAAGCGTCAAATGGTTGTTCCGCAAGATCCTGCCCCAGTTTAACCTGTCATATGACAGGGAACGGGCAAAAGAAATTATCAAGGGCTACATGGCTGAGGGCAAGACTGTCCTGGGTGAACTGGACGGCAATGAAATTCTCAAGTGCTACGGCTTTAACACCATCCCCATGGCCCTGGCCAAAAGCGCCGTGGAAGCCAGGGAGATTGCTGCCAAAATTGGCTATCCCGTGGTCATGAAAATTGTCTCTGCCCAGATCCTGCACAAGTCGGATGCCGGCGGTGTCAAGGTCGGGCTTACGGACGGAGATGCTGTGGCCGAAGCATTTGACACCATCATGAAAGATGCGGAGGACTATGATCCGGATGCGGCGCTGGAAGGGGTGCTGGTCCAGAAAATGGCGCCCGGCGGCAAAGAGGTGATCCTGGGGGTGACCCGGGACCCTGTGTTCGGCCATGCCGTGATGTTCGGCCTTGGCGGGATTTTTGTGGAAGTATATAAGGATGTGGCGTTCCGCCTATCCCCCATGGGCCGGAATGTGGCGCGGCGCATGGTGAAAAGTATCAAGGGATATCCCATACTCAAGGGGTTGAGGGGCGAGGCCCCGTCTGATATTGAAGCCATTGAGAAAAATATTGTCTCTCTCAAAGCCATGGTGGATGACCTTCCCATGATTGAGGAGCTGGATATAAACCCTCTGTTTGTTCATGAAGAAGGGCAGGGGACAACGGTTGCGGATATCATTATCCGCCTGGAAGAAAAGAACGATTCGCAAGAACATAAGTTTTAGGAGAAGAAAGATGCCGGAAGGAAACGGATTTGTAATGGAAGACGGAGAGGGCAATGGGTCTGCTTCAGGGGACACCATGCCCAAAATTGATTTTTCAAGTTTTATCCTCTCCCTGTATTCGTCCGGCCTGGTTCAACTGGGCAAGGTGGAAGACCCTTCAACAGGGAAAAAGACAGTCAATCTGGAAATGGCCCAGCACAGCATCGATATGATTGCCATGCTCCAGGAAAAGACCCGGGGAAACCTGTCCGAAGATGAGGAGAGTCTTGTCAAGGCATTGGTCAGCGAGCTTCGCATGGCATATGTAGAGGTATCAAATTGACGGGAAAGATCCTGTCTCCCGCCAAGATTAACCTTTTTTTACATGTCACGGGCCGCCGGCCTGACGGGTTTCACGAGTTGTTTTCCCTGATGGCGCCCATTGAACTCTGCGACCATATTGATATGGACTTCAGCGGGCAGGGGATTGATGTGTCCTGTGATCATCCGGATGTGCCCGATGGGGCTGCCAACCTGGCCCACAGGGCTGCCTTGCTCTTTTCCGATGCATTTGCGGAAAAAAGAGGTGCCAGGCCCTTTGACGGATTGAAGATCTTCATCAGAAAAAAAATTCCTGTGGGCGGCGGGCTTGGCGGCGGAAGCTCCAATGCCGCCTCTGTTCTTCTTGCCCTGAACCGCCGTGAGAACCATTTGTTTTCATCCGGGCAACTGATGCACCTGGGGCTTTCCCTGGGAGCGGATGTACCTTTCTTTATCGGCAGGGGGCCGGCGTTTGCCTCGGGAATCGGGGAGCGCCTGACACCTTGCCCGGATCTGCCCGGGTATTGGGTGGTGGTCTGCAGTCCGGGGGTGTCTGCCTCCACGGTGAAAGTTTTCAAAAAATTGGGATTTGGATTGACATTTACCCCTAAATATATTAAGAATACTGGTTCGAATTCGCTGCCAGCAGGGCAAGAGCTTAGCGGTGGGGAAGTTCTGCAAAACGATCTTGAAGATCCGGCGTGCAGGCTTTATCCTGAAATCGGCTCGACCAAGAAAGAGATGGCGTTTTTGCTGCAACGGAATGTGTACATGTCCGGGAGCGGCTCATCTCTTTTTGCTCTTTATTCGGACCATGATGCTGCAAAAGCCGGTTTTGAACGGCTGTCCAGGGCATGGGCAGGCAGCAGGCAGCAGGTGTTTTTGACCCGTATCGGGCAAAACAGGCGTTGAGTTTAGTGTACTGGGGCGTCGTCAAGCGGTAAGACACAGGGTTTTGATCCCTGCATTCAGAGGTTCGAATCCTCTCGCCCCAGCCAAACTTACATTATACAAAATTAAAGAGATTTACTATGAATGGCTTGTCGGTTTTTGCAGGGAATTCCAACCCCCTTCTTGCGGAAAGGATTTCGGAATACCTTGCAAAACCATTGGGAAGATTGAAAGTCAACCGTTTCAGTGACGGGGAAACCCAGGTTGAAATCCATGAAAATGTCCGGAAGCAGGAAATCTACGTGTTGCAATCCACCTGCAGCCCGGTCAATGATAACCTGGTGGAGCTTCTTTTGCTGATTGATGCCTTCAAACGCTCGTCTGCCAGCCGGGTCACGGCCGTGATTCCCTACTTCGGATATGCCCGGCAGGACAAAAAGGTATCTCCAAGGGTGCCGATCAGTGCCAAGCTGGTTGCCGACCTTCTGGATACCACCGGGGTTGACCGGGTGATTACCATGGATCTCCATGCCGGACAGATCCAGGGCTTTTTCAACGTACCCGTGGACAACCTTTACGCCGCCCCGATCATCATTGATGACATCAAAACCCGATTCGGCGAAGATCTCGTTGTTGTCTCTCCGGATGCCGGAGGTGTTGAGCGGGCCAGGGCTTATGCCAAGCGCCTGAATGCCGGACTGGCTATCGTGGACAAACGCCGCAGCGCACCAAATCAGGCCAAGGCCATGGCCATTATCGGGGATGTCGAGGATAAAACTGCCATTGTCATTGACGATATGGTGGATACTGCCGGCACGTTAACCGAAGCTGCCGGTGTGATCCGTGAAAAAGGCGCCAAAGAGGTCCATGCGTACTGCACCCATCCGGTGCTTTCCGGACCGGCCATAGACAGAATCAAAAACTCGTCTTTAAATTCTCTTGTTGCAACAGATACCATTCCCTTATCAGAGGAAGCCGAGGCCTGTGACAAGATTAAGACGCTTTCCATTGCCAAGCTTGTGGGCGAGGCAATCATGCGCAGTTACAGGGGTGATTCTGTAAATTCTCTATTTGTTTAGGAAATATATTTTATAGTTGTCCTGCCCGCAGGGATGGACATGGAGGGTAAAACATTGGAATTAATTGAACTGAATGCAAAAACAAGAGAAACCAAGGGAAAAGGCGCAGCAAGAAAACTCAGAGCGGCTGAGGCCATCCCTGCCGTTGTTTACGGTGCAAAGACCGAACCTGTAAAGCTGGCCGTTGACACGCCGGTGTTTGATAAAATTATCAGGGACAACGGTACCACCGGCCTGTTCTTTGAGCTGAAAATCGACGGCGGCCAGGAAAAATCGGTCATGCTCAAAGATATCCAGATGGATCCTTTCGGCCTCAAGTATCTCCATATCGATTTCCACGAAATTGACATGGATACCAAAGTCTCCGTTACCGTTCCCGTTGAAACGGAAGGGGTCTGCGCCGGTGTCAAAGAAGGCGGCATGCTCCAGATTATCCGTCGTGAACTGGATATCCTGTGCAAGCCCAAACATACTCCGGAAAGTATTGTCCTGGATATCTCTGAAATGGAGATCGGCGACTCTCTGCATGTGGAAGATATTGACCTGGGCGATGCTATTGAAATTCCCCATGAGGTCAACTTCACCGTAATTACCGTCGTACCGCCCACAGCTTCCGACGAAGGTGTTGAAGAGGAAGAGGATGAAGATGAAATGGAGGTTGCTGCCGAACCTGAGGCAGAATAACTTCATTTACATCCGGCATTATGTCCGATTCAAAGTTTACATTACTGGCGGGTCTGGGAAATCCTGGAAAGGAATATTCCCAGACCCGCCATAATATTGGGTTCCTGGTAGTTGATGCCCTGGCGGCCAGGCTTGGTACGGCCCTGGACCGGCAGAAGTTTGATGCGGACTTTACCAAAGCCCGTGTCAGGTCCGGGGGTATCTTTCTTGTCAAGCCCATGTCCTATATGAACCGCAGCGGTATCCCGATCCAGCGGCTGGCAGCCTATTATAAGATCAATATGGGGGATATTGTCGTGGTGCATGACGATATGGACCTTGAATTCGGCAAAATCAAAATTGTCCAGGGCAGGGGGCATGGCGGCCATAACGGTATCCGCTCCATAATTGATGCGTTTGGTCGGAAAGAATGCATCCGTGTCCGGGTCGGTGTGGGACATCCGGGGGCGCGTAAAAATGTGACCGGCCATGTGCTGGGAAAGTTTACTCCCGACGAACAGGCCGGCCTGGATGATCTTGTTGAATCTGCCGTCGATGCCTGTTTCGCGATTCTTGAAAACGGCGTTATAAAAGCAATGAATAAAGTCAATTCCCGCAAATAAGTTTTCTTGTTCCCCCACTTTTCTTTTTTTCTCTTCCCCTGGCCCTGTCTCTACCTGTGGCCTGCTAAACTTTATTCCGGGCAAATAGTCAATAAATTCAGCAGGAACCCTGTTTGGCAAAGCTATTGGGGATTATTTCATTGACAATGTTGTGAAAATATGGTTCTCTGCCTGAGAATGGGCAAATTGTTTTTACACAAATTAAGGTGGGCTATCAATGGGACAACAATCCGTAAAAACCATGGCTAAGGAAAAAGGCAATTCAACCAAAAAAGAATTCTCAAAGGGCGACCTGGCTGTTTATCCGGCACATGGTGTCGGCTATATCGAATCAATTGAAAGCAAGGAAATCAATGGCGACACCATGAACTTCTACATGATGAAAATTGTGGAAAACGGCATGGTCATCATGATTCCAACTTCCAATGTCGAGTCTGTGGGATTGCGCGAAGTCATTCCCGAGACCGAAGTGCCGGAAGTATATAAGGTAATGCAGGAAAAAGCCCAGAACAGCGATAACCAGACATGGAACCGCAGATATCGCGAATATATGGATAAAATCAAAACCGGTTCCATTTACGACGTGGCAGAAGTTTTCCGCGATCTTTTCCAGCTGAAACTGGAAAAAGACCTTTCCTTTGGCGAGCGCAAGCTGCTGGACACTGCCCAGAACCTCCTTGTCCAGGAACTTTCCATGGCCAAAGACATTGATGAAAAATCAATGATGCAAGAGATTGAAAATCTGTTCAGCTAACCCGGCACACTGAAATCATCATAAACCGGCAGGCCATAAACGCCTGCCGGTTTTTTATATGCCCGTGAACCTTACTCTCACCATATCTGATGGCCAGGCCGGAACCCGTTTGGACCGAGTCGTTTCCAGTCTGGTGCCGGACTGCTCAAGATCCAGGGCTGCCGCACTGATTTCCAAAGGCATGATCCTGGTGGATGATGCGGTCAAAAGAGCGGGATACCGGGTAAAGTCCGGTGAAACCGTCACCGGCCGTATTGAGGAGCAGCAGGTCCCCTCTTTTCCGGAACCCGAATCCATGCCACTTTCCATTATTCATGAAGATGACTATCTCCTGGTTCTGGATAAACCGGCCGGCCTGGTGGTTCACCCGGGGCCCGGCCATGCCGGGGCGACCCTTGTCAACGGACTTTTGGCATATGATCCGGCTTTTCAGGAACCGCACTGGGATCCGGTGCGGCCGGGGATTGTCCATCGCCTTGATATGGATACTTCCGGGTTGATCCTGGTGGCCAAAACCGCCAAAAGCCATACATTCCTTCAAAAGGAGTTCAAACAGCGCCGGGTGGAAAAATACTACCTGGCCCTGGTCCGGGGAGATGACATACCTGAAACCGGCATGATTGAGCTGCCCATTGGCCGGCACCCCAAAAAGCGCAAACTAATGGCGGTGAATGAGGCTGCAGGAAAGTATGCGAAAACAGGATTCCGTGTACAAGAGCGGTTTCCCGGCGGGGCCATGGTGCAGGTTCGCCTGTATACCGGGCGCACCCATCAGATCCGTGTTCATTTTTACCACCAGGGTATGCCCCTGTACGGCGACCGGGTGTATCAGATGCGAAGGTTCCGCAAGGATGTATCCATTGCCCAAAGACAGATGCTTCACTCCTGGCAGCTGTGTTTCAGGCACCCTTACTCGGGCGTCCGGATGGAATTTGAGGCGTCTGTGCCGGATGATTTCGAACAGACCATCACAACACTTTTAGACTGACCAGGCACGACAGGAGATTCTTTGATGTCCAAATCTTACAATCCCGGTATGCACTCTGCCGAGCATCTGCTCAACCAGGCAATGGTGCGCCGGTTCGGGTGCGGCCGATGCTTTTCCGCACACATCAACCCCAAAAAATCAAAATGCGATTATCGGTTTGACCGGGATCTGACGCCTGAAGAAGTTGAGGCGGTTCAGGCGGATGTCAACCAGGCCATTGAAAACGATTATCCCGTTACCATTGAACAGATGCCCAAAGAAGATGCGGAACACACCTTTAACCTGGAGCGGGTGCCCGGTAAAGAAGAGATGACCCATTTGCGGGTCGTCCGTATGGGCGACTATGATGCCTGTCCCTGTATTGGTGAGCATGTTGCGTCCACCCGTGAGATCGGCCGGTTCAGAATCACGGGTACCGGGTTTGAAAACGGAGTGTTGCGTCTCCGGTTTAAACTTCAGCCGGCCTGAGTGGCTGGCCAGAATACATTGTCCCCATTTGCCTGGCGTGGCAGAGGAAAGGCTTTATGATGCGTGGGGGTCAAAATCCTCGGGAAAGTTGCCGTGTTTGAAGGCCTCATACCATATCTGACGGATCTCCGGCGTCGCGATATCCAGCAGGGTTAAAATTTCCATGGTAAATTCCACGGCATCCAGTCCGGTGGCGGTGACCACGTTTTTGTCTGTGACTGCTGGCGCGTCTACGTAATCGGCGTGTCCGGAGTACCCCGGAACATGTTTGTCCATATATGTTTTTGAATTGCTGGTGTGTCTTCTGCCTTCCAGAAGCCCTGCTTTTGCGAGAACCGTGGTCGCGGCACAGATGCCTGCCATCGGTATGGTGTTTGCTTCAAGGCGTTGCAGAAACGGATCGATCCGTTTCTTTGGGTATGCCTGTTCCCACAGGTATCCGCCCGGAAGTATGAAAATCAGGACATCATGAATATCAACCTCTGACAGGGCCATATCCGGCCGAACCGTCAGCCCGCCCATGGATGTGACAGGGGTGTCTGAAAATCCCGTGGTAGTCACTTCAACTTGGCCCAACCGCCTGAGCTCTGCAAGTACATGGCCGATTTCCCAGTCTGCATATCCGTCAAATAACAACACATAGGCGCTTTTCATTTTTTATTTCCTTTTCGGATTCTATATCAGTTGGCGTGTTACCTTGCCTGCTTCCCGGGGGTATACCGGGCAAGGAACATGGCAATGAGTTCTTTCTTCATTTCCCGGGCTTCACCGGCATCCATGGGGCCCCTGAAAATGACCGGCAGGATAAAGGCACCGCCCATCATGGCCCAGAACGCTTCTGCAGCCAGGGCAGGGGAAGGCACATTGAGGCGTCCCTGGTCATGGGCTGCTGCAAGCCATGCCGCAAGAGTATCTTCGGAATCTTCTGTGAACTTCATTGTTTCCCTGGCAAGCCCGGGATTGCTGATAAATACGGTAATGGTGACTTTGAGCAGCCCCAGCCATGCCGGATTTTTTATGAATTCCATTTTGGCGTCTGCAAAATTTTCAAGCTGGGCCTCAAGACTGCGGTCCGGGTCATATGAAATCTGTTTGAGTGCCATGGCCTGGGCCATCATACGACCCAATACGGCTTTGAAAAGCGCTTCCTTACTTGGGAAATGATTGTAAACCGTACGCTTGGAAGCGCCTGCGATGTCGGCAATCCTGTCCATGCTCGTATGGTCATATCCCTCTTCCATAAATGCCTGGCAGGCTCCGTCAAGAATGGATTCCCGTTTTTTGGTGGTATTTCTTTTTGTGGTCATAGCGGTTTTTTTATTATATTACACTGGTCAGTGTAATTTTGTGTTGTGTATGGCGTTGTTTTGTATTACACTGCCCAGTGTAATTTCAATCCGGCTGAAATACAAGCCCAAAATACAGATGAAGATCAAGGAGTATGTTAATGCATTATCGAGAGGTGCCCAAGAACGGTGACAGACTTTCAGTGCTGGGATATGGGTGTATGCGGCTGCCGGTGAGACTGCAGTCCATCAATGAAAAACTGGCCGAACAGCAGATTCTGGAGGCTGTAGACCGGGGGATCAATTACTATGATACGGCTTACCCCTACCACGGTGGTAAAAGTGAACCCTTCCTGGGCAAGGTGCTGTGGAAAAACAAGATCAGGGATAAGGTAAAGGTTGCGACCAAGTTGCCCCACTGGATGGCCCGCAACAAAGCGGATATGGACAGGATTCTGGATGCGCAGTTGAAAAAGCTGAAAACCGACCGCATTGATTATTACCTGGTGCATGCCCTGAACGGGGAACTCTGGGAAACCGCCAAGCGTAACGGTGTGATTGCATTCCTGGACCAGGCTCTGAAAGACGGGAAAATCCTTAATGCCGGGTTTTCATTCCATGGCTTATCAGATGCGTTTAACGGCATTGTGGACGACTATGACTGGACCTTTTGCCAGATCCAGTACAATTTTCTGGACACGCGGAACCAGGCCGGCACTTCAGGGCTCAAGTATGCAGCGTCAAAAGACATGGCCGTGATGGTCATGGAGCCGCTTCGCGGGGGTAACCTGGCCAGGACCCCGCCGCCTTCGGTCCGGAAAATATGGGCAAAAGCCGAGGCGCAAAGAACGCCCGTGGGTTGGTCCCTGGGCTGGCTCTGGGATCATCCCGAAGTCACTGTGGTGTTGTCCGGGATGAACAATGACGACCATATTGCCGAAAACCTCGCGCTTTCGGAGCAGGCGGTTTCCGGTGCATTTTCCAAGACGGAGCGTGCCCTGGTCAAAGAGGCGGCAAAAGAGTTCCGCCGGGTGATGCGGGTGGGGTGCACGGGTTGCCAGTACTGTATGCCCTGTCCGGCAGGGGTGAATATCCCGGGTTGTTTTGATGTCTATAATTCAAAGCATGCATTCAAAGACAAGTCGGCAACAATGATGTACCTGTTCCATAACGGCGGCATTGTTACGGACGAACCCGCGCTGGCCTCCATGTGTGTCCGGTGCGGAAAATGCCTGGACAAGTGTCCCCAGGATTTACCCATCCCCGATCTTCTGGACGAGGTCCGGGCGGATATGGAAGGCCTTTTGACACGGCCCATGATCTGGCTGGGCAAGCGGGTCATGAAAGTCCGTAAAAAGCGGGCATAAAAAAAGCAACCTACAGGATCATGCCGGATATGCGTTTCAGGCGGTCCTGAATTTTCCCACCAGGTGATTGAGAGTGTCGGCCAGGGCCAGGAGGTCTCCGGCACTGGCATCCACACCGGTGCTGCTCCGGGCGATTTCCCCGGAAGCATGGCTGACCTTTGAAATGACCCCGGCGATCTCCCGGGCATGTTCGCTGGTCTGGCTGACCTTTTGGTTGACATCAAGAATCCCATGGGTGGCCTGGGAAACATTGGCAGTGATTTCCCGGGTGGTGACGGACTGTTCTTCAATGGCGGCGGCAATGGTGGAAACAATCTCATTGATACCGTTGATGACGCCGGAGATTTCTGAAATTTCAGAGATGGTTTCATTGGTGGCATTCTGAATCCCGGTAACCCGTTGTGTAATATTGCCGGTGGCCTCTGCGGTCTGGCCGGCCAGCTCCTTGATTTCGTTGGCCACAACGGCAAATCCCTTTCCGGCTTCTCCGGCACGGGCCGCCTCAATAGTGGCGTTAAGTGCCAGCAGGTTGACCTGGTCCGAGATATCGGTGATGGTCTGGACCACCTGGCCGATTTCCCTGGCCGAGACGCCCAGTTTATTCACCTTTTCAAGGGTCTGCCCGGCCTGGCTGACGGCATTGTCCGTTGTGGCGCGGGCGGTTTCCGTGTTGCCGGCGATTTCATTGATGGTGGCGGACATTTCTTCGGAGGCTGAGGCCACCATGCTCAGGTTGGTGGCGGCCTCTTCCATGGCTGCGGCCACCGACCCCATATTCACGCGCATCTCTTCGCCTGCAGCATTGGCCTGGATCACCTGGGTTTCGGTTTGCTCTGCTTCTTTTGCCATGCCTTTGGAAATCTGCCTCAAATCCTGGGAGGACCGGCTGAGCTGACATGCATTGTCGGAGACATCCGTGATCACGGACTGGATGGCTTTGACAAATTCATTAAACCAATGGGCCAGTTCGCCAAGTTCATCCCTGCTGCGGACCGTAATGCGCTTGGTCAGGTCTCCCTCTCCCTGCACCGCATCCTTGAGGCCTTCCACCACCTGGTTCACCGGCTTTGTGACACTCCGGGTGATCAGGTAAAGGATGAGTGCGGCGCAAAGAACGATTGCCAGGGTAGAGACCAGGCTGGTCCGGCCCAGTGCCGTCACCGGTGCAAGGATCTCCTTTTCCATGGCCACCACGGAAATATATCCGTTGGGGTTTGTGATCCGCTGGTATGCAGAGAGGGTTTCCCTGTCCTGTTCTGCGGCGGAGATGATGCCGCTTTGGGATTGGGTCATGTGGTTCCAGTGTGGTGTGCTGCTTTGGTCCAGCGTGAATATCTGTGCCGGGTCAGGATGGGTGACGGCAATGCCGGCCTCATTGAGAACGTAAGCATACCCGTTCCGGTCGATTTTGACCGGATCGATAAAATCCCGGGTAAAGATGGAAAAGTCCGTATACACGAAAAGAATGCCGTAGATCTGATCCATCATAAGGATGGGCGCGGCAATAATAAAAGCGGGTTTCCCTGTCTTGGGGCTTTTGAACAGGCTGGTGACGGTGAACTCTCCTTTGAAGGCCGTTTTGAAAAACGACTGGTCGCCGATATTCAATTTGCCGGCCAGGGCAGGGTCGGAAGATGAGACCACGTTTCCGTTCCGGTCCGCCAGGAAAATATCTTCATACATGGTATAGGCGCTTTTCAGGGCTGCCAGCCGCTTTGACGCTTTTTTGCGTGTGTAGTCATCCACCCAGGAAGTGTCCACGGCTGCGGGAAAATTTTTTTCCCCGGTCCAGCTTTCCACATTGAGCCGGCGTTCCCCCATCCAGGAGGCGAGCATGGCGGCCGTGGCCTTTGCCCTGCTTTCAAGTTGCCCCACGATACTGTTGTGAAGGGCATTCCTGGACTGGACAAAGGAAAGGGCAGAAAGGGTCCCCATACCGGCGAGAATCAGGATGACCGTGGGGATGATGAACTTTTTATTGAGCGTCAGTGTCATGGTGGCTCCTTGTTGATACAGGCGGTCCGGCCGGTGCTGATGCAACACCGGCCGGGTTCATGGGTGAACAGAAATTTTCAAATCCCTTTTATCAGTCCTTTGGGTGGCGGTAAAACCCTGCGGTTGACGGCGGTTCAAGGGTATTGCCCAGGATCATATCAGCCGCCTTTTCCGCCAGCATCATGGTGGGGGCGTAGATATTGCCGTTGGTCACATAGGGCATGACCGAGGCATCCACCACCCGGAGGCCCTCAAGGCCGCGGACCTTCATGGAATCAGGGTCCACCACCGCCATATCATCCGTGCCCATCTTGCAGGTGCATGAAGGGTGGAGGGCGGTTTCCGCGTCTTTACGGACCCAGTCCAGAATATCTTCATCGGTCTGGATATGGGCGCCCGGTGAAATTTCACCGCCGTTGAATTCTGCAAAGGCGGGCTGGTTCATGATTTTTCTTGCACACCTTACGGCTTCCACCCATTCCTTTTTATCCTGATCCGTGGACAGGTAGTTGAACCGAAGGGCCGGGTAATCCCTGGGATCCTTTGATTTGAGTTTTACAGAACCGACCGAGTTGGAGTACATGGGGCCCACATGGACCTGGTAGCCGTGGTTCGAGTTGGGCTGGCTTCCGTCGTAGCGGATGGCCAGGGGAAGGAAGTGGAACTGGATGTTGGGGTAGGCAACATCATCATTGCTCCGGATAAATCCGCCCGCCTCAAAGTGGTTGGTGGCGGCGGCACCTGCCCTGTGGAAGAGCCACTGGTATCCGATGAAGGGTTTTTTCCACCATTTGAGAGCCGGGTTCATGGAAACCGGTTTTTTGCTTTTATACTGGACATAGACTTCCAGGTGATCCTGCATGTTTTCCCCGACACCCGGCAGGTCGTGAACCACGGGAATATCCAGCTCGGAAAGCTCCTGGGCGTTGCCCACCCCGGATACCAGGAGGGTGTGGGGAGAGTTGATGGCGCCCCCGCAGGAAATGATCTCACCGGCATTTACCGTTTGGGTTTTGCTTCCCTTGCCTTTGACAAATTCAACACCAACGGCTGTTTTGCCGTCAAACAGGATTTTGGTGACAAATGCCCTGCAAACGAGGTCCAGGTTGTCCCGCTTTTTCATGACCGGGTGAAGATAGGCCCTGGCTGCACTCAGCCTCCGTCCTTTTCTGATATTCCGGTCAAATGCGCCGAACCCTTCCTGGCGGTAGCCGTTCACATCGTCGGTCAGGGGGTAACCCGCGGCTTTGGCCGAGTTGAGAAACGCGGAGAACAGCGGGTTTTTGCAGGGACCTGTTTCAAGGACCAGCGGGCCTTGGGTACCGTGGTAATCATCCGGTCCCTTGAGCCGGTTTTCAGCCCGCTTGAAATAGGGCAAGTTGTGGGCATAGTCCCATTGCTCCATGCCCGGATCGCCTGCCCATTTCTCATAATCCATGGCATTGCCCCGGATGTAAATCATGCCGTTGATGGATGATGAGCCGCCTAGGACCTTGCCCCTTCCGTGGAAGACCTTTCGGCCGTGCATATGGGGTTCGGGCTCGGTCTCATAGCACCAATCGTAAAGCTTGTTGCCCAGGGGGTAGGTCAGTCCGGCAGGCATGTGGATGAACACATCCCAGATATAGTCGGGCCGGCCGGCTTCCAGTACCAGCACCTTGTTTGACGGGTCTTTGCTGAGCCGGTTGGCAAGAACGCATCCGGCTGAGCCGCCGCCGATGATAATATAGTCGTATTGTTTTTTCATTTTCGCCACTCCTTGGTTTCCTGGTGCATCATCATCAACACCGGTTGACAGGCCCGGGCAACACGGACCCCAGGCATCCCTAAAGGGTTCTGGATGCCATACGTTCAGATATCTTTCAGACCCAATCGGTCCAGGGTGCGGGCTGTGGGAATACCTTTTTCATCCCACCCCCTGATGGTGTAATACTCCTGGAGCATCCTGGACATGTCTGCCCGGGTGATCCTGTGGCCCTTTGCCGGGCCGTCGGGCAGGGGCTCCGCCACAAACCGCCTGGGAAGCGTATCCTGGGAAGTATCAAGGCCCTGGGCAATATTGAATACCCGGGTCAGGTTCCAGATCCGCTCGCCCGTATCCAGGATATCCCGTGCGGTGAATTCTCTGCCGGTGGCGGCGGAAAGCAGTTCAGCGTATGTTTCCGTTGAAATGCCGAAGCTGCCGAAATCGCATTTGACAAGGGTGTCTGTGCCTGCGGAATGGTTTTGCAGGCTGGCCACCATCTTTGCCTTGTTGTCAGGGGCCAGGGGATCCAGGGGGGTGTTTTCCCACTCGCCTGCCAGTTCATAGGCCAGGGGAAATCCCCGCTGGTGGCAGCCGCCCCGGTCTGTGGTCATATAGGCCAGGCCCATGCCGGATACGCCCCTGGGGCCCCAGGCCGGGGATTCAAGCCCTTTGGTGTGAATGGCAAAGTCTTCTGCATTGTTGCCGATGGCCTGTGCGGCTTTTTTCACCCCGTCCGCCAGGAGGGTTCCCAGGCCGGGCTCACGGGTGGCAATGGCCCGGATCAGGTACTCTGCCGCCGCCACATTGCCGAATGAGAGGTCCATGCCGTCCGGCGCCTCTATAATTCCACGTTCACACGCCTCCATGGCAAACCCGATCACAGCGCCCGTGGACATGGAGTCCATGCCAAACCGGTCACAGAGTTTGACCAGGTGGGCCACGGCCCGGACATCGGAAATATCCAGGTTGGACCCCATAAGGCCTGCGGATTCGTATTCAACAATATCCGTGACAATGCCTTTGAATTTCCCGGTCCTGACCGCTCCGATCTTAGAGCACCGGATCGGACAACCCATACAGGCGTTGCTGCCCATCCACAAATGTTTTTTCTGGCCTTTGTCCGCCAGTTTGGAGGCCTTGGCAAAGGTGCCGTTCCGGTAGTTTTTATGGGGCAGGAGCCCGGCCTCATTGGCAAATTCGACGGCAGATGCCGTACCTGCCTCCCGCAGGGCTTCCACATCCGGGCTGACTTGAAGTTCCGTGACCGCTTTTTTGCAGGCGGCGGTAAACCGAGGGCCGTCATGAACCTTCACGGTTTTTTTGCCCCTGACGGCAATTGCTTTGAGATTTTTTGACCCCATGACTGCCCCGGCTCCCCCCCGGCCGGCCTGGCGGTTGTATTCACAGCAGATCAGGGCATAGGATACCAGATGTTCGCCTGCCTGGCCGATTCCTGCAATTTTGATGGTGTCATCCCCGATTTCCCGCTTGATGGCCGCATTGGAATCCAGGGCGTCGGTGCCCCAGATGTGACCGGCCGGCCGGATCTCCACCCGGTCGTCGTCTATCCATATGTAGGAAGGTGTTTCAGCCCTTCCCGTGATAATGATTCCGTCATATCCGGCATACTTGATTTCCGGTGAAAAGCTGCCCCCGAAATAGGAATCCAGAAAGGTGTGGGTCAGCGGGGATTTGGTTACCACGCAACCGCGCATGGCAGGTGCCATGGTTCCTGTCAGGGGGCCTGTCAGGAACATGAGCAGGTTTTCGGGGCTTAAAGGATCTGTGCCAGGGGGCAGCCGGTCATGGAGGAGCTTTGCACCAAACCCTTTACCGCCGATGAACTCCCGGGTTAATGCGTCGGGGACCGGGAGGGTCTCAACAGCACCACAGGATAAATCAATCATGAGAAGGGAGTGTGTGTAAGCCTTATATGTCTCATTCATTGATCTGTCTTCCTGTTTTCGTGCTTGTGACAAGCTCAAGGGCACCGGTGGGGCAGGCCTCCACACACAACGGCTTCCCCTGGCACAGTTCGCATTTGTGGGCTTTTTGGGTTTCCGGGTCCATCAGGATCATGTCAATGGGGCAGTATCGGGCGCACAGGCCGCAACCGATACACCGGTCATGGTCTATGGTGACAATCCCGTTGTCTGCCTGCTGGATTGCCTTTGCCGGACAGACGGTCATGCAGTAGGCCTGGTCGCACTGGTTGCAGACCACGGGCATGTGGTAAAGCTTTTCCTCTTTGTTGCGGATGGCCAGTCTGGCCAGCCTGGGGTTGTAGCCACCAAACAGATCAAAGGAGCAGGCAAGCTGGCAGATGCTGCAGCCCGTGCATTTGTCAAAGTGTATGTGAATCAGCGGTTTGACGGCCCATTCCTCCGGTTTCAGGTGATGGTACTATGAATTTTGAAATCGAAATATCACATAGTATGTACTATGTAAACACTTTTTTCTGCTTGCAATTCAAATAGTGGTATGGTAAGGCTTTTTTCCACATATCACATATTACATACTACGTGATGTAAAAGATTGCGTTCAACTTCAACCCGAAGCAAGGAACCAATACGTATGCTGAATGTCACGAACGTCACCAAGAAATTTGGTGAATTGACCGCTGTGAACGACTTGAGTTTTTCCGTTGCCAGGGGTCAGGTATTTGGGATCGCCGGTCCCAACGGTGCAGGCAAATCCACCCTGTACAACCTTATTACGGGCCTTTATCCGTTCCAGGGATCTATTTCGTTCAAGGATAAAGAGATCTCGGGTCTTCCTCCCCACAAAATTGCAAAACTCGGTATCTCGCGTACATTCCAGATTCCCCAGATCTTTCCCAGCCTCACGGTCCGCCAGAGCATGGGGGTGGGAAGCTATTTCGGATCGGCTGACGGGTATGAAAAATCCTATGTGGACACCATCCTGGAGTTTGTCAACCTGGCGGACAAGCAGGACCAGATGACCGGTATGCTCAACCTTCTGGACAAGAAAATGCTGATGATCGGGGCGGCTCTGTCCACAAAACCCGAGATCCTGATGCTGGACGAGCCCATGGCCGGATCCAATGCCAAGGAGATCCTCAGACTGATGGACCTGATCCGGCGAATCAACCAGGACCTGGGGGTGACCATCATTATTATCGAGCACTTCATGAAAGTGCTGATCGAGCTGACGGAAACCCTTCTGATCATTGAAACCGGGACCGAGATCTGCTGCGGTGATCCGGTTGCGGTCACATCGGATCCGGACGTCATCGAATGCTATCTGGGGGAGTGCGATGATTGATATCAAAGAGATGAACGCATACTACGGCGATTTCCATGTGTTGAAAAATGTGTCACTGACCGTGGAAAAGGGCCAGATCGTCGTGATGCTGGGGCCGAACGGCCATGGCAAATCCACATTTTTAAAGTCTGTGTGCGGCCTGGTGGAAAAGGTTTCGGGAACCATTGCGTTTAACGGGGACGACATCACGGGCATGGGTGCTGAAAAACTGGTGAACCGCGGAATTACCTATATTGCCGAAAACCGGGAGCTGTTCCCGGAAATGACAGTGCTTGAAAATCTCAAACTCGGGGCGTATTCAACATCTGCCCGTCCCCATGAAAAGGAAAACCTGGAACGCGTATTCACCCTTTTCCCAAGGCTTGCCGACCGCAAAGGCCAGTTTGCCTCTACCATGAGCGGGGGAGAGGCAAGGATGCTGGCCATTGCCCGGGGACTCATGTCCAATGCCAGGTTTCTCGCCATTGACGAACCCTCCCTGGGGCTTCAGCCCAATTTGCGGGATGAGGTGGCGCGCATCATCAAGGAAATCAACGACCAGGGCATGACGGTCCTGGTGGTGGAACAGAATATTCCCCAGATCACGGAACTTGCCGACAAGCTCTACGTGCTTGAAGAAGGCGGGATCACTTTTGAAGGAAGCCGTGAGGATGCGTTGTGCAATGACCATCTAAAAGAAATTTTTCTTGGCATGTAACAGGAGAGGGACTTAATGTTTATTGAGATAATTGACGTGATGATCAGCGGCCTGATCAACGGGTCCGTGTATGCCCTTATGGCCGTGGGCCTGACCCTGATCTACGGTGTGTCCAAGGCCTTTAACTTTGCCTATGGATCCTTTTACAGCCTGGGCGGCTATGTTGCCTTCCTGCTGTTCGGATTTTCCTGGCTCAATTCCTATGTGATTGTCTTCTGCCTGGCCGTGCCCGTTCTCCTGGTGTTTGGCTTTTTCATTGAAAAATTTCTGGTTGCCCCCCTGCGAAAACGGGATGACTGGGAGATCAAGGTCATGATGATCACCCTGGGGCTTGCACTGTTCCTGGACAACGCCTACCAGGTGGTATTCGGGGCGCGGATGAAATCACTGCCGTCGCTTATGGAAGGATCGTTTGAAGCCGGGGATTTTATTCTTACCTACCAGGATGTGGTGATATTTGTGCTGTCCATCGGCGGCATCCTCCTGTTCCGCTGGTTTCTCAACAATACCCGGACCGGCATGTCAGTCCGGGCCGTGGCCCAGAACCCGGCCGGCGCACAGATCGTGGGCATCCCCAAGGAGTCCGTATTTGCGGCCACATTTGCCATCTCAACAGTGATGGTGGGCATGGGCGGCATCCTGCTGGCCCAGAAGTATTTCGTTACCCCGGCAGGGGGATGGGCCATCCTGGTCAAGGCCTGGGTGATCACGGCTTTCGGCGGGATGGGCAGTATCAAGGGCGGCCTTTACGCCGCCTTTATCGTGGGCATGCTTGAAGCATTTGTGGGGTGGTATTTCGGGATGACCTGGACGCTCATGGCATTGTTTGCCGTATTGTTGACAACCCTGGCGGTCAGGCCCCAGGGACTGATGGGGAAATGGGGGTAAGCTTCATGGCGCATAAACGGATTGTTATACTGCTGGCGGTTATCTGGGGAATTGTTGCTGTCCTGCCCCTGTTTTTCGGGTCCACCAATTTTATCATGCACATCCTGATCATGTGTCTGATCTGGTCAGTGGTGGCCTCCTGCTGGGACCTGATCATGGGGTTTGCAGGCATTTTTTCCTTTGGCCAGGTCGCTTTTTTCGTTATCGGCGCCTATGCATCCGCCATTATTTCGGCAAGGTTCGGGGTGGCGCCAGTGTTCAGTGTTTTTGCCGCAGGAGGCCTGGCCGCAGCCCTGGGCGTACTGGTGGGACTTCCCTGCCTCAAGCTCAAAGGGGCTTATATTGCCCTGGTCACCTTTGCGGTCCACATGATCCTGGAACCGTTGCTCAAAGGGGACATCGGCCGGGCCATCGGCACGGGAGGTTCCAGGGGAATCCTGACTATCCCGCCCATGGAGATGTTCGGGTATACCTTTTCCGCATCCCAGCCTATCCCTTATTTTTACCTGATATTTTTTGTGGCCGTGGCCTGTTCCGCCATTATTTTTATGGTCATCCGGTCCAACTGGGGAACAGCGTTCCTGGCGTTGAAAGATGCGGAAGACTTTGCCACCTGCCTGGGGGTCTCTTCTTTTAAATACAAACTCATGGTTTTTGCTTTGACATCCTTTCTAACCGGTATGATCGGCGGGTTTTACGCCCATTACGTGGGCATGCTTTCCACCAGAATGCTGGGAATAGATTTGTTTGTCACCCTTATGGTGATCCTGGTCATCGGCGGGGTGGGCAAATTCCCAGGTGCCGTAATCGGTGCGTTTATCACCATTGCCGTCAATGAAATGCTGTCGCCCCTGGGGCCGTACCGGCCCATTATACTGGGAGCCATGGTTGTCGTCCTTGTCCTGGCCCTTCCGGACGGGATCATTGGCCTGTACGAAAGCCTTTTTTCAAAAAAGCGTACACAGTTAACCCAATAATACCCATAACAACCATCATTTAGGAGGGAAGATGAGAAACGCAGTTGTTGTAATTCTGAGTCTTATGTGTGCAGTCTGGTCGGCCGGCAGCAGTTGGGCGGGTGATGCGATCAAGGTTGGTGTGCCCCTGGCCATGACAGGGCCGTATACCGATACCGGCGACAATTACTGGAAGGGTATCAAAATGGCCATTGATGAAATCAATACGGGCGGAGGGCTTTTAAACAAGCAGGTCGAACCCGTCCGCTTCGACACTCAGGAGTTTGCCCCGGAACGGGTCATGCAGGGGGCAGACTATTTGTGCGGAAAGCTGAAAGTGGATTCGGTTCATGCGGGCTGGGCCGGATGGGGCCAGGATGTCCGGGCCTATGGCAAATACACCGCACCTTTTTTCGCCGATGACGGATCCCAGGCGGCCGTGGATGTATTCAACCAGGACCGGAAACAGTACAACAATATTTTCCAGCTCACCGATACCGGCATCAACCAGGCCAAAAGCATGTTCAATGTACTCATGGCGCTTCCCTATGAATACCCCAATAAAAAAGCAGTGATCATCACGGCCGATGATGCCTGGGGAACCGAGGTCGGAGATACCCTCAGGGATAATTTCAAGGACAGGGGCTGGAAAGTGGCCATGCATGAGATTGTGCCCTACGGCACCAACCAGTGGGGGCCTTTGCTTACGAAAATCCGCAAAATCAAACCGGCAATTATCCATGTGGAAATTGTTTCCGCCCAGGAGGTCGTCACCTTTTTCCGCCAGTTCATGAAAAAGCCCACCAATTCCATCCTGAGTTACGGATACTCCCTGGTGCCCAGGGAAGTGGTCGGCACCATGGGCAAAGAGGCGGACGGCCTTATCGGTGAAGTGCCCACGGCCATGCCCACACCTGAAGCCCCTACCCCCGAAGCCCAGGCCTGGCTGGACAGATTCAAGGGCATCTGGGGACATATGCCCCAGGCCGGCTCATGGGCAGCATACAGCGGCGTCAAGGCATGGGCTGCAGCGGTTGAAGCTGTCGGTGATGAGAAAAACCATGAAGCGGTTTCCAATTACATTGCGACCAATGGGTACAAAGGTGAAACCGGATGGTGGAAATGGGATGAGAACCATGTCATGAGAGCGGGCGGGGATGTGCCCATCGGCCACTACCAGGTCCAGAACGGTGAGATGATTGCCATTTTCACGGATCCGCCCACCAAACCCTATAAAAATTACAAGTTCCAGGTACCCAGATGGATTAAGCAGTAAACAAAAAAACAGTGCCGGGCCTGTAGCGTATGGTGTGGTCCCGGCACATGTTAAAAAAAGTCCGGACCGCCCCGGCACCCCGGCCCGGGTGCCGGGGCGGTTTATTTTCCACGGCAGGGCAGCCTGAAAATGAATGTGCGAGGTGAATGATGGAAACAAAAGAAAAAAACATCAATCAAACCTGTCAACTCTGGGGATGGGGCTTGTTTATTATCTCCGCCTTGTTTTACGGCTGGGCCAGTTTCAGATCCGGGGACATCCTCGGATTCCTGGGCAGTCTTTTTTTCCTGGTGGCCTGCCTGATTTTTCTGATCCCGTTTTTTGTTAAACCCGGAAACGGGAAGGATCAGCAAACAGATGCCTGATCAGCACGGCTTTCAGGCTGAATACCCTGTCTGGATTTTCTATGCTGAGGATGCATAGATCTCTTCCTCCTTTTGATCCCGCCAATTGATTACACTATAACCGCAGTGAGTATCGTATTTAACCTTTTGCATTTCGGGAACAATATTGTCTGAATCGGCAGGGGTGGCAAAAAAGGTGATCAATGTTATGATCAAAAGCATTTTTTCATTTGGGCCTTCCCATTTGGATTGCAGGCATGAAAATATTGCATTGGAAGAGTTGTTAATGGCGGACCCGGACCACGCTTGTGTGTATGTCACAAGAATAAAGCCTTACGCGGGTATTGAACCGAATCTGTCTCAAAAGGAAAGAGTATGGCACCCGTAAATAACAACAGCAAGAAACCCATTGACTCTATCGGCTTATCTTTGTCAGGAGGCGGGTTTCGGGCGACATCTTTTCATTTGGGAACCATAGATTATCTGGATCATTGCGGACTTAGGCCAAGGTTGCAGGGATTGTCAGCGGTGTCCGGGGGGGCTTTGACGGCGGTAAAATACGCTTTGGCCATGGCCGAGAAAACACCGTTTCATATGTTTTTCAAGGCGTTTTATTTTGATTTGAGGGATTATACCGCAGTGAAACTGGCTGTGGAAAATTTCCCCAAAAAACCGCAGACACCATCCGGGCGCCAAAAATTAATCGTTACAGTAGCCCAAATGTATGCAGAGACCTTGCTGTTGGGCAAGGATGGCAAACCTGCATGTTTTGACAGCATTCTGGATTCGGATATGCCGTTAAAAGAAATGACAATTAACGCAGTTGAGTTCTGCCAGGGTTCGGAATTCTCTTTTCAGAAAACCAACTATAAAAATGTACATATTGGTAACAGAAAGGTGTCGATACCCCGTGAAGAAGCCGCCAAGATACGATTGGCAGATATTGTGGCAGCATCACATTGTATTCCGCTGGTGTTCGAGCCAATGGCTTTTCCGGATGATTTTGTCTGGCCGGATGGACAGGTTCCCCCGTTTATCCGCAACCTCTTTTCCCGGGAGGGCAAGCCGAATCCTGTTGCTTTAATGGATGGCGGGCTGCTGGATAATCAAGCCATAGACGGACTTTTGCTAAATGAAGGGCGGAATCCCCATCACTTGGGAATGCATATTGTTTCGGATGCATCACTGCTCTCCAACAATTTTTATCCATTATCGCCGGATCCGGTTCCGGGTAGAATTAAATTGGGCCACATCAACCGGATTGCATACATCATCCTGGGGCTCTGCTTGCTGACCATAGGAACAACAGGCGTTACCGCGATTAAACAGATCATGAACAATACTTTTTCATTGTTCGATGACGGCCTTGTTTATTTATTGTCAATCACCCTGGCAACCATAACCGGTGTGTCCGTGCGCTGGGTTCAAAAAACGTTTTCGCGTCTTATTTTGGATCCGATTCCACAAATCGGCACCAAAGCGTGGTTTTATTTAAAACAACTGAAGCTCACCCATGTCTTTGACATGATCAAGTTGCGGTTTGAGACTCTGCTTGTCAGTCTGGGCGCGATTTCCCAGAACCGTATTCAGACATTGCAGTGGCTGGTATACAGACTGGCCTTTTTAGAACAGCCGATTGAATCAAAACGTGTATCCAATTTCATCTTTCATCTTCGTTCCGATATTCCCTTTTCAGAACCCCTCGCACAGATGCCTGGAGTCAAAAAGCCTTCCCGGCAATTGCAGCTTGTGGCAAATGTTGCTGCAACAGCCCGGACGGCTTTCTGGGCTGATCATGATTTCCAGCTTCCCTGTATGATTGCCTGCGGGCAGGCAACCATGTGCTACAATTTAATGAAGTATATTGTGCGGCGTTACGGAACAAATCCGGATCAATACTGCGTTGACACAAAACGATTGTGGGATAGGCTGGTAGCCGACTGGAATGATATCGTGAGTGATCCCTATGCTCTAATTTTAAGAAGATTGCCTGATATCAGGTTACCCTTCCCACCTGAAAGTTTCCAAGCGTTCCCCAAAAGCAAATCCGTTTTTTGCCGAGAGATCGCCAAATCTCCTGACGGGCGTTATGTATTGTTGGAATATCAGGATAAAACCATTCGATTCTGGGATATTGAAAACGGAAGAAAGCTGGATACATTCATGAATGCCAAAACATTACTCAATTATTTGATCGGCAGGATGGGGACAATCATGGATATTTCAGAAGTCAGCGGCATCGTTTTGGGTAAACTGTGTCTGTCAACGGACTTTGGTTTGGATATGGATACTTGCCTGATCGCAATGCCCCCTGAAAATATGCCGGGAGAAAAGATTCTTGAAATTTTGGGGCAAACTGATAATCCAATGCTGGCGATTTGTCTGGTGATAAGCATATCAAAAAAACAAAAAGCCTATTTTGCAGGAATATCCGGCGACATTCCAAAACAGATTATTATTGCAAAAACCCGGGATATGATCGAGTGGCTGGTATCAACGAATCCGTTGAAAACTTTTGAGAAAATTATTTTAAGAAAATCATAAGCAAGAAATAGTACGTTTGCTGCTTATGGGGATGGGATGATGATTTTGCCTTAATTCCCTATCGTTTTTTGGCAAAACGTAATATCTATAGCAAATGACAAAAATATGTTCCGAAAAAACGCTGACGAGAATACCGAATCAGTAAAAAACACTGAAAACTCAGGCGTCATTTGCTGTGCAACCACCCAAGTTAAAAATCGAATCGGAACGGAGTTTTGAGAACAGCTATAACTGCTATTTGGATTTTCAATTGTAGTCATGAAACCCGGACTAGAACAAAGATATGGACGACGCTTTAGAAAAACAATTAACTGCATGGTTAAGAAAACAGAAAACCGCCTGCGGGCTTTATTTACATTTAACCGTGATATTGGGTATATTAACCGGTTTCTCCCTTGTGATACAAGCCTACTTTATTGCCACTATTTTGCACGGTATCATTATTTCCAACCTGCCGAAATCTGAATTCACCCATGAATTTTTCTGCTTACTGGCACTCATTCCGGTACGTGCCTTTCTGGCATTTGCCCGGGAGCGGAGCTGTTTTGAGGCCGGGAAGCGGCTGCGACTGCAAATTCGAAGTGCCGTTCTGGATAAGCTCTATGAATTGGGGCCTGCCTTTATCAAGGGCAAACCCGCAGGCAGTTGGGCAAGCATTGTGCTTGAGCAAGTTGAAGATTTGCATGATTTTTATGCCCGGTATTTACCGCAAATGCTTCTGGCCGGTTTTGTTCCGGCCACCATCCTGGCCGTTGTGTTTCCATTGAACTGGGCTGCAGGACTTATTTTTCTATGCACGGCCCCATTGATACCCATCTTCATGATTCTCGTGGGCATGGGGGCGGCAAGTGCCAACCGTAAAAATTTCAGTGCATTGGAAAAGTTAAGCGGCCATTTTATGGACCGCTTAAAAGGGTTGAGCACCTTAAAACTGTTCAACCGGGGTGAGGCGGAAGGCAAGGCCATTGAAGCCGCTTCTGAATCCTTTCGGGAAAAAACCATGTCCGTGTTGCGGATCGCCTTCTTAAGCTCTGCTGTATTGGAATTTTTTGCTGCCGTCTCTATTGCGTTGCTGGCTGTTTATTTTGGCCTTGGTTTCCTGGGGCACCTGAATTTCGGGGATTATGGTGCCGGGTTCAGTCTGTTTTCAGGTATGTTTGTCCTGATTCTTGCCCCTGAATATTACCAGCCGCTGCGGGATATGGGCGCCCATTATCATGCCAAGGCACAGGCAGTGGGGGCGGCTGAAGCGTTGGTTGGCCTGTTGGAATATGAACTGGAAACAGGCGTTCAAACCACCGGTTCTGCCGAAAGAAACGGTTCTTTAACGCCGATCGGCTGGCAGGCTGGTATAGAGATCGTGGCGCATGATTTCATGGTGAATAGTCATACGGGTACGCGGTTGGTCGGGCCATTGGATTTTCATCTGAAAAGCGGCCGGCATATGGCTGTTGTAGGGCCGAGTGGGTCCGGCAAAACCAGCCTGTTGAATGGGCTGCTGGGTTTTTTACCATACCAGGGATCTCTGAAAATCAATGGCATTGAGTTTAGCGCATTATCCTTATCCCAATGGCGGTCTCATGTGGCATGGCTTGGGCAGGATCCACAGCTTTTCCACGGGTCTGTAAGGGATAACGTTGCCATGGCCAACCCGGATATGGATGATGGGACAGTCCTGTCATTGCTGGAAAAAGCCAATGTCCTGGATTTTGTGAACCAACAGGTTCTCGGTCTGGACCACCCCATTGGTGAGCAAATGTCAGGCATTTCCGTCGGGGTTGCCCAGCGCATTGCATTGGCGCGGGCACTGGGGCAGGATGCACCGCTGTTTTTGCTGGACGAACCCACCGCCAGTCTGGACAGACACAGCGAACATGCCGTGCTTACGGCATTACGTGAGGCAATGGCAGCCGCTTCCTGCCTGATGGTCACCCATCGACTGGATCAACTGGACCAGATGGACAGAGTGCTGGTGTTGGATAAAGGCACGATTGTCCAGCAGGGCAGGGTTGAGGCGTTGAACAGCGTCCCCGGGGTGTTTAAGCAGATGCAAACAGATGAGTTATCCAATGATTTTGGATGAATGACATGGTTTGCTGACCGTGTTGTAAAATCAAATCATTGAATGGGATGATAAGGAATATACCGTATGAAAGTCCTGCTGCCGTTTATTAAACTGTTTAAACATCAATGGATCATGATGCTTACCGGCCTGTTTCTGAGTGTTACCACCTTGATGGCCGGTATCGGCTTACTATCCCTTTCCGGGTGGTTTTTATCGGCATCTGCCGTGGCCGGGCTTACCCTTGCCGCTGCACAAGCGTTTAACTATTTTACACCCGGCGGGGGCGTACGTTTTTTATCCATGATGCGGACCGTCAGCCGATACGGTGAACGGCTGGCCACCCATGAAGCAACGTTCCGGCTGCTCACCCGGCTTCGTGTATGGGCCTGGCGTAAGGTGCTGCCGCTGAGCGCCCACAACATGCAAGGGTTGCGGCAGGGAGAACTGCTCAACCGGCTGGTGACGGATATAGACACCCTGGATCACGTTTATCTCCGATTGATTATCCCCATGGTATCCGCATTATTAATGCTTTGCGGGTTGTTTTTGTTTGTGGTGTGGATAGATGCAACACTGGCGCTGGTACTGTGCTTAAGCTTGTTGTTGATTTGGATGATCCTTCCCTGGGTCTTTTATTTTCTCGGCCGGAAACCCGGTATCCGGCTTGTTCAAAGCAGGCGGATTTTGCGGGTCCGGGTATTGGAACTTGTCCAGGGGCTGGCTGAAATATCCCTGTTCGGTGCGACAGGCCGTTTTCGTGACCGGCTGGCACAATCCGAAGCCGATCTTTTGGACAGCCAGCGGTCCATGGCCAATATTATGGCGCTCAGCCAGGCCATGCTGATTCTGTGTCACGGTGTGGTTATGGTGCTCATTCTGTATATTGCAGCTTCGGGTGTGGGAGTACATCAGCCGCCGGGCCCCATGTTTGCCATGGTGGCGTTTATGGCCCTGGCCTGTATTGAGATGTTAATGCCTATTGCAGGGGCGTTTCAGCATCTGTCATCTTGCATTGCTGCGGCCAGGCGGGTCAATGATCTGGTTGACCAGCCACCGGGCATTATATTTTCCGATCAGAATGATGCGGTTGTAACGCATGGGGCATTGGAACTGAGAGATATCGTGTTTTCGTATGATGACCGGAGCAGGAAGGTGCTGAAGGGGCTCAGTCTATCCATTCAACCCGGTGAGAAAGCCGCGCTTTTGGGGCGGACAGGCTGTGGCAAGTCAAGTTTACTCTCGTTGATTACCCGGGAGTGGGAGCCGGACTCCGGCCGCTTGCTACTTGACGGGGTTGAGATCGGTGCGTATAGCCAAAAAGCCTTAACAGACGGGCTTTCCATCATGAGTCAGCGTATTTATCTGTTCAGCGGCACATTAAGAGACAATTTGACCCTGGCGCAACCGGATATTGCCGGAATGACCATTGCGGCCGGGCAGGATGCATCTCAAGAAATGAATGATCAACGGCTGATTAAAGTGCTTGATAAGGTGGGGCTGTCGGTATTGACACAAGATGAAAATCCGCTTGATGTATGGATCGGTGAGGGTGGCCGCCAACTTTCCGGTGGTGAACAGCGACGTATCGGTGTGGCCAGGGTGTTGTTGCGTGATGCTCCGCTGTTGTTGCTGGATGAGCCGACAGAAGGATTGGACAAACGCACCGAAAGAGAGATCCTTTCCTTGTTGTTCGCGTTTGCCAAGGATAAGACAGTACTAATGATAAGCCACCGGCTGACTGCCATGGCAAAGATGGATAAAATTTATTTGATGGAAGACGGGGTGTTCCGTGTGTCAGGCCATCATACCGATCTATTGGCAACGGACGCGTATTATGCCGGTCTGCATCAGCAGCTTCATTAAACTGAATATCCACAGTCTTGACTGTCAATTGAAACATATCACCGAACAGATGGACAGATCATGGAATGACCAGGCCAGTCAAAAAATACACCGGCCTGGTCCGTATCATTTATAATTGGTTTCCAAAATTAGTTCCGATCTAAACCCTCCACCTCTGGTGGAGGACCCGGTGAGGTTCTACCGATCCGGCGTAAAATAGTATAGGCTCACCCTCCGGGAAAGCCCCGAAGGGCAGAATGGAGGATGAACCTATGCACGATTGGGAA
>JBAJNJ010000015.1:0-168838 GCA_036881925.1 Desulfobacter sp.
CAGGGATACCGGAATCAGGGGCGCCGGCCAATTGAGACATTTAGAATGGGACTAAAACTGAGATCTGAGATTGTAAACGAAGCTGCTTAAAGCATAACTCTGAGAGGCCGAACTGTTTGGGAGGTTCTTGACTTTTACATTCTACAGAAATGAGTTTCTTTAACGTTTGAAAATGAGAATTCAAAAAGATACTCGTATTTTTTAAGATCATATAAATTTTTACATGTCATTGATGATCACTCCAATTTTTCCAATATTTATATCTGGAGCTGTTTTTAGAGTAAGACCAGTTTTTGTAAATTTATATCGTTCTTTTTTTGCTATTTTGAAGATCTCGATAATGCCGTGCTTTATTAGGATTGGAATCATTGCTGAAAGGTCTTGTGATCTTGTACTTTTAGCGTAGTTGTCAACTTCAATATTATCTCGTAAATAATGAAGTGAAAGAGCCAATTTTTCCAATTTCGCATATGAAAGGGTAAAAACGGAACGGTTATACTTGATTGTATTTCCTTGATCGTACAAATAAGCCATATCCCAAAAATATTTACTCCTAAACATATGGATTTGGTGCGGTTCAAGATTGAGGTTTGTTTTTTCTAAATCTACAGCTTCATTTATAACAATTTCATTGTTTTCAATTATTGAATTTTCAAAATCCATTTTAGAAGAGCCATCAAGAACTATTCGGGAACTATTTATTGAACAATTCTTGAAATCAATAATTGCATCAACTATTTTAAAGCTTGCTTTTACGAACTCTACTCTATTCCATTTTGTAGAGGTATTTATACTAATCATTTTAGGAACTTGAAAGGTTACACCTTCATCAAAGTGGAGGCTTGCACCTGAAAGTAATAATATCTGAGAATCTATAGCATCCTTTCCTCGACTTTCATCCCATGAATGAATTTGAAAAGGTATTTGATTGTTATTAATCCAGTGCTCACCTACTAGTTGCTCTAAAAACATTTTGTAGCCATCTGTTCGGAAATAGCTGATTTTGTCTCCGTTGATTAAATTTTTTAGTTCTTTTCTAGCTGCTAAAAATTCCATGATACTTCTATGTAGAAATTTATACTTATCATCGTAGTCTCGAATTAAAAAACCTGATTTTCTAATATCCAAATCAATCTCTTCATCTTTTAGTCGTGACTCTCTCCAGTCATCATCCTCCATTAATAGTGCTTTCAAATATTTCCAGTCTTCTGAATCTTTTGAATTTGTAATCATATGCTCTGCAAGTTTTTCACTAAAGTTAAGCCGTGCTCTTTGATTCAACTTGGTTCTTGACACATCCCTTTCTATCCATCTATTTGTGTATGCAGTGTATAATTTAATTAAAGGAAATGTACTTTTTTCGGATAAATCCGTTACTCCTTCTTCAATAGTTGTAGCGATCATCGATAAAAGGACAGGAGTTGTAGCAAGCGTTTCAAAGCCATAATATTTTATAAAAAGATCTTCTATCTCTGTTTTATTCATACTACAGCGTTTAAACAAATATTTATCAATCATTTTACGATCAAACGGCTTAATGTTTACAATTGCTGAAGTGGGGTGATTTCTAAAAATTTTTTCTAAACCAATTTGAATATCGTTTAACTTTTCAGCAGTATATGGACCAAACATGGCTAATTCAGCCTGATTTGTCTCAAAAAACTGCCTACGAGAACTAATAATTGAGACAGCATCTCTACCAATATTATCAAGAAGATTAGTAACCGTATCAAGAATGTCATCACTATTTTGGATTGGATGAACCTCATCGAGTCCATCAAGAAGTAATAATATGCGCCTTTTTTTTATTAAGTGCCTTGTAAATGTGGATGGATAATCAGTTATCCCATTATGCTTGAATTCACTCATTATCATTTGCTCTAAATCACCACTATGTTGTTTATATTTTCCTAGTGGAATATAAAGAGGAAGAGGAGCGTTTGAAGGGTCGTCAAGAAACGCCTTGCACCCAACTTCTAATAAATGTTCAAGAACAGTTGTTTTACCGCTTCCTAGATCTGCTAATAAAGCCCATAGTATAGGCTTTGAAGAGTTTATAAATAGCTCAAGCCATTCTTGAGAAGACATTGTCTTGTCTTGGATGTTAAATTCGGGGTCAACATAAAATTTAGAAATATAACCCACATCTTTACGCGCTTGACTCTCCTCAGCAATATTACTTACCATATTAAGGGCGTATTTCCTCAATGGTAGTTTGCGTGCTTCCAAATCAGAGTAGAGTAAAGGATGAATCTCTAATTTCTTTAGAATTGCTTTTTGATCATCAGTAAAACCTTTTGTGGAAATTAACAGCATTTTTGCATTAGGATATTTTGTTCTTACCAACAAGAGTTTTTGACTATCTTTCGAGCCTTTGTCCTTCCCCACATATTCTGTTGTAATCTCAATAATATATGTTTTACTTTCGATTCCTAAATCATCAATTTTTTCAGCGATTAAATCAATTTGTGCGCCTTCAATACTGATTTCTTTAACCTCGAAATTCAACAATTCGAAGAATCTCTTAACATCCTGTTCTGTCTTCAGCCAATTAGGTAATGAATTCATCGTAATCCTTCGTAAATAGTTGTAAGTGTTTAAGCACTTATCTTGACATTTTAAGTACTAGACGACCATATCAGAAAGGTCGAATTCAGAATCAAGATGGTTAAACATAATCATTTTAAAACCTCAAAATCAAGGATCAAGTTGTGTACTATAGAATAGATTCTGCCAACAATATCACTATGGGAAACAACCAAGCATCTTCAAATTCAATTTTCACATTTATCGGCAAATCAGCTAAAACAATACCATCAATTAAGGTACTTTTGGCACCTATCCACCAAGCACATCCGGATTCACAATATGGGGAAGGGTGCCGTTGGTGTAGAACGAGACAATATTTTCCGCAGCCAGCCGGGACATGTTGTCCCGGGCTTCCCGGGTGGCGGAGCCGATGTGGGGAAGAATTGACACATTTTCCATGGAGAGCAGGGGATGGTCCTTGTCCATGGGTTCGGGGTCGGTGACATCCAGGCCTGCGCCCCAGATGGTTCCGGATTCCAGTGCGGCCATAAGATCAGGTTCGTTGTGAATGAGGCCCCTGGCCGTGTTGATGAACATGGCCGAAGGTTTCATCCGTTTAAAAGCATCTGCGTTGAATATTCCCCGGGTTTCCGGGCTTAGCACGGTATGGACCGACACCACGTCGCTGCATGCCAGGAGTTCATCAAACTCCACCCGGCGGGCATTGAAGCGGGTTTCAGCCTCGGTGTTCCGGCTGCGGTTATAATAAACCACATCCATGTTGTATGCGCCTTGGCACCGCTGCGCCATTTTCATGCCGATCCGTCCCATGCCCACGATGCCAAGGGTTTTGCCCTGAAGTTCCATGCCCAGGCGGCCGCCATGGCCCCGGGGTTTAAAATATCCCCACTCGCCTTTTAAAATGCTTTTGTGGAGATAAAACATTTTCCTGGCCGTGGCGATCATCAGGCCGAATGCGATGTCTGCAGTGGCGTCACTCATCACATCCGGGGTAAAGCCGATCGGTAGACCTGCCCGGGTGGCGGCATCAATATCAATATTGTCATACCCGACGGCAAACTGGGAAATGATGTCAAGCTGGGGATTGGCCCGGATAAACTCCTCGTCGATCCGCTCGGTCAGTGTGCAGAACAATGCCTGATGCGATTTTGCATTTTCCGTCAGTTCTTCAGGAGTCATGGGCCGCTCTTTGGTCCAGCAGGTCAGGTTAAAGCCTTTACGGGTCAGGATTTCCAAGCCGGTTTCCGGAAATTCACGGGTCACCAACACCTTGATATTGTCAAAATTTTTCATCGTATTCTTCCTGGATAGATGGTTATGTGTATCTGTGTCATTCGCCGGCACCAGAGCTGTCCGGCAGTTCCAATGAATATGTCATAAAAAGTACATCAAAGGGCAAATGGTTGAAACATTTGGTGCCGGAAACGGTAAATCCAAGCGCCTCATACCAGTTTTTCAGGGTGTTGTGTGCTTTGATGATGCCGATACTGACCTGGGTTTTCCCGTCTTTCCGGGCCAGACCAATGACATGTTCCACCAATCTTCTGCCGATGCCCCTGTGCTGGAACCCGGGCAGGACAGCCAGACGGTTCAGATAGGCCAGGTCGGGTTCCGGGCTTTCATAGGCTACGCAACCGGCGGTTTCCTGTGCTGCATCGCAGACAAAATACCGCTCCCCCCGGTCCATGCCGGACCGGATCCATTCCGGGGTGCAGAGTGACGGATGGGACGGGGCATTGTCCCGGGTCAGGCCGAATTGCTCTGCCACGGGTATATTGGCGGTTTTGACAATGACTGCGACCAGCCCGGATT
The DNA here is from genome assembly GCA_036881925.1 of Desulfobacter sp. Classification (GTDB taxonomy): domain Bacteria; phylum Desulfobacterota; class Desulfobacteria; order Desulfobacterales; family Desulfobacteraceae; genus Desulfobacter. Next base: position 4,363 of record JBAJNJ010000015.1, read on the forward strand.
CTGTTGAGTCCACCTCCCGGATTTCCACGGCTCCCTCCTTTTCCAATGGATTTTCAGTTCTTTTTACCCGAGGTCCGGGCCAATGTCCAGATCCAATTGGGCCTGCCGGACGCCGGAACCTGCGCCGGCCGGGCATAAAAATGCCATGGCCCTGTCCTTTCGGGCAGGGCCATGGCGCGTGACCTTCTGTTGGTATAAGAACTGTCAGGGAGTATCAGCTGACAGGTACACCCCATTTTTTAACGAACTTGTCGGTATCAGATACCGCCATGTGGAGATCCTGCTCTGAATCCGCAGGCATGATGCTCAGATTCATATGAAAATTCAAGGGATTGCGGACTTCCATGCTGGGATCGGTGTCAATGCTCAGGATCAGATCCCCGCCGCTGGTTTCAACCAGGCCGTTGAGGGTGGTTTCGTTGGCGTGAAAGGCCTTGTAGTATTTTTTGGCGGAGTTGTCGTATTTGTATATGATGAACTGGAATTCCACGGCAGTGCTGTCCAGGGTATTCAGGGTCAGACCGGCCAGGCTGGTCTGGTTGGTGTTGGAAACCTTGGCGTCAAAGGTGATGCCGTGGGCATATCCGCCTTCCCAGAATACGGAGGACATGACACCGACAACGCTGACCTTGTCGCCTGAGATGTCTGTGGGATCGGTGACCCCGATGTCTGCGGACAGTTCAGTGTCCCCGATTTTCAGGGCGGTGATGTGTCCTACCAGGTCCTGTACGTCTTTTACAAAGTTGAATCCTTGCTCTACACTGCAGGTATAATTTAATGCGGCCATTGTCTTTCTCCTTATGTTTGTGTTTTGGGTTGCTGCATTTTTTTGTTTCCGCTCTTGGCAATTCTATATAGCAAGCCGTGTGCCACAACCATAAAACCCTTATTTTTCAATATGTTAATTTTTATTACACAATAAAGTTGTCACGCTTTTATTTCAAAAGCACCAACACTGTGCAACGCGAGACAACTTTGTTGTCATGAAGTGTCATTTCAGGCCGCAAAACTGTCCCGGCACCCGGGAAATTTTTGGGATTGGAATTTACGGATCTTTTTGACCCGGCCCGGGCAATGGGGTAGGATGCGGCCATGACAACAGCAACAGAACCAATTCATATCGTGGAGCAGGGAGAAGGGTGGGTCTGTGTGGAAAAGCCCGGAGGCATGAGTGTGCATAACGATCCCGGTAAAGACCTGATCTCTGTCCTTTCCGGCACTTTCGGCAAACCAGGGGGCCGGGCAATTCTTCAGCCCGTACACCGCCTGGACAGGGAGACCGCGGGCCTGCTGCTCCTGGCCCTGGACCGGCAGACCCTGGCCCGCCTTTCCAATGTATTTGCCACGGGAAAGATAAAAAAGACGTATAAGGCCCTGGTGCATGGGAATGTTGATCTTTCTTCCCAAAACCCGGGCACCTGGGATACGCCCCTGTCCAAACAGGCCGGGGGCAGGACAGATCCCCGGGGCAAAGGAAAGCGCCAGACCGCCGTGACCCGGTACAGGGTGATCGAACAAAGCCCCCATTATACCCTTTTGAAAATAGAGCTGCGCACCGGCCGGAAGCACCAGATCAGGCGGCATGCCAAGCTGGCCGGCCACCCCGTGGTCGGAGACAAACGCTACGGCTCCCCGAGATCCATTGCCTTTTTAAAGGAACACCGGAATTTTACGGGTATGGGTCTGCAGGCATACCGTCTTGAATTTCAGGACCAGGGAAAGACTGTGGCCCTGAAACTGCCGGATCTGCCGCCGGACACGGCCCGGCTTTTAAGGGAAGACGCCTGAACCGTTCCCGGCAAAAGGGTTGGCGCTAAGCGCCCGAAAGAACGGTCACATTCACCCGGCGCTGCCTGGGGCCGTCAAACTCACAGAAAAATATGGACTGCCAGGTTCCCAGCACCAGGTTCCCGTTTTCCAGGGGAACGGTTTCAGAGGGGCCGAACAGGCTGACCTTGATATGGGCGGCGGAATTGCCCTCCATGTGTTTGAAATTATCGTCCCAGGGAATCACTTTGTTGATGCAGGACAGGATATCGGCCTCAACAGCCGGGTCTGCATTTTCATTAATGGTCACAGCCCCGGTGGTATGCATGGAGTAGACATGGACCAGGCCGTTTTCAATGCCCGAAGCTTTTACCGCATCCCTGACCTGGGGGGTGATGTCGATCATCTGGGTCCGGGAACCGGTTTTAACGGAAATCTGCATGGATAAGGTCTCCTTTCCTGATATCACTGAAAAATAAAAGGGCCGGTACGGGACATTTGAAAATGCCCTGTGCCGGCCCCGGCGATTCAACATCTTAGTAACGCATAACAGGCCCCCGAAATCCGGAAAGCTGTTATTTAAAGCCCGGTTACAATTCCAGGGCCTTTTTCACAATGTTTTCGGCAGAGAACCCATACTCTTTGAGGACGGTGCCGCCCGGAGCGGAAGCGCCGAACCGGTCAATGCTGATGGTATTGCCCTGGGGGCCCACATATTTTTCCCATCCCATGGAGATCCCTGCTTCAACAGCCAGGCGCTTGGTAATGCCGGACGGCAGGATTCTTTCCTTATAGGGGGCAGGGGCGTTTTCAAAAAGCTCCCAGGACGGCATGGACACCACAGATGCCTTGATGTCGTGCTCTTTTTCAAGGATCTGGGCCGCTTCCACACAGATATGGACTTCCGAGCCTGTAGCAATGAGCAGCATTCCGGCGTCCGCGCCGGCATCCCGGACCGTATAGGCCCCATAGACGGCATCACCGTCTTTGCTGGACATATCCAGGGTGGGCAGTTTCTGGCGGCTGAGAATCAGGGCCGTGGGAGCGTTCATTGTTGTCAGGGCCTTCTGCCATGCCATGGCGGTCTCATTAGCGTCTGCCGGGCGGATCACGTTGAGGCCGGGAATGGCCCTGAGTGAAGCCAAATGCTCTACGGGCTGATGGGTGGGGCCGTCTTCGCCCACGGCAACCGAATCATGGGTAAACACGTAGATCAGGGGCAGTTTCATGAGAGTGGCGACCCGGATGGCCGGCCGCATATAATCGGCAAATACCAGGAAGGTGCCGCCGTAAGGCCGGACACCCGAATGGAGGTACATCCCGGTCATCACGGCGCCCATGGCATGCTCCCGGACACCGAACCGGATGTTTCTGCCGCCCCAGGCTTCGTTCTGGAACTCTTCGGAGCAGTTCAGATACGTTTTGTTGGAGGGTGCCAGGTCAGCAGACCCGCCCATGAGCGCGGGCAAATTTTTGGCAATGGCATTGAGCACCTGGCCGGATGCGGCACGGGTGGCCACAGGGCCGTCTTCGGTCCTGAACACGGGAATTTCCTTGTCCCATCCCTGGGTCAGGAAGCCGGAGATCGCATCCACAAAAAGCCCGGCTTCTTCTGAATACCGGCCTTTATACGCGCTGAAAATTTCCTGCCAGTCGTCTTCAGAGGCTTTGCCAAATGCCAGGGCCTTGCGGGTGTTTTCAAGTACTTCGGCCGGCACGTAAAAGGTTTTGTCTTCAGGTACACCGTAGAATTTTTTGACCAGGCGAATTTCTTCTTCGCCCAGGGGCGCGCCGTGGGCGTCCGGGGTATCCTGTTTGTTGGGGCTGCCATAGGCGATATGGGTGGTCACCTTGATGAGAGTAGGGCGTGACACCGCATCCTTGCCGGCCCGGATGGCCTTTTCAATGGCGGCCATGTCATTGCCATCCTCCACCTCAACCACGTGCCAATTCATCGCTTCAAACTTGGCCCGGGTGTTTTCCGTAAAGGCGATATCGGTTTTGCCTTCAATGGTGATGCTGTTGTCGTCATAGATGAGAATGAGCTTGCCCAGGCCCAGGTGGCCGGCCAGGGAAACCGCTTCCATGGCCACCCCTTCCATGAGGTCGCCGTCGCCGCACATCACATAGGTGTGGTGGTTGATAAGTTGATGCCCTTCCTTATTGAACCGGGCAGCCACGTGGCGCTCGGCAATGGCCATGCCCACGGCATTGGCAATCCCCTGGCCCAGGGGGCCTGTTGTGGTTTCCACCCCCGGGGTGTCTCCGTATTCCGGATGGCCCGGTGTTCTGGAGCCCCACTGCCGGAATGCCTTGAGATCGTCCAGGTCAAGACCGTAACCGAACAGGTACAGCATGCTGTAAAGCAGGGAGGACGCATGGCCCCCGGACAGGACAAACCGGTCCCGGTCAATCCAGGACGGATTGGCGGGATTATGTTTCAAAAAGCGCTTGAACAGCACATAGGCCGCCGGCGCAAGCCCCATGGGAGCGCCCGGATGGCCGGAGTTGGCTTTCTGAACCGCATCCATACACAGGGTTCGAATGGTATTAACTGTTAATTGGTCAAGGGTGTCATTGGCATCAGCCATTGTGGTTGTCTCCTGTAAAGGTAATTTAAGATTACAAGGCCCTCATGGATTCGGGTTTTAAAGGTATCTTTCCTTTAAGGGCCTGTGATATCAGTTCAAGTGTTTTTTCCTTGTCCCGGGGCAGTCTGGCCCGGATGGGCAGGTAATTGGACGCATGGTTGGCATGGAACAAACCGTTGGTCAGGGTAGTGGATGCAATCATCCCGCCCAGTTCGGTGAGCATTTCCTCAGGGCCCAGCAAGGGAAACTCCCCAGCCTTATGCTGGTCGTGCAGCTCGGTTCCCGGGATGAGCATCAGGCTCAGGGCTCCCACAAAGTCCGGGCCCATGGCCGTCAATACCCGGCCGGTCTCCCGGGCGTGGACCGCGGACCGGTCCCGGCCCCCAAGCCCCAGCAGCACGGTGACGGAAAGCTTTATACCGGAGGCTTTGACCCGCCTGCCCATGTCGATCATCTTTTGGGCGGTGGCCCCTTTCCGGATCTGTTTGAGCACCACGTCATCACCGGATTCAAGCCCCATATAGGCGATCTTGATCCCAAGATCGTGCAGCTCCCGGAGCTGTTCATCGGTTTTCATCTTGATGCTCTTGGTGTTGGCATACACACCGACCCGCTCCACCCAGGGAAGCCGCTCCCGGATCCGCTCCAGGATGGCGACCAGCCTTTTCTGGGGAATGATCAAAGCATCCCCGTCGCAGATAAACAGCCGATTCTGACGGCGGCAGTTGTCCCTGGCAAATTCAATATCCTTGAAGATGATATCGTCTTTCTTGATATTGAACCGCTTGCCCCGGAATGTCCCGCAAAAGGTGCATTTATTATGGGAACAGCCCAGGGTGACCTGGAGCAGAATACTGTTGGCCTCGCTTGGCGGCCGTATAATCATACCCTCATAGTGCATCGTGCTTCCCCATTAAAAAGTCAAAACTTCTCTTTACCAGGTATTATCAAAAAATTCAATGTAAATTCAGTGTCTTGATTGCTTTTCCCATGAAAGCGCCGGGCCAGGGTCGGACCCGGCCCCCGGAAGGTATATGCCAGGCAAACCGCGTTTCTTTACAATCCCGGACCGGGCCTTATATTTAGGGTCTGCCAATGGCAGGCAAAACCTGAATCCTAATCATATCCGGAGGCGATATGCCTGATTATCCTTTTGAACTCGGCCCCATCCGCCCGGTTGACGAAGCGGACAGCCTTTTGATCCGCACCACCCGGGGGTGTCCCTGGAACCGTTGCGAATTCTGCACCCTGTACAAGGGATTTAAATTCTCCCTGCGGCCGGTGGATGAAATCAAGGCCGATATCCTGGCGGCCAAAGCGTATTTTAACGGTCATCCCTTTGAAACCTGCTTTCTCCAGGACGGAGACAGCTTTGTCATGAAAACCCGCGACCTTGTCGAGATCTTGGCCTGCCTTAAATCCGCCTTTCCCACGTTAAAGCAGATCTCTTCTTACGGAAGGGCCCGGACCATGATCAAAAAATCTCCGGCAGCGTTCAGGGAAATCCGCGACGCCGGGCTGAACAAACTTTACTGCGGCATGGAATCCGGCTCAAAGGCCGTTTTAAAACAGATTAAAAAAGGGACCACCCCGGACACCATTATCCAATCCGCCCGCATGGCCCGGGAGGCAGGCATGAAAACCGCCCAGTTCATTATCCTGGGACTTGGCGGAAAAGAACGCTCCCAAGAGCACGCCCTTGAAACGGCAAAGGTGCTCAACCGGACCGATCCGGACCAGATTCGCCTGCTGACCCTCGGGGTGAGGCAGGGTTCAGGCCTGGACCGCCAGATCTCCCGGGGAGATTTCACCCTGCCCACGGAAACGGAAATGATTGCCGAACAGCGCCTGCTTCTGGAACATTTGGACGGCATCACAGGCAGCTATGTAAACCACCACGGCATCAACCTGCTCCTGGAAATCCGGGGGCAGCTGCCCCGGGATAAGGAACGTATGCTGGCCGTGATGGACCGGTTCCTGAAGATGGACCAGCCCCACCGGCATAATTTCATCCTGGGCCGGCGGCTGGGATACTACCGCCGGCTTTCGGACATGGACAACACATTCAACCGCCATGCCGTGGACAGGCAGCTTGAAAATATCCGGGAAACCGGCCATGAAACCGTTTTCCACGATCTGCGCCGCCAAGTGATCTAAGCGGCACCAGGGCCGGTTTAATTCAGCACCACCTCTTCCCCGTTGAGATAAAGCCGGTTATCCCGGGTTTCCGCCCAATGGTGGAGATCGGTTCCCTCCTGTACAAACAAACCGGTTTTCATGCCCGGGAAGACCGGCATGGTCAGGTTGGGATTGCCTGCTGCCATATTTTCGGGAAAGCGGACATCTGATTTAAGGGAAAAGATATCCAGAGCCAGGGACGGCTGGGACATGAGCGGAAAAAATTGGGCCATGGTCATATCTTTTTTCAGGCCCAGGGAAAGGCTGCCCTTTACCCGGCCCTGGGGAAGTCCGATATCCAGGTCTGACACCCGGATCTGGAAGTCCTTTTTGAGCAGCTTTTCAGCCTCGGCCATCAATTGGGAGGAATTCCGGGCCATGGCATCCATCATCATATCATTGACAACGCCGGGATCAGCTCCGGGATTTTCCACCTGGGCAAGCATTTCATTCATCATTTCCGAATAGAGAACTATAAGAGACTCATAGGCCTGGATATCAATGTGGCCGATTCCCCAACGGAAAGACCAGTCGGATAATGTCTGGCCGTCGATCATGATCGTGTCCAGGGCCACACCCATATCCACATTCATTCTTTTTTTATCCGCTCCCGCGCTTATGTCAAAATCCACGTCAAGCCCGGAGAAATCCACGGATTCGGCCGTATCGCTATCAACAACATGAAATTTTTCAAGGCCGATATTGCCCTTTCCCTCCCAGATCATGCTGGTGACCCGGCTGGATTCAGCATCAAGGGTCACAGGGCCGATATTCCCGTCAACACCTGTGATCCCCTCCCATTTCCCTTTGGAGGAAAACGTGGTCAGCGCCCTGTCAACAGTCATGGCCAGCTCCAGGGAGCCGATATCCAGGGTTTCCCCGTCTGCATCAATGGAAAATGGATCAAGGGTGATGTCCGAAACAATGGGGCCGAATGCCGGATACCGGGTATGGATTTTCAGGGGATTTTTTCCGTCCTGCCGTGCAGCCACCCAGTCGGTAAACCACTGGTTTTTTTCCAGGCTGGTTTCGGAAACCACGCTGAGCAGACCATGGGTGGCGTCATCTACAAACGTAATGTTTTCAAGCCCGTATACCGCGCTCAGGCTGCCAAAGGTCATCTGCCATTCAATCCGGCTGCTTGAAAACCCCCGGTCATATTCAAGGATTTCCATTTTGATGTCGTAACCCGAATCCGTGTACATCTGGTTTATATCTTCGAATGCCGCTGTCACGACCTTCTGGGTGATCATTCCGTTGACATAGGGCATTCCGGCAACGCCTGCGACAATCAGTACAATGAGTATAAGAAGTATTTTTTTCATGGGTATTCCTTTGAGCGTGTTGAAATTTAAAGATATGAATCCTGTTGAAAAATGGACCCACCCCGGATACCAGACCCGGTAAAACTATGCAAGAAAAAATATGATGCGAACCCGGCCCGGGAATTTGCCGTGCGGAAAACAGATGGTATAATTCACCAGGATCTGTTATGATCCCGGGCTTTTAACCCAAGGCCAGGAGACGGGAGACAAGACCATGCCCCAGGCAGCCCGGTCCAATATATCAAGATTGTATATCATCAAGCTGTCCAAATGGCTGATGCTGACCATGCCCATCCTGTTCCTGTTTTACAAGGAAAACGGGCTCTCCACCCAGGACTTGTTCCTGCTCAAAGCGGTGTATTCATTTTCCATTGTTGTGCTGGAAGTGCCGTCGGGTTACCTGGGGGATGTCTGGGGCAGGAAAGCCTCCCTGGTGCTGGGCAGCTTCCTGGGGTTTGCAGGGTTTGCCCTGTACTGCGTGTCCACGGGGTTCTGGACCTTCCTGGCCTGTGAGATTATCCTGGGAGCCGGGCAAAGCTTTATTTCAGGTTCGGATTCCGCCCTGCTTTACGACAGCCTCCAGGCGGAAAAAAAAGAAAAAGACTATATTAAAATCGAGGGCCGGATGATTTCCGCCGGGAATTTTGCCGAGGCCGTGGCTGCGCCTTTGGGGGTTTTTATTGCCATGGCCAGTCTGCGGACCCCTTTTTTCTTCCAGGCAGCCATTGCCTTTGCCGCTGTGCCCGCGGCCCTCACCCTGGTTGAGCCCGAGCGGCGTAAAATGAAGGGCCATACCAGCTTTGGGCAGATTTTCAGGATTGTCCGGTTTGCCGTAAAAGACCATAAAGGGCTGAGGGCTGCCATTCTCTACTCATCTGTCATGGGAACGGCCACCCTGACCATGGCCTGGTTTGTCCAGCCCTATTTTGTCCACCTGGCCCTTCCCCTGGCCTTTTACGGGATACTCATTCCCCTGCTGAACATGGCCACGGGCATTGTTTCCATGCAGGCCTACCGGGTCGAGCAGCGTCTCGGCCGCAAAGGGGTGATCCTGTTTGTTGCCGCAGGCATCCCGGCCGGATATCTTTGCATGGGAATGTTCGGAAGCCTGGCGGGCCTGGTGTTTCTTTTCCTCTTTTACGGGGTCCGGGGGGTTGCCACCCCGGTGCTGAGAAACCAGATCAACGAAATCACCCCCTCGGACATCCGGGCAACGGTATTGTCTATTCGAAGCCTGATTATCCGTCTTGCCTTTGCACTGCTGGGGCCGATTCTGGGGTGGCAGTCCGACCGTGCCGGCCTGCCTTCGGCGCTTTGGGGCGGGGGGCTCTTTTTTCTTACGGCAAGTTTGGTTTCAGGCATTCTCCTGATCCGGGACGCCCGTAAAACACCGGAAACCGGTTAGTAGACCCGCGGTTCGGACAGATCGGTTCAGACAGATGCCAGCCGCTGCTTTAAGCCCGACAGGCGAAGGGCGGTCCGGTTGTTTTCAAAGGCGATTTCCATGGCCCGGGAAGAGCCCACAATAATGACCAGGTGCTTGCCCCGGGTCATGGCCGTATAAAGCAGATTTCTCTGGAGCAGGGGAAAATGGGCTGTCGTCAGGGCGATAATCACGGCATCATATTCCGAGCCCTGGGATTTGTGGACGGAAATGGTGTATGCCAGGGTCAGCTCGTCCAGTTCCAGAAGCGCATAGGACACGGCCCTGCCGTCATAATCCACCACCACTTTTCCCTCGGCCTTGTCCACGTCCAGAACCCGGCCGATATCCCCGTTGAACACGTCTTTTTCATAGTTGTTTTTCAGGTGCATGACCTTGTCCCCGGGCTTAAAGGTGTGGCCGTGGCTTTCAATGCCCCCGGGCGTTTTGTTGAGGACCGCCTGGAGCTGCTGGTTCAGGTTGATGGTGCCGGCTTCGCCCCGGTGCATGGGAGTGAGGACCTGGACTTCCTCAATATGGGGAAAGGCTTTGGGAATCCGGGTGGCACAGAGTTCTGAAATGGTTTCCACCACCCGGGCCGGATGCTGGTTCTCAATAAAGTAAAATTCCGACCGGTGTTCCGGACCTGCGGATTTCACATCCGGCATCTCGCCGTTGCGGATGCTGTGGGCATGCATGACAATGGGGCTTTCCTGGGCTTGGCGAAAAATCCGGCTCAGGGAAAACACAGTGATTTCTTCTGAATCAATCATGTCCGACAAGACATTGCCCGGCCCCACCGACGGCAGCTGAAAGGTATCTCCCACCAGGATCAGGCTGGCCGTGGGGGGAATGGCTTCCACCAGCCGGTACATCAGGGTGGTGTCCACCATGGATGCCTCATCCACCACAAAAAGATCCAGATCCAGGGGATTGGCGAAATTGCGGCCGAATGTCCCGCTCTCATGGTCAAAGCAGAGCAGTTTGTGCAGGGTTGACGCTTTCTTCCCGGTCACTTCGGACAACCTTCTGGCTGCACGGCCCGTGGGCGCGCTGAGTACGGCCGTGAGGTCCAGGCGTTTGAATACCGTGCACAGGGCCCGGACCAGGGTGGTTTTGCCGGTGCCCGGCCCTCCCGTGATAATGGAGATCCGCTGCTCAAGAATCCGGGTGACCACATCCAGTTGCTCGTCGGAAAGGCGCACGGCAAGGCCGGACAGGACCTCTTCCATGATCTGGTCCTTGTTGATCCGGAACGGCCGGACCGGCATGGACAACAGCGCCCGGATACGCCGGGCAATCCCGGCTTCCGCCCGGAACAGCCGGTTGAGGTAGACCCGCTCCTTATCCGTGTGGATCTCTTCTTTTTCGGCCAGGTCCTCCAAAACCTGTGCGAACAGGGTGTCATCCACCCCGGCCATGCGGGCACAGGAGCGTATGAGTTCCTCTTTTTTCCCGTATACATGGCCGTCCTGTTCAAACATCAGCAACTGGCAGATCACACAGGCGGCCAGGCGGTTGTTGTCGTCGGTCTCGATACCGGCGGCCCTGGCCAGGCTGTCCGCCGCCTGGAACCCAATGGAAGGGATGTCCCTGGCAATGATATAAGGATCGGTTTTCAGCACATCAAGGGCCTGGCTGCCGTATGTTTTCAATATGGCACCCGCATGGCTGACCCCGATTCCGCCTTGCTGGAGGAGCTGCATAACCCGCCGGACTGAATGGTGAGTGTTCCAGGCCTTTTCAATCAGCTCTTTTTTGGTCTTGCCGATGCCATGGACATCCAGAAGCTTTTCCGGTTCGTTTTCAATGATCTCCAGGGTCTGTTCGCCAAATGTATCCACGATTTTATCGGCCAAAAATGCGCTGATGCCCCGGATCAGGCCCGAGGCAAGGTATTTCCGGATGCCGGACACGGTTGCAGGCAGGGTGACCTCGTAGGTCTCTGCCTTGAACTGGTCTCCGTATTTGGGATGAGAGGTCCAGGAGCCTTTGAGGGTAAGTTGTTCGCCTTCGGCCACCCCGGCCAGGTGGCCCACCACGGTGATGGGCTCGAGCACCTTGGGCACCCGGACCCTGCAGACCGTGTAATGGTTTTCCGGATTCTGGTAGGTGATGCGGGACAGGGTGCCTTTGACAATAATCATGGAAACGGTCCGTCAGTCACCCAGGGTGGAGACGATCCATTGGGCGGCATGGTAGAGGTCGTCGGCAAAAAAATCCGGGGAGATCCCCCTGCCGGAAAGATCCCGGGCCGCAGACGGCCCGTTGCCCGTTGCCACCAGGATGGTTTTTCCGCATCCCGCGGATTGGCCGCATTGGATATCCTTGGCAGAATCCCCCACCATGGCGGAATTTGCCAAATCAATGCCGTATTGGGAAGCGGCCTGCTGGATCATGCCGGGAAGGGGTTTTCTGCAGTCACACCCGGCATCGGGCAGGTGGGGGCAGAAAAAGATATCTTTGAAACAGCCCCCGGCCGCGTTTACGCCGGCCTCCATCTTGTCAAAGATGGCTCTGAGGGTGTCCCGGGTGATCATGTTCCGGCCCACGGCAGACTGGTTGGTGATCAGGATCACGTCAAACCCGTGCCGGGTGAGCAGGGCAACAGCCTCGGGGCTTTTGGGGATAAAAATAAATTCATCCGGACTTTTGATGTATGCGGACGAATCCTGGTTGATCACCCCGTCCCGGTCCAGGAAAATCGTATATCCCATGACGCTACTCGGCAACGGCAAAGGTACGGTCAAACCCCTCTGCCATCAGCTGTTTACTGAAGCTCACGGCATCCTTGAGGTTGGTGAACTTGCCGATCCGCACCCTGTAGAACTGTCCCCGGTAATCTTCATAGGGCACGATATGGGCGTTAAGATAGGAAAGGGAGAGTTTCTTGCGGTATTTTTCCGCATTGGTTTTCACCTTAAACGCGCCCACCTGCACCGTAAAATTTCCCTTCCAGTAGTCCACGGCCTTGAATGCCACAGGGGTGTTGTCCTTTTTGGAATAGGAGGTGGCTTGACCGAGAGCCGTCACTTTGACCCGGGCCGTGCCCGGCCCCACCATGCCGATCTTGTTGGCGCCGGTATAGGACAGGTCGATGATCCGGCCACTGACAAACGGGCCCCGGTCATTGACCCTTACAGTGATCTCGCGGCCGTTGTCCAGGTTTTCCACCCGTACCCAGGTGTTCATGGGCAGGGTTTTATGGGCGGCAGTCATGGCGTACATGTTATAGGTTTCGCCGTTGGAGGTTTTCCGGCCGTGGAATTTTTTCCCGTACCAGGAGGCAATGCCTTTTTCCACATATCCGCTGGCCGTTGCCAGTGGCACATACCGCTTTCCCATAATCGTATAGGGACGCTGGGTGGCAGGGGTTTTTCCGGTATGTTTTTTCCCGCCCGAGGGTGGTACTTTGTGGTCGCGGGGATAGGGTTCGTCCAGTCTGCCGGAACATCCGGACATGACAAGACAAAACCCGATAAAGATCAAAAAGGCGGCCCGGGCCGGGCGGGAGAATACGGATGTCATCATCTATTGCAACGCTTTCTTGAGAATATCTTCCATTTTATCGGTAAAACAAAACGCCATTGCCGACTGGATATAGTCGGGCACATCTTCCATATCTTTTTTATTCCACTGGGGAAGGATCAGGGTACGGATGCCTGCCCTGTGCGCGGCAATGACCTTTTCCTTGATCCCGCCCACGGGCAGCACTTCTCCCCTGAGGGTGATCTCGCCGGTCATGGCCAGCCTGGAACGGACTTTTCTGCCGGTAAGCAGGGAGGCCAGGGCCGTGAGCATGGTGACCCCGGCTGACGGGCCATCCTTGGGAATGGACCCTTCGGGTACATGGATATGAATATCATGGGTGTCGAAAAAGTCTTCCTCCACGGAAAGCTCCCGGGCATTGGCCCGTATAAAGCTCAGGGCCGTGGATGCGGATTCTTTCATGACCTCCCCGAGCTGTCCCGTAAGGGTCAGGCCCTTTTTCCCGGGCATGGCAACGGCTTCGACAAACAGCACTTCCCCGCCCACCGGGGTCCAGGCCAGACCCATGGCCACGCCCGGGTTCCGGACCCGCCGGGCCATATCAGGCATATTCTGTACCGGCCCCAGGTATTCCTGCAGGTCTTTCTGGCCAATGGTCAGGCTTTCCACCTCTTCCTCGGCCACCCGGGCGGCAACGCCGCGGCAAATGGCTCCGATCCGCCGCTCCAGGTTTCTAAGGCCTGACTCCCGGGTATATCCGGAAATGATTTTTTTCACGGCGCCCGTGGTGATTTTGATGTGGCCGGTGTTCAGGCCGTTGGCTTCGCGCTGGCGGGGTATCAGGTACCGGGTGGCGATTTTAAGCTTTTCCTCTTCCGTATACCCGTTGAGTTCCAGCACTTCCATCCTGTCCCGCAGAGGCGCCGGGATGGTGTGAAGCACATTGGCCGTGGTCAGAAACATCACATCGGAAAGGTCAAAGGCCACATCCAGGTAGTGGTCGATAAAGGTATGGTTCTGCTCGGGATCCAAAACCTCCAGAAGGGCGGAAGAGGGATCACCATGGTAGGAGGAATTCACCTTGTCGATCTCGTCCAGCATGAATACCGGATTTTTTGTGCCGGCCCGCCTCAGGTGCTGGATGATCCGACCGGGAAGGGCTCCCACATAAGTACGCCGGTGCCCCCTGATTTCGGCCTCATCCCGAACCCCTCCCAGGGCGATGCGGACAAATTCCCGGCCCATGGCCCTGGCAATGGACTGGCCAAGGGATGTCTTGCCCGTACCCGGAGGGCCTGAAAAGCAGAGAATCGGACCCTTTGAGTCCTGCTTGAGTTTTCGCACGGCAAGGTATTCCAGGATTCGCTTTTTGGGTTTTTCCAGTCCGTAATGATCCTGGTCCAGCACCCGCCTGGCCGCTTTGATGTCCAGCCGCTCATTCGATGTCTTGTTCCAGGGCAGGGTGGTCAGCCAGTCCAGGTAGGTGGAGGAGACCACGTATTCGGAAGATGACGGGTGCATCCGGGACAGGCGTTCAAGCTCCCGTTCAGCCTCTTTTTCAGCTTCTTCCGGGAGTTTGTTCTCCTTGATCAGGGCTTTGTACTCCCGGATCTCCACACTTTCCTCGTCGGTTTCCCCCAGCTCTTCCCTGATGGCTTTGAGCTGCTGGCGAAGATAGTATTCCCGCTGGCGCTTGTCCATGTCCTCCTTGACCTGGTTCTGGATTTTGGACCCCATTTCCAGGATTTCCAGCTGGTCGTTGACCAGGCGGGTGACTTTTTTCAGCCGCATGTTCACATCAAGAAGTTCAATGACTTTCTGTTTTTCCACCACCGGGGCGTTGATGGTCGACGCCACCATGTCGGCCATGACATTGGGCTCCTGAAGGGACTTGATCATATGGCCCATTTCAGAGGGCAGGCCCGGGGAAAGATCAACGATCTTTTCATATTGTTCGACGATGTTGGTCATCAAGGCCCTGTTTTCCTTGTTCCGGTCTGCGTTCCGGCTTTTAAGCACGGAAATTTCCGCCTGCATATACTGCTTGCCCTGGAGAAACTTTTCCACCTTGAACCGGTTCAGGCCCTGGATCAGCAACTGGGCTTTCTCATCTTCCATTTTGGACATCTTGAGGATCATGGCAACGGTACCGATCCTGTGAAGTTCGTTTGCCGTGTGCTTGGAATCCAGGTCCGAGCGCTTGGACAGGAGCAGCCCCAGCATCCGGTTGCCGGCCATGGCTTCGTCAATGAGGTCAATGGCCTCTTTTTGAATCAAAACCAGTGGCAGCACCATCTTGGGAAACAGATTGGTGTCCACAATGGGAAGAATGGGAAGGGAGTCAGGAATGTCGTCGGTGCTGATGGGTGCGGAGGGATGTCTTAACTCATCCATTCGTATTCCTTATAGAAAATCGATGGAAACATTCTGATTTGGTTTGATGTTTCTCCGGAGCAGCTTTCCCAGCTTCAACTCCAGAAATCCGCTGGAAAAGGATGCGGACACCCGTTCGACATCAATCACACTGGGCAGGTAAAGCACCCGCTCAAACTGCCCGAACTGGATCTCGGCAAGCCTGTAGGTGGCGGTCGGGTCCGGCTGGGTACACTTCCGCGTTCCTGAAATTTTAACGGCTTTATTGGAAACTTCTATGATCATGTCCTCCCGCTGCACCCCGGCCATCTCTGCCTGGATAATGATCTCATCCCGGGTTTCAAATATGTCCATCTGGGGTTTCCAGACCCGTTTTGAGAAACAGAACATGGGGTTGACCGACTGGAACATCTCCTCAAAAGACTTTTCTTCTGTGGCCGGTGTTTCAATATGTTTCCCAAACCGAATTTCTATATGTTCCATAAAATACTCCTGATGATGCTGTTAAATCGATCATCCGAACGATCCGGTAAAAATACCACCTGCCTGCCGGGTTGTAAAGCACAATAAAAAATCGTCCGCAAATTTAACTAGTTACCACGACATTGCGATCATAAGCAGGCATTTTGCCAGGATCCTTTTTTACCCTGCGGATCACAGGGGTGCTCTCAGATCAGTCCGACGGCCGGTCCAGAATGTCCCGGATCGCCCTTGAAAACTTGGTCATTGAAAAGGGTTTCTGAATAAACCCGTGGCAGCCCTGTTTCAGAAGGGCTTCGACTTCTTCGTCAACCGTGAATCCTGTTGACACCAGGATCTTGATACTGGGCGCGATATCCCGGATTTTTGAAAACGCCCGCTTCCCGTCCATGACAGGCATAATCAGATCCAGCACCACCAGGGCAATCTCCGCTTTGCGGCGCTCAAAAACGGCAACGGCTTCCAGGCCGTTCCTGGCCAGGATGGTTTTGTATCCCAGCTTTTCCAGAAAGTTCTTGCCCACATTGAGCAGTTCTTCCTCATCATCCACAAGCAGGATGGTTTCCGACCCTTTTGGCATCTGGGCCAGGGAGGGCGGCTCCTGGTCCTCGATTTCCGGCAGGGATTGCCTGGACACGGGCAGGGACACCCGGAATGTCGCGCCCTGGCCTTTGCGGCTATCCACGGTAATAAACCCGCCGTGGTTTTTCACGATACCGAACACGGTTGACAGGCCAAGCCCACGGCCTTTTTTATCTCCGATCTCCTTGGTGGAGAAAAAAGGATCAAATATCTTTTTCTGGGTCGGCTCGTCCATGCCGATGCCCGTATCCCGGATGGCGATTTCCACATAATCTCCGGGCAGGACCTCAAAATGGAAGTTATGGTCTTCGGCAATACGGACATGCCCGGTTCTGACCGTAAGCGTGCCGGCATCAACCATGGCCTGGGATGCATTGACCAGCAGGTTCAGGAACACCTGCTCCAGTTGCGAATGGTCCCCGTCCACGAACAAAGGGGAAGGCTGACGTTCCTCCCTGATGAGAATATCCTTGCGGGTGGGCCTGAAAATATTCAGGGCCATGGACAGCACCTGGTTGATATCCAGGACCGCAATCTGGTATTTGCCGCCCCTGGCAAATCCCAGCAGGCGGCTGGTCAGGTCGGCCGCCGTTTCCACAAGCTTCCCGATCTGCCGGATGTGGGCGCCCAGCCGTTCCGGCCGTTCCATGTTGATATGCATGAGGGAAAGATGTCCCTGGACACCCATGAGCAGGTTGTTGAAATCATGGGAAACACCGCCGGCCAGGATGCCGATGGCCTCCATTTTTTCGGCTTGGCGGGCCTGGGTCTGCAGGGATTTGATCTCCGTGATGTCCGAAACCATGGACACGATCCTGCCGGCCGGATCCTTAGGAGCCATCAACGAGGCGCGAAGCCGGCAGTCAAAAACAGTGCCGTCGCTTTTGGACAGTCGGGTATCGATGACCGCCTTTCCACGGGCTTTGACCCGTGAATCAATCCTGTTGCCCACCCGCTCATACTCTTTCCGGGTGGGATAAAGCATGCGTGCGTCTTTGCCGGTAAGGCTGTCCAGCTCATGTCCGGTCATTTTGTAAAAGGCCGGGTTGGCCCAAAGAACGATTCGATTCCTGGTAATGCAGATACCCACAGGAAAATGGGTAAGAATCGCATCCATATCCCGGGACGAAAGGACCGGGGGAATATCAACGCAGACTTTTTCTCTCTTCCGATACCCCTCTGCCATAAAAAGCGCCTGAACTCCTCTCCCGGAAATTGACGGATCAATACATTGCTGGTAAGTATAGCAGACTTTTTTTACTAAGGCCCGGAAAAAAATGATCCCCCGATATCGAATATCCATTCTTCTGCCCTACTTCCCCGCAGTGCTCAGCGGGGTAATGCTGACGGCGGCGTTTCCGTCAATTCGCCTGTATATACTGGCCTTCCTGGCCCTGGTTCCCCTCTGGACGTCCCTGGAATCCATGGGTCCAAAGCAGGCCTTTTACGCGGGCACGGCAGCAGGCTTCGTCCATTACCTGACCCTGATTTACTGGATCATTCCCACCCTGACCATTTACGGCCGGCTTCATATCCTGCTGGCCCTGGCCTGTCTGGTGCTGTTATCCCTTTACCTTGCACTATACATGGGAATTTTCGCCTTTGTGATAAGAAAATGGCCGGCCCGGCCCTGGCTCTCTCCCCTTTGGGGGGCGGCGGTCTGGACCTTGCTTGAATTTACCAGGACCCATGCTCTGACCGGGTTCCCCTGGGGCGCCCTGGGGTACAGCCAGTTCCCCAACCTGTTGCTGATCCAGGCAGCAGATCTGTTCGGGGTGCTGGGGCTCTCGTTCATCATCGTCTTTTCCAACGGGGTACTGGTTCGTATCTGGTCGGCATTCCGGCAGCCGGGGGGCAGGGGGGCGGCCCGTTTCCTGGCGGCAGATCCCGGGATTCCCGCAATCTGCGGCATTGCGTTAATGGCGGCGGCCCTGGTTTACGGACATGCCCGGTGCAACACCGTTGACCAGTGGATATCCAAGGCCCCCAGCCCGAAGATCGCAGTTATCCAGGGCAATATTGAACAGGACAAAAAATGGGACAAGGCGTTCAAGGATTTCACCGTTGGCCAATACCAGAAGCTTTCACTGGATGCCCTGCCCGCCGATCTTGTGATCTGGCCCGAGACAGCCCTTCCGTTCTATTACGGCCGGGACCCGGTGTACTCCAGCCGTGTGGACGCCCTGGTGCGGCAGGCCAGGACCCACTTTCTCATCGGCAGCCCTGCGGCCGACACCGGGGAGGAGATCATCCGGTATTACAACCGGGCGTATATGCTTAACCCCATGGGCATGGTCAAGGCAACCTACGATAAAACCCACCTGGTTCCCTTTGGCGAATACGTCCCTCTCCAGGATCTTTTATGGTTTCTCGAGAAACTGACCGCAGAAGCGGGCAATTTCTCACGGGGAACAACCGGGGCCGTTCCCCTCGGGTTCGGCATCCACAAAACCGGGGTCCTGATCTGTTTTGAAATTCTTTTTCCCGACATTGCCAGGGAATTCACAGCCAATGGGGCGGATATACTGACCACCATCACCAACGATGCCTGGTTCGGCCGCACCTCCGCACCTGCCCAGCACTTTTCCATTGCCGTGCTCAGGGCTGTTGAAAACAGAAGATCCGTTGTCAGGGCCGCCAACACCGGCATATCCGGCTTTATCGATCCCGGCGGCAGGATACGCGGCACCACGGGCCTGTTTGAAACCACTTTCCTGTCCCTGCCGGTCCCGGCCCTGGACCGGACCACCTTTTACACCCGGTACGGGGACCTGCCCGGCATGGCGGCCCTGGTTGCAATCTGCCTGTGTTTCATGGTAAAAGGCATAAAAAAATCATGAGGAGATCCAGACAATGAGTGTAGAATTAAAACAGGTTATTTCATCCGTAACTGCCAAAGCCGACCGGCTTAAGGAGTATCTTTGACCTTCCTGTCAAGGAAAAACGCCTTCGCGAATTAGAACTGCTCATTGCCAGGGAAGA
This sequence comes from Desulfobacter sp., assembly GCA_036881925.1. GTDB lineage: Bacteria > Desulfobacterota > Desulfobacteria > Desulfobacterales > Desulfobacteraceae > Desulfobacter. Next base: position 23,553 of record JBAJNJ010000015.1, read on the forward strand.
TTTCTGGAACGATTCCGATACCGCCACCCGTCTTCTAAAAGAACGCACCACCATCTCCGGCCTCATTGAGACCTGTGATGCCATATTCAGCGACATTGAAGATGCGGAAGTGCTTCTTGAACTTGCCAGGGAGGAATCGGACAAGGAAAGCGAGCAGGAGGCTGCCGACCTTTTGGCCGGTCTTGAAAAAAAAATAAAAAAATTCTCCGTGGAAGTCACCCTGGACGGCGAAGACGATGCCAGGGACGCCATTGTTTCCATCAATGCCGGGGCCGGGGGCACGGATTCCCAGGATTGGGCGGAAATGCTGTTCAGGATGTATACCCGGTGGATTGATAAAAAAGGGTATAAATGCCAGGTCATCGACTACCAGGTCGGTGACGAGGCCGGCATCAAAGGCGCCACCCTCCAGGTGAGCGGTACCAACTGCTTCGGGTTCATGAAGGTTGAATCCGGGGTCCACCGCCTGGTAAGGATATCGCCCTTTAATGCGGGCGGGAAGCGCCACACCTCTTTTGCATCGGTGTTTGTCTATCCGGAGATCAAGGACGAAATCAATATCGAAATCGACGAAGGGGATCTGCGCATTGATGTATACCGGGCCAGCGGGGCCGGGGGCCAGCATGTGAACAAAACCAGTTCTGCTGTCCGCATCACCCACCTGCCCACGGGTGTTGTGGTCCAGTGCCAGCAGGAACCCTCCCAGCACCGGAACAAGGAAATCGCCTTTAAGGTGCTCAAGTCGCGCCTGTACCAGCTTGAAAAGCAGAAGCAGGAGCAGAAGATGCAGAACCTCCACGACGGCAAGGATGATATTGCCTGGGGCAGCCAGATCCGATCCTATGTGCTGCATCCCTACCGCATGGTCAAGGACCACAGGATCGATCTTGACATCGGCGATGTGGACCGGGTGCTGGACGGCGGCCTGGATCCCTTTATCGAAGGCGTGCTCCTGTCGGGCACCCGCTAGACAGGCCGGTTTTCAATGCGCGCCCTTGACATCATTGAAAAATATTACGACAGGGATACTCCCCTTTATACCGTCCTGGTGGACCACGGCAGGCAGGTGGCGGAAAAAAGCCTTGAAATTGCGGAAGGGTTAACGGATTTCGCGCCGGATACCGCCTTTATTGAACAGGCGGCCATGCTCCATGACATCGGGATTTTCAAAACCCGGGCCCCGTCCATCGGGTGCAGCGGCGACAAGCCTTATATCTGCCACGGATACCTGGGCCGGGAAATTCTTGACAGCGAAGGGCTTGACCCGGCTTACGGCCTTGTGGCCGAGCGCCACACCGGCGCCGGCATCACCCTGGAAAACATTATCCGGGCAGACCTTCCCCTGCCCCGGCGGGACATGGTGCCCGTCACCCTGGAAGAAAAAATCATCTGTTGTGCAGACAAGTTTTTTTCAAAAAGCCCGAAAAACAAGAATAAGGTCATGACCCGGGGCAGGATCATCCGGGAACTGGAAAAAACAGATCCCGAACATGCCCGCCGCTTTACCCGGTGGGCCCAAACATTTGATCTGTAGCCGGTAATATCTCAGATTGCCGAATCAACAGGGACCTGCTTCAGGAGTCTCCGCCTTTTGCCTTTGCCCGGATGCGGTCTTCAAAATCCAGGAGCTCATCATACTTGGCCTCAAGCCGCTGCTTTTCCGCCATCATCTTGCCCTTGGTCCTGTCCAGCCGGGTCAGGATCACATCGTAAAATCCCTTTTTGATGATTTCTGCAATACGGTGGTCCCTGAGGGTGTCGATCACGGACATGTCAATGCAAAGGCAGACCCCGCCCGTGGCCGCGATCACGGATGCGGTGCGCGGGATGCCTTCCAGAACGCTCATCTCTCCGAAGATTTCACCGGGTGCTGAAAAACTGATCACCAGTTCCCCGTTCTGGATCACATCATAGGTGCCTTTGACGATCCAGAAGGTCCAGCAGTCAAAGTCCCCCTCCCGGATCACGGACTCTCCGGCACTGTGCTGGGAGAGCTTTGCAATCTTGCTCTCATATTCAGCGCCCATGCTCAAAAACCGCCGGATTTCGTCTGCGGAAAGATGGGCAAATATCATGAATTTCCGCAGCACATTAATGGTCTGGTCATTAAGCAGGTTTGTTTTCAGGTTCTTTGCCATGGAACGCTCCGGTGCGCCGCAAAAGGCTATTTTTTATAGCCGATATTGTCCAGGAAATGGCGGCGTTGCATCCTGAACAGGGATTTATCTTCGTTCACCAGGTAATGGGTCGGGTTGTTCATATCGTCAAAACACCGGAAAAGGCCGGTATATCCGGGAACGGTTTCGACATCACAGATCCGCTCCACATCATCGTTGAACCTTCGGCATACCACCTGCCAGTCCTCTGCTTCGGCCTTGTCCTTGATTTTTACTTCAAAGGGCGACGGGGTATATTCCGCCTGGATTGCCTGCATAGCCGTCCTCCGCCTGATGTTTCCTGAAAGGGTTGGGTTTAATCATATAAAAAAAACATGGGGCTTGTCCATAAAGCATCTCAGAAAATCTGGTCAATCTCCCTGTCCAGCAATTCATCGCCTTTTCCCGCGCGAAATTCCTCCCACCCGTCCGCGTCCTCCTCAAACGAAGAGACCATATTGCTGCGTACCGAAGCCTTGACCGCATCCGCGTCCATGACCACCAGCACATACAGGTCGGAACCGGGGGAGATCCATATATCTTTTTGCATGGAGCCGTTCAGGGTTTCCCGGGCCACCTGGCTGCTGACCTGCTTTCCCAGGCGGTCCACCATCTGGGCGTCGCCCATCCCGGCCTGGCGTGTCACATTGTCCACCAGGGAGTACACCTGCACGGACAACCGGTTGGCCAGCTCATTCCGGGCCAGGGCCAGGGCGGCAGTCCTGGCAAACTGCATGCCTGATTTTCCGATTCTTGCAGACCCCACCGCAGAAAACGTGTCCGGTTCATGTCCCACCAACACCCATTCCGGTGCGTTTTCAAACTCTTCTTCCATGGCTTTGTTGTCAATATGCTTGTTGCCGCAGCCAACAAGCCCGGAAACCATCAGGGCAACTGCAACCACAACAATTCCCAACCCCATGATTCGTTTGATTCGTTTTCCCACAGTGTCCTCCTTTTCAAATCCTGAACCGTTTCCCGTCGGAAACCAGGATGTTATCACCGTTTTTGATCATACCCAAGGGTTCCAGCCAGCCGCGCCAGCAGCTCCCCAGACGCAGATTCAACAGCCCTGCGTCCGGCCTCTTCCGGATCTTTGTGGCCTTTTCGCTGCTGCGCGGTCAGCCGGGCAAAAACCGACCCGGCCGCAACGTCCACCACCCGGATACTTGCCCTGGCCCTGACAAACGCCACATCGGGATTTCCCAGATCCAGCCGGATCATTTCAATACGGCCTTTAATCCTGACCCCGGCCTTTTCCGGATTTTCCACAAGAGATATGCCCATCCGGGTCAGCCCCTGGGACAAAATATCCATGCTGCGCGACCCGCCATCGCCCTGAATCTCCACATGGGCTGTCAGTCCGGATTTGATGCGGGCCAAATCCGCCATGACATCGTCCATGTCCGGGAGAACAGGTTCCATCACCGGGTAATCAACCACCCTGAGACGGCTTTCCAGAACCCGGCGTTCCATCATCATACCGATGGTCCGGTTCAGGCCGGCCATACGGGACAACACCCCGGCCCCATCTTCCAGGGCCGCGGTTTCAGCACGGATCCCACTGTCAATGGCCCCAACCCGGGAAGCCCAGGTTTGTCCGGCAGCCAGCCGGTCCAGGACAGCCAGGGCATTGTAAAGGCCGGTTTCCTCATCCTTCCAGGCCTTATGAATTCTGGCGCCCTGGAGCTGCATGTCCGAAGAGATACGAACCCGGGATGCCATATGTTTTTCAAAGGCCTCATTCCGGTCCTGGGCCATACTGGACTGGGAAGCGCTGACAAATTCCGAGTGGACCCTGGATTCAAAAATTCCGGACAACTCTGCCATGGCCTGCTTCCGGGCTTCGGTCTCTGTGGTTCCCGTTCCCCGGGCTTTCAGATATTCGGCATCCGGCACCTCGGTTCCGGCCTCCAAAGGTTCCGGTGAGGAGGATTTCCCGCATCCCTGTCCCAGTATGGCCAGGCAGACAAGCATTCCGAAAAGCAGAGAAAACCGTGCCCGTATATTCACGATAGCCCCATTGGGCTGTAATGTTGCTCTTTTCATCAGAATCCGTTCTCCAATGCATTGTTTATAATAATATAATGTATCTGGCCGGCCTTCACCACCACCTTTTTCCGGGCGTCCGGGCCAAGGCCGGCAGCGTTGGCCTCCCAGGGGCCGGGCGCTAAAAACGTACTGGCCATATAGATCCGGCCGGGCAGAGAGCGCCAGGACCTTATATCTGCACGCTCAAGAAACAGGTTCAGGATATTCAGAGCATTCTCAACAACCTGCCGGACTTCGTTATCACCCTTGCCGGCGGCCTGGCTGATCACGACCTGCTTGGCCACAGCCCGGGCCACAGCTTTGGCCGCAATCCTGGCCCTGCGGTCTTCAAGGTTTTTCACGGCAATGGCCCCGATATCCGACACCAGGTCTGCAATAACCCGCAGCGGCTTTCCGGATTCAGGTGTCAACGCCATCATCGGCCGGTGTCCCGGGGCATCCGGGCGGGAAAAACGGGGAAAGGCGATGGCCAAAGGCCCCCTGGAAGTCGGAATCACCACCCGGTCTTCCTTTTTTTCCGGTACGGTTCCCTGGAGCAGGATCCACACCACCCGGCCCTTCCCTGAAATAGCATCCCGGGCAATTGGTTCTTCTTCCGGAAGAATCTTGCGGGCATCGGGCAGCCGCCCCGCCTTTTCAGCCACCCTGAAAAGACTTTCCTTCAGATCTGCCGGCGCTTCCAGCCCATAGTAGATCCCGTAGTCCCCATAGGTTTCCAGGGCTTTTTTATAATCAAGGAACGCCCCGTCCGGATCATTGTCCCCTTCTCTGAGGATACCGCTCAGATACCGGCCGAATGCGTCTTCCTTGTAGACATTTTTTTCCGCGTACCTGTCATTGTACAGGGAAAGCAGGGAATCCAGTCTCCGGCACTCCACAAGGGCTTCTTCAGGTTCGCCCGCATCCAGGTAAGCCAGGGCCGACATCATGTGAATCATGGCCCGTTCAAAGTCCTCGCCCGCATAGTCCAGCACATAATCATTGGCAAGGTAAGCGGCTGTCTCCCTGGACAGGCTCAGGGTCCACAGGGATTCGGCCAAGTCTTCGGCAGCCCTGAATTTTTCCTGGGCCGCATCAAACTCCCGGCACCGCATATGGACCATGGCCGAATCCAGGAGAAATAGAAGTTCGGCATTGTCACCGTAATCCCCGGCACTGTCAGCCATCAGAGATGCAGCAGCGCCACATTCACCCCTGGCCAGGTGTTCGCCCAGGGTCTCGTAAGGCACATGTCCGCTGCAGCCGCCCAGGATACATGCCAGCCCAAGAACGGCCACGGCCAAGAGCCGCGCAAAACCGGCCGGAACCCGCTTGTCGGAAATCAGAACCAGAACTTTTTCTTTTTGACCAGTTTTTTGATCTTTTTCTCGCCCAGCCATACTTTCTTATGGGTCTGGATATGAATCATTTCCAGATTGACCTGGTAATATTTGACCTCTTTGCCGTCTATCCGGTCCGAAATGGTATTGATACTGCCCTGGAGCATAAAGTCGGCCCCGATCTCCCGGCCCTCCTCCTTGGCCGTCTCTTCCGAGGCATGGGCCGCCTGGTCCTTACGTTCCGAACGGATTTCAAGGCGCTCGCGGCTGTCGGCCACAAGCGTCACATCACCGGAGTTGACCAGGGCCCGTTCAAGATCCTTGACAAAGGTCTGGGTATTGATGTGCTCATCACTCCTGTTTCTCACCGTACCCACAATCACGGAAGGCGCTTTTCCCTGGTTGTCGCGCCTGTGGTCTCCCACCCAGGGGCGCTCCAGCACATCCCTCACCATTTCCTCGGAAACCAGCCTGGAGTCGGTGTCATTCCAGCGGCCGCTCAGATCAATGGTCTCATCCACATCCACCCGGTCCACCCGGGTGCTGCTGCACCCCCCCATGACCAGAGCCAGGGCCGCAACAGCAGCCACCTGTCCGATCCGTTGCCAAATCTTCATATGCATCAATCCTTATGTATTCGGTTTCATTCCATGGATATTTCCACGGTCATCTTATCCCAACCCTACAAAAGCCGAAATTCTTTGTCAATAAACCCCCGGCAAACCATTATTTTATCTCATCTTTTCCAGGAAACAGGCTTGCGTCAGCCCGTTATACCAAGCCGGAAGCCGGATACCCCAGCAGAACACGCTCAAAATTTTTCCACGGTCTGTTTTTTTACTTGAAAATAAAAATCCGGTTTAGTAAGTCACGTATTTAAAATTATATTAAAGATATATTTGAGGACACCGTAATGGCCCGTATCACCCAAAACAAGCAATACCACCTTACCAGATGGAGGCCCAGGATCCTGGTGTTCTGATATATCCCATATCACGCGTTTTAAAACCCCGGATCTTACCATAAGATCCGGGGTTTTTTATTTTAACCGCTCCATAACAAGGGGCAAACGTTTCAAAAAGGAGATAAAAAAAATGATTTCAACCCAGACACGTCAAGATCATTTCGCCGGAGTTTCACTGCATTGCGGGATTTTTACCACAACCTGGAAAAACAAGAAGACAGGTAGATTTTTTCCGGCCACATATCACTTTTACATAGAAAAAAGGGACGCCATAGAATGAAATCTTTTATCAGAAAACACACCATCCCCAGTATATCCAAGTCACTCCCGTTCCGTCCGGGCATCACACCGGTCTTAAATGCATTTCGCAGGCTGAAACAGCTCCCGGCAGCCATCCGCCGTTTTTATCCCCGGCCAAGGAAATTTTACTCGCGCAAGGAAGAACAAGCCTATAAAATTGCCATGGAAATAAAGAAAACCCGGTTTCCCGGCAATGGTCCGCCATTCTAAACCCGCACCGGAAAAGAATAAAAAGCCTGCCCGTTAAAGAGGCGTTAGGCAATTTAACCATTTTCCGGCCTTACCCCATGCCCGGGCCGGGCACGGGCCGCTTTTATGCGCCTTGTCCGGGCACCTGTTTTTCCAGGTAATGCGAAAAAAGACTTGCTATGGCAAATGCCCTGCCGGTATCTTTAACGGTAACAGATGTAACCCCAAGGCAAACGCATTTAACTTTGGCATACTTTTTTAAACCACAAAATTTCAGTCGGTTATGGTGATTACACGTCTGTCACTGCGTTTGCGACGGTGTCTAACCAATTGAAATCATTAATCCCCAATTTTATATGCGTTGACCCTGGATGTAACCCCTACCCGGAATCTTTTGAGAGGCCCTCCCTCTCGCTGGATTCAAAAGGCTGAAAATGAAACAAAACCCCCAGCATCAGCCCCCTGCCGATGCCCGCGAAAGAAAGGCGATCGCACCGGTGATCTGCTACCCCGTGGACACCCTCCCCCTGCCGGACATGGCAGCCTATACCGCAGCCAGGAAGACCCTTGAGCCAACAAAGACCCTGGTTATCCCTCCCAGGGATGCCCGTGTTTTTAAGGTGCCCAAAGGCCATTTTTTCAGAATTGTCAGCATTGAAGGCCCCCAGGTCGGGGATCTGAACCTCTGGAATGCTGACGACCTGGCCGAGCGGTTCTACAGCGGCAAGACACGGGCCCTCCACGGCACCCATCTAAGTACCGGTGACCGGATGTGGAGCAGCTTTCCCCATATGCGGCCCATGGCCACCATTACCTGTGACACCCTGGACTGGTACGGATTTGACCGGTACGGAGGCGGTGTCCATGATGTAATCGGCACCCGGTGCGACCCCTATACCGGAAGCCTTCTCAGCGGTGATAACTACCATTATTGCTGCCATTCCAACCTGACCCGGGCACTGGCCCGGGAAACCGGCCTCTCCCCGGAAAAAGCAGAGACATACATTCATGATGTGCTCAATGTATTCATGTGTACCGGCTTTACCCGGGACACCCACCAGTACTTTATGAAAGCCAGCCCGGTCCGGCCCGGGGATTTTATTGAGTTTTTTGCGGAAATCGATCTTCTGGGCGGGTTGTCTGCCTGCCCGGGCGGGGATTGCAGTTGCGAGCATTCAAGCGACACTGCGCCCTGCTATCCCTTGCAGGTGGAGATCTACCGGCCTGCCGCCGGCATCCCTGACGACTGGGCTCCCCCGGTCCGGTCGCATTATGACGGTTCGCACGGGTTGTAAGGCAAGGCGCCACAAAAAGAGACCGGAAAGCATCCAGGGTCAACGCATATAAAAATCGGGATGAATGATTTCAGTGGTTTAGACGTTGTCGCAAACGCAAAGAAAAGTATGCAAACTTTTTAAGTATCTGAAACCATATGGATTAAAAAATCATGTCAGATGTAGTTGCGTTTGCCCTGGGAAAGCATCCAACCGGTATTGACAAGGAAGATGTTTTTGTTTAACTTTCGTTAACTTTTTTAAAATTATGAAGTTAACAAAAAAAACATCTATTACGCCTCAACCGGACCGGAGCACAGCCATGACACCCAACGGACTTGTCATTACGGGAACAGATACGGATATCGGCAAAACCGTTGTCACCGCAGCACTGATAAGGGCCTTCAATACCTTGGAACACCCCGTGCATGTGCTCAAACCGGTCCAGACCGGCTGTTCGGGAGGGGCTGCCCCAGATGTAGAGGTATACCGGACAGCCGGCCACAGCACCTTGCATGAGCCCATATACTGCTTTGACATGCCTTGCTCACCCCACCTGGCTGCGGAAAAACAGGGACAAGAGATCTCCCTGGACCGGTTGGCAGACCGTTGCCGCAAGGTCCTTGATGCAGCCCCGTTTACCCTTATAGAAGGTGCAGGCGGGATCTTTACCCCGCTGAACCGGACCGCTTCTTTTCTTGACCTGGTCAAGCAACTTGGCCTCAGGGCCGTGGTCGTGGCGGACAACCGGCTGGGCATGCTCAACCATACCGTTCTGACAATGGATGCCCTTGAGATGAACGGCATCACGGTCGCCGCCCTGGTGATCAACCACTGCGCCCCGGCCGGGGATAAAGACCAGGAGATCATCCAACAGGATAACCCGGATTATCTCAGGCAAAAATACCCGGACATCCCGGTGATTGAGATGCCCTTCCACAAGGGCCTGGCCCCTGATGATCCGGAAACCTGGGCAGGCGTGGAAGTGCCCCTGACGGGCTTTGCCAGCGCCCTGGTCCGCCCGGAAAACCAACAAAACCAACGGGCAGATGATGTTTGCGCAGTGGACAAAAAACATATCTGGCACCCCTACACCTCCCTGATTCGCCCGCTTAGCACCTATACCGTATACAGCGCCGAGGGACATTACATTCACACCGACCAAGGGCCCCTGCTGGACGGGATGTCGTCCTGGTGGTGCGCGGTTCACGGATACAACCATCCCCGGCTCAACCGGGCAGCCATTGCCCAGATCAACCAAATGTCCCATGTCATGTTCGGGGGCCTGACCCACAGGCCTGCAGTCTCCCTTGCCAAGCGGCTTCTCAGGTTGATGCCCCAAGGGCTTGAACATATTTTTTACGCGGATTCCGGTTCGGTGAGCGTGGAAGTGGCCCTGAAAATGGCCCTGCAATACTGGCAGGGCCGGGGAAAACCCGAAAAGAAGAAAATCCTTACGGTCTGCGGCGGGTATCACGGGGATACATTTGGCGCCATGTCGGTGTGCGACCCTGTCAATGGGATGCACCGCCTGTTTACAGGGTTCCTTCCGCAGCAGCTTTTTGCCGGCCGGCCCGACACCTCCTTTCACGCCCCCTATGATCCTACAGCCATTAATTCTGTACACCGGCTCATGGCCGAGCACCACCATGCCATTGCAGCGGTCATTATAGAGCCGGTGGTCCAGGGGGCCGGAAGTATGTGGTTTTACCACCCGGATTACCTGGACGACTTGAAAAGGCTCTGCGACCAATACGGGATATTGTTGATCTGCGACGAGATCGCAACGGGCTTCGGCAGGACCGGCAGGCTTTTTGCCTGCGACTGGGCCGGGATCAGGCCGGATATCCTCTGCATGGGAAAAGCCCTGACAGGAGGCTACATGAGCTTTGCCGCGGTCGCAGCCACGGCTGAGGTGGGCAGGGGCGTTTCCAACAGCGGGGGTGTGCTGATGCACGGTCCCACGTATATGGGAAATCCCCTGGCATGTGCCGTGGCCTGCGAAAGTCTGGACCTGCTTTTGGAAACACCCTGGAAAAACCGGGTAAAGGCCATTGAGGCCGGCCTTGAAAAAGGGCTCGCCCCCTGCCGGAATCTTCCCGGCGTGGCAGATGTGCGCGTACTCGGGGCCATCGGGGTCGTGGAACTCAACCGGCCCGTGGACCTGGAACGAATCCAGGCGTTTTTTGTCCGCCGGGGCGTATGGATCCGGCCCTTTGGCAGAATCGTCTATGTTATGCCGCCGTTCTCAATCACCGGGCCGGAGCTGTCCAGGCTCACGCAAGCCATAACGGCGGCGGTCCAAGGCATGCCGGGAAACGGCCTGGCCTTGTAATGATCTAACCCGGCCCTGATCTAATCCGGTTCTGATCTGGCAAAGGCCTGTCCGGCCCGGCAAAGGCAGAATAAAACCGGAATTTGTTAACATTCAAAATGAAAGGATGTTTGCGCTTATGTTGATGATGATCCTTTATGCACTGGTACTTGTGGGATATGGTGTGATGACCTGCAAGGCATCCGGTTCCGTGGACGCCTATACTGTGGCGGACCGGTCCGGCTCCTGGTTTTCCGTGGCGGTTTCCGTGACGGCCTCCTGTGTGGGCGGCTCGGCAACCATCGGCATGGTGTCCCTGGCCTGGGAAAAGGGATTTCCCGCCATCTGGTACCTGGGGTCCGGCGCTGCAGGCCTGGTGTTGCTGACCCTGTTTCTAGCCAAAAAGGTGAGGGAAACCGGGGTGAGAACACTTCCTGAAATGATCCGGACTTTTATCGGCCCGGGTGCCCGGCCTGTTGCCGGTGTGATTATTGTCATCGCATGGACCGCCATCCTTGCCGCCCAGTTTTCTGCGGCATCCTCGATCTGTGCGGCCCTCACAGGGCTGGACAGGTCCCAGGCCCTGGTATGGGGCGGCGGGCTCATCATTGTCTACACCGTACTGGGCGGGCAGCGGTCCGTGATCAAAAGCGATATCTGGCAGTTCGGCCTGGTTGTCCTGGCCCTGGCAGGGGTCCTGGGATGGATCATGCTCCGGCATCCGGACGCCGTCACAGGTATCCGGCCGGAACTTTTCAACCGGGATTTCACCATCAGCACATGGAACTATTACATGCTGGTCATCGGCGGCAGTTACGTGGTCTGCCCCATGCTTTTCGGACGGCTTTTAAGTGCAAAGGACAAGGTCCATGCCCACAGGGGAACCCTGGCCGCTGTGTTCGGGCTCCTGGCCACAGGGCTGGTCATTGTCCTGATCGGCCTTGCCGGCCGTGCCATTCTCCCGGCGGACACGGCTCCGGATGCTGTACTGACCTCGGCAATGGCCGGGCTTCTTCCGCCCTGGCTGGGCACCCTGCTGTTGCTGGCCCTGTTTTCAGCCATTATTTCCTCGGCAGATTCATGCCTGATCACGGCAGCTACGGTGTTCTGCAACGACATTGCCCGGCAGAAGTCCGTCAGGGGATACCGGATCATGACCGTTATCCTGGGCCTGGCCGGGCTGTACCTGGGCTCCCGGGGCAGCTCAATCCTTTCCCTTTTGTTTGCGGCAAATGATGTATATGTGTCCGGGATTGTGGCCCCTGTGTTCCTGGCCATGGTCTTTCACGGCAGGCGCCGGGTATACCAGCCCGCCGTCCTGGCCGGCATGATTGCCGGCGGCATTCTGGGGCTGGCAGCGGCCCAGACCGGGATCAAGACCTTTAGTTTTGCCGGCATGGCCGTCTCCGCCGTACTGACCCTGGCCGGACTCTGGCTGTCCGGGACAAGGACGGTGCCACCGGAGTTGAAAACAGGGTATTAACATGCCGGCGCAACCGGACTTATTCTTGTGGTGTTATCTTTCCGGCCGTTCGCCCAAAGGGAATGTTCAGCTTTTTCATCCGTTTTCTCAGGGTGGACGGATGAACCGCCAGTATCCGGGCCGCTCCCTTTTCCCCCTCTACCCGGCCGTTACAATCTGCCAGGACCTGGCAAATGTGTGATGAAACCACCTGGTCCAGCGCCTGGAGCGCCATCCGGGGCCGGGGCTGAACCTCGCTGCGTCCGGGGGCCTGGGCCGTAATTTCCTTAAAATAAAGGGTGCCGGACCGGTCCAGGATCAGGGAACGCTCCACGGCGTTTTCAAGTTCCCGGACATTTCCCGGCCAGTGATAGGCCATGAGCCTGTCCATCACATGGGATGGGACCAGGGGAATCCCAGGCAGTTTCATTTCCCGGGTCTTCTTCAGGATAAAATGGTCCACCAGGGCCGGGATATCCCCGGACCTCTCCCTGAGGGGGGGAATGGCAATGGGAAACACCCTGAGGCGGAAAAACAGGTCCGGCCGGAACCGGTTTTCCGCCATCATTTCCTCCAGGTTCCTGTGGGTGGCCGCCACCACCCGGATATTGACCCGGACCGTTTCCGCCCCTCCCACCCGGTCGATTTCCTTTTCCTGGAGTACCCGGAGCAGACGGACCTGGGCTTCCACACTCAGCTCGCCGATCTCGTCCAGAAACAAAGTCCCGCCCTGGGCACGTTCGATCCGCCCCCGCTTCCTGGCCACCGCACCGGTAAAGGCCCCTTTTTCATAGCCAAACAATTCGGAATCAAGCAAAGAAGCGGGAATGGCCCCGCAATTGACCCGGATAAACGGCCCCTGTTTCCGCAGGGACAGGTTATGGATGGCATTGGCCACCACCTCCTTGCCGGTACCGGTGTCGCCCAGCAACAGCACCGGGCTTTCCAGGGGGGCGACCTGGTGAACCATTTCCATGACCTTTCCAAGACCCTGGGCCGCGCCGATAACGGTTTCACCGGCCATCCGGTTCAGTTCATCCTGAAAGTACCGGCTGTCATCTGCCAGTAGTTCTTTCAGGTTTTTCAACTCCCTGAACCGGAGCGAGTTGGTCAGGGCAATGGCGCAGGGTTTGTCCAAAAGACTCAACAGTCTTATATGCGCGTCTGAAAACCTGTTTTCCCCATCGTTGAAAACGGAAAATATACCCAGCATGGTCCGCTCCAGCACGAGATCAATCACCACGGCGGAAAGGTCCCGGACATTGAGGCGGTCGGCCACCGGGCCGGTAATGGGGTCATTTCCCAACCGGTTGATGAACCGGACCCTTTCAAGGCTGCGGTGGTCGATCATTTGCCTTCCCCGTTCGGACAATGGGATTTTCATGGACACGGCCCGCCCTCCGCCGGGATCTGCCAGGGCAACGGTTTCCACGACCCCGGCATCCCTGTGGTAAACATGGAACCCCATCTGGTCCGCCGGCATGAACTGCCGGACATAACACAGGCACTGGTGAAGGGCCCGCTCAATATCCAGGCTGGAGCACAGGGTCAGGGTCGCCTCCCTGAAAAAATCGTTCTCATTAATGTGTGGATGCATCAACCCTCCTTTATCGAGCGGCAAACGAAAATTTCCATATCACAATCTGCACCATGGTACAGATTATGGCAATTCCGGAAAATAGAACAGAAAAAACTTTTCCATGGTACGGAAAAGATCTTTAAAAACCACCACCCTCCCCCAAACGCCCGGCCATACCACCCCCGGAATCCTGGCACATGTTTTGCTGATTTATATCCGGGATATATGACCATTCCGGTTCCGCATATAAACCCATAAGGAGAACACCCATGGAAATTAAAGAAATCACCGTGCTCGGGGCAGGCATCATGGGGGCGGGGATTGCCCAATGTGCGGCCCAGGCCGGCTTCAATGTCACCCTCAGGGATGTGGAAGACCGGTTTGTTGAAAACGGACTCACCACCATCAGGGCCGGGCTGGACAAGGCCGTATCCAGGAACAAGGTCACGGCAGACCAGGCAGACGCCGCAATGGACCGGATCACCGGCACCACCGATCTGACCATGGCCGCCCGGGAAGCAGACCTGGTCATTGAGGCGGTTGTCGAGGTCATGGACATCAAAAAACAGATATTCCTTGAACTGGATACCATCTGCAAAAAAGAGGCCTTGTTCGCCTCAAACACCTCAGGCCTTTCCATCACGGAGATGGCGGCGGTCACAAGCCGGCCCGATCAGTTCATCGGCATGCATTTTTTCAATCCCGTGCCTGTGATGGCGCTTGTGGAACTCATCCGGGGATTTACCACATCCGGCCAAACCCTGAACATGGCCCGGGATTTTGTGGAGACCATCAATAAAACCGCCATCGAGGTCAAAGAGGCGCCCGGATTTGCCGTGAACCGCATCCTCTGCCCCATGATCAACGAGGCTGTCTTTGTCCTGGCCGAAGGCACGGCCTCTGCAGAAGATATCGACAATGCCATGACCCTCGGGGCCAATCATCCCATCGGCCCCCTGGCCCTGGCGGACATGGTGGGACTGGACACCATGCTCCTGGTCCTGGAGGGCTTTCATGCCGAACTGGGAGAAGACAAGTACAGGCCCGCCCCCCTGCTGAGAAAAATGGTCCGGGCAGGCTACCTGGGCCGGAAAAGCGGCAAGGGGTTTTACGACTACACCAGATAACGCGGCCGGACAGCAACCGATCCAGGCGTACCGGCGCATCAACATCTTTTGACAAGGAGGCAATATGGCACAGCAAGTGGCAGACCGGCGGGATGTGGATTTTGTTCTCCACGAACAGCTCCATGTGGAACGGTTAAGCCAATACGAACAATTCGAGGAATTTAACAGGAAAACCATTGATATGGTGATTTCCGAAGCAAGACATCTGGCCCTCAAGGAGTTGATGCCCGTTCTCAGGGAGGCGGACGAAGAGGGCTGTACCTTTGACAACGGAAACGTGGCCGTTCCCAACGCCTTTCACCGGGCCTATGAACTGTTCACCCAAGGGGAGTGGGTCGCCATGTGCGATGATCCGGAATGGGGCGGCCAGGGCATGCCCGCCACCGTGGCCCTGGCAGCCAACAACTATTTTAACGGGGCCAACTTTCCCTTTATGCTCCACAACATCCTGGTTCACGGGGCAGGCAAGCTGGTGGAAAAATTCGGAACAGACATGCAGAAGCAGCTTTATCTGAAAAAGATGTACACCGGTGTCTGGGGAGGCTCCATGCTCCTGACCGAGCCGGAAGCCGGATCCGATGTCGGGGCTCTGACCACCAAAGCTGTTCCCAACGGGGACGGGACTTACAGCATTACCGGCAATAAAATTTTCATTACTTCGGGTGAAAACGATCTGGTGGAGAATATCATTCACCCGGTCCTGGCAAGGATCGAAGGCGCCCCACCCGGCACTGCGGGCATCTCTCTTTTCCTGGTGCCCAAATACCGGGTGAATCAAGACGGCTCTCTTGGCGAGGCCAATGATATTGTCTGCACCGGTATCGAAGAAAAAATGGGCATCCACGCCAGCCCGACCTGTTCCATGGCCCTGGGCGGCAAAGGCAAGTGCATCGGTACCCTGCTCGGCCGGGAAAATAAGGGGATGGGCCATATGTTCGTGATGATGAACGAAGCCCGTTTGCATGTGGGCATGCAGGGATTTGCCTGTGCATCCGCCTCATACCTCAACGCCCTGAACTATGCCAGGGAAAGGGTCCAGGGCGCATCCCTCACCGCTGCCAAAGGCGCGCCCGGCGTTTCCATTATCCGGCATCCGGATATCCGGCGCATACTTTTGAACATGAAATCCCATACCGAAGCCATGAGGTCCATCCTGTTTTACGTGGGGTTCATGGAAGACAGGATCAGGGTGGCGGAGACCGAAGAAGAGCGGTCCAGGTGCCAGGGCATCATAGATGTGCTCATCCCTGTGGCCAAAGGATATATTACGGACAAGGCATTTGATCTTTGTTCCGACGGTATCCAGGTCTTTGGCGGATACGGATTTACCAGGGAGTATCCCCAGGAGCAGCTGCTCAGGGACTGTAAGATCACCCAGATCTACGAGGGCACCAACGGAATCCAGGCCATGGACCTTCTGGGCAGGAAACTGGGCATGAACAAGGGCAAGGCCTTTACAGACCTTCTGGCAGAAGTGGAAAAGACCATTGGCAGAACCAAAGATGTAAAAGAACTGGCATCCCAGGCCGCCGCCCTGGAAACGTCACTGGTCAAACTCATGGAGACTGCAAAATCCTTAGGGAGCCTCATGGCATCGGGACATGCGGAAACTGCTTTTGCCCATGCCCACCCCTTCATGCATGCCACAGGAGACGTACTCATGGCGTGGATGCTGGTCTGGCGGGCCGGTATTGCCGCAGAAAAACTGGCAGACCGCCCCAAAAAGAAAGACATTCCCTTTTATGAGGGTATCCTGGCCTCGTCCCGGTACTTCACCGCATCTGTCCTGCCTGTGACCCGGGGCAGAATGGAAACCATCATGGCCGGGGATACGGCTGCCATGGACATTGATGAGGCCGCGTTTGCATCAAAATAGTAAAACCCCGGGAAACCCGGACATATCTGGATATATATTGAAAAGGCGGGGACGCACCAGCCCTTGTGCAACCCCTGCCTCTTCACAAAAACAATTCCAAACAGAAAAAGGATGAAAACAATGAAAGACGTAGTGATCGCATCTGCCTGCCGGACCGCCATCGGTGCTTTCGGCGGTACACTCAGGGACCTGAACGGCGCATACATCGCCAGTGTGACCATGAAAGAGGCTGTCAAGCGGGCCAATATCGATCCGGCCGTGATCGACGATGTCCGTTACGGCACCTGTGTGGAGCACCATGATACCCTGAACACCACCCGGGTGGCCGCCCTTATGGCGGGGATCCCCGATACGGTTCCGGCCGCCACCATCAACCGGGTCTGCATCTCGGGCATGGAGGCAGTGCTTTCAGGCGTTGCCATGATCAAGGCAGGTATGGCCGACGTGATCCTGGCAGGCGGTGTGGAGCATATGTCCGGGGTGCCCTATACCGTACCCAAGGCCAGGTGGGGCTGCCGCCTCCAGGACACCCAGTTCGTGGACGCCATGATCCATGCCCTGCACTGCGGCTCCCATCTGCTGCCCCTTGACGAGACCACCCCCCTGAACACGGCCCAGGCCCCGGCCTCATACTTCATGGGCAAACCCTATATCATGGGCCATACTGCAGAATTTGTGGCCCAGTATCTGGACATCAGCCGGGAAGAAATGGATGAAGTGGCTTTAAGATCCCATAACAACGCGGAACGGGCAACGGCAGACGGCTCTTTTGCCGAAGAAATCGTACCGGTTAAGGTGCCCCGGCGAAAAAAAGATCCCCTGGTCTTTGACAAGGACGAACATTTCAGGCCGGGCATGACCATGGAAAAACTGGCTGCCCTGCCCCCGGCCTTTGTCCCCAAAACAGGAAAAGTGACCGCCGGCAATGCCTCGGGCATCAATGACGGGTCCACCGGCATGGTGATCATGTCCCGGGAAAAGGCGGATGAACTCGGCATCACCCCCATTGCCAGGATCAAGGCATCCGGCATGGGCGCCTGCCATCCCACCATCATGGGAATTTCCCCGGTGCCGGCCGTCAAAGACATGATGGACAAGTCCGGCCTGGCCATCAATGATTTCGAGCTTGTCGAAGTCAACGAAGCCTTTGCCGCCCAGTACATCGGCTGCGAAAAAGAACTCGGCCTCAACCGTGACATCACCAACATCAACGGCTCGGGCATCGGCTTGGGACATCCTGTGGGGTCCACCGGTGCCAGGATCATGACCACCCTGATCCATGGCATGAAAAAACGGGGAGACACCCTCGGCCTTGCCACCCTTTGCGGGGGCGGCGGGGTGGCCATGGCCTGCGCCATTGAAATGCTCTAACCCCTGAAAATTTCCCCGGGAAAGCCTAACCCGGTAAAACCCGCCGGAAAAAAAGGCCGGGAATCCTTAATGCTGGATTTCCCGGCCTTTTGGTGTTCTCCGGGAGTCCATGTTTTACACCCGTATATTGAAAACCCTCCCGCTTATCGTTATGATATCCCAACCGCATTAAAAATAATGCACATCCAAATGGAGAAAGGCAGTCATGACAAACGGTAAATTGATGAGATATACGGCATTTTCTTCAACCCCGGCCGGCGGCAATCCCGCCGGGGTCTGGGTGGGAAACGAACTTCCGCCAAAACAAGAAATGCAGGCCATTGCCAAGCAGGTCGGATATTCGGAAACAGCGTTTATCGCTCCCATGACAGGAGAAAACCGGACCGTGAGATACTACAGCCCGGAGATCGAGATTACCTTTTGCGGGCATGCCACAATTGCGTCCGGTGTGGCACTCGGAAATATTGAGGGGCCGGGCAAATACGTATTTTCAACCCTTGCCGGCGAGATTCCCGTATCCGTCACTGAACAGGACGGCCGGTTCAGGGCAGCCCTCACCTCGGCCGCGCCCAAAACCGAAGAAGCAACCACAGGCTTTATCCGGGAAGTACTGGCCGTTCTGGGCTGGTCCCCGGCAGACCTCAACCCAGAAATCCCCCCGGTTCGTGCCTATGCCGGGGCCTGGCACCTGGTACTGGCGGCAGACCGGCATGAACGGCTCGACCGGCTGGCCTACGATTTTGATACACTTAAATCACTGATGGAACGGGAACAACTAACCACGATCCAGTTGGTATGGCGCGAGACCGATCAAATCTTCCACTCACGCAATCCTTTTCCGGTGGGCGGCGTGATTGAAGACCCTGCCACAGGAGCGGCAGCCGCTGCGCTGGGCGGCTATCTCCGCGAAAAAGAACTGGTAAAAGCCCCGGCACACATCCGCATCCACCAGGGGGATGCCATGGGCAGGCCAAGCAGGCTTGAGGTCGACATCCCCGAAACCGGTGGAATCGTTGTTTCAGGAACTGCCGTAGAAATTCCGGAATCCCTCTGACAGGTCATATATCTGCTGACAATGTACGTATTAAACAACAATAATATTTATGAGTTGCCCATTCATGACTGCGATCTGCTGGGTATTAATATTTTCCAGAGTAGCCAGGGGCTTACCCATATAAAGCTGGGCATCTCTTTTTATTCTGAAGAGGTCCACCTGCTGGACAAACGCATCATCGAACTATTGGGGCAAAACAATGACGCGGATCTGTTGATCAGCAATTGTTCCTGGATAAAGTTTGATGGGTATTATAATACTGACGCTCTTGACCTGTTTGATTTTGTGGAACTCTCCCGGGAGCATTCTCTTCTGGAGGAGCACGCAGATAAAATATCAAACCGCCATATAAGCATTACATTTATCAGCGGCTCAGTCCTTCAATGCATTTATGAAAAAATCGGATTGGTTTCCCGCAGCAACAAAGCGATAGAACAGGATTCCAGGTAAGCATGAGGCCGGAATATATTGATATCTTAGAGAGATTTTTTGAACGCCACCGGAATTTTAGAGGTGCCCTTAAGCAATAAAACCAAAACAATATTGGAAAACACAGCATGATACCCATTGAAACCACACTCTTATTCTTCGCAGCATCCGTCACACTGGCCCTGGCCCCGGGTCCGGACAACATATTCGTGCTGACCCAGTCCGCATTGCATGGAAGGCGGGCCGGGATTTTTGTGACAGCAGGGCTTTGCACAGGGCTCATCTTTCACACGGCATCTGTATCATTGGGGGTCGCTGCGGTCTTTCAAACCTCGATGCTGGCGTTTAATGTACTGAAAATTGTGGGTGCCGTATATCTGTTGTACCTGGCATGGCAGGCCTTTAGGGCCGGTGCCACGACAACGGCAGCCGATCATGAAAATGAAACTGGACTGGCATGGCGCAAGCTGTATGTCAGGGGCGTAATAATGAATATAACAAACCCGAAAGTCGCCATATTCTTTTTGGCATTTCTTCCCCAGTTCGCAGATCCTTCCAGGGGGGCCATCTCATCACAGATGCTCATGTTCGGGGGCATATTTATTATGGCGACATTCATTATATTCGGCAGCATTGCATGGTCAGCAGGATTTCTGGGGGAATGGCTGAAACGGTCAGGCAAGGCCCAAGTGGTGATGAACCGTATTGCCGGAACCGTATTTGCCGCCCTGGCGCTCAAGCTGGTCACCAGTGAGCGTTAGTTAACGATGCCACCAGTCCCCAGTCCGGTGAACAAAAGAACGAAGCGGACCGGGAACACTGTTTTTCTATCTCAGGGAAAAGCCGCCCAGTTTGGTTTCCAGGTATTCGTCCAGCCCCTCTGCCGCACCTTCCCTGCCCAGGCCGCTCTCTTTCATGCCGCCGAACGGGGCCGCAGCAGAGGTGGGGTTGATATCGTTGATGCCGATGATACCGAAGTTAAGGGTTTCAAATAATGTCATTGCCCGGGCAATATCCCGGGTATATACATAGGCGGCCAGGCCGTAACCGGTATCGTTTGCCATTTCCACAAGGCGGCTTTCATCCCGGTAGGAGATGACCGGTGCCACCGGACCAAAGGTTTCCTCCCTGTAAATCCGCATGTCCCGGGTGACATTGTCCAGAATGGTGGGGGCGTAAAACCACCCCTTGTCCAGTCCGTTCCGAGTCAGGCGCTTGCCCCCGGCAACAAGTGTCGCACCTTTTTCAAGGGCGTCTCTGACCTGGCGATCCACCTTTTCCACGGCCGCCGCATTGATCAGGGGGCCGATCCTCGCGTCAGGCTCCGTGCCCTTTCCCGCTTTCATATCCGCAACCCTGGCAGCCAGCGTCCTGATAAACGCCTCTTTTAGGGACTCATGGACATAGATCCGGTTGGGGCTGATGCAGGCCTGGCCGGTGTTCAGGAACTTGACCAGGGACAGGCCTTTGGCTGCTGTGGCCGGATCAGCATCCCTGCACACAATAAACGGGGCATGGCCCCCCAACTCCAGGGAGACCCGCTTCATCTGAAGGGCTGCTTTTGAGGCCAGCACCCTGCCCACATCTGTGGACCCGGTAAAGGTCAGTTTCGCCACCCGGCGATCCGTGCAAAAGGCCTCTCCCACAGGCACAGGGTCCAGGGTGGTCACAAGATTGGCCACCCCTTTGGGAAGGCCTGCCCGTTCAAAAATCCTGAACAATTCAATGGCGCACAAGGGGGTGGCTTCGGCCGGCTTGACCACGGCAGTACAGCCGGCAGCCAGGGCCGGAGCCAGCTTGCGGGTAATCATGGATACCGGGTAATTCCAGGGAGTAATCGCCCCGACCACGCCCACGGGCTGCCTGAGCACCATGAATCGCTGGTCCGGGCGGGACGAGGGTATGGTTCTTCCATAGACCCGCTTGGCCTCTTCCGCAAACCAGCTCAGGAAGTCTGCCCCGTAGCGGACTTCAAGCCTTGCCGCCCGGATGGGCTTGCCCTGCTCCCGGGTCATGGTCTGTGCCAGGTGCTCCAGATTGTCCATCATCAATATATGGGCTTTGAGCAGAAAATCAGCACGCTGGTAGGCGGTTGTTCCGGACCAGGCTGCAAAGGCGTCAGAGGCGGCTGTAATTGCCATGTCAATTTCTTTTGGTCCGCCATCCACCACTTCGGCGATCAGGCTGCCGTCTGCCGGATCCGTTACCGGAAATACCCGGTTGTTCTCTGCCTGGATCCACTCCCCGTTGATAAACATGGCGCCTCCTTATTTTGAATGGTGAACACATGATACCGGCCCGCTCCGATTCCCTCTTCCCGCATCTGCACATTTGATTTTCCCGGCCGGAAAATTAATGATATAGTAGACAAAACCCATAGGAAAGCAAAAATTTTCACTATGACGGGACAACCAGAAAGACCCTTTATCGTGGACGTGGAAGCATCAGGGTTCGGCAGCCTCTCTTACCCCATTGAAATCGGCCTGGCCCTAGAAGCGGGCAAGCGTTACTGCAGCCTGATCCTGCCTTCCCGCACCTGGACCCACTGGGACAGGGCAGCGGAGCAGACCCACTGCATCACCCGTGAAACCCTTACCAGCCACGGCAAACCCCCGGCCCGGGTGGCCCGGGACCTGAACCGCCTGTTGAACGGAGAAACCGTATACACGGACGGATGGGCCGTTGACAAGCCCTGGATCACCCGGCTGTTCACCGAGGCAGGCATTCGCCAGACATTTTTCGTTAGCCCCCTGGAACGAATCCTCACCGAACCCCAGATGAACATCTGGCACACCACCAAGGAAAAGGTGATTGCCGGCCTGGACCTCACCCGCCACCGGGCCAGTGCAGACGCCTTTATCGTCCAGGAAACCTTTGTGCGGACCAGGGCCCGGACCACCTGAAAACCGAAATGTTCTGAAAGAAACGAACAATTTTCCTTGCGTCCAAAAAAAATTTTGACTATTTGAGATTAGTGCTGATTTTCTTCAATCGAATTTCTTTATCTAATCACAAGGAGAGTTGTATATGAACAAAAGAGAACAATGGGGAAGCCGGGCCGGATTCGTCCTGGCCGCCATCGGCTCGGCCATCGGCCTGGGCAATATCTGGCGGTTTCCCTATGTGGCGTATGAGAACGGAGGCGGGGCGTTTTTTATCCCCTATTTATTTGCCATGTTAACCGCAGGCATTCCATTCATGATTCTGGAGTTCGGGACAGGCAATAAAATGCGGGGGTCTGCACCCAAAATTTTCTCCAGGCTCTCCCCCAAATGGGAATGGGTGGGCTGGTGGCAAATCCTGGTGTCCTTTACCATTTCCATCTATTACGTGGCGGTTGTGGGTTGGTCCATCTCTTATTTTTTCCTGGCGTTTAACCAGGGATGGGGCACGGAAACCGGTGATTTTTTCTTTAAATCCTATCTCATGCTGTCCGACAGCCCCCTTGACTTCAAAGGAATCCGCCCGCCCATTTTCGCGGCAGTGGCCGGGGCCTGGTTTATCTGCTGGATCGTGCTTTTCAAGGGAGTTAAAAAAGGAATTGAAGCCGCCTCGAAAATCTTTATGCCTGCCCTGTTCATCCTGGTGCTGATCATCACGGGCCGGGCCATTTTCCTGGAGGGAGCGGCAGAAGGGCTCAACTGGATGTTCAAACCGGATTTTTCAGCCCTCCTGGACTTTAAAGTCTGGATGGCAGCTTACGGGCAGATCTTCTTTTCCCTGAGTATCGGGTTTGCCATCATGCTCACCTATTCCAGTTACCTGCCCGAAGATGCTGATATGGCCAACAACGGCTTTATCACGGCCTTTGCCAACTGCGGGTTCAGTATTCTCTGCGGGGTCCTGGTCTTTTCCGTGCTCGGCAACATGGCAGTCCAGCAGGGCGTC
This sequence comes from Desulfobacter sp., assembly GCA_036881925.1. Classification (GTDB taxonomy): domain Bacteria; phylum Desulfobacterota; class Desulfobacteria; order Desulfobacterales; family Desulfobacteraceae; genus Desulfobacter. Next base: position 46,907 of record JBAJNJ010000015.1, read on the forward strand.
GGGGTCGACAAGGTGGTCAGCTCGGGGGTGGGCCTTGCCTTTGTCACGATTCCCAAGGCCATTAACAGCCTGCCCGGACCGGCATTGTTCGGCACCCTGTTTTTCCTGGCTCTTATTTTTGCAGGCTTAAGCTCCATGGTGTCCATCTGCGAAGTCTCCATTGCCTCACTCATGGAAAAATTTAACATCAGCCGGAAAAAGGCCGTGACCCTTTACTGCCTCACCGGACTTGTCACCGGCGCGATTTTCGCTTCCCACAGCGGGCTTCTGGTACTGGATATCGTGGACCGGTTCATCAACAATTTCGGCGTGCTTGCCGGCGGGCTGGTGGAAATCGTCTTCCTGACCTGGGTTTGCAAACTGGATGTTTTCCAGGACCATATCAACCGGACCAGCGACTTTTCCGTGGGCGGATGGTGGAAATTCTGCCTGAAATTCATCACCCCCGGTGTTCTCGGGTATATGAGTATCGCCAACCTGATCGGCGACATCAAAACCCCTTACGGCGGCTATCCGTCCACAGCCCTAATCTGCTTTGGCTGGCTTGTGGTCATCGGCATCATTATTTTAAGCGTTGTGTTCCAGGCCCACACCCTGAAACACGCAGGAGGTAAACAATGACAACATCCGCCATCATCATGCTGGTTCTGGGCCTCGGGGTCACCTGGGGCGGGGCTGCGGTCTGCATTGCCATTGCCCTGAAAAAACAAAAATCATAAAATAAACACCTCCCCCTTTCCCTGCCAAATGCACGGGGAAGGGGGAACAGCCATACGACCACCTTCACGAACAAGGGCACAGCACAGGCGATCCGGATCCAATCCCCTTATTCCGGCAAGGCCATGCCCACCACACTTCCGGCAAAATTCACGAAGACATCACTGTCAAGGCGGTTGGCCCGGACTTCTTCCCGGATCTTTTTCAAAGCCGCCAGAGGGGTCACAGCCCTGCGGTAGGCCCGGCCGGAAGTCAGGGCGTCAAAGGTATCTGCAATGGCCAGTACCCTTGCCATTTCTCCCACCTGCTCCCCGGCTTTCCCCCGGGGGTACCCCGAGCCGTCCAGACGCTCGTGGTGGTCTTGTATGGCAGCCAGGACCGCCAGGTCCGGGATCCCCTGCCGGAGAAGCCTGACCCCGGCATCCGTATGCCTCCGGAACCTTACCTTTTCCTTTGGGGCGAGACGCCGTGGGGCGGTCAGCAAATGCTCCGGAATAAACAGTTTGCCAACATCGTGGAGCAGCCCGGCAAGGCCATACGCTTTAACGGCTTCCCGCCCATGCCTGTTCCGGCAGGCATATCCCATGCAGTAGAGCATCACATTGACCAGGTGAAGCTGGGTGGCCTGGTCATGAACTGCGACCCTTGTCAGGCAGGTTACGGCACAAGGCAGGTCAAACAGTTCATCCGCCATACCGGCAATGGCGTCGCACTCCCTGGCCAGCATCCGGGTCCGTGGGGATGCCAGGCTCACCCGGACCAGGTCCTTTAAAATTTCCCCGGCCTTATCCAGATCCACCCGCATGCTCCGCTTGAGATCCCGGTTGAGTTTTTGCTGCTGCTGACGCACTTCCACAGCCGCCATTGCCTTGTCTTTTTCCACAGCCTCCGGGGCAGGGGAACCTGTGCCGCTCTTTTCAGGACATCCGTGCCCAGGCACCGGATACTGCCCCGGAAAACCCGGCCGGACCAGTCCCTGCCAGGCCATATCCCGGGAAAACGTCCCGGAAATCCCATATGCGTCCACCCCCTGGGCGGTATCCATACCTGAAAACATTTTTATGGCCTGGCTGCTCATATATATCGTCCTTTCCATGATCACCCGGAAATACCCCGGAAACCTCAGTGCAGTTTTCCATACCTGAAAATGCAGATTCAATGCCAGTCGCCCGGATATGCACAACACGCTGAAAAAATAAGGATTTCTATTTTAAGGAAATTTACGGAAATCTGAAAAAGGAAAATTTTGCTGCAGCACAATATGGAATCATGCGGTTTTTACCTCAGACCAAAGTATGGGCCGGTCTTACTCCAGGCGGTTTGTCCGCCACAGGATGGCCTGGAACCTGTTCTTCACCCCGATCTTTTTATAAAGGCTGTATATGTGAGATTTTACTGTGGCAAGGCCGATTTCCAAGGCATCGGCAATATCCTTGTTTGAAGCACCTGACGCAATCAGATTCAGGATCTGGTTTTCCCGGCGCGTCAAGCCCGTATCCGGACCGGACAGGACCTCCCCGTTTCCGGCACTGCCCACAGCCATATTGCTGTCAAACCCGATCACAGTGCCGGATTCCGCCGACCGGATCACCCGCCCGGACAGCCGGACCTCAACACTCCGGCCATCCAGCTTCCTGAGCCGGTCCAGCGGCAGAGTCAGGCGGACATCCACGCAGGTTCCCATATCCAGGGGGTGGTCCGTTCGGATCAGGGCCCCGCCCGCACTGATATTTTCCGTGGAAAACTCCGATGTCTCAGATCCCCCGTCTTCCCGGTCCAGCGTAAGCCTGGCCGGCACTTCCAGAGAGAAGCGCTCAAACGCCCGCCGCTCTTTCTGCTTTTTACCCATCATTTCCCCCCGGGCACAACAGGCTGACGCCCACGGCCCCGTCCTTGGCAGTCATCATCAAACCACAATTTGTATGAAAATTTCACCCGTTAGTCAATCCAATCCTCGCTTGTAAAAATGACCAGTCTTTTTCAGCAAACCATCTTTAATTACATCCAGGCACGACTTAAAAATTTTCCCGATTGTACTTTTCACCTTATAAATTCTGCCCATATCAATAGTTCAACGCCTCTATTTATCGTAAAAGGAGAAAACAAATATCAAAAAATCACGGAGAGCGCCTTCTATAATAATTTTGAAGTCGTCGGGACAGACTAAAACATCAAAAGCATACCATACGAAAACCCAACCTAAGGCGAATGTTGCCACTCTGAAAAGCATTTATAAATAAAAGAAATGCTAATATTTAGGGAGTAAAATTTCTCGCAATGTTAACAAATTGTGAAAAAAGTTAGAAGTCGAGGCTTTCCTGATTGTTTTTGCATTTTCTTTTTGGTAAAAGCCTACTTAAGTAAATTAGAGGACAACGAGAATTTCAAAATAATATTTGGGGGAAATTTTAACATGTATAATCTTAAGTTGCTGATTTTTACAATTTTGATTGTAACTTTTTCCATTCCAGGCTTTTGTGAAGATAACAGCCTAATAATTGACCAAAGTGGAAACGTTGGTATCGGCACCACCAATCCTTCAGCAGCTCTTGAGATAGAATCACAAGATACTGCAGGCAATACTATTTCTTTGCTTGTAGACCAGAAAGACCCAGACCAATGGGCACAGGAAATAAGCGGGAGTGGATATGGGTTGAGTGTTGGCCTGAAAAGTGGAGCCACAGGCATACCTTTTCAAATAACCCACTCTGATTCAGGCACACTTTTAAGAGTAACTTCTTCGGGTGATGTTGGTATTGATAAACTGTCTCCTTCTTATAAATTAGATGTCAACGGTACCATCCGAGGCGATAATGTTTCCCCATCCGATGCGCGTTGGAAAACAAATGTCACCACTTTGGACAACGCCTTGGATAAAGTATCAGAACTCAGAGGTGTCCGGTATGAGTGGATTGACAGTGCTAAAGGAGCTGGAGACCAAATCGGCTTGATCGCCCAGGAAGTGGAAACGATTTTTCCGGAAGCAGTGTCTACCGACAATCAGGGTTATAAATCCGTGGCCTATGCCAAATTGTTAGCCCCACTTATCGAAGCAGTCAAAGAACTCAAGCAAGAAAATGAGGCTTTAATGCAGCGGATTGAGGCTTTGGAAAACCCTTAAACTTAATTTTCAACGTGTGACTCACAATTAGCAAGGTTTATATCTGGTGAGTTTTATTCAGAATGAGCCATTACTTTGAAATAGGTAAAGATATTTGTTTTTGACTCTTCAAAATATAAATTTTTCTTGATTCAATTTTCTTTGTCTATATATTGAATTCAGTATTCAAATGTTGAGTCTATAGTTCAAATAATCAAAAAGGTAAAACAAATGCTCACAAACCAAAAAGGCTTTTCATTCATAGAACTGATGGTAGTGGTGATCATCCTCGGTATCCTGGCCGGGATGATCGTTCCCAGGTATATGGGGCGGACGGACGAGGCAAAAAAAGTTAAGGCAAAGGTGGATATTGCCGCCATTGAGACCAGCCTGAAGATGTACCGCCTGGACAATGGGTCTTACCCGTCCACGGAGCAGGGACTGATGGCATTGATTGAAAAACCGACCACGGAACCTGCAGCACCCAACTGGAGTGAAAACGGATACCTGGACAAGAAAAAACTGCCCAAAGATCCCTGGAACCGGGATTATATTTATATTTCCCCCGGGGTGAATGAAGAATTTGATATCCTTTCCTATGGGGCGGACGGTGCGCCCGGCGGGGAAGGGAAAAATGCAGATATCAAAAGCTGGGAGTTGGAGTAGTTAGCGGCCTCCGGCAGTTTTCATTTTTAATCACATCCAAACCGGCATGCCGTCTTTCATAAGCATTGGCATGCCATTCTTGCCCATTGGCGTCAGGGAGGCCTTAAAATTAAGGGTTTCCCTGATTGAATTTTCCCTGTTTCTATATTAATTGGTATGTACTGAATTTTAGGGAATAAGCCGGGATCGTCATGGGATCTAAACAAAGAAAAAACATCCGCAGTACGGCAGGGTTCTCATTTGTGGAACTCATGGTGGTGATGTTTATCCTGTCCGCCCTGGCCTTTTTTACCATCCCGTATTTTGCAGCGCCGGGCAGTGACCGGGGAACGGCAGCTTCGGGCAGCCAGGGTTTGGCCATGCTGGTGTCATCCCTCAGGCATAAGGCGGTTAAAGAGGGCAGGGATTACCTGCTTCATCTGGACCAGACCGCGGGCAGGGCATGGATCACGGTTGAGATCCCGGATGGCGAAGACGGGGAAGAAGTCCCGGAAAAGGATAGAGAAGACGAGGGAGGCGCGGCCGCCCTGACCGGCCTTTCCCTGGACGGGGTGGAGGTCCTGAACCAACCCGATCCGGAAGCAACAGATACCATTATCCGGTTTTACCGCCAGGGCCATTCAGACATGGCCCTGATCCACATGCAGGATGAGGACGGGGAAGGCATTACCCTGAAACTTCACCCGTTCCTGGCTGAACCTGAAATAATCCAGGGGCGCGAAGGATTTGATGACTGCACCTGACCCCTCATCTGACAAGGGCTTTACCCTGATAGAGATCATGGTGAGCATGGCGGTGATGGCCATTGTTCTGGCCACCCTTTTCAAGCTCCAGTCTTCCACGGTTGCCCTGTCTGAAACCGCCCGCTTCAAGTCTGTTGCCCCGGTTCTGGCCCGGCAGCAGATGGCAGTTCTTGAGCAAGAGGACTATGATCCGGATGATTTGTCCGGGGAGTTTGAGAATGCTTATGCCGGGTATTCCTGGGCGTGTGAAGTGGAAACCGGGGCAGACGGACCGGACTGGGATGAAATGCTTTCCGATGAACAGGCCGAGCAATTGAAAAAAATCCAGTTGACCATTTTCAGCCCGGGCAAAACCCGCAGGTTTACCCTGGACACCTGGCGATATGTGGAAAAAGAGGGGGAGAACAGGTAAGCGCGGGATGGTATACACATCAGGACATATGGATTCCCAAGGCTTTACCCTGGTGGAAGTGCTGGTGGCACTGGCCATTTTCTCGGGGCTGATGCTGACCCTTTTTTCCGCGTTTAATGCATTTACCACGTCAAGCCGGATGATCCGGGACCGCCAGGACCATGGCCAGATCCCGGGGCTGGATGTGATGGTTTCGGACCTGTCCCAATTGTTTGTACTCCAGCCCCCAAGGTTCCAGCCCGGGGAAACCGAAGAAGATGTGGTGAACATTCAGGAGCGGTTCCGATTCCTGGCCGAACAGGACAGCATAAAAGGCAAAACAGTATCCACCCTGAGATTTGCCAGCCTGAGCCCGGTCCGGTTTTCACGATTAGGAGAAGAGGAACCGCCTGCCGGGATCATCCGGATTGTATATTATGTATATGCCCACGAAGACCGGCTGGACTTGCACAGATCGGACCGGCCTGCCGTGCTGACCGACGAGGAATGGGAGGCAGCGCCCTGTAAGGACCCGGTTCTGGCAAGAGACATCCGGGGGTTTGATCTGGTCTTTTTTGATACGGAAGGAGAAGAACTGGAGACCTGGGATTCTTTTGACAAAGAAAAGGCATATGCCCTGCCGTCCAGGGTGGATATCCGCATCACCATGGGTACGGAAGAGGCAGAAAAAGAGATGGGCGCGTCCGTGGCGCTCATGGTCACCAGGCCGGGGGAAAAATGAAAGGCTTGGTAAATAATGAATCAGGCATGGCATTGCTGGTGGTGATGGCCGTGATTTCCGTACTCCTGGTCGGGGCGCTCCAGCTTGCCAGGAACACCGGTGAAGCCGCCCTGGCCACGGGAAGTGGTGCGGATCGTTTCCTGGCCCGGGAACAGGCAATTGCCGGGCTCCACCTGGGCATGGCCCTGCTGGCCGCAGACGGGGAAGCCGGGGAGGAAACCGACTCAATCCAGGAAGACTGGGCCAGGCCGGAACAGGTGGCCAAGGCGGTGGAAGCCATGGGATATAACAGCGAAAGTCTGGTGGTTGAAATCACGGATGAGCTTGGAAAGCTCCAGATCAATGCCCTGCTCAAACAGTACCCGGGCCGGGAACAGAACCCGGATCAATACAAGCTATGGGAACGGTTTCTGGACGAGCTGGACCCGGATATAGACCCGGTGCCCATTCTCAACTGCCTCCAGGACTGGCTTGACTCCCGGGATGACGAGGCTGTGACCGGGTTGTCCGGGGCAGAATCCGACTACTACCTGTCCCTGGATGTTCCCTATACTTGCACCAACGGCCCCTTTGGCCACATTTCCGAAATATTCCTGGTCAAGGATATCACCCCGGAGCTGTTTAAAACCGACCGGGAATCTGCCGATGAAGAAGACGGGGACAGTGAAACCATTGTCCCGGAAGAGATGATTACCGTGCATGGCCTGGATACGGAAGACACCACTGAGGGACGGTATAAATATACGGGAAAGGTCAATATCAATACCGCACCTGAAGCCGTTATCCAAACGCTTTTACCCTTAGGCTCAGAAGACCTGGCCGAGGATCTTGTAGAATACCGGGAAGAGCGGGCTGACGGGGGAGAGAGTTTTACCAACAGCCTTGACAAGGGATGGGCGGCACAGGTTATACAATTATCAGGCAAGGAACAGGTGGCGTTTGACGGATTAATCCGTTATGATAGTGACTTGTTCAATATCAGGTCCCAATCGACGCGCAATCAGGCCCGGACAACCATTTCCGCACTGATCCGCCGGGCCAAGGACGAAACTTCCGGCAAATGGTCTTGCAGAATACTTCAGGTCACCGAGGACATATAAATGGCACCACCCTGTTTATACCTGGATATCAATGACACAGGCATTTCTGCGTGTGTGGGGACTGATGCGTCCCCGGACCAGGTCTTTTCCCTTGCATATGCGGATCTGGCGGTTGAGCAGGCACCACCGGACCCGGAAACCCCGGAAGCAGACCTGCCGGCCGGACAGGAAGACAGCCCCGGTACACAAGAGGCATCCCCGCTCACCGCAGCCCTTGACCGGCTGGCTGCGGAAACCGATATTTCCGGCTGCAGCCATGCCGTGGTCATGGTTCCCCCGTCATGGATCAGTTTCCGCCATACCAGCCTGCCCTTTGTCCAGGACAAAAAAATCCGCCAGGTCCTGTCGCCGGAACTGTCCCAGGGCCTGCCCGATCCGGACCAACCCTTTCTCCTGGATTTCCACGTTCTGGATGCCCGGTTTGAAGAGGGCCACCACCTGATTTTCGCCGGTGCAATGGCCGAAGAAAAAATGGAAGAAATCTTTACCGGCCTGTTATCCCTGGGTATTTCAACCAAAGTGGTCACCCCACGGGGATGTGCCCAGGCCATGGCTTTTGTAGCCGGACAGGATGAAATCCACACCTTTGTGCATATCCATATCGCAGACCGGGAAACCGTTCTCACCCTGGTCATGGACGGCCAGCCCCTTGTGGTGAGGCCCCTGGCAGACAATACAGCCCGAAAAGATCCCAAGGCCATGGCCGTGGAAGTCCGGAAGACCCTTGTGGGCGCAGGACTCAGGGCAGGATCACTCCGAGATGCGTTTTCCGGCATCACCGTGGTGATCCAGGGCATTGATCCGGACGGAGACATTGCCGCCCGGATCCGGGACGCCCTTGACCTTTGCTTTAAACCGGCCACCGGACCGGGACCTGCCACACCTGCGGGCCCCGGCCTTGACGATATCTGTGTGATTGCCCAGGATCCCTGGCCTGAAGCCATCGGTCCGGATACCCGGCCCCCGTACCTGTTCAATTTCTGTGTGGGCCCATACCAGTCCGACGCCCTTGCCGGCCGGTACAGGCGGCATGTTGTGGCCTGCATTGTGCTCGCCCTTCTGGCATTCAGCCTGGGCGTGGCCGGGCTTTACCGCCAGAGCGCCCTGCTGGAAGACCGGGTCAGCCAGCTTCGCCAGGCATCCGCAGCCTTGTACAAGGAGACCTTTCCCAAGGCCGGAGCCGCATCTGTGGCCGCCCCCCTGCTGCTCATGGAGTCCCGGGTCAAACAGGCCAGAAAAGAAAAAGCAGGGAATAAAGAAGGGGAGGCCTGGCAGGCCGGGGCAAATGTCCGGGTCATGGATATCCTCCACGACCTGTCCGGCCGTATTCCAAAGACCATTGACATGGAGATCTCCCGGCTGGTATTAAACCATGGTCGGCTGATTCTTACCGGGGCCACTGGCAACTTCAACGATGTAGACAAGATCAAGGGACTGATCCAGGCCTCTCCCAGGTTTAAAACTGTGACCATTAATTCCGCGGAATCGGACAAATCCGGCAAACAGGTCCGGTTTAAATTTATATTGGAGATGTAAATGGGCAACTTATCCCAAAGGGAAAAAATGATCATTATGGGCGGGGGAATCCTGGCCGTATTGTTCATTCTTGTCCAGTTCATCTATTTGCCCGCCTATGACCGCCGGGCCGACCTCACAGACGCCCTGGCCGCAGAACAGGCATCCCTGAAAAAAATCCAAGCCCTGCAAAAAGAGTATCGCGCCCTTGTACCGGACCACGGGGGCGGCCTTGACCAGATCAAAGACCGGAAAAAAGGCTTCACCCTGTTTTCATTCCTGGACCACCAGGCTTCCAGAAGCGGGGTCAAGGGAAACATCGACTATATGAAACCCCATACCCGGGAACTGGATAACAGCGATGTCACCCTGTCCATTGTCAAGCTCAAACTCAAGCAGATCGTACTCAGGGATTTTGTCCGTTTTATCCAGGCCGTGGAATCCCAGGGAGCGGGCATCCGGATTTCCTCACTTTCCCTGAACAAATCCGGCAAGGAGAAAAACCGTCTGGACGCCACCATTGAGGCCCAGACCCTGGTGCCCGGGGAGGCAGGATCATGAAAGCACTGTTCCTTGCAATCCAGTTGGGCCTGGGTGTGCTGGCCGCGTACCAGGGCATGATTATTTTCAATACCTACAAGCCCCCGGCACAGGAGGCTGCCGCCCCTGCCGGGCAGCAAAGCCCTTCGGTTGAAGCGCCGGCGGCAAAAGCCACAGCACCTGCGGAAAAGGTGAAAGTCAAAACCTCGTCCAGGGCCCTTGAACAAGCGGTTGTAAAGCGGAACCTGTTTAAGGTGGTGACGGACAAACCAAAGGCAGGTCCGGCCCCGGGACCCTCAACCGTAAAAAAAGAGCTGGAAAAAACCCAGCTTAAACTGGCCCTTTGGGGTACGGTGGCCGGGCTCCGGGAAGAAGAGTGCTGGGCCGTGATCGAGGACCAGGCCAAACGGAACCAGGCCCTGTATAAAATCGGGGACCAGGTCCAGGGCGCAAAAATCAAAGCGATTTCCCGGAACCGGGTCATCCTGACGCATAACGGCAAGGACCAGGTCCTGGAAGCCCAGACCACCCGCCGGAAAACCGCATCTCCCAAAAACCTTCCCAAAAACGCCCTGGCCCGGAACCGGCCCGTTGCCCCGACCAGAATCCCCATTAAAGGGGAAGTCAAGGCGCCCGGCGAGCTGATCCGGACCATGAAAACCCGGCCATACCTTAAAAACGGTAAACCCTCCGGCCTCCTGGTCTACGGGGTGCGGCCCAACTCGGATATCATGGCCCTGGGCCTGAAAAACGGGGATATCATCCACACCATCAACGGGGTGGAAATCGCCAGTCCCCAGGATCTGAATACGGTTGCCTCGGACATGGGCGACACCCCTGACCTCAGGATCTCCCTGCTCCGCCGGGGCCAGTCCCGCGAAGTTGTGTTTGACGGGCAGAGCCAGGCATTTACCACCCAGTCTCTAAAGGATTGATTCAATATATGAAACCCCCACGCTCCAAGCGCCCTGTACGCTCCTCTCCCGCCCTGGCTGCCATCATCCTTTTCATCACGGTCCTTGTGGCTGCCATGCCCGTTCCGGCCCAGGAAGCCCCTGCTGTACCAGCCGCAGGAGAGGAATACGTATCCATTGATTTTGACAATGTGGATATCAAAATTTTTGTAAAATTCATCAGCAAGCTCACCGGTAAAAACTTTGTCATGGACAACCGGGTCAAGGGCAATGTCACGGTGATTTCCCCCACCAAAATCTCGGTAAAGGAAGCGTACCAGGTGTTTGAGTCGGTCCTGGATATCCACGGGTTTGCCACGGTAAAATCCGGCAAGGTCATCAAGATCATCCCCGCGCCCAATGCCAAGGCCGACAACATCGACACCCGAGTACTGAACGGCCCGGAAGCTGCCGCAGACCGGCTGGTCACCCGGATCATCCCCCTGGAATATGCCGATTCCCAGGAACTCAAGGCCCTGTTCACCCCGCTGTTGCCCAAGGGCAGTGTGATCCTTTCCTACAAGGACACCAACATGCTCATTGTCACGGCCACCCTGTCCAGCATTGAGCGGCTTTTGAAAATCATCAACACGGTGGATGTGCCCGGCATCGGCAAAAAAATCTCGGTAATCCCGGTGCTGAACGCAGATGCAGCCAAGCTGGTCAAAACCCTGTCCTCGGTGTTCACGGCCCGGATGAAAGGGGAAAAAGGCAAGGTGGATACCCAGCTCATGGTTTACTTTACTGCGGATGAACGGACCAACAGCATTGTCCTGCTCGCCTCCAGGGTGGAAACCGAACGGGTCACAAAAATCATTGAACTTCTGGACCAGCAGGTGCCCAAAGGGGAAGAGCGGATCCGGGTCTATTACCTGGAACATGCCATTGCAGAAGACCTGGCCAAGGTTCTCCAGGATATCCCCACCGAAAGCGGGAAGTCAAAAACCCAGCAGGGAAAAAAAGAAGCCCCGATCCTGTCGGAAAAGGTCAACATCAATGCGGACAAAGCCACCAATTCCCTGATCATCATGGCGGAAAAAGAAGACTATCCCGTGCTTGAAGATGTGATCAAAAAGCTGGATATCCCCAGATCTATGGTTTACATTGAGTGTCTGATCATGGAGGTCAATGTCACCCGGGAGCTCAACATCGGTACGGAATGGCGGACATCCATTGACGGCGGTTCAAAAGCCCTTATCGGGGGATTTTCCGGCGGCAGCTTTACCACCACCAGTTCCGCTGCCACAAGCGCGGCCCTGCCCGACGGGTTTTCAGTTGGGATTTTGGGTGATTCCTTTACACTCGGCGGGGTTACCTTTCCCAACATCCGGGCCATTGTGGAGGCCTTTCAAAAGGATGAGGATGTAAATATCCTGTCCACACCCCAGCTGTTGACCACGGAAAACGAAGAAGCCGTGATCACCGTGGGTAAAAACGTGCCCTACCAGACCCGATCCGCAGCAGAGTCGGCTTCGGAAACCTACAGCTCTTACGAATATAAGGATGTGGGTATCAGCCTGAAAATCACCCCCCAGATTTCCAAAGGCAAGCTGGTCCGGCTGGATGTGTTCCAGGAGCTGACCAAGCTGGCCTCTGCAGACGAGGACGACCGGCCCACCACCTTTAAGCGGCAGATCGAAACCACCATTATTGTTGAGGATTCCCATTCCGTGGTCATTGGCGGCCTGATTGACGAAACCCTGACCCGGAACGAAAACAAGACCCCCTGCCTGGGCTCCCTGCCCGGGGTAGGATGGGCCTTTAAATCCCTGGACGAGGATGTGGACCGGACCAACCTGTATGTCTTTATCACCCCTAGGGTGATCAGGAACCCGGCGGAAGCCTCAGGCCTGCATGACAAAAAGAAAAAGGAAATCGAAAGCACCATGCACCGGGGAGAGGTCAGCCTTTACAACACCCTGGACGAGTTCGATAAAAAATTCTCCGGCGATTCAGACGAAGACACCCCGGACGCATCCAAAGAACCGGACGCAACGGAAGAAAAGGAGCAGCCCTAAACGGGCCGGGGCGTTACATGCTGGATTTTCTAATTGAGAATATCGCAGGGTTTACCCCACTGTCCGAAGCAGACCAGGAAAAACTGGCCCAGGCCCTGGCCCAGGACCGGACCAATATGACCGAAGCTGCCGTTAAAACACGGCTGATACCGGAGATCACTATTCTCCAGGCCATGGCCCGGACCTTTGCCATGGATATGGCCCCGGGAACGGAAACCGGCGGGAACCTGGAAACCGGTTCGGCGCTGCACGAATGGACCGTGGAAGTTTCCCAGCAATTTCTCAAGCGTTGCTGCCTGGTGCCTGTGATCACCGAAGACAAGGCCCTTATCGCCGTGAACGACCCCTGCGATCCCGGACCGGCAGATGATCTGGCCGCACGGCTCAAGCTCCCGGACTACGAGGTGGTCCTGGCGCCGAGACAGGCGATTTTTGCCGCCATCAATACCTTTTACGACCAGGACCAGGATCAGGCCAGGCAGCTGGTCGAAGATATGGAAGGCCATGAATACCTGATCCTGGACGATATCCATGAAACCGCAGACCTTCTGGACGATACCAGCGACGCCCCGGTGATCCGGCTGGTCAACCATATGATCTCCAAAGCGGTCAAGGCCGGGGCCAGTGACGTCCATATCGAGCCGTTCCAGGACAGCCTCAAAATCCGCTACCGCATTGACGGCATTCTCTATGAAATGCTCACCCCGCCCAAGGGCGTTCAGTCCGCGCTGGTTTCCAGGGTCAAGGTCATGGCCGGGATGAATATCGCTGAAAAACGGGTGCCCCAGGATGGCAGGGCCCAGGTAAGGATCGGGGACCAGGAAATCGACCTTCGGATCTCCACCGTGCCCACGGGATTTGGCGAACGCCTGGTCATGCGGCTGCTCAACAAATCCGGGTATTTCCTGGCCCTGTCCGAGTTTGGTATGGCCGAATCCAACCTGGAGCGCCTCCAGACCATTATCCGCCAGACTCACGGCATTGTTCTGGTCACCGGCCCCACCGGCAGCGGTAAAACCACCACCCTTTATGCAGGCCTGTCCGAAATCAACTCACCGGATAAAAGCATCATCACCATTGAGGATCCTGTGGAGTATAACCTGGACGGCATCGGCCAGATCCAGGTCAACGCCAAAATCGGGGTCACCTTTGCCAAGGGCCTCCGGTCCATTGTCCGCCAGGATCCGGATGTCATCCTGGTCGGAGAAATCCGGGATATTGAAACCGCTTCCATTGCCATCCAGTCCGCCCTGACCGGCCATCTGGTCTTTTCCACCCTGCATACCAATGATGCAGCCGGTGCCGTGACCCGTCTGGTGGACCTTGGTGTGGAGCCTTACCTGATTTCTTCTTCGGTTAATACCATTATTGCCCAGCGCCTGGTCCGGGTGCTTTGCACCCAGTGCCGGGAGGCATTCCAGCTCACGGAAAAGGATGTCACCGCCCTGGGGGCCAATGGCGGCGAATGGGTCGGCAAAACCATCTTCCGGCCCCAGGGCTGTCCGGCCTGCTTTAACACCGGGTATTCCGGCCGCCAGGCCATATTTGAAATCCTGGACCTGGATGATGACCTCAAAAGCATGATCCTGGCCACGTCCGATGCCAACAAAATCAGGGAAACCGCCCTGGAAAAAGGCATGGTTACCCTGCGCAGGGACGGGATGACCAAGGTGGCCCAGGGCATTACATCCATCCGCGAGGTGCTCCGTGTCACCCAGGAATAGATATATCACAGGCCTTATCCTGGTGCTGGCTGCCGTTTTCACGGTTACTTCCGCCATTGCCGGAGACCCGGAAATCCCGGACCAAAAAAATATGTTCATCCGGTTTTACCAGGATCATATTTCCGCTGCTGACGGCAACCGCTGCCCCATGACCCCGTCCTGCTCGGAGTATGCGGCACGGGCCATTGAAAAGCACGGTCCAATCATCGGGTGGATCATGGCCTCTGACCGCCTGATCCGCTGCGGCCGGGATGAGGTGAAGATTTCCCCGTCCATTCGTATCAACGGCATGGACTATACGGCTGATCCTGTCAGTGCCAATGATTTCTGGTGGTTCACCCGGGACGATACAAACGAGACTGAAACAAGCAAAGACCATCCATAATGCCCCACACCTGTAAAACCGTTTTTCTCATGCTCACGGCGTTCTGCCTGGCCCTGACCGCACCGGCCCGGGCAACCCAGGCGCCCCCTCAGTCACCGGGTCTTGTCATTACCCCGGATATCCAGTTTTCCTATGCAGACCAGCTCTACCAGGCCGGGGATTATACGGCAGCCCAGGTCGAATTCAAGCGCTTCCGCCACTTTTTCCCGGAAGATTCCCGGGTTCATGAAGCCGGGTTTAAAACCGCGTCAGCCCTGTTCCAGTCCGGACAATTCCACGCGGCAGCCAAAGAGTTCAACAGGCTTATCCTTGAAAGCGAAAAAGAAGACGAATTTACCAGGGAAGCATATTTCATGCAGAGCAGGGCATTCACCGCCCTTGGAAACATCGGCTATGCCCAGCTGGTGCTCCAGAATTACCTGAAACTCACCGAAGACGACCGGACAAAAGACCGGATTTATCTGGAACTGGCCCGGCTCCATATCAGGGAGACCCGGAAGCTCGGCACGGACGACCTGGACCAGGCGGAAAAATACCTCACCCTGGTCAGCCCGGAAACCCGGGAGGAAAACGGGGTAGCCTACCAGCTTCAAGCCATTGAACGGGTCAGGAAAGCACCAAAGAAAAGCCCCACCCTTTCCGGCATCCTGGCCATAATTCCCGGGGGCGGGTTTCTCTACTGCGAACGCTACCATGACGCCTTTATCACCTTCTGCCTCAACGCCGGCCTTATGTATGCGGCCTATGAGGCGTTTGACAGCGGCAATCCTGCCCTTGGCGGGGTCATCACCTTTGTGGAATCCGGATTTTACGCCGGGAATATCTACGGCTCCATCTCAGCCGCCCACAAGTACAACAAGGCCATGCAGGTAAAAATCCTTGACCGGGAATTCAACCTGGGCAGCAGGTTCGACCCAATAAACAAATCTTACATGCTCACCCTGACCCACCCGTTTTAACTCCGAAATTTCAGTGCAATTCCCGAAAAGATTGATTTCGGTTGCCCGGATCAGACAACCATCTGATTGATTTCAACGATTGGCAGGCATACCGCCATGATGATCAACCCCACCACCACACCCATGACCAGGATGATCATGGGCTCGATCAGGGCGGTTGCCGCAGTTACTGCGGAGTGGACATCTTTTTCATAAAGATCTGCGGATTTTTCCAGCATTTTTTCAATTTCACCGCTTTTCTCCCCCACCTGGATCATCTGGACCGCAAGCCCGGGAAAATACCGGGTGCCGGACAATGCCTGGCCAAGCTCCCCGCCTTTTTCCACCCGGTCGGCCGCATCCTTGATCAAGTTGGAGATCACCTTATTACCGGCCACATTCCGGGTGATTTTCAAGGCGGTCAGCATGGGCACCCCGTTTTCCAGAAGAGACCCCAGGGTCCTGGAAAACCTGGCAGCAGACAGTTTGCGCACCAGGTTGCCTGCAATGGGCAGGGACACCATGATCCGGTCCGTGGCCAGCAAGCCTTTTTGGGTTTTGCGGATGCCGAACACCACACCTGCCACCACCACGGGAAAGAGCAGCACTGCCCACCAGAATGCCGTGAAAAAATCACTCGCCGAGATCAGCAGTTGCGTAGGCAGGGGCAGGGTCTGGTTCATATCTGAGAAAATCCCCACAATCCCCGGAACAATATAGGTCATGAGAATGATCAACACCAGGAACCCGATCATGGCCATGATAATGGGATAGGCCAGGGACGCCCCGATTTTTTTCCGGGTCTCTTCCCGCTTTTCTGCAAAATCCGCCAGCCGCTCCAGCACAATCTCCAGGGTGCCGGAAGATTCCCCGGCCGCCACCATATTGATGTAAACCGATGAAAACACCCCGGGATGCCGGGCCAATGCCTCGGCAAAACTGCTGCCCTGCTCAATGCTGTCCTTGACCCGGGACAGCACCCGGTGCAGCGCCCCGGACCGGGCCTGTCCGCCCACGGCAGCAACAGCCTTTACCAGGGGAAATCCCGCAGACAGCAGGGTGGCCAGCAACCGGGTGATCATGGCAATATCAGAGGCTTTGATCCGGGTAAAAATCCCGGGCATTTCCAGCTTTTTCCCGCCCTTTTCCTTTGCCGACGCCTCTCCCGCATCCAGCCGGGACAGGGACACCGGGAACAGGGACTGGGCCTTGAGCTTTTGCCGGGCAGCAGATTCGCTGTCCGCATCCACAATCCCGGACCGCTTTTTGCCTTTTGCGTTTAGTGCTTTGTATTCGTATACGGACACTGGTGTTTTTCTGTCTTAAAAAATAAATTTTTAACTTTAGATAGTATGAAAAAATTAATATACTTCTATGAGTATTTTAAAATTAAACAGATTGTCAATTGAAAGTAGCATTATTTTTGAAAAGAAGCGCTAGTCAGACGTAAAACAGCGTAACTCAGACCCCATTAAGTAGTTTTCATTTGTTTTCGCATATTACGCCTTGAGCTTCTAACACCAGAAAAGGTTTGTTAACCAGGCAACAGAACAAAACGTCATCCTCCCTGAGATCTCAATCATATTTTCTTCTGAGTTTTGAACTCATATTTCCTTTGTAATCTGCCGCACTTTTGGTCTCAGTCTCAACTCAGTTACCTGTTAAGCCACGTGTGTTCTCTTTCGATCTTCATCTCTCTCAAATGGTCCCAGCTTTTGAATCCTTTTGGAATTCTCCTTTGCGGTTAATGTTTGGTCACAATAACCATAATCCCACAAGGAGAATTCCTACACCTTTTTTTATCTAAAATCCGTTTTTGGACAACAGTGATTAACCTACCCACGCACTTCATTTTTGTTGCCATTCGAGCAGTTGGCCTTTCTCTATATAGGCTCCAGGGCACTTCTCTTTCAACTTCTTTTTAAACTTATAATATTCTAAATGCCTCTCTACTTGGGGTAGCAACTCAGGGGTATTTGATTTACAAATTTTAATAGCTTTTTTATGAGTACTTATCGCATCCTCAAATTTGCCGTAGGAAGCAAAAGCAACGGCTAAGGTATCAAGGTTTTTGCAATCAGGTTTTATTTTAACCGCCTTTTTTGCAAAGATTAAAGCGCTCCCTGGGTTTCGAATATCATTATCTGCCGCTGTAGCGAATATCCATGCGAGTTGGTTATATGCTAATTGTAATGAATCTTTATCAACATTATCCGCTTTTATCGCTAAATAATAATTATCCAATATGTGTTCAAGATCACAATTTGTAATAAGTTCTATGCTTGCCTTATATAGATAGGCAGTTGCATCTGAAGGGTTTAAATCAATTACCTTATTAAAATCCTGAATAGCACTATCAAGATTCCCCATTTTAGTTAGGGTAATCCCTCTGGATAAAAAAGCCTTCCAGTTATTACTTAACTCGACAGCATGGTTGGCATCCACCAGGGCAATTTTTAATTTGTTTTGCATTCGATACACGTCTGATCTTCCCAGATATACCATCGTTTTATCTGAGTCTGAAATATTGGGAAAAGTCTTTATAATAATACAATAATCTTTGATAGCAGATGATAATTGATTTATTTTACTCTTTATGGTGGCCCGATAAAAATATGCAGCGACGGAATTTGGTGCAAGACTAATAGCAGTATCATAATCTTGTATTGATAACTGGTAAGATCCCTGTTTTTCATAGAGACGCCCCCTTTCTATGAAAATTTTCGACCATTCGTCATTTGGTAACTTCCCATAACCATTTTTAATTTTAGCAATTCGCTCAAGAGCTACCGTCAAATCATTTATTGCCTGCTCCGTTTCATTAAGTTTTTGGTATACCAAACCACGATAGTAATAAAGTTTCCAATGTTCCGGATTCTTGTTTAGTCCTTTTGAAAACTCGTCTATTGCTTTTTTATAATATGATTGTTCGACATATTCCTTACCTGAAATTAATTCCTGTGAACCTTTAATCGTGGTGCATGAATATAGCGATACAATAAAAAAAAGCAAAAGAACTTTTCTTAGTAAACGGTTTGACATGATTTCGTCCTTCTGAGGAACAGGAAAAAGCATAGTAACATGAAGCCGCTAACATGGAAGGTTATAACTGGATTTGCTATCACCATTCCTGTTAATCTACAAACAGGAATACCAATATCCATTATCATTTTTCCTAATATGTGCCCCTCTTTTTTAAAACCGATTTGAAATGCCATCTCATGTGACCACGGCATCGCAAAAACATTAACAATATTTGTTACTATTTTAGATTTTTTCATTAATTGAACGAGTGGTCCACATAGAAACTGATAGCCGATCATTACTTCGGGATTGTACTTTTTTATATACGCTCCAAAGATAGAATCTGCTTTGTAAATCTCTCTTCTCATTAGCCCTTGTTTGTATAATTCTGTACAAATAATAGAGGCACCTTCAGCCCCCTCACTATTGGCAGAGTCAACTTTATCAATTTCGTTCAATGCCTCTCTCATGGAACCTGGTTGGGGGCCAGAATCAAATATGCCTCTGGAGATTTCATTTAAAGTTTCTGCATATTCTTTAGTATCAATAGCACAGTACTCACTAGTGTATTGGTTCTCAACCATATCTTCTTGACCTAAATTGAATACGTCTTCGACAAGATCTATGATTGCGAAAACAGGGGCAGAAACGACAGCAATATTCGAAATGGTTTTTGAAAATGTCGATTCAAGCCCCAACTTATCGCATAAATCATCATGCCAGCCTGCATACGCTTCCAAGCCGGGAATCCCATAACTCAAGACACCCATAAGAGAACTTTTTGAGCCAAAAAATCCATCTTCACCATTGAAGCCAAGGTTGCTTTGTTCGCCAGTTCCGCGAGTTCCTAATACTCCACCAGGAAGATGCCCCGTAGGATCAGTATAGATAAGAGGATTATTTAAACAATAAGCATACCGGTTAAGACTCTGCGGATTATAACGCTCCGGGACAATCGTATCCGCCATGACAAATTGCCCGATCAAAGGATCATAAAGCCGGGCATCATAATTATACAAACCGGTTCCCTGGTCCTGTTCCTGGTCCGTAAATTTGTATGGAGAAAAATTTAAAAGACCATTTGTGCTTCTGTCCTGACCATAGGGCAGGTATTCCCCAAAGTCAATAACGGTTCCGTCCTGCCTGGACATGGCGCTGGTGGAACCCAGATGATCCTTATGAAAATAAGCCAGATCCGAGTCTGTGACCTGTGCCACCCTGAGATTTCCGGCAAATACGTAAAGGGTTGGGGTGCCGTTGATGATTTCAAAACGGTCCCCAAAGTAGAGGGTGGCGGACAGGCCCTGGGTTTTCCTGACCCGCTTGTTGTCTGCGTCATAGAAAAATTCGGTTTCAGTGCCGTCAATGGTGATCTTTGAGATCATGTTATCGGCATTGGATTCATAGGTGGTACCTTGAAAACCGTCATTTTTGTAAGACCGGTTGCCGGTGGCAGTATAGGTATATTCGGTAAGTGTGCCATTGGTGCGGGTCTGTGACGGGGCATGGACAGGGGGGCCCGGGGTGTCTTCATAGTTAAACTCAATGACTTCGACACTTGTTCCTGCCACAACGCCTGTGCCTGAGGACAGTTCGGAGACTAAACGATGGAGATGATCGTATTCATAGGTGCGGGTGATGTTAATCCGGTTGTCCGTGATGGTTTTGATATCCCCGGCCTTGGTATAGGTGAAATTTTTATCCATGATGTCCTGGGACATGTTGTAGGAATGGATCACAGACAGGCGGGAGGTGGCGTAATCATAAATATAATTGGCCATGGTCCCGTTGAAATGGTTGAAAAATTCGATTTTTCCCTGGGGGGTGTACTGGGTGACTTCAGTCAGGGCATTATTTTCCCCGTTTTTAACCCTTGCCAGGAGGCTGGTCCCGGCATAAAATTCGTAGAAAAAGGTGTTGAACAGAATATCGTTCCGGGTAACGGCTTTTGAAGCGTTTCTGCCGGACAGATCATAGGTATAGTCAAACCTGACGGTTTCGGCGTCAATGACTCGGGTTTCGGACAATGGCCTGCCGGTTTCATCATAGGCCGTATAGGTGGTGGTGGCATTGGCATTGGATGTTTCATGGATAAGGCCGGTGCCATTGGTTGCCCCGTCATAAGCCCAGGTGGCGGAACTGCCGTCAGGGTAATTTTTTTGAATCTTACGGTTGAGTTCGTCATAGGTAAAGGTCAGGGTGGTGTTTCCTGCATCTGTCTGGGAGGCCAGGTTGCCGTTGGGATCGTACCCATATGTCCAGTGGCCCATATCCGGATCTGTCATGGCGATTTTCCGGCCCAGGGTGTCGTAGGTGATGAGATTTTCCACCGGAGAACCGGTTGCCGGGTTGTCCCTGGAAATCTTGACCAAATCGTCGGCAGGTGTATAGGTGTATGTGACAATATGGTCTGACGCGGGACCGTGTTCAACCACCCGGACCACCCTGCCGAGACTGTCCAGAACCTGGGTTTTGCTGTGACCGTCTGGGTCCGTGATCCGGGTCTCAAAATTTTCATGGGTAAAATAGGTGGTGAGATCCCCGGACTGTTGGGTTTGGATGATCCGGCTCCTGTTGTCATAAAAATGCCTCAGCCAGGTGGTAGTGGCACCTGAGGAAACCGTGGACGGATCTGAGGCGATTTGTGAAAATTCGGCAGATAAAAAGGTGGTGGACGGGGTAAAAAACGGGCCTTTAATGCATTCTTCCCGGCCCATGTGATCAAAAGTGAACAAGGAGACCGTATACTGGTCTTTGGATTTGGCTAGGGTTTGGATGGTCCGGCCGTACCCATCCGTAAAGGTGGTGGTGTCGATAAATGAAGACTCCGTTTCTTTGACGCGCCGGATCACGGACCTGGGCATGGACACATCGTCGCGAATGTACTGTTCCTCGCCCCCGTCCGGGTAGTTGATCCGGGTGACCCTGCCAAACACATCGTATTCATAGGTGGTCTGGAAGTTGTTTTGGTTGACAAAGGCCAGGGGCTTGCCGAACCGGTAGTCGACAGAGGGGTACTCAACCACATGAGCCACCCCGTTTGTGAATGGGAGTTCTGTTCTGACCGGCCAGGTATAAACGGTGGTGTCATAATCGTAATTTGCGGTGTTTCCCCTGGGGTCGGTGACAAAGGCCACATTTCCGTAACTGTCATATCCGTAGGTGGTAACCGGATCATCCCCCTGGTCGTTGACTGAGGTTTGGGTCAAAAGGTTGCCGGTGACCGGTTCATAGGTATAGCCGGAGTCCCGGGTAAGACCGGACACGGATCCGGTCAGGGTTTGCCGGGTGGTGCGCAAAGGATATGTCAGGCCGGTTCCGAAGTAATCATACGTATAAGCTGTGGTGATGTTTTCCGAAAGGGTGCTGCCGGAGACGGTATGGGTTTCAACGCTGCCGTGGGTGTTGTTGTGGGTGTATGTATCCTGGTGAAATACGGTTTTGCCGTTTTCAAACAGAGTTTCTTTCTGCTCGACCAGCCGGATAAAGGCGGAATCACTGTTGTAGGGAGTGCTTTCCCAGGTATAGTCTGTCCTGGTGAGAAGGGTGCCGTCCTCTGCAAGGACCTCTGTTTTTTTGGCTTTACCGTCCAGGAAGTTGCCCTGGTGAAAATGACTGGTATGTCGGGTTTTATCCGGATTGGTCTTTGTTACTGCTGCAAAGGACCTTATTTCACGGTCCGTATAATCATAAAGTCCGCCGGAATAGGCATAAGTGGTTTCTGACGTGTTGCCCAGACCGTCTTCCGTGGTGATTTTCGATACGCTCGGCAGGATCTTGGGCAGGTTAAGATTATCCGGATAATCCGATGACAGCTTATATTCCAGGCTGGTGGTGTTGCCGGCCGTGGCGGTGGCCTGGCTCATGAGATCGTTGCCTGTTCCCTGGGCTGCGTAAAAAACAAACCAGGTTTTTCCGGCCCTGGCAATGCCGGTTCTGCCGTCACCTGTGAAATCCCCGGTTACCAGGGGATATTCATAGTTGTTTTCAAATGTCTGGTACTTTCCAAGATCCATTATCCCGTCGCTGTATATTGAAAATCCCGTACCGGTGGAGGTGTAGATGGCAAAGGAGTTGCTCCTGATGCCCCCGATATCGGTCAGCCCGTCATTGTTGAAATCCCCGGTAAAAAGAGGGTTTTCATATTGGTTGATGAAGCCGTACAGCCGCGACATGTCATGAACGATCTCCCCGCCCGGGACAAATCCGATCCCGGTGGACAGGTAGGTTTTTATGCGATCATCCGTGGACCGGCCCACATCTGACAGGCCGTCCCCGTTGAAATCCCCTGTGATGAGCGGATGGACGTAGTTGTCATACTGCTCGCTCCCCATATCGGGCAGGCTACAATAATGGGAAAACCCAGATCCCGTGGACACGAAAAACTTAATATAATGTTCAATCACCCTGGCAAAATCGGTTCTGCCGTCCCCGTTCCAGTCACCGGTAAAGATGGAAACATCACCGGCTTCATCAGGGGTTGCCTGGGTCCCCGGATATTCCTGCCACCCGGTTCCGGTGGAGGTATAAAACCGGATGCCGTTCGTATCAGCACGGCCAATATCGGTTTTACCGTCACCATTCCAGTCGCCTGTGAAAATCGGCCGGTTTTTCTGATCCGTATAAAATTGCGCGGGAGAGAAATCATTGAGCGGAGTATAGACCTGCCAGCCTGAGCCTGTGGACTTGTAGAAGCCCACCCTTGACTGGTCAACCCGGCCGATATCGGTTTTGCCGTCACCGTCCCAATCCCCGATAACCAAGGGGTGGCTATCGGTATTGGTGTATGAATGGGCACGGGTAAAATCGGATAATGAGGTCATGAATGCCAGCTCTGTCCCGGTAGAGGTATAAAACTTCATGGTGTTGGGGCCGACCCTGCCAAGGTCGGTTTTGCCGTCACCGTTCCAGTCCCCTTTGACCACAGGGAACTCCAGGGTCTGTTCATATCCCTGGTCAAGGGTGAAGTCCTGGAGCGGGGAAAGACTCCTGACAAGAATATTTTTCTCATGCGTGTAAGACATGGTCGTATCCGGCAGGCTGGTTCCGGAAACAATGGTATGTTCGCTGTCAAGCCCGAAATCCGCTCCATACCGGCGGATCCGGGTTAAAAGGGATTGCCCGGTATTGTCACTGATGCCATAAGACAGGGCATAGGCCAGGATATGATCCGTGGCGGAAGCCAGGGCAATTGTTTTCAGGCGGAGGGCGGTTACGATTTTAACGCTTGAAGCAATATCTACAATGCTGTCCGGCCGGGTTTCATAATAAAAGGAAAGGGTATAATAATCCGAATAGGTGATGGAGGAGAGATATGGCTGTCCCTGGTCAAAAGTGTAGGTGTAGGACAGGGTGTTTCCGTTGGTATCGGTAATGGTATGCAACAGCCACTGGGAAGTGCCGTAAGCGTTTGTCTGCCTGTGGGCAGCGGAAGAGCCGAACCGGTATACCATACCGGTTTTCAGGGTCACGGTCCAGGAGTTGTCCGGGTTGAACTCAATGATTGAAAAGTCCTGTTCTTTTTCCGGGCGGTAGGTGCCGTATCCGTTGCTGTCCGTTGAGACGGGCGCCAGGTCCTCGCCGTTATAGGTAAAATCGGTACACGTATAACAGGCGCCCCGCTTAAGAGAGCGTGCTATGGACGGTGTATTCAAACTCCAGCCTGCCCCGGCGACCCCCTTTTTGCGGGACGAACCGTGATTTCGAGAAGAATTGTAATTCAGGGAAACATTCGGCGTCAGATGGTTTCTTCCCAAAGGGACCTGGATGGGATATGTCATGGTCGCCGCCCCGACTTTCATTGAAACATCAAGCTCAGGCATGGTCAGTCCCACATCAAACACGACATCTTCAAGGCTGGGAGGATATGGATTTTCAACCGTGGCCGTGGCAGCCATCATGGAGGACTCGGCTTTAAGGCCGGATGTTTTTTCCAGACTTTCCGGGGCGGTTTCCTCATCCGGTGACTCTTCCTCGGCTTCCCCGTCCGAGTTTTCCAAAAGTCCCTGGTCTGTCAGTTCCTGTTCCACCTGTTCTATCTGGTCTATGACGGCATCACCGGCAGGCTCAACCGGAGCTTGTTCGGCCACTGCAAAGGCTGGCGCAAAAATAAAAAAGAAAATAAAAATATGGGTGATCCACTTTGGGGTTGCTGAGATATTTGAATTCATTTGTTGTTCCTGAAAAATTATTTGATTCTGATGATTCTTTTGATTCTGCCGAGTTCGTCATACTCATAGTGTGCGCCTTTGGGCGGCAAACTCGCAGCATCGTTGGGGTCGGAACCGCCGAGTTTATATTCCAGATAGTTAGAGAGGTTATCCCCGTCAGGATCTTGGCTTGCATCATCGGTAAAAGGATCCAGGCCGTTGTCTTTTTCCCATTTATCGTCAATCCCGTCTCCGTCCGTATCCGGATTACAGGCATTGGTTTCGTTCAGGGCAAGCTCGTGAATACCATTGCGGTTGGTATCTTCCTCGTTGTCAGCCAGTCCGTCGCCATCCGTATCCGCCAATTGAAAATTCTGGCAGCCCGAACGGTTTTCCACAATGTCGTGAATCAGATCACCATCCGTATCCGGACTTGCGGCCGCTCTAAAAATGCCGCCCCGCACCACCCTGAATCCAGGTTTTAAAGCCACCTGGGTCAGGGCAACCAAGTCCACATCAACTCCGGCACCCACCACAGTGCTGCCCTGGGTTGTAATACTGCCATGGATATAATGGTTGCCCGTCGTCAGATTCCCGGTAAGAACCAAATTTTCTGCATGGCCTGTTCCCACACCCATCAGGAGGATGGCCAAAAAGCCATATACGATTATTTTCATTTTGATTTCCTTTTTATTTACAACGCCAACACATCATTATTATGGTTTTAGACCTCGGCACGCTTGTGAAATCCGTCTCATTTAAAGGCAAATACATCGTAAGTACGGATTGACGCCGATCGCGTTACTCATACTAGGTATTTTTTAATTTGGCAATCAGAGATCTGTCTATTTTCCAGCTTTTCCACAGCACGGAAAAATCAATCAAAAATATCAAGTGGTTGGATTACATAAAAAAGAACATTTTTTTACAATTCGGAACTATACTTTAACATCTCCATGGTATAGCATCGGGGTCTACGGTTAAATGGTAGAGATTATTTGGCGCATCGTATTGATTTTTTGTCCTTTCCGGGTGTTGGCCCCCTTGAAATAAGATGATACATATATAGAATTAGGTATTTTTTAATGAGTTAAGGATCAGGTGTTATGAAAGCCAAAAACGACAATCCTGTTTCCGGGCGCATTCTGCGGCTGGTGTGGAAGGGTCTTCCCTTTTTCGTGGTCATGGTGGTCATTGCCCTTGTCATTGTTCCCCTGTCGAGTAAAATTTCCGCACAAAAGGCAGACCTTGAAAAACAGCAGGCCATGCAGATCAAGGAGACCCGGGCCCTGGCCAATGTGGTGACCATGGCGGCCCAGCCCGGGCTGGTCATGGAGAAGATCAGTCTTCCGGGGGTTGCCAAACCCTGGATTGCCCTGGATGTGGTGACTGAGGTTAAGGGAAAGATTGTGACCAAGGGAGTGGAAGAAGGGGCACGGGTTGAAAAAGGCGATATCCTGGCCGTGATTGACAAGCGGGATTACCAGCACAACTTTCAGTCTGCCCTGGCGTCTTATGAAACCGCTGTAACCAATGAAAAGCGGTACAAGGCCCTTTCCAAAAACCAGTTTGTGACCCAGACCCAGCTGGATGATGCCAGTGCCCGGGTAAAAACCACCAGGGCGGCCATGGATCTTGCCAAGCTGAACCTTGAACGCTGCACCATCCGGTCGCCCATGGCAGGCATTGTGGACCGGGTGTTTATTGAATACGGCAACTTCCTGGATGCGGGAGATCCTGTGGTTTCCATCCTTGAGATGGACCGGCTCAAAATCGAGGTGGGCATTCCCGAATCAGACGTGGCTGCGGTGCGTAAACTTTCCTTGTTTGACATGAGTTTTGACGCCCTGGGCGGCAAAGCAGTTACCGGGAACTACCACTATCTTTATAAAACAACGGATTCCCTGGCCCGGCTGTATAATCTTGAAATCCGGCTGGACAACCCGGACCTGCAGATATTGCCGGATATGTTTGCCCGGGTGACCATTGTGAAAAACCGGGAGGAACAGGGGCTGGCAGTTCCCATTTACGCCCTGGTGACCAAAAACAAAGAAACCGGCATTTTTATCGAAGCCCAGGGACAGGTGGCGTTCCGGCCGGTGACAACCGGGTTCCAGGACGGCTGGAAAATCCTGGTGTCCCAGGGGTTGAATCCCGGGGAAAACGTGGTGGTGGTGGGGCATCGCATTATTGAAGACGGGGAAAAGGTAAATGTGACCCGGACAGTGACCCGCATGGAGGAGCTGGACCAATGATCGTTTCCGATCTTGCCGTTAAAAACCGGGTGTCGGTGCTGGTACTGGTGCTGATCATCGTGGGGATCGGGCTTTATGCGTATAAGGAGCTGCCCAGGGAAAGCGACCCGGACATCACCATTCCCTATGTGTTTGTGCGCACGGATTACCGGGGGGTGTCAGCCACGGATATCGAGACCTCCATTACCCTGAAAATAGAGAAAAAACTCAAAGGGCTGGACAAGGTTAAAAATATTTCTTCGGTGTCTTCCCAGGGCCTGTCCCAGATCAATATTGAATTTCTGCCGGGCACGGACATTGATGAAGTCCTGACCAAGGTCAAGGACAAGGTGGACGAGGCAAAAAACGACTTGCCCACGGATCTTGAGGACGATCCCCTGGTATATGAGGTCAATATTTCCGAAATGCCCATTGTGGTGTATTCCCTGTCCGGAGACAGCGGCCCCAGGGTTTTGAAAAAAATCGCAGACGATCTGAAGGACGATATCGAAGCGGTGACCGGGGTGCTTGAGGCGGAGGTGACCGGAGGCCAGGAGCGGGAAATCCGTGTGGAAGTGGATACGGATAAGCTTGCCTATTACCGGATTCCCATTACATCGCTACAGACCGCAGTGGTCACGGAGAACCAGAATACCTCGGGCGGGGCCATCACCCTTGGCGACGGCCGTTACCAGCTCAAAGTGCCCGGAGAATTTGAGACACCCGAAGAAATTCTTTCCCTGGTGGTGGCCACCCATGAGGGCCATCCCATTTATCTTAAGGATGTGGCCACGGTAAAGGACGGGATGAAGGATGAAACCTCAAGGTCCCGGCTCAATGGTGTGGATTCCGTGAATATTTCCGTGAAAAAGCGGGTGGGGGAAAACATCATCTTTATCACGGACAAGATCGACGAGGTGGTTGAACAGGCCAGCCAGACCTTTCCCAGGAACACCCGGATCACGAAGCTGATGAACAAATCTGACGATATCCGGGCCATGGTCGCGGATCTGGAAAACAATATCATTTCAGGCCTGATCCTGGTGGTGGCCGTGCTGTTTGTGGCCCTGGGCATACGGAACTCCCTGCTGGTGGGCATGGCCATCCCCTTTTCCATGTTCCTGTCTTTTGCCGTACTCCATGCCCTGGGCATCACCCTGAACATGGTGGTGCTGTTTTCCCTGACCCTGGCCCTGGGCATGCTGGTGGACAATGCCATTGTCATTATTGAGAATGTCTACCGCTACATGCAGCAGGGGATTCCCCGGGTGGAAGCGGCCATGAAAGCCACAGGAGAAGTGGCCTGGCCCGTGATCGGCTCGACCCTGACCACGCTGGCCGCGTTTTTCCCCATGCTGTTCTGGCCCGGGATCATGGGGGAGTTCATGAGTTTTCTGCCCCTGACCCTTATCGTGACCCTGGCATCGTCCCTGTTTGTTGCCCTGGTGATCAACCCGGCCCTGTGCGCCTTTTTCATGAAGGTGCCGGGAAAGACCGCCTCGCTTTCGGCCAAAGAGATTGAGGCGCAAGGGGAACAGCCCATTGAAATCAAGGGAATGGTGCTGAAAACCTATGAAACCATACTGGTCCACTGCCTCAAACATAAGCTGACCGTTCTGATCGGCGCCTTTGTCGTGCTGGTCTTTTTATACCAGGTCTGGATGCTGCGCATCGGCATTGAAAAGCCGGTGGAGTTTTTTCCCTCTATTGATCCGAAATCCGCCTATGTGAACATTGACGTGCCTGAAGGCGCGGACCTGGATTATATCGACCGGACCGTGAAGCAGGTGGAAATGGCCATTTCCGGCAGCACCGGCACGGATTACCACGACGCCATTGCCCCCCAGCCCCACAAACGGGCCGACGGCTCAATGTTCATGGCCCCTTCGAATATCAACAATATCGAGCATATCTACACCCGGGTGGTCCAGAATGCAGGGGCCTCGGTGTTTGACTCCAACCTGCCCAACCATATCGGGCTCCAGTTTATTGATTTTGAGGACCGGACCAGCCCGACCAAGGCGGACCTGGAGACGATCCGGAAACGGGTGGCCCATATCCCGGGAGTGAAGATCACGGTTGACGAGCAAAAAGAAGGCCCCCCCACCGGGCCGCCCATCAATATCGAGATTTCAGGGGAAAGCTTTACCGTGCTCAGCCGTATTGCCGAACAGATCAAGCAGGTGGTGGAAAGCGTTCCCCATGTCAAGGATGTCAGGGACGATTACCAGGGCGGCCTGCCCTCGGTCCAGGTGAAGATTGACCGCCAGAAGACCGCGCTGTTCGGCCTGACCACTTCGGCTATCGGTACGGCCCTGAAAATCGCCTATAACGGCCTGGATGTGTCAACCTATTACGAGGGTGACGAAGATTACGATATCACGGTGACCCTGGCGGAATCCGACCGCAAAGCCGCAGATATTCTCCAAAAACTGATGATCCCGTCCCCGGGGGGAGAAATCGTTCCCTTGACCACCCTTGCCAGCATCCAGTACAAGGGCACCATCGGTGATATTGTCCGGAAAAACCATGAGCGGGTGGTGACGGTGCAGGCCAATGTGGACGAAACCAAGATCACGGGCACGGTGGCCAGAATGCAGGTGATGGGCTTGCTGGCAGATATCGACCTGCCCCCGGGCTACAAGTACAAGTTCACCGGGGAGGACGAAGAACAGCAACAGGCACAGGAATTCCTGTCAAAGGCCTTTGTCGTTGCCCTGTTCCTGATCTTCCTGATCCTGGTGACCCTGTTCAACTCGGTGGTCCAGCCCGGAATTATCCTGACCTCGGTAATCCTGTCCTTTGGCGGCGCCTTTTGGGGACTTGCCGTGATCAACTCTCCCTTTGGGGTGATCATGACCGGTGTGGGCATTATTTCCCTGGCAGGAGTTGTGGTGAACAACGCCATTGTGCTGATCGACTATACCAACAAGCTTCGGGAAGCGGGCATGTCAATCCGGGACGCGGTGATCTCGGCCGGGGCCACACGGCTGCGGCCGGTCATGCTCACAGCCGTCACCACCATCCTGGGCCTTTTGCCCATGGTGACCGGAATTTCCTATGATTTTCACGTCATGGCCATGTCCTGGGCTTCCGAATCCAGCCAGTGGTGGCGGTCCATGGCCATTGTGGTCATTTTCGGCCTGATGATCGCCACCATCCTGACCCTGGTGGTGGTGCCCACGCTTTATGCACTGATCGAAGATATGAAAGCGATGTCATCCAGGGCCTACGAGCGGACCCGGGCCTTTTTCATGGGCACCCCCGAATCCGGGGCGGCATAACATAAACATAATAACCTGGTTTCCTTAAAAAACAGAACCGGTGAAGGCGTGGCATTTCCTTCACCGGTTTTTTGTACGATTTTACACGAGAAATATCAAGCCTTGGCTGCTTTTCTGGGCTTGCACAATGACTTTTTCCTGAGCGCGCCCGAACCGCATTTTTTGCAATAAAAAGAAGGGGAAACCGCTTTGGGGCGGCAGATTTTTTTGGCGTTTATGCTCTGTCTGTTGCAGTCCTCACAAACGTACAGGGAGATGATGCTGGCATTTTTTCCAGTACTTTTACCGGATTTGTATTTACATATTTTTTTCTTGTCTGAAGATGTTTTGCCGCATTGCAGGCATGTGTTTTTACCCATGGCACCCTCCCCGGCTTATGGCCCTTAAAAATAATGGTCGCCTTACTTTGAATGCATATAAGAACAAAATTGGTCTCTTTTTTTAACTTGTCAAGATTCGCAGCCGGTTAAAATAGAAGTGTGTCATTGATCCCCATAACCCGGACACGAGTCCGGGGAAAACATGTGCTGACCCGGCCCACAAACGGCTGGATGTCAACGGTTTGGGATAATGGGGGATAAAAATCATCCTGGTGGTGGGGAATGACTGTTTCCGGCCTGAGGATTTCCACATACCGGAAGGCCAGGTCACAGATATCGGAGTGGCCCTGGAGCGGCACCAGGAGGATGTCCGGCGGAGATGCCGCCAGAGCATGGAGTTCCGCTTTGCCGGACCCGGCCGAACCGAAAAAATGAAGGGTCTTGTTTTCCGCCCGGAGTCGCCAGCTCAGGACCTGTCCGCAGGGAAAGCCGAGAACCAGGGGCAGTATCCTGCCGATCCCGGGAGTCACCCTTGCCAGGGTGGTGGCCAGGAGTCTTGTGTCAAACCGGACGTGGCGACTGAAAAACGCTGTGGCCCGGATTTCCTTGATATGGAGTGTTGTCCTGTCTTTTTCAATGATCCCGATCTGGTCCTTTGCAAGGCGATCTTTTGCCAGCCCCCTGACCCCAAAGATGCGAGTGCCCTTCAGGGTACGGGTACCCTTCAGGGTGCGGGCCGCGGTTGTGCTGCAAAATACACGGGCACCGGTATGGCGGGCAATGGCAGGCACATCCATAATATGGTCGAAATGGCCGTGGGAAACCAGGATGGCATCTGCCGGCCCCAGGTCTTCCGGGGTCAGGGGCTGGTGGGGTATGGCACCCGGATTCCTGGTCAGGTAAGGGTCGATCAGGATGGACGCCCCCCCGGACCTGATCCTGAACCCTGCCGTTCCCAGCCACGTGATCTCCATGTAAAATCCTCCACTTACCACCGGCGGTGTGGCACCGAAGGTTTGCAAGAATGAAATTCATACCTACTTTAAGTGGTATGCACCCATATCTGATTTGTAAAGGAGGAGATGCATATGACAACCGCCAAACGGATATCGGCGACAGAAGCCAAATCGCGCAGGGACGCGGGACTGTCGCTTCTGGTATGTATATACGACGATGATAAATTTTACAGCCAGGCCCATCTTGAAGGGGCCATTCCCATGAGTGCGTTTCTGAAAATGAAACCGGATCTGGGAAAAAGCACGGACATCATCTTTTACTGAGGCTGACCCGGCGATACGTCTGCGGCAAGTCTTGCCGCCCAGTATACAGCAGACGGATACACCAGTGCCCGTGTGCTTGATAAAGGTATTGCAGGATGGAAAGCAGCCGGTTTTAATGTGCTTTAATCCGTAATTTAACCCGATAAACACGCCTGCCGCCGGAAATGCTTAGATTTCCGGCGGCAGGACGGTTTTTATCTTTTATTCCGCTGTTACGACCTGTTATGCCACGGATTCCGCAATGGAAACCGTGCGATCCCCCATCATGTTCACATATGATGCCATTTCATTGTCATACCACCCGTAAATCACAGACTGGGTGACCTGGATGCTGCCCACGTGGTCCTTGATGGTCTCAAGCGCATCCTTGTCAATGCCCCGGACATGTTCCAGGTTGATGTTGATGGACCCGGTCCGGGTATGGGTTTCGTGGCCTTCGATCACGGCCGCAGCCTTAGGCGTGCCGATGATATCCGAAGACACGTTCTGCTTTTCCGTGAACACCAGGTACCCATTGTCGTTTTTGGCTGCCGCATCCCGGTAAATCTGGTTGATCATTTCCCTGCGGATGGGCTTTTTGTTCAACTCTTCCTGGAAATTCATCACCAGGATGATCAGGGACCCGG
The DNA here is from genome assembly GCA_036881925.1 of Desulfobacter sp. GTDB lineage: Bacteria > Desulfobacterota > Desulfobacteria > Desulfobacterales > Desulfobacteraceae > Desulfobacter. Next base: position 79,356 of record JBAJNJ010000015.1, read on the forward strand.
TGGATGTCGGAATCCTTACGGACTCGGCAATAAAACCGATGGTGGCCATTTCCGGGATCACCAGTTGAAGGGCTTTGGCCGCACCCGTGGTGGTGAGGATGATGTTGTTGAGGATGGAACGGCTCTTTCTCAGGTCGGTCTTGCCTGCACCTGGCAGCCGGTCCAGGACCTGCTGGGAGCCGGTGGCCGCATGAATCGTGGCCATAGAGGCGGACAGCACCCGCTCAACCCCGAACGCATCCAGCAGGGGCTTGACCATGTGGGAAAGACAGGTGGTGGTGCAGGATGCATTGGAAATCAGTGAATGGCGGACCGGATCGTAATCCTTGTCATTAATGCCCATCACTGTTGTTACGGCGTCCTCGGGCATGATTGCCCCTTGTTTGAGCTTGAACGGCGCCGATGCAATGACCTTTTGGGCCCCGGCATCCAAATGCCCCCGGATGGACCCTTTGGGATCTTCGGCCCCCAGGTTGGGATCCAGGAAACGGCCCGTGGTGTCCACCACGATGTCCACATTGTTTTCCGCCCATTCGATATCCTTGGGGTTCCGGTGGGTCTTGAGGATTTTCACCCTGACCCCGTTCACCGACAGGGTGCTCTCGTCCGGATTGACATCCGTGATCGCGGGAGCTCCCTGGAATCCGTTGAGAAAGGCTTCCAGGCGGCCGTAAGTGGAGTCCCGCTCAATATAATGGACAATATCGTCCATGGAGGTGCCCACTTCCCGGCCCACGTTAATGACAATTTCATCAAAGTATTTTCTGCCTGCATGGTGCCACAGGGAGAGTTTCCCGATCCTTCCCAGTCCGTTAATGCCCAGGACCTTTGACGCATCTGTGTTCATTTTGACTTAAGTTCCTTAACCCCTAACTGCTTTTTTTGGTTGAATGGTTTGAATTAACTGGTAATCACCTTTATCTGCCCCTGGTAAACCGCGCCGTTATGGCCGTGGATACTGATAAAATCCCCGGTATTCATGGTCACCCCGTCCAGTTCACAGGTCTTGTCCTCTTCGCTGCAGACCAGGTTTTCACACCCGACCACACAGGTTTTGCCCAGATTGTACGCCACCACGGCCGCATGGGAGGTCAGTCCTCCCCTGGCCGTTAAAATGCCGTCTGCCGCATCAATCTCAAGAATATCATCGGGCACGGTATCGTTCCGGACCAGGATCAGCCTTGCATCCGGGTCCTGGCGGCGGAACCCGTCGATCTCTTCCAGCGTGAAAACGATCCTGCCGCTCATGGCCTCTCCGGACACCCCGATGCCCTGGCCGAGGTAGGCATCCTCAAGCACATCGTTGTCTGCGTCAAACCGGATGATTTTCTTCCGGTCCCGCAGGGAAAGGTCCCTGGCCTGGAGAATAAACAGGTCATCCGTATCAGGCCCTTCAAAGGTAAACTCAATCTCCTGGGGATTCCACCCGCCCTCGTAGATCAACTGCTGGACAATGGTCCGCAACTGTTCGTAAATCTTTGGGAAACGGGTTTCCAGGCTGATTTTGGTATCCCGTTTTTCAATCTCCCTCTGAAGTTCCGAAATAGGCAGGGTTTTCACCAGACCGGATACCACATCTTCCCCCTGGTTGCCAATGGTAAAATCGCCCCAGAGCCGGATGGTGTCCCCGGGCAGTTTGGGGCTGTGGGTAAAGACCACGCCGGAACCGGATTCCCTGGACCTGTTCCCGAACTTCATGGCCTGGACCGTGACAGCCGTGCCCCAGTCGTCGGAAATCCCGATAATTTTCCGGTAATCCTGGGCCCGCTTGGAATTCCAGGAGGAAAACACTTTTTTGATGGCCAGGAATAACTGGTCCGTGGGGGAGTCCACCAGGCGGATTCCGGCCTCTTCCACCCGCCTTTTATAGGCCAGGGCCACTTCCCGCATCTGGTTGCCGGTAAAATACCGCTTAAAAGTGATGCCGGCCGCCTGCTTGGCATCCCGGATCAACTGGTCAAAATCGTCCCGCTGGATCCCGAACACCATGCCATAGGCCTGGAGAAACCGCCGGTAAGAATCCCAGGCAAACCAGGGATTGCCGGACTTCTCGGCCAGGCTTGAGGCAATTTCCTCGTTGATGCCCACGTTCAAAAAGGAGTCCAGCATACCGGGCTGGGAAATGGAAGACCCGGATCTCACGGAGAGGAGCAGGGGGTTTTCCGGGTCCCCGAACCGGGCACTCTCGGTTTTTTCCAACTGGCTCAGCATATTGGTCACCAGTTGCTTGTAATTCACGGACGCCGGGATATAGGAATCAATCAGGTCCAGGCATTTGAACACTTCCGTGGTAATAATAAACCCATTGGGAATATCAATTCCCAAGTGCCTGAGTTTGATCAGGTTCAGCCCTTTGTTGCCCAGGTAAATGATATTGTGGCTGAACAGTTCCCGGGCGTCAATGGTCGTGACGGCCGCTTTGGGATCGTAGTTGAGCAGGGCGGACAACTCATCCTGGGACAGGCGCTCGGACTGGCGGAACAGGGTGTTGAGAATCCGGTTCAGGAACACGTCCAGTTGCTGGAGCCCCAGGGAGGTGGCGATTCTGTCCCTGAAAAAGATGTCTGCCACCCGCTGGTCCAGTTTCTTGGCCATTTTACCGGCCATGGTTTCGTTGAGTTCCGCATCCGTGCCATACCCGTTGGGCAGGAACTTTTCCAGAATCTTGTCCCGGCCGATCCGGGATTCGATATGGGTCAGGTTCCTGGAATGGAGGTTGTTGAAATGGTCGTTGACCCCGTCTGCCACGGCCCGGGTAAACCCTTTGAAAATATCCAGGTATTGGGTGAACGAGCAGGTGGTGATATTGATCGAGTATTTAAGGAACTCCATCTGGGTGTCCAGCTTCTTGGATACGATACCGTCCAGGACCAGGGCCTGGCGGAAAAGCTTGAGCACCCCGAATATCCGGACAAAGGTGGGCTTGGTAATCAGGCGCAGGTCAATGCTGTTGATCAGGTCCTCAAACAGCACGTTCACAACGCTCTCGATTCTCAGGGTCAGGCCCAGGGCGTCAAACTTGGCCTCATTGTACGATCCGTACATGGAGGGAATATCCACGGCAAAGTGGCGCTTGTGGTAGATGGCTTCGTTCACGGGGAATTCCCTGTCCGACAGGATGATCTCCTTGAGTTCGGCCATATAGGCCAGCAAGCGTTCAATCCGGGGTTCAAGCCCGGGGTCGTCCAGGGCGCTGATAACATCCGAGGGGTCGGGCAGGCCTTCGGCCCTGTGGGCAGAGAGATACGCCTTGAGTTCCAGATGGTCTGTCCCGTATTTTTCATTGAGCAACCGGTAAAACCGAAGCATGAGTCCGGCCCGCTCCCGGTCCAGGTCCGTGACCCCGTCCACCCGTTCCACCATGGCATCCAGGTCTTCCTGGCGGGCCAGAAGATAATCCGAAGGTGTGTCCAGGCGGTTGTAGGCCAGGGCCTGGAAAACAGCATGGGGCCCGTCAATAAACCGGCCCGACGATTCAATTTCCGCATAGATCGACGGGGGCACATAAGGCGCCAGGGATGTTTTGTCCCGGGTTTTCCAAAAATTCATCACCTCCTGGATAAATTCCACAATCCTGCTGGAACTTTCCACATGGCACTGCTTTCTTAAAAAATGAACCAGGCGGTCCCGCCGGAAGCAGGCCTCGTCCAGGCGGGTGGAAATATCCCGCAATTCGCCCTCCGCACCGATTTCATTAAAAAATGCGGGCAGCATTCTGGCCAGTTGCTTGACCAGGTTGTACACCGGGGCAATATCCGCGTTCAGAAATGTGGTGATATCCCTGGGAAAAAGATCGGTGTCCCGGATAAAGACCCCGCCCACGGCCAGGGAGGTGATCAGGGCCGAGAGCAGTCGCTTGGATTTTTTCGGATGCCGGCCCACCAGACTTAAAAACACACGGATGTTTTTAACATGGGCCATGTTTCCCTTGATCTGCCAGTCTTCGCCGGTACCCTGTATCATGGGAAACTGGAACCCGTGGTCAACGGCCCGGTCGATAAAATGGTTGATCAGTTCAATCTCATCGGTTTTGTACACCGCGTCCCCGATTTTGTGAATACACTCGAGAACCGTTCCGGGATAGCGGCCCTTATGCTCTTTGAGCAGGGCAAAGGTCTGGTCCACGATGCGGATGTCTTTTTTATAGTCCTGCTTGCCGATGAGCCGGATCAGGGTCCGGTGGATATCGCCCAGTGCTTCCCTGTGGATCATGGCAAGCCCGGGTGCATGGATGATATAGAATAAAAACGTCAGCTTGAAATATTGGCCGTAAGTCCTGCCGCCGGCAAGGGCGATGATCTTGCGGGGCATCTCCCGGAACCGCTTTACAAAATCCCGGTGCCCGGTCAGGGCGATCAGGCCGGCTGTGGTCTCCGCCTGCCCGGGATCTGCCGTTTCCAATGCCGACAGGCGTGCCTGCCAGCCGGTTACCCGCTCGTGGGACACCCAGGCCAGAAGATCGACCATATCCTCTCCCAGGCGCCATTCCTCAATATTTTCCCGCATCCAGCCCAACGGGTCATCCTGGGTCAGCCAGAATGCGAACGAGGCCTTGAAATACCGGGCAAGCAACAGGTTCAACGCGGACAAAAGTTCCGGTTCAAGGGCATCGGCCGCTTCATCCATGAGCATTTTCGCCATCCGGTCCGGCTGGTAGTAAGAAGAGACAAAGCAGAAGAAAAGGTCGTCGTCATACGCCCTGACCCGGTTCAGCTCTTTGACCATAACCGGTACAAAAAGCCGGATGCCTTCCCCGCCCTCCTTGGCAATGTGGTGCATGACCAGCATGAGGTTGTCTGCCGCACTGGAACGGATCTCGGGATCGGACGAGGATTCAAATGCGGTGGTGAAAATATCACAGAACAGTTCAAGGGCTTCCCTGCCCCGTTCATGGGTTTTGTACAAATGAAAATAGTGAAGGGAAAAATGCCGGGATTCGCTGACGATAAACCCCCAGTTTTTATAGGGGTGGGACAACTCCTTGAGAAAGGTTTCCAGGCGGTTCAGGATGCCCACATAACCCTGAAAAAAATCCAGAAGCAATTCATATTGCGCGTCAATGATAACCTCGGCCTGGGTGTCGGACAGGTTGACTTCAAGGGCTTTTGACTTCACGGTATCCTCAGTTCTAAGCGGTTGTCTCCCCCTGCCCGGCATACCAGGGGGTATTATCCCGGCAGTTTACCATGCCGGACCGGTTTTGTAACGGTGTTTGTACAACATTCGTACCTGGTTTTCCATGTATTTCACTCCGGGCAAACACATGTAATTCCGATACATTTTTTTATCCGTAAGGATTCAGGCTAGTGTGGTTCTTTCTACGCTTGCGGCTGCGTTTAAACAACCCAAATCATTCACCCCGAATTCTATAGGGTTGACCCTGGTATTTCACCGGACATTTATGCTATTGTCCGAATTTAAGTTTTACAATTAATACGGGTGTGAATTCATCGCGGCAGACATACCCGGACAAATTCATTCATACAAAACGAAATGTTAAGGATAGTAACATGTTATCCAATCTGAATAACATGGCCATACGGCCCAAGCTGGTCATTGCTTTTATTCTGACCGGCATCCTCCCGTTGCTCATCACCGGTTATTACGGTTCCATCCTGGCCACCAAGGCGCTCATGGAAAAATCCCTCGACCAGATGGAGGCGGTCCAGGCCGTCCGGACCAGCCACCTGGAGTCCATATTCAATCAGCGGTTCATGGCCTTAAAACAGCTGGCCAAGAGCAACCAGATGCTATCCTTCAGCCAGGGGCTGATCCATTACTACGACCAGAAAGGTGACCCCTCCAGCTTTATCCTCCGGTCCCACATGAATCACAGCCGCGAAAACGCCGACCACCTCAGGCGCTTTGCCGACTCGTTCGGCTGCCAGGATATCAAGATTGTTGACAGGGATTACGGCCGGATCCTTTTTTCCCTGAACACCCCGGGTGTGGTGGGGGAGCGGCTGAACCAGTCCACCTGGTCCGGCACCAACCTGGCCCTGGCATATAAATCCGTGCTGACCACAGACCAGGGCGCCATCATCGACTATGCCCCTTTTGAGCCTGACGGGGGCGTGGAAACCGCTTTTTTCTCCGAGCCCATGATCGACAGCGACGGCAGGATCGTGGCCATTATCATTGTAAAGGTCACCCCGGAGTTCATCAGCAAGCTCATGGAGTCCAGAAAGGGCATGGGCCGGACCGGGGAGTCTTATATTCTCCATTACGATTTGTTTGACAAACGGTTTGAACTGAGAAGCGCCATCCAAAGCATGGGAGAGGGCACCTATGTGCTGGGATTCAGCCTGGACAGGGTCCTGGACTATTGGAACGCGGCCCTGGACAAAGGCTTTGAAGGCGGCTCCGGCGTCTATGCGGACTCATACGGAAACACCGTGCTGGCAACTTACAACAAGCTGGATGTCAAAGGGCTGAACTGGTATCTGATTTCAAAAATAGACAAACACGAAGTGGAAGAAAAAGTCAGGGAAATCCTGGGCAAAACCATGGGATTGTCCACGGTTTTGATTGCCGTTGTCGCCCTGTGCGCCTACCTCTTGTCCCGAACCATCTCCAAGCCCATCATCAAGGGCGTGGAATTTGCCCAGGCCATTGCCAAGGGCAACTTTTCCACATCCATTGACATCAAACAACGGGATGAGCTGGGAAAACTGGCAGGGGCCCTCAACCATATGGCCAACACCCTCAGGGAGTCCGACTGGCTCAAACAGGGCAAGGAAGGCCTGGACGACGCCCTGCGGGGAGAGTTGACCCAAAAAGATCTGGGCAGGCGCTTCATCACCTTTATCTGCCAGCACACCGGCGCAGACATGGGCGCCCTTTATGTCCATCGGAACAATATGCTCAGACTCTATGCCAGTTATGCCTTTTCCGACAGGGAGGGCAATTTCAACACCATCAAAATGGGCGAAGGCATGGTGGGCCAGGCAGCCATGGAACAGGAAACCATCATCTTCACCGATATACAGGAAGATGTGCCCCCCATCAACTTCGGGGCAGGTCAGAAACCGGCCAGATCCTATATGATCGTTCCCCTTGTGTTTGAAGATGTGGTGCTCGGGGTTTTTCTCCTGGCTTCCCAGACCCGGTTCACGGCACTGGAGAAAACATATATCGACCAGATCGTGAAAAACACCGCCATCCTCATGAATACGGCCAAATCCCGCCAGACCATCACACGGCTCCTGGAAGAGGCCCAGGACAGCCATAAGGCATTAAGGGAAAAGAACATCACCCTGGAAAAACAAACCCAGGCCCTGAAAGCGTCCGAGGCTGCCCTACAGTCCCAGCAGGAAGAACTGAGAGTGGTCAACGAAGAGTTGGAGGAACAGACCCGGGCCTTAAAGGCATCCGAAGCCGAACTCCAGGCCCAGCAGGAAGAACTCCAGGTCACCAATGAGGAACTGGAGGAACAGGCCCAGGCCCTTGAAGAGCAGAAAGAAAGCATTCAGAACAAGAACATCGCCTTGCTTGAAGCCCAGGAGGCCATCCAAACAAAGGCCGAAGAACTTGAAATCGCCAGTAAATACAAGTCCGAATTCCTGGCCAACATGTCCCATGAACTGAGAACCCCACTAAACAGTATTCTGATCCTGTCCCAGCTTCTGTCGGGTAACAAGGACCAGACCCTGACCGGCAAACAGGTCGAATCTGCCCAGGCCATCCACTCTTCCGGGGAAGACCTGCTCGCCCTGATCAACGAAATCCTGGACCTTTCCAAGGTGGAGGCGGGCAAGGTGGAGCTGGTTCCCGAAGAGGTGGAAATCAACACCATGGTTGCCGATCTTGAGCGGATTTTCCGGAACCTGGCCGAGGACAAGGGCACGGTCTTTGATATTGAGAAAGATCCGGCTGTTGCCGACACCCTCTACACCGATCCCTTCCGTTTGCAGCAGGTGCTCAGGAACCTTTTGACCAATGCCTTTAAGTTCACGGAAAAGGGCCGGGTCTGCCTGCGTATTTCCCGGCCTGACGAATCCCTGTGCAAGGGATACGACTTTACCCCGGAAACCGCCCTGGCCCTGGCGGTCAAGGATACGGGCATCGGCATTCCCCGGGAACAGCAGGCTGTGATTTTCGAGGCCTTTCAGCAGGCAGACGGCAGCACCAGCCGGAAATACGGGGGCACGGGCCTGGGGCTCTCGATTTCCAGGGAATTATCAAAGCTTCTGGGCGGGTATATCATGCTGGAAAGCGAGCCGGGCAAAGGGTCCGTGTTCACCATTGTGATTCCCGAGCGGGTGCCGGAACAGGCCCCGGCAGAACCGCTTCCTGGAAAAACAGCACCCGGGAAAGAAAACGCAGGGGGAGAAAACACAGGGGAAGCCAGTGGCGAAGCGCCCGATATCTTACTGGCGCCTGACGGGCCGGAACCGGCAGCCCCCAAGGCACCGGAACATGACTTTGTCCAGGATGACCGCAAGGACATGGCCCGGGGCGACAAGAGCCTTCTCATTATTGAAGATGACCCGGGATCGGCCAAAATCATGCGGGATTTTGCCAGGGAAAGGGGATTCAAATGCGTGATTGCCGATGACGGGGAAACAGGGCTTCACTTTGCCGATTATTACAGGCCCTCGGCCGTTATCCTGGATATCGGCCTTCCCGGCATTGACGGCTGGGCCGTGCTGGACCGCCTGAAAACCAACCCGGATCTCCGGCATATCCCGGTTCACTTCATGTCTGCGGCAGACAGTTCCCTGGATGCCATGCGCATGGGGGCCGTGGGTTTCCTCACCAAACCCGTGACCCTTGAAAAGGTGGAAGACACCTTCAAAAAAATCGAAAACATCATTACCCGGCCCGTGCGCAAACTTCTGGTAGTTGAGGATGATAAAGTCCAGTCCCGGAGCATCCGGGAACTGATCGGCAACGGGGATGTGGAAACCACCATGGTCGCCACCGGGGGAGAGGCGTATGAGGAGCTGAACCGCCAGCATTTTGACTGCATGGTCCTGGACCTGGGCCTGGAAGACATGTCCGGGTTTGAACTGCTGGATAAAATCCGGAACAACCCGGACTGCGGGGATATCCCGGTCATTGTGTATACCGGCCGGGACCTGACCCGGGATGAGGACCGGCAACTTCGCCGGTATACGGAAAGCATCATCATCAAGGGCGTGAAATCCCCGGAGCGCCTCCTGGAAGAATCCGCCCTTTTCCTGCACCGGGTGGAGGCGGACCTGCCCAGGGAAAAACAGGAGATGCTCAAGCTGGTCCATGACAAGGCCCGGGTACTTAAGGACAAAACCCTGCTCCTGGTGGATGATGATATGCGAAACGTCTTTGCCCTGACCTCGGTGCTTGAGGAAAAAAACATGAATATTCTCATTGCCAGGGACGGGCTTGAGGGGGTGGAGAAGACAAAGGCCCATCCGGAAATCGACATCATCCTTATGGATATCATGATGCCCAGGATGGACGGATACGAAGCCATGGAGGAAATCAGGAAAACCCATAAGGATCTCCCCATCATCGCCCTGACCGCCAAGGCCATGAAAGGGGACAGGAAAAAATGCATTGACGCGGGCGCCAACGATTACCTGGCCAAACCCGTGGACACGGACAAACTGATTTCAATGCTCAGAGTATGGTTGTATGCATGACCACGGAAAATGAAAATATAGAAATCCGGCTGCTGCTTGAGGCCATCCATCTCAAGTACGGGTATAACTTTAAGGATTATGCCAATGCCCACACCAAGCGGCGGCTGAGAAACCGCCTGGACATGAGCAGGCTTGAGACCTACACGGATATGATGCGCAGGGTGATTTACGACGAATCTTTTTTCAACACCCTGCTCATGGACCTGTCCATCAACGTGACTGAAATGTTCAGGGATCCCTGGTTTTACAAAACCATCCGGGAGGAACTGATTCCCCGGCTCAAAACCTACTCGTTTATCAAGGTCTGGCATGCCGGGTGCTCCGCCGGCCAGGAAGTCTACTCCATGTCTATTCTCCTTGAAGAGGAAGGAATGAAAAAGCGGGCCCAGGTCTATGCCACGGATTTCAACGAGCTGATTCTGGAAAAGGCCAAATCCGGGATCTTTCCCCTGGACGTGATGAAGGCCTATACGGAAAACTACCAGAAATCCGGCGGCACCAGGGCATTTTCAGATTATTATGCCGCCGATGATGAAAATGTGATCCTCAAGCGCGCCTTAAGGGAAAAGGTGTTGTTCTCCTCCCACAACCTTGTAACCGACGGGGTGTTCGGGGAAATGCACCTGATTTTTTGCAGGAATGTGCTGATTTATTTTAACCGCAAGCTTCAAAATCAGGTGATCCGGCTTTTTTACGACAGCCTCTGCCCGGGCGGCTACCTCTGTCTGGGGTCCAAGGAAAGCCTCAAGTTCACGGATATGGCAGACCGTTTTGAAGTGGTGTTTGACAAGGAAAAAATCTACCGGAAAAAACGCTGAACCTTAATACAAAATGAATACGGACCCATTATATCAAGCCATTGTCATGGGCGTGTCCGCCGGCGGGATGGCCGCCCTGAAAGCCATCCTTCCCCGGCTGCCGGAAACCATGTGCCAGCCGGTGATCATTGTTCAGCACATGAGCCCGGATGCGGATGATTTTTTGGTTCAATACTTTGACAAACAGTGTAACCTCAGGGTAAAAGAAGCGGAAGATAAAATGCCGATTAAAAGCAGGACCATATATTTTGCGCCGGCCAATTATCATTTACTTGTGGAAGAGGACAAAACCTTTGGCCTGTCCACAGCCGAACGCGTTCAATTTTCACGACCGGCCATTGACGTATTGTTTGACACCGCAGCGGAGACGTTCCGGGATCGCCTCATGGGCGTTATCCTGACCGGGGCCAATTCCGACGGCACCAACGGCATCCGGACCATCCGGGCCTTTGGCGGCTATGCTGTTGCCCAGTCTCCGGAAACGGCTGAAGCCCCGGCCATGCCCGGCTCCGCCATTGATGCGGGTGTGGATATGGTACTGGACCTGGAAAAAATTGCACGGTTTATCAACCAGATGATGTCCAAAGGATTTAAGCTGGCCAAATGAAAAAACCTTCCATCCTTATCGTAGACGACAGGCCGGAGAACCTCCTGACGCTGGAGCAGGTTCTTGCGTCTCCGGACCTGGACGTGGTCAGGGCCGAATCCGGACACCAGGCCCTGGAAAAAACCCTGGACTATGAATTTGCCCTGATCCTGCTGGATGTCCAGATGCCGGTGATGGACGGCTATGAAACCGCGACCCTGCTCAGGGGAAACAAGCGGACCAAAAACATCCCCATTATCTTCGTCACCGCCGCCAACAAAGAAGAGGCCCACGTGTTCCGGGGCTATGGCTCCGGGGCGGTTGACTACCTGTTCAAACCCCTGGCAGCCGATGTATTGAAATCCAAGGTAAAAATATTTCTGGAACTTCACAAGCAGCGCAAACTTCTCGAACAAAAAACCCGGGAACTGGACGCCAAGGTGGCAGAACTGGAAACCCTTAAGCACGAACTTGAAGAGTCCAACGAAAAACTGAGGCAGCTCTCATCCCTGGACGGTCTCACAGATCTTCCCAACCGCCGTTTTTTTGACGAAACCCTTGTCCGGGAGTGGCAGCGGGGACGACGGCGGCAGACCCCCCTCACCCTGATCATCGCGGACATTGACCATTTTAAGGCATATAACGATGCCTACGGCCATGTCATCGGGGATGACTGCCTTAAAAAAGTGGCCAGGGGCCTGGACGAAAGCATCCTCAGGGATGTTGACACCATTGCCCGCTACGGCGGGGAAGAGTTTGCCGCCATTCTCCCGGAGACCGACCGGGAAGGCGGGATTCTCATCGCCAAACGGATGCTCGACACCATAGACGGGTTTAAGATTACCCATGAACATTCCCCCACTGCCGACCACGTTACCATCAGTCTGGGCCTGTCCACCACCATTCCCAAACACAACACCAATGCCACCCACCTGATCCAGTCCGCGGACCGGGCCCTTTACCTTGCCAAGGCCTCGGGCAGGAATACCTTCCGGGTCGACTGACCCCGTCCCGGAGAGAGAACGGATAAAAACCGGACAAAGAATCTTTTGCTTTTTTTATGTGGCCGGGGTTGACTTGTATTACGGGTTGCTTATCTTATCCGTCTTTTATATGATACATTCCAAAAATCCGGCGGAATTACATATAGTTAAACACAAAGATCTAACACATAACAGTAAATCAAAAAATAACCAACACAGTGTAAGGAGTGCGACTTATGAACAATGATCCTTCCCAATTCACCCTGTACAGCGGCGGCCACAGAGGGGCTGAAGCGGAATTCGGCAGACTGGCGGAAAAATATGGCGTGAAAGAAGTGAACTTCTCTTTTGACGGACATAAGCCCGAGCGGGACGCCGGACTCCGGGTCCTTAACCAGGAGGAACTGGAAAAGGGCAACATCTCCATGGATATCGTTTCCACACGGTTGAGCCGGTCGTTTTCCAAAGGCAACAAGATCCGTAAGGTCATCCAGTCCATTTTCCATATGGTCAACAGCGGATACCAGCTTTTTGTGGTCGGGTGGATTCTTCCGGATAAAACCGTCAAGGGCGGCACTGGCTGGGGAGTTGAACTCGGCAAGTTGTTCAACCGGCCCATTTTTGTTTATGAGCAGGACAGAAAAGCCTGGTTTTCCTGGGTTGACAACGAATGGCAGATGGTCACCCCGGTGATCCACCACAAAACCTTTGCCGGCACCGGCACCCGGAACCTGACCGAAGATGCGGTCAGTGCCATGGAAGATCTTTTTAAACGGACCTTCAGCTAAACCGGATCAGAGAATCAACACCCCGGCCGCAGCCATTTCTTCAAGCGCGGCCCGGGTGGTTTCTTCCGCCACCCCCCGGCACAGCGACGCGACCAGGACCACGTCAAACCCCAGGGCCCTGGCATCCATCACCGTGGCTCTGACGCAATAATCCGTGGCCAGGCCGTAAACGATCAGCTTTTTGATTGCCCGGCTTTTGAGCATCTGTTCCAGTCCTGTTTCCTGTCCGCCGTCGTCAAAAAATCCTGAATAGGAATCATAACCGGTATCTGTTCCCTTTTTGACAATGGCATCAAAGAGCGAATTGTCCAACAGGACCTCTGCGTTTTCCGTATCCTGAATGCAGTGGGGCGGCCAGAGCACCTGGACCCTGTCGTCCATGGCAAGGGTGTCAAATGCGGATTTGTTTTCATGGTTGGAAAAAAAAGATATGTGGTCCCCGGGGTGCCAGTCCTGGGTGGCAAAAACAGGATAGCCAAGCCCCTTTAACCGGCGGGTTTCGGCATCCACCGTGTCCAGGTATGCCCGGTCCGTTCCGGCCACGGCCAGGGCGCCCTGCCTGCAGGCGGTAAAATCCCCCTGCACATCCACCACCACGATTGCGGTTCCCTTTTCTTTTTCGTCAATCATAACCGTTTCCCCCCGGGCATTGCATTTTTATGGATACAGGATTCTTCTGTGCATACATAGCCCGTTTACTTAAGTAATTGCAACCGCAACAAGTTTTAACCGAAAAAATACTGTTCATCCCCTATTATTGCCTATACAAAATTGAATTCAAAGGATATATTCTTGCCTGATTTTAAAATCGGTGCCGGCTTAAACACCCCGGACAAGCCGCCGCCGGTATGCTTATGGACGGATGATGACACGTGAGGCCCCCAATGTTCCGGAGTATCCTGGATAATGATTTATATAAGTTTACCATGCAACAGGCGGTCTGCCGGCTTTACCCGGACGCCCGGGCGGAGTACCGGCTGACCAACCGGGGAGGCACGCCCTTTCCCGGGGATATGGCTGCGATGGTTGAAAAAGAGATCCAAAACATGGCCGGCCTGGCCCTGACGCCCGGGGAAAAAGACTGGCTGGGGGAAAAATGCCCTTATCTGTCCGACGACTACCTGGCGTTTCTGTCATCCTACCGTTACGATCCCGGGGAAGTGTCTGTGGTGCAGGAGAACGGCCGGCTTGACCTGAGCGTCAAAGGGGCCTGGTGCAGGACCATTCTCTGGGAAGTCCCCCTGATGGCCATTATCAGCGAAACCTATTTTGCCATGACCCGGCCCCGCACCCTCAGCCGGGAAGAGGTCCGGGAAAAAAACCAGGCAAAGGCGATGCGTCTGTCCGGCCATAGGATCGGATTCACGGACTTCGGTACCCGGCGGCGCTTTTCCGCGGCCAACCATGAACACCTGATCCGGGACATCCTGGAATCAGATGCCCCCAGCCTCACAGGTACAAGCAATGCATACCTGGCCAGAAAATTCGATATTCCCCCCATCGGCACCCTGGCCCATGAATGGATCATGTTCCACGCCACCCTCTGCGGTTACCGCAACGCCAATGCCATGGCAATGGATGCCTGGCTCAAAGTATACCCCCAGGACCTGGGCATCGCACTCACCGACACCTATACCACGGATGCCTTTCTCAAGGTATTCAGCCGGGAAAGGGCCGAGCGCTTTGACGGTGTCCGCCAGGATTCCGGAGACCCCATTGCATTTATCCAAAAACTGGTCGACCACTACAGGGCCCTTGGCATTGACCCCTTGTCCAAAACCATTGTATTTTCAGACGGCCTGGACATCGATCGTGCCGCTGCCATCCATAAGGCCTGCAACGGCACCATTAATGATGCTTACGGCATCGGCACTTACATGACCAACGACCTGGGTCCCACCCCCCTGAACATTGTCATCAAACTGTCCAGATGCAAACCCGGTCCTGACGCAGACTGGCAGCCCACGGTAAAACTCTCGGATGACAGGAAAAAACATACCGGAAACAAAGAAGAACTGCACCGCTGTCTGAATGAACTCCAACTCACACCGGGCCGCTGACCATCCCGTAAAAGAATCTGAAAATTTAGGAAACCTCCACCTCTGATCATCAGGGTTTTGGTTTGCGTTCAGGGCGCGGCAAAATTTTAACCGGTGCCGGTGCTATGCCCGGACCTGCTGTTCCGCAACCCAGGCCTCAAAATTCAGGGCAATCGGGAGAAGTGCATCCCCGCTTTCAGCCGGGGGTTCGACATGGCTGGCCTTTTCTGGTTCTGGCGGGGCCTGGGGCCGGCTGAGCAGGGCCTTGATTTCACCCATCTCCTCCAGAAGGCGCGCGATATTGCTTTCAATGCCAGACAAACGGCTTTCCAGGGCTTCCCGGTCTTTAGAGGTGCCGGCGGGCACTGGCGGAGGAACAGCCCCTGGATTCACGGTTGCCGCTGCCGGGGCAGGCGCCGGTTTTTTGGCCTGCCGCTGGGTGGAAAGCAGGTTCAGGCACTGGTCCCAGAACATCTCCACAGGCATGTCCTTTCCGGGCTCTTTGGCCAGCTTAAGGGCGATGTTCCGGATGCACCGGGCAGCCTGGGTCTCGGGAAAAAGGATGAAAAAAGGAATCTGGGAGACAACGGCAATGGGCACATTCGGATCCTTTGCCAGTATTCCCAGCGGAGAAATCTTGATGGACAAAAATTTGTGGACTGTTTTTTTCAGTTTGGCATACGCCTGCTTTGCCGCAGCAACGGAACTGACCTGGTTGATCACCACTCGGATCCCGGGCAACGGCTTTTTCCGGGACATGACCTTGAGCAGGGAATAGGCGTCGGTCAACGAGGTGGGTTCGGGTGTGGCCACCAGGATCATCTCATGGGACGCCCGGCAAAAGGAGAGGACCTGGGATGAAATGCCGGCAGAGGTATCCAGGATAAAGTAATCATATGCGGAAAGCTCCAGAAAGGCGGAAATCAGGCGGCCGGCCTCCCTGGTATCCAGGTCTGCCAGCTTTTCCACCCCTGAACTTCCCGGTATGATATCAATGCCGTTGAAATCCCGGATCATGATGTCTTTGAGTGTCCGGGTGCCGGCCATGACCTCGGCAAGGCCGTGTTCGGGATAAAGTCCGGTAAGAATATTCACATTGGCCAGTCCCAGGTCCGCATCAAAAAGGCACACCCGGTACCCGGCACCTGCCAGGGCCAGGGAAAGGTTCAGGCTGATGCTGGTCTTGCCGACCCCGCCCTTTCCCGAAGCAATTGTAATCACTTTTGCCATGATGGATGGATCTCCTTTCCGGGCATGGCCATGACCAGGACCCGGCCATTATCTTCCTTCAGCGAAAACACAACGCTTGAACAATAGTACTGGCTGATAATCTGTTCGTGGTGCCGGCGGATGAATTCAAAAAACATGTTGGAACGCTCCTGCCGGCCCCGGGCCGGGTCACCCGCCCCTTCACGCCCCTGGCTCAGAGCGCTTTCATAGCGGTCATACAGGGCAAGGACGGCTTCCCGGTCCCGGTCCGGATCCGTCACTGAAACGGAAACACTCATGAGCTGTGACAGGTCCACCCGGTTATGGTTTGTAGCGAATGACGCTTTCCAGCTCTTCCTGTACAACAGTTTATAGAACCAGGTAAAGCCTGAAAAGGGAATAAACACGGGATTAAACCGGTATTGGGGGAATTTTTGATCCAGTTCCCTGACAAAAATCAGGTTTCCGGGATCAGTGATGCCCACCAGAAGGGTGTTGTCCCTGAGCTGGAGGGGAATGACCCTGTGGTAACCGGCCTTTGCATCATCAATGATTCCAGACAAAATATCCCTGCCGGTCTTGTCAAATACGATGTCGCTGACCGACCGGAACGGAATATGAAACAGGTCAAAAAGAATTTGACGGAGCACGGCCCTGGGAACAATCTGCTCTTCAAGAAGATACGAGATAAACGGGATGTTTTTCTCTTTTGCCCTGGCCTCGGCCCGGTCGATATGCTTCTGGGTGACGATATTTTTGCGGACGAGAAATGCCTTCACGGAAATCAGTTTTCCGTATTTTTCCAGGGTGCAGTAATTGTCCAGGGGAGTGACCAGGTTCAGGTCACAAAGCACCATGCCGAAAAGCCGCCCCCGGTCCCGGGTCAGCGACATCCGTTTTTTCTCCTGAATCGTCAGGGCCCGGGCCACATCCTCGGGGCCGACCAGGCCCTCCTCAATCAGAATATCACCGGTCTTAGACATCGGAACCCTCCCGGCTTCTGGGCCTGGCAGGTGCATCAGCCGCCTTTTCCCTTTCCCGTCCGGAATCCAGGGGCAGGTAAACGGAAAAAACCGTACCCGCACCTTTCCGGCTTTCACAGGTGATGTTGCCCCCCATCTCCCTGACAATGGTATGAACGATGGCAAGTCCCAGGCCGGCGTTCTTTCCGGTTTTCTTACCGGAATTGTACGGCTCGAACAGGCGCTCCCTTATATGCTCCGGAATGCCTGGCCCGGTATCCCTGACCATAATCTCCACCGATCCGGGGATCTTTTTTTTCTCATCAATAAGCACTTTGGCGGAACCGGGTAAAAGCCGGGTTTTCAGATAGACCTGCCCCCCGTTTTCCATGGCTTCAGCTGCGTTTTTCACCAGGTTGATCAGTATTTGTTTCAGCCCGTTGCCGTCCATGTTCACGGCGGGAATGGCCTTGTCGAAACTGGTTTTTGTTTCGATCCGCCGCGGCAGCAGGATTGATTTTTTCAGCACATCCATCACCCGGCTGCAGATCTGGTTGATATGAATGATGTCCCGGCCGCCGATCTTTGGTTTTGAATAGCTGGCCAGCCCCTCCAGAAGCGATGCCACCCGCTGGATTTCCTCCCCGACAACAGACAGCTCCTCCTGGACCGGGTGCTTGTCCGGCAGTTTCAGCCGAAGGGTTTCCAGGTAGCTTCTGATAATGGCGATGGGGTTGTTGATCTCGTGGACCACCTTGTCGGTCAGGGCGACATAGGCTTCCATCTTCTTTTCATTGATGTCCCTGGCATAGGCCTTGTGAAACGCAATATTTTCAATGCAGATCCCCGCCTGTGCGGAGAAAAGGGCAAGCACCCCGCGGTTCCGTTCCAGTGCCAGGGCCGTATCCCGGTCAACCCCCAGAGCCATGACTCCCATGGTCCTGTCCCCGGCGACCATGGGAATGCAGTAAAGGCCCTTGGATTCCAGAAGGCGTATGATCTGGGTGTCTGACACGGCCAGGGTTTTCCGGGAGAAGCTGGTTTGAACGGCGGCCCGGTCAGCGCATTTCACCAAAAGGCTTTCCGGATTGTCCATGGTCAGGGCAATGCTCCTGACAATGCTGTAGTGCCGGTCATCCGGGCGGCAGGTGCCGGTGAGCATATTTTTTTCCCTGTCCATCATAAAGAAAAAAACCCGGGACACATGGAAAATAACCTCCAGGCCTTTTTGAAGGACGTCCAGCACCTTTGGCATTTCCCTGGCCTTCAGCAGGTTGCCCAGGGTGCCGTAAAACAGGGACATATCCTTTATTTCAAGGGCAAGGGCCCGGTCGGCGGCCACCCCGGTGCCTGTGGTGTCGTTGACATTCACCCCCAGGCTGCCGGCCATTTTGCCGCCCTCGTCTTCTGTTTCGGCAACCAGCTGGCCCAGGCGAACCCCGGGAATGCCGGTCAATGGCAGTATGTCGTCAATCCGAGAGACACCATCTTCACCTGCCAGGGTGTTGGCCATGTACAGGATTTTAACATGGGGCAATTCTCCCCGGATTCGCTCCAGGGGTTCATTCATAAACAGGACCGCGTCCGAACTGATCGGGTTCAGCCGCCATTGGCTGAACAGCCAGGCACTGACCTGGGGGGTGTCTACATTAAACTGGACCTGCTCGGCCTCTGCCAGGGATTTCCCGGATGTCACCGCTTTCATGACGGCGCCGTACGCCTCCGGAAAGGTCCGCATCAGCACAAGGCTGCCGATATCGTGAAGCAGACCGGCCAGGAAATATTCATCCGGGCCGGAGTGGCCTTCTTCAACCGCCATCCGCCTGGCCAGGACACCGCACTTGTAGGAATGATACCAGAACCGGGTAATATCAAAGTCGGGAAGGGTTCTGGACATCTTGAAAAAATGCATGGCAGACGAACTGATGGCAATGTTGCGGATGGTATCCAGTCCCAGGTACATCACTGCAGCTTTGATGGTGTTCACCTGCCCGGGCAGGTTGATGTAGGGAGAGGCGATGATCTGCAACAGCTTTGCGGTCAGGGAGGGATCTGTTGAGATGATCCGGGTCAATTCGTCGATATCTGCCTTTTCGCTGCCGCAGGCCTTTACCAATTGCAGCATCACCTGGGGCAACTGGGGAAGATGATTGGACGTTTTTATTTTCTCAAATATATTTTCCATTAGCCCTGGCTAATTACACGTGCGAAATTGGGTTCTGTCTGTTTTGTGTACTGTCTGTATAGGGGTTTTGCCGCGATAAATCAACCCTAACCTGCTATAAAGCATGATGCCTCCATACAAAAAAACAGTTGTCGGGGCAGCCCTTTGGCCAATTAAAAATCCCTGCTCCGGGTCTACCGCCGGAACAGGGATGATAAAAACATCTGCGAAATTAAGAAGAGATAAGAGTAAACCTAAATCTCCTTTGGCTGGCAGAGTTTGTCCGGCTCAACCGCAAGGCGGCCGCAGCCTTCACAGGTATATTTGAGTTTTTCCAATTTGGGTTTACAGATATGCCTGGCTTCCAGAGAGGACTCTCCGCAGTCTTCGCAGACATAGGCTTTTTCAAGGGTTGCCGGCGCGCACAAATGGCCGGGATCCTTTGCCACCTTTCCACAGGTTTTACATGCCTTCAAATCATTCATACAAGTCTCCTTAGCGGGAATATTTCCAGTAATTTTAAGATAAAGTCTTTAAAACCCGTACTTGATATAATATGATCAGTCTCCGAAAAGATGTCAACCGCCTGACCATAATGGTGTCTCTGATCATAAGGATTTTGGTCCGATTTCAAAGTGTACTGCCTGTTTCAAGGTTACGCAATGCTGGGATCAAATCAAAAAACCTTGAGGATTCAGGGATGGCCATAAGTTAGCCCCAACGTGAGGACCCGCATATGTTTACCCTGAACGATCTCTTTGATATTGCCGTCAAAATGGAGCAAAACGGAAAAGCCGTATACTGCCGCGCCATGGAGATGACAGAGGACAGGCAGTTGATCGACCTGCTCAAATGGATGGCCGATGAAGAGGACTGCCACAGCAACTGGTTCCTCAACCAGAAAAAGGCCCTGCCCGGCGATGCCGACGATCTTGAGGTCATGCTGCCCGACGTTCTGAAAGAGATGATGGGAGACAACACCCTTTCCCTGGACGAGGTGGATTTCAGCCGGATAAAGACCCCGGAGCAGATGATCAAAACCTTTATCCTTTTTGAAAACGATACCATCCTGTTCTATGAATTCCTGGACACCTTTATCGAGTCGGAATCCGCTAAAAAAGGATTGCAGAACATCATCCGGGAAGAAACCGTTCATGTGGAAAAACTGACCCTTATGATACGCTCTTTTAAAGACTCTTCCGTTGCAGATTAATGCTTTAGTGCTTATCCTCTTAGGCAAACCTTAACAGCCGCATCGCGGCAGGAGGGGATTGCCATGACACCTGTTCCGCCCGTCCGCGCCATAGACACACTGACATTTGACAACCGCTTCACCCGTGAACTGCCCGGTGACCCGCAGCCAAAAAATTTCCGCCGCCAGGTCACAGGAGCCTGTTATTCACGGGTGCTTCCAACCCCGGTATCCGCTCCTGAACTGGTGGCATTTTCCAGGGAGACAGCCCGGGTTATCGGCCTGGATGATGCGGCCTGCCGCTCGGAACTGTTTATCCGGGTGCTCACGGGAAACCATGTGCTGCCGGGAATGGATCCCTTTGCCATGTGCTACGGAGGCCATCAGTTCGGCAACTGGGCCGGCCAGCTCGGGGATGGCCGGGCCATCAACCTGGGCGAAGTGGTCAACGCCTCCGGGGACCGGTGGGTGCTCCAGCTCAAAGGGGCGGGCCCCACCCCTTATTCCAGGACTGCAGACGGACTGGCCGTGTTACGGTCTTCCATCCGGGAATTTTTATGCAGCGAAGCCATGTTCCACCTGGGGGTTCCCACCACCCGGGCCCTGAGCCTCACCCTGACCGGGGAGCCTGTGGAGCGCGATATGTTTTACGACGGCCACCCCAAAGAAGAGCCCGGCGCAGTGGTCTGCCGGATGTCCCCTTCTTTCACCCGTTTCGGCAATTTCCAGATCCTGGCAGCCCGGGGGGAGGAACGTCTGCTCAAACAGCTCATGGACTACACCATTCAAACGGACTTTCCCCATTTGCCCGCCAGGGCCGGGGATATTTACGAGATCTGGTTCAGGGAAATCTGCGACCGGACCATGGAAATGATCGTCCACTGGATGCGGGTGGGATTTGTCCACGGGGTCATGAACACCGACAACATGTCAATCCTGGGACTGACCATTGATTACGGGCCTTACGGCTGGCTGGAAGACTATACTCCGGGCTGGACGCCCAATACCACGGATGCGGCCGGACGGCGCTACTGCTTCAGAAACCAGCCCCAAATCGCCTTGTGGAACCTGGGGCAACTGGCCAATGCTCTATTGCCCGTGATGGGCAGCCCTGAATCTCTCCAGGCTGCCCTGGATGATACGGTTGCCGCCTATGGCCCTGCATGGAAAGCCATGATGGCCGAAAAGCTGGGATTCGCGGCATATGATCCCGGTGGCGACGATCCTTTGATTACCTCCCTGCTCACCCTTCTCCAGGCGGTTGAGACGGATTATACGATTTTTTTCCGGGAACTGGCCCGGTTTGACCCGGAAAAGGCCATGCAGACCGCCCAGGCCACCCTTCCCAACTTTCTGGAACCGGCCCTGTACCAGCCGGACCAGGCCGGCCGGGATTATCTTGACCAGGTCCGGAGCTGGTTCAGACGTTATGCATTGAGACTGAAAAAAGACGGGACAGACCGGGAAACACGCATCCGGAAAATGCACCGGATCAATCCCAAATACGTGTTGAGAAATTACCTTGCCCAGGTCGCCATTGACAAGGCTGAACAGGGGGATTTTTCACGGGTGGAGGAATTGCTGGACCTGATGCGGCACCCTTACGACGATCAGCCCGGCAAGGAAAAATTCGCCCGGAAACGCCCGGAATGGGCACGCCACAAACCCGGGTGTTCCATGCTTTCCTGCAGTTCCTGATGTTGGTGCGGATTTCCGGCGGCGCAGACTCCCGGTAACAGGGATCAATCGCCGTCAAGGGCACGGCGGACGGCCACGGCCAGCTCAGCAAGCCCCACGGGTTTCATGAGCAACCCTTTAAACCCCTTTTCCAGAGCAGCGGCTTCGGAAAGGTTGCCGCTGAACCCTGTGGTGAGGATGATGGGCATCTCCGGCCGGATCTCCAGGATTTTCCCGGACAACTCTTCCCCGGTCATCACAGGCATGGACATATCGGTCATGACCAGGTTATAGGTGCCGGGAGCCTGGCGGAACCGTTCCAGGGCCTGGACACTGTCGGTTTCGATTGTGACCCGGTACCCCAAGGCGTTCAGCCGTCGTTTTGCCACATCCACCAGCATGATCTCGTCATCCACGATCATGATATGCTCGGTACCGCACGGCACCTCTTCGGCGACCGGGCCGATGTCCGGCCCGGGCTCCCGCTCAATCACCGGGAAATACACATCAAACACGGAGCCCTTGCCCGGGCGGCTGTCCACCCGGATATCCCCGTTGTGGTCCGTTACAATACCGTGGACCACGGCCAGGCCCATACCGGTTCCCCGGCCCTTTTCCTTGGTGGTGAAGAACGGATCGAAAATCCGCTCAACCACATGGGGCGGCATGCCCTTGCCCGAATCCCTGACCTGCAGCCGGATATAGGGGCTGGAACCAAGGCCCGGCATATCGTCACTGCGGCCGTCAATAAAAGATTCCGACAGGGAAATCCTCAGGGAACCGCCCTGGTTTTCCATGGCATGGGCCGCATTGGTGCACAGGTTCATGACCACCTGGTGGACCTGGGTGGCATCCCCCATGATCACGGAACGGCAGTCCGTATTTGATATGATCTCAATGGTTTTGGGCAGGGATGCCCGCAGCAGCTTTAAAGCCTCATCCACAATGGCGTTGACCCGGACGGGCCGCAATACCCTTTCCGACTGGCGGCTGAAGGTCAGAATCTGGGAGATCAGATCCCTGGCCCGGTTTGAGGCGGTGATCACCTTTGACAGGCTGGCATGGACCCGGCTGCGCGGATCCGATTCAATCTGGGCCAGCTCCGTATACCCGATGATCGCTCCCAGGATATTGTTGAAATCATGGGCAATGCCCCCGGCAAGGGTGCCGATGGAACGCAGCCGCTCGGACTCGGAGACCTTCTGTTCGATCAATTTTTCCTTTTCCAGCCCGGACTGCATGGCATTGAACAACATGGCATTTTCAATGGCAATGGCGGCATGGTGGGAAAAAATGCTCAGCAGCAGGGCGTCCTGCTCGGAAAAACAGCCCCCGTTCTTTTTGTTGATCACCTCCAGCACCCCGATGAGTTTCTGCTTTGATTTCACGGGAACGCACAACAGGGTTTTGGTCCGGATACCGGTCATGGCATCCACGGCATTGTAAAACCGCTCGTCTTTTTCAGCGTCTTTGACCAGCAGGTAACGGCCGTTTTCCGCCACCCAGCCGGCCACCCCTTTTCCCGGGGGAATCCGGATGTCTTCCAGTTGATCCGCACTGGGGCCCGTGGGAACGGAAAAGACCAGTTCCCCGGTTTTTTCATCCAGGAGCATAAGGGTGGATGCCACGGAGTCCATGACAATATTGGCATACTTCATAATCAGGGAAAGCACGTCCACAAGGTTGATGGTGGAGTTGATGATAAACCCCACCTCCAGGACGGTGGCCAGCCGGTGGCTGTCAAGATTGCTGAGTTCAGCGGCCCGGTCATGCTGGATTTCCAGTGCCGGGGCAAGCTGCTCTTCGGTCAGAAATCCTTTATCCAAAAGGATGCTGCCCAGTTTGGGTACCCGGGATATGGTCTGCCGGCCCCTGGAAATGAGTTCCGTCCGGTCCAGCTCCGCTTCGGAAAGGGTATCCTTTATCAAGTCCTTTTGGTATGCCAGAGCCTCTTCCAGCTGTGCTTTTGAAATGGCGCCCAGACTGACCAGAAGATCGCCCAGAAGATGGGTATTCAGGTTCATGGCCTTGACCCTTGTTGTTTGAATGAAAACCGTGTGATGATGTATCTTTTCCCCAATAATGTAAGTATTGCCTTAGACCGCTGTTAAGTCAAGGGGTATCCCGCCCGCCACACCGGAAATCCCCTGTACGGCATCAGGTTTCGCGGTGGATCGTAAGCTGGGGAAACGGGATATCCCAGCCGTGGCGGGTGGCCGCATCCACGCACCATCGCTGTATGGCCCGGGACAAGCGGTTATAAAGCGGCGCCATACCGCCCTTGAAGTCGGCGATCACCACAAGATCCAGAGAAGATGCACCGGCATTTGCGAATTCAACCCTGAGGTTCAGCAGGTCGTCTGTATATCCTTCTGCACGGACCTGTTCCCGGATATGCTCGGCCAAAAGCCCGGGGATGCTTCCCGTGGCCTCTTTTTGATGGGCATAGGCAATGCCGAAGGGAATTTTCAGCCGGAAATTCACCGATAAATTCAGGGGAGACAAGCCCAGGAAATCCGCGGTCCGGTAGGTTTTCTTTGCCCCGCCCCTCAGGACCAGTTCCACGCTTTCATGGGACAGGCTGACCACCCCGCCCCGGGTGCCGTCCGCCAGGATAACCCAGTCGTTCCTCCGGCAGGGAAACCAGGGTTCGGACGGGTGGAAAGGCCTTGACGTACTGTCCATGAGATTTTCAATGGGAATCCTAAGCCGGACGCCCAGGCCGGGGTTTTCCAGGGTGGTGTGGACATTGATATGCTTGACCAGCCAGGGCACCCCTTCATACATCAGCCGTTCGCCTTCCCTGATGCCCCCGACATTGAGCATAAGCCGGCTCTGGTGAACGAACCGGGGCAGGGCATGCTTGGCAGCCCAGGCAATGCCCATAAGAAAAATAATGGCCAGGGAAAGCAAAACCCAGTCCTCAAACACATAAAACACCAGGATCACGGCCAAAAGGGTAATGACCAGGGTCAGGACCCGGTACACCAGCTCCAGGACCCGGATATGGAAGGGCCGGTATTGGGAACGGTATCCCGGCACCAGGCGGATAAAAGCCCTGTAAAAAAACCGCAGGCATAAGATGACCCCGGCGCAGGTCAGTATGGCAATAAACAGGTAGAGTCCCCTGGTTTTGAAAAAATTTTTTATGGATTTCCTGGAGCTTTCAATGAGCGAAATCTCTTCCCGCTCAATGTCTTCGAGCTGGAGCCGGGCCAGTTCCAGTTTGTTCCGGATCTGGCTTTCAACGC
The DNA here is from genome assembly GCA_036881925.1 of Desulfobacter sp. GTDB lineage: Bacteria > Desulfobacterota > Desulfobacteria > Desulfobacterales > Desulfobacteraceae > Desulfobacter. Next base: position 104,651 of record JBAJNJ010000015.1, read on the forward strand.
TTTTATATTCCGGCAGCAGGCTTTCCAAAGAGGCTTTGAGTTCGGGATCTGCAGCCCGGCCGGCCAGGGTTTCAATTCGGGTGCGGGCCTTGACCGCAACCGGCACCAGGTCTTCATAGGCTGACAACCGGTCCTTGAGCTTGGTCTTATGCCGGGCCTTGACGGTCAGGCGCTTGAGTTCCATGATCCCGGGCTCGATCAGGGAGACCACCTCATTTTTCCAGTTAAAATGCTCGGCCTTTTTTTCGGCGAACAACCCCACGTCAACCCCGGTGGCGATCCGCTCAAAATCCACGGCAGCCCCTGCGATCTGCCGGTCCAATGCATCAAGTTCCGCGGTCAGGTAAGCCTTTTCCGTCTCAGAATCCGCCCGGGCCATCAACTGCTTTTTCTCATCCATCCGCTGCTTGAGGTTGTTCCTGAGCCGAACAATGGAGCGGAGCATGTCCAGAGCGGCGGCTTCCTTTTCCGCCTCACCCGCAATGGACAAGGGGGCTGGGGTGGTTGCCTGCGTGTCCTCGCTGCCCATGGCAATGCCTGTGACGACTGTTACCAGAATCAAAACCAGAATGCTTACCCTTGTCTTCACACCACCTCTCCTTTGTTATCGGACCGGAAAAAAACGGCCCAGCATACCACGGATTCAAGGCGGTTCACAAGCAGACCTGTTCCCACGGCAGGGCAACCGCAGTTAAATGCGGCGCACGTTTTTAATTCACAAGATTTTAAATGGTTATATGATGTTCACACGCTTTTTTGTACGCCTTGTTTATACGCGTTTTCTCTGCGTTTGCAACGCGCAAGATGTTGCTTTGGATTTATTTTGCAATACCGATCCCGATTTTATATGGATGCCGCCTGCTGCAAATCTGTCCCGGGATGTCCTCCGGACCGTTCCGAATCTGCCTGTACCGGGAATGACGCTGTGATACGGCAGCCGTTCTCCTGTTCGGATGCAATGGAAAAATCACCCTGTTCCGTGGCGCACCGGATCTGCATGGCGGTCAGGCCCCGGCCTTTTTTAACCCCGGGCAACTCAAATCCCCTGCCGTTGTCCGTGACAGTCAGACAGATGGTATTGTCATCCCCGCTGACCCGGATGGAAATCCGGTCGGGATTCCCGTGGCACAGGGCATTGTTGACTGCTTCCTGAACAATTCTGAAAACCGGTATATAAAGTCTTTTGGGAATGCCATCATCATCGGCCGGTACATCAAGCCGGATATCCGTATCCGTGCCGACCTGGCCGCAAAACCATTCGAGGGTGGCGGCAAGGCCGAACTCATTCAGCATAACCGGCTGCATCTTTTTCAGTATCTGTTTGATTTCCCCTTGTATCTCATCCAGGTAAAAGGAAATTTTTCCAATGGTATGGTTGTCCGTGCTTTCATTCTTAAGTACTGCCAGTTGAAGCTTGATACCGGTCAGGATCTGGCTGATTCCGTCATGGAGCTGGCGTCCCACCCATGCCTGTTCCCTGTCCGTGATATCAAATACGGTTTTCCGGGTTTTGGTCAGGCTTTCCAGCCGGTCCAGCATCGCATTGAACGATATCAAAAGCGCATCCATTTCATGCCCGTTATCTTTTACCGCCACCCGGTGCGTCAGGTTTCCCTGCCTGACAACGGCAACAGAATGCAAAAGCTTGTTCACCGGTGTCATGATCCCGGACCAAAGCGTCAGGGTCCAGAACGCCAGCAGTACGCACCAGCAGCCGACACTGGCAATTAAAAACGTCTTCTGTTTTTCCCGGACCTTGCGGACATGGGCGTAGCTTTCGTCCAAAAGCGCCTGGGTAAGGGAAGACATGGAGTGCAGATACGTGGTCAGGTTCTGGACCCGGAACTGTATTGCCCGGTTAAAGCTGTCCCGGCTGCCCAGGGAGAATACATCTTCACAGGTCTGCAGATACCCTTTCAGAATCAGGTTCAGCTGCGCCATTTCAATGCGCATCTTATCCACGGTTGCATCGCCTTTGGGAAAACTTGAGGCAAGGATATCCAGTCCATCCATTTTCCATTGCCACTGCAGGCGGGTGCGTTGGATACCGGCCCGGTTGACATCGGCTGCCAGCCGGTTCAGTTCAAACACCTCATTCACGATTAAGGAAATGGTTTTGTTTGCAGACAGTGCCGTGTTGATTTCGCGTTCCGTATAAAAAAGCCCGCTTCCCGTGATGAGAACAACAATAATGACACTTGCCGCCAAAGCAATCAGGCTGGTTTTCAGTTTCATGGCTCACCTCACCAGGACACTTGAAATCTTAAATTTTTTGACGCATTGAACAAAAAGCAGAATCGAAACGGGAAAATAAATCGGAGTGGCTTGTCCCATGACCTTTACTCCTTTCTGAATCTCAGACTTAGATAATGATTAAGATTAATGATAATTGATGAACTAAGTTCAAATAAGGAGCAAAGTCAAGAAAAAAAGTGAATCACCGGACTTTTGGGCCGGAACGATTCCGGCACGTTCTCATTCGTTCCTTTTATAGGCCAGCGGGCGGATAATGGTAACCCGTTTGGGATCTATCTCTTCCAGGAGGGAATAGTCCACCATTTCAAGATAATTCCTCGGGGTGTTGCGCTTGACAAGGGTGTTGTCCAGGGCCCATTGCTCCATACTTTCCAGTTCGGTAAACAGCGACTGTTCCAGGCTCAGGTTATAATGCATTTCATGGCGGACAGTACGGGCCATATCCCTGATATCATATTTCCTGGCGTTTGCCAGGATCTCAATACCTTCTTCGGTATGGACTTTGATGAATTCTTCACCTTTAAGAAGTGCCCGTAACACCCCTTTGGCCTCTTCCTGGTGCCGGGTCAGCCATTTCCGGGAAACCATGAGATGCTGGGTCTTCCTGTGAACCGCCGGATTTTGGAAAATCACATGATCATCACCAAGGATCTTTTTTGTTTTTGCAATGGGGACGCCATGCTGCATTGTGGCATGGGCCAGTCCGCGTTCAATGACGCCCGGAATCTCTTTTTTACTCGCAAACACCTCTTCGACATCATCTAAAGCCAATCCATTGAACAACAAAAACTTCTCAAGGTAAAAATGGGCAAAACTGGCCTGATGCACAGCAATTTTCTTGCCTTTAAGGTCTGAGACTTTATTAATGCCCGCACTTTTTCTGGCAAGCAATTTCAACTGGTTGTCGGAATAGCAAAGCGTCCCGATAATCGCATGGTCAGACGGATCAAGATTCGACCGGACAATATTGAGGCTGTTGACTGTTGTTACATCGGCCTTTCCCTGCAGATACGCCTTTAATGCCCAGGTACTCCTGGTCATGGATGATACTTCTGCCTTGATTCCCTGTTCCTTGAAAAACCCTTTTTCCCGGGCAATACTCACCGTTCCGTCCATTGCACCCCAGCCCGTTGCAATGGTTAAAGGGGGTTGTTCCGCCATGGCGGGTTGGAAATAAGCTAAAACTACGACAAAAAGAATTACGAAAATAGATGTTTTCATAATGTTTACCTTTTTTTGAAAATGAATGTCTGATTTGGAAAAGCTCAATCATGCACCCATAACATTCCGTTACAGCGACAACGGGCGGATAATGCTCACCCTTTTGGGAGCAATCTCTTCCAGAAGGGAATAGTCAACCATTTCAAGATAATTCCTCGGTGTTTTACGCTCGACAACATTGTTTTCCAGAGCCCATTGCTCCATACCCTCCAGTTCGGTAAATAGCGACTGTTTCAGACTCAGGTAAAAATTCATTTCATGGCGGACAGTATAGGCCATCTCCCTGATATCATATTTTTTGGCTTTGGCCAGGATCTCAATACTTTCCTCGGTATGGGTCTTGATGAACTCCTCACCTTTAAGAAAAGCCCGCAACATTCCTTTGGCCTGTTCACGGTGCTGCATTACCCATTTCCGTGGAACCAGGAGTTGGCAGGTTTTCCTGTGAACGGCCAGATTCTGAAAAATCACATAATCTTCCCCAAGGATTTTTTTTGTTTCCGCAATGGGGACACCGTGCTGCATTGTGGCATGGGCCAGACCGCGTTCAATGGTGCCTGCAATCTGTTTTTTACCCGTAAACACCTCTTCGACATCATCTAAGGCCAATCCGTTGAACAACAAAAACTTCTCAAGGTAAAAATGGGAAAAACTGGCCTGGGGCACAGCGATTTTCTTGCCTTTCAGATCCGAAACCCTGGCGATGCCCGCACTTTTTCTGGCAAGCAGTTTTAACTGGTTATCAGTATAAGAAAGAGTCCCGATAATCACATGGTCGGATGGATCAAGATTGGACCGGACAGTGCGGAAGCTGTTATTGCACATGACATCGGCCTTTCCCTGAACATATGCCTGGAATATCGGTTTATCCCCGGTCGTGGATAATATTGTCGCCTTGATCCCCTGTTCCTTGAAAAACCCTTTTTCCTGGGCAATGATCACCACCCCATCCATTGCCCCCCAGCCCGTTGCAATGGTTAAAGGGGGATGTTCCGCCAAAGCGGGGTGAAAATAAAGTGAAACCAGGGCGAAAAGAAATACGGAAATAAATGTTTTCATGACGCTTATCCTCACTTGAATTTATATGGAGACGGGCCTTTATAATGAATGTTATGGCGACAACGGACGGATAATAGTCACCCTTTTGGGAGCGATCTCTTCCAGAAGGGAATAGTCAACCATTTCAAGATAATTCCTCGGAGTTTTACGTTCGACAACATTGTTGTCCAGTGCCCATTGCTCCATACCTTCCAGTTCGGTAAAAATCGACTGTTTCAGGCTCAGGTAAAAATTCATTTCATGCCGGACGGTATGGGCCATGTCATTGATGTCATATTTCTTGGCTTTAGCCAGGATCTTAATACTTTCCTCTGTATTGGTTTTAATAAACTCTTCGGCTTTGATAATGGCCCGCAACAACCCTTTGGCCTGTTCACGGTGCTTTGCCACCCATTCCCGGCGCACCAGTAACTGTTGGGTCTTCCTGTGAACGGCCGGATTCTGAAAAATCACATGATCCTCACCAAGGATCTTTTTTGTTTTTGCAATGGGTACGCCATGCTGCATTGTGGCATGGGCCAGTCCGCGTTCAATAACGCCTGGAATCTCTTTTTTGCCTGCAAACACCTCTTCGACATCATCTAAATCCAATCCGTTGAACAGCAAAAACTTCTCAAGGTAAAAGTGGGCAAAGCTGGCCTTATGCACAACAATTTTCTTGCCTTTAAGGTCTGAGACTTTATTAATGCCCGCACTTTTTCTGGCAAGCAGTTTCAACTGATTGTCAGTATAGGAAAGCGTAGCGATAATTACATGGTCGGATGGGTCAAGATTCGACCGGACTATCTTGAGGCAGGTGTTAGACATGATATCGGCCTTTCCCTGCAGATACGCCTGGAATGTCTGTTTCCCCCCGGTCATGGATAATGTTGTTGTCTCGATCCCCTGTTCCTTGAAAAACCCTTTTTCCTGGGCAATGGCAACCGGTCCGGTCATTGCACCCCAACCCGTTGCAATGGTTAAAGCGGGTTGCTCCGCCAGGGCGGGTTGGAAGTAAAATGAAACGACGAAAAAAAGGACTACGGAAAGAAATGTTTTCATGATGTTTACCCTTGTTTGTATTTAGATGGGGGCTTACTTAATTAATTTCAAATCCAGTGAAATGAATGTTATGGCGGCAACTAACGGAGAATGGTCACCCTTTTGGGAGCAATTTCTTTCAGAAGGGAATAGTCAACCATTTCAGGATAATTTCTCGGGGTGTTGCGCTCGACAAGGTTGTTGTCCAGTGCCCATTGTTCAATACCTTCCAGCTCGGTAAAAATCGATGGTTCCAGGCGCAGATAATAATTCATTTCATGGCGGACGGTATGGGCCATGTCACTGATATCATATTTCTTGGCTTTGGCCAGGATTCCAATACTTTCTTCAGTATGGGTTTTGATGAATTCTTCACCTTTCAAAAGGGCCCGCAACACCCCTTTGGCCTGTTCCCTGTGCCGGGTCAGCCATTTCCGGGAAACCATGAGGTGGCTGGTCTTCCTGTGAACGCCAGGGTTCTGAAAAATCACATGGTCTTCCCCAAGGATCTTTTTTGTTTTTGCAATGGGGACCCCGTGCTGCATTGTGGCATGGGCCATACCACGCTCAATGACGCCTGGAATCTCTTTCTTGCTGGCAAACACCTCTTCAACGTCATTCAAGGCCAATCCGTTGAACAACAGAAACTTTTCAAGGTAAAAATGGGCAAAACTGGCCTTATGCACAGCAACCTTCTTGCCTTTCAAATCAGAAACCTTATTAATGCCCGCACTTTTTCTGGCAAGCAGTTTTAACTGATTATCAGTATAGGAAAGTGTCCCGATAACCACATGATCAGAAGGATCAAGGTTCGACCGGACAATATTGAGGCTGTTGACTGCTGTTGCATCAGCCTTCCCCTGCAGATACGCCTTGACTGACCGGGTAGACCCGGTCGTGGATAATATTGTTGTATTGATTCCCTGCTCCCTGAAAAACCCTTTTTCCCGGGCAATGACCACCGGCCCGGTCATTGCTCCCCAACCCGTTGCAATGGTTAAAGGGGGGTGTTCCGCCAAAGCGGGGTGTAAATAAAATGACATTAGGACGAAAAGAAATACGGAAATAAACGTTTTCATGACCCTTACACCTATTTGAATACAGATGATAGACAGAAATAAGTAAACTTACTTAATTTCAAATAAATCAAATAAAATGGATGTGATGGCGACAACTAACGGATAATGGTCACCCTTTTGGGGTCTATCTCCTCCAGAAGAGAGTAGTCGATCATTTCAAGATAATTTCTCGGGATTTTACGTTTGACAAGACTATTGTCCAGCGCCCATTGCTCCATGCCTTCCAGTTCGGTAAAAATCGACTGTTTCAGGCTCAGGTCATAATTCATTTCATGCCGGACGCTATGGGCCATATCACTGACATCAAATTCCTTGGCTTTTGCCAGAATCTCAATACTTTCCCCGATATGGGCCTTGATGAATTCTTCACCTTTCACAAGGGCCCGCAATACCTCTTTGGCCTGTTCACGGTGCTGGGTCAGCCATTTCCGGGAAACCATGAGATGCTGGGTCTTTGTGTGAACGTCGGGATTCTGAAAAATCACATGATCCTCACCCAGGATCTTTTTTGTTTTTGCAATGGGGACCCCGTGCTGCATTGTGGCATGGGCCATACCACGCTCAATGACGCCCGGTATCTCTTTTTTACTCGCAAACACTTCTTCAACGTCATTCAAGGCCAATCCGTTGAACAACAAAAATTTCTCAAGGTAGAAATGGGCAAAACTGGCTTTATGCACAGCGATCTTCTTGCCTTTCAGGTCCGCAACCCTGTTGATGCCCGCACTTTTTCTGGCAAGCAATTTTAACTGGTTGTCGGAATAGCAAAGCGTCCCGATAATCACATGGTCAGACGGATTAATATTCGACCGGGCAATATTGAGACTGTTGATTGTTGTTGCATCGGCCTTTCCCTGCAGATAGGCCTTGAATGCCCGGGTTGTCCCGGTCGTGAATAAGATTTTTGTGTTGACCCCCTGTTCCTTGAAAAACCCTTTTTCCTGGGCAATGTTGATCGGTCCGCCCATTGCGCCCCAACCCGTTGCAATGGTTAAAGGGGGTTGTTCCGCTAAAGCGGGATGGAAATAAAATGAAATTACGACAAAAAGAAATACTGAAACTGAAATAGATGTTTTCATGACCCTTACCCTCATTTTGATGTTAGATGGAGATGGCCCCCAACTAAATTCAAAAAACAAATAAAGTCAAGAAAAAATAGGTAGATGGACAGGACACGCCACACCGGCAGGCACTTGGGAATAGTTGCCTGTGTCAGTTCTGGTTCCCGCGGGCGCCCGTATTATGGCCAGCGCATCATCACGCCGTGTCGATTCTATTCTATGATTTTGCATCCCTATCTGTTATGTCATTTTCTCCGGACATCAACGTCAGCAGAAAAGGAAGATATCAGATGAAATATTCACAAGGGCAGTACGGCAGGGTCTTTATCGTCCGCCTGGAAGACGGTGACGTCATTCATGAGCAGATAGAGGCCCTTGCCCAGAAAGAAAGCATCCAAAGCGGCATGTTGTTCATCCTGGGAGGCGCGGACAAGAACAGCCGGGTCATTGTGGGACCCTGTGACGGGGACGATATAAAACCCGGAATGCCTGTCATGAGCCGGGTGTTTGACCATGCCCGCGAATCCGTAGGTGTGGGCACGCTGTTTCCCACAGATGCGGGGCAGCCCATGCTGCACCTGCACCTGGCCTGCGGCCGGGGGGACAGCACAATTACGGGCTGCACCCGCAGCGGGGTGGTGACCTGGCGGTACATGGAAGCCGTACTGATCGAAATCACCCAGTGCAGCGCCCAACGCGTCACAGATCCCGAAACCGGGTTTTACATGCTCAAACCTTAGATCAACGCGCATGCCGCCCATTGCGGCATGCGCGTGCAACCCCAACCCCTCTCTTTGTTTTTCTTGCATGAGGGTATGCAGCAAACGATATGATTTTGTCGTTTCCGTATCCTTATTTGTCAGTTCTGTTCTATTTTTCCTCACCTGATTCTCATAATATCCGCGACCATACCCAAACCAATCCGGTCTGCCAGACATACCGGGTTCACATCACTGTACGGAGAAAACCAATGAAAAAAAAGCTGAGTCGATTCGACTTTCAGAACATGAAAGAAAGAGGCGAAAAAGTGGCCTGGATCACTGCGTATGATTTCCCCACGGCGATGTTTGCCGAAAAGGCAGGAATGGATATGCTCCTGGTCGGGGATTCCCTGGGAATGTGCGTTTACGGTTATGAGGGCACTGTGCCCGTGACCATGGACCAGTGCATTGTCCACTGTGAGGCCGTGCGCAGGGCCGCCCCCCATACCTTTATTGTCGGGGACATGCCCTTTCTCTCCTACCAGGTCAGTATTGCGGATGCGGTCCGGAATGCCGGCCGGTTTCACAAGGAAGCAGGGGTGGACGCCATCAAGCTGGAGGGCGGGATTCGCGTCTGTCCCCAGATCCAGGCGATTACCGACGGGGGCATGCTGGTGATCGGGCATATCGGCCTCACCCCGCAAAGCTCGGGGCAGCTCGGGGGCTTCAAAGCCCAGGGCAGGACCGCAGACACGGCTTCCGAACTGATCCGGGATGCCAGGGCCATTGAAAAAGCCGGGGCCTTTGCCCTGCTGGTGGAGGCAGTGCCGCCCGAGGTGTGCGCCATCATACGCAAAGACCTTTCCATACCGGTTTACAGTATCGGGGCCGGGCCCGAGGCAGACGGCCAGTTGATGATCTGCAGCGATGTACTGGGCATATTCCAGGCCTTTACCCCCAAATTTGTAAAACGGTACGCCGAACTGGGCAATCAGATCCAGGAAGTGTTTGAGGCCTATGTGGCCGAAGTCCGGGACCTCAAATTTCCCATGGCCGAGCATACATATAAGATGGTTGACGGCGAACTGCCCGTGCTTCTGGAGAAAATGGACCACGCCGCACAAACATAGATAAACAGGATTTTTCCGGATTGCCTGCCGTTCTTTGATGAACCCCGGCAACACCCGACACATCACCCGCTATAAAACAAAACCATTTAGGAGAATTGAACATGAGTGATATGAGCTATCTGAAAGACAAACCCATTGCAGTGCTCGGCGCCGGCGCCGTGGGCAAGGCCTGTGCCGCAGATTGCGCCCTTTCCGGCAATACCGTCAGACTGTGGGATTCCCAGGGCTTTGCGGACAAAACCCTTTTCGGCATTGAGCGTCAGGGCCTGACCCTGTACGGGCAGCAGTTGAATCTTTACGGGTTTGAAAGATCCGGGATCGCAAGGTTCGAGCATGTGACCACGGATATGGCAACCGCAGTCAAAGGCGCCGGCATCGTGATTATTCCCACGCCTTCCATTGCCCATAAAATGATCTTTGAACAATTGATCCCCCTGCTTGAGGACGGGATGGTAATCCATATCATTCCCGACAACTACGGCTCCCTCCTGCTCAGGAAAATGATGCGGGAAGCCGGTTGCGATAAAACCGTCATTGTGGGGGGATGGTCCAGCGCGCCCTACGGGTGCCGGGTGGAGATCAAGGGCGGGGTGATCCTTCCCAAAATCCGGGCCTATTACCGGGCCATCACCCTGCGCGGGGCCTCCCTGCCGTCCAGGGACCAGGATGATTTCCTTGAAAGTGCCAAATACATGGGCACCATGGATGCCATTACCACAGGGGACGGCGCCGTGGGCGGCGACACGGTCATGGATACCGGCTTCTCCAATGTAAACCCTGTGCTGCACTGCCCGGGAACCATTCTGGGTGTGGGCGTCATGGAGAACTGGGGAGTGATTTACGGCGAGGAGAAAAATGATTTCTCCATCTACTCCCATGCTTACTGCCCCTCGATTTCAAGGGTCCAGTACGCTCTGTACCAGGAGCAGTGCGACCTGGCACAGGCCATGGGTGTGGGCATCCAGGACTTTGAGAAAAAGCAGTTCTTCTCAAGGGAGAACATTCTGGGCTGCGAATACATGGGAGACGACTATGAGATCCCGTTTGAAGAACATGATTACATCCAGTACGGTACCGGCCCGTTTACGGTTCACAACCGCTATATTACCGAAGATATCCCGGTGGGGTGCCATATGTACCATGAACTGGGCAAAAAATTCGGGGTCAAGACCCCTGTGGTGGATTCAATGATTAACCTGGCCAATGTCATGGTGGAAACCGATTATTACGAATCCGGGTATACTCTGGATTATCTCGGGATCGGCCATATGGACAAGGACGAGATGCTGGCCTACCTGCATGAAGGTGTTTACAAGGAAAAATAACGGTTTTGCGCCGGGGCATTCTTTTCAGGATGCCCCGGTGTATTTGGAGGAGACATGGGCATACCGGCAAAACGAAACATCAACTTTAATATTCTGACACAAGACAAGATCGCGCAACTCCATGAAGCGTCCATGGTGTTGCTGGAAAAAGTAGGCATGCGCGTCGGCGGCGAACGGGGGATTCAGCTGCTTTCGGACGCCGGCTGCCATGTGGATGAAAACAATATGGTCAAAATTCCCCGGTCCATGGTGGACAGTGCACTGAAAACCGTTCCCAAAACGCTTAACCTGTACAACAGGGACGGGGAATTGACCATGACCATTGACAGGTCGAACCAGGTCTTTTTCGGGACCCATGCGGACCAGTTGGAATATGTGGACCCGGACACGGGCAAAACCCGCGATTTCCTGAAAAAAGACACCCGCACCATGTGCACTCTGGCGGACGCCCTGGATAATATTGATTTTATCCTGAGCGTGGGCATGTCCAAGGATGTCAGGCCTGATATCCAGACCCAGATCACATTTATTGAAACGGTCAAGCACTTCACCAAAACCATCAATTTTTCAACCAATGACATTGCCTCTCTCCAGGAGGTCATTGATATTGCCGCCATGGTTGCGGGCGGCCTGGACAAACTCCAGGAAAAACCCTTTATTTTCAACTATTGCGAACCCATCCCGCCCATGACCCATCCGGAGGAAAGCACCGAGAAACTGATCATCAGCGCCCAAAACCGTATCCCCGTGGTGTATATGCCCTATTGCATGATGGGCGGCACAGCCCCCATGAGTTTCGGGGCCACCCTGGCCCAGTGCAATGCCGAAGCCCTTGCCGGTCTTGTGATCCACCAGCTGGCGTCGCCGGGCGCCCCCTTTATCTACGGGGCCATGCCCTCGATCATGGACATGCAGTCCACCATCGGCAGTTACGGGGCCGTGGAATTCCACCTCCTGATCGCCGCGGCCTCGGAAATGGTCGATGCATACGGGCTGCCCTTTTTCGGAACAGCCGGGTGCACCGATGCGAAATTCCTGGATGAACAGGCCGCCTCCGAAGCCACCATGGAGATTTTCTCCACCCTGCTGTCAAAGGCCAACCTGATCCACGATGTGGGGGTCTCAGACCATTGCAACTCGGTGAATCCGGCCCTTGTGGTGCTTTGCAACGAGATCATCGAAAACCTCAAGCATTACACCCGGGGGGTTGAACTGGAGTCAAACCAGATCATCACCGAACTCATTGAGAGTGCCGGGCCTGGCGGGGCCTATCTCACCACGCCCCATACCATGCAGAACTTTAAGACGATTTTTTATCCGGAAATTTTCAGCCGGAAAATGAAAAACCCCGACCAGTCCGAAGTTGCCGCCAAAATCAAAGCCAAATTTGACGACATCCTTGCCACACATAAGGTGCCGGCCCTTTCGGACGACATTCTTGAACAACTGAATGCATGGAGCACCCGCCTGGAAAACAGGGCCTAACCTATAAATACACCCGGTAACGGGCGGCAAAGGAGTCAGCATGGAAAAGAAGCTTGAACAGATCCATGAGGCAGCATTGGATATCCTTGAACAGACAGGGTTCCGTTTTATGAGTGACAGGGCCCTTGAGGTCCTGAAAGACAACGGTATCCGGATTCTGGACGACGTCGCCCGGTTTACCCGGGACCAGGTGATGACGTGGGTGGCAAAGGCGCCGGACGCCTTTACCCTGCACGGGGCTGATCCCCGGCATGATGCAATCATCGGCCGGGACCACAGCCAATGTGTCACCGGCTACGGCTGTTCCGCGGTGTGTGAATGGGACGGCTCCCGGCGCGATGCCGGGCTTGAAGACTATATCACCTTTGCCAAACTCGTCCACCAGAGCCCCCACTTCAAGATCAACGGGGGCATCCTGGCCCAGCCCGGAGATATTCCCGCGGAACAGAGCCAGTTGATCATGATGTATGCGGCCGCACTCTGTACGGACAAGTGCCTTTTGGGCATCCCCGGAAACAACTCCCAGATGCAGGACATCATGGAGCTGACAGCCATCCGGTTCCGGGACAGGGCGGAGGCCAAAACCGCACCGCGTCTCCTGACCATGATCAGCACCATCAGCCCGCTCCAGATTGATGCCATGGGAGTGGACGCCATCCTGGCTTCAGCCGCGTACCAGCAACCCGTGATCATCTCGCCCGCACCGGCGGCAGGCACCACCGGCCCCATTGACCTGGCATCCAACCTGGCCCTGGCCACGGCCGAAGCCCTGGCCTGCATCGCCTTTTCCCAGATGGCCTGTCCGGGCCTGCCCGTGGTGTTCGGGCTCCAGTGTTACGGGTCCGACCTTGGCAGCGGCAATATCTCCATCGGCTCTCCCGCCTATGCGCTCCAGGCAAAATATACCGCGGCCCTGGCCCGGAAATACGGCCTTCCCAGCCGGTGCGGCGGGTCCACCACCGATGCAAAGGCCGTCTCATGCCAGAGCGGGTATGAACGGATGCTTTCCATATTCACGGCCATGCAGAACCGGGTCAACCTCATCGTGCACAGCGCAGGCATCCTGGACAATTTCGCGGCCATTTCCTATGAGCAGTTCCTCATTGACCTGGAAATCATGGACATGGCCCGGTACTACCTTGACGATATCGAGGTGTCCGGCCAGACCCTGAACACGGACCTGATCAAACAGGTGGGGCCGGGCGGTGAATTTTTAACCTGTATGGACACCATGAAAAAATGCCGGACCCATTCCTGGAACCCGCAGATCGCCGTCCGGAAAATCGGCTACGACTTCAATGCCCACGACGACTTTACAGACAATATCCGCAAACAAAAAGCCCGGCTCCTGGACCAGTATACACCGCCTGTCCTGCCCGCCGGGATCCTGGACCGCATGGACCGGTTTATGCTGGGCCGCGGAGTAAGTGATGCGGTGCTCAAGCAGATCAAACAGATGTGCCGGAACAGCCATACCGGCCGGACCGGCCATACCAATTAAGGAGGAAAACAATGCGCCAGCAACGTGATTGGGGAATCAACCATATCAGGACCCGGAAGCAGCATACCTGCTACGGCATGGGAATCGGCATCATGGTCCTGGATGACGCCTACCCGGGATTTCCCGGGGATGTGAGGAACGCCAGCGCCTGGCAGTTTCCCATCCAGTATGAAATCGCCAGGGGAGTGGACAACTACACCCTGGTCTGGGAGGAAGACAAAACCCCCTGCCGGGCCCCGATTTTAGATGCCGCCAAAAATCTTGAACAAATGGGGTGCCGGGCCATTGCTGCGGAATGCGGTTATTTTGCCTATTTCCAGAAAGATGTGGCCGGCCATGTGGATGTGCCGGTATTCATGTCCAGCCTTCTCCAGGTTCCCTTTATCCAGCAGTTGATCGGCCCGGAACGGTCCGTGGGCGTCATCTGCGCCCAGAAACGCTTTCTCACCGGCACCCACCTGGAAAATGTGGGCATTGATGTCAACAGCAACATCATCATTGCCGGGGCCCAGGATGAATACGGCTGCCCCCAGTTCGACATGCTCTGGGACCATGAAAAGCGGCCGGAAATCCCGGAATCCCATTATGACGCCTCTGAAAAGGACATGGTCCGGATCGCCCTTGAGTTTACCCGGAAACATCCGGAAATCGGGGCAATCATGCTCGAATGCACAGGCATGCAGCCCTTTGCCAGGGCAGTCCAGCAGGCCGTGGACCTGCCGGTGTTCAGCTGGGGAACCCTGCTGGACTATGCCTATTCCGCAGTGGCGCACAGGGATTATTACGGACACGTATAACACATAAGACTTAAGGAGGTGCGAGATGGACAACCAATCATTTATTCAAAAGTTACGACTGGGCCCCACCCTGTTCCCCGTGGTGATCTTTTCCATTTTAATTGTCATTGGATTTACCGATTCCAAGGCATTTGTGGATGTGCTATGGGGATTTTTCAAATGGCTGATGATCAACATCGGCTGGCTGGTGAACCTCGGGTGTCTGGCCTTTGTGGTGACCCTGGTGGCCATCTGCCTCCATCCGCTGGGCCGGGTGAAATTCGGCGGCCCTGACGCGGTACCCAATTTCAGCACATGGAACTGGTGGGCGATCTCTCTGTGCGCGGGCATCGGCACCGGCATTGTGTTCTGGGGAGCTGTGGAACCTTTGAAACACACCTTTGCGCCGGCCGGGGGCATGAACCTTACCGCCGGTTCAAAAGAGGCCATGATCTGGGCCATGCAGACCTCTTTTCTCCACTGGACCATCACCCCCTATGCTATCTACTGCATTGCCGCCGTTGCCATCGGGCTGGCCTATTACAACCTTGGGAAAAAATATACGGTCAGTTCCGGCCTCACTTTTTTAACCGGCAAAAAACAAATGGGCCCGGCCACGGTGAATATTATCGACGGCCTGACCCTGTTCGCCATCACCGGCGGGGTGGCCGGCTCCCTGGGGTACGGGCTGTTGCAGATCGGTTCCGGCCTTGATTTCACCTTTAATATCGCCCCCGGGCCGGTTGTATGGATCGGCATTGCCCTGTTCATTATCACTGCTTACAGCATTTCAAGCGCCACCGGCCTGAACCGGGGCATCAAGTGGCTGAGCGATAAAAACGCCATGATTTTCATCGCCCTGCTCTTTTTCGTCCTGATTTTCGGCCCCACGGCATTTATCTTTAACCTCACCACCCAGTCATTCGGCGCCTATGTCTCCAATTTCGTGGAGGCCATGACATTTACCGATCCTCTGCCCAACGGCGACCTGTGGCCCCAGTGGTGGGACATGTACTGGTTTGTGGACTGGCTCTCGTTTGGTCCCATTGTGGGCCTGTTCCTGGTCAGGCTGTGCTACGGCCGGACGCTGCGGGAGTTTATCCTGATCAACATGTTTTTGCCTGCATTGTTCGGCATGATATGGTTCGGCGCCTTTGGCGGGTTTGCCCTGGACCTGCAGATGGTCCGGAACATCGATATCCTTTCCTTTATGAATGAAAACGGGACAGAGAGCCTGATGCTCAAGGTCCTGGAGTACCTGCCCCTGGTGGAGATCGTAAGGCCGCTGATGATCCTTACCATTGCCCTATCTTTTATCACCCTTGCCGATTCCATGACCTCCACCGTGTCCCTGATGAGCCTGAAAGGGGAAAACGAGGACAAGGAAGCCCCGTTAAGCGTCAAATTGTTCTGGGGCATTTTAATGGGTGGCACTGCGGTTATCTTTGTCCTCAACGGCGGGCTTGAAGGAATTAAAGTCGTTAAAACCATTGCCGGGTTTCCCATTTTGTTTCTCCAGATTCTCATGATGATCGGGGTGATCCGGTATCTTTACGTGAACGCCGCACAGTTGCGCCGGGATATTGCCAAGGCCGATGCCAAAGCCGAAGCGCAACCGCCCGGCAACATCACTGAAGACGAACCCACGGAAATCGGCGGGTTGAGTGATTCACGGCAATTGTCTTAAATAAACCGCGGCAACGGCCTTCACTGCTGCCGACACAGGGAGAATGCTTTTGGAAAACCAACTGGCAAAGCTTCACGATGCGTCCCTTCACATATTGAAGCGCACGGGCATACGGATTCACCATCCCGGGGTGTGCGATATCCTGAAACACCACGGGGTCCGGATCGACAACGGAATTGCCTTTTTCGATCCCGGCAGCATCATGAAATGGGTGGGGCATGCCCCGGACCGGTTTACCCTCCATGCCCGGAACCCGGCCCACAACATGGAAATCGGGGCGGGCCGGACATGGTACGGGGCCGGTTACGGATGCCCGGCCATCATTGCGGCGGACGGCTCACGACGGGAAGCGCTGTTTGACGACTACCATGCGTTTTTAAAACTGGTCCATGCAACCGACCTGTTTCATATCAACGGAGGGGCCCTTGTCCAGCCGTCGGACCTTGACCCTGACACCTGTTTTGCCCTCATGTTTGATGCGGCCGTCCGCCACTCCGACAAATGCCTGATGGGGTTCCCGGGAACAGCGTCCCAGGTCCGGGACATCATGGCCCTTGCCGCTGCCGCATTCGGGGGACCCGGCCAACTTGCCGACGCCCCCAGGGTCCTGACCCTGGTCAATACCACCAGCCCGCTCCAGCTCGACGGCATTGCCCTGTCCACCCTCATGGCCTGTGCCGAACACGGCCAGCCCGTGATTATCTCCCCCGGCCCCATTGCCGGGGCCACAGGCCCCATCACACCGGCAGGCAATATTGCCCTGGGCAATGCCGAACTGCTGGCCTGCATTGCCATCAGCCAGATGATCCGGGAGGGCACCCCGGTTGTGTACGGCCTCCAGGCCACCACCTCGGACATGAAAACCGGGGGGATCTCCATTGGATCGCCCGGGTTCTCCCTTGAATGTGCCTGGGGCGCACGCCTGGCAAAGATGTACAACCTGCCCTGCCGGGGGGGCGGGGCCAGCTCCGATGCCAAAGGGGTAAGCGTGCAGAGCGGGTATGAAAGCATGCTGGCCATGTTTGTCTCCCGCCGGGAAGGGGTGGATATTTGCCTGCACAGCGCCGGCATCCTGGATGCATACGGGGCCATGTCCTTTGAACAATTTTTCGTGGATGTCGAGATCATCCGCATGGTGGAATATTATTGTGACGGGCTTGCCATCAATGACGAAACCCTGGCCCTGGACCTGATCCACGAGGCCGGTCCCGGCGGCCAGTTTCTGTCCGCCCCGCACACATTCGCCCATTGCAGGACAGTGCCCTGGCAGCCCGGCATCACCCACCGGGGCAGCCTGACAACCCCGACGGCCCAGGATGAAATCTTTGCCAATATTGCAAAACAGAACCAGGCAATGCGCAACAGCTATACCCCGCCGGCACTGGACAGGGAAACGGACAAAGCCCTTAAAAAATGCCTGGACCGCATCCTGGCGGCATAAAGATAAAAAGCGAGTTAAACATATGAACCGCAGCATCAAAGAGGAGAAGACCATGACAGAGCACCCTGACCCCCTGGAACTTCCCTGGTACAAACGGATAGAGGCGTTTGTGGTTGTCAGCACACTGGCCGTTATCTTCCTGTTTTTCACCTGGGCATTTACCAACACCGATGCCATGGGAGAAACAATGAACAGGATCTTTAAGTTCGCCACCCATCAGTTCGGCTGGCTTTATCTCCTGGTGGGGTTTCTCCTTGTTCTCTTTGCCCTCTGGCTTGCCTTCGGCAGGTTCGGCAGCGTCAAACTGGGAAAAGACACGGACACCCCGGAATATTCCTTTTTCTCATGGTTTGCCATGATCTTTGCCTGCGGGTATGGGGTGGGCCTGGTATACTGGGGGGCGGCCGAACCCCTTTCCATATATAAAGCACCGCCTTTCGGCGTTGAAACCGGCACCTCTGAAGCCGGTGTGCTTTCCCTGGCCTATGCCTTCTTCCACTGGGGCTGGACCCCCTGGGCCATTTACATGGCCATTGGGGCCCCCATCGGGTATTTCATGCACAGAAGGGGGATGGCCCCCCGGTTTTCCTCTGCTTTGCGCCCCCTGATCGGCCCCCTGGCCGACGGCCTGTTTGCCAAGGTGCTGGATTCCTTCCTGGTCATCGGGGTAATCGGCGGGGTGACCACGGCCACAGGCCTGGGCATCATGCAGTTGTCCTCGGGCCTTAACGCCTTGTTCGGCATTCCGGAAACCAAGCTGGTATACCTGGGCATTGCTGTTGTCTGGATCTCCATTTTCACGGCCAGCGCCGTCAGCGGCATTAACAGGGGAATCCGCGTGCTCAGCAACATCAACATTCCCCTGGCCATTGCCCTGATGGCCTTTGTTTTCATTGCCGGCCCCACCATTTTCCAGATCAATATGGGCATGGATGCCTTTGGCCTTTACCTCACCCATTTCATGAAAATGAGTTTCTGGACCGACGCCATTGACAAGGGCGGATTCCCCCAGGGATGGACCATCTTTTACTGGGCCTGGTGGATTGCCTCGGCACCTGCAACCGGATTGTTTGTGGTCAATATTTCAAAGGGCAGGACCATCAAGGAGGTGGTTCTGGTCCACATGGGAATCGCCCCCATTGCCACCTGGCTCTGGTTTGCCGCCTTCGGGGGCACGGCCCTTCACCAGGAGATCGTGGAAAAGACAGGCCTTTTGGCATCCATGGCGGAAAACGGGACCGGGAGCGTTGTGTTCACCATGCTTGACCGCCTGCCCATGGGCGGGGTCATGGCCGGGGCCTTCCTGGTTCTGGTGGTAATCTTCCTGTCCACCACCGTGGACTCTTATTCCTATGTCTGCGCCCAGGTTTCCACCAAGTCCGGCTGCAATCCCCAGGTGCCTCCCAAGGGCATCCGGGCGCTGTGGGCCGTCACCATCGGGGCCCTGGGCATCACCCTGGTCATGGTGGGTAAAGGCATCTCCGGCCTGCAGCTCTCCTCGATTCTCGCCTCGCTGCTCATCATATTCATTATGGTGGGCATGTGCATTGCCATGATCAAATCCCTGTATGCCCATGAGGCGGATAAAGGAGGGAAATGACACTCCAAAACCAAGACATCGTTCCCATGATCCGGGCATTTGCCCGGGTGTTCCGGGAGCAGCTCGGGGACATTCCCTGGGAAGACCCGGCGTATCTTGATGTGCAAAAGGCATTTGAACGGATTGCCGGGTTCAGCGACAAAGCCCCCATCCATCTGTCCCCCTGTGAAAAGCCTGTGACCCGTCACTGGCAGCGCGTGACACAGCACGCATCCAAAGGCCGTCTGCGGCCCATGGCAGAGCTGCTCAGCGAATTGTCGCCGTTTTTATCATGGATGGACGACCCGGATTACCGGGGAGCGGATGTGGATGCGGCATTCCTGGAAAACTACGGCTGCTTTGAACTTGTGGGCACAAAAGGCATTATATACGACCAGTGGACCACCCTGGGATGCATGCTGCTGAGCCCTGAAATTTATTTTCCCCTTCATGCCCATCCCCAGTATGAGCTGCTTTACATCCTGTCCGGCAGGGGCACATGGCACATGGACAAGGGCCAGATCATCAGCATGCCCAAGGAAACCCATATCCTCATTCCGGAAAACAGGCGCCATGCGTTCTGGTCCGTGGGCAACCTGCCCATGGCCGCCGTGTACATATGTTCAAAACCACTCATCCATAATGAAGAATAAAGATTAAGGAGAAAAAAGATGACTGATTTCAACGCAATGAACGACGCCCTGGTATCCTGTGATGCCGACAAACTCACCGGCCTGGTCAACCAGGCCCTGGCAGCGGATGTACCGGCAGGCGACATTCTCAACAAAGGCCTGATCGCAGGCATGGACATTGTGGGTGAGAAAATGGAAAACGGGGACATGTTCATTCCCGAGGTCCTGATGGCAGCCCAGGCCATGGGCGGATGCGTGGAGATCCTCAAACCCCTTCTCGGGGATGAAGGGTCCGACTCGGGCGCTTCCGTGGTCATCGGCACGGTCAAGGGCGACCTCCACGACATCGGCAAGAACCTGGTGGCCATGATGATGGAAAGCGCCGGACTTGAGGTCCACAACATCGGCGTGGACATCTCGCCCGAAGATTTTGTATCGGCCATCAAAGACAAGGACGCCCGGATCGTCTGCCTGTCCGCCCTGCTCACCACCACCATGCCGGCCATGAAGCAGACCATTGACGCCATTGTGGAATCCGGCCTCCGGGACCAGGTCAAAATCCTGGTGGGCGGCGCGCCCGTGACCCAGGCCTTTGCCGATGAGATCGGAGCGGACGGGTTTGCCGCCGATGCCGGGGCTGCCTCCAAACTGGCCAAACAGATGGCTGCATAAACAGGAGGTGCAATATGTTTGAAGTGATCGGCGAGAGGATCAACACCTCCAGGAAACACGTCCAGGCCGCTGTGGCGGACCGGGATGCCGCATATATTACAGAAGATGTGAAAAAACAGCAGGATGCCGGGGCTACCTATATCGACGTCAATGCCGGGGCCCTGATGATGGATGCAGGCATGGACTCGGCCATTATCGATCCTTTGGACAGCAAGATCATGGCTGCGGTCAATACCGCCGACATGCTTTTGGGGCATGACCCTTTCTGCATGGGTTACTTAAAAGCCGTCAGATCGGGAAACATCATGAGTTAACATCACACGCGGCAGAACACGGGACCAAAGGGTTGAAACAGGTTTGAACCATTTCTTAAACTGTATTTTTGGACGGCCGGATACCCCGCCGGCCAGACAAAAAACCTGCGGCCCCTCCGCATGTGCAGAAATTTTTTAAAATTTTGGGCACAATTGACGTATAATCCATCCCAAACCCCGGTTTAACAGCAACAGAGGACAGGGACCCCATGCGTTTACAAGAATCGAAATCCACCGTGAATCAAAGCCCTTTGAATAACTTATCCATTGGTTTCATTCTTGTGCCCGATTTCACCCTGATCGCGTTTACAGGGTTTGTGGAAGTGCTCCGGCATGCTGCGGATAAAGGGGACCGGAGCGAGCAAAACCTTTGCACCTGGACCATCATGGCCCCGGAGCTTGCTCCCATCAGCTCCAGCTCCGGGGTTGAGGTATTGCCCTGGGAAACATTTGCCGATCCCGGTCGTTTCGATTATGTGGTGGTGGTGGGCGGTCTTTTGCCGGAAACCCCGGGCTACCATATGGATATCATCAATTATCTGAAGTCTGCGGCCCGGGCCGGCGTGAAAATTATCGGGCTGTGCACGGGCAGTTTTTACATGGCCAGGGCCGGATTGATGGCCGGGAAAAAGTCCTGTGTCCACTGGTATCATTTCCATGACTTCATAGAAACCTTTCCCGACCTGATCCCGGTCACCGACGAGATCTTCATTGAAGACAAGAACATGATCACCTGTCCCGGGGGAAGCTCGGTCATTGACCTGGCCCTTTTCATCATTGAGCGGCACCTGGGCAAGGACCGGGCCATCAAGTGCCTGCGGCACCTGCTCCTGAACTGGGGGCGGACCCAGAAAAACCCCCAGTTGCCATTTAACCGGGAGTTGTCCACCATCTCAGACCCCAGGGTCAGGAAAGCCATTTTTTACATGGAGCAGAACATGGCCGACCCATTGACCATTGCATCCATTGCAGACCACATCCACATCAGCCCCAGGCAGGTCGAACGGCTGTTCAAAATCCACCTGGACATGACGCCCCTGACCTATTTCAGGAAAATACGCCTGACATACGGGAAATGGCTGCTGGAGAACACCTCGAAATCCGTTACCGAGATTGCCTACCAGTGCGGATTTGCAGATGCCTCCCATTTTTCAAAATGGTTCAGGAATATGTTCGAAACCACACCGGTTGCCCTGCGAAGAGAATCCAGGAGCGGCGAAAAAGACCTGTTCAAACCGGACTCCGCCTTCCTTTTACAAGAGCAATAGCCCGGCCCGGCCGGTTCCTCCCCCTTGACACGGACAGGGGTTGCCGATACAACTAGAACATACGGTTTCGTCAACTTTTATTCTATTCCGGGGTGGATTTGTGGGACTTTTAGCAAAAGGCAGCCTGATAAGACACAAGACCCTTCTCCTGGCAGGGGATTTCCTGGCCGGCATCCCGGTTGTCATATTCACGGCAGGCGCCCGGGACATTCCGGCCTGGGGCATATACTTCATTCCCCTGGCCCTGCTGTTTTCATTTTTATGCGAGGTCTACCTGCCCGAACGCTGGAGTTTCAGGGAGCGCCTTGCCAGATCCGTCCTGGCCCTGGTGTTCACCCTGGTCTTGATCCTGATCCTGCCCCGGGGACATGCCAATGCCTTTCCCGGGCTCCTCCAGGCGGGCCTGCTGTTTTTCATCTTTCAAAACGGGTGGCAGTTTATATTCCACACCTCCAATTCCGCACGGATGTTTGCCGAAAACCTCATTGTCATCGGCACGGGAGACACTGCTGAAAACGTGGAAAACCTGATCCGGGAGTCCTCGGGCAAATATGAACTGGCCGGATATATCCGGACCCCCATGGACCCGGTGACCGTGCCGGAAACCAAAATCCTGGGAGACATGGACCGGATCGTTGAAATTGCAAAGGACACCCGGGCCCGGGCCATTGTGATCGCCCTGACCGAGCGCCGGGGCAACCTGACCGCAGCCAAGCTGGTCACCTGCAAGCTCATGGGCGTCAGAATCCTGGATTACCCCACCTTTTTCGAACTGGTCACCGGAAAGATCCCGGTGGAGCACATCAACCCGTCATGGCTGGTCCAGAGCAGCGGATTTCTCATCACCCCTTTTATCCGGTATCTGAAAAAGGTTCTGGACCTGATGTTTTCATCGGTTCTTCTGGCGATCTGTCTGCCGTTTTTCCCGCTAATCGCCCTGATGATCAAGCTGGATTCCCCGGGACCGGTCTTGTATTTCCAGCAGCGGGTGGGGTTGAACGGCAAAATATTCACCATTTACAAGTTCCGGTCCATGGCCCTGGATTCGGAAAAAGGCACGGGCGCGTCATGGGCCAGTGAGAACGATCCCCGGGTGACCCGGATCGGTGCGTTTATCAGGAAAACCCGGATTGACGAACTTCCCCAGTTGTTCAACGTGCTCAAGGGTGATATGAGCTTTATCGGTCCCAGGCCGGAACGGCCGGAATTTGTGGACCAGATCTCCCAGGTGACCCCGTATTATGCGGAACGCCATGCCATCAAGCCCGGCATCACGGGCTGGGCACAGGTCATGTACCCCTACGGCGCCTCTTTGGGGGATTCCGTGGAAAAACTCAGGTATGATCTGTATTATATCAACAACCTGTCCATCTTTCTTGAGCTGCTCATTGTTTTTGAAACCATTAAAATCGTCTTGTTCAGGCGAGGCAGCCGATAGGATCCATTATGAACCCGTCCAACCGAAGCCAGCGTTTGTTTATTGAAATGGGCACGGCCCTGCAACTGGACCATGAAGACCCGGACCGGTCCGTGTCCGGCGAACTCATCGGCATGCAGGTGGGAAAATACCTGATCGTCCGGCTGTCCGAGAAAAACTGGAAAAAAAGCCGGTTCAAGGCAGGCGAACACCTGACCACCAAGTATATTCTGTCCAATGATGTGTTCGGGTTCAAGGTGCATATCATCAGGACCGTGAAAACACCGGATTTCCTGGTTTTCCTGGAGTATCCCGAAGATGTGCAGTCCTGTAATATCCGGTCGGAAAAACGGGTGGAATGTTTTCTGCCGGTGCGCCTGGTCCTGGACGATACCGAGCTGTCAGGAGCTGTGGTCAACATGAATAAAAACGGATGCCTGGCCATGGTGGACGGATGCCCCGAACTGGAATGCTGCCGGCTGACACCCGTGACTCTCCATCTTCCCTACGGCCAGTTTGACGATCTCACCTTAAATGGGGATATCATGAGCGCCACCCGCCAGGGCAACCAGACCCGTTTCGGCATCCTGTTCGAGGACCTTGACGGATATGCCCGGAAAGTGTTGGCCACTCTGGTGCCTGCCCTGAATTTCTGAATTCCGGACACAGTTTTTTTGAACGGTATTCCCCGGCCTTATCCCGCCTTAATCCCGCTTTATTCAGAAAAAAGCGGCTTGACCCGGGCGCTGATCTCGTCCCTGGCAGCCACCCAGGCCTCATAGGACCCGCTGTCAGACACGGGCACCTCCCAGGATACGGACTTGCCCGGAAACGGATCCATGCCTTTGAGTTCTTCTTCTGACCCGATCAGCACCACTTGGTCCCCTTCTTTCAGGTCCGTTTTGCCCGCCACCACCCGATCCAGGGGGAGGGGCCGCTGGTGCTTGATGTCCAGGCCGGCATCGGCCATGGCCTTGACCACGGTGCTGTCCGGCACGTCCGGAGCCCCGGAACTTGCGGCCAGGACCCGGGTCCCGCCTTTGGCCGCCTCCTTGGCAAATGCCGCCCCCATCAGGCTGCGGCCGCCCCCGTTCGCAGAGACAAAGATCAGCCTTTTCTTTTCCCGGACCGGTTTGACAAGTTGGGTGACCGCATCACGTATTTCCCGGTCCAGTTCAGGCCTGGCAATAATATCACCGGCATCTTCCACATTTTTATAGGTCAGGGAACCGGCATAATCCGCTGAAATCGCGTCAAAAAAATATTTGGCCGTAAGTTCGGTTCCCTCAAACAGCCGCTTGCCCCCGGATGCAGCCACCGAAAGCATAAATCCCTGGCGGTGATACCGGTCCGGATCTTTGAGCCGAAGCTTGTATTTCCGGCCCCAGAACATCTGGCACCGGTCGATAAAGATCTTGACCTGGGCTGTTACCCCGTAAAAAAACACCGGGGACGCCAGCACCACCACATCTGCCTGCCTGATCTTTTCATAGCCCAGTTCCTCCATCTGGTCCCGGATGGGGCAGAATCCTTTTTTTTCACAGACGATCAGTTCCTTGCAGGGCTGAATATCCAGGGTGTGGGGACGGATGATTTCCGTGTCCGCCCCAAACGCCTCACAGGCCTTTAAAAATTCAGAGAGCAGATATTCCGAGTTGCCGTTTTTTCGGGGACTTCCCTGGATACCCAATACATACATAAACACCTCCTTAACGCAGTCTTCCGGGCAAAATGCCCGGGCCAAACTCAAACACAGCGGCGCGTTGCCGGTCCGCGCCTCAACCGGGTCATGATTTTCCGGCAGCGGCCATTCCTTTTTCCTCGTCCACCCGGGACAGGATCAGGCCGCCCATGATAAAAAACAGGGCCACCACAGATACACCGGCCCTTTGGGAATCAAATGCCTGGGTCAGTATGCCCAGAAGCATGGGACCGAAAAAAGCGGTCAACTTGCCGGAAAAGGCAAAAAAGCCAAAAAACTGGTTCTCCTTTTCCGCAGGCACGAAACGACCCAGAAGCGACCGGCTGGCCGACTGGTTGGGGCCGGCAAAAAAGCCCACCATCACCCCGGCGGCCCAGAACCATGCTTTTCCCGGGGCAAACACGGCCAGCAGCGCGGCCAGTGCCAGGGCGATATTGGAGATCTGGATGGTCTTCTTGCCCCCGAGCCGGTCATCAAAGATTCCCATGACCAGGGCACCGGTACCGGCAGCCACATTCAATACAATACCGAAAATCATGATTTCCTGAAAGGTAAACCCAAATGTACCGGCCGCATAGATGCCGCCAAACGCAAATATGGTGACCAGCCCGTCATTGTAGATCATCCTGGCGATCAGGAGTTTGACGATTTCCCTGTAGGCCCGGATTTCCGTAAAGGTATTTTTCAGATCCCGGAAGCTTGCAGCGGCAAGGGCGGCAGCCCCGGCTTTCCGCTGCGGCAGATCGGAACCGGATTTGTCCGGCACGGATTTGCCTAACCTGGATTTACCTGGTCCGGATTTGACAAGGAGAAACAGGGGCACGGCAAACACAGCGACCCAGGCCGCCACCAGAAGATTGGTGGCACGGATATGGTCCCCGGTTTCCCTGGACAGGCCGAACCAGGGCACTTCCGGGTTGATAAATCCGGCCATGGCAATGAACATGGCGGCAAGCCCGCCGATATATCCCACACCCCAGCCGATGCCGGAGATACGGCCAATGGTCTTGGGGGTGGACACATCCGGCAGAAATGCATTGTAAAAGACCATGCCCAGTTCAAATGCAACATTGGAGAGAATGAACCAGGCCAGGGCATGATATACCTGCCCGGGCATGACAAAATAAAGCATGGTTGTTCCCAGGACCATGACCAGGGTGGATACGAGCAAAAAGGACTTTCTCAGGCTGCCCTGGTCTGCCAGCGCCCCCAGGAACGGGGAAAGAAATGCCACGATCAGGGCCGTGGCCGTCACTCCCCTGGACCAGAGGGCCGTGCCGTAGATCTTATCCGGGGCAATGGCGGAAACAAAATAGGTGGCATAGATAAAGGTCACCACCAGGGTGGTATAGGCGGAGTTTGCAAAATCATACATCACCCATCCGAAAATCTGTTTTTTGTCTGTCCGGCCGGTGCCGGTATCGGCAATGGTCATTGCATGGATTCTCCCGGATTGTGGTTCATGGGTCAGGGTGTCCGTGGCATGTCTGGAGCGCTGTGCCCCGGTATAGGTCGGCCAAAAGGTTGCCCTTACCGCGCCAGTGGGTGAACCGGTCTGGATCAAGGTCCGGCCGGACCTGGGACAGGACCGGGTCCTGCAACACCATGCCGGCCAAATCCCGGTCCGTGGCTCCCGGAGCCGACCGGATCATGCCGGCGACCCGTTCCAGCACGGTAACGCCCGATGATATGGTTTGGGCAGCCATATCCGTTATGGTTGTTTCAATGGGCGCCCCTGTGTAAGGGTCCCGGTATTGGACGGCACCGCTGAAAAAGGGCAGGCGAACGGCACGGCCAAAAGGGTATACCACACCGCTGACCCTGTCCGGCAATACCCGGGCGTGTTGCCGGTCCCATGCCACCACCCTGCGCATGGCCCGGGCCCGGAACAGGTATTGCAATCCCGCGTGCCATAACCGGGCAAGGCACAGGGTCCGGGGCGGCAACCCGTCTGCCCGGAACAGGGCCATAAGATACCGGTCCAATACCCGCCCGGGGATCTCAACCGACCGGACCAGGTGGTACAGGGAGGCCTCCCCCCCGTAAAGGTAGTGGAAATGAAGGTCCAGGGCGGTTTCAAACTGGCGGTGCCGGCCCGTGGCCCCCTGGTGGACATTGTCCATACCTGCATAATAGTACACCAGGGGGTGGAACCGGGTGTCCGACACGAGATGGTAGACCACCCCGGCGGCCAGGGCCAGGGCGGTCGGGCTGCCGAATGTTCCCAGGAACCTCAGCACAGGCACAAGTGCACTGGCATCTGCAGAGTGAAAGGGATTGCTCAGGGTCTGGATTGTTTTCCGGTACGGGCCTGCCAGGTAAAAAAACGGGATATCCGGAACCACCGCGCCAAGGCAGAACAGATTGGGGTATTGTGTGATGGGGCCAAAAAACAGGGAGGTTTCAGGCAGATGACGGCCAAAAGAGCGGGCCAGGGCAAAATGAGTGATTTCCTTGGGCATGGGTCAGTCCAGGTACTGGGCCGTATATCCCAGCCTGCCGTCATTGTATTCGTAAATCCTGAAACAGGCCTGACGGCCGAATTTCTCTGCGGCCGGGCCGGACACATACACAGGCACATGGCCCAGCCAGTGGAGTTCGTCCCTGTGAAAATGGCCGGTAATCACAGCGGTTACATTATTCCGGCGGATCAGGTCGTGCCACTCCCGGCGGAACCGGTCCGCCCATCCCCGGTGGAACCGGTTCCGGTAGAAGTTGGGAACACTGGGACCGTGGTGAAAGAGCAGCACCGGGGCATTGCCGGGTGTTTTGATTTCCGACTGCAGGGCATCAAAAGGATGAAATCCCTCAACCGCCACGCCTTCCCG
This sequence comes from Desulfobacter sp., assembly GCA_036881925.1. GTDB lineage: Bacteria > Desulfobacterota > Desulfobacteria > Desulfobacterales > Desulfobacteraceae > Desulfobacter. Next base: position 132,805 of record JBAJNJ010000015.1, read on the forward strand.
GAGCGAATCCGTATAGGCAAAGACAAATGCCACCCCCTGGATCATCCGGCTGTAAACCAGGGGGCTGAAATGCCTGACCCAGGTGTCCATGGTCTTTTTCCTGTCCCCGTCAAGATCAATGTCATGGTTGCCCGGCAGAAAATACACGGGCGGCTTCAAAGGCTTGAACACCTCTGCCGCATCAGCCACGGCACCTTGTTTTCCCCAGACGCTCCTGTCGTATACATCCCCGGTATGGACAACACATTGGATCGTCATGGGCAGCCGGTTAACCGCAGCAACGATTTTCCGGGCCCGGGCGTTGTTTTCAGGTATGCCCAGATGGGTGTCGGTGATCTGGACAAAGAAAAACCGGGATTCCCCGCAACGTCCAGGGCCCGGCAGCACCAGGAAAAAGACAAGGACAACCATGGCGGTGAAGGCCGACCACTTTTTCGGCCCGGTATTATGCCCGATATTATTCATGGGATTGGGATTGCTCCAGGTCCAGCAGGAACGCCTTAACGTCCAGCCCGCCGCCAAACCCGGTCAGTTTGCCGTTCTTACCAATCACCCGGTGGCAGGGTACAATAATGGGAATGGGGTTTTTCCCGTTGGCCATTCCCACGGCCCTGGACGCGTTTGGATTTCCCACGGCTGTCGCCAATTCGCCGTAGCTGGTGGTGTGGCCATAGGGAATCCGGGTCAGGGCCTGCCAGACCCGTTTCTGGAAATCCGTCCCGTTAAATCGCATCTCCAGGTCAAATGCCGTGAGCCTGCCCTCAAAATACAGGTCCAGTTGCCGCTTTACCGCGTCAAAGCCTCCCGGGTCATGGACCCAGTGGGACTCGGGATCTTTACGGGTCTTTCCTTTGGGAAACATCAGGCCCTCAAGGCAGAGGTCCCCGTAAACCATTAATTTACCAATGGGAGAGTCTACATATGTGTATTTCATCATATCCATGTCATACCAGATAAAGGACGGGGATGCGAGAATTTATGACCGCACCGCTTCCATCCTTTTGAAAAGGTTGGTTTTGGTTGTAAAAGGTTTATTTTATCCCGAATTCAAACAAAAACCAATTGGACATTGACAAAAACAAACCGGTTCCATTATTCAATGGCATCCCACCCGCAAAGGTCTGCGGGCGGGCAATCATTGACCATAAATTGAAGGAAGGCGTTCATGCGTGATGTAAAGTCCCGGACCATACCACTGTTACTCGTTTTTTTCACCGCCCTGGCTCTGTCAGGTGCATCTCCCGCTATATCGGCAGACTGCAAAGCCACTTACGGCAAGTCCGATAAGGTGTTTCGCCTGGCAACGGGAAGCCCGGGCGAGCTTGGGCTGCTGGAGGCGCTTGCCGATGCCTTCAACCCTGCCCATGATACCGCCATGTGCTGGGTAAAAGCCGGGTCGGGCAAATCCCTGAAACTGCTGCACCAGAAAAAAGTGGACGCGGTCATGGTGCATGCGCCGGCCGCTGAAAAAAAGGCGGTGGCAGAGGGCTGGGCCATCAAGCGCTCCCTGATCGGATCCAATGAGTTCTACATTGTTGGCCCTGAAAATGATCCGGCCGGTATTGCATCTGCCGGTTCTGCAGCCGAGGCCTATGCCAGGATCGCCAAGGCCCGGGCCCCTTTCCTTTCCCGGGGAGACAACTCCGGCACCCATAAGAAAGAGCGGGGCATCTGGAAGACTGCCAATGTCGATCCCAAGGGAGGCTGGTATATCATTACAAAGGATTTCATGATGGCCACCCTGAAACAGGCCAATGCGGCAAACGGGTATTTCATGACCGATTCTTCCACCTGGGTGGCGGGCAGAAAAGACCTGGGCAATCTCAAGGTTCTGTTCAGGGGCGACCCGGTGTTGATCAACACCTACCACGGCCTGTGCCAGCCGGAGAACGCCACGCCTGTCCAGCCCGCGGCAGCCGCGTTTATTGAGTTCCTGGGATCTGACAAAGGCCAGGCCATTATCCGGGACTATGGAAACGCCCGTTATGGGGCGGCCATGTATAATGATGCGGAATATGCCCGCAAATACGACCACTAAGCCCGCAAACAAAATATCATGAAAGATGCGAATCAACCCGGCCCCGGTGATCATTCGGTAATCACCGGGGCCGGGCGGTTTGTTGTGAAGTGATTATGGGGTAAATGCGTTTTGTAACCGGTTAAATTGTATTGCCCCTGAAATTTCTTTTGCATAATTTTCAGAGCTTAATCTGGCCAGCAGTGTTAATGCAGCCTGATAGCTGACAGCACCCCCGTTTGACGTGATCACCTTGTCATCCACAACAACGTTTTGATCATATTGAACGTTGATGTTTGGAAATGCTCTGGCCAGTTTTTTTTCTCCGCCGGCATATGTTGTTGCTTTTTTTCCATCAAGTAAGCCTGCTTGACCAAGCAGGAAGGCCCCGGATCAGTTGCTGGCCATCCAGGATGCGTACCGGCCCTGGGTTTTGATGTACTGGATGAGATCCTCGTTTTCTATGAGACCCTTCATTTTATACGCGCTGGGGGCGATTAACACATCCAGTTTCAATGGGTCATAAATGGTTTTGTCGGCAATAATCTTAAGCCCTTCTTCAGAAACGACCTCCTTGTTTTCGGTCGTAGAGATGACCACGACATCGTAAGATGAAAACCATGCCTTTTTTGATGCCGCGCCAAATACCTCGATCGGGGCGGTGACATCACTTGTCAGGAACCCGTCAAACACCAGGATTCCTATTTTCGATGATGCTGCACCCGCAGTGGCTGCAAAGATAAACGTTAAACAGAAAACCGCTGCGAAGCAGTTCCTTAATCTGCGCATACCATACCTCCTGTATCTATATTCTTGTATTGCGGGACAGTTTTAAGTTGTGCTGTCCCTTTCACGAATTTAAGTTAGTGCTTATATTGTTCCTTTAAAAGATCCAGAATTTTATAAAGAGATAGACCAGATATGAAAATAATGAACATCATTCTCAGCGAAAACGATAAACCGCTCTATCTGAAAATTGCGGATGCCGTCCGCCAACTGATTATTGACGGGAACCTGTGTTCCGGGGACAGGCTGATGTCCACCCGCCAGCTGGCGGCACAGCTTGATGTCAATCGCAATACCGTTATCAATGCCCTGGCCGAACTGGTGGCCGAGGGCTGGATCATTGCCTCGGAACGATCGGCATACCGCGTGAACGAAGTCCTGCCGGATGGGTTCTTCCGTACGGCCCAAGAACACCAGTTCAAAAAATTCGCCGTTAAAACAGACTGGGACCTGGGACGGGAAGGCGATCTCATGGCGGGATTTTTTAATACCCCTGCATCCCGGGTGTTACTTGACAGTTCATCCCCTGATTTGCGGCACTTCCCCATTAATGAATTCAAAAGCTGCATGGTAGAGGCCCTAACATTTTCGCCCCAGAAAATCCTGGGCTATGCCCGCGGCCAAAGCCAGGGCCATCCCCCTTTGATCTCCGCCCTTGAGACCTATTTAAGGCGGTATCGTTCTATCTCGGACCACGAATTGATCGTCACCCAGGGGTCCCAGGAAGCCCTGTTTCTTTGTGCCCAGACCTTTCTTGGCCCGGGCAGGAATGCAGCAGTGCCGGAGTTAAGCTATCCCCCGGCCTGGGAGGCGTTTCGCGCGTCAGGGGCAAGGCTTATGGGGATCAAAAGCGACAGTGCCGGTGTGGACCCGGACAGTTTGGCATCCATCGTAAAAAAACAGAACATCCATATGATTTACCTGACTCCCTTGCACCAGTTTCCCATCTCGAAAAAACTCAGCCAAAACCGGCGCAACCATATTTATGCCATCGCCGCCCAACATGGTATCCCCATTGTGGAAGACGATTATGATCATGAATTTCACTACGAGACATCAACACCCATTCCCATGGCAAGCCGGGATTCTGCACAAATTGTGATTTATATTTCCACGTTTTCCAAAATATTGTGCCCCGGTATCAGGATCGGCTTTATGGCGGTACCCAATGTGCTGCTGGAGCCCCTGGCCGGATTCCGCCGCATCATGAATTTACAGCAAACCACCCTGACCCAGGATGCCGTTGCACGGTGGATGCAGCGCCCCGGCTTTGAAAAGCATCTGTATGCCATGCGGCAGCTTTACCAGGAGCGGCGGGATTATATGATACAAGGCCTCAACACCATAAAAGCAACACGTCCGGGCCTTGATTTTCATCCCCCCGAAGGCGGCATGGCCATCTGGCTGGATACCGGGGAAAACTCAGCCAATCTGGTGAAACGCGCCCTGAAACAAGGTATCGCAATCCAGCAGGAGCGCATTTTTCACCTGCAAAACCAACCCGGTCCCCATATCCGTCTGGGATTTTCAGCGTATTCAAAAAAAGAAATAAAACAAGGCCTTGGCCAGCTCCGGGCATTATGGCCGGCATCATAAAAACCTGAAACGGGAAAACCGCTGCTTGGAGCAGGTGTGCGTATCACAGGCAATTGCCCTGGCTGTCCCCGGGACATTGTACTGTTTTATTTAAATTTTTATGGTATAAATGAAGAACTGCATTCGCAACCAAAGGATGAGACAGGATTCATGACGACTCGCACTTTACATTTCGTTGTTCGGGTGATGCTTATCCTGGCGATACCTGTGGCGATACTCCCGGCCACCGGCATCGCAATGCCCGACAGCCCCCCCGGCAGCCCCATTGTCCTGAAAATGAACCACCAGTTCCCGGAAAACACGCCGGGTTCAAAAATAGACCGCTGGTTCGCCGAAAAGATCGCCCAACGGACCCAGGGGCGGGTCATCATCAATATACACTGGTCCAACGGCCTTGGCGGGCCCCGGGACAACCTGTCCCTGATTTCCAGGGGAGTGCTGGATATGGCTGCCATGTCCGCAGGGTATTTTCCCGATGAAATGCCCCTGCTGGCATCTCCCAATTCCATTCCCATGGCCATGGACAATGTTTGCCAGGCCAGGAACATCATGAACGCCTTTATTGAAAAGATCCCGGCGGTTTCCCGGGAAGCTTCGGCCCTGGGCATCCGCCCGCTTTTCTTTCACGTGCTCAACCCTTACCTGCTGGTCAGCCGTAAACCGGTCACAGGCCTGGCAGACCTGGAAGGAAAGCGGATCCGCACCTGGGGCAGGCACATGCCCGGCCTGGTCCGCGCGGCAGGGGCCATCCCGGTTCCCCTGTTTCTTCCGGATGTTTACCCTGCCCTGGAAAAAGGGGTGATTGACGCCTGTCCCTTTTCCCTGGATCTTATGGTCAGCTACGGCATCCACCAGGTGGCCGCCCATGTCAGCGAGGTGATCCTGTGGCAGGGGCCGGGATGGGGGGTATGGATCAGTGAATCTGCCTGGAACGGCCTGCCCCGGGATATCCGGGATATTTTTGTCCGGACGGCGGCAGAGGCAAGCCAGAGGGAAATCCACCTGGTCCTGGAAGAAGAAAAAAAGGCCAGGACATTTTTAAAGGCCAGGGGGGTGCGGTTTCACCCCTTTGCCCAAACCGATCTCAACACCTGGAAATCCCGGTCCCCGGACGATTTCAACACCTTTGTCAAGGAGATGGAAAAACAGGGAAAGGGCGGCGCTGCCGCCCGGATGGTCGACCTGTGGCAGACCATGCGGCAAGACACCGATTGTCCCTGATACCGGAACCCCCATGAAAATGACCATCCGAAATAAAATACTGATCTGGTTCATGTCCATCAGCCTGATTCCCGTCATTCTTGTGGCGGTGGCTGCCGTGGCGGTGAACAGGCAGGCCTTGTCCGAGCGGGCATTTTCCCAGCTTGAAAACGTCAGGGAAGTCAAAACCGAGCAGATCAGGGCCTACCTGGAGAACCGCCGCACAGACCTTGCCGTTCTCGTGGACACCGTGGACGGGCTTCGCCATGCCGCCTTTAACAAACTCAGGTCCGTCCAGGAGAACAAAAAAGCCCAGATCCTGGACCATTTTTACAGCATCGCCCAAAACCTTGATGTGATATCCAAAAGTATTGTCGTGACCAGTGCATTAAGGGATTTCCAATCCGTAACAGATGACCCGGGCGGGTTTGACACCCTGCTCTACGATTTTTTCGAAACCGAAAAGTACGGAAACACCCTGGTCAAGTTCCGGGATATTCACGAATACCACGACCTTCTCCTGGTAACGGCAAAAGGAACCGTGGTTTACGCCTCCCGGAAAGGCCCGGAACTGGGCCAAAACCTGCTCACAGGTCCCCTGGCTTCCACCGCCCTTTCCCTCTGCTTCAAACAGGGCCTCAGGGAACTCAACTTCATGGATTTCGAACCCGATCCCGAAACCCCGGGCCGCCACCTGGCCCTGTATGCAAGTCCTGTCACCACCCGGGACAACAGGGTCCTGGGGGTGGTGATACTCAAGGTCACTCCGGATGCCGTCAATAAAATCGCCCTGAGACACCAGGGCATGGGCGATACCGGCGAAACATACCTGTCCCGGGTCCACAAGGGCACGGCCCTGTTGAGAAGCCATCGTCCCCTGGCCGGGAGCATGTTCGGGGACAGGGTCAGTGATCCTTTGACCAAGGGCTTTTTGTTCAACACGGTAAAACCCGTGATCCGCACCCGGTCTTCAGGGGCGTCTGAAATCGCCATTTACGAGCCCATCCCGGTGTTTGACACCACCTATGTCCTGTCCACCCGCATGTCCCTGGATGAGGTGATTGACCCCCGGCGGCAGGATCCCTCCATGGATTATTTTTCAAAGTACATCCGGGCTTACGGATATACCAACCTTTACCTGATTTCCCCGGAGGGTCGGGTCTTTTATTCGGCATCCAGGGAAGACACCGGCCCCACCGACCTGAATGCGTCCCTGGACTCCGGGCTTGCCCGGGTGTACCGGGCGATTTCCCGGACAAAGCAGCCGGGATTCACCGACTTTTCCCGCACAGCAACAGATCCGACACCCTATGCATATATCGGGGCCCCCCTCATATACGGGGACTATATTAAAATGATTGCGGTCCTAAAGCTCCCGTCAGAGGGGATCAACGCGGTCATGCAGACCAAAAAAGGGCTCGGCCGCACATCCGATGTCTATCTTGTGGGGCCGGATAAACGGCTCCGGTCTGATTCTTATCTTATCCCGGAAATCTTTTCCGTGGCCCGGTCCTTTTCAAGTCCCGGGGCCGTTAATATGGACACCCTGCCGGTGCGCCAGGCCCTGGCCGGAAACACCGGGAAAACCTTTGCCCTGGACTACCGGCAAACAGAAGTGCTCTGCGCTTACGCCCCCCTGGATTTCATGGGCACCACCTGGGCCGTGGTCGCGGAAATCGATAAAAAAGAGGCGTTTTCCTCCCTCACCTTTTTTGTCATCCTGGTCGGTATCAGCACCCTGGTCATCATGGGGCTGATTTTCATGTTTTCCCTTTATGCGGCAAAACGGCTGTCCGCACCGGTCATGGACCTGAAAACCGCAGCAGAACGGGTAAAAAACAAACAATACGACGACATCCAGGTCTCTGTTGACACCGGGGATGAACTCAAGCTCCTGGCAGAGGCGTTCAACGACATGACCCGGACTGTCAGGGATCGGTCCAATGCCCTTGAGCAAAAGATTATCCAGCTTGAGACCGCCCAGGCTAAGGTCCGGAAAAGCGAAGAGCGGTTCAGGGGGCTTGTGGAAACCACCTCGGACTGGATATGGGAGCTGGACCGGGACAACCGCTACACCTATGTCAGCCCCAGAGTCACGGCCATTCTCGGCTACATGCCCGGAGAGATCATTGGAAAGACCCCTTTTGAACTGATGCCCGCTCCTGAACAGGAACGGTTTTTAAACGTATTTTCAACCGTTTCCTCGGCAGGTATCCCCTATTCCAGCCTGGAACACATCAGCCGCCACAAAAACGGCCACCCGGTGACCCTTGAGACCAGCGGGGTTCCTTTTTTCAGCGATGCCGGCGAACTCATGGGCTACCGGGGCATTGACCGGGATATTTCAAAGCGGAAAAAGAACGAAGAAGCCCTGCTGCTCACGGAAAGCGTTTTTACCAATACCATTGAAGGCATTGCCATTACCAACCGGGACGGGATGATCCAGCGGGTGAACCAGGCATTTTGCGATATCACCGGGTACAGCCGGGAGGAGGCTGTGGGCCAGAACCCGAGAATTCTCAAATCAGACCACCACGACATGCAGTTCTACGAAGGCATGTGGGAAGATATCCTGTCCATGGGACAATGGAGCGGGGAAATCTGGAACCGGCGGAAGGACGGGTCTGTTTATCCCGAATGGCTCTCCATCTCCGCCATCTGGAACAGTGCCGGGGACATCACCAATTTCGTATCCCTGTTTCACGATATTTCGGAAAAAAAGCTCAAGGAAGAACAGCTCCAGTTCCTGGCCTTTCACGATCCATTGACCAAGCTGCCCAACCGCAAACTGCTTTACGACAGGGCAAAGGTATCGCTGCGGAACGCCAATCGGTTCAATACCAAGATGGCCCTGCTGTATATGGATCTGGATAATTTTAAAAACATCAATGATTCATACGGCCATCCTTTTGGCGACGAGCTTTTAATCCGGGTCAAGGACCGGATCAAAACCATCTGCAGGGCCAGCGACACTTTTGCCAGGTACGGGGGAGACGAATTCGTCATCGTCCTGAACAATATCAACGAAAAACAGGAGGTGATTGATTTTTCACACCGGATCCTGGACCTGTTCAAAACCCCGGTAAGTATTCTGGATGAGGAAGTGTTCACCTCCATCAGCATCGGCCTGGCCATTTTCCCCGATGACGGGGAAGACCTGGTAACCCTTGAAAAGAACGCGGATATGGCCCTTTACGAGGCCAAACGGGACGGTAAGCGGCGCTCCTTTCATTTTAAGCAGGCCCTTAAAGACAAGATGCTCAGAAAGATCCGGCTGGAAAACGCCCTTCGCCAGTCCATCCGGAATTTTGCATCCTTTGACGTGGTCTACCAGCCCAAGGTGGATACGGCCCGGCAAAATAAAATCCACAGCGTGGAAGCCCTGATGAGATGGCAGGTCGACGGGGAGCCCGTCAACCCTGCCGAGTTCATCCCCGTGGCTGAAGAAACCAACCTGATCATTCCCATCGGGGAATGGCTCATGATCAAGGCCATGGCCGATATACGGGCCATCCAGAAGTCGGGAAACCCCGAGGTTTCCCTGTCCATAAACCTCTCCTCCAAACAATTCAACGATAAAAACCTGTTTGACACCATCGGCAGGATCATCAAAACCACGGGTTTTCCGCCGGGCAAACTCTGCTTTGAAATCACGGAAAGCATTCCCATGGACAATGCCGAACATGCCATCGGCATCATGAAAAAACTCTCCGGCCTGGGCATCCAGCTCTCCATGGATGATTTCGGCACGGGCTATTCCTCGTTAAGCGTACTCAAAGGCTTTCCCCTGAACGAGCTTAAAATCGACCGGTCTTTTGTCAAGGACCTGCCCGTCAACAAGGACGACGCAGCCATCTGTAAAACCATCATTCACATGGCAAATGTCCTGGACTTTAAAGTGGTGGCCGAGGGTGTGGAAACCGAGGAGCAGCTCGACTTTTTCAAAGCCAACAAGTGCAACCTGATCCAGGGATTCCACTTTCATAAACCCATGGGGGTTGACGCGCTCAGGTCCACCCTTAAGACATCGAAGTCAGACTAACTTTTTTTGGCATATTGTTTTTTGTAAGGCCCTACTCTTGCCTTCGACCAAAAAATATATACGTTGTATGTAACGCAGCATCCCCGAGAATGCCTGAGAATGAAGGATATGACATGACCACTGAAAAACCGTCCTCCACGCTGATGATCAAATGTATCGCCCCGGCCTTGGGCCTGGGGCTTTTGGTATCGCCGGACACCCTGGTTCGCCTGGGAGATTTTACGGGCCGCACCGGTTGGCCCGGATGGATACTGCTGGCAGGCGCCATGGTTGTTTTTTTCTTCCTGGCCGCAGCCGGTACCGGACAGGAAACACATGACAATCCCGGGATATGGCAATATGTTCCCCTGACCGTCAAGCTCGGAGCTGCCATTTTCCTGTCAACCGGCATCCTGGTATCGGCGGGATTTGTATTCAATGAAATTTTTCTCTACTGGTTTCCCAACTTCGGGTTTGCTTTTTTACTCCTGGGCCTGGTCCTGGGTATTCAGTTGATGAAAATTCAAACCGGCCTGAACATCCAGGCCCTGGCCGTGCTGCTGACCCTGGCCTGTGTGTTGCCCCTGGTCATCGGCGGCATGGTTGTCCAGGGCCCGGTTTCCCCGGCACTGCCGGAACAGTTTCCCGGATTTCCCGTGCTTTTCTTTCCCCTGATGCTATGGATCGGCTTTGACCTGGCAGGCCTTGCCCCGGCCCATGCGGACACCCCGAATTCAGAGGGCAACAACAGGTCAAACGCCCTTGGCCTGACCATTGCCGTTTCCGGTATCCTGTTCCTGGCCTGGGCAGTGGTGTCTGCCCTCCACGTTCCCCTGGATAAATTGTCCGGCTCCACCATCCCCCATTTAAGGGCGGCCAGATCCATTATGGGAGATGCCGGCAGATATCTTATGGGAGGTGCAGTCATCTTCGGCACCTTTTCCGCTGTCAATGCCCTGTTCCTGGCCTGCCGCATATCCGGGACAACCATGGCCCGTAACGGCGCGCTGCCCAAAACTCTGGGAAAACCGGTGGTTATTCCGCTTGTCCTGGCCCTGTGCATCGGCCTGATGATGGCCCTTGGCATGGCCGGCAGCGAACGGCTGGAAAACTGGATCCAGGCGGTCTTTATTCTCTGGCTCATGACTTATGCCGCCATACCGGCCCGGCGGTTCAAACGAAAAAAATCCCCGATCCCTGCACTCCTGGCAATATGGATTGCGGCAGGATCGGTGTTCCTTCTGTTTTCCGGGGAAAGCCCTTTGTTAACCATCAGTTATCTGATCATTATCCTGGGCGTGTCACTGGCCCCGGGACTTATATTCACCCTGGCGTCAAAGCAGGGTGCCCCCAAAAAACATAACCAACCCCATAATTAAAGGAGTTTGACATGAAAAAAATATTTGCGTTCCTCATCCCCGTATTTGCGTTTGCACTTTTCGCAGCCTACGGAGGTTCTGATTCATCCGCTTCCATCGTCACCAAAGAAACACTCAAAGGGTGGATGGACAACGGTTCGGTAGCGGTTCTCGACGCCCGCCAGGGCCGGGACTGGAGTTCTTCCGAGTTCAAGATCAAAGGGGCCCACCGGACCGCCCCGGCCAAAATCGCCGACTGGAAGTCCGGATTTGCCAAGGATCAGAAACTCGTCATCTACTGCGCCTGACCTAACGAATACACCAGTGCCAGTCTGGCACGGAAACTCGCGGCTGAAGGCTTCACCGATGTTCATGCCCTCAAGGGTGGATGGCAGGAATGGTTCCGGGCTAAATTTCCCGTGGATGAAAGATAATAAAGAACAACCCTGAAATATGAATAAAGTCCCTGAATGCAGAAAATCAGTATTCAGGGACTTTAAACTTCATAGTGGGATATTATACGTCACATTGCCGGAGATAATCATATCAAGGTTATAAAAATCCAGGTTCCTCCGAACCTGTCTTTTCCCTTCCAGACGAAAGGAGGATTTCTCCGGCTCTGAAAAGCATCAATGGTTAAAAAACCCGAATTCCGTTTTCATATTGCCGGCTAATCCAGGCACAGCCCTAAAAGGTATGAACCGATTCCGGATGAAACCCGAACACCACCTCCCGGCCGGGGCAAAGATCATGGTCCCGGAGCAGGACCCTGGGCCATATGGCGTCAAACACCTCACTACCGGTTTCCAGGCGGACGTCCAGGAATGCCCCGTGGTTGCGGATGTGCGCGATGGTTCCCCGGAACCGGTTGACGGGCGGGCCGTTCCCTGCCGGTTCAAACAGGATGTCCTCCGGGCGGATACCCATATGGGTATGGCTGTTGTCCGGGGCAGCTGCCAGCCGGATGCCAAGGGCCCAGTCAGGAGCCGAGAGGTTGCCGTCCTTCACCCCAATGGGCCGGATATTTTTCATTCCCACAAACCCGGCCACAAACCTGGAGCAGGGTTTTTCAAAAACAGCGGTGATGTCGCCCTGCTGGCAGATCTTCCCCTGGTGGATCACCGCGCCCCGGTTGGCAAGGTACATGACATCATTAAAATTATGGGACACCATGATAATGGTCATGTCCAGTTCCCTGTGGATCTTTTTAAGGAGATCCTTGGCTCCGTCGTGGAATACCGGGTCCAGGGCGGACAGGGGCTCGTCCAGGAGCAACACCTTTGGATTCAGGATCAGGGCCCTGGCCAGAGCCACCCGCTGTTTTTCCCCGCCGCTCAGGTTATGGGGTTTGCGGCCGAGCACGGATGCAAGCCCCAGGGTATCCACCAGCCTGTCCAGGCGCTCTTTAATCTCCGGGTCTGAAATCTTGTGATACCGGGTGCCGTAAACAATGTTCCGGGTGACATCCAGGTGTGGAAACAGGGCAAAGTCCTGGTATACAATGGCAAGTCCCCGCTTTTCAACCGGAAGGGCGTTCATGTCCCGGCCATTGAAGTGCAGCGTGCCGGATGTGAACCGCATCAGTCCCATGATCCCTTCCAGCAAAAGGGATTTGCCCGAGCCTGTGGGGCCGATCAGGGCGAAAAAATCCTTTTCCTTTATCGTAAGGTTGATGTCTTCAAGGGCAAACCCGGGCAGTTCCAGGCCGATGTGCGCTAACCGGATCATGGCTTACCTGTAATGCTGGTGCACGGACCTGGACATCATCCGCAGGAGGATGAACAGGGCAAAGGAGAGGAATATCAGCCAGACCGCCACGGGCTGGGAGTATTTCAGGCCGTAGGCGGTGAACCGCTCGTAAATCATGACCGGTGCGGTCATGGGGTGGTAGGCCACAATCACAATGGCGCCGAACTCGGAAATGGCACGTGCCGTGCACATGATCACGCCCAGGACCATGTGGCGCCAGGTCAGGGGCAGGGTGATGCGCCAAAAGGTGGCTGCAGGACCTGCCCCCAGGGTGCGGGAAGCGTTTTCAAGCCGCACGGGCACACTTTCAAACCCTGCCTTTACCGTGTTGATGTAAAAGGGAAGTCCCACAAAAATCAGGACACAGACAATGCCTGTGCCCGTGCCCATGATCTGGACGCCCATATCTGAAAGAAACCTGCCCAAAGGATGGTTTTTCCCGGCAATGCTAAGCATGGCAATGCCCACCACCGGATGGGGAATCATGATGGGCAGGTCAATGATACCTTCGATAATCTTCTTGCCCATGATCTTTTTCCTGGCCAGCAGATAGGCCAGGGGCGTGCCCATGGCAAAAGCGATCAGGCCAGCGGCCAGGGAATATCCCAGGGACCTGGAAATGGCCATGACAACCTCCTTGTCCGCCAGGGTCTGCATGAGCATGTCCACGCCCGGCTCGGTTGTCATCTGGATCAGGGGCAGGGTCAGCAGCAGTATCAGGGGCAGGCTGAGGATGAAAAACAGCCGGCCCATATTGTCCATTTCCGCCATGAATCAGTTCCTTACCTCCACCAGGCCGGCAAGTGCCGGGGGCAGCCTGGCCGCCATGGATGTGTCCGGCACCCGGGCGGGGATAAATGGAGGCTGCCCCATCCGGTCCAGGGTTTTCAAGCCGTGGCCGGGCGAGAGAAGAAAGGCCAGGAATGCCTCGGCTGCCTCGGGGTTGGGAGCGTTTTTAACCATGGTCACTCCATAGGTGCAGGATTTGCCCACCTTGGTTTTCCAGGTGTTGGGCGCTTTTCCGGTCACCTTGACCCGGGCCTGTTTGTAAAATCCGTCATATTTATAATTGCCCAGGTTGATGTGATCGTCCAGGACAACATATTTAAGGCCGTGCTGGATGGCCACGGACAGATATTCCCAGGCATAGTCCATATGGCCGGTTTTCAGGAGGTTGACCAGTTCCACGGATTTGGGGCGGATATTTTTCCGGGGCCGGTTGTCGATCAGCGTCTGGTACAGCCCGGGAACCTTGTAAAAGGCTTCCGCCAGTTGAATCACCATGAGGCTGCGGTATCCGCAGGGATCCAGGTTGGGGTCCGAGTGCCCCCATGCCACCTCTTTTTCCGCCAGGATCTCATACCAGTTGTCAGGGGTGATCTTATCCGCAAACCTGCTGGTTTCCGTATAGCAGAGCACCAGCTGGTTGGTGGCGAACCGGATGTTCCACTCGGCAAACGCCGGCACCAGGTTGCTGTCAATCACCTGGTAATCGGCTGATACCATGATATCGGCCGCTTTTCCGACCTCAGAGATCAACCTTGCCATTTTGGTGCTGCCGCCGGCTTCCCTGAGCACATCCACATCCGGGTATTGTGCTTCAAATGCCTTTTCAATGGCTTCAAAGGGAACGGACAGGCTCCCGGCATGAAAGATTCTCAGCTTGCCGGACGGCCCGGCAAACGCAGCTCCGGGCAGGACCGGCAGGAACAGGGATACGCAGATGAACAGGGTCAGAACAGGTATGGATTTTTTCATTGTCTCTCCTTTGCAGTAAAAACGGGTGGTATTGCCTCTTTTGCCATGCCAGGAAAAAGACAGCAAAACACGCGCCAGTGAAGACCCTGATACGGATGGCCGGTCAAAATGCCCGGCCCGGGGGCGGCTTGTCTTTCGCCATTTTCCCGGGAACAGCCAAAGGCTCCCCGCAAATACGCATTCGTGCAACAGGATGCATTGGGCACGAATCATAACCGCGACCCGGTAATCATCAATTTGAATTTATGCGCCTGGGTTGTGCAGATATATATGTATCACAATGTGGGAGTTGAAAAAAGTCATAGGATTCAGCCTGTTTCAGCAGGGTATTTTGCCGGACCCGGCATACGGCCCAACACCCGCTTTATAATTCCGGCCGTACGGGATGCCGTATTTTTTCATGCGCACCCGGAGGGTGGAGGGGTTCACATCAAGAAGTTCGGCAGCACCGCCCCGGCCTTCCACCCGGCCGTCCGTCATATCAAGCACCTGCCTGATATGGGAGATGATGACCCGGTTCAGGGTGGGGACGCCTCCCTTTTCCCGGTGGTGCTGAACCGCATCCGGGTCCTGGGGCCTGGGGTCTCCAGAGCTTAAAGAATCTATGGGTACAATGAACAAAGGGCCGTCCCGGTGGAGGATCAGAGCCCTTTCCACCATATTTTCCAACTCCCTGACATTGCCGGGCCAGTCATATCGGCGCAGCTTTTCAAGGGAAGCGTCGTGGATGTCCGGGATGGGAAATTTGTTCATTTCAATGGCTTTGATTTCAACAAAGTAGCGGAGAAGCGAGGCAATATCGCAGATCCGTTCCCGCAGCGGGGGAATGTGGATGGGAAAGACCCGGATCCGGAAATACAGATCCTGCCGGAACTCTCCCCGGCTGACCAGGGCCTCAAGATTGCGGTTGGTGGCGGCAATGATCCGGGTATCAATATCAATGGTCCGGCCGCTGCCCACCCGGTCGATTTCATTTTCCTGGAGAACGCGCAGCAGGCGGACCTGGACATCCGGTGTGAGTTCCCCGATTTCATCCAGGAAAAGGGTGCCGCCGTGGGCCCGTTCAAAATAGCCTTTGTGCTGTTTCAGGGCACCGGTGAACGCCCCTTTTTCATGGCCGAACAATTCCGAATCCGCAAGATTGTGGGGAAGGGCCCCGCAGTTCACGGAAATAAAGGGCTGGCGCCGCCTGGGGGAAGCCTCGTGAATGGCCCTGGCAATGACCTCTTTTCCGGTCCCGGTTTCCCCGGACAGCAATACCGGACTTTTTGTCGGGGCCACCCGGCCGGCCTGGTCCATGGTTTCCTTCAGCCCCTGCTTTGCTCCGATCACCGGTTTGGTTGTGGCCCTTGACAGTTCATTCCAGAGGATATGGTTGTCGCTTTCCAGGTGGTCCCGGCTCACGGCCAGCTCCCGGAACCGCATGCCGTTGATAAACGCCAGGGCCAGGGGTTCGTTTGATGCGGTCAGCAGGTCTGCATCCATCCCGGTGTAATGGTAATCCTGGCCGTTGGCCACTGAGACGATTCCGGTATACCGCCCGCCCAGGGTCAGGTCCATGAGCATGGCACTGGTGTCGGTAAGCCCCAGCGACAAGGCTGCTTCTGAAGTAATGGCGTCTTTATCGAACCGGTCTATGACCCAGACCCGTGTGGCCCACCGGCGGATGATTTCCTCCCGGACCGGTACGGGTATATTCATTTCATGGTCCATTTTCCGGACCCCCCGGGACGTTGCCATGGCCGGTGTACGAAGGATTCCGCTGTGATGTGAATATTGATGGAATGCCATATAGTCCACGGGCATTACTGCTGAAAACAGATCCAGGCAACGCTGAACCGCCTTTTCAATTTCAAGGCAGCCCGCCGCCTGGAGCGTCAGTTTCCTGAAAAACCTGTCCTGGTCCAGTTTAAATTCCATGGCACCTCTGTTTAATATCCGGCCTCAACATACCACAGTTGCTGTTTTAAACAACAGGCGAACCGCTGAATGAAACGGAAACTCCATCTCTTACATCGTAAGTCGTTAAAATATAAGACATTATATCCAGGCGCGGTATTTGCTTTATACATTCAGGGTTTGTACGCGAAACATAAAGAATTGCGGAGAGATTATGAAAATTTTAGTGAATGCAAGGATATACACCATGGCCGGCAGCACCCGGCCTGTTGCAGCCATGGCATGGGACAACGACAGGATCGCCCGGCTGGGCACCCGGGAGGAATTGTGCGCCCGGTTTCCGGATGCCGCGCTTGTGGACGCCCGGGGAAATACGGTGTTCCCCGGGTTTATTGATCCGCACATTCATTTTCTCCAAGGGGTGTTATACCGGTACGCCCTGGATTGCACACCGGATAAAACACCGTCCCTTGACGCGCTCAAGGCTGCAGTTCAACTTGCCGGCAAGGGCCTGGAAAACGGCTCCTGGGTGGTGGGCCAGGGATATGACCCGGCTTCGTTTGACGGACTTAGGCCCCCGGACCGGAACGACCTGGACCAGGCCTGTCCTGACAATCCCGTTGTACTCTTCCATTATTCGCTCCATGAGTGTGTGGCCAACTCAAAGGCGCTTGAACTGGCCGGCATCGGCCCGGAAAGCCAAAACCCCCCTGCCGGGGAAATCGAAAAAGACCGCAAGGGGATTCCCACGGGCCGTCTGATTGAGACCGCCATGGAAAAAGTGCACCTGCTTTCCCAGAGGTTTTTGTTTGCACACCGGCGGGAAGCGGTTCTGGAGACCTTTTCAAAGGCCCAGTCAGATTTGTTTGCCAAGGGCATTACCCGTATCGGAGATCCGGCAGTTGACGGGGAAATGATTGAATTTTACAGGGAAGCAGACGAGAAAAACCAGCTCCACCTGCCCATTATTCTTCATTTCTGCTCCAACCGCCAGATGCTGAACCTGCCATGGGACATTGTGGAAACGCCCCGGCTGAAGCAAGAGGAGTTGACACCGTCTCAGAACCTGATACCGGGTCCGCTGAAAATCTTTCTTGACGGCGCCAACCGGGCAGGCATCAAGGTAACGCCCACAGCATTCATCCTGACCGTTTTTGCCACTCTGTTCCGGTGTATCAAGCAATTGTCCCTGGATCCCTTGCGGGTGGCCGGCAGAAGCCCGGCAACATTCGGCAAGGATTTCAGATTTCATCTCGGCACTTTGATGGCCGATGTCCCGGACGGCATCCGCCTGGCGAAAAAAGCGGTGAACATGGGATTCCCGCTATGCTTTCACGCCATCGGCAACGAGGCGGTCAAGCAGGCGCTGGACATTATAAAAGCCGTGAGAAAAGACCATCCCATGGATGCACCGCCCCGGATCGAGCATGCCATGATCCTGGACCAGGACCTGATTGATGAAATCAAAGCGCTGGACATTACCATTGTCACACAACCCGCGCTTCTCTCCCATATGAGCAAGGACAATATTCCGTATATGCCGGGCTTGTGCCAGATGCCTTTTAAGTCCCTGGTCGACAAGGGCATCCGGTTGTCAGGCAGCTCGGACTGGCCTGTGGATTCCTTTGATCCGCTTCTTGCCATTCACCATGCCGTGACCCGGGAAACCATTGGCGGCTATATTCTTGACCCCCACGAGGCCCTTTCTGTTGAAGAGGCTGTGAACCTCTACACCAGTACCGCCGCCCACACCCTTGGGTGTGCACGTGACGCCGGTACCCTGGAGCCGGAAAAACGGGCGGATTTTATTGTCCTGGACGCAGACCCGTTTATGTCCGACAAGGAGATTAAGAACATCAACATCCTTGAAACCTGGGTTGCCGGGGAAAAGGTATACTGAAACCGGAACCGCTTTGCGCCGGGTGTCAGGCCTGTGCATCCGGCAGCAGAACGATTTTTGCAGCAGGGCTCAATCCTTTGTCAAGATCCCTGAATGCACAGGATCCCTGGGAAAGGGGCCGGGTTTCAACCCAGGACAGGTCCCCGAGCAGTCCTGTGTCAATGGCCTTGACCGCCGCCCTGACATCTGCGGCCGTATAGCAGTAAACCCCGAGGAATGAGATTTCAAAAAGGGTGAGTTTCCGGATATCCAGCCCCTCCCTTTCGTCCATGAGGCCGATGTGGACCAGTATGCCCCCGGGCAGCAGTGCTGCTCCGGCCATTTCCCTTGTTTTTCCCCCGCCCACACAATCAATGACCAGGTCAAAGACCTCACCTTCGCATACCGGGTCTTTGGCCGGATTCACCACCCGGCAGCCCGTGTGCGCGGCTGCGGATGCCGCTCTCAGGCCGTTGGTTTCCGCCAGGGTGATGTCCCGTCCCCCATATCCTTTTAACAGCAGGGCCGTGAGCATGCCGATGGCTCCGCCCCCGATTACCAGTATCTTAAGCTCCCCAAGAGGCCGGGGAGATTTGATCCTGGCCAGGTTCAGGGCATGGAGGGCCGTGGCCGTAGGTTCGGCCAGGCTGGCATGCACCATGGACAGGGTATCGGGCAGTTCGACCAGGTTTTTGGACGGAATCTTGACATACTCGGCATAGGCCCCTGCCAGCCGCATCCCGATCAGTTCCCGTTGGCTGCAGAGATTGGAAAATCCTGTGTCGCAGTATTGGCAGGCCCCGCAGGTAATCAGGGGGTTGATCACGGCCCGGCAGCCCTTCCGGGGTCCGGAAACAATGGTGCCCGCCACCTCATGCCCCAGGATCAGGGGGGGCACCCGCCGGGGATCGCGTCCGTGGTAGGCATGCATATCAGACCCGCAGATGCCGGTGGCCTCCACCCGCAAGACCACCTCTCCCGGACCCGGTACCGGATCGGGTTCATCCCGGTACAGGACTTCTTTGGTCGCAGTATAAACAAGTGCTTTCATATCTTTTATTTCCTTGAAGGTTGCCCCGGCAATTGCCGGGGCAACGGGTTTACCATTTGGCTGCACCGTGCTACTTGGCGGTCCAGCCCCCGTCCAGGTACACGGTTTGTCCGGTAATGTAATCAGAGGCCGGGGAGGCCAGGAAAATGGCCACCCCTTTCAAGTCATCCAGTTTCCCGTTCCGGCCGATCATGGTCTGCCGGGCCAGGGCGTCAATCACCTCTTTTTGATCGTACAGGCATGCGGTCAGCCCGGTCCTGAAAAACCCCGGGCCGATTGCATTGCAGGTGATCCCGCTCTGGTTGCCGGACCAGGCTTCGGCCATGGCCCGGGTCAACTGTACGACCCCGCCTTTGGATGCCCCGTAAGGCACACTGTTGGGAAAGGCCCGTTCCGATTGAAGCGAGGCAATGTTGATGATCTTGCCCCATCCTTTTTTCTGCATGCCGGCAATCAAATGCCGGGCCAGGAAAAACGGCACTTTCAAGTTGATGTTGATCTGGGCGTTCCAGGTGGCATCACTGATCTCTTCCCAGGGCTGGCGCAGGTTGATGCCGGCGGCATTAACCAGGATATCCGGGTCGCCGAAAAAGGTAGCGGAATTTTTCGCCATACCGGCCAGATCGTCCGGATCAGACACATTGCAGGTGATCCAGGCGGCGTTTCCCCCGGTTTCCCTGATCCCGGTTACCGCTTGTTTTAACGATGTTTCCCGGCGCGCTGTGAGCACCACCGAGGCCCCGGCTTCGGCAAGGCTGAATGCAACGGCCCTGCCGATGCCGGAACTGGCCCCGGTGACAAGCGCCACACGGCCGCTCAGGTCAAACAGCTGATCAAGGACCGTCATGGGCTCATGCTCCTTTAAGATCAAAGGCTTCGCCGGGAAAGTATTTTTTCATACGGATATCCGATGTCCTGGCATGGCCTTCCATACCCTCAAGCCGGGAAATCCGTGCGGACACAGGCCCGATGGTCCGGTTTGCCTCACGGGTCAGCCGCTGGTAGGTCAGTGTCTTGATAAATTTGCCCGCATTCAGGCCGCCTGAATATTTGGCCGCCTTTTTGGTGGGCAGGATATGGTTGGGGCCTGATGTTTTGTCCCCGTAGGCAACGGTTGTCTCTTCTCCCAGGAACAGGGAGCCGTAACAGGTCAGGTGCTTCAGCCACCAGTCCAGGTCCCGGGCATGGACTTCCAGATGTTCCGGGGCATATTCGTCATTGACCCGGACCGCGGTTTCCCGGTCGGAGACCAGGATTACCTCGCCGTAATCTTTCCACGAGGACCGGGTGACCTCGGGTTCGGGAAGATCTTCAATGACTTTGGGCATCAGTTCCATAACCTGGTGCGCCAGTGCTTCAGAGGTGGAGATGAGAATGGCCGGGGAATCATACCCGTGCTCGGCCTGGCCCACCAGATCAAAGGCCACGATTTCAGGATCAGCGGTGTCATCGGCAATCACCAGGACCTCGGACGGTCCGGCAAACACGTCAATGCCTACCTCGCCGAAAAGGAGCCGCTTGGCTTCGGCTACAAATTTGTTGCCCGGTCCCACGATAATGTCCGCGGATTTACCGGTAAACAGGCCGAAGGTCATGGCGGCTACGGCCTGTACCCCGCCCAGGGTGAGGATGACATCGGGTTTGGCAACGGACATGGCATAGAGAATGGACGGATGGATGCCGCCGCCGTGGTGTGAGGGGGAACAGGCCACCACATAGGGAACGCCTGCGGCCTTTGCCGTGGCAATGCTCATCAGGGCGGAGGCGGCATGGGCAAACCTGCCGCCGGGCACATAGCATCCCGCGCAGTTGACCGGAACCAGGCGCTGGCCCGCGATCACCCCGGGGTGAAGCTCGGTCTCAAACTCCACCATGCTTTCCCTCTGTTTTACGGCAAAGTCATAGACCTGCTTGTAGGCGAACCGGATATCGGCCTTGATCTGGTCGTCCAGAAGGTCTTCGGCCCGGTCGATTTCTTCTTGCTTGACAATGAAATCACCGGTCCAGTCGTCCAGTTTTTCAGCGTATTTTTTAACGGCCTCTTCTTTGTTCTCACGGATATCGGAAAGCATGCCCAGGACGATTTCCTGGGTTTTGCTCTCGTCTGTTTCAGGGGTTTTTGTTGCCTTTTTTAAGTAAGTTACACTCATTTTTCTTCTCCTGGTATCTGTGGTTTTAAATGGACGCAACTGTGGTGTCAGATGCACACAACTGCGGGGTTGAAAAGGTTAAGCCGGGGTTGGCGGCGTCACAGCAGCCACAACGAAATCGCCGGCACCAGCATGATCACAAACACAATGGCCAGCATGCTGAACACAAAGGATACGGCATGCCTGGAAATGGACAGTACAGGTGTCCCGGAAACGCCTGACACCACAAACAGGTTCAACCCCAGAGGCGGGGTGATGAACCCGATGCCAAGCGAGGTGATCATAAAAATGCAGAAATGGATGTCGTTCATCCCGATCTCCCGGGCCAGGGGCATCAAAATCGGTGCCAGGATAACGATGTTGGGCGTGGTTTCCATGACACAGCCCGCAATCATCAATATGACCACCATGATCATCATGATCAGGTAACGGTTGTCCGTCAGGGTGGTCATGGTATAGACAAAGTACTGGGGCACCTCAAGGGATGCCAGGGTCTGGGCAAAGGGCAGGGACATGGCGATAATGGGAACGATGACTCCGCTGACCTTGGCGGATGTTTCAAGCATTTTGGGCACATCCGACAGCCGGATTTTTTTCTGCATAAACCCGATCATCAGGGTGATGATCACGGCCACGGACGCCGATTCCGTTGGAGTGAAAACCCCGGAGTAAATCCCGCCCAGGATAATAAAGGGGATCATCAGGGCATACCGGCCGTCATAAACGGCTTTGAGCCAGTGAGTCACGTCGAACCGGCACCTGGAATCCTCATATTCCCTGACCCGGTTGACCAAAAAGTTGGTCACCATCACGGACAGGAGAATGAGCACCCCGGGAATGGCCGCGGCCAGGAACAGGGTGGAGGCGGAAATGCCCAGGATCAGGCCGATGATAATATAGGAGATGGACGGCGGAATCAGGATGCCTGTGCAGGAACCGGCCGCCACCAGGGCCGCGGCATAGGCTTTGGGGTAACCGTTTTCCACCAGCCGGTCAATGGTGATCCGGCCGATGGCGGCGGCATCGGCTGCATCCGAACCGGAAATGCAGGCAAAAAAGCCGCATCCCAGGACGGTTGAGGTGCCCAGGCCGGCCCGCTGCCATCCCATGGTTGCTTCGGCCACATCCAGCAGTTTGTTGGACAGCCCGGTCCTCACCAGCACATCACCGGTGAGGATAAACAGAGGCACCGCAATCAGGGCGAATGAATCCACCCCGTCAAACAGGGCTTCCCCCAGCAGCGCCGGTGGCAATACATCCGTGGTCATGAGCATGACCACGGACCCCAGTCCCACCACCGCCCAGATCCGGACGCCCAAAAGGACCAGTATGACCATTCCCAGAAGGGGGCCGTAAAAGTCCCAGCCAAGGGTGAGTTCTGCGGTATTTAAAAGATGGTTGTACATAATCGGATCCTTTTTTAATCAAAGAGTTTGTTGCCTTCAAAAACCGGCCGCCCGGATTTAAGGTCGCTGATGTCCCGCTTCATGGACTGGAGCAGCCGCCAGACGATCATTAAAAATCCCAGGGGCACGGCCGAGAGAAACCAGGCCTGGCTGATTCTCAGGCCGTGGGTCACCGAACCGAAATGTACTGCGTTGAGCACCGGCTCCAATGACCAGTACAGTGCAATGCAGGACAAAATCAGGGTGATGATATCCCCGAAGATGAACACAATGGTTTTCCACGTGTTGGGCAACAGGGGCAGAACCACATCAATCCTGATGTGGGCCCGCTCTTTGATGGCGGCGGCCGCACCGATCCAGGTGATATAGATGAACGCGTACCTGGCGATTTCCTCGGACCATATGGACGAATAGGAAAGGACAAAGCGACGGAACACCTCCATGAAGATCGTAATGACGACCATTGTATACAGCGGCAGGGTCAGGTAGCGTTCGCCGTGCCGGTCAATGTTTAAGAGTATGGCTTTAATATCCATGGCATTTCCCCAAATAAAAAATCAGATAAAGAATGTTAATCACAAGACCATTACGGCCGCCCGGAAAAAAGGCGGTCCTGTAATGTTGTATTTCCGTGCCCGGCCCCATGGAAAAAGAGAAGACTGCAAAAAGAGACGGGGGCGGGCCCGGATAATGGTGAATCTGCCGTGGCTACGCGGTTACGTCGTCAACATAATAGCTGCCCCGGGTGTTGGCGGCTTCCACCAGCTTGTCAAACTTGGATAATGAACCGATCAATTCTTTTTTAATGCCGTCCCAGGCAGGGAGCTGGGCGCCTGATACCTTGATCCATGCGTCTTTTTCCCCGGGGGTGGGCACATAAAATTCCACCCCCACCTTGGCCAGTTCAGCCATGGCATAGGCCCGGGCCGCCGGTACTTTGGCATGGTTCTGCCGCATGGTGACTTCGCTGGCATATTCAATGCCGTTCCGGATATCCAGGGGAAGGCTGTTGAACCACTTGAGGTTGCACGAGTATACCTGGGAATCGGGAACCGCCCCGTTAAAGGTGATGCTGGACAGGACATCCTTGAACCCGAAGATCAGCAGGGCCTCCACCGAAGGATCAAGCGCGTCGGCCACGCCCTGTTTGATGGCAGAGGCGGTTTCGCCCCATGCGATGGGGGTGGGGTTCGCCCCCACCAGCCGGTAAAACTGCTGGAGAATTTTGGAGCCCGGCACCCGGAACTTGATCCCCTTCATCTGTTCCGGGGTTTTGATGGGGCCTTTGATGCCCTGGCGCAGCGCCACAACCCTGGGATCAATGGTCACGTACCAGAGGGCCTTGAATCCCTTGGCCTCGATTTTGGGATTGATCTCGTCCTTCCAGGCCCGGGAGGTCACCAGGTTGACGAATTTCTGATTTTCACCGCACCAATAGGGAATATTGATCAGGTCGGCTGCCGGGGCAAACGGGGCAAAGTTGGATATGGAGTGCTGGGCCGCCTGGATCGTACCGGTCTGGACTTTCTGGGCCAGGGCGCTGCCTGCCCCGAGCTGGCCTGCCGGGGCCAGTTTCACATAGATCTGGCCGTTGGTGAAATTCTGGATATTTTCTTTCATATCCAGTTGCATGATCGGGTAGGTTCTGGAGGCACCGAGAATATAGCCGGTGGCGATGTTCATCACATATTTGGCGGCTTTTTTCCGCTCTTTTTCCTCGTTGTTGACCCTGGCGGCATGGGCGTCGGGCGATCCCACAATCCCGGTTGTCATGGCAATGGCTGCGGCCGTGAATCCGAACTTGGCTGTCAGGGCCATAAATCGCCTGCGGTCAGCCCGTTCAATACGGTTTTCAATAAGTTTGGCCTCTTTTTCGTTACAAACGTGTTCTGACATGGATCTCCTCCCTAATTGTGATTGCTGTTGTTGCCCTGCCGGGCTTTTGATTCGCGATGCAAAACGGCTGCGACAAAAGAGACTGACGCAACCAGAAGCAACAGGAACTCACTGACATTCCCGAGGTAGAAAACATTCCAGCCCCAGTGAAGCGAGGCTTTTCCCAGGATAATATTCAAAAAATAAAGGCTTAATGACACGGCAAAAGCCCCTAGAGTTAAACGTCCGCCCATTGAATCGCCGCCACTTCTCTCTTTTTCCATACCTTAAGCCTCCTTGATGTTTTACAGTGAATTGCTGTTTTTACTCGGGATTGCTGTGAATCTTAAAATATCCTCCTATTATTGGGTTTCCGGCCCTTGTCAGGGCCGGAAAGATATGGTTAATCCGCGATTTTCGGATTTACCTTACGCGCTTTCGTAGAGTTTTGTCAGGACAAATTCTTCGTGGCCAAGTACTTCCTGGGCTGTCCGGCGGCCGTTGCAGGTCCGGACCAGCATCTCAATCAGGTGGTCCCCGGATTCATCCAGGGTCATCTCCCCCCTTAAAATAGCGGAACAATCATAGTCAATGTGCTCTGCCATGTCACTAGCGGTCCTGGGATTGGCGGTCAGCTTGATCACCGGCTCAATGGGGTTTCCGATGATGTTGCCCTGGCCCGTGGGAAAGAAGTGGGCCACAAATCCGGCAGCGGCCCACAAGGTCACGGCCTCGGCAGCAGCACTCGAAGAATCCATGTACCAGAGGCCCGGGCCGTCCGGGGCCACAGCCTTGTCCAGGGCGCCTTCGTAATCAATGGTTTTGCCGATTTTCTGGACATTGCCGAATGCCTTTTCCTCAATGGTGGTCAGCCCGCCCGCGATATTGCCCTTGGTGGGCTGGCTTCCGGACAGGTCATTGGTTTTGTTCCGGTCGATCATGGCGGCATACCGGTCAAAAAGGTCTGTGAACTGTTGGGCCGCTTCCGGGGTTTTGGCCCTTTCCTTTACCGTGTCCTCAGCCCCGGTGACCTCGCTGGTTTCGCCGAACGAGCAGGTGCCGCCCATGTGAACCAGTTTTTCAAACGCATTGCCCACGGTGGGATTGGAAGCAAGGCCGGAAGTGGTGTCGGATTCACCGCATTTGGTGGAAACCCAGATTTCGCTCAGATCGCAGGGCTCCCGTTTGAGTTCGCTTGCCCAGTGCACATATTCCTTGGCCTTCCAGGAGGCCATTTCAACGGTTTTGATATCGCCGTGGCGCTCAATGGCAAACCCGGTGACCGGCTTGCCTGTCTTGGCAATGCCTTCCACAACAATATTGGTCCACTCCGGTTCAATGCCGATGACCACCACGGCAGCCACATTGGGGTTGGCGCCCGTGCCGATCAGGGTTCTGAAAAACAATTCCAGGTCCTCACCGAACTGCAGGCGGCCATAGGCATGGGGAAGGGCTTTGCAGCCTTTGATATTATGGGCCACATTTTCCGAAGCTGCATTGCTCAGGTCGTCCAGGGGAAGGATAATGACGTGGTTCCGGATACCGACCCGGCCGTTTTCCCTTTTATATGCCATGACTATTGGGTTGCCCATGATTACCACCTCCTTGTTTTGAGATTCTGTGTGTGAACATGCCGGCCTTTTTCAATGTCGGCCACGACCTTTCCGATATCTGCCCCGTACTTGATGACCGAGTCGTCGATTTTATGGTCGACCATGGCCAGTTTGTGGCCAAGGGGGATGTCGTCAAGGGCGACAATCTCCGCAGGATTCTGGGAATCCATGTAAAGGCCTTTTGCCGTTTCACCGGCCTTGATATCGACGGTGGCCACACCGACGCTGTCTGCTTGTTCGTGGATCAAAAACTGGATCATTTACATTTTCTCCTCGTTTGTATGGTTAGGTTAAATACACTGTCTAACATTCCGGTCTGTAAAAATACGTGGTATTGGCATAAGGGATCACCGCCACTCTGGGAATCCCTTCAAAACCATCCACCCACTCTCGGATAATACTGGACGGGTCTGCCGCCCTTAGATGGCATCTGCCCATGACGGACGGATCCAGATCCGAAAACACCGCCACATTATAATCCACCAGGGTTCTGCCAAAGAGGTAGGCCTTGTGGGCACCCATGGCAAATCCCATATTCCTGAAATCATTGAGGACAGCTTCAGGGGTGGCGAACTGGCACACATAATCAAAGTAGATATCATCCCCGATGCCGTGCCGGCAGGCAGCCAGCAATAGAATTTTCCCGCCCTTTTTAACCGCATGGGACGAGAGGTTCAGCCCTTTCTGGGCCTGGTAAAGCACGCTGTCTTTGGGGGTTCCGCCGCAGGACGCCACCACAATGTCATAATGGTCTTCAAGGCTGACCCCGTAAATGGCGGCGCAGGTCCGGCCCCCCTGCCTGAGCACGGTATCCGGGTCACCGGCCAGGATATCAACGATCTGTTTATCCGGGTTCAGCACCACGTTCACGGCAAAATCAACCCCTGCCATCCGCCCGGCTTCATCCAGGTCTTCCCGCACCGGATTGCCGTCAACCACTCCTACGCAGGCATGTGTTTCAAACATCAGGCTGTGGTTGTGGGCAATGGTCTCGGGCGCGCCGCACCCCACCACCACGCCTTTTGACCCGCCCGTAAACCCCACGAACTGGTGGGGATCGATCTGGCCGATCACCAGTTTAAAATCCGCATCAGCCACAGTCCGGTTGATCCTGACCGGGGTCCCCCTGGTGGTGTCGCCCAGGTCCCTGACCATGGAAAACTCCGCATCATGGGACAGGATGGTACAGCCCGCAGCCAGGTCCATGGGGATGAGTTGCTCCTGGATCTGCCGGTCTGCCGGGGCATGCAGCCCTCCGCCCACAATGATGCTGATCCGTTGCCGGGCCAGGGTGGGAAGCGCGTCAAAAATATGTTCCAGAACAACCGATAAGAGCGGTTTTACCGGGGTGGCCAGGGTGGCGTCCGGAACCACCACGGCAATCCGGGGGGATGTTTTTTCTTTTAACAGGCAGGCCAGGGATGAGCATCCCAGGGGATACTCCAGTGCCGTATCCAGGGCGTCCGGCACAGATGCCATTGCCGGACGGGTTTCCGGCCGTAGAAAAGAGACATCCGCCTTTTCCGGAATTTCTACTGCTTTGACGCCATCCCCGTATTTCAAGTTAAATTTCATTATTCCCGGTCCGGGTGTTTTCCTCATATTTCGTTTATGCCTATAGTCCAATGTGCTGGGATGTCCGGTTAAATTGCAAAGGCGATGCCAGAAACCATAAAAAATATAACTCACCGTTTTTATAAACTATTAAAACCAAGCATCATTTAAGTGCCGAATTATCCGGGCCCATTATTCATCACTATGCCCAATATTGGGCTTTACTTTTTCACCGTGCCGGATTACATGATTTCATCAAATACGATGGATTCAGATGATTCGAACCGTTAGTCAGTGGGGGACATATGAAGTGGAATCTTGAAACCCGGTATCAGATTCTTTTAAAGATCACCAATGCCGTGGTGACCCGGACCTCTAAGCAGGATTTTTTTAATTCCCTGGCAGGGGAATTAAAAAAGCATTTTCCTTATGACCGGCTGAGCATCAACCTCTATGATGAAAAAAGCCGTTCCCTGCAATACTTCACCGAAGCCGAGGGTATTGACCCCAAAGGGATTTCCAGCCTGGAAAAACGGTCCCTCATGAAGGGGACCATTGCAAAAATGGCCATCCAGTCCAGGCAGCCCATTATCATTGACAACCTCTCATTATATAAGGACAAATTTTCCATCGGCCACATGGTCGATGCCGGCCTGCTTTCCACCATGGCCTTTCCCCTGATCATGAGGGACCGGGTGTTCGGAACCCTGCATTTTTCATTTCAGCACACCCCGGAAAACATGTCCGAACTCTCGGATGTGCTTACAGAGGTCTCTAAACAGGTCTCCATTGCGGTTGACAATATGGTGGCTTACAACCGGCTCAAACATGAAAAGCAGAACCTGGAAAGGGAAAAGCGGTATTTGATCGGCAGTTTTGACGATTACAAATCAAAGGATTTCACCTATGCCTCCCCCCAGATGACTGAAATCATGGCAGCGGTGAAACGGGTGGCCGAGGTCAATGCCCCGGTTTTCATCACCGGGGAAACCGGCACGGGAAAAGATTTTCTGGCCAGGTATATCCACTATTTCAGTCCCAGAAGGGACAATATGTTTGTGAAGGTCAACTGCCCGGCCATACCCCCCACCCTGTTTGAAAGCGAGTTGTTTGGCCATGCAAAAGGGGCGTTCACAGGGGCGGACACCCCCCGGATCGGCAGGTTTGAACTGGCGGACAAGGGCACCATCTTCCTTGACGAAGTCGGCGAACTCCCGGAAAACCAGCAGGTAAAACTGCTCCAGGTATTGCAGGAAAACCGGTTTGAACGGGTAGGGGACAGCCGTCCCATTGAAGGCAACTTCCGTCTGATATCCGCCACAAACCAGGATCCCGTAAAAAGCATCCGAAACGGAAACTTAAGGACAGATCTCTACTACCGTCTGAACATCATCCAGATCCACGTGCCCCCGCTCCGGGAAAGAACCGGGGACATCCCCCTGCTCATCGACCATATCACCCGGAAAGAGGCCACACAAATGCATCATCCCCCTCCCAGATACACGCCCCGGGCCA
Source organism: Desulfobacter sp. (assembly GCA_036881925.1). Classification (GTDB taxonomy): domain Bacteria; phylum Desulfobacterota; class Desulfobacteria; order Desulfobacterales; family Desulfobacteraceae; genus Desulfobacter. Next base: position 162,232 of record JBAJNJ010000015.1, read on the forward strand.
TGGATCTTTTAAATGCCTACCAATGGCCCGGCAATGTCCGGGAGCTGAAAAATTTCGTCAAGCGGATGATTATCCTCAAACCCGGCGAAGATGTCCGCCCCTCTGACATTGAAAAAATGATTGTGTTCGGAGAACAGCCCGATGCCGCCCTCCCAAAACAGGTCCCCACCCTTGCCGAATCCGAGCGCCATGCCATTGAACAGGCCCTAATCCAATGCAAAGGCGTTATCGGTGGCAAAAACGGGGCGGCCCGTCTTCTGGATGTGCCCAGGTCCACCCTCCAATACCGGATGAAAAAAAATCATATAAAGCCGGAAATCACCGTGACTGTGGAAGGATAAAAGAGAAAACATGTCGAAAAACAATCACAGAAAAAAATTGATAGGCCTGGGAGCGGAAGCCCTTTCCGATGCACTGCTGGAACTTGCCGTACACTCCCAGGACGCGGACGACCTGGTTGAGAGGTTGATTGCCACCCCCGGGGAGAATGCACAGCGGTTCAAAAAGAAACTCGCCCGCCTGAAACGCTCAAAACGGTTTATAAACTGGAGAGGCGTTGCAGAATTTGCCCGGGGACTGGAAGCATTGTTGCAGGATTTAAAAGCCGGTATTCAGGACCCACTCACAGGCGTTGAACTGGTTGCTGCATTTTATGAAACCGATGAACACGTCCTGGGAAACTGCGATGATTCCACCGGTCATGTGGGCGATGTGTTCCGCTTTGCCGCCAAAGAGTTGTTTGTGGCATATGCCGCCCGTTGTACCGAAAAGGAAAAAGTCACCGATATTATCCTCCGTTTAAACCGGGAAGATGATTACGGCGTCCGGGGCATCCTGATCGAATGCGCCGGGGAATACCTGCCGGAACCGATGATCCGCACCATGATTTCAGAGCTGCAGAAACAGGCTGACAATGAAAGTGAGGATTATAAAAAGCGCCATTATTTCATGCTGGTAGAATCCCTGGCCCGTCAGGTAAAGGATGCCAAGCTTTTTGAAAAAACCCGCATTGCCTCATGGGGAGAGCTTCCGGCGGCAGCACGCATCGATATCGGCCGGGTATATCTGGAAAGCGGCGACTTAGAAACAGCCCTGTCATGGCTTGAAAAAATCCCCGGCAACGTAACCACCAAAGCATATGAAAGGGATAAGCTGCTGCTTGAGATATACAAACAGCAGAACAATACTGAAAAACAGGCCGCACTCTTGCACCGGAATTTTGAATCTTACCCTTCTACAGATACTCTCCATGCGCTTTTGGATGTTATCGGTCATGACAAGCGGGAAAAAATCATTGCAGATGAAGTTGCCCGGATTCTCAAAAGCAAAGTTTTTCAGACATCTGATGCCGGATTTCTGATCTCGACCAGAAAAATTGATGAAACAGAAGCATATCTTCTCACGCGCGCCGGCCAATTGAATGGCGAGTATTACGAACGGCTGCTCCCTTTGGCCAAAACCATGGCATCGGAAAACCGGAATCTTGCCGCCAGCGTAATATATCGCAGTCTTCTCATCGCGATTCTGAACCGTGGATACACCAAGGCATATCCCCATGGCGTCCGGTATCTGAAAAAACTGGATGAAATGGCTGTAACCATAACCGACTGGCAGGATTTTGACCATCACGATACATTCAAGGAGCATATCCATAAAGCCCATGGCCGCAAACGGAGCTTCTGGTCAAAATACCAAAGTCAGTTATAAAAATAATATTAGAATGCGTATGGGATATCTTATTTTGAAGTTGGCTTCCCGCTTAGATGTTTTCAGCAATTACCCATAGCCAACTTGGCTACTTAGCGATGCCCCTGGCGGAACAACTGGAACATCATTTGTTGGTCTCCTCCGGCACTCTCGTACTAGAGACAGATGTCCTCAAATATCCTACCTCCACGAAAGATATGGACCAAACGGTCTCACGACGCCAAAACATGTAATCGGGCAATCCGACTCACGTATTTTTTTTAATTCTTAAAGCTCATCAAAAGATAGGCGTTCTGAAAGAACTTTAACTAATTTATCTATTTTCTTTGTCTCGCATTCCCAAATAACAATAGGCTTCCAACCCAACTTTTTTAGGCTATCAACAGCTAACTCATCTCGTTCTTTGTTTTTCTTAAATTTCAGCTCCCAGAATTCCTTTCTCGTTTCCGGGAATGTTGCCCTTTTACATCCTGGATGTTGGTGCCAAAAGCAGCCATGAACAAAAATGCACCACTTGTATTTTGGCAAAACGATATCTGGACAGCCCGGGAGATCATTTCGATGTAACCTAAATCTATACCCCATTGAGTGAAGGGCTTTTCGTACTCGAACTTCCGGAGTCGTATTCTTATTTTTAACAGCCGCCATATTTTTTGAGCGCTGTTCAGGTGTTATTTTATCCAAATCAACTCTTTTCTTCGGACTCTATCTTTTCAAAATCCAGACCTACCCTTGATAAAGTACCTCCCAAACGCTGCAACAAACTTAGTGCATATTCATACCTTAGTTGGGCAACGATGTTGAATTTAGTTTCATTGGTCTTTAAACCATTCTCTCCGATTACAATACGCTCAATACTTAGTTCTTTAGTAGGATGCTCGAATTTTCCGTCATTTTTTGCAAACATCTGCTCCCAATGAGGATTTGGAGAAGGGTCTCCTTTTGGGGTGGGGGGTGTAAAACTAAAAACTGAAATAGAGTCATCAATATCTAAAAAGAGATAATTGTTTTCTGTAGCTTTTTTTAAGGCTTTTTCATCATTCCAAGGGTGAAGCTTTACTGCTTTGAAAGGTAAATTTTCACCCAAGTTCTTTTTCCAGCCGCTTCTCTTTTGACCCGGAACAAGATCACAAGCGGGGCTCAAGCACAACCAATATTCTTTACCGTCCTGATTTTCCGTCACCAAAACATGACCTGTCGCTAAATGGTATCCTTCAACGTCTTTACTGCTGTTGAATGCGTTAATCTGTTTTGTGATCTCGTTTTGATTGAGACCAAGATCTATCAAACTGAATCTGGATACTAAAGTTTCAGGATCAACACTTGATAAATGATCAACAATAGTTGCGGCAAATTTTTCTACTCGCTGATGCGTTTGCTCTCCCAAAGAATCCCAATGATTTTTAATAGAACTTTTAATCTTCCAGACCTTCGATTCATCGTCAGAATCAATCAATCCTTTCAGCCACCCTGTTTCCAGGGGTTTATTTTCTAAAATCTTTTCTTCAGCGTGAACCCCCCGTTTACTTAATTCAGAGCGCATTTTGGACATGATCAATCGATGGGGGTGAGGCTGCCACTCATTCAAGGCATCAACCAATTTTTCCGTTAACTCGTCCGGTTCAATTGATTTGCTGACAACCGTAATGAAAAGACGTTCTGTTTTAATCCAATTCGCTCCTTCATCAGACGGATTGAAAGAAACTACCCCTTCTCCATCATGATTTAGTTTAGTTGCCAACTCTTTTTGCTTCTCTGAAACGAGCCATTTAAGAGCAAGCGTTTCATTTAATTTAATACCGTCGGGTTTGTTTTCAAATATGGCTTTAAACTCTGTAAATTCAGACAATTCCAGCCATTGTTTGGGTGGTCTCTTGAGCTGTCGTATTTTTAAATATGCGGATTCATCAACTGCGGTTTTCAAACGCTCTACAATTTCCGGGTCATCATCTTCCCATTCCTCCAAAGCTGACATCAGACGAGCTGCAGCCTCTTTGGGTAACTCTAAATCGTTATCCGGCGACATAAGCCCCAAAGCAATTTCACGTACAACCCTGGTTATGTCTCCGGCTTTTTGATCATACCCCTGAGTATAGACAATAACCAGATTGAAGTGATCATTCGTTTTAAGAAGTTTTAGGAGTTCAATGGCTTTTGTGCCGTCACCGTCATGACCATCCAAATGATAATCCAAAATCATCAAATCAGTCTGTTGCAGATGGGGGGCGAATTTCTTTTCATCCCCAACAGATATTTTTTCTGCATCATGGATATCAACAAACCAATGTCGATCAGTCTGCCTGCATACATTCAATATCCGATTAACTCTTTCAATGTTCTCAGATGCCCATGATTTCTTAGTCTTCTCATCAGGGCTTTCATTTTTAATCAAGCTATCGAGGGATGGATACTCATCATCCACAACCACAACCGTCCTAATTGGATCTATGAACGCCTCTCTGATAAAAGAGGTATATTCTACTGCAGAATCAGCTGTCTGATCAGACATATTTAGCCCCTTTAAATTCAATTATGAAATTTGCACCGGTTAAGATTCTCTGACTGTTTTCGATTGCATAATAGATTTTGTGTCCACCGGCTGCGAGATTTGCACGGCATAAATATAGCCCGACACCTCTTCCCCCCCTGACTTTCCGAGTAAAGAACAATGAAAACAGATGCTTTAAATCATCGTCCTCAACACCGGGGCCATTATCTGATATGATTATTTTACCGCCCAATACATCCAGCAAAATCTTTTTTTCAGTATCTTTTGACAGCCCCACCCAATATTGGGCGTTATTAATTAAATTGATAAATACAGGGTATATACGAGCAACCTGCTCATAAGCAGAAAACTGTCTGAACTCTTGGGAGGCCTCAAATTTAACACCGCCCCGCTCCAATTTTTCACCGAAGAAATCACGAATATAAGAAACGATCTTTTCTCCTGTTATCCACGTTTTTAGTTTTTCGCCGGACAATTTCAAAGGAGAAAGAAATCTGAGCCTGTCTATCAGCATCCCATGAGCAGTCTCAATTGCATTAAATTCTGATAAATTCTGAATTTCAGCAGGCATTGCCTTAAGTCCCCTGGTTATCCTCATTTCAAGCCCTTCAATTTCATGACCGATTATCTCAACTGTAATTCCCAGTTGAGCAAGAGAATTCAACCGATCTAACTCCTGTCGGACATCATCCGACTCCTGCATGGTAAATGATACAAGTGTTTCAATATCAATAGATTCCTGAAGACTTTTTAAGGTTGAAATATAAGGTTCAAAAAGAGCGATATTTTCATTATCCTGTCTGATTTTTTCTCTGTCGAGCTTTGCCAGAGCATCTGTCAAAGTAATTCGATCATATTCCAAATCCTCCAGCAAAGGCAGCATCTCAGCGTGATACGTTTTGTTTCTGTTTTCAACAAGCTCTGAAAGACGACGCATTTCAGAAGACAAAATCTCTTTCGCTTCACCGGACCATTTTCGCAGTCGGCTGTGGAGGAAAGCCGCGTTTCCGTTTAATTCCGAGTACGCGATATCTCCGGGAGATTTCGGCTTTATGATCTCTATTTTCTTGACCACTGTATCATTGAGCTGGGACAAAAGATTTTTTATTTGACTGCTTTTGTATCGATAATCATTGTAGGCAGCTTCCAGAGTCCCAAGTTTTGCCGGCGGTGAGCCTACATTCAGTTCACGAAAAAGATTGGTTGCTTCCATCAGGCTGTCTCTGAATTTTAAAAGCTCTGTCTCATCATCAGGTAATTGGTCAGCCCGGGCTTTTTCCCCATAAGTTTCAAGTTGATCAAGCAGTTTGGAGACTTCTTCTGAAAAACTTTTCAGATTTTTCCTGAAATCTTTCCTCTTTCTTGCTTTGATTTTTTTCTGGGCTTCTTTGGCCTTTTCCCTTTTTCTATCTTTTTGAATCTCCGGTAAGACCTGTTTTCGGATATCAGCATCTGTACCGAAAAACCTGCGAGCTGTATTCATCAATATATTTTCAACTATATCGCGAAAGACTTTGGATGCTTTATTGTCAATTATCCCTTCACGCCCGGCCTTATCTTTCAAGTTCGGATTGTTCTCACGAGTTATAGCGACTCGACCGAATGTCCTTCGATTAGCCCAAAATTCCCGACCAGCATGTTGGGTTCTTCTTTTTTCAATTTCAAAAAAATCATTATCCTCTCTGCCGTAGGGCATAACCCTAAGACCATTTCTATACACCATAAAACCAGCATATAGTTCAGCTTGCTCACCTATCTTAGTATAAAGTTCTTTTGATAATGAAGTGTTTGCTAACTTTCTTTCATAGGTTCCAAATTCAATATAAAATTGTCCAACCTTTGAATTCTTACGTGTAGGTACACCTGTCTTCGGAACGACTGTGATTTCTCCGTCAAGCCAAGTTCCAAATGCTTTTACCTGACCTTTAAAAATCCCGCTTCCGTCAACAATACCTGAAACAACATGCTCCAGCCCTTCCAAGTTACTCAAATCAAATGTTCTGTCTTCGGAAATGATTGGTCTGCTTAAAGCGCCCTCCCAAGTCGTAACAGAATAATGAAAATCCTCCGCTATATAATCTGCATGGTGCCTTTCAGGATCAACAAAAGGATCTGTAAAATTGGACAATGTTGCAAAAAGTCGATTTCTGGCCTGAAGAGCAGCATCTTTTTCATCAGATGCAACATGGCTGTCCATCTGGGCCAATAAGTCAAAAGAAATATTACCAATAACAAGAATGGTTCCTTTATCTGAAAAAGTTAAGATCTTCCCGGACAGTTTGACGTTGCCACGGGCGTAGCCATCCTTCTCTGGGGACCAACAAAAAATCCCCAGAGAAGGATGGCGGTGATAATGCCTCTCAGGTATAGTTTTTACGCCAATAAAAATTA
>JBAJNJ010000016.1:0-164724 GCA_036881925.1 Desulfobacter sp.
ATACATCCGTAACCAAGAACAACACGAACAACAGATGGAACTTGACTTGAGATAGCCCCAACGGGGCTTTCCTAACCCAAACGCCCCCTTTTAGGGGGCTACTTGAGGCCACCCGCTATGCGGGTGTGAGATTCACTGGCACCCCTGGCAAACCGGGTAGAGGAGGTTGGTCTTCAAATGATCTTGTCGACTATTTTACAACGTAACTTGTCGTTATATATAAACAGGAACTGATATATGGGATTTTGGGATTGTATTATCGTTGGATTCAGAGTTTCTCTAATACTGGCTTTTTTATCCTTTCTTTTAAGACCTTTTCTACCGGATTGGTATAATGATTTTACAGAAATAGTTGGATCAAGAATTTTTAAGATAATCGTAGGAGCGCCTCAGTTTATAAAAGATCTCTGGATATTTTTCTCAACCATTGCTTATTCTCTTGGGATGTTTTCCATTATAGTGCTTTTGATAATTGGTATAATTCTGTTTGGCTATACGGTTTCTTTAGAGTTCGGATGCAGCAGTGCAGTGCTTCAAATAGTATATGACAGGCTCGTTTTAATTTCTCAAAATAAAGCAGCTTGGGCAGGAGCCACTATCATAATTACAACTACAGTTGCGATAGGACACATGTGGAATTTGAGATTGAATATTAAAAAATTTGACAAGGAGATGATCAAGCACTTCCGAGAAGAAAGAGAGGCTATTGAAAAGCGTAAAAAAGAGCAGTTTGACAATTTATATTTTGACACACAACAATGAAAAGATATCTGACCTTCGTAAAAGAGAATACAAGATTTGCGTTGGCTATTGCTGCCAATGCAATTGCACTAATTGCTTCAATTTGGTGGTTAGTAGATAGTAACTTGAAAACCCAAAATGGTGTTGAAATTGAGCCAATAGTTACATGCATCGCATTAACAGCTACTTTGCTTGGGTTAAATTTTGTAAACGACAAGTTGACAAAACCAAACTTAAAAGTTCACATGTCCATGGCGATAACTCATCACCCCATCAAAGGGTTGGTGCACGGAATAGGTGTGACGGTTGAAAACCACTCCATGGTCAAAGCATTCATAAAAAATTTTCAAGTCGAGATTCCACAAAAAAAGCAGGTTGTCCAATTCTTATATGAGGGTTTTACGGGGCAGACTTTAGGTAAAATAGTAATTGAACCTGGGCAAGCATATTCATTTAATATTTCCAAAGAAAATCTATCTGGTGAAAAAATACCAACGGACTTAGAAGAGTTTGGAGATTTTGTTGCGACTACAGATATTGGATATAAATTTAAAGTTCCTGCTAAAATTTTTAGGGAGCACTATTCAACCCTGATGAAATGCTAAACATAACAAAACTTTTCCAGCGGATCGCAAAAAGCCGCGCCCGCTGAAAAGCGACGTTATACAGTCCAAATTATATATTACCCCGGCAACTATTTACGTTATGCTTGAATATTAAACTTCATTTTGTATTAAGGCAGTTAACGTCTACACCGCTCATGTATTTAATTGCCGGAGTAATATTATAATCCTCCCTCCCAATGGGTCAGGAGTATAGAATATAAACTGTATCTTTTAAAATTTTAAATATCTGAGATTGGCTGACAGATTTCCTGAGATTGCGTGACACGTTACATAAGTTCTACTTTTGAGATCTAATAAAATGGGATGATTACCCTTCCAGCTAAAACGCTGAAAGCCCCTTCGTTTATGACGTGCCCGGCGCGATTCGAACACGCGATCCCTTGATTCGTAGAGAAGAGACCGGGTGAAATGCTATGTCCGGGGCAACTCTCCCGCCGACGGCAGGCTGAAATAAAAGCGGGTGCCCCGGCCGGGGGCCGTGTCCACGTCCAGGGTCTTTTCATGAAGTTCAACGATTTTCCGGGTGATGGCAAGGCCTAACCCCACATGCCTTTCAATGCCGGGTTTTCCGCCGCCGGGCTGGTAGAACCGGTCGAAAATATACGGCACCTGGTCTTCCGGGATACCCGGCCCGCTGTCCGACACACAGATGCCCGGGGTGCCGTCCCCTGAAATCTCCACCTTTACCTGTCCGCCTTCGGGGGTGTGGCGCAGGGCGTTTTCAACAAGATTCTCCAGGGCCCGTTCGACCAGGGCAATATCAGCCAGGACAAACACCCCGGTATCCCGGAACTTTGTGTCCAGGTCAATGCCTTTGTCCCGGGCGCTCAGGGAAAATTTCTGGACAATGTCAGCGGCCAGTTCAGCCAGGTTAAAGGGTTCGGGATTGATCCGGTATTCGGCGGATTCCACCTGGGCCAGTTCCAGGAGTTCGTTGACAAGGGTATTGAGCCGCCGGCAGTGACGGATGGCGATCTCAAGATATTCCCGCCGCTGTTCCGGCGTCTGGCGGGTGTCCCCCATCAACAGGGTTTCAATATAGCCCTGGAGTGTGGCCAGGGGGGTTTTAAGGTCATGGGACACATTGGCCACAAGCTCCCGCCGCATCCGGTCCGATGCGTTCAGGGCCTCCATCTGGGCCTGGATGCGGCCGGCCATATCCCGGAAGGTCCGGGTCAGCCGGTCGATTTCATCGGCGGACTTTTCCAATGGTTTTTCCGGCAGGGCTACCGGGAGGCCGGGCCTGTCCGGCCGGAAGGCGTCCATGACCCGTGCCAGGCGCTTGAGCCGCCCTGTGAGCAGGGCAAATACCGCAAGTCCGCTGGCAAAGGTAAAGACCAGTCCGGCAAGGACCATCCAGGTACTGAGCCGGAAAATATAACTGCCTTTCAGCTTGTCCGCCACGGTGTCGTACTGCTCTCCCCCCAGGATGACATAAAGATATCCCTCAAGGATGTTGTCCCGTTCAATGGGGGCGGCGGAAAAGACTTTTTGGCGCGTCAAATGCTTGGGGTCGTCGCCCTGAATGGGAGGTCCTGCGTCCGGCCGGTCCAGCCATTTTTTTACCGGGCCCAGGGAGACGGACTTCCGCTTGACACTGCCCCTGGGCGCGGAATAGGTCAGAATGCCCCCGTCAGTGTCCAGCAGGTAAATCTCAATGCCCGGGTTGATGACCATGAGCATGTGGAAGACTTCCTTTAACGCGGCCGCGTTGATCTCTCCCTGCTCCATGAGCAGCCACTCCTTGACGATTCGGTCGGCCAGGCTGTGGTTGAGTTTCTGGTTGACCTCCTGCTGGTACATGTTGGTTGAAAAAAGAGTGACCGATATAAAGATCAGTCCCACGGCCAGAAACAGGGCGGCCAGCCCTGCAGCGATTTTTGAATAAAGGGAGGTAAACATCGTACGGGTTATCCCTCATCACTGAATTTATAGCCGACTCCCCATACGGTGAGGATATACTCGGGCCGGGCCGGATCCGACTCAATCTTGTTCCGCAGCCGGTTGATGTTGGAGTTGACCACATGGCCGTATCCGTCATGGCCGTATCCCCATACCTGGTCAAGCAGCTGGGACCGGCTGAACACCTTGCCGGGATGCCTGGCAAAATGGTAGAGCAGATCGTATTCCTTGGCTGTGAGTTCCACGGTGTTTCCATCCTTGACGGCCCGGCGTTTTTCCGGGATCAGCCGTAAGTCCTTTGCAATGATGTCTGCCTTGTCTTCCCGGCCGTCCTGGTTCCTGACGGTGTCGATCCGCCGGAAAATCGCCTTTGCCCGGGCCACAAGTTCCCGGATGCTGAAGGGCTTGGTCACGTAATCGTCCGCACCGAACTCCAGCCCCAGGACCCGGTCGATTTCAGAGGACCGGGATGTCAGGAGGATCACCGGTGTGGTGACCTTTTCCGCCCTGAGCTGTTTGAGCATGTCCAGCCCGTCCATTTCCGGGAGCATGATATCCAGGATGATCAGGTGGTAGCGGCCGGTCCTGGCCTTCCTGAACCCGGCCCTGCCGTCAAATGCCAGGTCTGCCTGCCAGCCCTGGTCGCTGAAGTGCAGCTCCACCAGTTTTGCCATATCGCGATTGTCTTCCACCACCAGGATCTGTTGTTGGTTTGCCACCCGGCCCCCTTGCCGTTTTTTGGTTTCCGTGTCTTAGGGTTGTAGATATTTTTACGGATCAAGTCAAGGCGGCCGGGTACGGCCCTGTCCCCATGGCAAGGGCCGTATCAGGGGTTAAAACAGCGTGGCGTACTGCCCGTATCCTTCAGCTTCAAGATCAGCCTTGGGGATGAACCTCAGGGCGGCGGAGTTGATGCAGTACCGCAGGCCCGTAGGGGCGGGGCCGTCGTCAAATACATGGCCCAGGTGGGAATCCCCGTACCGGCTCCGGACCTCGGTGCGGACCATGAACAGGGCCCGGTCCTCTTTTTCAATCACGTGGCCCGGTTCCAGGGGCTGTGTAAAACTGGGCCAGCCCGTACCGGACTTGAACTTGTGGGTTGAACTTAACAGGGGCTCCCCGGATACGATGTCCACATAAATTCCCTGTTTTTTGTTGTCCCAGTACTTGTTCCGGAACGGAGGCTCGGTGCCGTCCTCCTGGGTGATGTTGTACTGGAGGGGGGTGAGGGTTTTACGGATCTCAGATGTATCAGGGCGCTTCCAGACGGTTTTTTCCTTCATCATTTCCATGTCCGCTGTTTTGGAGGACATGTTCATTTTTTCAGGCGTGCCCTTGGCAGCGGCGTTCATGTCATGGGTATTCATCTCGTGGCCTTTATTCATATCTTCTTCCATGGGATGGTCCTGCCATGCCTTTTCAATAAACTGGTCCCGGCCTGATCCCCACCTGTAGTATTTGTACCGCAGGGGATTTTTTTTGTAATAATCCTGGTGGTACGCTTCTGCCGGATAGAATTTTTCAAACCGGGTCACAGGAGTGACAATGGGCTTGTCAAACACCATGGATTTTTCCAGGGCTTTTTTGCTGGCCTGTGCCAGTTGTTTTTGGGTCTCGTTATGGTAGAAAATTTCAGACCGGTATTGGGAGCCCCGGTCCACGAATTGCCCGCCCGGGTCTGTGGGGTTGATATGGCGCCAGAACACATCCAGGAGCTGGGCATAGGTCACCACATCGGGATCGTAATATACCTGGACCGCCTCGGTATGGCCGGTGCCGCCTCCGGATACCTGTGAATAAGAGGGCGATTCGGACTTCCCGCCGGTATACCCGGAAATCGCCTCTTTCACACCTGCGACTTTTTCAAAATCAGACTCGGTGCACCAGAAGCAGCCGCCGGCAAAGGTGGCCACTGAAAGGCCGTCCATTTTGTTGTCCGTCATCTTATCGCCGGACATGCCGCCCTTTTTCATGCCATTTTCTGCCATGCTGCTGCCGGCAAAGGCGTATATGCCTGCGGTCAGGCCCAGGACTGCCAGTACACGGATAAAAATGCTTACAATGTGTTTGGGGGTCATCATGATGCGTCTCCTTTTCTTTTGTGTGGGTGGTTTACCCTAAGTTGGGCACGCAACATCACAAAACCTTTGAAAAAAGATCACAAAAGTATCACGAATTCAGGAAGAGGCGTCAAAATCTGCCGGATCGCCCGGAATCCCGGGAGGTCCGGCAAGCAGGTTGTCAGATTCGAGCCACGGCCACCCGGGTGCTGCTGAAATCCGGGATGCCGGCTGCGAGATCCACCATGGGGGTCCTGTCCAGGTGGGGATCAAGCAGGGCCACATCGTTGAAGTTCAGTCCCTTGGAAAACCGGGAATTGGCGATCAGGGTATTGCCTTTCATGATTGACGCACCACCCATGAAGACCGTGTCTCCGTCCGATACCGTGAGTTCACTCGCCCCGAACTGGGTGTGGCCGAAATGAAAAGAGACGGCCAGACATCCGGGCCGGACCAGGGCTGTGGTCTTGATCCGTCCCCGGATGCCCCGGGGATTGCCGGGCGAGGACAGGCGAACCTGGTCCCCGTCTTTTAACCCGAGGGTGGTGGCATCTGCCATGTTCATCTCCACATGGTTTTCATCCTGGATTTCCATGGAAAATTCAGACCACAGGGTCCGGGACTGGGTGTGGAGGCGGTGCTTGTAAGTCACAATGGAAAAGGGATATGCAGCGTCAAGATCGTCCAGGGACCTGCCCCGGGAATCTGCCGGGGGCAGCCAGTGGGGAGATCCTTTAAACCGCCTCCCTGTGAGGCTGTTGATGGTGCGGGCCAGGCTCTCGTTGTACAAATGGAATCGGCCGGGTCCCCGGGTAAAAACCTCTTCTTTGTACAACGCATCCCCGGGGGTGAAAATGCCGCCCCGGGCCAGCATGGTGCAGACCTGCCGCCAGGACGCCGGGGAGAGCAGGTGGCTGTGCCGGGCCAGGGGATAGGTTTCTGCCACATATTCAGCCTCCGTGTCCGGTGCCGGGGAAAGCCCTGCGGTATGGGCGATGTTGGCAAAGGCCCTCAGGTAGTAATCTTCTGCACAAAACAGGTCGTAATGCCTGCCGTCGGGCCCGGGGATGGCGTTTTTACCAAATCCTGGCAGGCCTGAAGATACGGCCAGGTCGATGAGCAGGGTTTCCGTGCACACGGGCCTGCCGTCAGGTGTTTTTTCGGTCAGGGGATCTATCATGGGGCTGCGGATGCCGGTAAATGACTGGCCGGGTGCATGGGGCGTGAGCCACCCGTAGTGGCCTTCGGCAAAGCTCAGGTCCGGGACGATATAGTCGGCATAAAGGTTGGACTCGTTGACTGCAATGTCAATGGATACATGCAGGGGCACTTTGTCCGTGTCGGCCAGGGTCTCTTTGAACCGGTATCCGCCGGGAATGGAGTATACCGGGTTGAACAGGTAAGTGAACAGGACCTGTGCCGGGTAAGGGTATTTGCCGTCAATGCCGCTGAGGCCTTCTACACACAGCCCGCCTTTGGTAAAGCCGAACCAGGGCCGCCGGGCCGGATATCCGGAACCGGTCTTTTCCACTTTGGCGGCAAACTCGGCAGTGCGTTCATACCTGGCCTTTTCCCGGGAGATTTTCACCCCGCCCGGGGCCTGTTTTCCCGGGAAGGATTTAAGGTCGAACAGGCCCTTGAGCGGGCTGCCGCATCCCCCGCCGCCGGCAAGGTATCCCCCTTTCATGTTTACACTGCCCACCAGTACGTTCAGGGCGGCAACCGCGTATGCCGCATAGGTGCCGTTCACATAGTTGCCGGCCCCGTGGTACTGGGTGACGGCCGCCCGGGTGCCGTGGGAGGAAAACTCTTTGGCCACCCCTGCGATCTGCTGTGGGCTGACCCCGCAGGCCCGGGCGTATTCGGCCGGGGAGTGGGCCCGGGCTTCCTGCTTGAGCAGAGCAAATGCCGTGCAGACCCGGACGGAGTTACCGGCAGCATCCCTGATAATGGCGGTTCGGTCGAGGTCTGCCGTATCAATGGCATTGGCCGGCAGCGGGGTTTTCCCGCCGGGTTTGAACACCACCCCGGCCTGCCCCTGGGCTTTGTCCAGCGAGGGATCAATATGGTGCATGCGCAGGAATGCCCCGTCATCCGGATGGGTATTGTCGCAGAGCACCAGGTGGCTGGCATCCGAGGCCGGGCCAAACCCTTTTTTCCGTGCGGCGCTATTGTTGGGAGCGCTCAGGTATGCAGTGTTGCAGGCCTGGTTGTCGATCATCCATTGGATGATGCCCATGGCCAGGGCCCCGTCTTTTCCGGGCTTGACCGGCAGCCAGTCCCGGGCATGGGCGGCCGCCCGGGTGGCCCTGGGGTCCACGATGGAAAAGGCAAGACTGCCGTCGGCCTGGCGGCGGGCCACGGTGGCGCCGTAAGTGTTGGTCCCGGGCTGGAGGGCTTCGTAAATATTGGCCCCGAAAACCAGGATATATTCGGCATGCTGGGGATCTGCCTTCAGTTCTACCTGGTGGCCGCCGGTAAGGGCAAAGTTGCCCATGCGGAACCCCAGGCCGCAGATATCGGTGTGGCCGATGCGGTTGACCGATCCCACCCCGCCTTTGACAAACCGGTCGATGAATTCCTTGCGGCCGCTCTGGAGGCGGCCGGTCATGAATACCAGCCCGTTGCGGCGGCTGCCCAGATACGGGTCGGCAGGATCAATGGGATCATCGGACAGCAGGTCCCGGATACCGGGAACAACACGGTCTTCGCCCAGGTGGGCGAAAAGTTGTCCGCCCCGGCTGATCTCCTGTATCAATGTCTCCCATGCGATGGGTTCGAATTGGCCGGATCCCCTGGGTCCGGACCGTTTCAGGGGCCTGCGCAGCCGGTAGGGGCTGTAAATATGTTGTGGGGTATCCAGGGCCTTGCCGCAGACCGGGCTTTCCACACCAAGGGCCGTATCAACATCAGTGCCATAATCAATGGGGGAAAACCGCATGTTGTAGGGGTGGTAGGGATTGCCCGAAATATTGACGAGACGCCCGTCCCTGACCACGCCCCGCACCCCGCACCGTGCATTGCAGGCCAGGCATACCGAATGCACGGTCTTTGTTTCCGGGCAGGTCCGGGTATCCGGGGCCTGCTGCACCTCCCTGGGGGGCAGGGGGGCTGCGGGTGTTGCCGATGCCGGGGAGACGGCCATCATTCCCATGGCGGCGGCGCTGCCGGCCTTGATGAACTCCCGGCGGGCCTTGCTGGTGTTCTTATGCTTGCCGATGGACGGTTTCATGACAGGTTCTCCTCTGTTTCCGGGGCAATGATGAATACAGCGCTTTCTTTTCGGGCCTTATGGGAAATGGTGCCGAGATACCGGGCAAATTCGCCCTGGGGGGTGTCCAGGCGGCCGAAGATCCGGGCGCCGGAGGCGCAGTTTTCCACACAGGCCGGTGCCATCCCCCGGGTGATCCGGTAAATGCAGAGATCGCATTTGTCTGCCCGGTTTGAAAAACGGGGGTCGGAAAACCTGGCTTGAAAAGGACAGGCATCGATACATTCCCCGCACCCGTTACAGCGTCCCCAGTCGGTCATGACCAGGCCGGACGGGTGGACAGCGGCTGCGCCTGATGGACAGGCATCCACGCAGGCGGGACGGGCGCAGTGCCGGCACAGGTCTGCGAAAAACGCAAGCCCTGTATCCGGGTATGTACCCATTTCTGCCTCGCGGATACGGGTGTTGAAACAATCCGGGGCTGTGGCGCTCTGGAGTTTACAGGCCACCATGCAGGCCTGGCATCCCGAACACCTTTTGCTGTCAATTACCATTCCCCATTGCTTTTCTCCTGATGCGGGAAATGCGGTCTTTGGGGCGACGCCCAGGATGGCACCGGTACCCATACAGATAAACAGGCCGTTTTTGATGAACTGCCGTCTGGTTTCCATGAAAAAATTTTCCTGATTGTGTGTTAACAGGTGGCGCCGGGGGGATTCCCCCGGCGCAATGTGGGGGGAGGGAGGATCAGTCCCGGGTAAATCCGACCTTGTAGCTGAACCCGGATGCGTCAAAATAGTTGCGCATTTTTCCGTCCACCCGGGCGGCCGGGTACATGAAATAGTTGAGGGGATCTTTGGCATTGTTCAGCTTTACGCCGCGGGCATCCTTCTCAAGCACCAGCCGGAACAGGTCGTCCCCGCCCCAGAAAAAGGTCCGCCAGTCCCCGGCATCCTTGAGTTCAATGTCATGGACCAGCATCATTTTGCGCACGTCTGCCGGATCTGCCATGACCCATCCGGTGCCGGGCAGGTAAAACTCGGCCCAGCAGTGGAAGCCCGAGGTGACATCCCCGGTCTTGGGGGAAGAGAGCCTGAGGCCGTACACATCCCGGGCCGGAATTCCCGCGGCCCTGGCCAGGGTGACAAACACGGCGGACAGGTCAGCGCACTTTCCGCCGCCCTGGCACTGCTGAAGGGTCCTGCCGGGAATGGCCAGGCCACAACCTTTGACATTCGGGTCCCTGAAGGTGTTGTCCACGACCCAGTCGTAAATTGCCCGGGCTTTTTCAAGGGTGCCTGTTTTGCCGCTGACAGCCTGTTCCGCGATTTTTTTCATTTCAGGATCATTCGCAGGCACGAATTCCGTCGCCTCAAGGTAAGGCCGCACCAATGCGGGCCAGTCGTCCCGGCCGGAATCTTCCAGGCGGGTATTTCGCCGGTCTTTCTGGCGGATATGAAAGTCCATCACGCAAACCGGCTGTTCTTTTGGGCGGGTCCAGGTGGCGTGAAGATAAACCGCTCCGGATGCCGGGTCCCTGTATATGGCTGATTCATGGTAATTTCCCGTAACCGACATGTCCGAGATCGTCTGGAATTCGTCGCTCATGGGATACGGCATCCAGAGATCCACCTGGTTGGCGCCTTTTTCCATGGCCGGGGTCAATGTAAAGGCCAGCCGCCCCGAAGGGATGTCTGCCATACCCATCCCTGTCAACATAAAAAAGAGTACTGCCGCAATCGCGCCTGTTTTTTTCATCCTGTGTTCCTTTTTTTCAGTATTGAAATTATCTATATGCAATGGATTGGTACGATAGCCAAACAGGAGCGGGGAATCAATTTCATAATTTCTATGGTCCTGACAGGTTCCATTCGGATAAGCTATAGGTCCGGGCCGGCGATTGACACCCGGGTGTTGCGTACTATGTTTTAACCTGGGATGCACTCTTGCCCTGCCAGGACAGGGAAGGAAGAAACCAAATACCACGCACAGCCGGCACCTGTTTTATGAAAATAGCCCCCATATACCACATCCAGTACATTTACCTTGCCGTGTCTGCGGCCACCACGGTTGCCACGTTTGCGGTTCCCAATCTTTTTCTCCGGCTGATGCTGGGGTGGGGAGCGGTCTCCTTCTGGCTGGTGACCTCTGCCTACTTTTTGAACACCGGCCGGATCTTTCGCAAACGGGGAGACGGCAGTATTCCCGGGTATATCCGGTGGCTGTTCATCCCTGTGCTCCTGCTTATCCGTATCTATAACCTGTGGGCCCGGAAAAACGATGTGGTGCCGCCCCTGCAGAAAATCGATGACCGGCTGTTCCTGGCCCGGCGGCCCGTGGTGTCGGAAATTGATGAAATCAAAGCCTGCGGAATCGGCGCGGTGCTGGATGTCACTGCCGAGTTCAGCACTCTGGACTGGGGACTGCTGGATGAGGGAATCAGCTACCTGAATATTCCGGTGCTGGACCATAAGCCGCCCAACCGGTCACAGCTCATCCGGGCGGTGAACTGGATTCACGGCCAGGTGAAAAAGGGCAGGAGCGTCATGATCCATTGCGCCCTGGGCCGGGGACGGTCCGTGATGATCATGGCGGCCTATCTGATCAGCCGGGAGCCCGGGCTCACGGCCGAACAGGCCGTGGCCCGCATCAACAAGATCCGGGTCACGGCCCGGCTGAACCGCCAGCAGCGCAAACTGCTGAACCGGATCTGCCGGGAAAAGGGCCTGGTCCTGCCCGAGCTGGCCTGGATCATTGCCAATCCCGCTTCGGGCGGGGGAAAGTGGGCAAAATCCCGGGCAGATATCATCCGTTCCCTGTCCCCGTATTTTCAACTGGAAGTCAAAACCACGGAAACCGGGGAAGATATAGAAAAAACAACCCGGGAGGCCGTTGCTGCAGGTGCGGATGTGGTCATTGCCTGCGGCGGCGACGGAACCGTGTCCAAAGCCGCCGCCGCCCTGGTCAACACCCGGGTGGTTTTGGGCATTATCCCCCTGGGCACCACCAATGCCCTGAGCCATGTCCTCTGGGGACTCCGTTCCAAACTGGATCCTGTGGATTCGGCCTGCGACAACATCATCCAGGGCCGGCGGGAACGGATTGATACGGGCGCGTGCAACGGGCATACCTTTTTACTGGTGGCCGGTATCGGGTTTGAACAGCAGATGATGGCCTATGCCGGGCAGCAGGAAAAAGACAACCTGGGGCAACTGGCGTACATCAAGGGCCTGCTCCGGGCCGTGAGCCGGAACGAACCCCGGACCCTGACTTTACGGGCCGACAACGGGCCTTTGGAAACGATCACCACCACCAGCCTGGTGGCGGCCAATGCCGCCCCGCTTTTTACCCTCCTTGCCCAGGGCAAGGGCGCGCCGGATCCTCATGACGGGCTGTTGGACATTACCTGGATTCCGCATGCGCCAGATGGGGCAAGCCCGATGTTCAGCCTGGCCGAGCTGGCCCTGTCCGCCATGGAAATCGGTTTCCAGGGGGAAAGCATCCGCCATGCCCATGCCCGGGAACTGGAAATTTCCAGCCCCACGCCCCTGGCCTATGTGCTGGACGGGGAAGCCTTCACCGGCAGGTCCCTGTCCGTCCGCATTTTGCCGTCCTCCCTCAACGTCCTGCTGCCGGCGGATGACGCGGTCACGTAAACCGTTCATTGGTGGCGATTGTGGCATATACCGAGAAGGCGTGGGGCATGGTATCGCTACATTACTTTGGTGTATCCGTGCGTTGCGCCAGTACCCGTTTGAATTCAAACGCCGCATTCAAGGCCGCAGGAAATCCGGCATAAACCGCCATCTGTTTAATGACTTCAGCGATCTGCGCTTTGCTGCAGCCGACGTTCAGGGCGGCATGCAGGTGAACTGCAAGCTGGGGAGCCATCGTACCCCGGGCGGCTGCTGCCGCAATCATGGTGATTTCCTTCCACTGGGGTGAAATGACGTCCCGGGAGATGATATCCCCGTAGGCAAAATCCAGAATAAATGTACCCAGATCCGGTGCCACATCCTCCAGGGAATCGAGAACCGCTTGTCCGGAGGCATTGCTTGTGGCACTGACCGCTGCAAGCCCCCTTTCGCGGCGGGACCCTTTCCGCGGCTGTACCGGGGCCATCTTGATGCCCCGGGCGTCAAAGGCTTGCCCAAGGACGGCCACACCGTTGAGGCCCGCGGGAAAACCTGCGAAAACAGTGGTGATATAAATAACCTCTACGATGGCTTCGGACGCCATCCCCAGGTTAAGCGCGGCATCAATATGAAACCTCAATTGCGGCGCTGCGTTGCCGAGGGCTGTCAGGGCCGCGATGGTGGCGACCTGCCGGGACAGGGGATCTAACCTTTCATCCGCATATACATCCCCGTATCCAAAGGCCACAATATGGTCAATCATCTCCGGAGCCACATCTTTCAGTTGTTTCTCAAGTTTGGCCATGGCGTGCCTGTCCAGGTTCTGCAGGTGTTTCAAGCCGCGGTGAAATCTTTTGGCGTGTTCATCCCCGGGGGGCCTTGCATCCGCCTCTCCTTGCCGTTGCGCATGTGCGGGCACAGAACAGGCAACGGTAAAAACGATTGCGAAAAAAGCATGCAGCACCATGGCGCTTACGTTTGAAAATAGGGTTGTAAAATGGATTTGCCTCAACATGATCGGTCTCCTTGGTCTGGCCAACAGGGAAAACGGGCACGCCGGAAAATGGCCGTTTCTCTTCCCTTGAATCTCTGGCGTGCTTTCAGACACAGAAGATCACATTTTGGAAAATATTTTAAATATATATTTACAGCATGATCGATATGTGAAAAGTATCAATCATGCTTGAGAGCCGACAATTACGCTATTTTCTGGCCGTGGCCGAGGAACTCCACTTCGGAAGGGCGGCTGAAAAACTTCATATGGCCCAGCCCCCCTTGTCACAGCAGATTCGCAAGCTTGAAGATGAACTTGGGGCACAGCTTTTCATCCGTACCAGCCGTAGGGTTGCCTTGACCCGCGAAGGAGAGGTCTTGTTTGGGGAAGCCCGCCGCATTCTCGGGGACCTGCGGCACGCTGAAGAGAGGATTGCTGCCATGGCACGGGGGGAGATCGGATGTGTCCGCATCGGCTTCATGGGGCCGGCCATACAGACCCGTCTTGCTGCATCCATTCGCAGTTTCCGTCAGAAACATCCAAGGATTCGCCTGAACCTGGAGGAACTGAACACGTCTGAGCAACTGGAAAAGGTTGCGTCAGGCGCCCTGGATATCGGGCACGTGCGTCTCTTCCGGAACAAAATGTCCGGACTTGCTGTCCGGCTGCTGTCCCGGGAGGACTATATCCTGGCCCTTCCGCCGGGCCATGCGCTGGCAGGTAAAAACAGGATCGCCCTGGCCGATCTTGACGGCCAGCCGTTCATTTCTTTTCCCAAGGCAACGCAGCCGGTTTTGCACGATGCCGTGTTTGGGGCCCTGATGAAAGCCGGTGCCAGTGTCGACGTAGTTTTGGAAGTCAGGCGCAAAGACACCATGCTGGCACTGGTGGCGGCGGAAAGCGGTCTGGCCATCGTGCCGTCGTCTGCCATGCGGAGCGGCCGGACCGATGTTGTATTCCGGGAAATCATCGACAGGACGCTGCCGGCCGTGGAGATTTTCCAGGTCTGGCGGCCGGGACAGGAATCGGCAGCCTTAAACCAGTTTCTCAGGCATACCCGGAAACCGGATTGATTCCCGGGGCGTGCGGCACTTTTCCCTCCCCCGGCGCAGGCTTAATTGCAGCGGGTCCACTTTCCGATGGATTTCAATACCCCGTCTTCAAACACAAGGGGGTAGCAGTAATAACCGCCTCTTTCCCTGATCCGTACATGCCATTGTTCCACCAGGACATCGGAGCTGGTTTTGTCGCTGCCCAGCTTATGGGTTTTTTCTTTGACATAGGATGTTTTGTCCAGGATTTCGCCGCAGGCCCTCAGTTTGATGGTTACCTCAAGCTTGTTCTCCCCGGTGGAGATAATGTCGTTCCTGCAGCGGATCCCTGCATGGGCCGGCTGCAGCACGGTGGAAATCAGGGCTGCTGCGGCCAGTAAGGTGAATATGTATGATTGGCGCATGGTCACTCCTTATTCGTTGGGTCTGTTCCTGTATCTTATAGGGCAGTACCGGCCCGATATCAAGGGAGGTTAAAAAAGAGGCGGTAATGCCTCAGGATGCAACCAGGTTGCGGATCCATTTTTTTGACAAAAACCTGGGAATGCCGATCCCGAGCTTGAACAATTCTTCCACGGCAATGAGTGCCATGACCCAGTACACGGGCAAGTCCAGGTAAAAGGCGCCAAAAAACGCCATGGGCACCCCGATGCACCAGACCCCGGTCAGGTCCAGGAAAAAGCCGAACCGGGTATCTCCACCGCCCCTGAGCACTGAAACAATGTTGGTGAAATTGGTGGTTTTGGCCCAGAGGACCAGGCCTGCGGTCAACATCAGGTAATAGGCATTCTCATAGGTGGCCGGGGAAATATTGTAAAAGGAAAGGATGAACTCCCGGGAAAAAATCATGACTGCGCCGGCAGCCAGGGCCATGAGAAACTGGGCAACCAGGAGAAACCGGCCGTAATCATAGGCCGTTGTTTGCCTGCCTGCACCGATGCTGTTGCCGATCATGATGGAGCCCCCGTGGAAAATGCCGAAAAACGGGATAAACATGAATTCCTCAATGGTGGCCACGATGTTGACCGCAGCAATGGCTTCCGTGCCCATCCTGGCATATACCAGTTTGTACAGGCTGATCCCCGTCACCCAGAACAACTCGTTGAGAAACACGGGCCAGCAGGTCGTAAGCACTCTTTTGAGGAACAGGGTGTCAAACCCGGACATTTCTTTGAATGTGGCAGCCAGGGGCGTACGCTTTCCATATATGATACCGGCCATGACCAGGCATTCCACGATCTTCGACGTTGTGGTGGCAATGGCGGCCCCGGTTACTCCCAGGGCCGGTGCGCCCAGGTTTCCGAAAATCAATACGTAGTTGAGGAAAATGTTCAGGGTCACAGCCACCATGGAACAGACCATGGGCACCTTGACCAGGCCGATGGCCCTGAGGTTGGACATAAAGGAAAAGATCACGGCGGAAAAGGCAAAAGCCACCCCCACGATACCCAGGTAGTTACTGCCCAGGCGGACCACTTCCGCATCCGTTGAAAACAGGGACATGAGCCGGTCCGGCAGGACCAGGGCCACAAAGCAGAACAGGGAGGCAACCGACAAACCGGTGAGGATGCCCATGCCGGACAGGTGTTTGATCCGGCCCGTGTCTTTTTTGCCCCAGTACTGGGCCGTGAAAATGGATATCCCGGAGTGAATCCCGTACTGAATCACGATAAACATGAACACGAACTGGTTGGCAATGCCTACGGCGGCAATGGCGGTTTCATTCAACTGGCCCACCATGAGGATATCAATCACCGTCATGGAACAGGTCAAAAGGTTTTGCAGGGAAATGGGAAGGGCGATGGTGAGCAGCAGCCCTAAAAATTTTTTTTGTGATGCACTGAACATCGGCATTGGTGTTGTCTCCAAAATAAAAAAAGCCCGCTTGTGTTACGAAGCGGGCTTTTGGGTATTCTCTTTAAGGGAATTCAGTTACAAAAGGACGCTCCTGTGTCCGTACACATGTCTTGTGCAATGCCGCGCAAGAAGACGGAAGGTTGTTGAAGTCGGTATGGTCGTGCCTTTTGTCATCGGGTGCAACTCCTGAAACAGCCAAATGTTAAAAATTACCTGCACCATATACCAGCGATTGTTTTCAGGGTCAAGGCTGTAAACGGTGCCGGTATGGTTTAATCCCATTATTTTTCGAAAACCACTCTTGACAATCCAATGTATCCGAACTATTTTGAATGAACGTTCAATCCAAGGAGGAGAAAATGGGAAACGATCCGGGTGAGGAAAAGCGGGAAAAAATATTCAGCGCCACTCTGAAGCTGATCGCCGAAAAGGGCTTCCACGGCACAGCCATGTCAAAGGTGGCCAGGGAAGCCGGTGTCAGCGCCGGAATCATTTACCATTACTTTGAAAACAAGGATGAGTTGATTATTGAGCTGTATAAGGAGCTGAAACGGCAGATGGCCGACTCCCTGGTCAGGAATTTTGACCAGACCCAGCCGTTGACCGCCCAGGTCCGTTACATCTGCGGGGAATGCTTCCGCTACCACCTCAAACATCCCCGGCAGGCCCTGTTTTTTCAGCAGTTTGCTACCTCACCTTATTATACGACACGGATTGAAAAGGAGATGAGGTGCCATTTTGGCGTTATTTCGGAAACCTTTGAGCGGGGGATGCAGGAGATGATCATCAAGGACCTTCCGGGCCCGGTGATCGAGACCCTGCTGATTGATGTGGCAAGTTCACTTGCCAAAAAACATGCGGTCGGGCTTGTGGAATTAACCGATGCGTTGGTGGACCGTGTTATGGACGCTCTTTGGGAAGCAATCCGGAACTGATGTAAAAATTTTTAAGTTAGCATTGAATGAATGTTCAATCTGTAGGAAATGCAATGGGTTTTAACTCTGACAACAAATTCCCGGCCCAACGGATGACGGTATGGTGCATGGCTTTGGCCGCCCTGGTCCTGGTCACGGGATGCAGCATGGTGGGACCGGATTATGTCCCGCCTTCATCTGACATAAACGCGGAGTGGCAGCTCCGGGAAGACCCGGCAGTGCTGCCCGATAAAGAGCTTGTGGTCCGGTGGTGGGAGCTTTTCAACGATCCCCTTTTAAACCGGTTCATTCACACGGCATCAAACAACAACCTGGACCTTCTCACGGCCGTTGCCCGGGTGGATGAGACCCGTGCCCGGCTGGGCGTTGCCTCGCGGGACATGCTGCCGGTGGTGGACATCCAGGGGGATATTACCAGGAGCCGCAGCAGCGAAAATTCCGTGAGCGGCGGCTATACGGAAACCACCTATGCCCCGGGCATTTCCGCCGGATGGGAGATTGATCTGTTCGGCCGGATCCGGCGGTCCGTGGAAGCGGCCACTGCCCAATACCAGGCCAGCCAGGAGGATCGCACAGACGTGATGATCACGGTATATGCCCACGTTTCCCTGGCTTACCTGGAGGTCCGGACCACCCAGGCCCGGCTGGCTGCGGCCCGCTCCAACATTGATTCCCAGAGGGATATGCTGGACCTGGTCCGGTCACGGTTCACCCACGGCCTGGCCACGGACCTGGATATTGCCCAGGCCGAACGGCTCCTGGCCAGGGCCGAGGCCGAGGTGCCGCCATTGAACATCGCCCTGTCCCAGGCGGTCAACAACCTGGCCGTACTTTTGGGGCAGCAGCCGGGCGGGCTTCATCAGAAGCTCATGACCCCCGGCCCCATTCCCCTGCCGCCTGAAAAGGCCACAGTGGGTGTGCCGGCGGACCTGCTGCGGCAGCGGCCGGACATCCGCAGGGCAGAACGGGAACTGGCCGCCCAGACTGCCATGATCGGGGTGGCCACAGCCGATCTTTATCCCGGCTTCACCCTGAACGGCTCCCTGGGGTTTGAGTCTGTGGGCACCAGTGATCTTTTCAATGCAGGCAGCCGGGTCTTTTCCCTGGGGCCGTCCCTGCGGTGGAATATTTTTTCAAGGGACCGGATCAGGAATCAGATCAAGGTTGAGGATGCCCTGACCCGCCAGCACCTGCTGGCCTATGAATATGCCGTGCTCAACGGCCTGCGTGAGGTGGAAAACAACCTCAAGGCCTATGTTGAAGACCGGGTCCGCCTGTCCGCCCTGGAACGTGCGGTGGATGCGGCCAGGCGCTCGGTAAAACTGGCCAAAGACCTGTATAAAAAAGGGTTGTCGGATTTCCAGCCGGTGCTGGATGCCCAGCGGGACCAGTTTGACTATGAAAACCAGTTGGCTGCGGCCAGGGGAAACGCCTCAGCCAATTTTGTCCGGCTCTATGCCGCCCTGGGCGGTGGCTGGGATCCAAATGCAATAAATTCGGATGCAATAGATCTGGACGCAATAGATGAAAATGCCGGAAATGCGGGTGCAAATTCGCAGGTTGTAAAAAATCAGTATTAGTACAGGAGAATATCCATGTCTGTCACATATAAGTTTTATTTGAGTTTGGTTGGGTTGCTGATCGCCATGTCAGCCCTTATCTCCGGCTGCACCCGGGAAAATGCCAATGCATCCGGGCCGGCCCCGGAGCCGCCGGGCGTCACCGTGAGCCAGCCCCTTCAAAAGACCCTTACCCATTTTACCGAATACACCGGCACCACCGAAGCCCTTGAAGTGGTTAATATCCGGGCCCGGGTGGAGGGAACCCTTACCGGGATCCACTTTACCCCGGGCAATGCCGTGGAAAAAGGGGATCTGCTGTATACCATCGATCCCGAGGATTACAAGGCCCGGCTGGATGAGGCCCGGGCCACCCTGGGCATCCGGGAGGCTGCACTGGAACTGGCCGAAGCCACCCTGCTGCGGCGTGAGAAAGCCTTTAAGGATAAGGCGGTCAGTGAAGTGGCCGTGATCCAGGCCCGGACAGAGCTGTCTTCGGCCAGGGCCGGACGGGCCGCGGCCCGGGCCGCCCTGAAACAGGCTGCCATTGACCTGTCCCATACCCGGATTACCGCCCCGATATCCGGCAAAACCAGCCTGAACCTGGTGGATGCGGGCAACCTGGTGGGCGCGGGTGAATATTCCCTGTTAACGACCATTGTCCGGGACGACCATGTTTACGCCTATTTTACGGTGAATGAAAGGGATCTGCTCGGTTTCCGCCAGGGACCGGCAGCCCAGCCGTCCCCGGCTGCCCGGAACACCCGGGTCTTCCTGGGGCTTGCCAATCAGGATGACTATCCTTTTGAAGGCAGCATTGATTATATCGATCCCCTGGTGGATACGGCCTCGGGTACGATCCGGATCCGGGGGATATTCCCCAACCAGGACCAGCAACTATTGCCCGGGCTCTATGCCAGGATCAAAATTCCCACGGGCACGCCCAAACAGGAACTGCTGGTTCCGGATACGGCCGTGAGCCGTGACCAGAAGGGATATTACCTGCTGGTGGCCGAGCCTGATGCACAGGATTCCTACGACAAGGTCCGGTATCAGCCCGTGGAACCCGGCCCTCTGGTCGGGGGAATGCGGGTGATCCGCCAGGGACTTACCCTGGAGGACCGGGTGATTGTCAACGGCATCCAGAAGGCCCGCCCGGGAAGCCCGGTAAACGCCACTGAAACACAAATTTCCATGACAGGCGCGGAAACTGCCGGGCCGTCCGTTTAGGAGAGATATACGATGTTTGGCAGATTTTTTATCAACCGCCCGATTTTTGCGGTTGCCGTTTCCGTGATCATTGTCATGGCCGGGCTGATCGTTATGCCCACCCTGCCCATTTCCCAGTATCCCCAGATCGCACCGCCCATGGTCCAGGTCCGGGCTGTTTACCCCGGTGCCAGCGCACGGGTGCTGGCCGCCACTGTGGCCCAGCCCATTGAAGAGCAGGTCAACGGGGTGGAAAATATGATCTACATGAACTCCACCAGCACCAACAACGGGGAATATACCCTGACCATTTCCTTTGAAATCGGAACGGATATCGATATGGCCATGGTCATGGTCCAGAACCGGGTGGCCCAGGCCGAATCCCAGTTGCCCCAGGAAGTGCAGCGGATGGGACTGAACGTCAGCAAGCAGTCGTCAAACATCCTGCTGTTTGCGGCAATGACCTCCCCGGACGAGAGGTATGACAGCCTTTTTCTGACCAACTATGTGACCATCCATATCAAAGACCAGCTCAGCCGCATCGAAGGGGTGGGCTCGGTTTCCACCTTTGGGTCCTCGGATTACAGCATGCGCATCTGGCTGGATCCCGACCGGCTCCAGGCCCTGAACCTGACCACCACGGATGTGATCTCGGCCATCCGGGACCAGAACGTCCAGGTGGCGGCCGGCCAGATCGGCCAGCTTCCGGTCACCGGCCGCCAGGATTTCCAGTATGCGGTGAATGTAAAGGGCCGCCTGGAAGAGGCCGGGGAGTTTGAAAACATCATTGTTCAATCCTTGCCCGGTGGCCGGATGATCCGGGTCCGGGATGTGGCCCGGGTGGAACTGGGCGGGGAAAGCTATACCATGTTTGCCCAGGCCAACGGGCAGGATGCGGCCGCCATCGGGGTGTTTCTCCAGCCCGGGGCCAATGCCCTGGCCACAGCGGAACGGGTAAAAGCGCGGATGACCGAGTTGGCTGAAGACTTCCCGCCCGGAATGACGTATGAAATTCCCTTTGACACCACCACTTTTGTCCGGGTGTCCATCAACGAAGTAGTCCAGACCCTGATGATCACCGTGGTGCTCGTGGTGTTGGTGATCCTGGCGTTTCTGCAGAGCTGGCGGGCCAGCCTGATCCCGGTGCTGACCATCCCGGTTTCCCTGATCGGCACCATGGCCGTGATGTCGGCCCTGGATGTGAGCATCAACATGCTTTCTCTGTTCGGCCTGGTCCTGGTGATCGGTATTGTGGTGGATGACGCCATTGTGGTGGTGGAGAATGTGATCCGGCATATTGACGGGGGCATGTCCCCGAAAAAGGCGGCCGTAAAAACCATGGACGAAGTTACCGGGCCGGTAATTGCCACCTCCCTGGTGCTGCTGTCGGTGTTTGTGCCCACGGCCTTTATGGGCGGTACCACCGGGGAGTTGTTCCGCCAGTTTGCCCTGACCATAGCGGCGGCTACAGTGTTTTCCACCCTGAACGCCCTGACCCTGAGTCCGGCCCTGTCCGCCCTGCTGCTCAAATCCCAGGCCGGCCGGCGGCCCAATATCCTGGCCCGGGGATTCAACTTCTGCTTTGACCGGATCCAGTCCGCCTATGGCAAACTGGTGGCCGGGCTGGTCCGCCGGGCCGTGGTCATGCTGGTGCTTTTTGCCGGGTTGAGCGGGGCTGCGGTCTGGGGGTTCATCCAGTTGCCCAAGGGGTTTGTGCCCTCCGAGGACCAGGGATGGGCCCTGATCGTTGTCCAGCTTCCGGATGCCGCCTCCCTGGACCGCACCCGGAGTGTGGTGGATATGATCAACCAGCGCCTGGAAGGAATGCCGGGCGTCCGGAATTACATTTCAGTGCCGGGTTACTCGGTGCTGGATTCCGCCACTGCCGCCAATATGGCCGCCATCTGGACCGTGTTTGAGGACTGGGATGAGCGGCTGCCCAAAGGATTGACCCTGGATGCCATGCTGGGTCAGATTTGGGGCGCGGTGACCCCGATCCAGGAGGCCAATATCTTTGCCTTTCCGCCCCCGGCCATCATGGGGCTGGGCAATGCCGGCGGCTTTACCATGCAGGTCCAGGACCGGAACAACCTGGGACTGGACCGCCTCCAGGCGGAAACCTATAACCTGATTGCCGCGGCTAACAATGATCCCGGCCTCAACCAGGTGTTTTCCACCTTCCGGGCCAATGTGCCCCAGATTACGGCGGATGTGGACAGGGACCAGGTCAACAGCCTCAGGGTGCCCCTGTCTGATGTGTTCGATACCCTCCAGGCCAACCTGGGGTCGGTGTATGTCAACGATTTCAATAAATTTGGCAAGACGTACCAGGTACGGGTTCAGGCCGACGCCGGATTCCGGTCCCATGCGGAAGACATTCCCCGCCTGGAGGTCCGGTCCCGGGACGGAGCCATGATCCCCCTGGGCACCATGGTCAGGGTCAAAGATTCTCTGGGGCCCCAGACCATCAACCGCCATAATCTGTATCCGGCGGCCATGCTCAACGGCCAGGGCCTTGGCATCAGTTCGGGCCAGGCCATGGAAAAGATGGAGGAGATCAGCAGCAAGGTCCTGCCCAAGGGCATGGGATTTGAGTGGGCTGACATGTCTTTCCAGGAAAAACGGTCCCAGGGCGAAACCGTGATCGTTCTGCTTCTGGCGGTGTTCTGCGTGTACCTAGTGCTGGCTGCCCAGTACGAAAGCCTGACCCTGCCCCTGTCCGTGATTCTCTCCGTGCCTCTGGCCCTGCTGGGTACGGTGGCGGCCACAGCGGTCCGGGGGATGGACATCAACGTTTACACCCAGGTCGGTCTGATTCTTCTGGTGGCCCTGGCCTGTAAAACCGCGATCTTGATCACGGAATTCGCCAAAGTCTCCCGGGAAGAGGGCCAGGGCATTTTTGAGGCGGCGGTTTCCGCGGCCCGCCTGCGGTTCCGGCCCATCCTCATGACGGCGGCCACCTTTATCCTGGGGATGGTCCCCCTGGTGATCGCCACAGGTGCAGGCGCCAATTCACGCCAGGCCCTGGGAACGGCCGTGTTCAGCGGAATGCTGGCCGCCACCCTGCTGCTGATCTTTTTTGTGCCGGCCTTTTACGCCCTGGTGCAGCAGATGAGTGAAGCTGTGCTGCGCAGGTTCCGGGCTGCGGGCTCGCCCGAACAAGTTGCGGCGGCGCATCCGGGTGATACGGATACACCGCCTGCGATGTAATGCTGTTTAAAGCTTGCCGGAACCGGCGTCCGCCACGGTGCTGCTCCCGAATTCCACGGGAGCGCCCTCGGGGCTTTGGGCCGGGGCGGCGTTTTCCCATGCGGCAGGATCAATGTCCAGGTCCTTGAACCCGTCCGGATCAAACACCGGGGTCTCGATTCCCTGGCTGACCTGTGCCCTGTAATCCGAGAGGATTCGGGTCACTGTCGGGAACAGCATGATCATTGCCAGGAGGTTCACCAGGGCCAGGATACCCATGAGGGGATCTGAGAAGAAAAACACAGCCGTGGCGCCTGGAGCCACAGCACCCAGGAACACAACCCCGATCACTGCCAGCCGCAGCATCGTGACTGCTCCCTTGCTCGGGGTGAGGAATGTCAGGGCGTTTTCTCCCAGGTAATAATTATAAATGATCGAGCTGAAGGCAAACAAAAGGATGGCAAAGGTCAGGAAGTACTGGGTCCAGGCCCCGAAATGAAATACCAGGGACTGCTGGGTCAATACAACCCCGTCAATGGCCTCTGCACCGGGGACGTAAACGTCTCCCAGAAGGATGATGAATGCGGTGCAGGAGCAGATGAGGATGGTGTCGATGAACACGGACAGGGACTGGGTAATACCCTGGGCAATGGGGTGGGGCACTGTGGCTGTGGCCGCCACATTGGGGGCGGACCCGAGTCCGGCCTCGTTTGAGAACAGTCCCCGCCGCAGCCCCTGGGCCAGTGCCGCGCCCATGCCGCCGCCCACAGCCTCTTTCAGGCCAAAGGCATTTTCAACAATGGTCATGAACACCCGGGGAATATCGGCGACATTCATGAGAATGACCAAGATTGCCATGGCCAGGTAGCCCACAGCCATGACCGGCACGATGACCTCAGCTGCTTTGGCAATACGGCGGATACCGCCGAACACGATAATCCCGGCAACAATGGCCAGGAAACCGCCTGTCCAGATCCTGCCGATGCCCATGCTGTCCAGGGCGGCGCCGGCAACGGTGTTGCCCTGGAAGGCGTTGAACCCCAGGGCAAACGAGGCGATCAGGCAGACCGAATAGATGGCGGCCAGCCATTTGTAGTCCCGGCCCAGGCCGTAAATGATGGTATGGGCGGGGCCGCCCCTGAATTCCCCGTCTCCGTCGGCCCGTTTAAACAACTGGGCCAGAGAACATTCCACAAGGCTTGTGGCCATGCCCACCAGGGCGATCATCCACATCCAGAACACAGCGCCGGGACCGCCCAGGGTAATGGCCACAGCCACCCCTGCGATATTCCCCCCGCCGACCCGGCCCCCCACGGAAAGCAGGAGGGCTTCACGCCCTGAAATGCCTTCGGAATTCTGGGGTTTTCCCGGAAAGAGCACCTTGAACATCCGGGTAAAATTTTCAAACTGGACAAACCGGGTGGCAATGGTGAAAAAAAGACCGAAAATCACAAGAAACGGGACAAGGGACCATCCCCATGTCAGGTCTCCGATCATGCCGAAAAGTTGTTGTAAAAATGCCATACTGCCTCCTTAAAGTTATGGTGAATCACAGGGGCGGGCCTGGGTATACGCAGCAACGCCAAGACAGGCCGCCCTTTACCTTACAAGATGCTGATATCCATGGTTTCCACCAGCATTTCCAGGGCCTTTAACCCGGCCACGGACGTGCCGTAATCGTCCAGGGCAGGTGACCAGACCGCAATGGACAATTCCCCGGGAACAATGGCGGAGATACCCCCGCCCACACCGCTTTTACCGGGCAGACCCACCCGGAAGACAAAATCCCCGGCCGCCTCATAGGTACCGAACATGAGCATGAGCGCATTGAGGCGGCGGCATTGGAGCGGGGTCAGCAACTGCGTCCCCCCGCCGGGGGAGGTGCCGTTGTTTGCCAGGAACAGCAGGGCCCGGCTCAGGTCCAGGCAGCTCATGGCCAGGGAACACTGGGTGCAATAGGCCTCAAGCACATCTCTGACCTTATTCTTGATCACCCCGTAGCTTTTCAGAAATTCCGCAATGGCCGTGTTCCGGTGGGCGGTCTTGAGTTCCGAAGCCGCCACGGCCGGGTCAAAATCAATATCCGGGTTGCCTGTGACCTGGCGGGAGAGCGTGCGCAAATCGTCAAGATACCGTTCATTGGACGAAAGAAGCAGGTCGGTGATGGCAATGGCCCCGCCATTGGTAAATGGATTGCGCGGCATGCCTTCTGACGCCTCAATGGGGGAAATGGCGTTGAATGCAGACGAGGTGAGTTTCAGGCGGATATGGCTCCAGAATTCGTCGCCAAGTGTGCGGATGGCCATGACCACGGCAAAGATCTTGGAAATGCTTTGCAGGGAGAATGCCTCTGCTGCATCACCGGCCTGGTGGCATTCGCCGTTTACGGAAGATACGGCCATGCCGAATTTTTCCGGGGGGACAAGCCCCAGGGCCGGGATATAGTCCGCCACCTTGCCCTGGTGGATATATGATTTCATCTTTGCCGGCAATGCATCAAAAAAAGCCTGGTCCATCCTGCTGCCCTCCCCATTGGTTTGGATTCCTGCTGTCCCGATCCATACGGTTCCGGGTGTTGCCGGAACCGGAAGGGGTAACAGCAATTCCCATACCCATGGAGACGCCGGTGAGCGGCTGCCTGGTGAATGACACTGATTTTAAAGGGAATGTTGTCTTAGATCCGGCCTCTGAATTTCAAAATACCGGCGCTGTGCAGGGGAAGTGACTTTGTTTTTCGTGCGGCTCCGCACAATTCGTGCGAAACCGCACGGGTTGTGCGGGATGATATGGTTAGCCCGAGGTGTGGCGCTTGAGCTTTCGAAGGAGGGCATACCTGCTGATGCCGAGCATTTCTGCGGCCTTTGTCTTGTTGCCTCCGGTGGTTTCCAGGGCCTCCAGGATACTGGTGATCTCAAAATCGCCGATCACCTCCCCAAGGGACCGGTCAGCCGCTGCCGTGCTTTCAGTGCTGCCGGGAGAGATCCTTTCCGGTTCCGGCAGGGTGCGGGGCGCAAGGAAGCGCTTGGGCAGGTCATCCGTGGTGACGCCTGCATCTCCGGCCAGGATCACCAGTTGTTCCAGAAGATTCCGCAGCTCCCGGATGTTGCCGGGCCAGTCATAGGATTCAAGAAGCTTGCGGATGTGCCGGTCAAGGGTCAGGTTCCGTTTTTTGAACTTGTGGGTGAAGACCTTCCAGTAATGGGAAACCAGAAGGTCCACATCCCCTTTTCTGTCACGGAGGGGCGGCAGGGTCAGGGTGACCACGGCCATCCTGTAGTACAGGTCCTGCCTGAAGGCCCGCTCGGCCACGGCCTCCTCAAGGTCCCGGTTGGTGGAGGCAATAATAAAAAGGTCCACCCGGATCTCTTCAATCCCCCCGATCCTTCTGAACGTACGGGTTTCAAGGAACTTGAGCAGCTTTGCCTGGAGGGATAGGGGCAGTTCCCCGACCTCGTCCAGGAAAAGGGTGCCTCCGTCGGCCAGTTCCGCAAGCCCCACCTTCATGTGGCGGGCATCGGTGAACGCCCCCCGTTCATGGCCGAAAAGTTCGCTCTCGATCAATTGTTCGGGCAGGGCCGCACAGTTGATCTCGATGAATTGTTTTTTCCGGCGGCGGCTCATATTGTGGATGGCCTTGGC
This sequence comes from Desulfobacter sp., assembly GCA_036881925.1. Lineage (GTDB taxonomy): Bacteria > Desulfobacterota > Desulfobacteria > Desulfobacterales > Desulfobacteraceae > Desulfobacter. The sequence goes on from JBAJNJ010000016.1 coordinate 26,610, forward strand.
CAACTGGTCCTTGCCTGTGCCGCTCTCGCCCAGGATCAGCACCGTGGTGGCCGAAACCCGGCTCAGCCGCCTGACTTTGGCGAACATGTCCTGCATGGGTGCGCTCTTGCCGATGATGTCCTTAAGCGTGGTTTTCTGGTGGGACCGGTTCCGGTGGTGTTCCACCTCCCGGATCAGCCGTCTTTCCTTGGCGGACTTTTCTACCAGCATTTCAATGACGTCAAGGTCAAAGGGCTTGCTGATATAGTCAAAGGCCCCGAGTTTCATGGCCTTGACCGCAGAGGGAATATCGCCGTGGGCGGTGATGATGATCACGGAGATGTCTTCACCGGCCTTTTTGATTTCGGGCAGCAGATCCAGGCCGTGGCCGTCCGGGAGGAGCAGGTCCAGGAACACAATATCCGGCTCATTCTCTTTCATGTAAGCCTTGAAGGTGGATATCCGCTCAAAGGTGCTGACCTTGTGTCCGCTCTGGGCAAGACCGATCTCCAGGGATCTGAGTACGGCTTTTTCATCATCAATAATGGCAATTTCACTCATGTCGTGCCTCCGGCCCGGTCAGGCCCGGGAAAGGTCAGGGTAAATGCCATGCCCTGGCCAGCCGGGCTGTCCGCCTGTATCTGTACCCCGTTCTGTTTTAAAAGCGAGTAAACCACGGAAAGCCCCAGTCCTGTCCCCTCTTTTTTCAGTGAGAAAAAAGGGTCGAAAATATGCTGGATTTTGTCTCCGGCGATTCCCGGCCCGTTGTCACAGATTTTTAAGACCTGGTGCCCGGACGGCAGGGTGTTGCCCCGGATTTTGATCCGTCCCCCATGGTTTGGGACCGCATCCCTGGCATTGAGCAACAGGTTGATCAGGACCTGGAGGATCTGGTCCGGATCGGCCCGGACCCCCAGGCAGGGCACCTGTGCATCCCGCTGGATTCCCTTTTTATCGAACCTTGGCCCGAGCAGCCCCAGGGCCTTGTGAACGATTTGCGACAGGTCAAAGTATGTCCGGTTCGGTTCCCCGGGTTTGCCCAGTTTGAGCAGGTCGTTGAGGATCCTGGTCACCCGGTCGGCTTCGGCGGAAATATTCCCGGACAATTCCACAAGGTTTGACAGACCGTCCGGGCTGCCGGTATATGCCGCCTTGAACGGCGGCCCCGACACCACCTTTGAAATGACCTGGGCACTGGTCTTGATGCCGGTGAGGGGGTTTTTGATTTCATGGCCGAGCCCGGCGGTCATGACCCCGATGGAAGCCAGCCGGATGGCCCGGTCCAGTTCAGCCTGCCGCTCGTCAAGCTCCCGGGCCATGGTGTTAAAGGCCTGGGCCAGCTTTCCGGCCTCATATCCGCCCGTGACCCGGATGCGGTGGGTCAGATCGCCCCTGGCATAGGTCTGTGTGCCCCGGATAATGGTATCAAAAGGGGTGGTGAACCGTTTGCTGAACAGAAAGGTGACTGCCAGGGCGCAGACAAGTGTTGCCCCGATAAACAGCACGTTTTTCTGTCTCAGGGCGGCCACATCCGCAAACAGGTCCTTTTCCCTGACATTGACCTCCAGGGTCCAGTCCAGGGACGGGATTTTGGAGATATACCGCCGTATACCCGAGGATGGGGCAAAGGGAGATTCGGGTGAAAATGCAGACACGGTGTCCCCGCTCCGGGTCCGGATAATTTTTTCCGTGTCAAACCCGATATCAATCTGCGCCAGGGTGGCGGTCAGCCGGGATACGGGAAGGTAGGCAACCATGAATCCCGCCAGTTTGTCCGGATCACGAAAAGAGAATACCGGGATGAACAGTGCCAGTTCCCGTGTATCTGAAAACAGGCGCGGCCCGGTGTTGTCCGGCGCCATTTGCGGTACGGCGGTTTCTTCAAAAGTGGCGTACCGGTCCGGCGCCTCCCGGGCAGGCGTGGTGACAAGCCGTCCCCCGTTGGGGTAGCAAAGGCTCAGCCGGGAAAACCGATTGGTTGAGGAGCGGAACAACTCCAGCCGCTCCCTGAGCAACAGCCGCCGGGTGCTCTGGGGAAACTGCTGGAAGCTCAACTGGAGATAGGGCTGGATTGCATGGTCGGTCAGATCGCCGGCAATCCGGGTATAGTCCCGGGATATCCGGGTGGCGGCCTGGCCCACGATCTGGTTCACCTGACTGGCATACGCTTCTTCCAGGGACTTGGTATGGGCGGCCAGGGAATAGTAGGAGATAAATACCAGGGGCAGCAGCCCGAGCAGGCAAAAGAAGATTATCAGCTTCCATCTGAGGGCGAGGCGGGCCATGGATCAGTGCATCCACCACTGGTCCGGCAACGGATAGGAGATTACCCCCAGGTATTCCTTGAAGCTGGGCGACATCTTGAATGGCCCTACCCCCAAAGGCCCCATCCATTGTTCATAAATGTCAAAGTATTTGCCCGTCAGCACGGTCCAGCGCAGGGTATTGTTTACAAAATCCCTGAAATCCGAATGGCCTTCGGCAAGCATAAAGGCATAGGGCTCATATCCCACAGAGGTTTCAAGGGTGGTCCATGCCTCCGGAGCCGGGGTTTCCAGGCGCTTGGTGGCCAGGAGCACCCGGTCGGCGCAATAGGCGTCGGCCCGGCCCTGCACCAGGGCCTGGAGCGCAAGGGTGTGGGTGGGAAACACAAGGATGTTTTCCGGGGTCAGTTGTCCGGATTGCCGGAGCTGGTCAAGCCATGCCAGATTGGTGGTTCCCCCGGCCGCGGAAATGATTTTTCCGTCCAGGTCCCGGACGGTTTTGATCCCGGAGGACCGGCCCACCAGGAATGTGGTTTCCGATGCATAGTACACCAGGCTGAAATCCACTTTCAGGTCCCTGTCATAGGTCTGGGTGGACGCCCCCATTTCAATATCGATCCTTCCGTCCACCAGCATGGGGATGCGCTGGTTTGCCTTGAGCCGGACTGGCTCCAGCAGGATGGGCTTTGCAAACCGTTTGGACAGGAAAGAGACCAGGATTTTGGCCATATCCACGGAAAACCCCTCCGGGGCATCCCTGTCAAACCGGGCAAAAGGGGGCACATCTTCCTGGAATCCCACACGGAGGCGGCCGGTGGCCCGGATTTTGTCCATCAGGGAATCTGCCGCACAGGGCGCGGTCCAAAAAAGGGAATGCAGGGCCAGGCACAGCAGGACTGCCGCCTTGAAAAAATGCCTCCCCTTTCCTGCTGTATCCATGGATGGTGTCTCCCTGATGCCTGTTTTGCGCCCGGGCAACTCCCGGCCCAATGCGTCATTAATAATTCAAGTCCTTGATAATTCAGATACTGATAGTTCAAATCCGGATACAGGTCAAGGCCCCTGGCAGGGCAAACGCATTTACATCTGGCATTATTTTTTAACCCTTATGGTTTCGGATACTTAAAAAGTTCGCATACTTTTTCTTGCGTTTGCGACAGCGTCTAAACAACTGAAATCATTCATCCCGATTTTTATATGCGTTGACCCTGGCCCCTAACCGCGATTTTGGTATACATCCGCGCCATGGTGGAAACAGAGGGAAAATTCTCTTTAAATATATCCGAATCTATTGTACCCAACAAAGAAAACCCGCAGCGCCTTCCGTTTTTCTAAAACATCTAAAAGGGGGGCTGCGTTTAACATCAAGGAGTACGATAAAATGAAACTGAGACCTGCATTGGCCAATGACACCGAAGCCCTGTTTGATATCCGGTGTTCGGTCCTGGAAAACCACCAGTCCCGGGAGGAACTCGCCGAACTGGGCATCACCGATCAAAGCATCAGCGAAATGATTGAAGCAGGAGACCATGTCACAACCATTGCCGAGCAGGATGGCCAACCCGTTGGGTTCTCCATGGCCCGGATTTCCGAGGCTTATGTGTTTGCCTGTTTTGTAAAACCGGACTTTGAAAACAACGGGGTGGGGCGTGCCTTGATGGCTGCCGCTGAAAAGGGGTTGCGCGAAAACGGGGTGCAAAACGCATGGCTGTCCACAGGGTCAGAGCCCGGACTCCGGGCAGCAGGGTTTTATCTGCATCTTGGCTGGTATAAAGACGGATTTCTTGACGACGGGCAGATCGTCTTCAGAAAAACACTGGCTGGTGACGGCTGACGCGCTGTTTGAGTCGAAACTGTCCACACCCACTCGTTTGAGAACCATGGCGTGCAAAATCATGGTTTTACACAAAGGCGCTGGCGGGGTAACAAAGGGCCTGTGGCCTGACCATGCCTGATGCCGGTATCTGTTGTGTCTGCTGGCACAGGCCACCCCATATCTGTTCACCCATTTTTAAAAAGGAGGGCCATTCATCATGATTTAATTATCCGGCACAAACCAAAAACAACTTTATCAATCCATCACAATCTCACATCCACTTCATATTCGCGAAAGGATCTTCTTTGATCCGGATCACAATCATTTCACCTTTAAAAAAAGGAATTTCTCATGCGCAATCATCTGATTCTTGTCTTAACATTTTCCCTGTTTATCCTGGGCATTACCCAGATCGCCAATGCTGCGGCAGATTCATATACCACCCTTTTAATTCAATCGGATACCATGGAAGGATCACAGGTTTTCAGTGATGCCTCATCCTCTTCCCACACCATAACCCCTGTGGGGAATGTCCGGCATTCAACCGCCCAGAAGGTCGTGGGTGCTTCTTCGATATCCTTTGACGGAAACTCCAGCCATTTAAAACTGGCCGGCCATGAGGCCTGGCAGTTTGATTCCCAGGATTTCACGATTGATTTCTGGTATAACCCGTCAAGATACCATAACACTTACGAAATTTTGATGCATTTCGGCCCTTACGCGTCGAATCTTCAGCTCGAAAGAGTTCGAAGTGAATTGCGAAAAGGGACGTTTGAAATTCGAATCGGCACTATTGTTTACACGACAGATTATGTCCCGGATCATATCGGAATATGGGCGCATCTTGCTATCGTCAGGTCCGGGGAAAAAATATATGTTTTTGTGAATGGTAAAAAAAGAAGCATCATCATGGTAAACCGCGTTGACGTCAATCCGATGGACTCCATTGAACTGGCCCCCAACAAGGCCATTATACCGTCAGGGGAAATCGTGGATCTTTACATCGGAAGGGATCCTATCGGAAATTATCCATTTCTGGGCCACCTGGATGAGATCCGGATCTCAAAAGGCATTGCCCGCTGGACCGCCGATTTTACGCCGCCTGTACCTGCGGATACCACCATTGCGATTGTTCCGGACAGCACATCACCGGTTATCGGGGACAGTCTTTGTTTTGATGTGAACATCGCGGATGCTGCAGCGCTTTATTCCGCAGCCTTTGACCTGACCTATGACCCGGCCGTGCTTCAGTACGTGAGTGCTGCCGAAGGCAATTTTTTGAACTCAGACGGCAACGCCACCTTTTTTAATGCAGCGCTTTTAAATGGTGAGCCGGCCAGCGGTATTGTGGTTGTAGGTGTTTCCAGGGTTGCCGACATCGGTACTGTTGCCGGTTCGGGCACCATCGCAAGCGCCTGTTTTTCCGTGGTGGGGGGCAGTGGCGGGAATGTGACCGTGGGCATGGAGAACGGACATTTCGAAGGCACAGAGCCCGGCAGCAGTATTGAGATCGGTGAAGGGGATGATCCGGTTGTACCGGTTGACATCGGGATGCCCCAGAACCTGGTGGTCAGTGACCCGGCAACCCTTGACCGCCTGGATTTATCATGGGATGCCGCTCCGGATGCATCCGGGTATGAGATTTACCGTTCCGTGGATTCCGGTGGTACGTTTGCATTACTGGGCCAGACAGATGCCACCACTTACCAGGATGCGGACTGCATTCTCACCGGTGTGCCATACTACTATAAAGTGAAGGCCATTGCCGCTATCGGCAGCAGTACCGGTGCGTTTTCCAATGAAGCCTCCGGGACCGCTGCCGGCCTGGAAGGGGATATTAACCGGGACAATCGGGTGGACGGCAAAGATCTGGCCATTCTGGCCAGGGCATTTGGAAGCGATGTTGGAGATGCCGGTTATAATTGCCAGGCAAATCTGGACCGCACAGGCCCTGTTGACGGCGACGACCTGGTGATCCTGTCAGGCCGCTTCGGCGATAAATTATAGGGTTGCGGCAAGAGGCCGCAGGGAAGTCTCCCTGAGATAAAAACGAAATCCCATAAGGGGGCCGGTATATCAGGTTCCCTTATGGGAATCTTATTGGACGCCCGTCGCATCATTGGCGGCGTTACAATTTTTGAAACCGGTAAATCTTTGTTGACAAAAAGCCGGTGGTGTCTGGTATAGTTTAGCCTCTTTTTTAAAGGCCCGGCCAGACCGGGCCGTTCACAACCAGATCGTATCATCAACTATCCGGAAAGGAGAAAATTATGGGAACCATGGAAAATTTAGCTGCGGCATTTGCCGGGGAAAGCCAGGCCAACCGCAAATATCTGGCCTTTGCCGCCAAAGCGGACAAGGATGGATTTCCCCAGGTGGCCAAGTTGTTCCGGGCGGCGGCAGAGGCGGAAACCATCCATGCCCACGCCCATCTGAGAGCCATGGGCGGGATCAACGCCACCATTGATAATCTTGAAGCGGCAATTGCCGGTGAAGCCTATGAATTCAAGGAAATGTATCCTGAATTCATTGCCGAAGCTGAAAAAGAGGGCAATAAAAAGGCTGTGGTCAGTTTTAAAAACGCCATGCCTGTGGAAGAAACCCATCACGGGCTTTATACAAAAGCCCTGGCAGCGGTAAAGGCGGGCAATGACCTGCCTGACACCGGGATTTATATCTGCCCGGTCTGCGGCCATACCGTTGATGACGGGGTGCCTGACACCTGTCCGGTCTGCAATGTGCCGGGCAAAAAATTCGTGGAAGTATCCTGAACCTCACGGGCCGGCAACTCTGCCGGCCCTTTTTTTAAGGGGTTCCCCGGAATTGTCGCCCTGCTGCCGTGCCTGTAACCCATATCCTGTTTTCGCGGCGCAGGGGATTTCATGGCAGGGTATGATCGGAAACAGGATACCGAGGCGGTTATGGGCTGGCAGATTCAACCAAATATCGGGAACATTCTTGAAAAAGCCCTGGACGACGGCATCAGCAGGGACGAGGCCAAAACCCTGATTCATATGACGCTCCATTCAAAAGAGACTTATGCCCTGATGGAGACGGCGGACCGGCTGTCCAGGGACACCTTTGGCCTGAAAGGGGAAAATCATCTCCACATCGGCATCAATCTTGAGCCCTGTCCCCTGAACTGCCGGTTCTGTTCCCTGACCCGGGCCGCGGGCATTTTCACCGAAAAAATAACCTTTTCTGACAGCCAGATTCTGGACTGGGCCCGGCATGCCCGTGACAATGGGGCAGATGCCCTGAATATCATGACCACGGGCACCTATCCGTTTTCCCGGCTGCTTGAAACCGGCCGGATGCTGAAGAAACATGTGGACCTGCCCCTGGTGGCCAATACCCGTGACATTGACCATCACGAGGGGGAACAGCTCCTGGCGGCAGGGTTTGTGGGGGCCTATCATGCGGTTCGGCTGGGCGAAGGCCGGGACACGCCGCTGAAACGGGAAAAAAGAATCAACACCATCCGGGTATTCCGGGATGTGGGGCTTCTCTGGATGAACTGTATCGAACCGGTGGGGCCGGAGCATACTGCAGATGAACTGGTGGACCTCATGTTTCTGGCCCGGGAGTACGGGGCCGCTTACAGCGGGGTGATGCGGCGGGTCAATTTTCCCGGCAGTCCCATGACCTGCCACGGCATGATCACGGAATTTCAGATGGCAAGGCTGGTGGCGGTGAGCCGCCTGGTCATGGGCAGGGTCCCCAAGGCGCATTGCACCCATGAGCCCCACACCGCATCCATGCTGGCCGGTGCCAATCTGTTTTTCCCGGAAAAAGGATCCAGCCCCAGGGATTGCCAGGCAGATACGGGAATGGGCCGCGCCCTGGACATCCCGGAATGCCGGCGGATGTTCCGGGAAACCGGGTGGGACCCGGACCTGCCGTCCAATTGTTTTTGAGGTTGTTTTTAAGGGAGTTCCCATATCATGATTCCAAGAATTGTTCTCATTATCGTTTGTATACTCCTGGCACCGGTTTCCCGGGCGGATACCGGTTCATTCAGCACCGGCACCTGGAAAACCGCCCAGACCATTCAGCCGTTCTATTACAACCGCTTTTTACAGGGCAGCGCCAGGGCAACGGTATTTGCCTTTACCAATCCGGCAGACCAGAAGACCGCTCTTCTGGCCGGGGACCTGGATATCTGCGGCACCACCCTGGCCCATGCCATCCATTCCGCATCCATGGGCCAGCCCGTGGTGGTGGTGGCGGCCCTGTGCAACAAATGCTCGGCTTTTGTGGTCCGAAAGGGCGGCGGGGTAGGGCGTGTGGCGGACCTTAAGGGGAAAAAGATCGGGTATGTGCCCGGCACCATGCACGAGATCCTGCTGCGGGAGAGTCTGCTCCGCAACGGCCTGTCCCCGGACAGGGATGTCCGCCTGACCCGGGTGGATTTTTTCGACATGGGCCTGGCCCTGGCCCGGGGCGGGATTGACGCCTTTGTTTCCGGGGAGCCGTTTCCCACCATTGCCCAAATCAAGGGATATGGAAGGATCCTGTCCTATCCGTATTTCGGGGAATCCGTGGGCACGATCAATGCGGGGATGCTGGTTCGGCGGCAGACCATTGAGGAAAATCCGGACCTGGTCCTGAATATGGTCAGGGCACATGCTCGGGCCACCCGATACCTGAACCGGCACCCGGAGACCTGGTTGAAAAAGGCATCTGAGTTCGGCACACCCCTGGATGTACTTGAAAAGGCTGCCTCCAATATGGACCTGGCCTGGGACATGGATAGGGCGTATGTTAAGAAGGCCCGGGCCCTGGGCGAACGCATGCAGGTCCTGGGCCTGATCCGGGCGCAGCCGGATTACGGCAAGCTTTTTGATCTCAGGTTTGTGGACCGGGTCCGGTCCGAAGGGGACGGTTAATCCATGCACAGGGTGCTGCCCTGGATACTGCCCGGGGGCCTGGCTGCCCTCTGGTTCCTGGCCGGACACTTCAACTGGCTGCCGGCGTACCTGCTGCCCCGGCCGTCAGAGGTGATGGACACTGCCCTGGTGTATATCCTGGGTACCCCGGGGGACGGCCCTTATGCCGGACGGTTTTCAGGGGATGCTTTGGCCAGCCTGGGCCGGGTGGGGCTGGGGTTTTTACTGGCCGTGGCCTTAGGCATTCCTTTGGGCTTATGGTCGGGCCGGGTGGACACGGTCCGGCGGTTGCTGGGTACATCCGTGAACGGGCTCAGGGCCGTGCCGGGCATTACCTGGCTGCCCCTGGCCATGGTCTGGTTCGGCATCGGCCTGAAAACAACCGTATTCCTGGTGGCTTTGGCCGCGTTTTTCCCGGTTTATCTGAATGCTGCTGCAGGCGCATCCCAGGTCAGCCCGGTGCTGCTCCGGGCGGGGGCCATGATGGGATTGGGACGACTCCGGGGCACGTTTGATATCCTGCTGCCCGCAGCCATGCCTGCGATTGCGGCGGGGTTGCGTCTGGGACTGGGAATATCCTGGGCCTACCTGGTGCTGGGGGAATTGTCCGGGGTGCCGGACGGCCTTGGCGCGGTGATTATGGACGCCCGGATGCTGGGCCGGATCGACATGATCGTGGCCGGTATCCTGATCATTGCCGTGATGGGGCGTCTCAGCGACCTTTTACTCAAGCAGGGTCTGAAAACCTGTTTTAAAAGTGCGGCAGGCATCAAATGAGTCCGGCCGGCACAGAACACCCCCACGCCGGTACTGCGGTGGCGTCATCCGTAAAAAAGGGTGTGAGCCGATCCTTTCCATAGAACACCTGTCAAAGCGATTTCACGTGAACGGCGCTGATGTGCCTGCACTGGAAAACATCTGCCTTGGTGTGGAAACAGGGGAACTGGTCTGCATTCTCGGGCCCAGCGGCTGTGGAAAATCCACCCTGCTCAATTTGATTGCCGGTTTTATCCGGCCGGATTCAGGCGCATTGCTGTTCAGGGGGAGCGCCATTACCGGGCCAGGCCCTGACCGCTGTGTGGTGTTCCAGGAAGATGCCCTGTTCCCCTGGCTTACGGTTGGGGAAAACATCGGGTTCGGCCTTAAGGGACGGCGCGTGCCAACGCATGTGAAAAAAGAGCGGGTGGACCGGTTCCTTGGGTTGGTCGGTCTTGCGCCGTACCGGGATTACCTGCCCCGGGAAATTTCAGGCGGCATGAAGCAGCGGGTGGCCCTGGCCCGGGTGCTTGTGCTGCATCCCGAGATTCTGCTCATGGACGAGCCCTTTGCCGCCCTGGACGCCCAGACCCGGGAGCGGATGCAGGCGTTGCTGCTTTCCCTTTGGCAGGCCCTTGGGCATACCATTGTTTTTGTGACCCATGATGTCAGGGAAGCCGTGGCCCTGGCTGACCGGGTCATGGTGATGGACCGTAGTCCCGGAAATTTTTCAGCCGCGGTCAAGGTGGATCTGGCACGTCCCAGGGATGAGGATGATCCGGCATTTGCAAGGTATGTGAAGCGGCTGAAAACCCTTGTTGCCGCATCATGAGGTTGGTTCCTGTACCAGGCGGCTTTTTACCCGATTTATTCCAAGACTCATCCCCGGGTCGCTTCCAAGGCTGATTTCAAGGGTGTCAGCCAGGGCGCGTACCTTTCCCAGAGCCGCACCGAATCCCTGTAAATCGGTTTTCTGACCTGGCGTGAGCTGGTGGTGGAAACGGGCCGTTGGGTTTTATAAAAGAAAAGGCAGTTTTCATCCCAGGGAATGCCGCAGAATTCAAGCAGTTTCCGGGTTTCTTCCTCCTGATTCGCAACCAGGGCTTCATAGGAAATTTTATATATGACATTGGGCAGAACATTGCGCCAATGGGCCATCAGGTCTTGGTACAGGCCGTAGTATTCTCCGAGTTCCTCAAGGTCGTAAGCGTATTTGTGGCTGTGGCCCGGGGTGAAAAGGTTTTTGAATATGGAGAAACAGGTGTCCATGGGATCACGGGTACAGTGAATGATCCTGGCCTTTGGCAGTATCCGGTGAATGAACCCTGCAAACAGGAAATTGTGGGGCATTTTGTCGGTGATATGCGCGGCATCTTCCGAATATCCCCGGAGTTGTTTGACATAGGCGGCCCCGGCATGGGCAAGCACCTTGTCCGGCAAACCGGCAACAACGCTTAAATCCGCGCTGCCCCGGGTCAGGGTGGTCATGATCCGGGACAGGCCGGTTAACTCCCCTGCACCATACACCCGGGGATGGCTGGCCAGGATCTGTTCCACCAGGGTGGTGCCTGATCTGGGCATGCCCAGGATAAAAACAGGAGTGGCGTCATCACAGCCGCCCCGGTCCTGCCTGCAAAACGCTTCTGTGAATGCGGCTTTTATATTTTTGAAGAACAGGCGTTCCTCTTCAATGGCATAGGGGAACATGCCGCGCTTCAGCCGGTTGGCCTCGTGGAGAAACGCAAAGGACGTCTCATAGGCGTTGAGGTCTGCATATGCCTTTGCCAGGCCAAACCCCAGGTGCATTTTATCCTCGGCGGATATGCCCTGTTCCCGGTACAGGGAGACCATTGCCCGGATGTCGTCGTCTTCGGTGTCGTGCCTGACGGCGTTTGCCAGGTGGCGATGGGCCTGGGCATGTCCGGGGGCCAGGGACACGGCCGTTTTCAGGCAGGCCACTGCATCCGGGACATTGCCGGTCCTCTCCAGCACTAAGCCCAGGTTGTAATGAGTCTGGGCATGATCCGGCCGGATGGCGATGGCCTGTTGATAGCTGCCCACGGCATCCTGGTACCATCCGGCTTTTTCGCAGGCATTGCCCAGGGAATTATAGGCGTCGGCATAGTCGGGCTTGAGCGAAATGGCTTTTTTGATGCATTCCAGGGCCTGCTCCAGCCGTTCGGTCCTGAGCAGGGCAACGCCGAGGTTATTGTAGACATCCGGGCTGTCCGGCCTGACGGCCAAGGCTTTTTCATAAAGGGGAACCGCCCGGTCAAAATCCCCTTTCCGGTTCAGGAGATTGGCCAGATTGTTCAGGGCTTCAAACAGATCCGGTTTTAAAACGAGCAGGGTTTCATAGCTGGCCGCGGCCTCGTCAAACCGGTTGAGCCGCTCCAGCGCCACCCCCAGGCTGAAATGGGATTCCATATGGGCGGGCATGAGGGTGGTTGTCTTTTTAAAACAAGCCACTGCCTCTTCCCAATTCCCGCTGCTGATATACAAATGCCCCAGCCTGATCAGGGCATCCGTATTCTCCGGATCAATGGAAAGGGCTTGCCGGTATAAGGGTTCGGCCTGGCCCGGATCCCCGGCCTGGTGGTGTTTGATTCCTCTGGCAATCCATTGGGATACCACGGATGGGGAGAACGTTTTTTTCGTCGATCCGGATTTCCGGACTCTCTTTGCCTTCTTTTTTTTCTTTCTGGACATTGGCTGTTCCAGTCTTTGCCTGTTTGCGGTTTCCGGCTGACACCCTGAAGCAGGTGTAATACGTGTAAAATAATTTATGAAATACCACCCGTTTCGCTTTGGGGCAAGCCCCATAATCGTTACGGGTTTTGATCTTTCTGGCTACCTCTAATAATGGTCTTTTGGTCCGATTTCTGCGTTGCAGCAAAATTTTAATCCTCGAAATACTAAATGTATTACTCCGGTCAAAATTTTGCCACGCCTTGAACTCAAACCAAAATCCTTATTATTAGAGGTACCCTTCTGTATTTTATACTGAAAAACCGTTATATAAAGTAAATAATTTTGCGTATCAAATTTTACTGATTAAGGGAGTTACATGGATCTCTGGCTTGTATTAATGGAACTGGTCATGCTTCTGGGCGGTGCGTTTCTGTTCGGGAGCCTGGCCCAGAAGTTCAGGCAAAGCCCTATTCTGGGCTATATCCTGGCCGGTGTGGTGGCCGGTCCTGTCATGGACAATGCCGTCACGGTCAACCAGATGGCCGAACTGGGGGTTTCCCTGCTGTTGTTTTCCATCGGCCTGGAATTTTCATTCCAGCAGTTGCGGCGCATGGGGCGGATCGCTTTTGGCGGGGGCAGCCTCCAGGTCCTGGGGACCATGGGACTGGTGGCCCTTGTCATGGCGGTGTTTTACAGCTTTCCCAAAGCCATTGCCACAGGGGCGCTGGTGGCCCTGAGTTCCACCACCATTGTGCTCCGGGTGCTGGTGGACAAGGCGGAAATGGAGTCGGTCCACGGCCGGACCAGCCTGGGCATTCTACTGTTCCAGGACATGGCCATTGTTCCCCTGGTCCTGATGATCGGCCTGCTCTCCCCGGTCGGCAGCAACACGGGCATCGGCCTGCACATGGCAAAACTCCTGGCTGCGGTATCCGGGCTGGTGCTGGTGCTTTACCTGCTGCTTTACCATCTGATTCCCAGGCTGCTGTCTTCCGCACAGGTGTTTGCCAACCGTGAACTGACCGTTCTTTTTGCTGTTTCCACGGGCCTGGGGGCGACATGGGCGGCCCATTGGGCCGGGATCTCCCCTGCACTCGGGGCGTTTGTGGCGGGAATGCTCCTGGGGGAATCCCCGTTTGCCACCCAGATCCGGGCGGATATCGGATCACTGAGAACCATGATGGTGACCCTGTTTTTCGCCTCTGTGGGCATGTTTATCAAACCGGTCTGGTTCCTGACCCATCTCCACTATATCCTGCCCCTGGCACTGGTGATATTTATCGGCAAGGCTGGCGTGATCTACGGGGTGACCCGGATGTTTGGCCTGGACCGGCGCCATGCCCTGGCCACGGGCATTACCCTGGGGCAGATCGGTGAATTCTCTTTTGTCTTGACCCAGGCAGCCCGGGACGGGAACCTGATCGGGTATACAGCCATGGACCTTATTGTTTCCGTCACCATTGTGCTGATGCTGGCCACCCCGTATATGGTGGCCCTGGCCCTGCCCCTGAGCGACCGGATCCTTGGCCTGCTGAACCGGTCCGGCAAATCGCCTGACACGGCGGATGACGACGCTTCCCAGGCCGGCAGCCGCCGGGTGATTGTGGTGGGGCTGGGACCTGCGGGCCGCCATGTGGTCCAGACCCTCAACGCCATGGAGTTCCGGCCCGTGGTCATTGATGTGAACCCGTTGAGCCGGGGGTTTGCCTCCCGGGAAAAGGCGGAAATCCACCTGGGGGACGTGACCCGTGAAGAGATTCTCCACCATGCCGGGCTGCGGCAGGCATGCATGGTGGTGGTCACGATCCCGGACCCCGGGATATCGGGCCAGGCCATACGGACCATCCGCCAGCTGGCCCCGGATATCCCCGTGGTGGTCCGGTGCCGCTACAACCGGCACAGGAACGATCTGGCCGATGCCGGCGCCACCGTGGTTGTGGATGAGGAAACCACGGTCGGGCAGATGCTCAGCCGGCAGATTTCCGACTGGCTGGAAAATGAAGCCTGCACCCGGCTGGCCTGCAGGATCACGGGACAGCCCATGGGCGAGGCCCAGGCACCGGAACCGGCGTCTTTTGACGACAAGGAACCGTCCCGCACCGGTCTGGAACGCAACTGACGCCATCTGGATATTTATCTGTCTGGAGTGATGTTGCTTTGCATGAGTTTTTATCATCCGTATCATGTGTTAAAATCATTTGACGGTATCTCTTGATGCAGGTTTAATATAATTTTATACACGGGGTATCCGGTCAGGAGTTCCCCAGGAAAAGTCAAACAAAACCAAAGGATGTGTCATATGAAAGCCAAGGAACTGATTGCGCTTGAAGACCGGTTCGGAGCGAAAAACTATAAACCCCTGGATGTGGTGCTTTCCAAAGGCGAAGGCATCTGGGTGTGGGATGTGGACGGCAATAAATATATGGACTGCCTCTCCGCCTATTCCGCCGTGAACCAGGGGCACTGCCACCCCAAAATCCGCCAGGCCCTTGCGGACCAGTCCGGGAAGCTGACCCTGACGTCCCGGGCCTTTCGCAACGACCAGCTTGCCCTGTTGTACGAAGAACTTTGCAAACTGACCGACTCCCATAAGATGCTGCCCATGAACTCGGGTGCCGAAGCGGTTGAGACCGTGATCAAGTGTGCCAGGAAATGGGGATATGAATCCAAGGGTGTTCCCGAGGGCGAGGCCGAGATCATTGTTTGCAGTGACAACTTCCACGGCCGGACCCTGTCCATTATCGGATTTTCCACGGATGACAATGCACGGCAGAATTTCGGGCCGTTTACCCCGGGATTCAGGACCATTCCGTTCGGCGATGCCAAGGCCCTGGAAGAGGCCATTACCCCGAACACCGTGGCGTTCATGGTGGAGCCGGTCCAGGGCGAAGCCGGTGTGATTATCCCGCCCAAAGGCTATCTGACAGAGGTGCGCCGGATCTGCACGGAAAAAAATGTCCTCATGATCCTGGACGAAATCCAGACCGGCCTGGGCCGGACCGGGAAAATGCTGGCAGAGGAGCACGAGGGCATCCAGGCTGATCTTACCCTGATCGGCAAGGCACTGTCCGGGGGATTTTATCCCGTATCCGCAGTGCTTTCCAACGACGAGGTCCTAAGCCTTCTCCAGCCCGGCCAGCACGGCTCCACATTCGGGGGCAACCCCCTGGCATGTGCTGTTGCCAGGACTGCCCTCAAGGTGCTGGTGGAAGAGAACATGATCGAGAATGCCGCAGACATGGGCGCGTATTTTCTTGAGCAATTGAAAACCATTGACAGCCCGGTTATCAAAGAGGTCAGGGGAATCGGCCTCATGATCGCCATTGAGTTGAAAGAGGGTACTCCGGGCGGTGCCCGGGCCATCTGTGAAGCCCTGATGAAAACGGGCATCCTGTGCAAGGAAACCCATACCTATACCATCCGGTTTGCCCCGCCCCTGGTGATCACCCGGCCGGATATCGACTGGGCCGTGGACAAGATAAAGGCGGCCTTTGCCGGATAAGAGGCGAATACGTCCCGTTAAAATTCAGAAGAAAAGGAGAGTCTGTTGGGCTCTCCTTTTTTTGTGGGCCCTTTTTACGGGATTATGGGGCTTTTGCAAGCAATTCGCCAAGGATGTCCTGGGCATCCCCGACTATTTTTCTGCAGAGACCCGAGGCCCTGAGGGTTTTGATCTGTTCGGGATCCCCGGGATTGACCCTGTTCATCCTTAAGATCTTGTGGCATTCAGTGGTAGTGTGGCGGATTTTGAACCTGTGGCAGAACTCCTGGGTGACCAGGGCGCAGCAGTCATTGGCATAACGGTCCCATGCTTTTCCACTGCCGAATTTCAGGCCGGCCACCATAATGGCCCCGGTGACGGCACCGCATGTTTTTCCCTGGGCCAGGCCGCCGGCAAATCCTGTGGCAAGCCGGGCCGCGGTTTGTACCGGGATGCCGAACTCTTTACAATAAGCCATGATAACGGATTGGGCGCATGAATGTCCTGCCATGAGGTAATCTATAGCGCTGTGTTTGTCTGGTGCGTTCACTATGTTTTCCTTTTGATATCTGTGTCACTGGTGGTGACTTTTTAGGTAAAAAAACACAGGATTAAAAATCACCGGATTAAAAATCATTGGGTTAAAAAAACACGGGGTAAAAAAACCACAGGGTGAAAGTATTACCGGGTAAAAATGCCTTTGAGCAGAAGGTCAATGCCCTGTTCTATGGCGTTCCAGCCCTCCCGGGTTCTCATGTCAACGCCTCCGACAACCGGATGGATTCTTGATTTAACGATCAGGTGGTTGACGGCGCCGCCCATGAGAATGACAATAGACGACAGGGCCGGATCATCCGGGATGCCGTCCAGGGCGTCGAAAAATTCCAGTATGGTCCTGACCCGTATGTATTCCATCTGTTCGGACAGTTCATTTTTCTCAAGCAGCTCCCAGGCAAGGATATCCTGGGTGACGGGCCGCCTTTGAAGGGCGGCAGCATAGGCTTTGAAAAAATGGGCGACTTGTGCATCAGGTGCCATGGCTTTGACACGATCAGGGTCCGGCCCCATGAGTTCTTCCACCCCGGGCCAGAAATCAACGGTCCGGCTGTAGGCGGCCACAAGTCCGGGAAGGCCGTTGAAGTAGCGGTATACAAGTACCTTGTCCACCCCGGCTTCCCTTGCCACCTTGTTGACCCCAAGACCCTTGAAGCCGTCCCTGGCCAAAAGTTTTCCCACGGCGTTTACGAGCCGTGCCTTGGTTTCTTCCCGTTTGGTGTTCATCTATTTCTCCATAAAGTCACCGATGGTGACTTTTTAGCTGCGCCAGGAAAAAAAGTCAATGCAAAGAATGGAAATTCATCTTTTTATTTGGTGTGAATGCCGCTATATTCCAAGCCTGGATCCTATATACGGAAGTTCAGCGTATAATACCGTATTTCAAAATTTCCAAAAGGAGAACACATGACAGGGGTAAATAACCATTACGAATCGCTTCTGGCGGCGCATTATACCTGGATGGCCGGTGGCCGGGAAAGAAACTACCGGAAAAATACGGATTTTTTCAAGGCCGCCGGGATTGGCAGGCATGCAGGCGGCACCGCCCTGGATCTGGGATGTGGATCAGGGTTCCAGGCCATTCCCCTGGCCCGCATGGGGTTTACTGTCACGGGGATTGATCTGAGCCCGGCGCTGCTGACGGAACTTGCCGCCCAAAAAGGAGATCTGCCCATATGCCTTATCCATGACGATTTGATGCATGTGGGCCGCCATTTCCCGGAACCGGCCGATTTGATCGTATGCATGGGAGACACCCTGAGCCATCTGGATGCAAGGGAAACCGTATCCCGTCTGTTTGAAAACGTCCATGCCTGCCTTAAACCCGGCGGGCACTTCATCATCACCTACCGGGACCTGAGTGTTGCGCTCAAGGGAACAGACCGCTTTATACCGGTCTGCAGTGACAATACGAAAATCATGACCTGCTTTCTTGAGTACAAGGAAGAGCGGGTAACGGTTCATGACCTTGTGTATGAAAAACAGGAGAGCGGCTGGGTGCTCAACAAAAGCTGCTATGACAAACTCCGGCTTTCCCGGGACTGGGTTGCGGGCGCGCTTGAGGCAACAGGATTCCGGCTTGTATCATCGGACACGGAAAACGGGATGACATCCCTGGTGGCGGCCAGAGGCTGACGCCGGACCGGCAGTCACTGATCCTGCCCCCCAAAAAGATGCGGGGTGGTGTTGACAAAGGTGCGGAACCCGTCCGTATCACCCCCGGCCGCTGCCAGCCGGGCAATGCCTTCCCGGAGTTCCTTGCGAGCCGATGCCAGGGAAATTCGTATGAAATGCTGGTCCCGGGCGCCGATGGCCCCGAAAGAGACCCTGTCCAGTACCGCCACCCCATGGTGGTACAGGGCGAACATCTGGAACATGGTGGCCGGGGTGGTCCGGGCCTTTATCTCTTCGGGCAGGGCGTCATATGCCTGAATGACCCCCAGGCGCCGGCACAACCCGCTGATATCCGGAAACGCGTAAAACGCCCCTTTGGGCATCTGGCAGGACACCCCGTTGATTTGATTCAGGGCGGCCACGGCCATATGGCCCCGGCGCTGGAATGCTGCGGTCATGTTTGCGGTCCAGGCGGCGGAATCCGGATGTTCCAGGGCCACCCGGGCCCCTTCCTGGTTATAGGGTGGGATACATGAAAAATAGTTGATGTTCAGGGTTTTGAACTGAAGGGCTTCTTCAATTGTCGGGCAGACCACATATCCGATACGGCCGCCTGTCCAGGCAAAGGATTTGGAAAACCCCGATGCAATCAGGGTGCGCTCTTCCATACCCGGAACAGCGGCGATGGAGGCATGGGGCCGTTCGTTGAAAATGATGTTTTCATATATCTCGTCCGCGTAAACCCGCACATCCGGGCCGCAGGAGGAGAGAATGACCTGTGCCGTTGCCTCAAGCTGTTCCCGGCTTGCCACCCCGCCCGTGGGGTTGGCGGGAAAGTTCAGGATGATCAGCTTGGTTTTCGGGGTGATCAGGGCCTTTAGCTGTTCCGGGCGGAAGGTAAAGTCTTCCAGCGGGTCCAGGTGAAGGGGAACCGGTACGGCCCCCACATAACCGGCCATGGATTCGTAAATGGGAAACCCGGGGCTGGGGTAGATGATTTCATCACCGGGATTGCAGTAAAGCTGCTGGCTGAAGGCAATGGAGGGCTTGCCCCCGGGAAAGACGCAGACCCGGTCCGGGGAAATATCCAGCCCCCGGGTGCGGCCGACCTGGCCGGCAATGGCCCGGCGAAGCGCCGGCAGTCCCTGGGGATCGCAGTATTTTGTATTCCCGGCCCGGAGTTGGGCCGTGACCTCGTCAATCACCCATTGGGGCGGGGCGAAATCCGGCTCCCCAAGATTCAGGCGGATCACGGATCTGCCCGATGCCTCCACATTGCTGATATGGGGCCCGATTTTAAATGCGTTTTCCGTCCCCATTGTGCGGGTACGGTCTGAATACAGCGTCATGGTGGTCTCTTACAGCCTTTTCCTTATCGCCGGTCCGGCCAGATATCAACGGACATTTCCGAAAGTTTGTACTTCTGGATCTTGCCTGACGCGGTCATGGGATAGGCATCAAGGAAATGCACATATCTCGGGATCTTGTACCGGCTGATTTTTCCCCGGCAGAAATCCCTGACATCACTGGGCTCCAGGTCTGCCCCCTCTTTCAGCACGACAAAAGCGCCCACTTCTTCCCCGTATTTTTCGCTGGGCACGGCTGCCACCTGGACATCCATGATATCTTCCATGCGGTAGAGAAACTCTTCGATTTCCCTGGGATAGATGTTTTCGCCGCCCCGGATGATCATGTCCTTGTGGCGGCCGGTAATAGACAGGTTGCAGTCGCTGTCCAGGACGCCGAGATCCCCGGAATGCAGCCAGCCGTCTTTGTCAATGGCGTCGGCCGTGGCATCGGGGTTGTTGTAATACCCTTTCATGACCGAATATCCCCTGCAGCAGACTTCGCCCTGGACACCGGTGTCCACGCGTTGGCCTGTTTCCGGATCAATCACCTTGACTTCGATATGGGGCAGGGCACGGCCGACGGTCTCCACCCGGACCCTTAAATCATCATCAATACGGGTATAGGTCATAACCGGGGAATTTTCGGTCAGGCCGTAACAGATGGTGATATCGGTCATGTGCATTTTTTCGATCACCTGTTCCATGACATGGACCGGGCAGTTGGACCCGGCCATGATGCCGGTGCGCAGGGATGAAAAGTCAAATTTGCTGAACATGGGATGCTCAAGCACGGCAATGAACATGGTGGGCACCCCGTAAAGGGCGGTGCACCGCTCCTGCTCCACCGAGGCCATGACCTGGATGGGCTCAAATCCTTCCAGCACCACCATGCAGGTGCCGTGGTTCACGGCGGCCAGAACGCCCAGGACGCACCCGAAGCAGTGGAACAGAGGCACGGGCAGGCAGAGCCGGTCATTTTCCGTAAAGTTCTGGTTGGCCCCGATCCAATACCCGTTGTTGCCGATGTTGTAGTGGGTGAGCATCACCCCCTTGGGAAATCCCGTGGTGCCGGAGGTGTACTGCATGTTGACCACGTCATGGGGACTTAAGGACGCCTGGCGGGCCGCATAGTCCTCCTGGCTGACCATGACGGACAGGGCCCGGATTTCGGGAATGGTGTACATGCCCCTGTGCTTTTCCGGGCCGAGAAACGCCACCCGCTTGAGATGGGGAAACCGCTTGCTGGACAAATGGCCCCGCTGGCAGGTGCGCAGTTCCGGCACCAGGTCATATACGGTATTGATATAGTCGGTGTCCTGGTAGCCGTCGATGAGAAACAGGTTTTCGGTCTCAGACTGGGTGAGCAGGTATTCAAGCTCTGCGGATTTGTAATTGGTGTTGACCGTGAGCAGGACCGCCCCGATTTTTGCCGTGGCAAACTGCAGGGTGACCCAGAACGGGATATTGGTGGCCCAGACCGCCACTTTTTCGCCTTTTTGGACCCCCAGGGCCATGAGGCCTTTGGCGGTTTCATCCACCACCCTGGAAAATTCCTTCCAGGTCAGCCTGAAGTCCCGGTCCACATACACAATGGCCGGGTTGTCCGGGTATTTTTCAACGGTTCTGTCCAGGATCTGTCCCAGGGTCAGTTCTTCCAGGGGAAGTGTTTCATCAATTCTTTGATCAGCCATGGTCGTCTGCAGCCCCCCTTATTCCGGCACGTAAATAACCGCGTGGATTTCCGCTTTTTCCTCACCTGCGCAGGACACATAGTGGGGGACGATGGAGTTGTAATACACGGAATCCCCGGCATTGAGAACATGGATTTTATTGCCGTAAATCACTTCAATGGCGCCGGAGATAACAGCGATAAACTCTTCCCCTTCATGGGACGACAGGGTTTTTTCCCGGGCGGACTCGGGAAGGATTTCCACGAAAAAAGGCTCCATGTGGCGGTCGGCTTTGCCCTTGCCAAGGGCGTAGAAGTTCAGTGCCGTGGCCTTGTTTTTACCGTCCAGCACGGAAAATTCAGCCACCCGTTCCGCCTGGCGTACAATATAGGGATCACTTGTCTCCTGGTCATCCAGGAACGTGCCCAGCCGGACCCCGAGAGCCCTGGCGATTTTCATCAGCGGACCCAGGGGCGGATATACATCTTCCTGAAGCATGGTGTCGATAAATCCGGGTTCAAGCCCTGTGGCGTCTGCCAGGCCCTGGATATCCATTTCCCGCTTCTTCATGAACGAAATGATGCGCTGATTCACTTTTCCGGTCTGCATGCGTCCTCCCTCCCATGTAGAAAAAAAATTAATGCTATAGTATATCGAAATTGCTTTGTCAAAATAATCGTTGTGATCAAACCTGTTCTCTTGTAGAGTCATGGCATGGGGCTGTGGAAACCGTTGCTGAAAAGGCCGTTTGACAGGCCTGTAAGGGGTGTCGGGGGGATTCCCGGTGCGGTGTTAATCCGCGTGCCGGAACTGCCCGTGAACCAGGGTAAGAATCAGGGAGAGGACAGATGAAAACCATTGAGGTAAGTATTAAGGCTGAATTTATCGTACCGGATGACTGGGAAGTGACCGAGCATATGCCGGACCCGGAATTCCCGGAGGATATCCGGCGGGTGCTCAGGGTTGATGACCAGTATTACGATTTCTTTCCGGAATGCCTGGTCAAGGTGATGGACCCGGAAATGGTGATCTGGTCTGCGGATGAAGGGCGGACCGAGGACATCATTGACTGTATGGACGCCTTCCAGGTCAACATCCGGGAAAAGGATGCGTGATGCCCCTGGTAACGGCTGACCCGGAGGTCCGCCCATGAACCTGCTGGCCATCCTGTCCAATATCCGTCTTCCGGATATGGTGGACATTTTATTGATTTCCATTGTGGTCTACCAGTTTTACAGCTGGTTCTGGGGCACCCAGGCCTTTAAGGTGCTGGTGGGCCTGGCCATCCTGAGCGGGATCTTTGTGGTGGCCAAATCCTGGGGCCTTTTCCTGACCACATG
Source organism: Desulfobacter sp. (assembly GCA_036881925.1). GTDB lineage: Bacteria > Desulfobacterota > Desulfobacteria > Desulfobacterales > Desulfobacteraceae > Desulfobacter. Next base: position 49,014 of record JBAJNJ010000016.1, read on the forward strand.
GGTCTTCCAGATTCTCTGGCCCGTGTTTGTGATTCTCCTGATTATTCTCTTCCAGAAAGAGATCCGCCAGATGCTGGAGCATTTCAACCCCCTCAAGATGATGGGCAGCCGCCACGGTGCATCTGCCAACGGCTGGATATCCGGGTTTGCGGAGTGGATCTTTGACGCGGCCCGGAAACGGACCGGGGTGCTTGTGGTGTTCCAGACCCAGAGCCTTGTGGATGATTTCATCACCCGGGGGGTGGATATGGAGAGCGATCCCCAGCCGGAAATCCTTACTGCGGTTTTTGACAAACATTCGCCCCTTCATGACGGGGCCATGCTGATTTCCAACGGGAAAGTCGCGTCCGTGTCCTGTTTTCTTCCCCTGTCCACCCGGGATGATTTGCCCAGGCAGTGGGGCACCCGGCACCGGGCCGCCCTGGGACTCACGGAAAAATGCGATGCCGGGGCCCTGATCGTATCTGAAGAACGGGGCAGTGTTTCCCTGGTTCATGGCGGAGAGGTCAGGGAAATCCCTGATGCCGCCACCCTGGCCGGAGAGATTGAGAACATGACCCGCGACCCCCGGGAAACCCACCGGGATGTCAAGACCGTGCTGCGCGGCTGGATCACCCGCCGCTATAAAGCCAAGGCCGTGGTATTCTGCATGGTGGTGGTTCTCTGGCTGGCCTTTGCCGGGCAGCAGAACTTTGAAAAGACCATTACCCTGCCCCTGACCGTGAAAAACCTTCCCCCGGGAGTGGTGCTTGCCACCCCTGAAATCCCGGGAATCCAGGTGACCTACAGGGGATTGAGAAAGGATGTCAGCCTGCTGGGGCCGGCCAACACCGCGGCCGTGCTGAACCTTGCCGGCGCCGCCCCCGGCAAGCTGCGGTATTCCATCTCAACGGCCAACCTGATCCTGCCTAACAACCGGATCCAGATCGCCAACATCAACCCGCCCAAAATCGACCTTGTTCTTGAGAGAAAAAAGTAGCCGTATCCGGTATCATGGCGCTGCTGTCATCAAAATTCCGAATGCCCCGGCTGGTGAATGTCCTGTCCCGGGACCGGCTCAACCGCCTTTTCAGCAACACCGGGGGCAGGCGTTTGATCTGTGTCTCCGCAGGGGCGGGGTACGGGAAAACCATACTGGCTGCGGACGCTGTTTCCGCGGGGAATGTTCCTGTTGCCTGGTATCGGCTGGATTCCCGGGACAGGGATCTCGGGGTATTTGCCGCCTGTCTTGAAGCGTCGTTTTACAAGGCATTCCCGGAACTGTGCCGGACCGGGAGAGGGGAAAACAGGCAGGACACCACCGGCGTCATCCTTCCCCGTACCCGCCTCCGCAGGCTGACCCTGTGCCTTGACCGGGCAACACCCGGGCCGGCGTTCCTGGTTCTGGATGATTTTCACCTGGTGGACCACAGCCCGGATATCTGCCGGGCGGTGGAGCAACTCCTGGAAACGCTGCCTGAAAATATCCTTGTGATTGTCCTGTCGCGGCGGGAAACTCCCCTCAGGCTTTCCCGGCTCAGGGCCGGCGGGCATGTGCTGGATATCAACGAAAATGACCTTGCTTTCACTCTGGAAGAGATTGGCGCGTATTACGCCCGTCCGGGGGGAATTCCCGCAGCCGGGAACCAGCTTGCCCGGATCCGGGACAAAACCGGGGGATGGGCCGCAGGCCTGGCATTGTTCAAGTATGCGTTTAAAGACAGGACAGACAGGGAAATAGAGGGCCGGATCGCCGCGTTCAGCGGCAGCCACCACCATGTATACGCATATCTTGAAGAAAACTATTTTGATGCACAGCCCAGGAGAATCCGGGAATTCATGCTCAAGGCCAATCTTTTGCCCGAGATTGATACCACGCGCTGCCGGGAAATTTTTGCAGTGCCCGATGCAAAAGAAATACTGGACCGGCTTGTAAGGCATCATCTCCTTGTTTTTCCGGCCTGCGGCGGTGCGGACACATTTTATTTCCACCATTTGCTCAGGGACTTTTTATCGGAAAAAATAAAACAGGTTTTTTCCGGTTCCCAAATCCGGCAACTGCACCGGGATATCGCATCGGCACTGGAGGACGAAGACCCATTCAGCGCCCTGGACCATGCCGTCAAGGCCGGAGATTATGAAGCCACAGTCCGGATGATCGAAGCCAATGAGATCCGGTTTTTTTTACGCGGCAATCTTCTTTTTGCAGAGCAGTGCATTAACAACATTCCCGAACGGATCAGGGCTGATCGGCCCCAGCTTCTTTTTTTCCAGGCCCAAATGCTGACCTACTACGGCCGGCCCGGCAAGGCCATGGAAAAGCTGAAATCCGCCCTGAAATTATTCCGTAGCCGGGGCGCGCTTGAAAAAGAAGTCAAATGCGTGGTGGACCTGGGTTCCCTTTATTATTTCACCGGTCATGTTGCCGAAGCGAAACTGCTCATGGAGCAGGTGCTGCAAAAGGTTGACGATACCAGCACCACCTATATGATTGCCATGACATACCTGATTTTTCTTTCTTCGGTATTGGGTGAATTTAAAACCGCCCGGATATATACACGCCAGGCAAAGGAAACCATCCTTGCTTATCCTGAGTTTGAAGGGCAGGTGGGCATGATCCTGATCCGGACATCCCAGGCATATTTCCATTACATCCGGGGGGACTTTTTCCTTTCCCGGGATGTGAACCAAAAGTTGCTGAAGTCTGCAACAGAAATGGATGTGGAAGCCTGCCTTCCCCTGGTGTATTACCAGAGTGCCGCGACCTGTGCAAAAGAATTTGAGTTCAACCGGGGACTTGAATTCGCCCGCCTGGGGCTCAATGTCTGCGAGGACATGGCGCTGAACGACAGTAAAAAAGCATGGGTGTTCCTGGCAGGGGCTGAAAACTGCCTGGGGCTCGGCAGGACAGGAGAGGCCCGGGAATTTATCGACCGGGGCAGCGCCCTGTTTGAAGCACCGGGGAACCGGTGGGGGCTTGCCAATGCATGGGAACTGGCGGCACGGGCCTGTCTGGCGGAAAACGAAATCCCATCGGCAAAAGCATATATAGAAGATGCCTTTGACCTGATCCGGGGCCGCGGCCTGGTCCTGACCCGGGGTATCCTGGAAAACACCATGGCCAGGATATTGATCCTGGAAAAAAATTATGCCGGGGCACTGGAACAACTGGGCAGGGCACGGCCGCCCTTGGCCCAGGCCGCGTTCCATCTGTTTGAGAACTGCCTGCTCTGTGTCCGGGCAACAGCGGGGGCCGGCCGGATTTCCGAAGCCGCGGAATATATGGAAAAGGCCCTGGCCCTCTCAAGGCAAAAGAATTACGGGCGGTTTTTAGAGAAAGAAATGGCCTGGATCCGGGAAATTCCAGGCCTTGGGACACTTTTGCCCGAACGTCCTGAGGGTGCCGGGGCAGGTCTTGTCCCGGGACAGATGGCCGTCACCCTCCTGGGGCGGTTCCGTATCCGCATCGCTGGCCGTGCCCTGAATCTGTCCCAATGCAAAAGCACCCATGCCCTGACGATTTTCAAGTACCTGGCCGCCCATTCCAGGGCCGGATTTATCTCCAGGGAGGTGCTGATTGAATTGATCTGGCCTGAGCAGGATCTCGGGAAGACCGGAAAGCGTTTCAATATGGCCATGAGCAGCCTCAGGAGGCTGCTTGAGCCGGATCTTCCGCCAAGGGCCCCGTCTGCCTATATCCTGAGAAAAAAAGATACCTACTGTCTGGACCGGTCCGGCCGTATATCCATTGATGTCCGGGAATTTGACCGGCTTGCCAATACTGCCCGCACCCTGGAAAAAGATGATCCCGAAGCCGCGGCCGACCTCCGGATCAAGGCGGAAACCCTCTATCAAGGGCCTTTTCTCGGGGAAGATCTTTACCAGGAATGGTGCACGCCCATGCGGGAGGCACTTCAGGCAGGGCATCTCAGGAACCTGGGTGCCATTGCCGATTTTTTTGAATCCCGGCAGGACCATTTGGCTGCCATTGGGTATACCCGGAAAATCCTGGCTGTCGATCCTTATGACGGGTCTGCCTATAAAAAGATGATGCGCCTTTACGGTGCCGCCGGAAACACCGCCCATATCGCCGGCACCTGGCAGGCTTACCAGGAGAACATGGCATCCATGGACTGGCCTGTTGATCCTGAAATAAAATCCCTGTTTGAACGATTGGTCCGGACCTGATCCAGGGCAAACGCATTTAACTCTGACGCATTTTTTAATCCACAATATTTCAGGCAGTTATGATGTTTGCATACATTTTCTTTGCGTTTGCGAAGGTGCTTAAGATACTGAAATAATTAAATATGAATTCTATATGCGGTGACCCTGAGACCTAATCCCGTCCGGATTTACTCAAAATTTACTCGCTTGCCATATATCCCCCCAGCAAACTGGGTATTCATCCGTCTTCCGTGTGTGGTTCGCACCGGAAGGGAATAGAAGGCAAAAGGAGAGAGTAACATGCTTGAGCTGGCCTTAAAGGGAAGCAGGAAATATTGGATATGGATGGGGATACTGGCTGCAATCGTCGGCATAGGGACGGTGTTTTACATTGACCAGTTGATCCACGGCCTTATGGTAACCGGCCAGAGCCGTGACGTGTCCTGGGGATTCTACACCGCCCAGATGACTTATTTTGTGGGGGTGGCCGCAGGCGGGGTCATGCTGGTGCTGCCCTATTATCTGCACAATTACAAGGCATTCGGCAGGATTGTCATCCTGGGGGAGTTTCTGGCCGTGGCCGCCATTATCATGTGCCTCCTCTTTCTGCTGATCCATTTGGGCCAGCCCATGCGGGCCCTGAACGTCTTTCTTCATCCCACACCCGGGTCCATGTTGTTCTGGGACGGGAATGTCCTTTTTATCTATCTTATCCTGAATATCATCATCGGCTGGACAGTCCTGGATGCGGAACGAAGCGGGATTTTCCCGCCGTTCTGGATAAAACCCCTGATCCTGGTTTCCATTCCCATGGCGTTCTCCATCCACACGGTTACGGCTTTTATTTACTGCGGCCTTCCCGGCAGGGGATTCTGGCTTACGGCTGTGCTGGCCCCAAGGTTCCTGGCCTCGGCATTTGCCTCGGGCCCGGCCCTGCTGATTCTCCTGTCCATGTTTATCCGGAGGACAACAGCATTTGATCCGGGCAGGGACGCTATCCAGACCCTTGCCCGAATCGTGGCCTATAGTCTGCTGGCCAATCTTTTTTTCCTGGGTTGCGAAGTCTTTGTGGTCTTTTACTCGGGCATTCCCTCCCACATGGACCACCTGCGCTATCTTTACGTCGGGCTTCACGGCAAATCCGCCCTGGTGCCTTTCATGTGGGCATCCCTGGCCACCATGGTCTCCGGCCTGGTCTGTCTTCTCATCCCAAGGGCACGGAAAAACGATACCCTGCTTATATGCGCCTGTATCCTTATCTTTACCGGCACCTGGATCGACAAGGGCCTGGGCATGATCGCGGGCGGCTTTATCCCCTCGCCCCTTCACCATGTGACCGAATATATGCCCAGCCTCCATGAAATCGTGATTTCAGCAGGGGTGGCGGCACTGGGACTGCTGATCCTGACCGTATTGTACAAGATTGCACTGTCCGTGAAGGTGTACAACCAGTCCGGGACATTATAAGGGTACAACGATGTTTCCCGGAATTTTCCGTGATCAGTACAGCATGGTGAGAAACAGCTTGATAAAGGTCCAGGGGGATTTATATGCGATGAACCCATACTTATAAATACCGATGTGATCCGCGGGAAGGACGTCCGGATTCACCTTGAACCGTTTCCGGTTTTTAAACCGGGAGAAATGAAAAAACGCCCCTTCCCGCTTATGCCCCAGGTTGTCAAAGATTGTCAGCCTGCCCCTGTTCCAGAAGGCGATGGCCTTTCGGTGGTTGAACCCCTTGGTCATGGTCGGCTGCAGGGACTCCGGGTTGCAGAACACCGGCGCAAACTGCGCCGCAATATCCACAAGTTCATCTGATTCGTCCAGATGTTTGAAATCGGTTTGATCCCGGATCTGGTCTTTTTGCCTGTTGCCGGATACCGGTTTGAATGCCGATTCTGCCTCGGCATATGCGGCAGAATCGTATACCTGGTTCCCGAAGTTGTATTCCAGGTAGGTTTTGATCCGGGGATCGGACAGGATCTGCCCCAGATATGTCCTGTTGAATAGGGTAAACGGTCCGCAGGGACGGTGTTCATGGGCGCTGATCAAGGCGTAGCCGGTCGGGTTTTCAGGCAGGAAATCATTTATCCTGCCGTAAACCACATCAATATCCGAATACCCGATAAAATCATACTGGTCCAGGTGATCCTCCGCTTTGCGGAGAAGATACAGCATCACCCTGCAGTCACACACAATCCGTGTGTTCCGGTCCGGGATATGGATGCCGGCCTTTGATGCCATATCACTGCGCAATGCTTCAAATGTATAGGGGACAATCGTAACGGCCTTGTTGTATTCCGTTCTTTCCCGGATGTGGTCGTTATAGACAAACCAATGGCAGGTGTCATGGTTGGGCGCACAGGTTTTTGCCCAGAAATCAAAGTACCCGGGCAGTTTGCCCAGATAAATAATCAGGAATGCAGAGCGGCAAGCCGGTTTATTCATTGTGGCCTCGCATGGTTTGGAGTGGCACTTTGGATGCGGAACCGCAGAAAACTAGCCCCGGGCAAAGTGCTGGTTGTAAATGTCCAGGGTGGCATGCCCCATGGCATCAATGGTATGGTGTGTTTGTACGCATTCCCTGGCCTGCCCGGCCATCTCCCGTGTACGTTCTTCCTGGCTCATGGTGTCTAAAATGGTTCTGGATAGGCTGTCTGCGTCGTCCATTTCAAACAAAAGGCCTGTTTTTTCATGCCTGATGATGTCGACAATCCCCCCGCTTTTGGCGCCGATGACCGGGCAGTCGGCATACATGGCTTCGAGAAGGGCCTGGGGAATGCCTTCAAAAGGTACGCCATTGATATCCCTTGAGGCAAGTATTTTCATGTCAAATGCCCTGTAGAACGGCCAGACATTGTCTGTGAATCCTGTGAAATGCACCCGTTCCGAAAGATTGAGCGCCGCTGTCAGCTCGTTAAGTTCGGATAAATAATCGTCTGTGCCGGTGCCGACAATGACCAGGTGGTGGGGAATGGTTCCGGCGATATTGCCAAAGGCGTTAAGGACCAGGTCTACCCCTTTATCCCGGGACACCCGGCCGGCAAACCCGATGAACCGGGTGTCCGGGCGTACCCCGAGATTGCCGGTCAGTTCATTCCTGGCCGCGTCCTTCGGGGGTAAGTGTGCGGGTTCAATGATGCCGCTGGGCATGGAGAATACCGTGTCACGGTCCAGGTCAAATACGGCCTGCAGATGTTGGGTGGTGCAGTGGGCCGTGGTAAAGACATAATCGCTTAAATCTTTGTAAAGGACCCTGTTATACCAGGTGTTCCGGACATGGGCACTGATATGGCGGGAGAGGATCCGGCAGGGAATCCCGGCTTTTTTTCCTGCCGGCAAAGCGATTTTTGCGTCCGTATTCCCGTGGGTGTTCAGCACATGGGGGTTTTGGGTGTTAAAAATCCGCATCAGCCGTATGTAATCCCCAAAAAAGGAGAGCCTGCCGAATTCCACCGGACAGGTGGTGAAGCCGTGGGCTTTTGACCGGTCATACAGCGGGGTGTCTTTGGGGGCGGCAATGGTCAGTTCATGGCCCTGGGCCTGCATCCATAATGACTCGTTAAAGATGCGTTTTTCAAGACCGCCCCAACCGGTGTGGCAGGTGGTATGTAATATGGAGAGTGGTTTCATGATAAAGGTCCTCGAAACATGAAGAACCGGTAACGGAAACCGTTTCCCGGGCCTGGACAATGTGCGGTGGTGCTGTAAAGATTCAGTTGGTTGTTCCTGTTGTTTTATATGTCGGATTTGGGCAGGTATTTTGGAGCAGACACAGGCGCTTTGTCAATAAAAAAAGCCCGGAAGCGGTTCTGGACCCGGGCCAATCCGTTGCCGGAGGCGAATACCGCCTCCGGCAACGGGTTTCGCTTTTTTAAACGGCATACCTGTATCAGATGACCTTGATATCGTACGCCTTTCTTTTATCCATATCAATCACATGCACACCGCAGGCAATGCAGGGATCAAAAGAGTGGATGACCCTCAGGATCTCCATCGGATTTTCAGGATCTGCCACGGGAACACCCACCAGGGCCTGTTCCATGGGGCCTGCAATATTGTCGGCACAGCGCGGCCCCAGGTTCCAGGTGGTGGGTACCACCATCTGGTAACGGTTGGTGGCACTGCCCTGTATGTCTATCCAGTGTCCCAGGGCACCCCGGGGCGCTTCCAGAAGCCCGCGTCCCGCACTGTCCGACATGACGTGGGTCCTGTAAATTTCCTTGTCTCCGGAGCTGAGATTGCTTTCCAACTGGTTCAGCCAGGTTTCCATGGCATTGGCGACAATGCTGGTCTCCAGGGCCCGGGCAGCGGTTCTGCCCAGGGTGGACAGCAGGTCTGCCTCGGACAGCCCGGTATCCAGGAGGAAATCCTGGACCGTATTTACAAAATCGGGCCTGCCCAGCCCGTATCCCACCAGAACCCGGGCCAGGGGGCCGACTTCCATGGCAGCCCCGTCATACCTGGGTGCCTTGAACCAGGAATACCGGTCCTCAACGTCAAGGCCGGTGTAGCCCGGTACGGTCTGGCCGTTCAGCGGGTGCAGGTCTGCCGTGCCCGCATACCAGGAGCGGGCCACATGCTCGGTGATGGCAGCCTCGTCCAGGGGCTGCACATTTAAGATGTCGCCATTGAGGATGATGCCGGCCGGCATGAGCAGATCATCCGCAGATATACCCTGCTGGAATTCCCCGCAGGCCAGGAAATTGGTAAAGCCCCCGACCCCTGTCCAGGCGGGATACCGGGAGGCCACCACCTTGAGGTCAGGCAGGTACACGGTTTGTATGAACCGGCGGGTCTGCGCCAAATAGTTGCGGAAGGTCGCCAGCCGATCCGGGGCAAGCTCCCCGCCGCATGTCACCCCGCCCACGATGGTGGACTGGGGATGCGGGTTTTTGCCGCCCAGGATGGCCATCATGCGCGCGGCAATGATCTGTACCTCAAGGCCGGACAAATAGTGGGCGCTGACCAGGAGGTTTTCCTCGGGGGTTAGGTTGTAATCGGTATGTCCCCAGTAGGCATTGGCAAATGGTCCCAGGTTGCCCGTGTCCACAAGACCCTGGAGCCGGGATCGAACCGCAGCAAAGTCAATGGGATCGGCACTGGGTGACACGGTATTGGCCAGGTTTTCAGTGGCGGTCGGGTCTGCAGACAGAGCGCTGGTGATATCCACCCAGTCAAGGCCGTGCAGGTGGAAAAAGTGCACGATATGGTCATGCAGGTATTGGGCGCCAAGGGTCAGGTTGCGGACGATCCGGGCATTGTCCGGGATACTTGTGGTGGTGGCATCCTCAATGGCCCTGACCGAGCAGAGTTGATGCACGTAGGTGCATACCCCGCACAGGCGCTGGGTGATCAGGGGGGCGTCCTGGGGCGCGCGCCCGGTAAGGATGGTTTCAATGCCCCGGTACAGGGTGGCGGATGACCAGGCTTTTGCCACGGCGCCGTTGCTGACCTCCACTTCCACCCTCAGGTGGCCCTCAATCCGGGATACCGGGTCAATGACGATCCTGTTGCCAATGCCGGCCTCCTGTTGGGCTGCCGTGACAAACACCGTATCCGTGCCCGGGGCGGATACGGCAAATATGGCCCTGTCCCCGGCAGGTTTTTCATCTGCCGATGCTGCCAGGGTGACCGGCTGGGTCATATCCCAGTTGGATGAATCAAAATAATAGGTACTGCCCGATGCCACGGCAATCTCCGCGTCCCCTGACTGGCGGCCGATGGTTACGGCAACGGCCTGGCCCGGATCCGCGTCCAGCTTGACGTTGAATCCGGCCGTGGCTCCCCGGGCAACCGTGACGGCATTCCGGTCGGTGGTAATCTGGTACGCCTGGACCGCCTGGCTGCGATCCACTTCAATGGCGGTGATTTGTGTGGTTTGCAGCCCATCGCCGGAAAGGCGGATGCCGACCTGGCCGCCTGTAAAGCTGCTGCCTTGGGAGGCCGCCAGTGTAACGGTCTGCCAGCGGTTATAGTTTTTCCTGTCAAATGCCAGTGCCGCACCTGATGCAATGGAAATACCATTGCCGCCCGGGATGCGCTGGACATCAATATCCACTTTGGGGGCGCCAGGGCGGGAAGAGAGTTTTACATTGAACGTGGCCTGGCCGCCCTCGGGCACATCCAGGCTGGGGATACTGGTAATGATCTGGGGATATTCCTCATGAGACATGGTATTGCTCCTTTATATCAACATCGCGTATATCAATATCGCGGGAAAGCCGGGTGATTTATCTGTTAGCCCCGGGTCGGTTCATCCGTGCTGCCGGAGAGTTCCAGGTGGCAGTTGCTGCACCCCTGGCTGGTGTTCAGGGACACTCCGTGCCTGTTGTGCATGACCTGCTGGAATCGTTTGGCAGGGCTGTACTGGACGCGTGCCTGGTCAACAAACTCCTGGCTGTGGCAAGGGGTGCACGCGGCTGTTTCCTGGTGCTCATGGGGGATGGCTGTGGGGCGGTAGGTGCTGAACATGGTCATCCACATGGGATTGTAAAACGGTGCATTGTTGTCCCAGAACCCCGGTTCGGAGCAGCCGATGCACTGGTGTTCGGCCTGGATGCACCAGGACTCCTCGTTGTAAGGCTGCCGGTGGCAGTTGTTATACGTCTGGGGGCCTTTGCAGTTGTATCCCCGTAAACAGCCGTGGGGGTATGTACAGCCGCAGTGAATTTTTTCGCCGTGGCAGAACTCGGGCCGCCCGTCGGTGCGCAGCGGCGGCATTTGGTTGTTGAGCAGGTAGCTGGTGATGCAGGCCACAAGATTCATGGGGTGGGGCGGGCATCCCGTGATATTAATGGTGTCCAACCCGATGGCGTCTTTGACGCCCATGGCCCCGGTGGGATTGGGAGCGGCTGCCGGAAGGCCGCCGAATGCGGCACAGGTACCCAGAGCAATGGTATGTTTGGCCTGGGGGATGACCGACTGAGCAATGTCAAGCATGGTCCGTCCTCCGATCATGCCGTAAACCCCATTGTCTGCCGTGGGAATGGCACCTTCCACAATACAGATGAATTCACCGGCATGATCCGCCACGGTCTGGTCGCGGTTGTACTCGGCTTTTTCACCGCAGGCGACCTGGAGGGTCTCGTGATAGGTCAGGTTGAGTACATCGAACAGGATGTCCGCCACCCCCGGTTCTGCGGAACGCAGAAAGGCTTCACTGCATCCGGTGCACTCGGCAAAATGCAGCCACACCACAGGCGGCCGGGTGTCACCGGTCAGGGCGTCGGCAATTTTGGGAATCATTGTGGTGCCCAATCCTAAGGTCATAGCAATACCGCTGCAATATTTCATGAATGCGCGTCGGCTTATCGGGCGTTGTCTCATGTGATCTCCTTGTTTTTGAAGGTTCGGGGCTTTTTTATGCGTCTTTTTTACTTGTTGCTGCTGGCAGTTATGTTGATCGTATTGGGATTACCAGTATCCGGGAATGCTGCTGTTCCGGAATGTATACCCGGCGTTCCCGGGATAAAAATACGTGAAGGCAAATATGGCGGACCGGGCTGATAACGTGTGAAAAAACAGAGTGGAAAAGGTAAGAACGAAGTGCCTGAAGTCCTGCATGGAAGATTCCCCTGATCATATTTTTCGAAAACCGCTGTTGATAAACGGCAATAACCAACATTGGAAGGGCCGGTGTCGAATATTGATATGGAGTGTTTCTGATCCCGGTTCGATATTGACGGAACCCGGATGTGTTAAAGAAAGATTGACCCTTTTCACAGTTGGCGAAAATTCAACTGCTTCGGGAAAGGATTGTAGCAGAAATAATTTGATTTTCAATGTGAATTTTCCGGATCAGCATCGGCTTTTATCCGGGCACAGGGCAAGAGACCTGCCCTGCCTTGCCGTTCGGAAAAAACAGACCCTATACAGCGCCGGGACTTTTTTCCCGGGACATTTACAAGTCATGTGAGACCAGGTATTAAGCTGTAATATCCGGTTCTGTTCATCACGTTCCGGGGCAGCATTCCCAAAAAGGGCTGCCGTTGATGCTGAATCCAACAAGGAGCAAATCATATGAAACCCACCATTTTTTGTCTTGCCGTGTTGCTGTCTTTTTTAATCTTGTCTGCGGCGCCCTTGGGCGCAGATCCGGGGGAACACTCCGCCCTTGTGGTGATTGACGTGCAAAAGGCGTTTTCCGATCCGGAAGGATTTTCCCCGGTTTGCCGGGACCAGGCAGACCATATGCTCCCGGTCATCAATGCACTGGTTCAAAAATTTTCAGACCGGAAAAGGGAGATCATCTATATAAAACAGGAATACATCCGTGATACCGAGTTTGATGCCAGGCTGAACGTCCTGGGGAATTCCCGGTTTACCAAACGCATGCAAAGCGCGTTTTCAAACCCGGACTTTGAAACATATCTGCACGACCACAATATCAGCCGCCTTTATATTGTCGGCCTGGCGGCGGAGTATTGTGTGGCTGCCACTGTGGCTGACGCCCTTGGAAAAGGGCTGGACGTCTCGGTTGTAGAGGACGGGGTTGCCGCCAAATATTGCGGGGCATTGCCTTCCGAGCTTGAGACGCTCCGGGGAAAGGGTGCTGATATTGTCCGGTCCGACCGGATCTGACCCCGGCCTGCCGGGATATTCCCTGCGGTTCCCCCGGTCCTGTTAATCGATAATGCCCGAGGTATTAAAATCACTGGTGTCCAGGGGACCTGTCCGGCCGTCGTCATAACACCGTTCCCAGACCTGGATAAAGGTTTCCGCAGAATTTTCCAGCCCGGAGGTATCCACCCCGAACTGCTTTAAATCATCAATAATATCCCTTTCCAGACCGATGTGGCCGAACCCCTGGTAATCAAAGGGCGTGCCCAGCATTTGGGACTGAACCGCCTGCTGGCTGTCCCGGCGGGCCGTATCTCCCGAGGCGGCACAGGTTTCGTCTGCATTCCCGAACCGGGGCCTGAGCTGCTGGATAAAGCCGTTCATGTCGCTGGCAAAGGCAATGTTCACCTTCAGCCCTTTGGTGCCGTATTGGTAGGCCTGGGCAAAGGATTTTGACGATCCGTCGCAATCATTGGGAACCCCTGCGCCCTGGTAGGTCTTTACCTGTTCCGCACCGGTGCGCAGGCCCATCATGCCACCGGTTTCCCGGATCATCCGGATAATCCGGTCCGGGGTTGTTTTTTCCTCGGTTTGCTTGTCATCCATCATGATGGACCGGAGATGCCCGTGGGACAGCACTATGGGATAATATGCCGTTTCCCGGGCAATCCCGTAGACATCATCCACGGCCCGTTCGGATAAATGGGCAATGTCGATGATCATCTGTTTTTCCATCATGGCCCGGACCAGGTCTTTGCCCTCACTGGTCAGGCCCAGGATGTTTTTCCCGTTGCCGTCCAGATTAAACCCGGGATCTGCACTGCCGCTGCCCAGGTCATCCAGAAACTGGAACAGCTTGAAGATAAAGTGATGGGGCGCCACCCCGGTAAACCGGTTGTCCAACTGGTGACCCACCTGGATGGACCTGACCTTGAAGTGGTGGTAATAATAGTCAAGCCGTTCCGCCCAGCCGTCATCGTCAAACAGCCGGGTCACTTCAACGGCCAGGATCATGGCAAGCCTGCCGCTGTTGATAATTTCACGCGCCTCTACGGGGGTTCCGGCAATGGCGACCCAGTCCCGCTGGGCTGCGAAATCATGGGCGGCCCGGAGCTGGACATCCGCACCAGCCATTTCATTGCAGGTCAGGCCGGGCTTGCGGTTTGACGAGGGCATGGCATCGCACAGGTACTTGAAATCCACGGCCGACATCATGTAAAGCCGGAGCCCGGATGCAAAGGCCTGTTTTAAATGCCCCTCCCAGACCTGTTGGTGGGCAATGGTATCCCACCGGGGCCATCCCGTATAATAGGGATACCCGTCCCGTTTGAAAAAATGCCATCCCGTGTCCCCGTCGCTGCCCGGCACCTTGCCCAGGAATTCATTCAGCGGGCCGTACTTGGTCCTGGCATGGTCCCCGCCGAAAATATGCCCGCCCGTGCACCGCTTCAGTGCTTCTGATTCAGGCCCTTTGTGGCTGCCGTAAAACCAGGCCCCGGCAAAGGCATACTCGGCCATCTGGTGGACATGGATATCTGCAAACCCGGTGACCTGTTCCGGGCCGGCATCCGTCGCCGCAACAGCAGCATGGATTTGCCCAAAAGTGCCCCATAGTGTTAAACCGATCAAAACCGTCATAACCCTGGGAATGTGCCTGAGAATGTGTGTGACTGTCATCGTCTTCCTCCATGAATAGGGGTGGTGAAAACATGATGCCCGGCCGGAAAAAAGAAACCGTAAAAAAGGCCGTGAGAAAAACCGCTGGAAACACGTGAAAAAAGAACCGGCGAAAATGGAAGCCGGATATAAACGCCGGATAAGGTACGATACCTGTATCTGACATACAGAACCGGGCGGCAAAGGGCAAGGGCAAAAAAATCTGTCCGGCCGTATTTATTGTTAAAGAGCGGTCAGGATTGCGCCGATTTTTGTTGTATGGCCGGTCCGATCGGCAAAAACAACAGGGATTCCGGCCAATATCGCATTCCCTCAGAATCAAAGTTAAGGAGCGTTTCATGCAGATACATCCGTTCAATACCTCAGATCTGCTGCAAATGTCAGTGAAACCGGCTGAGAACACTGCTGTATCGGAAGCTGTACCGGAAGAGGAAATGGTTCGCAGGCCCCGCATGACCTATGAGCAGGCAAAGATGAAAGCTGATATGGCCAAGCAGAAAGCCGCAGGCCAGCTCAAGGAAAAATTCCCGCCCAAATCCATTATGGAAAGAACCGTGGAATCCATGGAAACGGCGGAAAAAGAGAAAAAAGCAGAAGAGGAAACCACGGACGGCGAAACCACAAGCGGCGACACCTCTGTGGATACCGGTTCGGGCGACACCGGTACAAACATCAGCGAATACGTATAATCCCCCCTTACTGAATATCACCGGTACACCACTGATCCCCGCTTTCCCGCCCTGCCCGCACCGGGCAGGGTGTTCCCGGACAGATCTTGGTCATCCCCCCAGAAAATGGTTTTAAATCCCCGGGCAATGGTATATGTTCAACGGATCATTAATCCGTAATCCATATTGTATTAACCCATTGAGATGTATGGGAAAGAGATGAAAATGAGATCCAGGTTCCCGATTGTTTTCCTTTTATTGGTGTCATTTGTTTTTAATACCGGCTGCCGGAATGCCGAAGATGGCCCGCCCCAGGCGCCCCCGCCCCCGGAAGTGGCGGTTTACACGACCCGGGCCGAGAACGTGCCCATTTACAAGGTCTTTGTGGGCCAGGCCTACGGAGCAAAAGACATTGCCATCCGGGCCCGGGTGGAAGGGTTTTTAAAGGGCATCCATTTTAAGGAAGGCTCCGAGGTCAGGGCAGGGGACCTGCTCTATATCATTGAAAGCCAGCCCTTTGCAGCCGAGGTCGCGTCCAAGCAGGGCCTGCTGGCCGAGGCCAATACCAAACTGGTCAAGGCCCGGCGGGATCTGGAGCGCTACCGCCCGCTGGCCGAGAAAAACGCGGTGTCCCAGAGCGATCTGGACGGGGCCGTGGCCAGCTATGAGGCGGCCCGGGCTGCTGTGGAAGCGGCGCAGGCCAATGTCAGGGCCGCGGAAATCCAGATGGGATACACCCGGATCTATTCGCCCATCAGCGGGATCATCGGCAAGACCGAGGCCAAGGTCGGGGATTTTGTGGGCCGGGACCCCAACCCCGTGATCCTGAACACCGTGTCCAACACCGACAATGTCCTGGTGGAGTTTTTCCTCACGGAAACACAGTACCTGGGCATTGCCCGGCACATTGCCGAGGTGGGCGAGGCAGCGGCCGCCAGGGAAGAGGACCCGGAGATCCGGCTCATCCTGGCGGACGGCTATCTCTATCCCCACAAAGGCACGCCCAACTTCCTGGATCGGAAAATCGACCCGGCCACCGGCGCCATTCTGGTCCAGGTGTCGTTTCCCAACCCGGACAATCTGATCCGGCCGGGCCAGTTCGCCAAGGTCAAGGTCATGATTGAAAACGTTGAAGACGGGATCCTCATCCCCCAGCGGTGCGTCAGCGATCTCCAGGGCCGCAAGCGCGTGTTTGTGGTGGACGGTCAAAACACCGTCCATGAGCGCCAGGTGCATCTGGGACCGGCCATTGATAATTTCTGGCTGGTGCGCGACGGCCTGGCTCCGGGCGAGTCCATTGTTTACGAAGGCCTGCAAAAGGTCGGCGACGGGGCGCGGGTGACCCCCAAGCCGGTAAGGGTGGAACGCATCTCACAGGATGGCCCGTAATGGGCGCCTTTTTTGTCAGGCGGCCCATCGTCGCCATGGTCATCGCCGTGATCACGGTCATCGTGGGCATCCTCTCCCTCATGGGACTGCCCACCGAGCAATATCCGGACATCACCCCCCCCATTGTCCAGGTCCGGGCCAGCTACACCGGTGCCAATGCCGCCAATGTGGAGCAGTCCGTGGCCACCCCCCTGGAGCAGCAGATCAACGGGGTGGACAACATGATCTACATGAAGTCCGTCAATGCCAACGACGGCACCATGACCATCAATGTCTCGTTTGAAATCGGCACAGACCCGGACATGAACACCGTGTTCACCCAGAACCGGGTGTCTGCGGCCACGGCCAAACTGCCCGAAGAGGTCAAGCGCCTGGGCGTGGCCACGGAAAAATCCCTGCCCAACATCCTCATGCTCGTCTCCCTGACCGATGATACCGGCCAATACGACCAGACCTTCCTGAACAACTACGCCCTGATCAACATCAAGGATGTCCTGGCAAGGCTCAAGGGCATCGGCCGGGTGGATGTGCTCGGGGCGTCGGATTATTCCATGCGGATCTGGATACGGCCGGACCGCCTGGCACAGCTCGGCATGACCGTTCCCGAGATCATCGCGGCTATCCGGGCCCAAAACGTGATCGTTCCCGGCGGTAAATTCGGGGCTGAACCCGCACCTCCGGGCACGGAATTCACCTATACGGTCCGGCTGCCCGACCGGCTCCAATCCGAAGAAGCCTTCGGCGAAATCGTGATCCGCACCACGGAAACCGGTGCACAGGTCAAGATCCGGGACATTGCCCGGGTGGAACTGGGTGTGGAATCCTACAATATGTTCAGCCGCCTGGACGGAAAGCCCTGCGCCATTGTCTCCCTGTACCAGGCCCCCGGGTCCAACGCGGTCCAGCTGGCCGAAGATGTCCGGGCCACCATGGCCGAACTGGCTGCCTCTTTTCCCAAGGGTATGACATACGATGTCTCCCTGGACGCCACCCTGCCTATTACCAAAGGCATTGACGAAATCGTGGAAACCCTGTTCATCGCTCTGGTGCTGGTGGTATTTGTGGTTTTTATCTTTATCCAGGACTGGCGGGCCACCCTCATCCCCACCATTGCCATTCCCGTGTCCCTGCTCGGTGCGTTCATGGCCTTTCCCCTGCTGGGGTTCACCGTCAACACCCTGTCGCTCCTGGGACTGGTCCTGGCCATCGGCATTGTGGTGGACGACGCCATTGTGGTGGTGGAAGCGGTCCAGACCAATATCGCCAAAGGCATGGATGCCAAAGCCGCCACCATCCTGGCCATGAAAGAGGTCACCGCACCGGTCATCGCCACCACCCTGGTATTGGTGGCTGTGTTCCTGCCGGTGGCGGCCATGGGCGGGATCACGGGCCGGCTGTACCAGCAGTTTGCCCTGACCATCGTGGTGTCGGTCTGTTTTTCCTCCATCAATGCCCTGACCCTGAGCCCGGCCCTGTGCGGCCTGATCCTCAAACCGCCCAAACCCTACCGGGGTCCCCTGGGATGGTGTTTCAGGATGTTTAACAAGGGGTTTGACCGCTCCACCAATGCCTATATGGGCATCACCAAAATGCTTACCCGGAAGATTGCCGTGGGCGTCATCCTGGTGATTGCCGTGACCTGCGGCACCGGCATTGTGGGCAAACTCCTGCCCGGCGGGTTTGTACCGGCCGAAGACATGGGGTATTTGTTCGTTAATGTCCAGCTCCCGGATGCGGCCTCTCTCCAGCGCACCGATGCCGTCACAAAAAAGGTGGAACAGATGATCGCCCGCCACAAAGAGGTGGAGTACGTGACCACGGCCACAGGATTTTCCATGCTCTCCTCATCCATGGGCACCAATGCGGGATTTTTGTTTGTCTCGCTCAAGGACTGGGCCAAACGGGATAAAACCGCCAAAGACCTGATCAACGACTTGAACATGGAGTTCTACTTCGGGGTCAACGAAGCCCAGGTCTTTGCATTTGGCCCGCCCGCCATTCCCGGTCTGGGATCGGGCGCGGGCTTCACCCTCATGCTCCAGGACCGGGCCGGCAACACCCCGGACTACCTGGGCCACCAGACCGCCAGCTTTATCCGGGAAGCCCAGAAACGGCCCGAGATCGGATCGATTTTCACCACGTTCCGGCCCACCGTAGCCCAGCGGCTTATTGAGGTGGACCGGGACAAAGCCCTGAAAGCCGGGATTTCCCTGGACGACATGTACACCACCATCGGCGCGTTCCTGGGCGGGGCCTATGTCAACGACTTCAACCGGTTCGGCCGGCTGTACAGGGCCTATATCCAGGCAGAGCCCGAATACCGGCACAATGCCGAGCAGATCAATCTGTTTTTCCTTAAGAACAGGGACGGCCAGAGTGTTCCCCTGTCCGCCTTTGTCCGGGTGAAAGAAGTATTCGGCCCGGACTATACCAACCGGTTCAACCTCATGCGGGCCGCAGAACTCACAGGCAGCCCGGCAGCCGGCTATACCTCGGCCCAGGCCCTGGCCGCCCTGGAAGAGGTCGCGGCCCAGGTCCTGCCCAACGACATGACCTATGCCTGGAGCAATATGTCCTACCAGGAAAAAAAGGCAGCCGGGTCCGGCACCATTGTGTTTGTGTTCTCCCTGGTCTTTGTCTTCCTGATCCTGGCTGCCCAGTACGAGAGCTGGTCCCTGCCGTTCAGCATCCTTTTGGGTACGCCCTTTGCTATTTTCGGGGCCATGGGCCTGGTGCTCCTGGCCCGGTTTATGGATCCGGGCTATGAAAACAATATCTTCGCCCAGATTTCCCTGGTCATGCTCATCGGCATGGCCGCCAAAAACGCCATTCTCATAGTGGAGTTCGCCAACATCAAGTTTCAGCAAGGGATGAGTCTGTTTGACGCGGCCGTGGAATCGGCAAAGCTGCGGTTCCGGCCCATTCTCATGACCGCGTTCTCATTTATCCTGGGCATCCTGCCCCTGGTAATCGCCACGGGCGCCGGGGCCGAGGCCCGGAAAGTCATGGGCATGGCCCTGCTCGGGGGCATGACCCTGGCCACCCTGCTCGGGGTGTTTTTCTACCCCATGCTCTTTGTCCTGGTCGGCAAAATCGGCCGGTATGAACAAAAACGCGACCTGAAAAAAATGCTGGAAAAAGAACGGGAAAAAAATCTGGAAAAGAAAGGGACTGAGATATGAACAGGAAACACATGGTTTTGGGCATGGTTTGTATGGCTGTCCTGGGATTTATAGGCGGCTGCCGGGCCGTGGGGCCTGATTTTACCCCGCCGGTCCCCCGCACCCCGGAGGTGTTTAGGTTCGCTCCTGCAGATGCCGAGATCGTGGACCACCTCAAATGGTGGGAATTGTTCAACGACCCTGTGCTTTACGAACTGGTCAGGACCGCCCTGGACAACAACCGGGAACTCAAGATCGCCCTGAGCCGGATCGAAGAGGCCCGGGCCTCCTACGGGTTCACCCGGGCCGACCAGTATCCCGCAGTCAATCTGGATGCAGGCGGGTCTGCCGGCAACTATTCCGGGTCCCGGTCTTCGTTTACCAACACCAATGTATATATTGCGCCCATGCTCTCCTGGGAGCTGGATGTCTGGGGGAAATTCAAGCGGGCCACTGCCGCGGCCCGGGCCGAGATCCTGGCATCGGAATTCGGGGCCAGGACCGTGCAGGTCAGCCTGATTGCGGATGTGGCCTCAGCCTATTACCAATTGCGCGACTACCGCCGCCGCCTGGACATGTCAAAGGATACCCTGGCCTCCCGCCTGGACAGCCTTGAGATCATCCGCCAGCGGTTTGAAAAAGGCATTATCCCGGAAATCGACCTGAACCAGGCCCAGATCCAGAAAGAGATCGCGGCCGGGGCCATTCCCCTTTACGAGCGGCTCATCGCCAAGACCGAGCATGTGCTCAACCTACTGCTGGGACAGCTTCCCCGGGCCATTGGCACGGACGAATCCCCGGAACACCAGTCCCCGCCGCCTTTTGTCCCGTCCGCACTGCCCTCCACCCTGGTGGAACGGCGGCCGGAAATCCAGCAGGCCCTGGCCCTGCTCCATGCCCAGAACGAGAACATTGGCGTGGCCGTGGCCCAGCGGTTCCCGGCCATCAGCCTCACCGGCAGCCTGGGGCTGGCCACGTCCGAGCTCTCGGACATCACCAACAAGGGCGGGATCTGGTCGGCCAGTGCAGGACTCTTGGGCCCCCTGTTTGATTTCAACAAGAGCAAACGCCGGGTGGACATTGCCCGGGAGCAGGCCCGCCAGGCCCTGCTTGACTATGAAAATACTGTTTTGTCCGCATTTGGCGAAGTGGAGGATGCCCTGGTGGAGGTGGACACCTACCGCCGGGAAAGCCTTGCCGCCCGCAGAAAGGTGGCTGCCGCAGACAATGCAGCGCAGCTCTCCTTTGAGCGCTATGACAAAGGCGTAAGCTCCTATCTGGAAGTGCTGGATTCCGAGCGGACCCTGTTTTCCGCCAAACTTGAATATTCAGAAATCCAGCAGCTTTTTTTCAATGCCTATGTCAAGCTGTACAAGGCCCTTGGGGGCGGGTGGACAAGCCGGGAAGCCCTGGCCGCCGCACAGGCCAAACCCGTGGAAAAGATGCCGGCCCAATAACCGGCCGGCGCCGTACCTCCTGGGATTTTTCTTGACCTTTGCGCAGGGTATAGTAAACCTTTACCCATGAATACGCCCAACCCCCCCGGAATATCGTTTAAAGACAACCCTGAAATGGCCATGGCAGACGCCTTTGTCCGCCGCACCGGCAGCCATCTGTTTCTGACCGGAAAGGCCGGCACCGGCAAGACCACCTTTCTCAAAGGGCTGAAAGCAGACTGCCACAAACAGGTCATGGTCACCGCACCCACAGGCGTGGCTGCCATCAATGCCGGCGGCGTGACCCTGCACTCGTTTTTCCAGCTTCCCTTTGGCCCGTACATCCCGGGGCAGACCGCCCAGGGCCGGGATTCCTACCGGTTTTTCAGGTTTTCAAAGGAAAAAAAGCGGATCATCAAGGGCCTGGACCTCCTGGTCATTGACGAGATCTCCATGGTCCGGGCCGATCTTCTGGACTCCGTGGATGCCGTACTCCGGCGGCTGCGCCGGAACGACCGGCCCTTTGGCGGGGTCCAGTTGCTGCTGATCGGGGATCTGTTCCAGCTCCCGCCCGTGGCCAAACCTGATGAATGGGATTTGCTCCAGCAGTATTACGATTCCATGTATTTTTTTGCCAGCCATGCCCTGGCCCAAACCGACCTGCTCACCATTGAACTCAAAACCATCTACCGCCAGTCCGATCCGGAATTCATCGACCTTCTCAATGCGGTCCGGGAAAACCGGGTGGACAGCCATGCCACCGCCTTGCTCAACCAATGCGCGGATAAGCCCGCGCCGGAAAAGGGCGCCATCACCCTGACCACCCACAACCGCAAGGCCGACAAGATCAACCGGGAGCGCCTGGCAACACTGCCGGAAAAGACTTGCGAATTCCGGGCCGAGGTCTCGGGCGAATTCCCGGAACATTCCTTTCCCACGCCGGATCGTCTGGTCCTGAAACCCGGTGCCCAGGTCATGTTCCTGAGAAACGACGCCTCCCCGGACAAGCTGTACTACAACGGCAAGATCGGCAGGGTCAGCCATGTGTCCAAAGACCGTGTCCTGGTCACGGATCCGGACGGAACGGCCCCGCCCATTGAGGTCGAGCCTGTGGAATGGGAAAATATCTCCTACACGGTCAATGAGGCAGACAGCACCATCAAGGAAGAGATCATCGGCCGGTTCGCCCAGATTCCCCTTAAACTGGCCTGGGCCGTGACCATCCATAAAAGCCAGGGCCTGACCTTTGACCGCGCTGTGGTGGATGCAAAAGACGCCTTTGCCCACGGCCAGACCTATGTGGCCCTGAGCCGCTGCCGGACCCTGGACGGCCTGGTATTGTCCTCTCCCGTGCCCGACCAGGGCATTGCCGTGGACCCTTCGGTTGCCGCATTCATGGAAACTGCCCGGCACGGGCTGGAAAACGATATGGAAACCCGGTTTGAACAGGCACAGCTTGCCTTTCAGCAGGAACTGGTGGGCCAATGCTTTGATTTCAATGCCATGCGGGGCATGTTTTTTTATTTTGTCCGTCTTGCGGATTCCAACCCGGGATCCGTGCATGTGCCGGGCCTGGGCGACACCGCCGAACTCAAGGCCAGGGCCAAAACAGAGATTTTTGATGTGGGGGAAAAATTCCAGAATCAGCTCCGGGGACTGATGGCGGAAACCCTTCTCCCGGACGACCATCCCGGGATCCAGGACCGGACCCGGAAAGCATCGGGCTGGTTCAGCGAAAAAATAAGCGGCCTGTTCACCCCCCTGCTTGAAAAAGGCCGGGTGGAAACCGACAACAAAGCCCTGAAAAAACAGATGACCAACGGCCTGGACAATCTATGCGCGGAAATCCGCATCCGCCTGGCCGGGGTTCAATCCTGTGCTGACGGGTTTTCCTCGGCCACCTATCTTCGGACCGTGTCCGGGGCAGGCATGGCTGCCCTGCCAAAGGCCGCCCAGACCCGGTCCAAGGCCAATACACCGGATTATACCGAGCTTGACATTGCCCACCCGGAATTGTTCAACACACTCAAGCAATGGCGGGGCAAGATTGCCAAAGCCCAAGGCATTCCCCATTTCCAGGTGCTTCACCAGAAAGTCCTGGTCCAGATCGCCGTGGGCCTGCCTGATTCCGAAACCGATCTTTCAGCGCTCAAGGGAATTGGCCCCAAAACCCTTGAAAAGTACGGCCCGGATCTGATCGCTCTGGTCAAGGCCTACCGGGAAGAACAGGGGATCCAAACCGTTGACCTGCCCCCGCCCAAACCTGTTGAAAACGCACCCAGTGATAAAAACGCCAAATCCTCCGGCCCCACCACCCGGGACATCAGCTTGACCATGTTTGAAAAAGGCATGGATATCCAGGCCATTGCAGATGAGCGCGGCCTTGCCCTGTCCACCATCCAGGGCCATCTCTGCCATTTTATCGAAACCGGCGTACTCAAGGTGGAACAACTGGTGGACCCGGACAAACTGGCCCTGGTCAAAGATGCAATAACACCGGGCTGCTCGGTCAAAATCGTAAAAGACAACCTGGGAGATGCGGTTTCCTACGGAGATATCCGGGCGGTACTGGCCCATCTTAAGTCCGGGGCCCCGGGCTGATCCCTTTCCTTTTTACTTTTTATAAACACGCTCCTGAATAGATGAATATCTCACGCTTAGGAACGTGTCCGGAACTACCCTGCCGGATCATACCTCGTTGGCAGATTTAAGCAGGCATTGCAGAAGAACGTTGGCGCCTTTCTCGCAGTCTTCCCAGGAGGATTCCTCCACCTCCACATGGGATCTGCCCCCCTTTGACGGGATAAAGATCATGGCCGCCGGCGCGATCTGGTTGATATAGGAACAATCATGGCCGGCGCCTGAGACCATGTAATGGGAGGTGTATCCCAGGCCGTCCGCCGCCTCCAGGACATTTTGCACCAGGCCCGCGTTAAAGGGGGCCCGGACCACCCGCCAGGTGGTTTCCATGCGGATGGGGGTGCCGTGGCGCCCGGCAATCACCTCAAACTCCTTTTCCATCATCTCCCAGGCCGCCAGGGCATGGTCATCTTCCCAGGACCGGATGTCAACGGTGAAATGAACCCCGTCGGGGATGATGTTCCGGGAGTTGGGGTAATTGTGGATTTCCCCCACCGTGGCCACCATATTGCCCATAATGTGGGCCACCTTGTTGACCACCTGGATCATCTCGGCGGCCGATAAAAGGGCATCGTTGCGGCCGGCCATGGGGGTGGGACCCACCTGGTTGGCCGTGCCCGTCAGATAGATATCGTACCAGTGCAGACAGAGCACGCCCTTGGGGGCGCCGATGGTTTTACCCGTCTTTTCCAGCATGGGTCCCTGTTCGATGTGGTATTCGTAATAGGCATGGAGGGGAAAGGCCTTGGCCGGGGCGTCGCCCTTATAGCCGATGCGCTCCAGCTCCTCGCCCTGTTTTTTACCGTTGATGTCGGTGCGCTCATAGGCCCATTCAAGTGCCAGCTTGTCCACCCAGACCCCGGATGAGACCATGGCCGGGGCAAACCGGGAACCCTCTTCGTTGGTCCAGTCAACAATAACGATATCCCGTTCGGTTTCAATGTTGTTTTCATGCAGGGTGCGCAACACCTCCAGGGGCCCCATCACCCCTAAAATTCCGTCAAACCGTCCTCCCTTTGGCTGGGAATCAATGTGGGAACCGCTCATGACCGCCGGAAGATCCCTTTTTTTCCCGGGCCGCCTGCCGAATATATTGCCCATCTGGTCAATGGTGACTTCAAGATCCATTTCCCTGAGCCAGGAGGCAAAAAGATCCCTTGCCTGTTTGTCCTCATCGGACAGGGCCAGGCGCTGGACGCCGCCGCCGGGGGTGGCCCCGATTCTGGCCATGGTTTCAAGGGTTTCCTGAAGGCGGTTGCCGTTGACTCTCAACGCGTTGGTATCCATTTTATCTTCCTTTCACACCGTTTATTCGCCTGTTGTGGCATCAATCGCCTGTTGTGGCATCAATCGCCTGCTGTGGCATTAATCGCCTACTGTGGCATAGAGTCCGTCAGTCACCTGGTATTCGCCCGCCGCCACAATCTCCTGCCAGGTTTTGATTTTTTTTGTCCTGGAAACGTCTTCCATCTCGATACAATCCACCGGACAGACCAGGGAGCAGAGGTTGCACCCGGTGCAGCGCTCCCTGGCCACCCTGGGAATGGGAATCCCCCTGGGGGTGGTTTCGGCAGTGAGATCAATGGCCTGGTAGGCCCCGTCCCTGCAGGCCACATAGCATTTGTGGCAGCCGGTGCACTGTTTTTTGTCAATGCCGGCCACCACCCGGTAATTCATGTCAAGCTCGCCCCATTCCCTGAAATTGCCCACGGCCCGGCCGTAGAGGTCCGCCACCGTCTCCATTTTCTTTTCGGTCAGATAATCGGTCAGCCCCTTGATCATGGGAGAGACAATGCCGAACCCGTGGTGCATCACCGCCGTACACACCTGGACGCAGGAACAGCCAAGGGCCAGAAATTCGGCGGCGTCCTGCCAGTTGGAAATGCCCCCGATGCCCGAGACGGGCAGGGTAAACTCTTTTTCCCGGCAGAGCACGGCTGCCATGTGAAGGGCAATGGGTTTGACCGCAGGACCGCAGTACCCACCGTTGGTGGACCCGTTGCGAAGCTTGGGATAGGGGATGAAGTCCTCCAGGTCCACCCCGATGATGGACTTGATGGTGTTGATGAGACAGACCCCGTCGGCACCGCCTTCCATGGCGGTCCGGCCCTGGTCCCGGATGTCGGAGACGTTGGGGGTGAACTTCACCAGCACCGGGGTTTTTGCGGCATCCCTGGCCCAGGCGGTGATCTCCCTTGCCACGGCCGGTTCCTGGCCGATGGCCGAGCCCATGCCCCGCTCGCACATGCCGTGGGGGCAGCTGAAATTCAATTCAATGCCGTCCGCACCGGCATCTTCGGCCCGCATGATGACCTCTTTCCACTCTTCCCGGGTTTCGGCGATCACCGATGCCACCAGGGCGTGATCCGGGTATTGCCTCTTGACATCGGCCATCTCCTTTAAATTCGCGTTCATTCCCCGGTCCGTGGTCAGCTCGATATTGTTGAGTCCGGCCATCTTGTTCCGGCCAAGGTTCATGGCCGCGTAGCGGCTGTTGACGTTTACTACGGGGTTGCCGATGGTTTTCCAGACCGCCCCGCCCCAGCCCGTGTCAAAGGCCCGTTTGATCTGGTCTCCGGTGTTGGTGGGCGGGCCTGAAGCCAGCCAGAAGGGGTTGGGGCTTTTTATTCCGCAAAAATCAATGCTGAGATCCGGCATATGTCTTTCTTCCTTTTGTCAGGTTTTGGGGGGTATTCTGTTGCGGCGGCAGGGGCTCTGCCGCCAGGTTTGCCTGTGTTAAGCCCCGGTGCCCGGGGCTCTTGGAATAAACCGGCCGTCCCCCGGGGTGACAGAGAGCGTATTGTCTTCAAAACAGACCTTTCCACCGGCAATGACAAGCCTTGGCCCGCCCACGGTTTTAAATCCCTCAAAGATCGAGGTATCCACCCGGTGGCGGGTGGTGGAAGCTGAAATCACGCCTTCACCGTCCTTTTCCCAGATCACCAGGTCGGCATCAGAGCCCTGGGCAATAATGCCTTTCCTGGGATACATGCCGAAAATCTGTGCCGGGTTGGTGGCGGTGGCAGCCACCATCTGCTCCAGGCTGACGCGGTTTTCAAGAACCCCGTAGGTGTAAAGCAGTTTCATCCGGTCTTCAAGGCCTGCCGCTCCATTGGGAATCTTTCTGAAGTCGTCCTTTCCCAATTCCTTCTGGCCCTTGAGGTTGAAGGGACAGTGGTCCGTAGCCACCACCTGGATCTGGCCGGCGCCAAGGGCCCCCCAAAGGGCATCGCCATGGCCCTTTGGACGGATGGGCGGGCTCATGACATAGGCGGCGCCCTGAAAATCCTCTTTTTCATAGACCGAGTCGTCCAAAAGCAGATATTGGGGACAGGTTTCTCCAAAGATCCCCATGCCCTGGGCCCGGCTTTCCACCAGGACCCGGGTGGATTCCTCACAGCTCATGTGGACAAAATAGGTGGGAACCCCCAGGGCCCTTGCCAGGGTTGCCAGGCGGAAGGCCGATTCTCCTTCGGCATAGCTTGGCCGGGACAGGGCGTGGTATTTGGGGCTGGTGCCGCCGGCCTCAAAATACCGGTTCTGGAGTTCGGCCACCACCTCGCCGTTTTCGCAATGGGCCATGATGAGCCCTTTGATCCTGCCGGCGGTTTTGAGCAGCCCGAAAAGTTCCTCATCATTGACCATGATAGCCCCTTTATAGGCCAAAAAGGCCTTGAAACTCGGGATGCCTTCCGTTGCGGCGCACACGGCCATCTCTTGGGCCACGGATTCATCATACCAGGTGACGGCCATGTGAAACCCGTAATCTGCCACGGCGGTTTTGGCCTTTTGCTTCCAGGTATCCAGGGCCTCCAGCAGGGACTGGCCCTTGGCCGGCACTACATAGTCGATGATGGACGTGGTGCCTCCGGCAAGGGCAGCGGCCGTGCCGGATTCAAAGTCGTCGGTGGAAACCTCACCCATGAAGGGCATTTCCAGGTGGGTGTGGACATCAATGCCGCCGGGCAGGACATAGGCGCCCGCCGCATCAATGATGCGGTCTGCACTTTCGTCAAGATCCTTTCCCAGTGCTGCGATTTTCCCGTCTTTCACCAGCACGTCCAGGCCGGTTCTGCCCAATGGACTGACCACTTCTCCGTTTTTAATCAAAAGGGTTTCCATAACCGCCTCCTTAAACTGTCCGTCTTAAAATGTTTATCCCAAAGGTTTTGTTTTAAACCATGCCTGCTTCAACTGTAACGCAGCCATGTATCAGCTCATCCAGTCGGGATTTTTGGGAAAGACCCACTTGGTGGTGACTTTTTTATTCTGGGTCCAGAGATCAATCCCGCCCTGGGCCGTGATGTCACCGGCACCGAACCTGGAGTCGTTCCAGCCGCCGAAGGAGAAGGGTTCCCTTGGCACGGGCACACCGATGTTGACCCCGATCATGCCGGCATTGGCGTGCCTGGCCACATAATCGGCAGGGGCACCGGAGGAGGTGAAGATGGCGCAGGCATTGCCGTAGGGGCTTGCATTCTCCATGGCCATGGCCTCTTCCAGGGTGTTGACCCGGACAATGGACATGACAGGCCCGAAAATTTCATCGCAGGCGGCAGGAGATCCCGGTTTCACATGGTCGATGATGGTGGGCCCTACCCAATAGCCGTTTTCGCAGCTCGCAAGGGAGGCCTTGGGGGCCGCACCCCGGCCGTCCACAAGGACCTTGGCGCCCTGTTCCCGGGCCTGGGTGATATAGCCCTGGATGCGCTCCACGCTCGCCTTATTGATAATGGCCCCCATGCTCCTGCCAAGGTCCATGGATTTGGCGTAGGCCACCATGCGTTCAATGATGGGATCGCAATTGCCCACGGCAACGATGGTGGCCGCCGCCATGCAGCGCTGGCCGGCACACCCGGTCACGGAATTTACGATCTGTTCCGGGGAGAAATCAATATCGGCGTCGGGCATGACAATGAGATGGTTCTTGGCACCGCCCAGGGCCAGGGCCCGTTTGCCGGTGGCGGCAGCCCTTGTGTAAACGATCTGGGCCACCTTGGAGGATCCCACAAAGCTCAGGCCCTTGATCTCCGGATGATCACAGATGGCCTCCACCATTTCCACCCCGCCGTGGACCACATTCAGCACCCCGTCGGGGAGTCCTGCTTCTTTGAAAAGAGCGGCAAGCTTCATGGAAGAAACGGGCACCTGTTCAGAGGGTTTGAGGACGGCGGTATTCCCGCAGACAATGGCGATGGGCATGGTCCACATGGGCACCATATGGGGAAAATTAAATGGGGTGATGCTGGCAATAACCCCCAGAGGCTCCCGGCTGAACCGGCACTGGATCCCGGTGGAAACTTCCTGGTAGTCCCCGGAAATCATGTTGGGGATGGAACAGGCATACTCCAGAATTTCAATCCCTTTGAGGATGCCTGCACGGGCCTCGCTTAAAAGCTTGCCCGACTCAAGGGAGACCATATTGGCAAGTTCCTTGACATTGGCTTCAAGCAGTCCCTTCAACCGGAACAACACCTGAACCCGCTCTTTGATATGGGTATTTTTCCAGGGCTCAAAAGCCTGGCTTGCCGCCTTGACGGCCACATCCAGGTCCCCGGACCCGCCCATGGGGCACTGGCCGATCACCTGGCCGGTATAAGGGGAATTGATATCAATCACATTTTTTGCCAGGGACGCCGTTTCTTCTCCGGCGATCCAGTTGTTCAGTCTGCCAACGTTGCATACGCGAATTTCATCGATCATAAGGTCATCCGTTCCTACAATAAAGTGTTTTTAACTCTTGGGTTCCCATGGCCCGGCCGCCCCATGGCAGGCAGGCCAGGCAACGGGAACCGGATCTGGGCGGCGTGTATCAGGAAACCTGGGCGCCAAGGGTGGCTTTTGCGCCCTGGGCCGAGGCCATGCCGAAATAGACAAGTCCGCCCAGAAGGGAGCCGGTAAACCAGCCGTAACTGTAAAACCAGGTCAGCAACCCGGTGATGATGGAGAAGATGGTCAGGGCCACGGGAACGGCAAAAGCCACAAGCCCCGCCACATTAAAGGCCGGGTATTCTCCATCGGGAAGATAAAGGTCTTTGAGGTTAAGGTCTTGTTTTTTAATAATAAAATAGTCCACGATCATGATGCCGGCAATGGGCCCCAGCAGCGAGGAATATCCCAGCAGCCAGTTGGAGTACATGCTTTCCACGCTGATGTCCGATACCACAAGCCCCAGCTTGATCAAAAGCTCCCAGGACATGAGAATGATCCCGATAAAACCCGTGAGAAGGGTCCCGCGCCTGAAGTTGATCAGCTTGGGCATGGCGTTCTGGAAATCGTTGGTGGGGGAGACGATGTTGGCCGCCGTGTTGGTGGAAATGGTGGCCAGGATAATGATGACCATGGAGATGATCACCCAGAAGCTGCTGTCGATCTTGCCGATGAGGGTGATGGGATCGGACACGGTTTCACCCACAAGGCCTGCCGATGCCGAGGTCAGTACAACACCCAGGGCGGCAAACAGGAGCATGGTTAAAGGCAGCCCCACCACCTGGCCGATGATCTGGTCCTTCTGGGACTTCACATACCGGCTGAAATCCGGGATGTTCAGGGACAAGGTGGCCCAGAAGCCCACCATGGCTGTCAGCCCGCCAAAGAAATAGCCCCAGACAGACGCATCTGCCGGCCGCTTGGCAGGCGTCCCCAAAAGCTCTCCCACATCAATCTGGGGGGCGGCCCACAAAAGCAGCCCCAAGCCCACCACCAGCAGCAGGGGGGCTGCAAAGTTCTCCAGTTTTTTAATGGACTCAGACCCCTTGATGACAACAAACATGTTCATGCACCAGAAGATGAAAAAACCGATCACCGTGCCCTTGTCACCCAGGGCCGCCCAGGCCGAGGATATCTCCGACAGCAGCAGGTTGATGGCCATGCCGCCGAAAAGGGTCTGGATGCCGAACCAGCCGCATGCCACAAGGGCCCGGACAATGGCCGGGATATTGGATCCATAGGTGCCAAATGAGGATCTGAGCAGTACCGGAAAGGGAATTCCGTATTTGGTGCCGGCAAAGGCGTTTAAGACCAGGGGAATGAGTACGATCACATTGGCCAGTAATATGGTAAAAAGGGCCTCGGTTACATCCAGGCCGAAATAAGCGGTGAGCACCCCTCCCAGGGTGTAGGTGGGTACACACACGGACATGCCCACCCACAGGGCAGCCACATTCCATTTGTGCCAGGTCCTTTCCGCCACCTTGGTGGGGGCGATGTCCGCGTTGTAAAGGGGGCTCTCCTCCACCTCCGTACCCGGGTTCAGTTCGTAAAATTCGCCATCTTTCGTAACCGATGATCTACGCATCTCTCTCTCCTTTTACCTTGTCCTTTTCAGGTTGACTAATATATGAAAAGGCGCGGGATGAAAGCCTATTCAAGGCTCTCAAACGCCTTCTCAAGAATTGAAAGGGCCTGGTCAATCTCATCCATGGTGCAGGTCAAAGGCGGTGTGATACGAATCACATTATTGTACATACCGCCTTTACCGATGAGAAGCCCATCCTCCTTTGTTTTTTCAAATACCGACAGGACCAGGTCCGGTGCCGGGGTTTTGGATGTTTTGTCCGTGACCACCTCAATGCCCTGCATAAGCCCCATGCCCCGGACTTCTCCCATAAAGGGGAACCGTTCGGCCATCTTTTCAAGGCCCTGCCTGAGCCGCAGGCCCTTGGGGGTGACGGCGGCAGGAGGGACTTCTTCTTCCATGATTTCGATGGTGGAAAGCGAGGCCATGGTGGAAACGGGATTTCCGCCAAAGGTGCAGATCATATGGCCTTTTCCCTCAAAAGAATCCGCCACTTCCGGGATGGTGATGGTGTTGCCCATGGGAAACCCGTTGGCAATCCCCTTGGCCATGGTCATGATCTCGGGTTCCACGCCCCAGTGGGAGATGCCGAACCAATGATCGCCGGTGCGGCCGAAACCCGTCTGGACCTCGTCCACGATCATGACGCCGCCGTAGTGGCGGACGATTTCCGCCACCCGGGGAATATACTCCGGCGGGGCCGTGATAAACCCGCCCACCCCCTGGATGGGCTCAATGAGTATGCCGGCGATGCGGCCGCTGGTGCAGGTACGGATCACATCCTCCACATCCCCGGCACAGGCCACGTCGCAGGACGGGTAGGTCATTTTATAGGGGCAGCGGAAACAATAGGGGTTGATCACATGTTTGATGCCCGGAACAATATTGCTTTCAAACCGCCAGGCAGACTGGGCCGTGAGAGTCTTGCCCACGGCCGAGTTGCCGCTGTAGCCGTGGCGGAGTGCCAGAATGTCGTAATGGCCGGTGTAGGTTCTGGCAGCCATCACGGCCAGTTCGTCCGCCTCGGTGCCGGAGTTTGTAAAAAAGGATGTCGTTAAGTTTCCCGGAGTGATTCCAGCCATTTTTTCTGCCAGGGCCACATGGTTGGCGTTGGGGTAAAGGGTGGAGCTGTGGATGAGCTTGCCGATCTGCTCACTGGTCTTTTCCGTGAGTTTGGGATGGCCGTGTCCGATGCTGGTGGTGAGGATCCCGCCAAAAAAATCCAGGTATTGGTTGCCGTCCACATCCCACACCCTGGACCCTTTGCCATGGTCCAGAGGGACAGGGTCTTTATAATACAAAAGATGGCCCGGCCAAAGAAAGGTCTGCTGTGATGTCATGATGTCTGACCGGTCATTTGGGACGGATGTTGTTGGGGGCATCTGTGTCATGGGTTTTTTCCTTTTTTTCTTTGGTTTCAGGTCTGATGTTCCGTTTTTCCAGCGATATTCGCACCGGTTGCCAAAGCCATATGGACCCTGGTAATTTGCAACATCAATACCACCTCCCTGGGGAGAATACGGGGAACAGGTCTAACTATTTGAATATAAAGGTATAAAAAATAAGAAGCAGGGCGGGTTCTGGTGCGTGGAAACCGAATTCGGTCCCGAGATATCCGAATTTAAATCCAATAACTTCATAAAAATTACAAAAATGACTTGAATAGAAAACAAAAATGTAATTATATTATTTTTAAGTTTTTAAAATTTAGCGATTAAGCTTGAAAAAAATCCGAATTAAGACGAATATCGTATATCAAAAGCCATTATTTAAGCTATTTCGTTAAAAAATAGATTCAGGAGAAATTCATGCCAGATAAACCGAAAATCGACACCATTGACCGTAACATTATTGAATTTTTACAAAAAGACGGGCGAATGCCCAATACCCTGATCGCCAGGAAACTGGGTGTTTCCGAAAGCACGGTCCGCTCCCGCCTGAACCGTTTGATCAAAGAAGAGATCATCCAGGTGGTGGCCGTTGCCAACCCCTTGAAAATCGGGTGCGAAGCCGTGGGAAACCTCAAAATATGGGTGGACGTCATCAAGATCGATAAGGTGATCGCCGCCCTAAAGCAGATCGAATCCGTGTGGTTCATCGTCCACACCACCGGGGATTCCGGACTCTACGCCGAATTTGTGGCAAAGTCCATTGACAGCCTTAATGACCTTTTATACTCAAAGATTTACCAGATAGACGGGATACAAAAAGTGGAAACCTCCATCATCCTCGACTACATCAAGCGGGATTACAATTGGAAGGCTGCGGAAAAAGAGTAAGCCCATCCATGAAACTCATACAGGCAACCTATAAAGACCTTTATGCTGGTGGTTTTGAAGCCGGCCGGACCCGGTTTTAAAGACCCCTGAGGCCATGGCCCTGGAATGGCTGAGCCCACCCTGGCGTTTCGCTATGGCAGCAAACCACCTTAAAACGACCAGTTCACAATGGGAAGGAATCCAAACGGATCATTGGCCCTGTTGATGTTAATCAGGCCCAACTGGATGCCGTCAAGGGCTTCGGTGATATTGAGCAGCCCAAGCTGAACCCCGCTTAAAGGACCTGCCTGGTTATAGGCCCAGGCAAACTGGAATCCTTTAAAATTCCCGTTTGCCATATTCACAATACCGCTCTGAAACCCCTTAAAGTCTGCTTCCGTATAATTGACCAGGCCGTCCTGCCACCCGGTAAACCTGCCGTTGTTCACATTCACAAGGGCGAACTGTGCGCCTTTAAAATCTTTTTCCACGGAGTTGAAAATACCCAGCTTCACCCCGCTCCCGCCACCATTAGTGCGGTTCACAATACCCAGGTCAATACCATCGACATTTTCATTGGCCCCATATATCAGGTTGAGACGTAGTCCTGCCACATCCCGTTCCTTGGGAACTATCTGGATTGGTTCAAAAAGCGAAAGCTGGAACGGGGCGGGTTTGTCCTCACCCGCAATTGCCTGGCCCGGTCTTGCAAACCATACTAGTACGGCCGCCCAGATCAATACCATACACAGGGAAAATGCAATCTGCTTCAAATAAAATTTCATGAGACCTCCATGGGTGCTGATGTCGTGTTTTTCCTGGCCGTGCCTGCGGCCCGGTGTTTTAAAACTGACGCCAGGTTAACTTAATCTATGGGTTAGATCTGTGGAGGTTTTGTTTGAATTTGTAACTTACTGTAATGAGACTGTAGGCCTATATTTTATTTGGCAGCGAGTGGTTAAACTGAAAATTTAAAAATGTATAATTTTGAATTTTCAATATGTCCCAAAAAATTCTGAATTGCCTTCTTGGAAGTAATCCTGAAGAAAGATAAAAGGTCAAAAAAGCGGCTTGGTGCTGCAGAGGAGATGTGTCAGAATACTGTCACACTGTATAACTTGTATAGCTATCATACTACCTCAGGTGCTTCATAGCGGCTTTTTTTAACGTTTTGAGACTCCTTAGATTATTATTTTTGCTTTTGTATAGAACCAAGCCATCATTATTTTCCGCTATAAAAGCTTTAATACCTATTTTTTCGATCCTATTTTTAAACTCATCAAACGGTTTGAACTGAGTAAGTTGTTCAATTTCGTTATATGGAAAAAACTCGTCGGCAACACCATTGTAAAGATCATTATAATTTGGAACGATAGCTAACTGACCATTATTTTCGCAAATTGAAATACTTTTATTTAAATCAACAGGCTTCCCATCTTGGTCTTCAAATAATCTTCCTTTATGATAATTTAATGGCTCCGGAGTAATATCAGTTCCAACTCGCGTAATACTGTTTGCAAAAACCTGTTGAATACTTTCTGCATCTTGTTTTCTTAATTGACATTTTTTTATAAAGCCATCATCGTTTTGAAAAGCGTCATAAAAAACGATACATGGATTAATAGTATCCCATTTCATGTAGTATAGTTTTTCTTTTTCCATCCATGGCTTCACAATAATTCTATTACCTTGTTGGTTTTTTGAGTCTTGGGTTTTTACCCCATTCAGACATAAAACGTTATTAATCGCTTGCCGGCTTTCACTATTAATGAGATCACATTCTTGTGAAATCACTAATAGGTAACGATCTGATTGGTCTTTAACTTGATAAATATCGCCAAATGACGGTTCTTTTTCACATAGAGTTTCTTGGGTATACATAGTCTGAACAGAGAGTTTTAACAGCTCGCCTCGATTCATTTTTATGGGAGGAATTATTTCTGCGGCGTTTGTGACTTCGTCAAAACTGTCCATTGCTTCAGAAACAGAATCCGAAACCTTAATTTCCTTTTTTAGGTAGTCAGAGAAAAGATCAAGAAAATACTGCGAAATTGACGTGCCCTCATTCTTTATTCGTGTACGAAATAAATTAACCTCTGAGGGCGTAACCTGAAATAGATTCAAAATCGCCTCATCGATAAGAGATTTGGAGATCTCTTGAACTCTGTGCATTTGTTTATAATAGGCTTTTGCAACAGGTTGAAATGAAAGCATGTCTTTTAACAATAAGGATAAAATAGATTTATTTGCGACAAAATGATTCTTATTTAAAAAATTATAATTCAGCCGAAAGAACCCTGCTTTTTTTGCGATCCCTCCCCATCGTTCACTATCCGATTGTTTAATGTTCTTAGACATGAGTACAGTTAAGGGAATATGTGAGAGTTCTTTCTTGTTATAATTGTCAATCAGTGCTTTTAAGGTTGAGGTGGCTGTTTCCCCTTGATTCCTCTCGATTTTCATTTGGTAATCAAGAAAAAAGATATTCCCTTTTATCAATTCTTCATTGGTAGGAGGTCTATCAAAGCACTTTACACTGAAACCGATCTCTTCAAGCTGCCCTTTGAGTTCATGTAAGTCATTCTTTTTAGACTCAAAGTTATTAACAATATCGAGTAGTTGTTCATCGTCGGAACTTAAGTACTCACTTTTGAATTCAAACCATAAAGTTTCTATTAGAGGT
Organism: Desulfobacter sp.; assembly: GCA_036881925.1. Lineage (GTDB taxonomy): Bacteria > Desulfobacterota > Desulfobacteria > Desulfobacterales > Desulfobacteraceae > Desulfobacter. Next base: position 84,934 of record JBAJNJ010000016.1, read on the forward strand.
TCATCAATACCACTTCGCTTTTCCTCCAGAAAATCTATAAGTGAATTGTATATATCTGGATATTCCTCCTCCAAGTCATTTACAAATGTGTTCCAAGATACAGGTTGAAATACTATCTCTTCATCCCAATCATCATCGATGATAATGGCAGTGGGTTGAATTCCATTGTAATGATTTTTGATATCGCTCTGAAGAGAGGTTATAAGTGATTCCATGAGAGAGCCTCGTGTTAAATCTGAATTTAAAAATCGATATTGAAAGTGGTTAATCTTCTCCACTCATTTTGGCGTTCTGTATCCAAATATATAGAAAGGTTATTAAATAGAGCTAACTCTTTACAGATGTATAGCCCCAACCCCCGGCCATCGTCGCGTCTTGAATGAAACTGCTTAAAGATCCAATCTCTATCGGTTCGATTAATACCGATTCCTGAATCATAAAAAGTTAATTTTTTTGAATTGTTGTCTAAAGAGATTGAAATTTGTTTTTCTGAAAATTCTGGGAACTTATTTTTTGTTTCTTTTAACCAATATAGCGAGTTTCTGAATAGATTATCTAAGATTTGCCTTAAATGTCCTTCCACTAATTTTACTGAAAAAGAATCTTGTTCTTTTGGAAGACGACATTCAACGTTATGCCGTTTCATCCTTTCTTGGTAAAAAGAAGATGATTCTTTCAAAAATTGATACATATCAATTTTTTTTGCTCTTCGTCGTTTTGTGGTTGGAAAGATTGAAATCTGATTGAGTTGCTTCAGCATAACCTCATGAACAGATTGAATATGCTTTAATGAATTCGTCATGCGACGACTTAACGACTTCATATTGGAAAATTCTCTTAAGCTTGACATAGCCGTCTCTACAACGCCTTCTAAATCGTGAGCAATTGCCTCTGCTGTCATACCTGTGGCGGCCAATTCAACAACCTGTAGGTAGTTTTGTTGCTTTTGATCGAGTGATTGCTCAACGATACTGTTCGTTTCTTGGATGCTCTTTAATATTTCAGTTAGGTCTGAATATGATTTTTTTACAAGTTTCCAATCTTTAGTATCTGTCGCCACTTTTATTTTATTTACACAGGCGTCGAGCAAATTGTACTCTTTATCGATTTGGGTTGAAATATGTTGAAGATCTGCATTCTCTTTATCCAGATGTTCATTTAAATAATGAACGAATTCACCTTGTAAAATTTTCAGAATTATATTTCGAAAGTTTCTATAAGTACTATTATCTTGAAACCCTTCCCGATTCGTTTGATCAATCAGGTTTGGGTTTTTAATCCTCGAAATTTTTACGTACCCGACCACTTGAATACGATTAACTCGAAACCCTCTTCCCCGTAATGCTTTTCCATCCAAATTGAGCCAATCATCGTCTTTCTCGGCATATGGTAAAACTCGAATCCCATCCCGGTATACCATTAAGCCACCACACCAACGATCTAACCAGTCCTTAATTTCAATTCTAGTTGCAACGAGTGGTATCGCTTTGATTCGGTTTCGAGGATAGTGAAACAGTTTAAATTCAAATGGTCCAACATCATTCATAGTTTCATCGTTAAGGCCATTAAAATCAATCATTGAATATTGACGAGAGAACTCAGTTAGTGGAGTCTCTTTAACTTCACTAAATTTATAATCAACATTTATAAACGCTTTCTTACCTTTATTTAAATAAACCTTGCAGTGAAGTGAGTTTATACAATTTTCTAAATATTGATTTATTCTTTCAATAAATCTTATTTTCTTCCCATTCCATTTAAGATTAACTTTAAATTGAGATCTTGATTCATTAAACGGATCAATGAATTTTGCCAAATGATTGGCGGCTACTTTTTCAACCTTTGACTTAGTCCATCTCTCTTTTAAATCTGTAATTTCGATAATCGTACCGGACTCAGCCCCTCCTTTATCGGAGCAGTCATTTTCAATAGGAATTTCTGAAGCATCTTTGTAATCAAACTCTGTAAAATCCCTCCAATTGATATTAATGTAGACTTGATCTGGAGAATTATCTGAGATTGTATACATTTCTAAAGTATTACCCAATCTCATCGAAGATAGCCGACCAATTCCTTTTTCTCCAGATGGAGGTTGGATGTCCTTTTCAGAATTGGTATTAATAATACTTTTTACTTGTTTGAGCCGATGGCTTGTTCCTACGGTGAGATAGTATTTTTCTACCTCATCCTTTGTCATTCCATGGCCTTCATCAGATATTTCGATGGCATTTATTCTGCCTAATTGAGAGATTAACTCTTTAAGGGTGGAAGCGCTGTCTAAAGATTTTGCGTACTCATATAGTTGTTCTTTCTCTAAGATACAAAAAATGGCATCCTGTTTTTCTAAATCCAGAATTTTTCTTTTAAGGTATTTTACTAAATCCTTTATTTTTTTCTGAGACATTGATTCAGATAGAGTCACAAATACGTGCTCTTGCATCTTTCTAATAAAATGAGTGTCGATTTTATATCTTATGTCTATATCAACGATACGAGACCCAGCATCGAAACCATTCTTAACCAACTCGTAAAGTGCTATTTCATCTGAGCTTATTAGTTCTGAACCTAAATGAGAAATTACTCGAGACGCGATTTTAAATTTCATAATGATTTACTTTATAGCTGACAAATTAGACAAGCTCTATACCGATACTCTTCCTCTTCCATTCCAGCCAGAATTTCAACTAACTTTTTGTTACCACGCTTCTTTTTAAGTTGTTCTACCTGAATTCTATGATTCTCTTTAATTTCTTGGATTTTCTCTTTTTTTCTTAATTCGGCTAATGGTAGACCTTCTATCCATGTATATGTCTTTCCCATCTCACTGCTTAACTTCTCAAAGGCTTGCGCTTTATCAAAATCATCTGGGTACTTTTCAAGCAATCGAACCCATTCAATCTTCCTCTGGAAAAAACAGAAGTAGCATCCGGAGTGAGTTCTTCCCCAGTCCATATATGGAGGCATTCCTATCCCGCTCTTCTTCAGTATTCGCATAACACCTTTATATTTAATTTTATCTTCTTTAAATGGGTAGACAGTAGTGATATTATCCTTTCCGCTGATATATCCTGTTCTATCTTCATCGTATCGAATCCCAACATAACTTATAACATCTTCATCTCCGATGTACTTTTCAAAAGGTTTCAGCTTGAGTTGTTTTGTGCACCAGCGCATTCTAGGGCCAGGCAAATATCCTCCATATACCTTTAACCAATGTTTAAAACCTGCCTTCGCATTAAGTCGGATGATTTTTTTACCTAAGTAAGACTCAACAAGGTTCAAATACTCATAGGTTTCAGTTAGCTCTTCTCCAGTATCACAGAAAACATACTCCATTTCTGGAACTCTGTCCCTCATATAGAGAGCAAGAGCGGTGCTATCTTTTCCTCCAGAAAGGCTAAGAATATGCCTGGTTTTACTCATCATTTCCTTTGTTGTTTGATTCCATTAGTTCCCAAATGGCGTTATAAGCAGCAACGAGACCATTTTTATTTGATTTGAGTAGTTCAGAAAAATTTCGTTGAAGATCTTTCATGTCGTTCTCTTCCTCGACGCTAATAAAAAAAACAGACTCTTTTTCCATACCATTAGACTTGGTTAAAGCCAACCGCATACCGATATTTTTTTTGAGGTCACTATCGTTATCAAAAGCAATTTGTTCTATTCTTTTAAACTGCTTTGTTTTTTCAATTAGCTTCTGCTTAAATGTTCCCTCATCGAAATCGGTCCATCTATCTGGAGGTTTTGACACAAGAAAGCTTGCAACTGATTCTATCCAATCCTTCTCAGGAAGCAAATCATCGAACAATCTCAATGAGAATGCCTCCAAACTTCTTTCTGTAACAGTGAATGCAACCTTTTCGGCTCTATCTGATAGATGGCTCCGATATTTTAATGCCCTTTTGTTTGAAATATCAAACGCCTCAATAATCCTACGCTTCAAACGGTCTCTCAATTCTGGAAATGCCATTTTTAATTCATCGAGAGACCGTTTCAACTCATGAACAAAGTTTTGTATCTTCTCTTCTGAAATTTGGCTTTTCAATCCAAAAGAATCCAGACCAAGAGCTTCTGGCAACTCCCAAAATAATAGCTTAACCGGGTCTCTTGTATTTAAGATTGTATCGCGGACATTGAGAGCATTCATAGAAAGTTTGTCTGTATTTCTCACATACTCAGGCAACTCTACAATAAAAACACATAATGGTTGAACAATATCCAACAACTCTGGGTCATTGGCAGTCTTTTTGCTTAATTCTAACGTTGATAAAAGCTTGTTGTAAAGATCAGCGCGGACACCCTCAATCCTGCAGTATTGGATTTCAAATGATTCCGGTTGTTTGATTAAGCGTTGAAACTCCTCTCCTTGCACAGCAGGTAAAAAGGACCCACTTTCGTAAAACGCAACTTCATGATCCCAGATTTGTTTAAAAACAGCTAAGAAAAGTGGTAACAAACCATTTCTAATACCGAATGGAGGGCGTCTTAATTCTTTAAAGATTTTTTCAACATTAATCTTCTCGTCAGGATTCTTTTGTATTGTTGCCTTTATGTGATTAAGTGTAGCTATAACGTTACACTTGTCTTCATTATGTGTTGGAAGTTTTATCGTCCAAATATTGCCCTCATAAGTATGTAGTTTTGCATACTTTAAGAACGATAAATAAATTGCCATCTCTGGAGGCTTTTTATTTGGATTCATTCCAAGAAAAGATTTTTCTGGTGAACGAAACAAACTCTCAATTAATCGCATCCTGGCCGCAGCTGCAGCAGAACTCAATTGAGCCCTATTTATTAGTTCATTCTTTATAATTGGTGCGCATTCATACACTCTATCTACTATATCAGAGAGAACTTTTAATAACTGTCGTCCCGAAGAAATCTCTAATTGTTTTCCGCATTGATACCATTCAAGATCAAGACCACCTGAAAACTGACGTAATCCAATGAATGAGTTGATTTTCTTAAGCAAAGATTTTCTTGAAAAGTCAATTTGTTTTGAAACCTCTTCTGCTGCAAATCTATCGGCTTCTAACTCTGGGGTATTTCTTGCGACCCATTCCCACTTTTGAGCTTCTTGTACTAAACCGCTTAAAACGTTTAAATAAGGTGGAATTGCAATTAACAAGTTGTAATAGCCTTCTGGAGTTACACTTTTTGTTAAATCGAGAGCTTTTTTTCTTTCCTCCTTTGTCTCACAAAGAGGAATGATAATATGACCGTCACCTTTCACATCTAGTTTCTTTAAAGTGGAGTTAAAATCATCCACAGAGCAATAATGCACTGAAAAATAACGCAAGTTTCCTGTTTTGATGTAGTGGCGACGGGTGACAATAGGAGAGGGATCAATATACTTTTTTATAATTCCTGCAACACGTTTAGGTTTACCAATTACCTTTTGAGCTTCTTCAAGGACAGCATCCAAATTAATGCTTGTATGAGGCCACAAGCAAAACCCACCAGCCGCACCTCTATGATATAGTACTCTTCTCTTTTTTAGCAGTTCATTAATTGATCGAAGAATATCCGTTTTATTTCTCTCGAAACTTTTTAAAGCAAGAACGATGGATTCTTCAGTTGCTAAAATATCATTTTGATTGATGAGGTTAATGACACCAACGGTTTTTAAAACTTTCAAATCTAATTCATCGGTTGTTGAAAAACTTTCGATCATAGATTCAATATGATTCCAATGGCTCTTGTAACTTTGGAGAGTTAGTTTGTGACCAAAATTAAATCTGATGTAATCATATAAATTATCGAGCCTGTAGAATGCGTCGCCTATAAGTTTGGTTTTTTTTGCGAATTCTTGGAGACCAAAAGGTTCATTGGACAAAAGAAAGCTAAAAAGGGATCTTTCATTTTGACCAAACCGTTTTAATACTCGTATCAAAACAGGGAGTATACTTGCATGTAATGGAAAAATGGATATGGCGCTTTGTACTAACATGGAAACAACAGGAGATGCACCAAACCAACCGAGTTTAACAGTTTCAAGCATTGCACTATGCGTGCTTTCCTTATAAACATTTAGATGTTTAACCTTGCAATTTAGTGCAGAAGCAATGAGAGAGGTCTCTTGTTCTATAGGTTGACTAAAAACAATTTCCTCAAACCTTGCAGCAATTTTTTCCCACTCTTTTTGACTTGTCTGCGACAGTTGATCTGCGTATGCATCAAATCCTTGATGAAGCAAGCTGATTATAAAAAACGGATTTTCTTTACTTCTAGAAGCTATTTCAGCAAGTTTTTGTAGCAAATAAATATCCTGATTTTCTGGATATAAAGCCGCATATTCTAAAAATTTTCCAAGTTCATCAATAAGGATTAGAAACCCATAACCATTTTCGTCAGAGATGTATTTATTAACATCAACAACCAACTTGATTAATTTTTCATCCTCAACAATGCCTTGCTCGTCAAATTTTTCTCTTGTTCGGTTTAAACTTTTAGATAGCTTGGTGGGAAGTTTCTTATTTTTTAAAAATAGGTCTATTTCATGAAGAATTGCTTCTCCAATAGGCCCCCTATAACCAGTTATAAGAATCGGAGTAAATTGAGGTATTACGTCTGTATAAAGATTGTAGTCAGATTGTTTTTGAATCTTTGTAGGAAATTTCGTTATTTTACCCGAAAACCAATGTGCAAGGAAAAGCGCAAAGCTTGATTTACCCGCACCGTAGTCTCCAGTGATACGCCATGCTCTTTGCCCAGAGTCCCTATTCAGCCCAATAGCTATTCTGGTCAAGCATTTTTGAGCATAATCATTAAAGATATAGCCCTCTAATCCAGTAGGATCATGGAAGTCTCTTTCTAAATGTGCAGAGCGTAAAAAGCGACTGCTCACATTGAATAACTCTGATACAGTATTGTCGCCCAATTTAAACGACCTCCAACTGGTAGATTTTTTTTAATAATTCTGACTTATTAGATTGAGTCACAACCTGAAGTTGCTGTAAGTTTGATGATTCAGTATACACAAACTGACCATTCGTGTCTTTTTCAATATCCTCTAATCGACTTCGAAGGTTACTTTCAGATAATTTAAACACTTGCCCTGGACTTCGATGACCAACAGATAATTCATGAAATGAAACGGTAGATTCATTTGAATGCTCATTTAGAATAAATTCATAAACACAAAAAGCAAATAACTCTGGAGTGATTTCTGGTTTGTCATCGCGATTGAAAATATATACGGGCTCAGGCTTTCCTTCTTCTGAACTGTAAACTTTATCTCCAATTTTTTGAATCAACTCTAATTCCACTAAAGGGCAATCGAGATTGTCTTCTTTTATCTTACCTTTAACCCCTCTTGTTGGGACATAGGTCCTAATAAAAATATCAAGATGATCCTTTAGTGTATTTGTCGAGGGATTCGTTGTAATTTTTTCATTTTCAAGAACATTCAATACCGAGGATCTAGATATTTCTGGCTCATGCCATTTATTCAAAAGGAAATCCCATGCTAATAGAGGTGCATCTCTATGGGTAGAGAGCTTCCAATGCAATAACCACAATGTTTTGATATCTTCAATGTAGGGGTCTAATCCTTCACTGCTAAATAAAGAATGCCCAAATTCTGTTTCCCTTAACCCGCCTTGTCCGTCAAGTTCTGCAATTTGGGTAGATAATGCCCAGAACTTAATAGACTGCGCCATATTTTTCCCAACACCCATCAAAACAATAGCATCATCGAACTTAGAAAAAATCTTCGAATCTTCTTTTAGAGCGATAATTGCTTTGGGTAACCAAGTATATCTTAGAGAAAATTTTTCATGCCCTGAAACTTTATAATTCATATAGTCACTATTCTAATTTTATTTCAAATAGCCAAACCTATCCTTAGCTGTTACAGAAGTCAAAAAAAATCATAGATTAATTCAGCCAAAGAATTTTCGCTTTTTCAAATTGGAATCCCACCTTCATTGCACTGCTCATAAAATCAATATGCTTATTTGTATTAGACTTTTGAATAAAAGTGGATAGGGTGAGGCTTTTTTTCAACAAAAGTACCCATTCCTGCTCCAATTCTTCAAAATGCTTTTTAACACAATAGTGATCTGTGATTACGGAGTTGGCAAAAATCAAATTATGTGTTGTTGTTTGGGCAGTGGTGGAGACAGCGATAATGACATAACTAGCTAAGGCTACTCGAAATCGAAAGGCGATCAAAATATAAATGCAGAGCGAAAATTATTTATGAAATTATACAACATGCGTTGATAAGATCAAACAGTCCCATCCAAATATAAAGTCGGATATCTTTCAACCAAAATATGCTGGTGAGCACCCCGCAAATGTTTACGTTCTAACTTTAAATCATTTTGAAGAATGGGAGCCCCCAAACTATGTCTATAAATCATCGCTCCAAAAACACCCTAACTGGAAAAACTAAATTTTTGACTACATTTATTCATCGTCAGCTTTAAATACTTTGGCAGTATAATTTCCAACATCCTCATCTTCCAGCTTGATTCTCAGGGCATAATCTTCTTCATCAAGAAAGGTTTCCACAATACAGTTCTTACAATCTTTATTCCCTCTGTAAAGATCGCATACGGTCGGCCGCTCAGTATCCCTGTTCAGGAATTCGGTCATCATGTGTTTTTTGACGTTGAAATCATGGGATATTTTATTGGGGACGTTTTTGTGGGCAATGACTTCGTGGTCCTCAGGGCCGTCCAGTCTTAATTTTACCAGGCCCTGGGCTTTCAACTCTTTCAGTTCCTTGGCATGCTTCTGATCCATGGGCATCTCCCTTGTGATGTGGATACGGGTGTCTTTAAAATATAGTTTTGCGGATTTAACCGTCAGTTCGCTGATTTTCAGTTTAAGCCGGACCAGGTCATAGGGCTTGGTTAAAAAATCATCCATTCCCAGTGCTTTGCAGGTTTCCCGGGCAGCGGGATTGGCGCTGACACCGAGAATCGGAAAATATCTTGCCTTGCTGCGGATATGCCGGACCGCTTCATATCCGTCCATAACCGGCATATCAATATCCATCATGCAAAGATCGTATTTTCCCTGGTTGTTCAGGGCATGGTCAACAGCTTCCCGGCCGTTTGCAGCCATGTCAAAGTCAAACCCCCAGCTCTCCATTAAAAATCCGGTCATTTCTTGTATAAGGGAATCGTCTTCTGCAATCAAGATGTTCATGGACATTACCTTTCGAATATCAGGAAAATTTTATTTGAGAAAGATAATGGCTACTTATAATAAATTTATTTTTGAATCAATAAAATTTACTATGGGTTGAAATTTTTATGATGGACTGTTGCAGGGAGCCTGGTTTTCAGCGGGGCGGCCCGGACCCGGAATGACCTGTCTCAGGTCAGGTGCCGGGCCCAGGGCCATATTACCGGATAGGGATGGTTTTCTTACAGCCGGATGATCTCAGGGACCTGGCCCACATGTTCAAGGAATTTCACCAGATCCTGGGAGGCAATGGTGGTGGTGGCCGTGTTGGTCAGGGGATGGAAGTTTAAAAGTGCATGTTCCATGAGTTCTTCGTCCAGCACTACTTTGACTTCCCGGTCTTTGATGTTGACCGCAGCAAACGGGGTGACGGCGCCCGGGATCATGCCCAGGACTTCCATGAGCAGATCAGGCTTGGCAAAGGACATATTGTTGGCACCGATGAGCTTGCCCACATCCTTGATGCGCAGGGGCTTGTCCGCCAGGGTGACCACCAGGAACAGCCTTTTTTTCTTGTCTTTGAAAAACAGGTTTTTGGAATGGGCCCCTTCAATGCCCTGGCTGTGTTGTGCTGCTTCCTCCACTGTAAATACGGCCGGGTGTTCGTGGTTGGTGTAGGTGATGTTGATCTCGTCCAGAATGTTTAGGAGTGCTTCCTGGGTCTGTAACATAATTCTCCTCATTATAACGTTGGATATGGGTTGGGATTATACATAATTCACATAGATGAGCCTGACAATGGTGAGAAACACCATGGCCAGGAATATGGGGCGGATAAAGGATGCGCCCCGCTGGATGGCCATGCCTGATCCGGTCCTGGCACCGATGATCTGGCCCAGGGCCATGACCAGGCCTGCGGAGTACATGACATTCCCGCCGATGATGAACACGGCCAGGGCCACGATGTTTGAGGTAAAGTTCATGATCCGGGTGGTGCCGGTGGCCCGGGTCATATCCATGCCCAGCAGGATGAGAAGAGCCCCGGTCCAGAACGCGCCCGTACCCGGCCCGAAAAACCCGTCGTAAAACCCCAGGCCCAGGCCGAAAATCATGAAAAAGAGATGTTTGCCCATTTTTGCACGGCCCTGAACCTTGCCCAGGTCCCGGGCAGCCAGGGTGTAGATAAACACAAACAGCAGCATAAACGGGATGATATGGCGGATGAACCCGGCCTGGATCTGCTGGATGGCCCAGGCCCCGAACACCGCCCCTGCAAAGGTGAAAGAAATGCCTGACAGGTTTTCTTTCAGACTGGCTTTGCCTTTGCGGATAAAGTTGATGGTGGCGGACAAGGTGCCGAAGCTGCCCTGGAGTTTGTTGGTGCCCAGGGCCACCTGGGGGGGCAGGCCCACGGACAGGAGTACGGGCAGGGAGATCAGGCCGCCCCCGCCGGCAATGGAGTCCACAAACCCGGCCAGAAGCCCGGTAAAGAACAGCAGGACAAAGGTGAGCAGGGAAAGTTCCATGGGCGATCTCCGGTTATTCCTGTTTTCTCGGTATGAAAAAGGGTTGGCCGGAACATAGGCCTTTCTTTATTTGGGGTCAAGATTAAAAAGGATGTCGTTTTCCAGGTAGACCTGTTCGAGCTGCTCCTGGTAGGTTCTCAGGTCTTCGCCTTTTCTTCCGGCCAGTTCCTGGACCATGTACTGGATCACTGCCAGCATGCCGGATACATTGCCGATAAAGGGGATGGATTTGGACGGGACCACCAGGGAAAGATCGGCAAACTGGATGACCGGGCTGATATTGGAGTCGGTCAGGGCCAGGAGGGTGTGGCCGGCCCGGCGGATCATCTTGCTCAGTTTGATGAGTTCGTTGGGATAGCGGGTGGTGGCGGCCAGGACCACCAGGCTTTTTTCCGGGGCATTGGTGAGCATGTCCATGGCTGTGGAGTCCGAGCCCTTGATAATGTGGATGCCCCGGCGCACTTTGGTCAGGGACCAGCCAAAATAATAGGCAAAGGTATAAGAGAGCCTGGACCCGGTGAAATAAACGGATGAAGCGCTTTCAAGGCGGTCCACAAACTGGTTCATGGTGTCCACATTGATGTTTTCGTACAGGTATTTCAAGTTGTTGAGTTCTTCCAGGATACCCCGGTGGAGGCGGTTCAGGCCGGGTTCCTCAATGCCTTTGATGTCCACGCGGTCGGGCAGGGACAGGCCGGTGTTGACAAAATCCTTTAATGCGTCCTGGAAATCGGAGTACCGGTTGTAGCCCACGGCCGAGACAAACCGGACAACCGTGGCCTCGCTGGTGCCGCAGGCTTCGGCCAGCTCCTTGGTGGTCATGAATACCACGGTGGACGGGTTCTGGATAATATAGGTGCCCAGGGTCTGGGCCTTTGGGGTCAGGGTGTCGAGCCGGGCTGAAATTTGATTGATCACAGGGTGGGATGCAGCATCATTCATAAAAAGAACCTCATATTATAGGCCACCTCTAATAATGGTCTTTGGGTCCGATTTCTGCGTTGCCGCAAAATTTTAATCCTCGAAATACGCAATGTATTCCTCCGGTTAAAATTTTGCCGCGCCTTGAACTCAAACCAAAATCCTGATTATTAGAAGTGCCCTCTATTTGTAAGTTGCATTTCAGCAACGCAGTTTTATTCACAAAACATTAAAATTATTGAACAATACTCGTTTTTGCATGGTTTGTCAAGAAAGAATGAAAGAAATTCTTTCATTTTGAAATTTAATTCTTGACAGAATTTCATTCATCATCTATTGGATATTCTCGGAGGCATAACAATTCAACCCTTAATAAAGAGAAGGCCAATGTTTTTGAAAAAGAAACCCATGTGGGGAGAAAAGAAAAAACTGAAGTCAAGTTATGATGTCGTCCTGATCGGCGGCGGACTTCACAGCCTGGCAACTGCCTATTACCTTGCCAAGGAGCATGGTATCACCGATGTGGCGATTATCGAGAAGAACTATATCGGGTATGGGGGTGCCGGCCGGAACACCGCCATTGTCCGGGCGAACCAGAGAACCCAGTACAACGTGCCCCTGTATAAGGAAGCGTTGGACCTCTGGCCGGTCCTGACCAAGGAACTGGACTACAACCTCATGTTCAACAATTGCGGCAACCTGAACCTCATGCACTCCGAGGCAGCCATGAAAGCCGCCAGGATGACCATTTCCACGGCCCAGTTCCACGGAGTGGAATCCCATCTGATCGATGCCAAGGAAGCCAAGGAACTGGTGCCTGCACTGAACATTTCCGAAGACATTACGTTTCCCATCCACGGGGCCATGTTCCATCCGCCCGGCGGGGTGGTCCGCCACGATGCCGTTGTCTGGGGCCTTGCCAAAGGCGCTGCCAAACTGGGCGTCCACATCCACCAGCAGACCGAAGCCACGGGCATCACCACCCGGAACGGCAAGGTCACGGCCGTTATCACGGACAAGGGCACCATTAACTGCAAGCAGGTCATGATCTCTGCGGGCGGGTATTCCGCCGCCCTGATCCACGGGTTCCTGGGCATCAAACTGCCCATTTCCGTGCTCACCATCCAGGCCATGGTGACCCAGCCCCTGAAACCCATTCTGGACCATGTGGTCTCTTCGGGTGCATACCATTGCTATGCCAACCAGACCCTGAAAGGGGAAATCGCCACGGGTGCCCACATGGACCAGTGGCCCAACTACACCACCCTGAATACAGCCCATTACATCAAGCACCAGGCAGAAGCCCTGTCCGAATTCCTTCCGGCCCTGCGCGGCCTGCGCTTCATGCGGATCTGGGGCGGGCTTGCCGACATGACGCCGGACATGGCGCCCATCATGGACGGCAACGACCAGGTGGAAGGCTTTTTCATGGATTGCGGCTGGGGATATTTCGGATTTAAATCCTGTTCGTCCGTGGGCAAATACATGGCCGAATTCATGGCCACCAACACCTGCCCGGACATTCTCAAGCCCTTTAACCTGAAGCGCTACCAGGAACATAAACTCATGGGTGAGACCGCTGCGCTGGTCAGCTACACCCCGGACAACTAATCGGACACATAAAGGAGAATTATAATGGCGTTAACACTTACATGTCCGATCTGCGGAAAGCGCAACGGGTATGAATTCAGATATGGCGGAGAGGAAAAAGGCCCCAGGCCCGAAGAAGCGGGCATGACGCCCGAGACCTGGGCGGAATACGTGCACATGAACGAATGCAGGGCAGGGGTTCAGGAAGAATGGTGGTTCCACCGCGACGGATGCGGCTCCTGGTTTAAAACCTTCCGGGACACGACAACAAACCTGGAACAGGAGCAGGAGGGATAAAAAATGACAAACAGATTCAACCATCTGCCCACATTGAAAATCGACACCGGGGAGAAGATCCCCTTTACTTATAAGGGAAAAAAATATTACGGCGCCAAAGGCGACACCATTGCCACGGCCCTGTACGCCAACGGCGTGCGCATTTACGCCAGGAGCCTGAAATACCACCGTCCCCGGGGATTCTACTCCATGGACGGGGAATGCTCCAACACCATGATGGATGTGGACGGCATTCCCAATGTCCGGACCGAAACCACCCTGCTCAAACCCAATATGGAGATCAGGGAGCAGAATGTAAAAGGGTCTGCGGAAAACGATCTCATGGGATTCATGGACAAGATGGACTGGGCCATGCCGGCCGGGTTCTACTATGATGTCATGCACAAGCCCGCCAAGATCTGGCCCGTGGCCATGAAACAGATCCGCAAGGCTGCGGGTATCGGCAAGCTGGCTCCGGATTTTGTCATGCCCGGCAAATATGACGAAATTTATCCCAACTGCGATGTCTGTGTGATCGGCGGTGGTCCTGCAGGCATGACGGCCGCGCTTGCGGCGGCTGAAAAAGGGCTGCGGGTCATCCTCATGGAAGCCCGTCCCTGGCTGGGGGGCAACTTTGATTACCGGTCTGCCGAATACACGGACCGCCAGACGTACAATGAACGGGCCGAACAACTGGCCCGGGACGTTGAGGCGTTGGACAACATCCGGGTCATGACGCACACGGCCAATGTGGGCGTGTACAACAACAACCTTGTGACCGGGTTCCAGATCGGCCGGGACGGGGATGCATTTGACGAGCGCTATGTGGAAATCCGGGCCAATGCGGTTGTAGCGGCCACCGGGTGCATTGAGCGGCCCCTGCTGTTTGACAACAACGAGCGCCCGGGTGTGATGCAGGCGGGTACGGCGCTTCGTATGGCCAATACCTATGGGATGCTGCCCGGCAAAAAGGCGGTGTTCTCCATCGGCCACGACCTTGGCCTGGAAGCAGCCGTAGCCCTGTTTGACCTGGGCCTTTCCATCCCGATCCTGGCGGATATCCGGGAGGACGGCCAGGACCCGGCACTGCTCAAGGCGGTGGCGGACCGGAAGATCACCCTGCTCAAGGGCTGGGTGGCCACCCAGGCCCACGGCAGGAAACAGGTCAAAAAGGTGACCCTGAAAAGTGTTGACGGCACGGTTGAAAAAGACTTTGACTGTGACGTGCTGGTGGCCTCTGCGGGATTTACCCCGCTCACAGGGCCCCTGGTGGTGAACCAGGCCAAACTCAAGCATGACGCCCATACCAACTTTTTCCTGCCCGCAGACCTGCCCAAAAAGATGCATGCGGCCGGCCGGATGCTGGGGTATGAAGACGGTGTTGCCATTGAAGCGTCGGGACGGCTTGCCGGTCTCCAGGCGGCGTTTGATTGTGAAAACGGCTCCATCTCCGAGATCGGGGAGGCCAAAAAAGCCATGGAAGACCTGCCCGGTCCGGCCAGGGGCGCCAAACTGGTGACCGCCCCGGTCAAGGGCAGAAAGACCTTTATCTGCTTTGACGAAGACACCACGGTTAAAAACGTGAAGCAGTCCATTGACAAGGGATTTGACGTTCCCGAACTGATCAAGCGGTTCTCGGGCGCAGGCCTTGGCCCGGGCCAGGGCGGTATTCCCGGGCATAACCTGCCATTGTTCACGGCCAAGTACCAGGCGCTTCCGGATATCAAGATCCGGCCGACAACAGTGCGGCCGCCCCTGGTGCCCACCATGATCTCCACCTATGCCGGCACCAACCACAACATGTTTAAGATCACGCCCATGGACGATATGCAGCGCCGGGACGGCGGTGTGTTCCGGAACATCGGGGTGTGGCAGCGGGCCCGGTATTTTTCCAGGGATTTTTCCAGTAAAGCGGAAATTGAAAACGTCCGCAGCAATGTGGGCATGCTGGACGGGTCCACCCTGGGCAAGTTCCGCATCCACGGGCCGGACGCGCTTAAGGCGCTCCAGCGGGTCTATGTATCCGACATGAGCAAGTGCAGGGAAGGCCGGGTCAAATACACGGCCATGTGCAATGACGACGGTTGTGTGATCGACGATGGTGTCGTGGTCAAGCTGGCGGAAAATGATTACTACTTTACCACATCCACGGGCCGTGCCGGCCAGACCGTTGAATGGATCCGGTACCATACCCGTTACGACAACTGGGATTTCGCTCTGGTCAACCTCACGGATGCCATGGGCGTGATCAACCTGTCCGGGCCCAATGCCCGCAAGGTCCTTGAAAAGGTCGTGGATATCGACATGTCCAACACAGGTTTCGGATTTTCCGAATACAAGGAATTCTCCATTGCAGAGACCATCCCGGTCAAGGCCATGCGCCTGGGATTTGTGGGCGAGCTTTCCTATGAGCTGCATGTGCCCTCATCCTATATGCAGTCGGTGTGGCTGATGCTCAAGGACGCGGGCAAGGAGTTCGGCATCCAGAATTTCGGCGTGGAAGCCCAGAACGTGCTCCGCATGGAAAAATGCCATATCATCCTGGGCCAGGAATCCGAGCAGCGGACCAACCTGCTGGATATCGGTCTTGGTTTTCTCTGGGCCCGGAAGCTTTCCGAGTGGAAAAAGGTGGGGGCGGTTGCCCTGCGCCAGGCCCAAGGGGATGATTCCCGCCTGACCCTGGTGGGATTCAAGATGGAAAATAACGGCCGGGCTCCCAAAGACGGGGCGCTTATTGTTGACGAAAAGGTAAGGGGATACATTGCCACGGCCAGGGATTCCTTTTCCCTGAACGAGGCTGTGGGCATGGCCCTGGTGGAAAAACACATGTCAGCGGAAGGCACCCGCCTGGGTATATTTGAAGATGAGTGTGAAGGGGAACTGATTTACGGTACGGTCGTTCCCATGCCGTTCTATGATCCTGAAGGCAAACGGATGAAAATGTAAGGGAAATACCATGAAAGATATAAAACGATACTCACCGGTTCAGTTCAAGGCAAACCCGGTTAAAACGGAAAACCGGGACAATTGGGATGTGGTCATGGAATACAGCGGCGAAGGCGAAGGCCCCTGGATCGTGGACCTAAGCCATTGCATGCGCCTGGATCTTCAGGACGCGAACCTGTCCGCCAAAACACCGTTCGGCATTGATGTCCCGGATGTTCCGTGCCGGTCTGTGCTGGCAAACGGGGTCCTGGTCAACCGCATGAACGGCACCCAGGCTTCCATCTACCACCTGGCAGGGGACGCCCCTGAAATGCCCGGGGATGCCGCATACACCGATGTCACGGAAAACACCCTGTTTGTGGCCATAATCGGCAAGGCTGCATTCCAGATCTGTGAAAAACTCTCCAACCTGGATTTCACGGATCCGGCCAGGGAAACGCCCTTTTTGTTCCAGGGGCCGTTTTCCCATGTGCCCTGCCAGATCGTGACCCTGTGCCGGGACGGGGAAAAGTCCGGCCTGGTCCTGACCTGTTCCCGGGGGTATGGCAGGGACATGATCCATGCCATCTGCCACGCCGGTGCCGAGTTCGGGCTCAAGCCCGCAGGCGAGGCCAGGTTCACCACATGGATTGAAAGTATTTAGGAGTTCAACATACACGTGCAAAAAACGTAAAAGAGAGGTGAAAAACCTGTAATGGCACCGGGCGCGGGAGAAATGCCGTGCCGGCTGGCCGCGCCCCCTGTCATTGGAAAATGGTTTTTCATTTAATAACAACAAGGAGATGTAACCATGAGCGAGAAATTTGATGCAATTATCATCGGCGCCGGTGTCATTGGCGCTCCCATTGCCTATGAGATGTCCAAAATGGGGTATAAAACCCTGACCGTGGACAAGCTTCCGGATGCCGGCGAAGGCTCCACCGCTGGCTCCTGCGCCATTGTCCGGGCCCATTATTCCACCGAGGACGGCGTGGCCATGGCCTATGAAGGTTTCAAATACTGGCTGGACTGGGAAAACTACCTGGATAATGTAGAGGATGAAAAAGGCCTTGCCAAATACATGAACACAGGATCGCTTCTCATCAAATCCCAGGGCCACAAGTGGCAGAATGTCCAGAAGCATTATGATGCTGTCGGTGTTGAATACGAAGAATGGGACAATGATAAGATCAAGGAAATGGTTCCCGTGGCTGATCTCCATGAACACTGGCCGGTACGCCGCCCCGAAGATCCCAAGTTTTTTGACGAACCCACTGAAATGCTTGACGGCGGCATCTTCTGCCCCGAGGGTGGGTATGTGAATGATCCGGCCCTGTCCGCTCACAACATCATGCGGGCGGCCGAAGCCAAAGGCGCCACCTTTAAGTTCAACGCCGAGGTCGCTGATGTGAGAAGCGAAGGCGGCAAGGTCACGGGTATCACCCTGAAGGACGGCACCGAGTATGACGCCCCCATCGTGGTCAACGTGGGCGGCCCCCATTCCTTTAAGATCAACCAGATGGCCGAAGGCGTATGGGAAGGCTGCAACATCAAGACCAAGTCCCTGCGCCACGAAGTCATGTACTGCCCCTCTCCGGATGACTATGACTACCTCAACGACGGGTACCATATGTCTGACGGCGACATCGGCTGCTATGTCCGGCCGGAAACCGGCAACCTTTTCCTCATCGGTTCCGAAGACCCGGACTGCGATCCCCAGGAATGGGTGGATCCGGATGATTTCTACGCCGGCCGCGGCGGCCACGGCAAAGACAACGTCCTGACCGAGGAGCAGTGGAAAGCCCAGTGCTACCGTCTGGGCAAACGGATTCCTTCTCTCCAGGTGCCCAACCAGCCCAAGGGTGTCGTGGACCTGTACGACTGCTCGGACGACTGGATTCCCATCTATGACAAATCCGATCTGCCCGGCTATTACATGGCCATCGGCACCTCGGGCAACCAGTACAAGAACGCCCCTGTGGTGGGCCGCATGATGGCCGAACTCATTGACGCCTGTGAAAAGGGCCTGGACCATGACAAGGAGCCCTTCCAGTATACCTATAAGTATACCGGGCGGGTCATGGATGTGGGTTTTTTCTCCAGAAAACGGGAAATCAACTACAACTCCAGTTTTTCCGTGAACGGATAATTAAATCAGCCGGGGCAGCCGTTAACAGGCTGTCCCGAATCCGCTTTTGTTCCCGTGATGCACCGGGGCAGCGGCCCGGGAGAATGCCGGGCCCTGCCCCTTTTGTATTCCGGGGCCGGCCTATGGAAAAATCCCGGGAACTGGTGTAGATTGCCAGTCTGTATCTGAGAACCTTTGAACACTTAACAATGCAATGGATTAACAACATGCAAATTTATGTCTGTGTCAAACATGTGCCGGATTCCGCCGCCAATATCCATATCCTGGACCGGGACCGGATTGATGAAAATGTGGCCTTTCTGCTCAACCCCTATGACGAACATGCCGTGGCAGAGGCGGCAGCCCTGAAAAAGGCCTTTGACGGCAGTGAAATCATTGCCGTGACCCTGGGGAAAAAAGATGCGGAAAAGACCCTGCGGTCGGCCATGGCCATGGGCGCGGACCGGGGAATCCTGGTGGAAACCCGGGAATCCTGCGACAGCATGGTCACGGCCCGGGCCCTGGCAGCAGCCATCCAAAAGGATGGCCGTGCCGACATGATCCTCACAGGCAAGGAATCCATTGATGCCGAAGGCATGCAGACCCTGTTCCGGATCGGGGCGCTCATGGATCTGCCCGTCCTGACCAATGCCGTGAATCTGGAGATGGGGGAGGGCACGGCCAGGGTGGTTTGCGAACTGTCCGGCGGGATGACCCGGACATTTGATACCCCTCTGCCCTGCGTCATCGGTGCGGGCCGGGGTCTGAACACCCCTGCATACCCTACCTTCCCGGATGTGGTCAAAGCACGGAAAAAACCGGTGGATGTCATTGCCCTGGAAGATCTTGGCATAGATACCCCGCCGGGTTCGGCCAGGATCACGGGGCTTGAGCCCCTGGTACGGGAGCGGACCCCCGAGGCGATTACCGGGACCCCGGCCGAACAGGCCGCCCGGATCATTGACATTCTTAAGAACGAAGCAAAGGTGGTATCATGAAAAAGATCGGCGTGTTGATTGAGATGGAAAACGGCGGGATCAAAACAGCCAACTTCGGAATGATCACCCTTGCCGCAAAGGGTAATGCTACCCTTTATGCCCTGGTAATGGACGATATCGGCGACAACTGCGCAGCCGCCCTTGCCCAATACGGCATCACCACCATTGTGGACCTGGGACTTCCCCCTGATCCGGCCCTTTGCCACAACCCGGACATCCGGTCCAGGGCCGCGGTTGCCGCGGTAAAAGAGCTGGGCCTGGACGGTGTGTTCGGCTTGTCCACAGCCGAAGGCAGGGATCTTCTCCCCCGGGTGGCGGCGCTGCTGGATGCCCCCCTGGTCATGGACTGCGTGGATGTGGACCTGGAAAGCAACACCGGGAAAACTTCCCAATACTCGGGCAAGGTCATGGCAACAATCCAGCTCACCGGGGATATCGCGGTGTTCGGCATCCGCCCCAATGCGGTTGCCGCTGAAAACGCTCCTGTTGAGGCCCAATCCCTTTCCATGAACACGGGTGCGGATCTTTCCTCGCCCCTGGCCCTGGTTTCCCGGGATGCGGGACAGAATGATACGGCCGCTGCAAGCCTGGCCGAAGCCGACATCATCATTGCCGGCGGCCGGGGCATGAAAAACGGTGAAAATTTCTCCCTGCTTTTTGAATGCGCGGAAAAGATGGGTGCTGCCGTGGGCGCTTCCCGTGTGGCCGTGGACGAAGGCTGGGTCCCCTATGCCCTTCAGGTGGGTCAGACCGGGGAAAAGGTCAGCCCGTCGGTGTATATGGCCTGCGGCATTTCCGGCTCCATCCAGCATTTCGCAGGCATGAAAACCGCTAAAATGATCATTGCCGTGAACACGGATGAAAACGCGGCCATGATCGCCAACAGCGATTATTATGTCCTGGGCGACTTGTTCGAGATCCTGCCCGAACTGATCAAACAGCTTTAAAACGCCGGGGGCGGCTGCGGCAATTTGTTTTCAGCCCATTTTGGACGCAGCCGCCCTTTTTTTCTGCCGTAAAGACTTTCAAGCCCGGATACCGGGCCGTCCCATGATTTTTCCAAAATCTTTTTTTATCGCCGGGAATAATGTGCTATGCTTCGGTAACCATTGAAAACAGGGCACATTACCCCTGACCCCTGATGAAAGAGAGTGTTGGAAAATACCGTGATTGAAGTCAGACTACTGCCGGCCCTTCTTTTCTGTTCAGGCACGCTCAGTCTGTTGCTGGCCTGGTATACCCTGACAAAACGCCGGTCTTCCCTGACCCATGTGTTTGCCCTGTTTGCCTGCGGGGTGGCCATATATGCTTTTGGCTATGCCATGGAACTGCTGAGTCAAAGCCTTGGCGAAATGCTGTTCTGGTCCAAATGCCAGTATGTGGGGATTTCTTTTCTTCCCGGGCTGATCCTGGGCATTGCCCTTTGCTATACCGGGCGCCAGGCATTTTTCTCCAAGCGGCATCTGGCGTTTATCTTTGCCGTTCCTCTGGTTGTTCTGGCTGCGCGCCTGACCAATCCTTACCATGCCCTTTTTTACCGGTCCGCATCCATGATTGCGTCTGATGCCGGGGCATTGCTGAAAATAGAACCGGGTCCTTTTTACCTGCTGCATGCCTTTTACAGCAACCTTGCCTGGGTACTTTCCTTTGCTTTGCTGATCCGGTTTTACCTGCAAAGCGCCATTCCCTACAAACGCCAGACCATGGTTCTTATCGTGGGGTCGGCAGTCCAGTGGCTGGGGTATGTGGCGTATCTTTCCGGTCTTGGGCCGGATTACCTGGATATCAATCCGTTGCTCCTCACATTTACTGTGCCGGTTTATACCATCGGGATTCTGCGGTTTTCCCTGTTCAGCCTGGTGCCGGTTGCCCGGGAAAAAGTATTTGAGGAAATGCGGGACGGGGTGGTTGTGGTGGACCAGGACGCCAGGCTGGTGGATTTCAACCGCAGGAGCGTCCAGTTGTTCCCGAAAATGACGCAGAAGAATATCGGCGTCTCCATAACCGATTTATTTGACGGATACCCGGAAGTCCCGGGGCTGGTTGACCGGGGACGGTCAAAACCTTCGGAAGAGATTGAAATTCGTATGGAAGGCCGGACCGGGCAGGTGTTTTTCCGGGTGTCTTACAAACCGCTTTACGAATCCGGCGGCAGGGAAACCGGCAGTATCCTGACCTTTACCGACGTGACCGCCCAGAAAAGATTCATGGACAAGCTGGAGCGCCTTGCCACCATGGATGAACTGACCGGCATATACAACCGCCGTCATCTGACCAAGCTGGGCAAGATCGAGATCCAGCGGTTTTCCAGGAGCGGACTGCCCCTGGCCTTGCTGATTATGGATCTGGATCATTTTAAGGCAATCAACGATACCTGGGGACACCATTCCGGGGACCGGGTACTCAAGGCCTTTGCCGTGAGCGTGAAGCAGAACATCCGGGCCATGGACATCTTTGGGCGTTTCGGGGGCGAGGAGTTCATGATCATCATGCCGGATACCCCGGGACAAAAGGCCGTTGAGACGGCAGAACGGATCTGCCGCCTGGTGGAAAATCTGTCAGTGGCCTTTGACGACAGAGCCATACACTTTACCGTGAGCATTGGTGTGTCCGGTACATCGGGGCGGAAGGATATCAACCTGGAGACCGTTACCCAGGAGGCGGACCGGGCGCTTTACATTGCCAAGAACAGGGGCAGGAACCAGGTCGTGATAGCGGACATCCCAACTCCGGTGAACTGACCGCTCCTGCTGTGGCATCGGCATGTGTCCGGCATGGCTTTTAGGGTATGGCCGGACAACTCAGGATTTTAATTCCAGGGGAATGTCGCAGACCGGTATGGAGACCATTTTGTGCTGGTTTGCCCGGTTGAATTTCCGGTAGATTTTCAAAACGTCTTTTTTGCGGTCATCCAGGTCTGCCTCACCGGAGCATCCGCTTTCTTCGTGGGCCATTGCCCATTCCAGTTCTTCATACGTGGCACCGATCTGGCTTTCATCGGTCCGGTTATCTTCCCACAGTCCGTCCGTGGGCGGAGCACTGAGAATGTCACTGCCCACGCCAAGGTGTTTGCCAAGGGCGTATACTTCGGTTTTCATCAGTCCGGCAATGGGAGAAAGATCCACCCCGCCGTCTCCGTATTTGGTATAGAATCCCACCCCGAAGTCCTCTACTTTATTGCCTGTGCCTGCCACCAGCATCCTGTGGTGGGAGGCAAATGCATACAGGGTCAGCATACGGAGCCTGGACCGGGTATTGGCCATGGTCAAATCATCTTGGATATCCTTTGGAAACCCTGCCTGGATCTGCTTGAACACCGGGGTCAGTTCCGCATTGACGCCGGTGACATTGTCATATTTTTTTTCAAGCCGGGCAATATGGGCGGACGACCTGGATACCTGGTCCCGGGCCTGGAAAATGGGCATGTTCAGAGCCAGGACCGGCCTGCCGGTAAGGGCGCAAAGGGTTGAGGTTACGGCCGAGTCAATACCGCCGGAAACCCCGACGGTAAATCCCTTTAGGCCGGATTGGTCAAGATAGGTGGTCAACCATTCAACAATATGGGTGGCGACTTGTTCTGTTTTCATGGGGGTCCTTGTCTGGCTTATGGGGTTGGTGTCAGGATACCCGGTCCCCGGAAGGGGTTCCCGGCACTGTCTGCCTGTCATGGGTCCGGCCGTGCTGGCGGGTGTATTCATACAGGATAATGGAGGCTGCCACGCTGACGTTCAGGCTCTGGGACCTGCCGAACTGGGGGATGGTCAGCCGCTTCACCTCGGGAAAAAGATCCGGCTCAAAACTGATGCCGTGTTCTTCATGGCCAAAGACAAACGCACTTTTTTCAGGAAGGGAAGCCTCCATGATCGCCTCTCCACTGCCGGGCTCCAGGATAAACGGGGTGTATCCCCGTTCCAGGAGCTGGGCATAGCAGGTCATGAACCGCTGGTGGAAATGGGCGGGCACCCATTTGAACGCACCCATGGAAGGGGCAGGATCGAAAAACTCAATATCGACCAAATGGATTTCATGGCAGCCAAAGGTCTCGGCACTCCTGAAAATTTTTCCGACATTAAAGGTTGGTTTGAGATGGTCCAATACAATAATGCATTTGTGGATACCGGGCCGGGCAAGCCGGTTTTTATTCCGCTGCTGCCTGAACCGCCGTTTGGCCGCCTCCCGTTCCGACCGCATCATCATTCTGATTTTATGAGGGCTCATGGATGTCCTTGGCAATATTTTATTCTCAAAAGCAGGTATACACTGTTGAACGGGAAATTGCAAAATGCCGGGGAACCTTCTATGGACAATCCGCTGAATCCGTCAGCCTGTATGGCTGCCAATGGATTTGTTCTTGCTTTTTAATGCCTGCAATGATTATTTCCGGATGTACGGTTAACCGGATATATCGTAAGACCGACCGGTATTCGCGCATTATGAATCTATAAGGAGCCGTCATGGGCAAAATGCTTTTAATCTTCTCGCTGTTGGCATTCGTTTTGATTCTGGTGCCTTTTACGTCGCTGTTCTGGGTTTTGTGTGGAAAATTATATAAGATTCCCAACCTGACGTTTTCCAGGGCTCTGAAAATTATTATTGTAACCACAATTGTAAGCCTGATCTTTAATTTTCTGGATCTGGTGCTGGAACGCTCGGGAGCCGGACATATTTTCATTCATTTTTTTATTTCGATCGCCGGGATTGCAACTGTCGTATGGGTGATGAAAAAAGGATTTGCCACCACCTTGTTCAAAACAATTGCGTTGTACATTTCCACGATTGGGCTGGCACTTTGTCTGGCCCTGTTCATCAAGAGTTATATGATTCAGGCTTTCAGGGTCCCGGCCGAATCAATGGCAGAAACGATCCGGATCGGCGACCATATCCTCGTGCATAAATTTCTGTATGGATCTGGGGCGCCGGGGAGTGGAGATATTGTCGTGTTTGCATACCCGGAAGATCCGTCTAAAACATATCTCAAAAGAATCGTCGGGGTTGGTGGCGAGACGGTTGAAATCAAAAATAAGAATGTATTGATAAACGGTAAGCAGATCAATGAACCCTATGTTATTCATAAGGATGAACGCGTTTTGTCGGCAGATATTTCAACGCGGGATAATATGGCCCTGGTTAAGATTCCGGAAGACGCATTCTTTGTTATGGGAGATCATCGGGACAACAGCCACGACAGCAGGTTCTGGGGCTTTGTTCAAAGAGATGCTGTAGCGGGAAAAGCCTTTATAATATATTGGTCCCAGGATAAAACCCGGGATCAAAGTGGGTCGGACGTAAGGTGGAACCGGATAGGGAATGCCTTATAGTTGTGAAATTGGGCGATTGATTTGTTTTATATATGGATCGGGCAATATGTCCGCAACAGAATGGACGATATAAATGTCACCACCACTATTGAAAATACTTGGGTTGATCATCATTGGCATGGGCGTCTGGGGATTGTTCACCGGCAGGGTGATGGCCGGGTCCAGGGGGCTTCAGCCCAATTATTACACACGGCATGACCAGCCGGTTTTGTACTATGTTTTCATCTGCGTGT
The DNA here is from genome assembly GCA_036881925.1 of Desulfobacter sp. Lineage (GTDB taxonomy): Bacteria > Desulfobacterota > Desulfobacteria > Desulfobacterales > Desulfobacteraceae > Desulfobacter. The sequence continues at coordinate 109,987 of JBAJNJ010000016.1, forward strand.
ATCTCGTGATCGGGGCGGTTGTCTTTTTCAGATAAACTTGCCGGACGAATCCTTTTATGGATCAGGGCTCCACTTCGGGCTTCAGGCCCCGGGGCAGGTTGAGAATGCGGGATCTTCTCAGTGATGAGGCCGGTACATAGGTGGAATGGGCATATGCCTTCTGAGTGTGGCGGCCCAAATATCCCCCGGGCCAGGTGCTGCCGTCTTCAGTGCCTGACCAGCCGTCGCAGACATGGGATTCAACCGGTGTGTTGCCGCTGATGCCGTCGACGTCAAACTGGTGGACATGATTGATCGGCGGGGTGTCCGGCGGTGTTTTCTGCAGGGCGTACCACGCCTGGATGTCGGCGAATGCCATACCGGTCCAGCCGTGGGAGTTCCGTATGGTGAGCGAGTCATCCAGTGACAGGTAATAGCAGAAATTGCATTGGCTGATGTTCCACTCCACCATGTCTTTTACCAGGTTGAGCATATCTGTCTGCTGGGACGGAAGTTCGTGAAAAATGTTGATAAATGCCCTGCCCAGGTATCCAAGCTGGAACGCTGCTGCGGATTCTGCGGAATAGGGGAAATACACGATGCCGTTTTCAGGATGGCGGGCCGGCAGAAGATAAGCGGTTTTATATTCATCAAATAATACGGCCAGTTCGGCATCTCCGGTTGCCTTATATGCATCCAGTGCATGGGTCAGGGCATGGCCGATGCCCCTGTGGGTCTGGTCCGGGTATACATCGGTCCGGGCCAGTTTGCTTTTGCGGAATTCGCCGATAAATTCATACCAGTCTCTTATCCAGGGATCGCCGGTCAGGGCATAGGCCAGGGCAACATGGGAAAACCAGCCATGCTGGTCATCCCGGGGTTTGACATCCTGCCAGGTGTCGGGCAGATATGCAAACGCATACTGGGCAAGGGGATCCAGCTTGCGCCATTGAAAACCGGCATAGGGTCCCTGGTTGAGGGCCAGTGTGGGGGAATCTTCGGCATGGTTGTACCCGGCCATCCATTGCGGCCGGATATTTAATTCCGCCCTGGCAAACTGCCACAGCTTATAAAATTCCAGGGGTTCACCGGTTGCGACAAAGCGTGCCGGATAATAGGGGAAACCACCGGCCATGGCCGGTGGGAATTTGCGCTCCACATCCAGGCCGAAATTGTCCCATCCAAAGCTGTAAAGCCGGTTTTGCGGATCGTTTTTATCATCTCCGGATATATTGTAGCCCTTGCGGGTATGGTCCTGAACAGGCAATTTGAATTCAGGCACAATCCCGCCCATATCAAGGGTGGCCCGGGTCTGGTCGTAGTAGGTGCGGGGGATGACGGTGACGGGCTGCCAGTCCAGTTGTGCGGCCAGGGCTGCCATATCCTGGTCTGTGGGGCTTCCGAAATGCAGGAGCACGGATTTTACAGTATGCTGCATGTCTTCGAGCCAATAAAGCCCGGTATCGGTAAACTTTGCCTGGATGGCGGGGATGACCAGGCCGGAACCGGTATGTCCCTGAAAGGTGTTGAGATACTGGGCGCTCCAGTCCGGCCACAACTCAACCGTAAAATTACCGTCTGCATCTGTTTTGAGTCCGTTGGGCCAGGTTTCGTGGAAATACTGGATGGCGGCGGATACATTGCCGGCAACCAGTTTTGCATCTGTATCGTAATCCGTGATTGTATCGGCGTCATAGAGAACCGACCGGACCGACCGGTCTGCTTCCGGCGTGTTGCCGTCTAATTTCAGGGTCATGCTGTTGAAGTAGAGCGGCCCTGAATACACGGTATTTTTTGCGGAATTCTGGAGCTGGAAATCAAGTCTTACATATGGGTGGTTGGCAAAGACAGAGATCCGCAATGCCCATCCATGAAGGATGTCATGCGGTTCATCAATGAGTTCGGCACCCTTGTCGTCCAGGTAGGGGCCCCGGTAAATTGTGGGGGCACTTGCCTTGAACGTTGTGACCAGGGGACCCTGGGTTTCAATGTCAAACCGGATGTCGTCCCGGTCAAACGATGCCTGATTCCTGTCCTTTCTGTCGATGAGTTCCGGTATGAGATTGCCGGCGGGGGTGAGGATCGAAAACGGCGATGTTGAGATGCCAAGACTGATCAGGCCGTTGCCGATGGTATAGCCGGATGCATTTTCCGTGACCACGACAGGATGTTCCGGTGCCGGTGTATTGGGGGCGCTGCGGATACTGTATTCGCTGATACCGGTGCCGGAACCGGTATACGGGTCGATATGCGGCTGATACGCCACTTTTATCCAGCGCACCGAGTTATACGGATGCCAATGGTGGCTCAGGATTGAAAACTGTGCCGCAACCGGTTTGCCTGCAGCGTCAAAAAGGGCCAGGCTGTCTGTGGTCTGTCGTTCTCCCGGGGCAAAGGGGATCACAAAGCTGCTTGGAAATCCCTTTGATCCGTATCCTGATGCATCTTTTGCATAGAGTTGGATGTCAACGGCATGGGCGATACAGGTAAAATAGAGTATCCCTAAAAACACAACAATAAAAACGGGGGGGAACGTATAACGCTGGCCCATGATTTTTTCCTCCGCAATAACATTTGTTTGAATGTTAAAGGGTTACGTCCTATTTTCATGTGATTTTTTTGAGGCCGGCCCGGAGACGTTTGTAACCCCATCTTTGATACTATAGCACAGTATGGGCTTGAAGAGGAAGTTAGGGGGGAGGAGGGGGGTTACATCCTGACAAAATCCGCTTTGAGCGCCGTGGGCTTGATACAGGGTTCCAAGGGAAATGAAACAATAATGGTGCAGCCCTGGCCGGGGGAAGTGTTTACGGTAAGGACACCCTGCTCGGCCGCTGCCCGCTCGCGCATGCTGATCAGTCCGCTTCCCTCGTATTCGCGGCTGGAATCAAATCCCTGTCCATTGTCTTCAATAGACAGGTCAATGGTGCTGTTGCCCTTGTTTAACTGCACATGCACCGTATCTGCCCATCCATGCTTTTCCGCATTGCTGACCGCTTCCTGGGTGATCCTGAAGATGGCCGTGTACAGGGATCTGGGAATGTCGGCCTCGTCAATGTGGGGCTGGAAAAGGATGTCAAAAGAGTTGCCGTGTTTGTCGCAAAGCCACTCAAGGGTCATGATGAGCCCGAACTCATCCAGCATCACCGGGTGCAGATCCTTGGCCACCTGCCTGATATCCTTCTGGGTCCGGGCCACCCGGTCGCGGATGCGCTGAATGGTATTTTTATGATCGCTCTCTCCCGAAATCAATTCCAGTTCCATGCAGACGCCGGTAAGGTCCTGGCATACGCCTTCATGAAGGTGCCGCCCGATCCTTATCCGCTCATGCTCGGCCGCATCCAGAACCCTTTTTCTCGAAACGGTGAGGTCAGCGAGCCGGTCCAGCATCAGGTTGAAGGAGATCATCAAATTGTTCATTTCATCACCGGTATCCCTGACCCAGACCCTGTGCTTGAGATCGCCCTTGCCGATAACAGCTATGGATTCGGTCAGTCTGCGCATGGGGGACATGATCCCGGTCCACAGGGCAATACACCAGAGGAGGATAAAGCCGCACCAGACCGTAAGCGAACCGATAATGACCCGGTCCCTTTGCTTCTGGACCCATTGGATCCGCGTATGGCTTTTGGCGGCGATCCGGTCCGCCAGGGTGGAAATGGAGTGGAGCAGCATGGTGAGGTGGTTGATACGGTAGAGATGCCCCTGGCCGTCATCGGCAATCCGGCCGGTTTTTCCCCGGCCGTCAAATGCTGTTGCCAGGCTTGAAAACACTTCATCCAGTTGGGCCACTTCACGCCGCATTTCTGCAGTGATGGTTTCGTCCCCATGGTGGGAATCAATGGCCTGTTTCAATGCGGTTGTATTTTTTGCCCATTGGGCCTGCAGCCGTGAAATACCGGTATTGCTGATTTCCGTGGCCAGCCGCTTCAACTGGGAGGTCTGGGAAACAATGGCATAGACACTGCGGCTGGAAAGAAGGGCCTGGTTGATTTTAAATTCCGCATACAGCATGCCGCTCAGTGTGGCGGCAATCACCACCACGACACTGGCAAACAATAAAATGATCCGGGTCTTGATTCTCATAAGCCTTACCGTATGATGGTCACCTTGTCGGGTTGAACCGCATCAAGCGGGCTGTAGTCGATAAATTTTAAATAGTTTCTGGGAGTCTTCCGCTTGACCAGATTGTTTTGAACGGCCCATTGTTCCATGTCTTTCAATGAATCATAAAGAGCCTGGTTCAGGCTCAGGTCATAAACAATCTCATCCCGTACTGCTTCGCGCATTGCCTCGACCGTGTATCCCTTGGCTTTTGCAATAATTCTGATGCTTTCATCCGTATCTGTCCGGACGAACCGGTCTGCTTTGAGAATGGCTTTTAATATACCTTTTGCCTGTGCCGGGTGTTTGCTCAGCCACGCCTTTGGTGCGGTGATGAAAACGGCCTTGCCGTAAATGGATCCGTCCTTGAACATGACCCAGTCGTTTTTCAGGGCTTTTTTGGCGTTTTCAATGGGCATGCCGTGCTGGCAGAGCGCATCCACCTCGCCCGATGCAATGGCGTCGGGCAATTGCTTTTTTTTCATAAAAACAATGTCCACTTCATTTCTGGGGACATTGTTCAGCTCGAGAAACTTGTCAATGTAAAAGTGGGCGGTTGTGGCCCTGACCGTTGCGATTTTTTTGCCTTTCAGGTCAGCCGGGGTCTTGATCCCGCTGCTTTTTCTGGCAAGGACCTTGGTCTGGGTGTCTGTGTATGAAAGCGTGCCGATAATCCGGTGTGCGGACATGTCGAAATCCGTCATTACAATACTGATCACATTGCAGATTGAAAAGTCTGACTGACCGGAAAGATAGTTTTCAAATCCGATCTGGCCTTTGCTGAACCGCTTTACTTTTCCGTCAATACCCTTTTCCAGGAAAAACCCTTTTGCTTCGGCAATGTTGACAGTGCCGGACATTGCACCTGCACCCGAGGTAAACCATAATGTGTTTTCTCCGGCCATGACCACGGAACCGCCAAAAATGAACATTGCAAATAAAAGACAGGTAAATACGTGTTTCATCGTTCGCCTCCTCGTTTTAATGAATAATGGTGACCTTATCCGGAGCCACTGTTTTGAGTGGTGCGTAATCTATGAAATCCAGATAGTTGCGGGGTGTCTTTCTTTTGACGAGATTGTTCTCAATGGCCCATTGCTCCACGTTTTCCAGCAGCATGTAAAGGTATTGCTTCAAGCTTAAGTCATAGTTTATTTCATCCCGCACAGCCTCGCTCATTGCCTCAAACGGATATCCCTTGGCTTTTGCAATAATCCTGATGCTCTCATCCGTGTCGGTTTGGATGAACCGGTCTGCTTTCAGGATCGCCTTTAATATGTTATTGACCTGTTCCGGTTTTTTATCCAGCCACAATTTAGGCGCGATAATAAAAACAGGTTTGCGGTGAATGGAGCCTTCATGAAACATCACCCAGTCGTCTTTGAGCGCTTTTTTGGCGTTTTCAATGGGCATGCCGTGTTGGCAGATCGCATGGACTTCTCCGTTGGCAATGGCACGGGGCAGCTGCTTTTTTGTCATAAAAACAATATCAATTGCATCACGCGGGATATTGTTGAGCACAAGAAATTTATCTATGTAGAAATGGGCAGTGGTCGCCCTGACCGTTGCAATTTTTTTCCCTTGCAAATCAGAAGGCTTTGTAATCCCGCTGCTTTTTCTTGCAAGCACTTTGGTTTGATTGTCTGTATATGCCAGTGTGCCTATCAGTTTGTGTTTTGATAAATCAAAGTCTGTCAGAACAACATTGATAACGCCTGTCGTTGCAAGGTCAACCTGCCCTGAGAGATAGTTGTCAAATGCGATTTGCCCTTTTCTGAATCTTTTGACTTTCCCGTCAATTCCTTTTTCCAGAAAAAATCCTTTGGCTTCCGCCACATTCACCGCACCGGACATGGCACCTGCTCCTGAAGAAAACCACAATGGTTTTTGTGCGGCCGGGGCTGGGGCAATGGGAAATCCAACGCTGAATATAAGAGTAAAAAAACAAGCGATTAATCTTTCCACGGACAACCTCCTTTTTAATTTTTACGAGTATATGGTCGCTTTTTCCGGTACCACCGCTTCAAGTGGCCTGAAACCAATGAGATTTTTGTAATCCCGGGATATCTTCTGCTGTATCAGCCTGTTCTCAATCGGACACGGTTCCATCCGTTCCGGTATTTTATCCAGCCATGTTTTTAGGGCAATGATCAACGTGGCACTAAAGAAGACTCTATCATTCGAAAAAAACACCAGTGGCGTTTCTTTGGCCATGGAAACGGAAGATCCAGAGACACCAGAGACAAAGGAGAACAATATAGAGAAAAAAAAGACAAATGCGTACTTCAAAGAAACTCTCCATTGAATTCAGAATTAGGAAAGGAGGAAACATTTTGTCAAGACGCTTATGCTGGATATAGGACGGGAATATGAGATTTGTCAAGCAAGGGATTAAAAATTATTTGGAATGGCAAAACAGGGGGAGTGCCCCGAAAACGGCAGGGGATTATGCCCGGCCTTGGCCCGGCACCTTGATGTTGTGCTGCTCTATATACCAGTGCCAGAGCAGGAAGGAAAACAGGGAGCGGTGGGGGGCAAACGCCCGGGCTTTTTTTTCAAGGGCAGGGTGGTCGTCGTCCTGGGCCGCAAATCCTGCATCTTTCATTGCATTTCTCAGGGCAAGATCGCCGACCGGGAAAATATCCGGCCGGTGCAGGCCCATGACCAGATAGATGTCCGCGGTCCAGGGACCGATACCGGTGATGGCGGTGAGCCTTTTTTTGACGGCGTTGTCGGGCAGGGCGGCCAGGGTGTCCAGGTCCAGGTTGTTTTCAAGGATTTCGCAGGCCAGCAGCCGGATGTAACGGGTTTTCTGGCGGGTGATGCCCAGGGGCTTGAAATCTTCGCTGCCCATGGCGGCAATGGCCTCCGGGATGATGGCAGGAACGGTGCCCCGGAGGTTTTGATAAACACTGAAGGCGGAACTTAAGGAAACCTGCTGCTCAAGGATGATCCGCACCAGCCCCTCAAATCCTGTTGGCCGCTCCCAGAACGGGGGATAACCGATCCTGCCGAGAATTTCACGGATGCGCTTGTCTTTTCGGGCAAGGGCATCCAGCCGGCCTCTGTAATCGTCCTGGGTAAAACAGGAAATCATGACCGGTTTTTAAGAACCGCCATGGTCAGGCGGGAGGTGCAGACCAGGCCGCCCTGTTCATTTTTGATGTTGATTTCCCAGACCTGGGTTGTCCTGCCCAGGTGGACGGCCCGGGCCTTGCCCGTGACCCGCCCCTCTGACACACTTTTGATGTGGTTGGCGTTGATGTCAAGGCCCACGCTGGTGAATCCCTCTTCAAGGGCCAGGTAAGAGGCCGTGCTGCCAAGGGTTTCGGCAAGAACCACGGAGGCACCCCCGTGGAGCAGACCCATGGGCTGCTTTGTCCGGCCGTCAACAGGCATGTCTGCGGTGAGAAAATCATCCCCTTTTTCCAGGAACCGGATATCAATATGGCCCACAAGGGTATTGTCCCTGAATTGATTGATGTCGTCTATGGTGAATTCTTTTTTCCAGATCATTTCTTTTTCCTCACATAAATGACTTTTTTGACGGCCGCCACCAGGTTGTCCTGTTCGTCCGTGACGCTTACGTCAAAGGTATGAAGGTATTTGCCGCCCCCGGCGGTGTTCTCCCGGATGGTGTCCAGGTCGCTGTCCGTGATCCTGAACTCGGCCGAGACCCTGCCGGTCCCGGGCCTGATAAAATCAATTTCCGCACGCCGGTCCCATACCAGGTAGGTGTTGCCCAGGATCTGCATGAGCATGAGCATGAGATGGGGATCGACCATGCTGTACAGACTGCCCCCGAAATGGGTGCCCATGACGTTCCGGTTGAACCATGTCAGGCCCATGGAAATCTTCATGTACCGCCAGTCCGGGGCAATGGTGTCCGCGCGTACGCCTGCCCCAAGATAGGGGCCGTACAGCCGGATGCCCCACTTCATCAACCCTGGAGTCCATTTCATAAATCATCCTTTTGCATCTGATGGGTTCTTTAGTTTTATAGCCAACCCGGGTGGAAATGGAAAGCGGGATTTCAGACATAAAATATGCGGATTCTGCCTTTTTCCCGGCGTATTCTGCCAGGAAATTGCCGATTTTACATAAAATTCACAAGAACTTTTTTATCCGGTGGGATGTGTGGAGCATGCTTGACACAGCCGGATTTTCCTGTTAATCGAACCCAATAAAACCCAAAAGAACTCATTTTGATTTGGAAATGACATCCTGTAACCGGTAACATAAGGAGAGACCCATGAAACGCCTGAGGCAAAAGATGATGTGCGCAATGATCTTTATTCTTTTGTTAAGCCCCTTTGCAGTGAGCGCGGAAACCCTGAAAATCGGTGTGGCTGCCGAACCCAGTTCCACCGATCCTCATTTTCATAACCTGGGCCCCAACAATGCCCTGGCCTACCATTTTTTCGACCGCCTGATCCACCAGGATGAAAAGCAGCGGCTTCATCCGGGACTTGCGGAATCCTGGAAACCCATCGGCCCCACCACCTGGGAGTTCAACCTGAGAAAAGGGGTGAAGTGGCATGACGGGTCTGATTTTACTGCGGCAGATGTCATCTATACCATTGAGAGAATTCCCAACGTGCCCAACAGCCCGTCATCGTTTACCTCTTTTGTCAAACAAATCAAGTCCTGGGATGTGGTGAACGACCATAAAATCATTTTTGAGACCAAAACCACCTTTCCCCTGATGGATGCCTACCTGAGCGCGTTCAGCATCGTGTCAAAGGCGGCGGCTGAAAAATTTCTCAGGGATAACCCGGGCATGGCCAAGGACATCTATACCATCCCGTCCAAATACTATAACGACGGCACGTTGCTCACCGGTACAGGTCCCTACAAGTTCGTGGAATGGATCAAGGGAGACCGGATCGTTCTGGAGAAAAACCCGGGATACTGGGGAGAAACCGCGGGCTGGGACAAGGTGATTTTCAAGCCGATCTCTTCCGGGTCTGCCAGGATGGCCGCATTACTCGCCGGTGATGTGGACCTGATCGACAAGGTGCCTACGGCAGATATCGAAGGTCTGAAAAAAAATAACAAGGTCACGGTGTCCCAGGGGATCTCCAACCGGGTGATTTACCTGCACATTGACACGGGCCGGGACGATTCCCCCCATGTGACCGATGTGAACGGGAAAAAAATGGGGAAAAACCCCCTGAAGGATGTACGGGTGAGACACGCCATTTCCAAGGCCATCAACCGTGAGGCCATTGCAGCCCGTGTCATGCAGGGCCTTGCCATTCCCGCGGCCCAGAGCCTGCCGGACGGGTTTTTCGGATCTTCTGAAAACCTGAAGCCCGAGACCTACGATCCCAAGGGCGCGAAAAAACTGCTGGCTGAGGCCGGCTATCCGGACGGGTTCGGCCTGACCATCCACGGCCCCAACAACCGGTATATCAACGATGCCAAAATCGCCCAGGCCATTGCCCAGTTCCTGACCCGGGCGGGCATCAAAACCCGGGTGGAAACCATGCCCAAGAACGTTTACTTTTCCCGGGCCACCCAACTGGAGTTTTCCTTTATGCTCCTGGGGTGGGGATCTGACACGGGCGAGCCCGGTTCGACCATGATGAAGCTGCTCCACACCTATGATAAGGAAAATTCCATGGGTACCTCAAACCGGGGCCGGTTCTCAGATCCCAAGTTTGATGCCATGATCGAGGATGCCATGAGCACCGTGGATGCGGCCGAACGCGAGGAAAAACTCAAACGCTGCTCCGAATATGTATTTGGCGAACGCCTGGGATTTATTCCGGTCCACTTCCAGGTCAACACCTGGGGCGGCCAGAAGGGCATCAGCTACAAGACCCGCACTGACGAGTACACTCTGGCAAATTACGTGAAAAAAGACTAGAGACAACAGAGACGATTGTATATCCCCCTGCCGGCCCGGGTGTGATGCCCGGGGTGGCCAACCCCTAGCCGGAACCGCAACGTGATTGTATTTATCCTCAGAAGGCTGTGGCAGAGCGGCTTTGTTCTGCTGACCATGTCCGTGATCGTTTTTGTCGGGGTTTATGCCGTGGGCAATCCCGTGGACATCCTGATCAGCCCGGAGGCCGACCAGATTGAGATCGACCGGGCCACCCGTGCCCTGGGTCTGGACAAGCCCCTTTACGAGCAGTACTGGATCTTTTTGAAAAATGCCGTAAAGGGTGATCTGGGATCATCCTTTGTTTATAACGAACCTGCGCTCAAGGTGATTTTCCAACGCATGCCCGCCACCCTGGAGCTGGCGTTTACAGCCATGTTTTTTGCCGTGGTTTTAGGGATTCCCCTGGGCATGTATGCCGGGCTGAACAGCGACACCTTCATCGGCCGGACCATCATGAGCGGGTCCATCCTGGGCTTCAGCCTGCCCACCTTCTGGGTGGGCCTGATGTTTATCATGCTCTTTGCCGTGATCCTGGGCTGGCTGCCCTCCGGGGGACGGGGGGAGACCGTGGAGGTTCTGGGCATGCAGTTCAGCTTTTTAAGCGCGGACGGGCTCAAGCATCTGGTTCTGCCGGCCATGAACCTGGCCCTGTTCAAGCTGTCCCTGACCATCCGCCTGGCCCGCTCCGGGGTAAGGGAGTGCATGGTCATGGATTACATCAAGTTTGCCAGGGCCAAAGGCTTGTCAAAGACCCGGATCATCGGGGTCCATTTGCTGAAAAATATCCTGATTCCGGTGATCACGGTGCTGGGCCTGGAACTGGGCGCTCTGATCGCCTTTGCCGTGGTCACGGAAACCGTGTTTTCCTGGCCGGGCATGGGCAAGCTGATCATTGACTCCATCGGTGTTCTGGACCGGCCCATTATCGTGGCCTATCTGCTGATCATCTCGCTGATGTTCGTGTTGATTAATTTTATCGTGGATATCCTTTACTCGGTACTGGATCCCCGCGTCAGACTCCAGGATTTCAAGTCATGACCCGTGCCATGGAAAAGAACAGCCCTGCCATGCGGCTGGTCAGACAATACATGAAAAGCAAAGTGGCCGTGGCCGGGCTTCTGGGGTTTGCCTTTATTGTGGTGGTGGCCGTGTTTGCCCCGGTGCTTTCCCCCCAGGACCCTTACGACCTGGCCCAGCTCGATATCATGGACAGCCTGCTCAAACCCGGGGAAATCAGCATGGACGGTATGCCTTATATCCTGGGGACGGACGACCAGGGCAGGGATATCCTGAGCGGGATCATGTACGGGCTGCGTACCAGCCTGGGTGTGGGGGCCTTGTCCGCCTTTTTTGCCCTGATCATCGGCAGTTCCCTGGGGCTGGTCTCCGCTTATTTTGGAGGGCGTACGGACGCATTTATCATGCGGGTGGTGGATCTCCAACTCAGCTTCCCGCCGATCCTGGTGGCCCTGGTACTCATGGCCATCCTGGGCCAGGGCGTGGACAAGATCATCATTGCCCTGATCATTGTCCAGTGGGCCTATTATGCCCGGACCATCAGGAGCACGGCCCTGGTGGAGACCCGGAAGGAATATATTGAGGCCGCCGCCTGCCTGGCCCTGAGCAACATGCGGATCGTGTTCCGCCATCTGCTGCCCAACTGTGTTCCGCCCATGATCGTGGTGGTCACGGTACGGGTGGCGGCAGCCATCTCCCTGGAAGCGACGCTGTCGTTCCTGGGCATCGGCCTGCCCGTTACCGAGCCCAGCCTGGGACTGCTCATCTCCAACGGATTTGAATACATGCTGTCCGGCCGGTACTGGATTTCCTTCTTCCCGGGCATGGCCCTGCTGTTCGCCATTGTCAGCATCAACCTGGTGGGCGACCATCTCCGCGATATCTTAAACCCGAGGCTGCAGAAATGACGGAACATACCCTGGCAGTAGACCAGTTAAAAACCTGGTTTTTTACCGAAGACGGCGTGGTCAAAGCTGTGGATGACGCCAGTTTCCACGTGGACCGGGGAGAGGTCCTCGGCCTGGTCGGGGAATCCGGGTCGGGCAAATCCGTGACCGGGTTTTCCATTCTGGGCCTGGTGAACCCGCCGGGCCGGATCACGGGCGGGGCCATACGGTTTAAGGGCAAAGATATTGCCAATGCCCCGGAGCGGGAACTGACCCGGCTGCGGGGGGCCAGGATCGCCATGATTTTCCAGGACCCCATGATGACCCTCAATCCGGTGCTCCGCATTGACACCCAGCTCACCGAAGCCATCCTGGCCCATGAAAAGGTCTCGGCCAAGGCTGCCCTGGACCGGGCCCGGCAGGCCCTGGAACTGGTGGGCATCCCCTCGGCTGCCGAACGACTCAAGGCCTATCCCCACCAGTTTTCCGGTGGCATGCGCCAGCGGGTGGCCATTGCCACGGCCATCCTGAACCGGCCGGACCTGATCATTGCGGACGAACCCACCACAGCCCTGGATGTAACCATCCAATCCCAGATCATCAATGTTGTCCAGGACCTGTGCCGGGAAAACGGCACCTCCCTGGTCTGGATCACCCATGACCTGACCGTGATCGCAGGCCTTGCAGACCGGATCTGCGTGATGTATGCCGGCAAAATTGTGGAGCAGGGCGGTGTGGACGAGGTGCTGGACGATCCCAGGCATCCCTATACCGAGGGGCTGATCGGATCCGTGCCCAGCCGGAATAAAAAAGGTGAACCTCTTCACCAGATCCGGGGCATGACCCCCTCCCTGCTTAACACGGGCGAGGGCTGCCTGTTTGCGGACCGCTGCGACTTTGCCCTGGAAACCTGTGTGCGGGAAACGCCCGGGGTGACCCGTACGGCGCAGGGCCGGTCCTTCCGCTGCTTTAACCCGAGACCGCAGATCCATGGGAAATAAGGACAGTATGAACACCACAGATCCATTGGAAATCCTCCGGGTGGACCATTTGTCAAAACAATTTGTCAAACGCCTTGATGTGATCGAAAAAATCGCCCGGAAACTCGGGGCGGATGTCAGGGAGGAAACCGTCAATGCCGTGGATGATGTCACCCTTTCCATCGGCCGGGGAGAAGTCCTGGGGCTGGTGGGTGAGTCCGGCTGCGGCAAATCCACCCTGGGCCGGATGATTGCAGGGATTCTCGATCCCACGGCAGGGCGTATTTTTTTTGAGTGCGATGATGTGGCGGCCATGTCCCCGGCCCGGGCCAGGCAAACCGCTCTCAAGATCCAGATGATATTCCAGGACCCCTTTGCCTCGCTCAATCCAAGGCTTCGGGTCCGGGAGATTATCGGGGAGGCGCCCCGGGTCCACGGCCTTACCGGCCGCAGCGGCCTGGACGATTATGTGGCCGATATCATGGAACGGTGCGGCCTGGACCCGGAATTCATGATCCGGTATCCCCACCAGTTTTCCGGGGGCCAGCGCCAGCGCATCGGCATTGCCAGGGCCCTGGCTGTCCGGCCGGAACTCATTGTCTGTGACGAATCCATTGCCGCCCTGGACGTTTCCATCCAGGCCCAGATCCTCAACCTGTTCATGGACCTGAAAAAAGAAATGCATCTCACCTATCTGTTTATCAGCCATGACCTGGGCGTGGTCGAGCATATCAGCGACCGCATCGTGATCATGTATCTGGGCCGGGTGGTGGAGGTGGCGGAAACAGATGCCCTGTTCCAGGGGCCGCTTCATCCGTATTCCCTTGCCCTGTTCCGGGAAATCCCGAGGCTGGAAAACCGGCATATGCGGTTTGACCCCATCCGGGGCGAGATTCCCTCCCCCCTGGACCCGCCGCCCGGATGCCATTTCCACCCCAGGTGCCCGTCCAGGAAACCGGTTTGCGAACAGGTGGCCCCAACGCTGGAAGAGATGCAACCCGGCAGGTTTGCCGCCTGCCACAACCCCTGCCTGGATTAATGGAAGATATGGAAAAACTCAAGCTGGCGGTGGTGGCGGTCCAGGCCGGATATCTGAAAAAAATCACCGGCCAGATCACAGCCATGTTCGGTGACCGGATTACAGTCAGAGCATTCCAGTTGGGCATGCTGGACAAGGTCCGGATTGAACCGGATGAGGTGGTGTTTTCCGCCATTCCAAATCTGGACAAACTGGTTGCGGTTTCGTTTCTGGACATCCGGGGATTTGTCCGGGTAAGGCGGGCCGTGAACCTGGTCAATACCGGCGAGATCATGGGACTTGCCGCGGGCCGGCGGGTTCTTGTGGTGGGAGACCATGCAGATGTGACCCAAAAGGTGATCCGGGAACTGGAGGATATCCGGCCGGACCTCGACTATATCCCTTTTCATCCCGGATGGGACCTTGACGGACCGGTGGACTGCGCCGTGACCACCGGCGAGGTGGAACTGGTGCCAGACCATATCGACCGGGTGATCAATATCGGGCTGCGGGTGATCAGCCTTGAAACCATGGCGGAACTGAACAGCACCTGGGGCCTGGGTCTGGGGGAGCAGGCGGTTTGCCGCCAGTACATCCTTTCCCTGGTGCATGTCTCTTCCAACTGGCCGGTATCCAGGAAAAACAAGTACATCTCCAATTGGATCGGCACCCGCCGGGACGACCACCCGGATCAGGACTTTTCGGATTTCATTGCCCAAAGCCCTGCCATGAAAGCATTTATAGCCCGGGCCGAACCCTTGTGCAACGGGGACCATCCCGTCCACATTGACGGGGCCATCGGCGTGGGAAAGCGGCGGGTGGCCATTGCGGTTCACAACGCCTCCCGGAAAGACCGGGGCGGGTTTTTCAGAATCAACTGCACAAGTGACGGCCCGGAACTGGAAAAGCGGCTGTTCGGGTGGGAAGACCGCACCGGCATATTCCCGGGTCTCCTGGAGGCGGCGGGTAGTGGAACCGTTTGCATTGAAGAGATTGAAAACATGCCCCTGGATCTCCAGGAACGGTTGGCCGGCATGCTCACGGACCAGGCCCGGCAGCGGGAAAGCAGTATTCAGGCCCGGGTGGTGACCACGGCCGGTATGCCCCTGACCGAAGCCTTTAAAGCCAAACGAATCCGCCAGGCCCTCTATCATCACCTGTCCCTGGCGGTCTGCACCATGCCCTCCCTGGCCGAACGAAAACAGGATTTTAACCTGCTGATCCAAAAGTTTCTCAAACAGGACCTGAATCGGCCGGAACTGGCCATTGAACCCGGAGCGCTCGATATCCTCCGGGCCCACACCTGGGAGGGAAATGTCCAGGAATTTTACAATGTGATTTTTCACCTGGCCTGTTTGGGCGAAAAGACGATCACGGCAGACATGCTGCCCTTTTACATCTACAAGGCACCGGTCCGGGTACCGATTGACCCATCGGCTGATCCACCGGCCGGTCAAGACCCGGACACCCAGGCCATTATCCGGGAGATTGAAAAGGCCGGGTTCCTGGAAGAATACCTCCAGATCCTGGAGGTCTACGCCAAGGGGAGCAGGGAAAACCAATCCTTTGGCCGGGCCGTGGTGATCGAGCGCCTGGCACGTAAGGGGCTGTCCATGACCCGGCAGAAGTTGAGGCGCAAACAGGAACATCTCAATGCCCTGGGCCTGATCCGGGTGATGAAGGGCAGGGCAGGTACAACCATATCCAGGGCAGGCGAGGCATTCCTGGCCCGGATACACAGGGAAGATACATGACATCTGTTTACGAAACAGCTGCCGAAAAAATCCTGGATGAGGCTGTGGCAATCCAGCAGGTGCCGGCCCCCACCTTTGAAGAGGACCAGCGAAGCACCCATGTATACCACCGGTTTAACGCCATGGGACTGGAACAGGTAGAGCGGGATGAACTGCTCAACGTTTATGCCAGGATTCCCGGCGGCAACGGGCCGCCCCTGGTGGCGTCGGCCCATCTGGATACGGTGTTCCACCTTGATACGGCCCTGTCCGTCCGGCGGGAAAAGCAGAGGATTCACGGGCCCGGCATTGGGGATAACTCCCTGGCTGTGGCTGTGCTGGTCCATATCAAAGCACTCACGGAAAAATTTTCGGGCACTCCTGTGGGAGACATCATCCTGGTGGCCAACACGCGTGAAGAAGGCCTGGGAAACCTGGCCGGGATCAAGGCGGCTGTGGAGCGGCTGGCCCCTGAAAATCCAAGGGCCTACCTGGTGCTTGAGGGGCTGGATATCGACCGTATATACATCCGGGGCGTGGGGTCCCGGCGGTACAACATCACGGCAACGGCCAGGGGCGGGCACAGCTGGTCGGATTTTGGCGCGGCCAGTGCCGTGCACAGCTTGATTGACTTCGGAGCGGCGCTCACGCAACTGCCCCTGGAAACGCGTCCGAAAACCACCCTGAACATCGGTGTGATCCGGGGCGGCCGGTCGGTCAACACTATTGCGGACAAGGCGCATATGCTCCTGGACCTCAGGTCTGAATCCGAAGACTGCCTGGACCGGCTTGCCGCACAGGTCACGGAGCTGGCCGAGCGTGTGCCCGGGCAGGATGCTGCACTGTGTTGTGAGCGTATCGGGCACCGTCCTGCCGGCGGCATTGCCGAAGATGATCCCCTTGTCCGGCTCTGCTGCCGGGTATACCAGGACCTGGGTCTGGATCAGCCCGTACTCAAGGCCGGGTCCACCGATGCCAATATTCCGTTTTCAAAACATATCCCTGCGGTCTGCCTGGGGCTGACCCGGGGCGGCAACACCCACCTGGAGTCCGAATATATCGACACCCCGCCCCTGGCCTCCGGGGTACAGGTGCTTCTGGAAGTCATCCGTCGGCTCATGTACGCCTGAATTCCCATAGTATCGGACAAGTTCAGACAGGCCTTTTTTTATTGGTCGGTGGCGGGTATAATCCCGTAACGCCGGGACGGCCCGGTTTCATACAAAATATAAGGAGTCAGAAATGAAGGTGATTTTGGATCTTTGCGTTGTTCCCATGGGGGTCGGCCTTTCCGTTTCCAAGTACGTGGCAGCCTGCCACGAGGTGATCAAAGCGGCCGGACTCAAGTCCGAACTTCATGCCTACGGCACCAACATCGAGGGGGAGTGGGACGCGGTGTTTGACGCCGTGAAAAAATGCCATGAAAAAGTCCATGACATGGGCGCACCCAGGATCACCACGACCATCAAGGCCGGGACCCGTGTTGACCGGGACCAGACCATGGCCGACAAGGTGAACAGCGTCAAAGAAAAACTCTGATTTGGTTTTTCGCGGCGGTGTTTCCCGGCACGCCCTTTTGTAGGGCATTGCCGGGGCTGTGGTGATGTGATGACAGGCAGGTATAAACCCCCCTTTGTTCTGTCATGACAGAGGGGTCAGGATGATGAATCCTCCTGGTTTGCCCGGAGGATCGCCAGGATTTCGTCGATTTTTTCCTGGGCTCCGTCCGCATCCAGGGTGCATCCGCCCGCGCCCCGGTGCCCGCCGCCACCGTACCGGGCCAGGAGACGGCCTACGTTGACTTGGCACAAGGGATTGAAAATACTGTGCCCTACGGAAATGAGGACCTGTTTCTTTTCCGGGGACGCATACCGTATTTTCACACTGGCAATGGTATCTGAAAACAGGGAATAGGTCAGGAAACGGTTGCCGGACGGCACCGTGTCAAGCGGCCTGAAATCCGTGATAGAAACCCTGTGGGACACAGTGGTGTGGTCACGGAGATATTGGGTGAACTCCCGGTTTTCACGGATGACTTCCCGGCACCGGGTATCCACTTCAGAATCCGCCAGGATCTTGTCAACCGGCATTGTGCCGAGCATGTCCACCAGCCGTTTCCAATAGGGAATGTCCTGAAATCCCTTGTTTTTGACGGTCATGGAAAGAAGGATATAGGGGTAGTCCTCAGGGCGCCGGACCTGTTCCTCGTTCAGGTCTGCGGAATCAATCATATCCGTATGTTCGACCAGTTCGTCAAACCGGGTCTCCAGCTTGCCCAGGGATTTGTAATAGTCGTAAATCACGCCTGCGGCTGACGGGGCAATCTCAAAGGCCCCGGGAACCGGTTTTTTGGGCGTGTTGGAAACGTGGTGGTCAAACCAGAGTCCGGCATCGGGGTGAAAGGGAAGGTTGGCAATGATATCTCCTGTTTTGATATCTGCGGTGCCGGCCTGGATTTCATTGGGTTCAATCCATTGAATATCAAGGGTGGGGCCTTCTGCCGCACGCAGCAGTACCGCGCAGACAATGCCGTCAAAATCCGGTCGGGTGACTATTCTCATGTAGGTGTCCTTTTTCGTTGCCGCAACAGGCGTTTCAAGGGCCTGCGGGAATTTATACTGTTTTGTTATTAATAATCATCAACCCGTATTTTTTCAAGGCGGTATTTCCCGGCCCGCCGCCTTTTTCCGCGGGGTTTGCGCTTGACCCCGGATCAGGACTGTGATTTTATAAGCTATTATCATTATTCTAAATTTGTTTGTTTCTTTAAAAAGGCCGGCATCATGACACCTTTGAGTCTTCAACGCATTGAACGCGATTTCTTTAAGAGAAAGAATCCCCTGCGGCAGATTCTGTCCATTTCACTGGATCTTCTGGGAGCCCGCCATTCAGGGCTTTTATACGGCACCAATGACACCCATATGCGGTTTCTGCCTGCTTCGGACTGGGACCGGGGCGTCATGGACCGGTTTGATGCCAGGGGCCTTGCAGGGCTGGTGCTCAGGTGGCTGGGCACTTATATCGTGAGGGCGAAAAAGCTGAGCCCGGTTTTTTTCTATAAAACAGATGCAGACGGAAGAACGCAGGAAAATGACGGGATTATCGCCTATGTGCTCCGCAATTGTGCGGATTATTATAAAAAGGGAATCAATGTGGTGATCTGCCCAGATACGGAAAAGGTCCTCAAAGCAGGGGATGACAACGGCAGTTATTGTTACATTCCTTTTTTTATTTACAACGGCCACCGGATATCAAAACCCAAGACCCATATCAAGGTGGACCTGAGAATCGTCCGGCAATTTAAATCCAGCAATTCCATTTATATCATTCTTCCGGACTACGGGATCATGGTCATTAATACGGCGGACAAGGATCTGCTTGCGCTTGAGAACGACGCCTTTGTCAGGGAAGACGATTTAAGACATCGCCTGGATATGTTGATCCGCCTGGTGGAAGCCTCTTCCCTGGCCTATCTGGGGCAGTTGAAAGGCCGGAAAGGCGCGGAACTGCTATGGCGAAAAGAGGAACATCTGCGAAAAGCCTATGCAGACCTGGCCGAAAGCGAGGGAAAATACAGGGATTTATATGAAAACGCGCCCAATGCCTATCTTTCCATAACCCCTGAAGGAACAATACTCCGGTGCAACCGCCAGGCGGAACATCTGTCCGGGTTTTCCAGGCAGGAACTGGTTGGAAAAAATGCCTATGACATGGACGGGGACCGGCAGGCCGCGGCAAAAAACTTTGACACCATCCTGGAAACCCTGGAACAGGGGCGCCGGGTAAAGGACCTGGAACTGCGTATCATCCGGAAAGACGGGAAGTCCATCTGGATCAGCCTTTGTGTGGATGCGGTCCGGGACAAAGCGGGCATGGTCCGCGAAATGCGGGCCATGGCCCTGGATATTTCAGAGCGGAAAGCCCTGGAAAACCAGCTTTTCCACGCCCAGAAAATGGAGGCCATCGGCACTTTGGCCCGGGGAATTGCCCATGATTTCAACAATGTGCTTTCCCCTGTGTCCGGCTATGCCCAGATGCTGCTTTTGGATGCCAACCTGAACGACGAGGAAAAAGAGCAGATCCAGGTTATCCTGGACTGTGCCCGGCACGCCAAGGCCCTGGTCAGCCGGATTCTGACCTTCAGCCGGCAGCAGGACCAAAAACATGTCCGCATCAAGGTGGGAGACGCCTTGGCGGAATCCATGGTCCTGGTCCGTTCCTTTCTGCCGTCCACCATTAAGGTCAACACCCGGATCAACCGGTATTGCGGGTATATCATGGTCGACCCGGTCCAGTTTCACCAGGTGATCATGAATCTTGCGACCAACAGCTATCATGCCATGGGCACGGGCGGCACCCTGGAGGTGTCTGCGGCCCGGCAGGCTGTGGCGCCCGGCGACCCCGACCCCGACGGCATCGGGACCGGCGATTATGTCTGTATTACGGTTTCCGACACAGGAGACGGGATTGACGATGCCGTGATGTCCAAGATTTTCGAACCGTATTTCACCACCAAGGCCGAGGGAGAAGGCTCGGGTATCGGCCTGTCCGTGGTCCATGGGATCGTAAAGGGCCACGGGGGAGAGATCCGGGTGTCCAGCGTGCCGGGCCAGGGCACCTGTTTCCGGATTCTTTTGCCGGTGTTCAAAACAAAGGGCGGCAGCCGCAGCAGCCGGGAACATGAAAAAAAGGACGCCCCGGCCATGGCTCAAGGGACAGAGTCCGTGCTTCTGGTGGATGACGATTCGAAGATTATTGCCCTGCATACCCGCATTCTTGAGCGGCTGGGATACAGGGTTACCTGTTTTAAAACCAGTCCTGAAGCCCTGGACGCATACAGGGAGGACCCGGGCGCTTACGATCTTGTGATTACCGATTATACCATGCCGGATATGGACGGGTTTGAACTGGCCCGGAAGATCTGCGCCGTTGACCCGGCACAGCCCGTCATGGTCTGTACCGGTCTTGGGGACCACATTAATCTCCGCAAAGAGGCGGCCGGTTGCGTGGCCGGTTTTGTGCGCAAACCCGTGGACATCAAGCGGTTTTCCGTCCTGATCCGGGAAACCATGGACAAGGCCGGAAAAGGCGTTGCCATCCGGTCTGACCCGCCGGATGATTCCCCGGCGTGAATTCTCAGGTCAATCCATCTGCCGGATGATGCGTGAGAGCAGGCGGTTCATTTTTGCCGATGCGTTTGACGCGGTTTCCAATACCGCTTCCAGGGTTGTTTCCGCCGGTGCATCCGGGTCATTGATGTTGGTGATCAGGGAGAGTCCCAGCAGTTTTATCCCGGCCTGAACCCCGGCAATGGCCTCCATCACTGTTGAAAATCCCACGGCATCCCCGCCAATGGTTTTTAAAAACCGGGTTTCCGCAGGCGTTTCAAGGCTGGGGCCGGACAATCCCGCATACACACCCTGCCTGAGGCATATGCCTTCTGCGTCTGCCGCTGTTTTGGCCAAACCGGAAAGTGTGGGATCATACACCCGGGTCATGTCGGGAAACCTCAGGCCCCAGGCCGGCTCTTCAGGGCCGGTCAGGGGATTTTGGCCGGTGAGGTTGATGTGGTCCCTGATGCACATGATATCGCCGGGGGCAAAGTCCAGGTTGATGCCGCCGGCGGCATTGGAAAGTATGAGGGCCGGTACCTCCAGTTCCTGGAGAAGCCTTACGGGAAAGGTGACTTCTTCGGGGCTGTAGCCTTCGTAAAGATGGAACCTGCCCTGGAAGACCAGCAGGAATTTGTTGTCTGTTTTGCCGTATACCAGGCATCCCTTGTGGCTGGCCACGGTGGCGGCCGGGAAACCGGGCAGGTCCTGGTAGTCAAACCGGCAGATTTCCTCCATGTCCGTGAACGTTTCGGACAGGCCCGTACCGGTGAGAAACCCGATGTCGGGCCGGGTGGTGATGCGGGAACGGATGAATTCAGCGGTGTTGACAACACGTTTCCGGAATGGGGTCATGGTCGTCTCCTTTTGATGTGTGCGGGAATGGCGAAAGCGATATCAGGACGGCCAGTCAAGGGTGTCATGGCCGTAAGAGTTGTCAATGGCGCACTGCCAGGTGTGGTCCGCGTTTTTTCGGAATACATAGGTGGCGTTCCGTTCGGCTTCGGGATGCCCCTGGGCGGATACAAGGGTTTTGGCCAGGACAAGGACCGTGTCACCGGTCTCAAACAGCTTCATTCCGGCCTGCCGGACCTCCAGGGTGTGGCCGAAATGATCGGCAATGGCCTCAAACGCCTTGCTGATCTGGGCCTTGCCCACGGCATTCCTCCCGGGCTGGATCACCAGTACGGCATCATCGGCATAGATATCGGCAAGGGTATCAAAATCTTCATTATTGATGGCCTGGTCTGCCTTGGCAATGAGGTCTTCTACCGGGTGGCGGGTCATATGGGGCCTCTCTTTGTTTTCCTTTGGATATCCGGCGGTATTCATTTTTTGAAACCGCCTTTTTGTGGCTATATCCATACCATGGAAACCTATGACATGAAAACAGGTTTGGTAAACCTTAAAAGAGGCTGCCCGGTTTTTCCTGCCCTTCCGGTTCCGGAAGGGCAGGCGGCGGTAAGTTACCGGTTGAGAAACCCTGCGATTTCGCTGACGGCTTCCAGGGCCCTGTCAACGTGTTCCTGGGTGTTAAAGGGGCCGAATCCGGCCCGGACCGTGCCGTGGATTTTGTCCGTGCCGATCTGCTCATGGACCATGGGCGCGCACTGGAGGCCGGTGCGGCAGGCGATGTTGTAATCTCCGTCCAGCAGAGTGCCGACGTTTACGGCTTCCTGTCCCTTGACGTTGAAGCTGATGACGCCGATATGGTTTTCCAGGCTGTCCGCACAATAGGTTTCCACATCCTTGAGTTGTGCCAGGCCGTCCCTGAAACGGCGGGTCAGGGACATTTCATGGTCATGGATGGTCTCCATGCCCTGTTCCCGGATCCACTGCATGCCGGCGTAAAGGCCGGCAATGCCGACAACGTTCATGGTGCCGTACTCCATCCGGTAGGGATACTCTTCAAGATGGTGGCGCTGGGCGGATTTTACCCCGGTGCCCCCGGCGCGGGTATGCCGGATATGGATATCTTCGCCCACATACATTCCCCCGATTCCCGTGGGGCCCAGCAGGGATTTGTGGCCGGTAAAGGCGATCACGTCAATATTCATTTCCCGGATATCAATGGGCAGTTTTCCTGCGGTCTGGGAGGCGTCCACCAGAAATTTGACCCCTTTTTCCCGGCAGATCTTCCCGATCTCCCCGACAGGCTGCACCGTGCCGATGACATTGGAGCCGTGGTTTACCACCACCAGGCGGGTGTTGGGTTTGAATTTGGGCAGGAAATCCTCCGGACTGACAAACCCGTTGCGGTCAAAGGGGATATAATCCACCTCAACCCCGTGGTATTTGGACAGGTGGTAAAGGGGGCGGAGTACGGCATTGTGCTCCAGGGCCGTTGTGATGACATGGTCCCCGGGGGATAACATACCGTAAAGGGCAAGGTTGATGGAGTCGGTCGAGTTGGCTGAAAAAACCAGGCGGTCCGGATCTGTGCCGTTAAAATAGCGGGTCATGGTTTTCCGCGTGTTTTCAACGATGTTGCCGGTTTCAATGGACAGGTCGTACCCTGAACGGCCGGGGCTGACCCCGTTGTTCCTGTAAAATTCGTCCATAAACGCATACACTGCGTCAGGCTTTGGAAATGAGGTGGCGCCGTTGTCCAGGTAAATCAGGTCTTCCATGGGTTTTTCTCCTGATATAGGATTGGAAATTAACGTTCAATTCAAAATAAATTTACGATAAATTTATTTTGAATTGGTGTCAAGGATAAAATGAATACACCCGTTCCAAGGCAGTGGGAACAGTCAGGGTCAAGGCATATAAAAATCGGGATGAATGATTTCAGTGGTTTAGACGTTGTCGCAATCGCAAGGAAAAGTATGCGAACGTTTTAAGTGTCTGAAACCATATGGATTAAAAAATCATGCCGGATGTAAATGCGTTTGCCCTGGGGGAACAGTCCGAAGGTGTTGTTTAAAAGGAGAGTTACAGGGCGGGGCAGGCGGCCCGGAATCTAACGCGTACCCATGATCTGGGCCACGGAGTTGCGGATATGGCGGGTGGTGCACTCCCGGATCAAGGCTGCGTCTTTGTTGATGACGGCATCAATCAGCTCAAGGGTTTCCGCAAAAAAATCCTGCTGGTCGATCTGGCGGGGGATGGCCAGCCAGAACCGCAGGTAATGGCTGAGCAGCCGTTCCAGTATCCGTGCCAGGTTGGCATTCTTGGTCATACTGAAAATAAAATGATGGAGGTAAAAGTCAAAATCAACAATGTCCTGGTTACAGGCATCTGCGTCAAAGTCAAGAATCTGCTGCCTGAGGTCCTCCAGTTTTTCCAATTCCGGCGGGGTAATGCGTTCCATGGCCCAGATATTGGCCTGGACTTCCATGACAATACGGATTTCCGTAATTTCCCTGATCCGTTCAAGGCTTAAGGGGGTGACGATAAAGTGGGACCCCTGGCGCATAATCCATTCTTCGGACTGCAGCGAGATCAGGACTTCCTTGATGGGCGTGCGGCTCACATTGAACTCTTTGGCCAGGTCGCTTAAATTGAGTACGCTTTCAGGCGCCAGTTCAAGGTGAATGATTTTTTTTCGCAGGGCGGAATAAATACGGTCCGGGTCAATCTGATCTTTTTTCAACAGTGCTGTCCTGTATGGGGGTTATGTTCAGTTCAGGTATTTAAGGTAAATTTATTTCCCGGGGTTGTCAACCCCGGGCCAAAGAACCATTGTCGGGCCACCTCTGCCCACACCGCCCGCCCGTCAATATCCAGCGGCCCGGGAT
Source organism: Desulfobacter sp. (assembly GCA_036881925.1). Taxonomy (GTDB): domain Bacteria; phylum Desulfobacterota; class Desulfobacteria; order Desulfobacterales; family Desulfobacteraceae; genus Desulfobacter. The sequence continues at coordinate 134,449 of JBAJNJ010000016.1, forward strand.
TATTTTATTGTCACAATTGCCGGGGCATAGTAGGGTATGAAAATATCTTCGGAAACATTCATCACTCAAACGGGTTACCCGAATAAAAGGAGAGGGCATGACGGAACGGATAGCTGCTCAATCGCTTTGGCTGGCGGGGCTGTGGCTGATCTGCCTGGCGGCGGCCGGGCCATGCCTTTCTGCCGTTCCACTTGTGTTTAAGGGGGATCATAAATATCCGCCTTATGAATACCTGGACACGGACGGCAGGCCTGCGGGATTTAACATCGACATTACACGGGCGGTGGCACGGGAGATGGGAATGGAGATCCGGATTACCCTGGGCCCGTGGGCCAAGGTCCGGTCCGAGCTTGAAACCGGTAGGATTGACGGGCTTATGGGGATGTTTAATACCCCGGAAAGGGATCTTCTGGTGGATTTTTCCATTCCCCATTTTATTGCGTCCTATGCTGTATTTGTCCGCAAAGGATCGGACATCAAGTCCATTTCAGATGCCCGTGACAAGACTGTTATTGTCCAGGAGGGCGATCTGGGGCATGATTATGTCCGGGAGAATCATATTTCAAAACACCTGGTGATGGGCAACAGTCTTGAAGAGGTACTTGCGTCACTGGCATTCGGCCGGGGAGATTGTGCCGTGACCTCCCGGCTCCAGGGGCTGGCGCTGATCAGGAATACGGGTCTGGAGGATCTGATCGCCGTTGGCGGCCCCATTATCCAGCGCAAGTACAGTCTTGCTGTAACCGAAGGCAATTCCAGTCTGCTGGCCACACTCAACGAAGGGCTCAGCATCATTAAAACCTCGGGTGAATACGACAGGATATATGACCGCTGGTTCGGTATCTATGATACAGAGCGTAACGTTGTTGACAGCGTTCTCCATTATATAATTATCGTCACGGTTCCTTTCCTGGTTCTGGCCGTTGTTTTTTTTGTCTGGTCCTGGACCTTGAAGCGGCGGGTCAAGCAGAAGACCCGGGAACTGGCAGATGCCAACGCCGCACTTGAAATTCACCGGAACACCCTGGAGCAACAGGTGGCGGAAAGAACCCTTGCCCTGGAAAAAGAAAAGGCCAATGCCGAACAGGCCAATCTGGCCAAGAGCGAATTCATCGCCAATATGAGCCATGAAATACGAACGCCCATGAATGCGATTCTCGGATTTACGGAAATTCTTTCCCGGGAACTGGGCGACAATAAACTGAACACCCATGTCCGGACCATCCATAATTGCGGTACCACATTGCTGGGGCTCATCAACGATATCCTGGATCTGTCCAAAATAGAGGCTGGCGAGCTGCGGCTGGAAAAAGGACCGGTGCATCCCGCCGAACTGGTATACGGGATGGAGTCGGTATTCGGCCCTGCAATCGCGGAAAAAGGGCTTTCCATGGAGATCCGTGTTCAGGAGGACCTCCCGGTCCTGATGATGGATGACATCAGAATGCGGCAGATCCTGACGAATCTTGTGGGAAATGCCGTTAAATTCACCCGGGAAGGAGAAATCTGCCTGGCGCTCGAAGCGTCGTGGTCCGTCAGGCCCCGGCGTCCGGGCCTTGATCTGGTGCTTACGGTGGCGGATACGGGGATAGGGATTCCCAAAGACCAGCAGGTGGAAATATTCAGATCATTTAAACAGCGGACCGGGCAGAAAATATCCGAGTTCGGCGGCACGGGACTGGGGCTTTCCATTACCCGGAAACTGGTCTTTTTAATGGGGGGCGATATCTCTGTGGAGAGCAGCGAAGGCAAGGGTGCGGTTTTTACGGTAACGCTTCCCGGCGTGGAAACCGCCCCGGCAAAGAACGGGCTCCGGCGTGGTGCCGGCGTCCCGGATCTCTCGCGCCTCCGGTTTGAAAACCGGACCATCCTGGTGGTGGATGACATTGATTTCAACCGGAAGCTCCTGCTTCTCCACCTGGCCCCCTATGGATTCAGCCTGATGGATGCGGAAAACGGCCACCAGGCCCTGGAAGCCATCAGAACCTGCCGTCCGGATCTGATTCTCCTGGATATGAAAATGCCGGTGATGAACGGGTACGAGGTGCTGGAGGCCCTGGCCCGTGACCCGGAAACCGATGCCATACCCGTGATTGCGGTGACCGCATCGGCCCTGGCCGATGAGGAGAGGCAGATTTCCCGGCTCTGTGACGGCTACCTGAAAAAACCTGTGAGCCGGGCCGACCTGGTCACCGCTCTTCTGCCGTTTATTCCCCACACCCTGGCGGCCGAAGAGCCGGGCGAACATGATGTGTCTTCACCCGGCCCTGCATCTATTCCTGATGCGGTAAAACCCTTTTTAAAAACCGAAGCGGAAGGGGTGGCGGATCTGCTGGGCCGAATGAACATTGAGGATATTGAGGCGTTTTGTTTTCGTCTCAAAGACCAGGGCCGCCGGCATGGCTGCACACTGCTTTCCGAATGGGGGGAAGACATTTACCGGGCTGCCCAGACATTTGACACCACACAAATCATCCGTGCCGTTGACAGGTTCCTGGACCAGTCGGGCCGCATGGCGGGGGGACGATAAATGCCGACCAGTGCCGGACAGATTTTGATTGTGGACGATACCCCCGGAAACATTAAGCTTATTGCGGCCATGCTCAAAGATGCGGGATACGGCATTTCCTTTGCCAATTCCGGGCGCCAGGCCCTGGACATCCTGAAGCGGAGCCTGCCGGATCTGGTGCTGCTGGATATTGTGATGCCGGACATGGACGGATTTGAAACCTGCCGGCGTATCAAATCGGATCCCGATATTGCGGCCGTGCCGGTGATTTTTCTCTCCACCCTTACGGACACCGCCCAGGTGGTCAAGGGACTGGACGCAGGCGCGGTGGATTACCTGGGCAAACCCGTGCAAAAAGCGCTTTTGCTGGCAAGGGTGAGAACCCATTTGACCATCCAGTCTTTCCAGCGGGGGCTGGAAGCCAGGGTCCGCCGCCGCACAAGAGCCTTGCGGAGGGCACTGCAACAGATTGATGATATCCTTGTGTCCATGCCGTCGGTGGTGATCAGCCTTGATGGAAACGGCCGTGTCTCCCACTGGAACCCCAGGGCGGAGACGCGTACCGGCATATCCCGGGACCTTGCCGCCGGCCGTCCCCTGGAAGAACTGTTTCACCACCCGGTTGTCAGTGCCGACCGCATCCGCACGGTGCTGGATACCGGCACCACATACCGGGAAAGCCGGGTGCATGACCGGTCATCGGGCAGCGGGCCGGACTCCCGGTATGAAGACATCACCATTTATGCCCTGTCCGGGGGCAGCGGGGTGGTGATCTATATGGAAGATGTGACCGATCAGGTCCGCCTTGAAGAGATGATGATCCAGTCGGAAAAGATGATGTCCCTGGGCGGGATGGCCGCGGGAATTGCCCACGAGATCAACAATCCCCTGGCCGGAATGATGCAGACAGCAGAATTGCTCAACAGGATGCTGGTGGACGATCTTGCACCGGACAACCGCCGCAACGGGGAAAGCGGGGTTTGGGACACGGATGAGATCAGCGCCTTTATGGCGTCAAAAGAGATCCCGAGGCTTTTGTCCAATATCCGGGATTCCGGACACAAGGCCAGCCGGATTGTCTCCAATATGCTTTCCTTTGCCAGGCGGTCGGATACCGCCATGGACGCATGCCGTATCCCCGGGCTTCTGGATGAGACCCTGGAACTGGTCCGGAGCACCCATCACACCGAAGGGATGTATCATTCCGGGAATATTTGTTTTGTAAAAGACTATGCAGATGAACTGCCTGAAATCAATTGTGATCCGGCCAAGATTCAACAGGTGTTTTTAAATATTCTCCAGAACGGGATTTATGCCCTGAACCGGTTCCGGAAAGATGTTGACCCGTTGTTTGAGCCGGTCCTGCACATTTCTGCCGCCATGGCCGGCCCGGGACGTGAGATCGAGATCATTTTCCGGGATAACGGACCCGGGGTGGACAAGGCCCTGCAAAAAAAGATTTTTGACCCCTTCTTTACCACCAAGCCCCCCGGGGTCGGCACGGGGCTTGGGCTGAGCATCTCCTATTTTATCATCACCCAGGCCCATAACGGTACGCTCCGCGTCGAATCCTCCCCGGGCAGGGGCACTGCGTTTATCATAGGGTTGCCCGTATGCCGGACAGGCGACCCGGGGCAACACCATCCCCCGGATCAGGACACGCCCTCCTGAAACGCTTTTCTTTGAAACGGTTTTATACTATATCCAGGTCATGGAACGGGTAAACGACTATTATTCCGTGGGCCGGTCCGTCACGGACCCGGCCAGGACGTCTGAGATTAAAATTAAGCGCTCGATTTTCACCTGTACTCTCTGCTATGTGGATACCATGGCCGGGGCAAAAGCCTTTATCACCCGGGTGGCAAGGGAGAATAAAGCCGCCACCCATAACTGCTGGGCCTATGTGGTGGGAGACCGGGGCGAGATGTCACATGCCTCTGATGCCGGGGAACCTTCGGGTACCGCAGGCAAGCCCATGCTCAACACCCTCCAGGCCCACGATATGACCTGTGTGGCCGCGGTGGTCACCCGCCAGTACGGCGGGGTCAAGCTGGGGGTGAGGGGATTGATTGATGCATACTCCCTTTCCGTATTGTCCGCCATTGAGCAGGCGCCCCTTGTGAGGCTGGTGAAAACCGTTGGATTCCGGGTTGAACTGCCCTATGGCTTCAATGATGTGTTTCTCAGCCGGATCAAGTCCTTCCGGGCAAATATTATTCATACGGATTATAAGGAAGCGGTCTGCCATGACTTGGCGGTTGAGGCGGATGATGTGCACCGGGTGGGTGATCTGCTCCAGGAGTACCAGTGCCGGGGGGAGCTGACCTTTGTCCGGCAGGATGGTGAAGATGCTTAAAGGCGGCTGGTGACCATCTCCCATGCCCGGCATTCGGCTCCCCGGTCGCTGTCACAGGACATTTCAATAATTCTGACCCTGGCCAGATCACTTGCCATTACGGTTGACGAATGGATTCCCCTGACCTGGGTGCCGGAAAAGATCCTGCCGCTGATGTCCAGGATCGGTTTGGGCGGGGTGGCATGGCTCTGGCGTTTTAATTCTATTTTTTCGCTGACCCGGTGTTTGATGGTCTGCTTCAGGTCTTGCAGTTCCTTGGTTGTCCTGGTGATTTTTCGTTCAATAATGCTTTTTTCCGATGTGAGTTTTGCCAGCGCGGCATGATAGTGCTCCGGGCTGGGATAATCGGGGTAGCCGGTTTTTTTATCCACCTTATCCAACTGGATCAGGGCGGTGCCGATCTGGGTCAGCCGTTCCTTGAAGCCGGATTTTTCAGCGGTTTTTTTATCAAAAATATTCTGGCATCTTTCGATCTGCCGGTTGAGAAAGTTGAGTTCATTTTTGATATATGAGGACATGCCCACGGCAATACTCGAGGGAACGGTCTTGACTGATCCGATGGTGTAAATCCTTGCCCCGCCCCTGGCAGACATGGAAGAGGCGTACATTTTTCCCCGGGACATGTCAAAGGTGCCTTCCAGCATCAGGTTGCTCTCCACCACCTCCTTGCCGACCTGCATATTGCCCATGCAGGCAATGGTGGACCGGTGGATGAATCCGGCACTTACCTTCCCCCCGGCCTTGATTGATGCATCGGTAACCCCGTTGGCAACCACTACATCGCCTTTGGCGTGAATAATCCCACCGTCAACCGCCAGGGCCACCACATCTTTGGCTTCCACCCTGAAGCCGTTTTTGATGGTTCCGGTGATGAACACGTTTTTGGTGAATTTGACGTGGCCGGTGGTAAAGTCCACATCTCCCCGAATCACATGGGCATCCAGCACCGACAGGACGCCGTCCTGATTCAGTTTGGGATAGCCTGCAGTAACGGCAAAGGCCTTGAGCCTGTCGCCGGAAAGGGCCACACCATTTCCGCATATGATATCCGGGTCCTGGGGAAACTCCGCCTCCACCACGTCGCCAAAGACATTGACCCCGTCCCTGCCCGGCTTGGCCGGAACTTTTTCAGCCAGGACCGTGTCCGTGGAAACAAAGGGGATTTCTCCCCTGTTCTTATAATCAATGGAACCGTCTTCGGCCACAGCTCCTGCAGACAGGTAATCGCGGTCAAACAGGTAGAATATCCGGGCATCGGTGCCTGCAACCGGGGCAAGTCCCCTGGCCACTTCAAACCGGTTGTCAGCAGACGCGTCCGATTGCAGAAAGGTTTTAAGGGTGTTGTCATCCACCATGCCGTAAATGATACCGTTCCGTTCGATCATTTCCTTGAGGTTGGTCAGGGACAGGTTCGGGTTAAAACGTTCCGTTTTGGTTACCATGGCGGTAAGGCCGTCTTCGGGCACATGGATGGTAATATCTTTTTCCTTGAATTCCCTGGCCTTGCCCGCCGCTCCGACAGCAGCATCCTTGAAGTCAATATCCATTTTCTGTTTCTGGAGGACAAGTTTCTGCTGACGCTCGGACAACATGCCTGCGTCAACAAGCAGGTCCCCTAAGAAAACCGTCTGGCCGGATTCGGCAAGCCGTTCCTGTTCTTCAAGGGCCAGATTCAGGTTGCTCTGGGTAAGGAATTCAAACTCAATGCACAGGGAACCGAACCGCGTGTCTTCCTGGGCCCTGGCAAAGCTGAGACAGGTTTTTTTCAATGCCGGTGCATCCGAAGGCCGGATATACCGTTTGGCAATCATGAGTTTGAGAAGTTCCCCTTCGGAGGAAATGGGCTGGTGGCGGACATCCCTGAGCAGTTTTTGAAAGTTTTTTCGACTCAGGTAGTTGAGAAACAGTGCGATACGGGTCACCAGTGCATTCTGGCATTGCACTACAGATGCTTCCCCTTCAGGGATACTGTTTTCCAAAAATGTCATGTGGGATTTCCTCCTGAGTAGGCACTGATTTTAATATTCGGCAAGGCAAAGGTCAAGGAGAAAAAATGCAGTAAAACGTGGTAACCGGCCCGCTTAAAAGGAAAAACCTGTTGACAATACATAAATATTCAGTATTATTAAATTCAAATTAATTATACTGAATTGGTGATATTATGAAAACAAAACTGGGCCCGCTACTGAGAGCCATCCGGAATTCACGGCACCTGACTATTAAGGAAGTGGCGTCAAAAGCCGGTGTCAGCTCCAGCCTGCTCTCACAGATCGAGCGGAACCGGATTTCCCCCTCCCTGGATACCCTGCTCCAGTTGCTGGAGGTTTACGGGGTGCCGCCAAACAAGTTTTTCAAAGATTACGAAACCATGACCCGTGTGGAAATCGTCAAAAAAGACCAGCGCAAGATTTATGAGCGCAAAGGATTCAAGTATGAAACCCTTTGCGGCGAAAGCCAGGCCAAAGGCAGCCATTCCTTTAACGCCTTTTTTCTGGAACTTTCCCCCGGCCAGAAACGGGGGGATGCGGATGACGGGCACCTGGGAAGGGAACTGGGAATTGTCGTGTCCGGCCAGGCCCAGTTGATTTACGGCGGGGAGATCTATGATATACAAACCGGGGACACCCTGTCCTTTTTCTCCCAGATTCCCCATGTGATCAAAAATACCGGAGAGGATATGTTCCAGGCCTACTGGATCGTGACCCCGGCAGATGGTGAAGATTACTTTGGCGAGAAGCCGGTCTGAGAATAATATATATACCGTTAAAAAATAATGCCGCGGGATTCAGGATAAAATCCCTGTTTGCGGCTTTTCTCGTGATTCAAGGAGGTTAAATGGGAAAAACAATTGCGGAAAAAATTTTTGACACCCACCTGGTGGATGCGCCGTTCGGGGGGGATGTCTGCGTATTGCGGCTGGACCGGGTGTTCTGCCATGAAATTACAACCCCCACCGCCATCCAGGACCTGGTGGCCAGAGGAAAGGACCGGGTTTTTGACCCGGACAAGATCAAGGCGGTGATCGATCATGTCACCCCGGCCAAGGATTCCAAAACCGCCATGCAGGGCAAAATCCTCAGGGAATGGGCCCGCCGCCACAATATCAGGGATTTTTTCGATATCGGCGACAACGGGGTCTGTCATGCTATTTTTCCTGAAAAAGGGTTTGTCCGTCCGGGATTCACCATTATCATGGGGGATTCCCACACCTGTACCCATGGGGCGTTCGGCGCATTTGCCGCAGGCGTGGGCACCACAGACCTTGAGGTGGGGATATTAAAAGGGGTCTGCACTTTTAAACGGCCGGACACCTTCCGCATTGAGATCACGGGCGAACTTCAGCCCGGCGTCTATGCCAAGGACATCATCCTGGAGGTGATCCGCCAGATATCGGTGAACGGCGCCACCAACATGGTCATTGAGTTTGCCGGGCCTGTGGTGGATCAAATGAATATGGACCAGAGAATGACCCTGTCCAACATGGCGGTCGAGGCCGGTGCCACGTCCGGGATCTGCCAGCCGGACATGACCACGGTGGAATACCTCTGGCCCTTTATCAAGGATGAGTACGACAGTCCCGAGGCCGCCCTGGAAGCGTATTCCGAATTTTGCTCCGACCCGGATGCCGTCTACGCCAGGACCAAAACCATAGATGTGTCCGGGCTTGAGCCCCTGACCACTTTCGGCTATAAGCCGGACAATGTCAGGCCGGTTGCCGAGATGGCGGATACAGCCGTGGACCAGGTCTATATCGGTTCCTGCACCAACGGCCGCCTGGAAGACCTCCGGGTGGCGGCACAGGTGTTAAAGGGACAGAAAATTGCCGGGACGGTCCGGGGAATCGTGTCCCCGGCCACGCCGGATATTTTTTCCGCAGCTCTGGAAGAAGGGCTGATCAAGATTTTCATGGATGCGGGGTTTTGCGTGACCAACCCCACCTGTGGTGCATGCCTGGGCATGAGCAACGGGGTGCTGGCCGAAGGTGAAGTGGCGGCTGCCACCACCAACAGGAACTTCAACGGCCGCATGGGCAAGGGCGGCATGGTTCACCTCATGAGTCCGGCCACGGCCGCAGCCACCGCCCTTAACGGATGTATTGCAAATTCAGAGCTGTTCACCAGCCGGGAGGCCATATGAAAACATTTGAAGGAAATATCCTCTGTCTGGACCGTGCCGATATCAACACCGATGAAATCGTCCCGGCCAAATACCTGACGGAAATCGACAAAAAAGCCATGAAGCCCCATTTGCTGGAAGATCTGAAAATGGACGGATTTGATCCTGACCGGGACCTGGAAGGGGTGGCAGTGGTCGTGGCCCGGGAAAATTTCGGCTGCGGCTCGTCCCGGGAGCATGCCCCCTGGGCCCTTGAAGTCAACGGCATCAACGTGGTGATCGCCCCCAGTTTTGCCCGGATTTTCAGGCAGAATATGTTCAATTGCGGCATGCTGGCCATTGAATTGCCCGAGACGGATATCCAGGCATTGTTTGATCTTTGCGGCGGGGAGCGTCCCCGGCTGGCCGTTGATGTGGAGACCGGTAACATTACCGCATCCGCAGGCGGCAGTACTCTGGACCTGGCCTTCCAAATTTCGGAGTTCGATAAAACCCTGGTGCAGACCGGGGGATGGGTGGAATACGCAGATAAAAATTATTAATTCCTGCCGTACGACAGGATCGCCTTCGTCCGGAGAGCTTTGGGGCTGGGGAACCTTTTGGGTTTTCCAGCCCCTTTTGTTTTATCTATCTGCATTAATTAAATTTTTTTCTTGACTTGCCCTGTTGAAGTATGAAAATTAGTGAACGTTATTCTTTTATAGATTCTACGTTTCTTTCATTGAAAGGGGATTTTTTTATGGGCGGCAAAGTCGATCCGGTTTTGGTTTCGCGGTTTAAAAAAGAGCAGGTCATGGATCTTGCCAGAAGATCCCTGACCTCTGTGGTGGCACATTTTGTCCTGTTTGTATTTGTGGCGGTGATTACGCCAATGAGAGCGGACCACCCCACCGTGCTCACAGGATTCGGGGTGATGATTTTTCTCCTCTCTTTCATGCGCCTGGTCCTGGCAAGAAAGATCCCGGCCCTTTATGACCATGCGCCGGAGCGATGGACGGCCATTCTCATGGGCATGAATCTTCTCTCGGGAGTCTTATGGGGGATACTGGGGCTGTTGATGGCGGTTTACTATCCCCTGGAGTGGCCGTTCATGTTTACCCTGGTAATCAACTGCGGGCTGGCGGCCGGTGCCACATCTTCCCTGGGCCCCCATCTGGCATTGTCCCGGAATTTTACCCTGAGCATGCTGTTGCCCGTTACCATATGGGGCTTTTACAACGGCACGTCCCTGGGCATGGGCATGGGGGTGCTCTGCGCCTTTTCCATGTTTATGTTTATCCGTATGTCCGGGGACAATTACGCCTGGTACTGGGACGCCATGGCATCCAATGAAAAAATATCCACCCATACCCGGACCATGGAGCGGGTGTTCAAAGGGGTGCATGGCAACGCCGCCGAGCTGAACCGGACTTCGGGCACCCTGGGCCGGTCTTCGGGCGATATGACACGGAACGCCTCCCTGATGGCCGAGCGCCTCTCCCAGGTGTCCGGCATTGCCGGCCATGTCATGGAAAATTCCCACAACATGGTTGACCTGATGACCCAGACCACGGACAATTTTTCAAACATCGCATCTGCCACCGAAGAGATGACCGCCACCATCTCGGACATTTATAAAAGCGCGGACAACACCCGGGAGATCACCAGCAGGGCCGTTGCCCAGAGTGAGGCTGCCATGACCCAGATGAGCGGGCTGGCAGGATCTGCCACTGCCATCAACACCATCACCGAAGCCATTGGAGATATTTCAGAACAGATCAACCTGCTGGCCCTGAACGCCACCATTGAAGCGGCCAGGGCCGGAGAGGCGGGAAAAGGGTTTGCCGTGGTGGCCACTGAAATCAAGGAACTTGCCATTCAGACCTCCGGGTCTGCCGGCGAAATCAGCCGCCAGGTCAGGGAAATCCAGGAGGCCACAAAAAAGACAGCCGATGAGATGGGGTCTATTTCAGATATTGTCCAGGAAGCCAATACCAGTGTGGAAGGTATTGCCCAGGCTGTGGAGGAGCAGTCCGCCGCCACCACCGAGGTGTCCAGGAACATCCAGGAAGCATCCGAAGGCTTTTCCAGGGCCAACCGTATGACCGGTGAAAACGACGAGGCCCTGACCCGGATGACCGGTGAGATCAACGAACTGGAAGACCAGGCCGGTGCCGTTGAAACCGGGGCCGGGGCCGTGGACCGGGATGCCGACATCCTGCGGGGCCTGGCCCGAGAGATGGTGTCCCTGGTGGACGGGGACACGGTGAACACCGGCAGTTAACGGCGTCTTTACCCCCGTGTTTATATCAGGTGCGCCCCCCGCTCCAGTGGAGTCTTGTTTTCAGCACCTTGAAATAGGAGTCGTCTTCAAAGGAAATCATCCGGACATCATTGCGGCTCTTTTGGATAAAGATTTTGTCGCCCGGATCCATCTCACATCCCTCCTGGCCGTCAAGGGTGAGGATCATGTCTTCGGGACTGCCCTCCAGCCGGATTTCCACACGGGTGTGATCCGGGATGAGCAAGGGCCTGTTGGTCAGGGTAAAAGGGCAGATCGGGGTCAGGATGGTCGAAGGAACCGCCGGATGGACCACAGGGCCTCCTGCTGCCAGGGAATAGGCGGTTGAACCGGTGGGGGTGGCCACGATCAGGCCGTCCGCCCTGTAGGTGGTCAGGTAAACCCCGTCCAGGTAAACGGCGCAGGACGCCAGCCTGGACAATGCGGCCTTGTTGATCACGGCGTCGTTAAGCACATCCACGTCAACGATCAATTCTCCGTCCCTGACGACCTTGATATCCAGCCGCCGGCGTTCCCGGATGATGTATTCCCCCTTGAACACCGCTTCAACAGCATCGTAAAGGTGGTCTTCCGTGGTTTCGGCCAGGAATCCGACCTCACCGAATTTAACGCCCATGAGCGGGATGCCCGAATTTTCAATATGCCTGGCAACACTTAAAAAGGTGCCGTCCCCGCCCAGAACCACGATACAGATGAGATCGTCGGGGATGGGACGTTTTTCAGGTGCCTGGGTATCAATCACCAGGCAACGCTCTCCCAACTGTTCGATCAGGTCCCGGGCCTTTTCCTGGGCGTGGTCCTCGTCTTTAACGACAAGCCCGATGCGCGGATGTGTCACAATGATTTTCCTCTTCTGCTTTAGTGGTCTGCATTGGCCCAGTTATCACCGGACCCGAAATTCACCTTCAAGGGGACTTTTAAATCAGCAACATTTTCCATGACCTCCCTGGCCAGTGCCAGGAGGCGGTCCTGCTCTTCATGCGGGGTTTCAAAAATAATTTCATCATGCACGGAAAGCAGCATTTTTGAGGCCATGCCCTCTTTTACCAGGGCGGTTTCCATTTTGATCATGGCCATTTTGATCAGGTCTGCGGCAGAACCCTGGATGGGCGTGTTAATGGCGGCCCGCTGGGCGAAATTCCTGAGATTTGCATTGGAGGACCGGATGTCGTCCAGCCGCCGCTTCCGGCCGAACAGGGTGGTGACCTCACAGGTTTTTTTGGTCTCTTCAATGGTGGTGTCGATAAAGGCCTTTACCCCGGCATACCGGCTGAAATAGTTGTCAATGTAAGTCGCAGCCATTTTCCGGGTGATGCCCAGTTCATTGGACAGCCTGAACGCGCTCATGCCGTAAACAATGCCGAAGTTGATGGCCTTGGCCTGGCTTCTCAACTCGTCGGTCACCAGGCCGGGCAATACCTGGAATACCTCCAGGGCGGTCCGGGTGTGGATGTCTTCATCACTGTTGAATGCGTCTATAAGGATGGCGTCATCCGCACAGTGGGCCAGCAGCCGAAGCTCGATCTGGGAGTAATCTGCGGAAACCAGGGTGCAGCCGTCCGCAGGGATAAACGCCCGCCGGATTTTCTTCCCTTCGGGTTTGCGGATGGGAATGTTCTGCAGATTGGGGTTGGAAGAGGACAGCCGGCCCGTGACCGTAATGGTCTGGTTGAACGAGGTGTGAATCCGCCCGGTATCCGGATGCACCAGCTGGGACAGGGCATCCACATAGGTGGATTTGAGTTTGCCCAGAGTCCTGTACCGCAGCAGTTTCTCGGGCATTTCGTGGGTTTCGGCCAGCTTGGTCAGCACCTGTACATCTGTGGAGTAGCCGGTTTTTTTTTTGGTTTTTTTGATGGTTTTCAGCTTGAGTTTTTCAAAAAGAATCACTCCCAATTGCTGGGAAGAGTTGATGTTAAAAGTTTCTCCGGCCAGGTCGTAGATTTCTTTTTCAAGGGTTCTCAGTTCGGTCTCAAAGGCCTGGGACATCCGGAAGAGTTCTGCCGCGTCCACCCTGATGCCGGCGAGCTCCATCCGGGCCAGCACCGGGATCAGCGGCACCTCAATAGTCTCCATCAGCGGGGCCAGATCCTTGTCCCGGATCTGTTTTTGAAGTTCCTGAAAGGCCATGAAGGTCAGGTCTGCATCCTCGGCCGCATAGTCGGCTGCCATGTCCAGGGGAACATCCTGAAACCCGATCTGGTTTTTGCCCTTGCCCGCCACCTCTTCGTAGGAGATCATCTTATACCCGAACAGGTTCATGGCAATCCGGTCCAGGCTGTGGCCCCGGGTGCCCGGATTGAGAAGATGGGAGGCAATCATGGTGTCAAACACAATCCCCTGGAGATCAATGCCGTATTTTGCCAGGACAATATAGTCATACTTAATGTTCTGTCCGACCTTGTGGATGTCGGGGTTTTCAAGAAGCGGCTTGAAAATCCTCAGGATCTCTTCTTTGGATGGCTGTTCAAGATCACCGGCCTGTGTGTGATTGACCGGGATGTAAAACCCGGTGTCTTCCATATAGGAAAAAGAGATGCCCACCAGGTCCGCAGCCATGGGTTTTTTGGAGGTGGTTTCCGTATCAACGGCAAAGACCCCTTTGTTCTCAAGCACTTTGGCCAGTTTTTCCAGCTCGGGAATCCCGGTCACCAGCTTGTATATCTTTTTGGTCTTGTCTGCCTTTTCCGCAAACTCGGTGGCCAGGTTCTTGAATTCAAAGGCCTGAAACAACTCAAAGGCTTTGTGGGTATCAAATCCTTCCAGTTTGAACGCCTCAATGTCTTCCTTGACCTCAACCGCCTGGTCAATGGTGGCCAGGTCACGGCTCAAGGTGACGATGTCCCTGCTTTCGGAAAGGTTCTCATGCAGCTTTTTCTTTTTTTTCAGGTCATCCAGACGATCATAAATCCCCTGGATGGATCCGAATTCCGCCACCAGCTTGATAGCGGTTTTGGGACCCACGCCTTTGACGCCGGGAATATTGTCAGAAGTGTCCCCGGCAAGGCCCAGGATGTCTATGAACTGGGCCGGTTCAATTCCCATGTCTTCCTTGACGCCGGCACGGTCCGTCACTTTATCCTTCATGGGATCCCACAGAATGCAGTCATCGGTGATCAACTGGATGAAGTCCTTGTCCCCGGTGACCATGACCACCTTGAACCCCTGGTTCTGGGACAGCCGGGAGTAGGTGCCCACAAGGTCGTCCGCCTCAAATCCGGGTTTCTGGACCAGGGGGATGTTCAGCGCCGCCACCACCTCTTTGATGTCCGGAACCTGGACGGCCAGTTCCTCGGGCATGGGCGGGCGGTTGGCCTTATACTCTTCGTACATTTTATGGCGGAAGGTAGGACCTTTGACATCAAAGAACACGGCGGCGTATTTTGGCTGTTTTTCCTTGAGCAGCTTCAGCAGGATCCGGGTAAACCCGAATGTGGCATTTGTGGGGTGTCCTGCTGAAGTCGAAAGGCTGCGAATCGCATGAAATGCCCGGTAAAGAAAAGCGCTGCCGTCAATGAGAAAAATGGTTTTCTGCTCCGCCATGGTGAGGTTCCTTAGGGTTAGTATTGAATTATTCTTTGATTAAGGGCATATATACTATCTTTTTAAAGAAAGGAGAAGTATATATGTCCAAAAAAGCCGCTGACAGGCGGGAAAAACGGCGGCGGAAGCGGAACCGGCGCTGCCATTGCTGCGGCCTGGAATTCATGTTCTGCTGGCAGTGCCGGTGCGGGTTTTCCATGTGCCAGGCCTGCATGTATGAAAACCAGTGGGGAATGACCTGCAACGGCATTACCTGGGACTGTCCGGACTGCGGCCAGCAGAACGGGTATGGCAACCAATAAATAAGGAGGGGGCATGGCTGAAAAACTCAACATCGGCACCTTGATATCCGGCGGGGGCACCAATCTCCAGGCCATCATCGATGCCTGCGACACCGGCAACATTGACGCCCGGATCCTGTTTACCGGATCTGACGTACCCGGGGTAAAGGGGCTGGAACGGGCGCAAAACGCCGGCATTGAAACCTTTGTAGTGGATTATGCGGACATCATTTCATCCTGCCGCCGGGACGGTGTGGACACCCGGCTGCCCGGGGATTTCAACCTCAGGGAAACCCAGGCCAAGCAGGAACTGGTGGACACCCTGAAAGATCCTGAAAAGGCGGCCTTTTTCCTGAAAACCCGGGCAATTGCGGAGCGCGCACTCCTGGACATCATTCAGGACTATGACATGGACCTGCTGGTGCTTGCCGGGTTCATGCGGGTGCTCACTCCTTATTTTATCGACCGGATCAACACCCTGCCCGGCAAACACCGGATCATGAATATTCACCCGGCCCTGTTGCCGGCATTCCCGGGAACGGACGGATACGGGGATACGTTTCGGTACGGATGCAAGGTCGGGGGCTGTACCGTCCACTTTATCGATTACGGGGAAGATACCGGCCCCATTATCGGCCAGAACGCATTTGAAATCCTGGATACGGACACCCTGGAGGATGTCAAAAGAAAAGGGCTGGAACAGGAATGGCAGCTTTACCCGGCCTGCATCCAGAAATATGCCCGGGAGCATCTGCGAAAAAGCCAGGCATAAAGACATACACTTTTCAAAGCAGTTCGCTTAAGCTGCCGTAAAAAAGGCGTCTGCCATCTGAAGGGCGTCAATGTAAAAAACGGGAAGCTGGCGCACCAGGTTCCCGTCTTTTTTACACCTGAATTTTCCGTGGTCCCATCGCCCCTGTTCAAAGCTGGCCACCAGGGCATGGAGCTGTTGAAACTGGGGATCTAACCCCAGGAGAGCCGCCTTGATCCGGTCGGACAGGGCGATCCTCTCAAGAATCACGGGCATGGGCATGTCCATGATGGCATCCATGGATGAAAACAGGCCGATGGTAAACAACTCGTCCGTGGAATACCGGGTTTTGATCAGGGTGCCGCATTGTTCGCACATCCGGGCCCTGATCACCGAAGACCGCAACAATTCATTGGGTTTGCCCGGGTTCAGGTCCGAAACCACCACCACATTGAGAAATTTTTTCAACTCATCCGTTCCCAGGAAGGTCATGGCATCTTTAATGGTATTAATGGGGGTCCGCCTGAAAAAGTACGGGGAGTTGATGAACTTCAGCAGTTTGAACGATACGGAAACATCCCTTTTGATAAGGTCTTCAATCTTTTCCAGGTCCATATCCGTTTTGCCGGCAGCGCTTGCCAGTTGAAGCTTGGTGGCCTGGCCCGTTGAAATGTCATGTTCGGACAGGATTTCGGGCCTGGAGAAAAAATATCCCTGGAAAAGATCGAATCCCATCTGTTTTGCCTGCTTGAATTCGTCGTGAGTTTCCACTTTTTCCGCCAGCAGGGCGATGGGCCGGCTTTGGGGAATGGACGACAACACAGGCCCGAGGGTGTCCAGGGGGGTGGCCCTGATATCGAACTTGATCATGTTGCAAAGCGCAACCATCGCGTTCAACTTGCCATCACAGGCAAAATCGTCAAGGGCTATGCGAAATCCCTTGCGCTTAAATTCTTCAAGTGCCTGGATGACGTCGGGTTCCGGCGCGATATCTTCCAGTACCTCAATAATAATATGGTCTTTGGGGAAAAGCAGGGGGGTCCGTTTCACCAGGAGATCCCGGGTAAAATTGATCAGTCCGGGTTTTCCCGCAAGAATATCTTTGATATCAAAGGAGAAAAACGTACTGGCCAGAACGCTGGATGTGGCTGTGGTGCCGTCGATATCCGGAAATGAATTCTCAAGCCCCAGCCGGAACAGCAGTTCATAACCAAACACTTTTTTCTGGGCTGTGAAAACCGGCTGGCGGGCGACAAAAACCTTCATTAAATCGTAATCTCCGGGGGGGTATGTATTGTTGTTTCTGGCAGGTGTGTGGTGCCTGGCAACTTTTTGATTATAATAACAGTGAAATATGAAATCAAGCGAAACTGAAATTCCCTAAGTTTGCGCTGCTGCTTCTTTTATGGTTTTATCCAGAGCAAACGCATTTAAATCAGGCCCACTTTTTTAATTTCATAAGGATTCAGGTGTTTATGATGTTCACACACCTTTTCTGCCGCGTTTGCGAAAGCGCCTAACCAACTAAAAACATTTTTTCCTAATTCTATATGTGTCGCCCCTGTGGTTTTATCTTGACATCATCTACGGCTTTTCCTAAACAACAAACAGGCGATTATTTGTTTTTTTCCTCTCTAACCTGCGGATAAACTCACATTTATTCAGTCCCCGGCAGCTGCGTGTCCGGAGAAATAAATGGATATGAGAAAAGATAATAAACCTGACGTAACGCACCGCGGGCCTTATGCCCTGATTTCCCTGATTACCCTGGCCGTCCTTTCGGTGATGGGGTTTTCCTTTTACTCGAGCCACGTCATGATCAACACCTATGCCCCCCAGGTGAATGCCGCCATGGAAGTCAAACTTGAGGCGACCTTTGCCCATCTCTGGTTTGAGGAGATTATCTCCGGGGACAGGTATGAAAATATCGAGGATATCATTGGCCATATTGATCAGGCCAAATGGTATGCCCGGGCCATGCTGGACGGCGGGGAAAATGCGGAAGGTGTTTTTCCGCCCCTTGACGATCCGGTGTTGCGCAATGCAGTGCGTGAAACCCTGCTCCTGATCATGGAGTTCGAAAAGATTACCCGGATGCGCTGGGAAGCTCTGACGCCTTCGGGCATCGGCACCCGCATTGACCAGGAATATGACAGCCTGTTCAAAACATTCATCGCCCAGATTGACAATGTGGAAACCCTGATCCAGCAAAAGACCCGGGAAGACTACCAAAGGTATCTGGTACTTCAGGCAGGACTGGTGCTGTTTATTCTCCTGCTGAGCTGTGGTGCGTTTTTGGTCCGGTATCGCCATGGCAGGGAACGGGCGGCCGCCATCCGGAAACTGCACAAGGCCAAAGACGTTGCGGAAAAGAGCGAGCAATGGCTGAAAACTACCATGAACTCCATGGGCGACGGCGTGATCATCACCGACGGCCAAGGCCGGGTCACATATATGAATCCGGTGGCATCCACCCTGACCGGCTGGTCCCTGGAAGATGCCGGGGACCGGAAGGTCACCGAAGTGATGAACCTGGTGGACGAGACAGACAAAACCCCGGTGGAAAATCCGGTCATGCGTGTCATTGCCCGTGGCCGTCCCGTGTGGCTGGGAGACCATGTTGAACTGATTTCCAGTCATGGCCGCGTCTGGCCCATCTCTGACAGTGCCGCCCCTATTTTTGACCGGGAAAATCATTTGGTGGGGGTGGTGGTGGTGTTTAGGGATATCGAAGAGCGCAAGCAGGCAGAAGCGGAAAGGGCCAGTCTGGAAGCCCAACTCCGGCAATCGTTTAAAATGGAGGCCATCGGCACCATGGCCGGTGGCATTGCCCATGACTTCAACAACATCCTGGCCATGGTCCTGGGGAACACGGAAATGGCAATGGATGATATTTCTGAGAAACACCGGGCCCGGCACAACCTGGATGAGATCTACAAGGCTGCCACCCGGGCCAAGAAACTGGTCCGCCAGATCCTTTCCTTCAGCCGCCAGGAAAAAAACGAACAAGAGCCGCATAACCTCTGCAGGGTCGTGGCCGGCACCATGAAATCGCTTCACACCACCATCCCGGCATCTGTTGAACAGCGCCTGGAAATTCCCGGGCTCAGCGACCGGCAATATCCGGATCATTTAACCATCATGGCTGACACCACCCAGATGCATCAGCTTTTGCTCAACCTCTGCGTGAACGCGGTTCAGGCCATGGAGGAAAAGGGCGCGCTTACGGTGCGGGTCAGCGAACATATTGTGGACAAAAGGGGCGATCTGTTTAACACAGGACTCGCCCCCGGGCATTACGGGTATCTGTCTGTTTCAGATTCAGGCCCGGGCATTGCCGACGAATTGCTGGAAAAAATTTTTGATCCCTTTTTTACAACCAAGGATGTGGGACACGGCACGGGAATGGGGCTTGCCGTTGTCCACGGCATCGTGAAAGAACATGGGGGAAGGATTCTGGCAGAGAACCGGGAGGCCGGTGGCGTTGTGTTTCATGTGTATTTCCCGCTTACGGAAAAGCGCCGGGATCTTCTGCCCGACGATGCCGAAGATATGCCCACGGGAAGCGAACACATCCTTTTCGTGGATGACGAAGAAATGCTGGCCTCCATGGGCGGGGAAATGATCCGCAGGCTGGGATACAAGGTGACGGCAAAAACCGTCAGTGCCGATGCATTTGACTTGTTTCTGGAAGACCCCGATGCTGTTGACATGGTGATTACCGATCAGACCATGCCCGGGCTGACCGGGGCTGAGCTGGCCAGACAACTGCTGGACATCCGGCCGGACCTGCCGATTGTTCTCTGCACCGGGTACAGCAGCAAGGTCGACAGGGCAAAGGCACGGGACTTAGGTGTCCGGGCCTTTGCTGCAAAACCCCTGAAACGGAAACAGATGGCGCGGATGATCCGGCAACTGCTGGACGGGAAAAAAAACGTTTGACCTTTTTTTAACACGCATTACCGTAGCCTGAATGTCTGAAGCGTCAGCAAGCAGTACCGGCATCCAAATTTTTCGGGATTGATGGGATGATAAAAATACAAAAAAAGTTTTCAGCAGGCATCATGCCTGTGTTTCATAAGCCAGTCGTCAAGATACTTGTGCTGTCCGTCATACTCGGGGCGGCGTTTGTGGGGCTTTTTGACCATATCAGCCGGAAATACATCAAAGTGGTTGAGGCCCAGCGGCTGTCGCAGATGACCCAGTTGGTCGAGATTGCCAGGAATACCATAGAACCGGTGCTGTCTACGTTCCGTTCCGGCGGAAAAAGCCGCGAACAGTCCCTGTCACAGGTCCGGGATCTGGTCAGGAGAATGACGTTTAATGTGCCTGGCGGGCAAAACTATATTTTCATGAGTACATATGAAGGCCTCATGCTGGTCCAGCCCTTTGAGCCGGAAAAAGAGATGCGCAACCAATGGGACCTGAAAGACGCCAACGGGGTGTATATCATCAGGTCACTTGCCGCTGCCGCCCAGGAATATAAAGAGGGCGGGTTCGTGACTTATCACTACACCGCACCGGCCAGCGGAAAAGTTGAAGAAAAAATCTCTTATGTGCTGGGCATTCCCGAACTGGGATGCTATATCGGCACCGGCCGGTACATGGATGATCTCAGAAAGCAGCAGGCCGCGTTCCGGTGGCAGGTCATGGCACTGGAAATCCTTCTCATTGTTCTGGTGGTGGTGTTGAGCCTGGTCTCCATCAATGAAATTATCGTACGCAACAACCGGCTGGAAAAAGAGATAACAATACGAAAACAGTCTGAAAGTGAACTCCATGACAGGGAAGTCCAGTTAAGAACCCTGCTGCATGCCATACCGGATATGGTCTGGCTGAAAGACCCCGGCGGGGTATACCTGTTCTGCAATCCCGTGCTGGCCAGATCCCTGGGCGCCCGGGAGGGGGACATCCTCGGCAAACGGGATGAGGACTTTCTTGACGCCGAATCAGCGGCGCTGTACCGGCAGAATGATCAAAAAGCCATTGCCGGAGGCGGACCCATGCGCGGGGAACTCAAACTCAATACCGACGACGGCGACCGGTTCCTTGAGACCATTAAAACGCCCATGTTCGACAATGACGGCAAGTTGGTGGGAGTGCTTGGCATTGCCCGGGATATTACCGAACGCAAACACCGCCTGGAAGAATTGCGGCAATTGCGTAACTATCTGGGCAATATCATTAATTCCATGCCATCGGTGCTGATCGGTGTGGATGTGGACGGCCGGGTGACCCAGTGGAATATGCGGGCGGAGCAGACCACGGGCATCCATGCGTCAGACGCCCAGGGAAAGGCGCTTTCTCATGTTTTCCCCAGGATTGCCTCCCGGATGGAGCAAATTAACAAGAGCATCCGGACCCGCCAGGCCGTTGAAGAACAAAAGAGAATTCACCAGGAAAATGAAAAGACCTGTTTTGAGGATGTGACCATTTATCCCCTGATTGCCAACGGTGTGGAAGGGGCCGTGATCCGGGTGGACGATGTCACAGACAAGGTCCGTATGGAAGAGATGGTGGTGCAGTCCGAAAAGATGATGTCCATCGGCGGACTGGCTGCGGGCATGGCCCATGAAATCAACAACCCCCTGGCCGGTATGCTCCAGACCGCAGATGTGATGGCCGGGCGCCTCACCAAGCCGGATATACCGGCCAACCGTATTGCTGCGGAAAAGGCCGGCACCTCCATGGCGGCGATCCGTGCCTTTATGGAAGACCGCGGAATTCCCAGGATGATTGAAACCATACGCATCTCAGGCCGGAGGGCGTCAAAAATCGTTGAGAACATGCTCAGTTTTGCCAGGAAAAGTTCTGCAGGGGCATTGCCCGAATACCTGGAAGAGTTGATTGACACCACCCTGGCACTGGCAACTACGGATTACGATCTCAAGAAAAAATACGATTTCAAAAAAATCCGGATCCGCAAAGAATACGAAAAAGATCTTCCCCCGGTTCCCTGTGAAGGATCCAAAATCCAGCAGGTTCTGCTCAACATTCTCCAAAACGGGGCCCATGCCATGCAGACCGGTGAAACAGCAATCCCCACGTTTGTTTTAAGAACGCGGCACGAAGCGGATATGGTCTGCATAGAGATCGAAGACAACGGACCGGGGATGGACGAGGAAACCCGGAAGCGGGTGTTTGAACCCTTCTTCACCACCAAGCCGGTGGGGGTCGGCACCGGGCTGGGCCTCAGTGTCTCCTACTTTATTATTACCGAGAACCACGACGGCCAGATGACGGTTGATTCTGGTCTGGGCCGTGGAACAACATTCACCATCCGCCTGCCCCTGGCAGGAGTGGGGATACCGTCACTGCACCAATCTATGAAAAAATCAACTTGATAATCAGGGGAGTTGCCGTCATGGTGCCGATGGTTGAACCCAGGTTGGTGAATACGACCACCAGCAGAATCCGGGTCACATTGTTCCGCCAGAACCCTTTGACCGAGGTGATATCGTTTGGAATGGCCTCCAGGTCCCTGACTTTGGGTTTCCTGGAAAACGCCTCCACAAGGCCGGATACCCAGCCGGCGGCAATCATGGGGTTTAATGAGGTCAGGGGAGCCGCCAGAATCGAAGAGACCACCGTGTAGGGATGGGCCATGGCTGCCAGGGCCCCGATTCCTGCGAAAACCCCGTTGGCCAGGATCCAGATCCAGATCATGTCCGTGCCCGTGTTTTTGCCTCCCATTATAAAACCGGCTACGAATAAAAGAAGAATTAATCCCGGGATCAGCCATTTGAGCACCTTGCCTGTGTTGCCTGCCGGCGGGATTTGGTTGAGTGCCGCCACATCAATGGGAGACGCTTCCCGGATATAACGTTTGATCCCGGGTACATGGGCCGCCCCCACGACTGCCACAATTTTTTCGCCCGGTGCGGACCGTATGTGTTCGGCAAGAAACTGGTCCCGTTCGTCTATCAGAGCCTTTTCAATAATGGGGTGCGCCTCTTTGACGTCGGCAAGAAGAGACTGGAGAATGTCTTCCTGTTTCATTTTCTCAATGTCCGCTTCCTCAATCTCATCGGACTGGCCAAATGAAAAGACCATGGAAAAGATCAGTTTGAGTCTTTCCCAGAATGTCATGCCCCGCCATACCCTGGACAAGGTGGTCTGGATCTCGCGGTCCGCAGGCACCACTTCAGCGTCAACATCCTGGGCCGCGTTCACTGCGTTGATCATCTCCTGGCCCGGTTTGATGTCGAACTTATCCGCAATCTTTTTCTGGAAAGAGGAAAGCAGCAGGTTCATGAACAGCATCAGGGCTTTTTTCTCCCTGATGATTTTGACAATATCCATATTCCGCCACCGGTCCGTATCCCGGATGGCGGACAGGCGGGTGTTGCAAAGTTCTACGCATACCGTGTCAGGCCTTGTTTCGTCTATGGTTTGGGTGACCAGTTCCGCACTGTGGCGGGAAACATGGGCCGTACCAATCAGAATAATTTCCTTGTCTTCCCATGCCAGGGTATGAATGTCGTTATGGCCTGCTTTCTCTTCTTCCATGATTTACGGAGTGCCTTTCAAAAGGATTAATTTTAAGGATTTGTATTATAAGCATTTTATTTTTCATGGCAATACAAAAAAGCGCAGAATCTTGACCTTGCCACCGGGTTCTGGTATTCATCTTTTTTATGAAATCCATAGATGAACAGATACTGCGAGCCACCAAGGAAATCATTGTTAAATTCATTGAAATGGGACGGCTGTCACCTTCCAACATCCATGAATCCTTCAGGGATATTCACGCGACAGTCAATGACACCGTCAAAAATAATTTAGACACCCGGACCGATGATACCCAAAAGCGCTGAAACGGTTTCCCAACGCGCTCAAACCAGCATTACAACAGGGCTTAAAAAGGGATGGAGAGGCCTGGTATGGCTCCTTAAAATCCTTATTCCTGTCTCGTTTTTCACCGCGTTCCTGGTCCACTTTAATCTTCTGGGCTACCTGGATTTTCTTCTTGAGCCGTTGATGCGGCTGATGCATCTGCCGGCCTCCGCAGCCGTGGTGTTGATTATCGGCCTTTTTACCGGTATCTACGGAACCGTTGCCGCCCTTTCGGTCATGTCGTTCTCCATGGATCATATGACATTGATCGCCATATTCACCCTGATCTCCCACAATATTATCCAGGAAGGCCTGGTCCAGGCCAATTCCGGGATCCGTTTTTTTACGGCAGCGGCATTCCGGCTGGTCATGGCCTTTGTGGTCACCTTTGTCTGTGCAAAATTCATGGGTGCCGGCATTGATACCACAGCGGCTGCAGCCGTCCAGATTCGGGAGGCACCCCCAGGACCCATAGGGCCGATGCTGTTGGACTGGGCCGCAGACACGGGGTGGCTCTGCCTCCAGATCCTGTGCATTCTCATGCCCCTGATGGTTCTGCTGGAACTGGCCAAAACCTTTCATCTCATTGAAGGCGTTACCCGGGTGTTTTCGCCGGTGGTGGCACTTCTGGGCCTGGACCGGTCATGCGCCATGCTCTGGATGACCGCTGCCGTGTTCGGCCTGGCATATGGTTCCGCTGTTATCGTTGAGGAAGCCGGAACCGGTAACTATGATTCGGAATCCCTGAAAAAGCTGCATTTGTCCATCGGGGTCAACCATGCCATGATTGAGGACCCGGCGCTTTTTCTGCCCCTGGGCATTTCCGTGTTCTGGCTGTGGGTGCCGCGGTTTGTGGCAGCCATGGCTGTAGTATGGCTTTATTCGGGATTTTCCCTTGCAAGGAGGCGCCTGTATGCTAAGCACGCTGGCCATAAAAAACTTTGCGATCATTGAGGATATCCGTATTGAATTCAATGCGGGGCTTTCCGTGCTCACCGGTGAAACAGGTGCGGGTAAATCCATTATCATTGAAGCCGTCAACCTGTTGCTCGGCTCCCGGGCGTCGGCAGACCTGGTCAGGACCGGGGAAGAAAGCGCCGAGCTGGAGGCCTGCTTTGACATTGACCGGGAGTCCCATGCCGCAAAGGTAATGACAGAACAGGGCATGGACTGGGAAGACGGGCTTATCATCCGCAGGGTCATCGCAAGTTCCGGCAAAAGCCGGGTATACATCAATTCCCGCCAATCCACCCTGGACCTGTTAAAACAGGTCACCTTCAACCTTGCCGGTATTTCCAGCCAGCACGCCCACCAAGGACTTCTCAAGGAGGAAAACCATCTGGACATCCTGGATGAGTTTGCCGGCACCCTGGATCTGCGCAGGGAAGTCTATGACCTGTATCACAGGATACTTCCCATGAAGCGGGAAATCAAAGCGCTCAGGGACCAGAAAGAGGCTGCAGAACAGGAACAGGAACTTCTCCGGTTCCAGGTGGATGAGATTGCGGGGGCAGCCCTCAGCCCGGGCGAAGACGAAACCCTGTCCCGAAAACGGGACCTGCTCCAGAATGCCAGCCAGATTTTTGAGACTGTCAACAGTGCCATTCATGAGATCTATGACCGTGAAGGGGCCCTGCTTGAGCGGGTAGCTTCCCTGTCGGACCGGTTCCGGCGGTACGGTTCAAATGACGAGCGCTTAAGGCAGATGGGCGAACGCCTGGATGCCATCTCCTTTGATCTCCAGGATTTTGTCTCCGATCTCAGGGGGTACACCGATACCATTGACCTGGATCCGGAGTCCCTGGAAATGGTGGACCAGCGTCTGGACCTGATTGCCAGGCTCAAGCGCAAATACGGCGGCAGCATGGCGTCCCTGTTTGAGCAATATGAGACCATGGCTGCCAACCTGGCGGAAAACCAGGGCATGGGCAAAAAGATCCGTGCTCTGGAAAAAGAGCTGAAACGCCTGGAATCCACCATCCGGCAAAAGGCAAAAGCCCTGTCCATGCGGCGGCAGAAAGAGGGAATCGAACTGGCCCGGCTGGCACAGGCCGAACTCGGTGCCCTTGAAATGGGGCGCGCCCGTTTTGAGGTCGCGTTCTCCATGGTTTCTTCGGACAGTCCGGGTGACGTCACCACCCCGGAAAATGAAAAGGTTTTTCCCACAGGCATGGACCGGGTAGGGTTCCTGCTCAGTCCCAACCCCGGGGAAACACCCAAACCCCTGGCCAGAATCGCCTCGGGCGGGGAGCTTTCCAGGATTGTCCTGGCCCTCAAGGCCGTGCTGTCCAGGGGCCACTCCCTGGAAACCCTTGTGTTTGACGAAGTGGACTCGGGCATCGGCGGGGCCACCTCGGAAAAAGTCGGGCTCAAGCTCAAGGAGCTGGGCAGCCTTCACCAGGTCATCTGCATCACCCACCTGGCACAGATTGCCCGGTACGGATCCCATCAGTTCCGGATTTTCAAACAGGTGGCCAATAACAGAACCGCCACATCCATCATTCCCCTGGCCACAGAAGAAGAACGGGTCGAGGAAATCGCCCGGATGATCGGCGGCCGGGAGATTACAGAGGCCACCCGCACCCATGCAAAAGAATTGCTCAGAACGGCATCATCTTGACAAACCTTTAAATGTGATTATATTAGCAAGCTATTGTAAATTGTGTATGGAATAACCTTTCGTAGTTATACCTATTCCGTATGGTCTGTACTTTAAGGAGTTAGAATGCCGATTTTTGAGTTTAAATGCAGCAAGTGTGAAGCGTTTTTTGAAGTCATTGTCATGGGGTCCGGCGACGATAAGGAAATCGATTGCCCCGAATGCAAGTCAAAGGAATTCCAGCGGGTGGTATCCACCACCAATTATACCATGGGGAGCTCCGGCTCCGGCGGCGGCGCCAAAGGGGTACATACCCAGGAAAGAACCTGCTCGGGCGGTTCCTGTAAGACCTATACCGTCCCGGGAGAATCAAGGGACTGATATCCCGCCTCTCTCTGTTCACACATCGTTCATTTAAGGGCATCGACGCGTTTTCCATCCCGGAAAACATTCCGCGACAACACTGTGATCTGCGTATGAGGGCTGCCCGCCCTAAGGAGGTGATATGGAAAAAACAGCACGGCTTACCATTGACGGCAAGGATATTTTCTTGCCCGTATTCGAAGGGTCGGAAGGCGAAAAAGCCATTGACATCAGGCGTCTCCGCCAGGAGACCGGGTGTGTGACCTTTGACCCGGGATACGGCAATACCGGGGCCTGCAAGAGCAGTATCACCTTTATGAACGGGGAGCAGGGGATTCTCCGGTACCGGGGAGTTCCCATCGAACAACTCGCGGAACACTCCACATTTGTGGAAACCGCTTTTTTACTGGTCACGGGCCGCTTGCCCACCCGGGAAGAATTGACCAGAACCTCGGTGTATTTGAACGATTTTTCCCCCATCCATGAGGATATGCGGCTGTTTTACCGTAACTATCCGCCCAAAGCCCATCCCATGGGAATTCTGTCCGCCATGGTTAACACCATGAGAAGCTTTTATCCCGAGCAGACACAAACCGAAGAGGAGATGAACAAGACCTACCTGATGCTCATCTCCAAAATCCGGACAATGGCGGCCATGGCTTACCGGATTTCAACAGGGCAGCAGGTGGTGTATCCCCGGCCCGATCTCTGCTATTGTGCCAATTTCCTCAACATGATGTTTGACTCCCAGGTCGTGCCTTATACTGTGGACGATGATCTGGTCAGGGCACTGAACGTATTCTGGATTCTTCATGCCGATCATGAACAGAACTGCTCGACTACAGCCGTACGGGTGGTGGGGTCCAGCAGGGTCAACCTGTATGCGTCCATATCCACGGGGATTTCTGCTCTGTGGGGGCCGCTTCACGGCGGGGCCAACCAGGCCGTCATCCAGATGCTGGAAGAGATTCACAAAGCCGGTATGACCATTGAACAATGCATTGCCAGGGCCAGGGACAAGCAGGATGATTTCCGGCTCATGGGGTTTGGCCACAGGGTATATAAAACCTATGATCCCAGGGCCAAAATCATGAAAAAGATGTGCGATATCGTCCTGTCCAAGGTCAAACGGAAAGATCCCCTTCTGGATATTGCCAGGAAACTGGAAGAAGCCGCCCTTGAAGATTCGTATTTCAGGGAAAAGAACCTATACCCCAATGTGGATTTTTACTCGGGCATCGTGCTCCGTGCCCTGGGGATACCAACGAACATGTTCACAGTCATGTTTGCCATCGGCCGGTTACCGGGGTGGATTGCCCAGTGGAAAGAGGATACATTCGACCCGGAAATGAAAATCTCCAGGCCCAGGCAGATTTATACCGGCGCGACCATGCATGACTATATCCCCATCGACGAGCGGGCAATCCACGAGACCGTCTGCTGAAAGCCGGGATGCGGACAAAGAGGAGAACAGATGGTTGAGATTATTGCCCACAGGGGAGCCAGGAGCCTGGCCCCTGAAAATACCCTGGCTGCGGCCCGGCTGGCCCATGAACTGGGCGCCCACCGGTGGGAGACTGACGCCAGCCTGACCATGGACCGGCACCTGGTGCTGTTTCATGATTCCTCCCTCACCCGGTGCACCAATGCCCCGGAAATATTCGCGTATGATCCGGAAAATCCCAATGGCCTGGACCGACTGGGTGTCTATACGCTGATGGAATTGGAACTGCTGGATGCAGGGTCCTGTTTTGAAAAAAACGACCCTTTCTCCATACTGGGAGAGGTTGCACCCGAAGCGCTGGCCGCATACCGGAAAGAAACCATCCCCACCCTGTATGACGGTCTTGTCCTCACCCGGGAACTGGACTGGCAGATCAATGTAGAACTCAAGGATCACGGCAATGAACCCGAGCTCTATACCACCGCCTCAAGGGCCTTGGCGGAGATTGCCCGGGCCGGTATTTCCCACGAACAGGTCACCATCTCTTCGTTTAACCACGGGTGGCTCCGGTGGGTCAGGGACAGGGCAGCTGACATTGAAATCCAGGCCCTGGTAGGGGATGATGACAACATCCCTTTGAACTTTGACGCCCCGGTGTTTACCAATGCGGAATTCCCGGTACTCAACATCAATGCAACGCTGATCACCCCACAGACACTCAAGGCTCTCAAGTCCCGGGGCAAAACTGTTAATTTGTTTACCGTGAACTCCCCCCGGGATTATATGCGCTTTGTCAATGCCGGTGCCGACGGCATTTTTACGGATTTTCCCCAGCGGTTCCTCCGCTGAATCCTGCTGCCTCGTCCGCTCCACAATATAAAATAACGGCGCTAAATTTTATAAAATTCGTAAAATGCATTGACTACTTTGGGGATATCATCCGCACTGACATCCAAATGGGTCACCAGCCTGAGATGTCCGGCACGGTCAATAAGAATACCCTTTGATTCCATGTGGTCGGCCAGGGCATCGATCTTGTTCCCAATACGGGCAAAAAGGATATTGGTCTGAACCTGGTTCGGGTCTACCCGAAGCACCTCTATACGTGAAAGTCCCCTGGCCAATTCTAGGGCATTCTCATGGTCATCCGCCAGCCGTTCCACATTATTTTCCAGGGCATAAATTCCGGCCGCCGCCAGGATGCCAGCCTGCCGCATGCCGCCCCCAAGCATTTTCCGCCACCGCCTGGCCTGATGAATGAACTCTTCAGGGCCGCACAGCACAGACCCGACCGGCGCGCCAAGACCCTTGGACAGGCAGCAGGACACCGTATCAAAGTGGCGCACGACCTCCCTGACCGCCATGCCGAGCTTTATCGCTGCATTAAACACCCGGGCACCGTCCAAATGAAACCCCAGATCATGGGACGCGGCAACCGCATGGGCAGCCTTCAGATAATCCATGGACAACACCTTCCCCCCCTGGGTGTTTTCAAGGCAGAACAGCCGTGTCCGTGCAAAATGATAATCATCCGGCTTGATAAATTCGGCCACACGCGCCAGGTCCAGGCTGCCGTCCGGCTCAAAATTCAGGGGTTGGGGCTGGATGCTTCCCAGTACGGCCGCACCGCCCGCCTCATACCTGTAAGTATGGGCGGTTTGACCCACAATATATTCATCCCCACGCCGGCAGTGGGTCATCAGCGCCAGCAGGTTGGACTGGGTGCCGGAGGTGCAGAAAAGCGCCGCCTCCTTGCCAGTTATCTCGGCGGCTTTTTTTTCCAGCAGATTAATCGTGGGATCTTCTCCATATACATCATCCCCCACCGGGGCATTCATCATGGCCGCTTTCATTTCCGGACAGGGCCGGGTCACCGTGTCACTTCTCAGATCAATAAATTCCATGTGCATATTCCCTGTATAACAATCTAATATTAAAAGACCTTCATCTCATATCATAGATTCCTGCGGCATGGGATAAAAACATGTTCATGAAAAAAAATGGGATAATATTAAAAAAAGGTTTGACATCCGTTAGAAAATCTTGCATATTACGTCGGTCTTCACGGGGGAACCCTTCTGGGCGCCACCGGGGAGATTTTTTTTGATCTTTGAAAATTGGTCAGTGAAGAAGAATGAGCGGGTCTTAAAAAGACCTTAAAGTTTTAGTATATAGATCAGAGTTTAGGCTTTGATTG
>JBAJNJ010000017.1:0-158123 GCA_036881925.1 Desulfobacter sp.
AATTTTTATTGGCGTAAAAACTATACCTGAGAGGCATTATCACCGCCATCCTTCTCTGGGGATTTTTTGTTGGTCCCCAGAGAAGGATGGCTACGCCCGTGGCAACGTCAAACTGTCCGGGAAGATCTTAACTTTTTCAATTAAACATACGATCATGACTACGATGATTGTTACTAGAAGAATTCCATGGAACAGAAGCATTGTTTTTGACAATATGCTTTCTGGCCATGTTGCACCATTAACACCTATGAATTTGTTTGCGTTCATACCAAAATCAATATTATTTGGATCGGTCTTTCTGATTTCACCGTATAATTGCCTATAAAGCCTTTCCTGATAAAGGTAGTACCCATCTAGAATCCAAAAGGCTATCACAGGTAGATAAGCAAGATAAACAAACAATACGTTTGCATCTTTAGCTGCTAGCGCAAAAAGGCCGGAAACAAGAACAACACTCCACCCCTTAAGAAGGAAGGAACAGTGTGCCATTCTGTTTATTATGCCTTGCACCAATTCTAAGTGTTTAAGTTTCGTTTCCATATTTTATTTGCTCATAACGCGAAAAATCTACGGCGTAGTCCGTAGCATTTTTGTTGTTGTTAACAAAAGCCAACGCAGACTTTCTCCTCCGGTCTTATTCATTCTGGACGATAGAGCCCAATGAAATTATAGGGCATTTCATCATCAATATTTTTGCCTATTATCAAAACTTGTTTTACGTGTTTTGGTGATATTGCTTTTTCAATACCACTATCAATAAAATCTTTACGTTTTGAATAATTTTGGTTTTTGCATAAGACATAGCACAGCGCATACTCAGAGCTTTCATCTGGCGTAAGGATCATCATATTTTTATGATTTGGCTTTTTCCAGTTCTTGTTTACTGATTTGGTTAGGAACTTAACTTTTCTGAATAAATCTTTTTGATCCTGTGATCCAAACCTACATAAAATTGAACCTAACTCCGCCCATTGATAGGGCTTTCGCTCTTCCAGTTGGAGTAATATGTTTTTGAATGATTCTGTCATTGGAGGAGATGGTTTAAGCGGGTTTATGCATTTTTCTTTAAGGGTGTAATAATCATCTATTGGAGAAGACATCGCAGTAATGACCATCTTCCCCATTTTGGTTTTGAAATATAATGGATGGAAAAGTGTTGAAATATATAGCCCTATCAGGTCTATTTCATCACCAGAGTAGTCAACTGATTTTTCAATTGAAGTTCGTCTTTGTAGGTAATGAATTATTTGAACAGGATGTTCGATTATGTCAAAAAGCACTTCAAGATCCGAAACTGTCATAGTAGGGCAGGGTTCAAACTCTGTTGGAAACCATCCTGTCTTTTTAAGACTGTTTAAGTTAGACTGAATAGCGGCAAAGTTTTCAAGCGTAATTGATAATCTTAAAACTTTGCGAATGCCGTTTTCCCCTAACGGCAAAATAGTCCTTAATTCATCATATTTTGTTTGGTCATTTATTAACGCTTCAATTTGTCCTTTGAATCTCTTTGATTGTTCATTTGGAGCAATAAAATACTCCTCTATATGCCGTTTGATTCTTTTTGGCGCTCCTCTTAGCGCAGTATCTGAGATTTTTCCCGATTTAGCCTCAATAATAATAGCGTAGGAATCAATATGCGTTACTAAGTCTGTTTCATATACTCTGTCGTCTAATTTCCATTTTATGCTTTTTAATGTGTTCGCTTCAGGGAATCTTCTTTTAACAATTTGTTCTATTTTGCTCTCCAGGTAAAGGGAACGACGATTATGAAGAGATTTTTTATCCATTGTTTCAATTAGAGAATCAACGGATTCAAAAATAAAGCTAAAGAATAGTTGTGGGATTGGGCAGAAAAAAGTATCTTCCTCGATTTGAATTAATGGTTTATGCCAAACTGGATTATTTAAAAATAAAAATTCAGTGTTATGATCTGATAATTCTCCAGGTGACAGAGAAAATTGTTTAAATATTAATTGAATTGTTTTTTCATTTATATTTAACTCATTTGCGATAATATTCGGATTAAAAATAAAATTTTCATACAAACTAAGATCATCATGACAAATTAAAGAGGCTTTTAAAGATTCTTGGCTATAAGATTTTTTATTTAAGTGTAACAGAAAATTTTCAGTTTCGGATTTAGGGAGATCGGCCATCTCGAAATATGTTTGTACTAGTTTTTTTCTATTTTTTATTGAAAAGAGTTTACGAAAGCGCATCATTCTTTCTGTATGCTTTTGTTCGGTTCTTGACACCATGTTTTCGAATACTTCAATTAACTCTGTTATTGAGAAACCAAAGTGGGATTTCATTTTGGGGTCAAAAGTCTCATATAATTCCTTTGATATTTGAACAACCTGTTGGAAATAACCCCAGTTTCTAACACTTTCCGTGTTCCCTCTGATTTTTTCTTGTAATCTGAGTATTGCTAATTCTTCTTCGTCCATTTCCAAACGATTACTTGAGATTCTTTGTAAATGAAAGGATGTTAATAGTTGCAATAACAGCTCCCATATTTCTTGAATAATTTCAGGCTCAATAATTTTCCAAGATTGATCCTTCTCTGGTGTTTGGAGAATTAAAGCCTGACAAATCTCAACATGAGCTTGAGTTAGTCTATCTGGAGATGATGTATCACCTACTTTTTGATCAGATACACCAGTAGTAAGACCATAGGTCGATAAATTAGCAAGAATACCGATAGGGTCATGGTTGGATAGAAGCGACGTTAACTTCCTTAGGGTTTTTTTAAAAGTTTCCTCACTATGTTTGCCTATTTCATCGGCAACTTTTGCTCGCTCTTCATCTGATATCCCTTCGAAATAATTAGGCATCATAGTTAGGACTGGACCTTCGTTTTTCCCTTTTCGTTTCAAAGTCATTTTTTTTTCAGCAAGTCTTCTTCTCTTTATCTTTGCTTTTTTGGCTTTTTTTCTTTTTTTGTGAGCGCGGTTAATCCGATTGTTTTTGCCCATGATTTCAAAAAACCTATTAGATAAAAAATGACAATTTTAATAGCTGGGGTTAATTAGATGTTTCTATCTAATTTTTCTCATCCACCAGCCATGATTGTTTTGTTCAACACATATTTTTCAATATGTGTTGATTTTTATGTGCCGCTACAAAAGTCTCTTCGTTTGATATTCATTGCTTCTTATCGATGCAGCATTTTTTATATTTTTTCCCAGAACCGCAAGGACATGGTGCGTTTCGACCAACTTTTACTCGTTTCGAGACTTTGGTTTTCTTTGCAATGGGAAATTCAGTCACCGTTCGCCTTTCGACAGCACCAGTTTTAAAAAAACCTAATCCTTCATTTGCTTTTTCATAATGATCTCTTTCTTCATCTGTCCAATTAGAGCAATCCATCAAAATAAAATCTTCTGAGTTTGTTTCTGCATATTTAGGAGCATCCATTGCTATACCGACAATCGTGTTTAAATGATCGAACTTGTTTTTAGCAGCAGCACAAGCTACTTCAAGCATTGCTTGTCTTTTTGGCCGGTACTCATTATCATAATCTTTAATGCCATCTACCTTCAGCTGCAAAAACACATATCCTTTGTCTTTGTAAAAGGAAGGCATAAAAGACAAGTTTCTCATTATTCGGTTCTGTGACTCAGGAAAATTTCGAATCGACTGAATCATCCTTTCGGATAGAGCTCGACGGTGAAAGCGGGGTTCTTTTGCCATTTCATGGATGGCACTACGCCCTTTTAATGGGGAAGACCCACCTATTATTCCGTCAAGAGTATTTTGGCTTGTGATTTGGAGAAGTCTATCCCAATGATAAGAAATTTTATCCGCTGATTTTTTTCTTTTGTAAATGTCTAATTCAATGAAGTCTTTCCATTCGCCTTCGCCAATCATAATGGCATTAATGTCTTTTTCAGAAGTGCCAATAAAATGCTTGTTGCTTGTCTCATCAAAGTTCAGAAAATAGTGGGCTAACAAATCTTCCTCACCGCAATAAGCTAACAAATCGTATACATTAATTGCTTCAACCTTTGCTTCAAGATATGATTTAAAATCGTAAACAGTATCTAATTCCGAAAGAATAATAGGAAGGTTATGACTATCAAATACATGGACAGGATTTTCTTTGTCTACTTGTATCATGAACGGGTATTTGAAATCAGCGTCCTTGGTGCCATAAAAAACACCAAGGCTTCCATAAACATTATTTTCAGAAATTTTTTTACAGGCTTCTTTTGCACCATGAGCAACAATGATTTTATGCACCACCATTTTTTGATGATCAATGTCAAAAGGAAAGGGAATCGATAAATCATTATTCAAAAATATTTTTCGACCGCTTCGAATATAGCGTTCCGCACCATGTGCAGTGCGAGTTTGAGAATCAATAGCTTTTCTTTTCCATCGATTCCAATTGATTAATGGATCTTTATCCTTTTTAGAAAAAGCTAAATTTTCTCTATCGAAAAAAATGAATACATCATTTTCAAAAACAGCCAGGAGATCGCAAAGTTCATCCTTATCCTCTTTTATTGGATTGGGGTAACTCCATAGCTTCAAGAAAGATTGGTCACAAAGATTTGAGAGCAATCTTTCCGTGGGTGTTACCCCTTCTGATTTAACAATTTTGGAAGTCATTTTTTTTAATATAGAACGTTGCAAATAACCGGTGCAAATGGAGCGCAGCGGAATTTGCATCCGAGTTAATTTGCCTTGTTAGAAAGTTTTTTGGCAATATATATAGTCCCTCCGAAATCCTTTTCGATATAATGATCTTCCAAAATCATACTATTTTCATTTAGGTTCCTTTCGTAACTAGAGCAGGACATTGAATATATCATAAATCTCTCGCCCCCGTTACACTCTGGGGGAGTAATTTTCTCTCCGTCTTCATCACCAGAACTAAACAAAAAATATCCCTCGCGCTTTAGGTGTTTAGATACCTTTTCTATTACTTTTGTTTGCTGTTCCTGCGTAAGATGGATTACAAATCCATACGCAATCACTGCATCAAAAAGAATTCGAAAAAAATCAGAATCCAGGACGTCTGAACACTGAATTGGCACGTCTGGAAGATCCTCTTTGAATCTTGTCACCATTTTTATAGAGCTATCAATACCATAAGGTTTAAAACCAAGTTGACATAAAGTGTTCGCTATTGGAAAGCCGTATCCACAGCCAATATCCAATATCTTTGCACCCGGTTGAAGATTTTGGGTGAATTTCTTTATTACTTCGACTCCAGCATCCGATGTCCTTGCGGAAACATACCAGTCAAAGATTTTGTCGTATACTTTCATAGCTGCCGTTTTCTAACAATATGATGTGCGGATCCGCTTAGCCTCTTATTATCCGACAACTAACCGCATATCCTGAAAATTTGAATGATATCCAACGGCCAGCCGCAAAGCCAATATTTACGTTTACTGGAAATAATCATGATTCATAGAAAAATGCAAGAATCAGGAGTATGTATTATTAAGTTGCTCCTTGAGGCGTTCAAAATTCTGTGTCAGTTAACAGAGAGCTGATAGGAATTAACTCAAAGGTTCAACAACTCCAGAGGCCGGGCATGCATCACCTGGCGCGCCGCCATCAGCCCCGTGGCCATGCATACCCCTGTGGCCAGGACCAGGATGCCTGCAAAATACCAGGGATCGAACTGCCAGAGGCTGTCAAAGAAATACCAGGAAATGGCCAGGGAGAACCCGGCGCTCAGTCCCAGGGCAAACATGCTCGCCGTAAACCCGATAAATCCGAATTCCACCAGGCTGATCATTCGCAGGGTGAAAAAATCACACCCCAGGACCTTGAGCAGGTTGATCTGGTTCCGGTTTTTCCTGGCCTCATGCCGGGCAATGGAAAAGATGGAAACCAGGCCCGCACCAATGGCAAGCCAGGCCATGAACCTGACCGACAGGGAAAGCCGCTCCGTCACCTCCAGAATGGTGCCGGCGGTCTGGGTCACGTCAATGACCGAAATATTGGGAAACCGGTCCACCAGGCTGTTTTTCAAATCTTTGCGCTGGTCCGGGCCCACGTTTGAAATCGCACCCAGATGGGTTTTGGGCGCATCGTTCAGCACCCCGTCCTGGAAGAGCAGGAAGAAATTGGGCTGAAATGAATTCCACCGGACTTTTCTCAGGTTGACCACCCGGCCGGTGAGCGGAATTCCCTGGACATCAAACCCGATGGTATCCCCGATCTTAAAATCAAACCGGTCCGCAAATGACACTGCCATGGAAATATCAAACGGCGCCCCGCTGTTGAAGTTCCATGGGGTTGATGCCATGGGACGGCCCTGAACAAGGGTTTCGGAATCGGCCAGTTCCTTGCGGAAGGAAAAGATAAACTCCAGCCGCCGGCCCCGCATCCGGCCGGGACCGCCCTCTGACCGGCGGGTGTTGCCGGTGTTCTTCTCAAAAAAGGGCCGGCCGTTGACCGTACTGATCCGGCCATGCACCGTGGGGGAAATATGGGTCAGGTCCCCGGGCTGCGACCGCATGAAATCAATCAGGGGCTGTTTCTGCTCATCCTGGATATCCACCAGGAAAAACACGGGCAATTTCAGCCCTTCGGGCCGCATGATCTCGGATTCCAGCCCTTTCTGGATCTGGGGAATCAGGGAAATAAGGAAAACACCCAGGGCAATGGTCACAAAACAGGACAGGGAGGACCACTTGTTCCGGAACAGGTTGCGGAACGCAATCCGGCCGGCAGTGAACCTTCTGACCGCCCGGCTTTGGGCCAGGGGCTTGCACCACCAGAACACAAGGCTGCCCACGGCCGACAGGATGAGTGTGGCCAGGATAAATCCCAGGGCAAAGATAAAACCGTCCCTGGCAACGCCCGCCACCATCATGGACACGGCAAAAAACGCCCCCAGGCCGGGCAGGAATGCTGCGGCCTGCCAGGCACGGCGGGTCAGCCCCGCCACGCCGTCCCCGTCGCGTCCCAGCCCCCGGAGCAGGCCCAATGGACGGATATTAAAAATCTTCACAAACACGGGCAGGCAGAACACCAGGCTGCCGGCCGCCCCCAGGGCCACGGCCAGACCAATGGTCACCGGATCAATGCCGATCACCAGGTCCTGGGGCACCAGTCCCTTGAAAATCAGGGGAAAGGCAGGCATGAGCAGGAAAGCCGCCCCCACAGCCAGGAGCGCGGCCAGGGTGCCGAGGATCACCAGTTGCAGGCTGACAAAACCGTAGATCTCCCTTCGGATCGCGCCTGTACTCATTAAAATGGCCATCTCTTTCTGCTTAAGGTTGACCACCCCCCGGAACAGATACGCACCGGACATCCCGGCCAGGAACAGGGCCACAATACCCACCAGTCCCATATACCCGGTAAAATAGCCGGTCAGCCGTCCCAACTGGCGGTTCACATCCCGGGTGTCGAAAATATTGATCCTGGGCTGCCCCTGGCTCAGGTCGAAAAACCGCGATTCCAGTTCCCGGGTCAGGGCCGGTATATCCGTGCCCTGGGCAAAGGTATAAAAATAAAAGTAGAGAATCCGGCTGCCGAACCGGACCAGGCCGGTGCCGTCAAGCTGATCCAGCCCCATATACACCTTTGGGGCCAGATCCACGGCGGTCAGGGACTTGTCCGGATCTTCCAGGAAAAAATCACGGATATGAAATGCCTTGTCCCCCAGCAAAAGCGGTGTGCTGGGTGCCTCCCCGTCCCCAAGCCCCAGGGTCAGGGCGGTGTCCCGGGTCATGAACAAACCGGGCCCTTGCTGGAGCAGGGCCGGATCGGTCTGATTTTCAAGCACAAACCTGCCGTACAGGGGGTAGGCATGGTCAACGGCCATGACCCTGACCAGCCGGGCCGGCAAGCGACTGTCACCACTGTTTTCAGGCCGGATCATAGTGTAAAAGGCCGTGAGCCGGGCCTTTGACGCATCCGGCCCCAAGACCTCGTCCGCCAATGCCAGTTCGGCTTCGGTCATGGGGGATGTGGCGGACAGCACCAGGTCTGCGGTCAGGATTTCCCGAAGATTTTTGTCCATGTGGCGGTCCAGGGACCGGCCAAAGGACTGCACTGCGATAAACCCGGCAAGGCCGATGGAAAGGTTGAGGACGAAAAAAAGGCTGAACCCCTTGTTGACCCAGAGTTCCCGCATGGCCATCCGCACCCAGAACATCATGCCAGCCGTCCTTTCTCAAGCCGGCACACCTTGTGGCACCGGCCGGCCAGTTCCGGATTATGGGTCACCAGGACCATGCTTTTTCCGCCCTTGTCCACCAGTTCGAACAACAGCTTTGCAATAATATCTCCGGTGGCCGTGTCCAGATTGCCGGTGGGTTCATCCGCCAGGAGCAGGGACGGCTCGACCACCAATGCCCTGGCAATGGCCACGCGCTGGCATTCCCCACCGGAAAGCTGGCCCGGCAGATGGTGGTGCCGGTCGGCCAGCCCCACCCGTTCCAGCATATCAACGGCACGGTCCCGGATATGATCGGCCCTGTGGATTTCCAGGGGCAGGCAAATATTTTCCAGGGCAGTCAAATGGGGCATGAGATGGAATTGCTGAAAAATAATGCCGATTTTTCTGGCCCTGTACCGGGCCAGCCGGTCCTGGTTCATCCGGGCAAGGTCCCGGCTTTCCAGGATGATCTGCCCGGAATCCGGGCGGTCCAGTCCGGCGATCAGGGAAAGCAGGGTGGTTTTGCCGCTGCCGGACTGCCCCACAATAGCGGCCGTCTCTCCTTTACCGATTGAAAAATCCACGTTTTCCAGAACCTGCAGGCGGCCTGCACCGGGCTGGACAAAGGTTTTATTTACCGCTTTCACATCAAGAATCATAACCACTCCACATCATAGGGACTTCAGGATATACGGCAACACCGTTTCCGCAATAATTTCATGTCCGTCCGGGTTGGGATGAATACCGTCGGCCTGGTTCAGCTCGGGCCGGCCGGCCACCCCTTCCAGCAAAAAGGGGATCAGGGGAATCTGGTGGCGTTGCGCCAGGTCCGGAAACACCTTACGGAACCCTGCCGCATATTCAGGCCCATAATTGGGCGGTACTTCCATGCCGGCGATTACCACCTGCATCCCGGCGGATTTGGCCAGGGAGATGGCCTTGTCCAGGTTGTTTTCCATTTCACGGACCGACAGCCCCCGAAGCCCGTCATTGGCGCCCAGGGCCAGTATCAACACATGGGGCTTTGCCCTGAGATACCACTTGAGCCGGGCATGGGCACCGGCGGTTGTCGAGCCGCTGATCCCCGCGTTGATGACCTTTATCCCGTCCCTGCCCGAAGCAGCCAGGCGTTCCTGGATCAGGGCCGGGTATGCCTGCTCGGGCATGACCCCGAGACCGGCGGTCAAAGAATCCCCGATGATCAGCACCTGCCGCACGCCGGGCCCGGCCCCGGCCGCAAACAGTCCGGGGGCCGTTACAATAACCGGTACAATAAAAAAGATTATCAGTATCAGCAGGCGTTGCAGGATCACAGGTGTCGGTTTCAGTGTGCGGCGCATAGAATCTTCCTTAATCAGGTTAAACTGAATATAAATATGGGGCTTTCCCGCTGTTTTTCAACCCGCAGGCGTTCTCTTCCCCCCAAAACCTGTACCAGGCTTTCTTTGCTTGAAAAAACCATAACCAAAAGTTATACTTTTTGAATAATTATCCCAATGCCAACCCAAGGGCCTGCCTGAAATTTTGGAGAACTTATGCCCGTTACCGGAAAAACAGCCGTATGCCTGACCCTTTTGTTTCTGGTGTGCCAGGGTGTGTTGCCGGGAATCGCCAGTGAAGCCGAATATTTCACCATCCCGGAGTATGAACAACGCCACCCCGGGGAAAAGGAAAAATCAAAAAAATTTTCGCAGCTGGTCAGGCACAAGGGCGTGCCGGCAACGGAACTTGTCCAAAAACAACCCGTCTCCATTGCCGTGATCTATCCGGGCCGCCAGGTGTCGGATTACTGGCACAGGAGCATTACCGCGTTTAAGGCCCGGATGGATGAAATTCGCCTGAACTACGAGATCAGGGAATTTTTTACCAAGCCCGCAGTCGATTACAGAATCCAGGAGCAACTCATCAGGAAAAGCCTGGACATGCAGCCGGACTACCTGGTGTTCACCCTGGACATCCACCGCCACAAACGGATCATCCAGCGGATCATCACCCGCAGGTCACCCAAGCTGATCCTCCAGAATATTACCACCCCGCTGCGGGCCTGGGAGGGGAAACAACCCTTTTTATACGTGGGGTTCGACCACATGCACGGCACCCGGGAGCTTGCCCGCTACTTTCTTGAACAGACCGGCGGCACCGGCAGTTACGCCCTGCTCTATTTTTCCCGGGGCTATGTATCTGCCATGCGCGGGGATTATTTTGCCGAACTGATGGCCCCCCACCCGGAACTGAAACAGGTGGCAGCCTACTATACCGACGGCAACAGGGAGCGGGCCAGGCAGTCCACCCTGGACCTTTTAAGCGCATCACCCGATATCCGGTTTATTTACGCCTGTGCCACGGATGTGGCCATGGGCGCCATTGATGCCCTGAAGCAAACGCCCGGAACCGGCCATATCATGGTGAACGGATGGGGCGGCGGCTCCGGTGAACTTGCCGCGGTGACCGCCGGTGACATGGATGTGACCGTGATGCGAATTAACGATGATAACGGGGTGGCCATGGCAGAAGCCATCCACATGGATCTTGAGGGGCGGGTCCGGGAGATTCCCCAGGTGTTTTCAGGGGATTTTGCCCTGGTGACGAAAGGAATCCATCCCAAACGCCTTTTTGAACTCCGGCAGACCGCCTTTCGGTATTCGGGCCTGGATCATTTAGGCGTGGACCATTTAAAAGAGGATCATTAAATACGGACCATGGCGTGCCAATGATGCGATTCAACAAACCCCGGCCTCATTCATTTGTACTGAGTATCTATGTGCTGATCGTCCTGGTCGGGTTTTCAGCCCTGCTCCTGGTATGGTCCTACTACTCAGGCATCCGGGCCCTGGACAAGGAGCTGACAGATGCCTTTGAACAGCGAAGGACCGTGGGGGAAATCATCCTGGAACACCAGTTGGACCTGGTGGATATGGCGCTGAAGGAAATCCTGGACAACCCCCTGCTCCTGGATGCAGTGGCCCGGAAAGACAAGGCCGGGGCCCAGCGGCGCCTCCTGTCCGCCATTGACCGCAATACCAGCCTTTACCTGGATATCGGGTTCATCAACCTGACGGACCGGGCCGGCTGGGTTGACGCCAGTTCGTCATTTTACGATTTCGACCTGTTTTTTCCCCTGATTCCCTCCGGCCGGATTCCCGAAGACGGCGTTGTTTTCAGGCCTGACACCCCGCAAAAGACCCTGACCCTGATCCTGAAACAGAGCCAGATCATCCAGCCGGTGACAGGCAAGGTGCTCGGCAGTCTTGTGGGTGGTTTTGTTCTGGACAACCACCTGGAATTGATGAAAAAGATCCAGGCCAAAACCCATTCAACAGAGGTTGCCCTGTTTTCGGACGGCCACCTCATCGGTGCCAGCGCCCCTTTTGACGATACCTCCGTGGCCATGCTCGCCAGGGCCTATCCCACCCTCTCCCGGGGAGATTATGTCTCGGACCAGGGACTGATTGCGGGGGTGCAGCCCATTCACATTCACGGCAGAAAAACCGCCCTGGAAATCATGATCGCCATTTCCGACGATTCATACCAGCAGCTCAAAAAAACCTACCAGGTGAAAACCCTGATCATGCTGATCCTGGCCCTGGTTTTCTCAGCGGTTTCCGCCTGGGTGGTCCGGCGCATGATCACCCCGTCCCTAAGGCGGCTGCTCACCTATTCCGGCAAGATCACCTCGGGAGATACCAGGGCGGTTTACGAGCCCGGCATGCTCACGGAACTGAACCAGGTGGGCCACTCCATGGAAACCATGGTGGGCAGCCTTGCCGATGCCAACCGGGAACTGGTCTACCTGCGAAACTACCTGTCCAACATTATTGACTCCATGCCTTCCATACTTGTGGGCATCAACACGGCGGGCCAGGTCACCCAATGGAGCCGGAAAGCCGTGGAAATCACCGGCATCTCCCAGGAAAAAGCCCTGGACGCCCCCCTGACAACCGTGCTTCCCCGCCTTGCCGGCCAGATGGACCGTATTGAAACCGCCATTAAACAGCGCCGCCCCCAGACCCTTCCCAAAACCCCCTATTATGCGGACCACGATCTGCGATACGAGGATATCACCATCTACCCCCTGACCGCCAATGGTGCGGAAGGCGCGGTCATACGGATCGACGAGGTTACGGATACGGTCCGGATGGAGGAACGGATGGTCCAGTCGGAAAAAATGCTTTCCGTGGGCGGGCTGGCCGCAGGCATGGCCCATGAGATCAACAATCCCCTGGCCGGCATGATCCAGACCGCAGACACCCTGCAAAAACGGCTGACCCTGGACCTGCCCGCCAACCTGAAAGCGGCCGGTGCCCTGGGAACGGACATGGAAACCATCAAGGCGTTCATGGAAACCCGGAAAATTCCCCGGATGCTTGAAACCATAAGGACATCAGGACTCCGGGCCGCCGACATCGTTACCAATATGCTCTCTTTTGCACGCAAGGGAGATTCGGGCATGCTGCCCAACAACCTGGCCGATTTGATGGATGAAACCCTGGTTCTTGCGGAAAGCGACTATGATTTGAAAAAAAAGTATGATTTCAGACAGGTGAAGGTCATCAGGAACTACCATGAAGACATGCCCCAGGTGCCGTGTGAACCCGGGAAAATCCAGCAGGTATTTCTCAATATCCTCACCAACGGGGCCCAGGCCATGTGCGGATATAAGGAAACCGGACCGGAAGACTATGTACCGGAATTTTTCATCTCCATCCGGCCGGACCGTGACGGCACCATGGCCTGTATTGAAATCGAAGACAACGGCCCGGGCATGGACGGCCGGACCCGCAAGCGGGTGTTTGAACCCTTTTTTACCACAAAACCCGAAGGGGAAGGCACCGGCCTCGGCCTGTCCGTGTCCTACTTTATCGTCAAGGAAAATCATAACGGCGTGATGAGCGTCTCATCCACCCCCGGGGCAGGCACCAGTTTTCTCATCAAACTGCCCATGACCCGGCACAGTTCACCCGACCCCATTTCCGATCATTAAGGAGATCCCATGGAGTACAGATATATCCCGAAAACCAATGATAAACTTTCCGTTTTAGGCTTTGGCTGCATGCGGCTGCCGGTTGATAACACCCGGGCCATTGACACCCCCCGGGCCATCGCACAGATCCGGTATGCCATTGACAACGGGGTCAATTACCTGGACACGGCCTGGCCCTATCACAGCGGCCAAAGCGAACCCCTCCTGGGCAAAGCCCTGGAAGACGGCTACCGGGAACGGGTCAGGATCGCCACCAAACTTCCCTCCTGGATGGTGAAATCCAGGAAACAAATGGAT
The DNA here is from genome assembly GCA_036881925.1 of Desulfobacter sp. Taxonomy (GTDB): domain Bacteria; phylum Desulfobacterota; class Desulfobacteria; order Desulfobacterales; family Desulfobacteraceae; genus Desulfobacter. Next base: position 13,407 of record JBAJNJ010000017.1, read on the forward strand.
GAATTCCTGGATGCCCAGCTCGGTTTCCTGAAAACCGGCACCATTGACTATTACCTGATCCACAACCTTGCAGGTCCCATGTGGGCACACCTCAAGCAACTGGGTGTGCTGAATTTCATTGACCAGGCCAAAAAAGACGGCCGCATCGCCAATGCCGGTTTTTCCTTTCACGGCAATATCGAGGACTTCAAGACCATTGTGGATGACTATCCCTGGGAAATCTGCCAGATCCAGTACAACTACCTGGACGAATTTCACCAGGCCGGCACCGAGGGGCTGGAGTATGCTGCGTCCAAAGATCTTGGGGTAATCATCATGGAGCCCTTGCGCGGCGGAAAACTGGGCATGCCCGAACCGCCCCCGGAAGTGGCAGAGGTCTGGGGTAAGGCCGATGTTTCCAGGCCTCCTGTGGAGTGGGCGCTGCGCTGGATATGGGACCGTCCCGAAGTCACGGTGGTCCTGTCCGGGATGAACGAGGAAGACCATATCCGCCAGAATCTGGACATTGCCGGCAAAGCGGTGCCCGGAACGCTGACCCCCAAAGAGCAATCACTGGTTAAAGAGGCGGCCGGCACGTATAAGCGGCTGATGCAGGTGGGATGCACCGGGTGCGAATACTGCAAGCCATGCCCTGCGGATGTGAATATTTCGTCTGCATTTGACGTGCTCAATACGCTTCACCTTTTTAAAAACGAACAGGAAGCCAAGTTCCTGTATGCCATCCGGTGCGGGGATATTTTTTCAGGAGGCACTCCCGGTTATGCATCCCAGTGCGTCCAGTGCGGGGAATGCCTGGACAAATGCCCCCAGCAGATTCCCATTCCCGATGTCCTGGACCTTGTGGTACAGGATCTGGAAGACGAACAGACCCCTGAACGCCTTGCCCAGGGAAGGAAAATGCTCAACATGGAATAAACCCTTCCAGCGGCACCCTTAAAAAAACAGATTATTCTTGACTCCGGTCAATGTTTTCTTTAGATAAGCGTTCTATTGTTTATGCAATAATTTAACTATAGAGCGGGAGAAAAAACGTGCTCCGTATTTTCAGCGAAGAATTGATGGATCCCAAAAATTTCGTGGTCACCATCGAACTTGTGCCGGGCCGGGAGTCTTTCGGCCGCACCACAGACTCCCTGGTGGGCATTGCCCGGGACGCATTTGCCGACGGCAGGGTGTCGGCCGTATCCATCACGGACAACCCCGGCGGCAACCCTTCCCTTTCCCCGGATGTCCTGGGGTATGACATCTTCAAACACGGCCTGGACGTAATTGTCCATTTTACCTGCCGGGACATGAACCGGGTGGGTATGGAAAGCCGGGCCCTCCAGCTGGCCCGCATGGGCATGAAAAACATTCTCTGCCTGACCGGGGATTACAGCGGAAAAGGATTTGAAGGACGTGGTGCGCCCGTATTCGACCTGGATTCGGTCCTGCTCAACAGGATGATCAAGGGACTGACCCACCGCCTGCTGGCATCGGGGGATCCCGAACCTTTTTTCGCCGGCTGCGGGGTGTCGCCTTTTAAAACGCAAAAATCCGAGTGTGTTGCCCAGTACAAAAAACTGGATAAAAAAATCGAAGCCGGGGCCGGATTCGTCATTACCCAATTGGGATACGATATCAACAAATTCAACGAACTCATCCGTTACCATAATGAGAAAAACGCCCATATTCCTGTGATGGGGTCGGTATACCTGCTCAGTCCCAGGGCGGCAAAGGCCATGAACAAGGGCCGGGTGCCTGGCGCCTTCGTATCCGACGCCCTTTACCGGCAGGTGGCATCGGAGTGGAAAAATCCCAAGCAGGGAATGGAAGCCGCCATTGAACGGGCAGCCAGGCTCGGGGTTGTTCTCAAGGGATTCGGATACCGGGGCATCCACATCGGTGGGGTGCACAAGGACTTTGACACGGTGGGGGCCATCCTCAACCGCATGGAGGAAATCCAGGACGACTGGCCCAAGTATCTCAGCGATTTTGCAGACAAGGAGAAAAACGCGTATTACTGCTATGACCAGGTCACCCAGGTCCGGGAAGAGCCAGACCCCACCCCCGGCATCCGGGAGCGGATCGTGGACCACTACCCCTACCGCATGCTCAGCACGGCCCACAATATTTTCTTTGACAAAACCACCATGCTGGCGCCGGCCTACCGAAAATTCGCCCGATTTCTGGAAGATCATGACAAAACCTGGGTACTCAAACGGTGCCTGGAAGACCCCATGAAAATGAGCCTGCTCTCCTGCCAGAGCTGCGGCGACTGCGGCATCCAGCATGCCGCCTTTCTATGCCCGGAATCCGGTTGCCCCAAGCATACCCGGAACGGCCCCTGCGGGGGCAGCAGGGACGGGTTCTGCGAAGTTTACCCGGACAAGCAGTGCATATGGGTCAGGGCCTACAGCCGCCTGAAATATGCAGACAAGCTTGACACCTTTCTCCAGGACCGGGTGCCGCCCCGGAACTGGGAGTTGAACAAAACCTCGTCCTGGGTCAACTTCCACCTGGACAGGGACCACCAGAAATAAGCCGCCGTCCCTCCCGTTGCCATTGCGGTTAGCAGATTTTCCCCTGCCACAGGGGTTGAAATCCGTTAATCGCGATGGTATCTTTAACAGTATTCAAACAATTTGCAACACATCCGGCCCGCAAGGCCGGACAACACCGCAGAATTATCATTGTATTGCCTAAAGATTACATACGATTAAAAGTTGAAACCGGGAGAGATGAAATGGATATTGGTATTCGCGCAAGAACCACGCTGTTTGTTCTTATTGTTTTTATGACCCTCAACATTCCTGCGGCATGGGCCGGTGACAAATTCATCGATTACCAGGGATTTTCCGTTTTCCACGGCCGGAGCGAATGGACCAGCATCGGTCCGGACACGGTTGACGAATACGAATGGACCACACTCAACTATACCCTGGGAAAACATTTGGCCACCTGGGCTGCCCTGGAAACCTGGCTTGGGGCCGGTTACCTGGAAACCGACAACCACGGGGACACCCCGACCCTGGAGGCCAGACTGCTTGCCGATCTCCATTATAAATTTCTCTTCTTAAAACTCGGGTGCGGCATTGCCCATCTTTTTGACGACGACGACCTGCCCGGCCTTGCAGAGTCCGGTGTCCACAGTATTATCTCCGGGTCTGCAGGGTTCCGGTTCACATTCGACAGAGACAAAAAACCGCCTGTGGAACTCACCCTGGGATACGGGGTCGAGCATATTTCCGCACCGTTCAAGGACGGAGACGACGGAGACGACGGCTGGAACGCCGGCGGTGTTCTCCTGACCCTTACCTGTCCTTTCTGACCGGCTTCCCCAAAGGCCCGGGCTCAGGAACGGCCGCGATCCGGCGGCAGGAACATTCCGAGCCCCAGGCCCACAATGCTCACCAATGCCACAATGGCAAAAGCAGCCCAGACCCCGTCCAGTACAGCACCCTGAAGGATCGCAACCGCATCGGCCGGTATCCGGGCCTGGAATTCCGGCTGGAACATATGGGCCATACTCTCCCGTAGTCGGGTCATCATATCGCCGGTCATATTTTCCGGCAGTGCCGCAGAAAGTGCAGGCCCGGCCTTTTCAAGCCCATTGAACAGCCGGGTCGTCACCACCCCCCCGCAGACACCCACCCCTACGGTTCCGCCAAAGGTCCTGGCAAACTGGTGTATGGATGTGGCCATGCCCAGGTCTTCCGGCCCCACACTGTCCTGGACGATCAACAGGGTGGACAGTGAAACAAAGCCCATGCCCAGGCCGATGACGATAAATACCGGAAAAAAAAAGGCCAGGGCGGTTTCCCGGCCAAACCCCAGGCAGAACACAGCTCCGCAGGCCATGAGCAGGGCCCCTGCCAGGCTCGCCTTTTTGGCCCCGAACCCGTCCACGAACCGGCCCATGGCAAGACTTCCCAAAGACCAGCCAAGGCTCAGGGAAAGCATGGCATATCCCACCACCATGGGACTTTTGGACAATACCCCCTGGAGAAAAAGCGGGGCATAGGCAAACAGGCAAAAAATAGCAAAGCTGGCCCCAAAGGTCATGGCGTTGCCCAGGGCAAATCCCGGGTCCCGGAAAAATGCAAAGTTCAGGAACGGATCTGTTGCCCGCCGCTCAAAATAAATAAAGCCTGCACCGGCCACCAGGGTTACCAGCCCAAGGGCCACACCGTGAAGAGAATCCCAGGGGATTTCCCGGCCGCCGGTCATCACCAGGGTCAGCCCGGCCAGGACCATGGATGAAAAACAGGTAATACCGGCCAGGTCCAGATCCGCGTGTCCGGGTTTTTCACGCAATTCCCTGAAAAACAGCCCGATACCGGCAAGGGAGAGCAGTCCCAGGGGCAGGTTCATATAAAAAATCCACCGCCAGGAAAAATAGGTCACCACCACTCCGCCCAGGGTCGGCCCGATCACCGAGGAGATCCCCCATACGGAAGAGGCCAGGCTGAGGACTTTTCCCCGCTGCCCGGGCAGGGCCACATCCGAAAGCACCACATAAACCAGGGCGAAAATGCCTCCGGCCCCGATGCCCTGGAACACCCGGGCTGCCACCAGAAAGCCCATGGAGGGCGCTGCGCCTGCGGCAGCAGATGCCACGGTAAACAAGGCAATGGCAACCAGCATGAGCTGCTTTACCGCAAACAGGTCGGAAAGCTTTCCAAATACGGGCAGGGACACGGCCCTGGCCAGCAGATAGGCGGAGTAAACCCAGGCGTAGAGGGACAGGCCCCCCAGCTCCGCGATAATGGTCGGCATGGCCGCAGACATGACCAGGGCGTCCAGGGCACCCAGGAAAAGCGCCAGCAGTGCCGCACTGATGATCAAGACCCGTTCTTTGGGACGTACTGGTGCCGGCGTCTGCGTTGCTGTACCGGGTGATGCATCGGTCATGGCGCCTCCTTCCGGGCAAACCGGCTGTCCAGGCGGCTGACCCCCATCCCGGTTCTGGGCATCACCTCGATCCGGGTTAAAATCCGTTCTTTCAGAGCCTCCACATGGGAGATCACCCCGATCATCTTGCCCCCGGCATTGAGGCTGTCCAGGGCATCCAGGGCAATATCCAGGGTTTCGGCATCCAGGGTGCCGAATCCTTCGTCCAGAAACAGGGAGTCGATGCGGGTCCGGCTGGACACGAGATCTGACAATGCCAGGGCAAGGGCAAGGCTCACCAGAAAGCTCTCCCCGCCGGACAGGGTCCGGGTATCCCGGATTGAATCGGCCTGCCAGGTATCCACCACCTCAATGCACAGGACTTCCGAATGTTTCTGGCGCAGCAGATACCGGCCGTGGAGCCGGTCCAGCCGCTGGTTTGCCAGGAACAGCAGATGGTCCAGTGTCAGGCCCTGGGCAAACCGCCGGAACTTGTCCCCTTCCCTGGACCCGATGAGCCCGGACAGGTGCATCCAGTTGTCATACACGGCCTTTTGCCGGTCAATTTTCTCAAACAAGGCGGCCTGCCCCTCCCGCCGGGCACGGTCCGCCCGTATTTTCTCGCCGGTTTCCCCCTGCTGCCGGACCAGGTCCTGGATGTTTTTTTCCAGAACTTCCATGGCCGCCACCAGTTCCGATCTTTGCTGCAGATGCGTTTCAGGCGCTTCCACTGGCTTTTCCCGGTGGGCATCAAGGGTTTTCCGGATCTCTTTTTCAAAGGCCAGAGCGGTTTCCATCTCCCGGTCCAGTTGCTGTTTCAGAGTTTGCAGTCGCCCCCGGTCATCTTTGTCCAGCAGAGCTTTGTGAAAATCGGTATCGCTGTCGAACCGGCTTTGGGCCAGGCAGGCCTGCCAGTCTTTTTCCGCTTGCGCTTTACGATCCACAGCCTCCCGGACAGCCTTTTCAAGGGATGCCTGCTGCCCCTGCAACCGGTTCAGCGCCGCCAGGGTCCGGTCCCGTTCTTCTGCTGCCTCTGCCACCTGTTTTTCCGCCGCACGGACCGCATCGGAACGCTGCTGCCGGACCACTGCCACCTGTTGTTTTCCAAACCACTCATTCCGGCGGTGCACCAGGGTGTCCAGTTTCTCCCGAACCTTGCGGCCGGAAGTTTCAAGGGCGTCCTGCCGGGACCGGACAAGGCTTGTTTCCTTTTGGCTGAGCCCCAGTTCCTCCCGGATGACGGCCAGGGTCTCGCCGGCACGGTCCCTGGCGGCAATGGCCTCTTGCCAGGCCTCCCAAAATCCGGTGTATGTTTCCAGCCAGCCGACCTGTTCCCGGTGGCCGGGCAACGGGCAGTCCAGTCCGGCCATGGCCTTTTTCAATTCAGACACCACCGCGCCAACGTCATTTCCAAGGCCGACGATCTGTTTTTGGCACCGGTCCCGCACATCAGCCAGCCGCTCTTTTTCCTTTTCAGCCAGGGAGCTCTGATGGGCGAGATCCCGTGCATGTTTCCGGGCATCATCCGCCTGCTTACGGGCTGTTTCCATATCCCTGCGGAGCCGGTCCAGCCGGGCCAGGGTGTCCCTGATCCCGAGAAACAGGGTCTCACGGCTGTTGAGCCACTCCCGGATCTCTTCCCCATGGGCCGGGTTGAGACGGACGTCCAATGCCCTGGACAGCCGTTCCCATTCCCTGTCCAGGGTCTCCAGTCCGGCGCGGATCTCTGCTTCTTTTTCATCCACGGCATCCATCCGGGCACGGGTGCCGGCCAGGGCCTGGTCAACTCGGGCGGATTCTGCTTCCACCCGGGACAAGTCCTCTGCCACAGCCGTTTTCCGGGCCCGGGTATCCGTAGGTGCCACTGCCGCATATGCCTCAATACCGGGATGATCCTTGCTGCCGCAAAGCGGGCAGGCCTCATCCGGCTGCAAGCGGGCCCTGTGGTCTGCAAGGCCTGCAATCCGCTCTTCCAGCACCAGGGTATGTTCCAGGTCTTCCAGGCGGGCCTGCAGATCTTTTTTCCGGCAGGCCAGTGCATCTGCCTGCCCGGTCTGTTTTTCGATTTCCGGGACAAGAGCATTACGCTCAACACCGGCCCGGGCCAAAAGGTCCAGGTCAGCTTCATACCGGCGGGCCAGGGATTTGAGTTCGCCCCGCAAGGGAGCGGTTTCCGCCAGTTCCCCAAAGGTTTCTTCCAGGTCTGTCCGGTCCCTGCCGCCAAGGCATGCACCTTCCTGCCGGACCAGATCCCGGATTTTCCGCTCCAGTTCTTCAACGGTTTTTTCCCGGGCTGCCATGTCCAGGAAAATCGCATCCACCTCCCTGTTCGTATCGGTCAAGGCGGTTGTTACAGAGCGTTCTTCAGCCTCTGCAGATTCCCGGTCCCGGATCAGCCGGGTCCGGCGCTCAAAAAGGGTTTGGATGACGGGCAGGCGTTCTCCCAGGTGTTCATGCGCAGGGTGTGCTTCCAGGTAGGCGGCCTGTTTTTCCAGGCCGGCGCTTACAGCCGCCTTGCGGTCCCGGATCTCTTGTTCACGGGCATCCAGTCGGGCAAGGGCCTGGGCATTCTCGGCCATCTGTGTATGGATGGCATCCCGTTCCCGTTCAACACCTGTTATCTCCTGGTCCAGGGGCAGGATCTTGTCCGTAATCAGGATTTCCGCGTCGTCCCGGGCAGCCTTTTCCCGCTCCAGGGAGGCGGTTTCCATATCCAGTTTCCGGGTCAGTCTCAGGATGCGGGCCTGGGTGGTTTCCCTTTCCAGGACCAGGTCTGCACACGCTGTTTCCTTTTGGCGCCGTTCTGCCTCGCAAGTGGCCACGGCATCAAATACCGGTTTGATTTCCAGGGCCGGGCCGGCTGCTGCCAACCGGTCCAGGTCCGGCCGGCCCGCCTCCAGGTCACGGGCAGCAGCCGCAATCCTGTCCCGGGCAGCCCCAGCCTCTTTTTCCAGGTCTGTTTCCCGGTCCAGCCATTCCAGCCGGCCGGCCAGGATGCCCATCCGGGCACGGCAGTCTTTTTCCCCGGATTCAAGGCGGACACGCTCCTGTTCAAGGCCTTCCAGCGCTTCAGGCGTCAGCAGTTCAACACCTCCTGCTTGTGCCTGGAGCAGCTTGAGGGGTTCCTGCTCTGTCCGGGTCCGCTCAAACCCCTGCCTGGAAATTTCCCCGTAAATTTCCGTGCCGGTCAACTCCTCAAGCAGTGCGGCCCGGTCATTGACATTGGCATTTAAAAAGGCGGCAAAACCGCCCTGGGCCAACAGAATGGATTTGGTAAACCGCTTGAAGTCAAGGCCGGTGATTTCCACGACCCGGCGCAGCTTTTCCTTGGTCTGGGACGCAATGATGGTGCCGTCGGCCCGGGCCAGTTCCACCTGTGGCGGCTGCAGCCTGCCCCCGGGCCTTGATTTGGCCCGGCGCTGGGACCAGAAGGCCCGGTATATATCGTTTTTGACTTCAAACTCCACCTCGGCAAGGCAGTCCCCGGTGTGCCGGGTCATAAGCTCATTGCTGCCCGAAGAGACCTGCAGCCGGGGAGTCTGGTGATACAGGGCCAGGCACACGGCATCCAGAAGCGAGGTCTTGCCGGCACCCGTAGGCCCGGTAATGGCGAACAGGCCGTGGTCGCTGAACTCGGGATCACGAAAATCAATGGCCCATTCCCCTTTAAGGGAGTTAATGTTTTTCAGCCGCAGTCCCAGGATCTTCATTCGGCAGCCTCCCCGGATGCATCACGGTCAGGGGTCTGGGTTTTCCCCGGGTCCCGCTCACCCGTGCGCACCTGTTCGAGTATTTCGCTGAACAGGGTTGTCATCACCCGGGTCTGGTCCACATCCAGCTCTTCCAGGGCCAGGCGCCTTGAAAACACCTCTTTGGGACTTAACTCCTCAAGCCGCTCTCCAGCCCGGGGCACAAGGCCGGGGGCATGTTGTCTGCGGTGGCGCCTCACCCTGAGTAATACCATTTTTGACCTGAGTTCCGTGGGGATCATGGCCTGGACCCGGTCCTGGAGATCACTTAAAAAATCATCCACAGCCACTTCCGCCTCCAGCCACAGGGAACGCTCCGGCGCTGCGGCCCGGACTTCCCGGACCAGTTCGCCGATACCGGATTCAATTTGTTCAAGACTGCCTTTCAGGCTGATCAGCCGCCGGAAGCAGGGCACCGGAACCGGGGTGACCGCTTCCAGGGCACCATCCTTGAAATCCACCTGCAACACCTGTTTTTCACCGGCGCCCTCGTCAAAACTCAAGGGAATGGGCGAACCCGAATACCGGATATGGTCCAAATTTTTGATTTGCTGTGCCTGGTGAAGGTGGCCCAGGGCCAGGTAATCCACGGCCGGAAATCCCGAAGCGGGAAAGGCGTCCAGGGTACCGATATAGATATCCCTCACCGATTCCGAAGCCTTGCCCCCGACCACAGTCAGGTGGCCTGTGGCCATGATGGGAAGGACACGGCCTTCCGGGCCTGAGGCCAATGCGGCCTGTTCTGTTTTTGCCGCCTCAAATACCCGGGTGTAAAATTCCCGGATGGCACGGCCCATGGCTGTCTGTTTATCCGCTCCGGTCTGGCCGGCCATGCTTTTGACCATATCCCTGGGCCGGATAAAGGGCACGGCACAGACAATGAGGCCGGGGGAGTCGTCATGGGTTTTCATCACCATGACATGGTCTTGGGGTGTGCGTGAGACACCTGCTGCCACCCGGGTGTTCAGAACGGCCAGGAGGGAACGAGCCTCGTTCAATGTGGCCTCGGAATCATGGTTGCCTCCCAGGACCAGGGCCTGGCAGCACCCGGTATCTCTCAGGGATACGATAAATTCATTGTACAATGTCCGGGCATATGAAGGAGGGGTGCCGGTGTCGAATATGTCTCCGGCCACCACCAGGGCATCAGCCCGGCGCGTGGTGACCAGTTCAAGAAGCCAGTTCAGGAAGGACCGGTGTTCTTCCGTTCTTGTCCGGCCCATAAAATGCTGGCCCAGGTGCCAGTCCGAAGTATGGATGAGTCGCATGTATCAGTCCAGGTAATCTGCGTTGATCTTGTCTATGGTGCCGTCATCGTACATGGATTTCAGGGTTTCGTCCATCCGGACAAGAATGCCGTCCCTGCCGGGTACGGTCCATTTCCTGGAAATCATGAGATAAGAAGGCCTTGGCGGGGTAATGGGAACGGGCAGACTGATGATGTCGGGAGCGGGAATCATCTTTTTCATGAAGGTACGCATTATATGGTAATTGGCGGCAATGGCATCCACACGGCCAATGGACAGAACCCTGATATTTTGGGCCAGCGAATTTACCTCGATGATCCGGATTTCATCCTTTTCAGCTGCCTCGTGGAATTCGGCATTGATCTTAAACCCCCGCATGAGACCGATGGTTTTCCCGTATAAATCCCGGATGGTTGAAAATTCAAACGCTTCGCCGGTCCTGACAAAGAGGCGGTAGGTGCTGTAATGCAGGGGATGGGAAAGAAAATGAGCATAAGCTTCCCGCTCCGGGATTTTGAACCCGGTAAACCCGCCGTCGGACAGGCCTTTTTCAATCCTGGCCAGCACCCGCTTCCACGGATGAAAATCCACATGACAGACCAGGTCCATACGCCTGCACATTTCCCGGACAATATCATAGTCAATGCCCCGGATCTCTTCCCCTTGCTTCCAGACAAACGGCCTGAACTCCGGAACGGTGGACAGTACAAGGACATTCCGGCTCCCTGCCCTGCGGTCCTCCGCCCACACCAGGCCCGGCAGCACATAAAGCAGGCCGGTAACGGCCATCAAAAAACAAATACGACTCAAATTCATATTCCTGCCTGTCTTAGGTGGCCCGTAACATCCGCTAAAAAGCACAATGCATAACACAGCCGCATGTATCTTAACCGGCTGCGGATTGGTATTCCGATATTGATTCTTTTATTCCGTTTTTTTGAAACGCTGCAACAGTCATCATAGAATTTTTTCTTGAGTGCGATTCTACTCAATTTCTTAACAGAACCATTGGCTTCGGGACCACCAATTTTTACCTTTTGGTGTTCTATACCATTAAATTCAAGGAAAATCTCATAAAATTAAATCACGGAATATTCTTTATATTTTGCGCTGTTGCCGGCTAAAATTTGGCTAACGGTAATATTGAAATATCCCAAAAAATAACGCTGTCAATTATTCTGTATCAAATCCATACAGAATCCAAATTCTTGATTTTTTTTGAAAAGCATGGTTTTGTCCAATGGAGTGGCACATGAGTTATTTTCACAACCACCGGCCAATCCTTATACGGTCAGGTGTCAGATCAATAAACGCATCATAAAACGAATCTAACGGACACTCCAAAATCAGTATGGCTGAGGGTAGAAACGCCTGCCACTCCACATTTATGTTCATCAGGCAAACAGGATTTGCCGGACGCACTGAAACGGCCGGTCCCGGACACTACGGGGTATTCACTTTTATCATATTTAAGGAGAACGGTTATGGTATTAAAAAAACGGATCAAGTCAGTAACCCTATGTTTTTTTATCAGCGCTACTTTGCTTTTAACAATGAACGCATCTGCAACGGAACCCATGGGCTATATAGATGGTGTATGGGACGGGCTGGTCCACGGCTGGGCCTATGACCCGGATAAACCGTCTTCACAAATAGATGTCCACCTCTATTTCGATGACCCATCCGGAAGTGGGTGGGGACCTTACGGTGTTACCACAAATATTTACCGCCCGGATGTTAATGCCGTTAAAGGCATAACCGGCAACCACGGTTTTCAATATCCAGTACCTGAAAATTTCAAGGATGGAAACACACATACGGTGTATGGCTATGGCATAAACACCAGAGGGGGGTCTGATCCGGAGCTGTTTAATTCACCGGCAAGGTTTACGGTAACAAGTCCTGTTGATACCCCTGCTGTTCTCTCCTACCGGGGTGATACAGGGACCTATTCTTTTACACTGAATCGTGTGCAGGGCGGTGACTATAAAGTCGCCATAGAACGCTGGGTCCAGTGTTCGCTTGGAACCGCCAACGGTGAACTGGTTGGGAATAGCGCCACCATTTCCATGACTGATTTTGAAGCGATTAATCCTTCTGACACTGTTGCTGATTTTACGTTATGGGACTGGACCGTTACAGAGGTTCTCGGCTGTACAAATATGATTTGCACGGGTTATCAGGATAGTGCCGTGGAAGTAACGATCACCGCCATTTCTTCAACTCAGCTACAATTCACATGGAATTTTAATAGAAATCTCATGTGTGTCAACAATTGGGCGTCAGTCGAGTTTAGCGGCAGTAACGCCTCTCGTTGACGGGATGATTGTTGAGGCCACCGTTTTTTGCTTGAACCGGCCCCTTGTAATCATCACGGCCGCTATCGCCGCACCGGAACTACAATCATTTGCCATGGTCCGGCAATGAAAAGCAATTGGTATTGACACATGATTTGCGCTATACTCCCCAAGCAATGCCTGTCCGGTTCCCGCAAGCCGGCTACCCGACAGGACCGGTCCTGAAACGGCAAAACCCCGCTTTCGCAAATAAGGAATACGCCCATGCCCGACACCCAGGTGTTTTTTTCCATTATCATCCCCACGAGAAACCGGCCGGACCTTTTTTTGTCCGCCCTGGATTCCGTAAAGGCCCAGGCCTTTGAGAACAAAGAAATTATTGTGGTCAACGACGGGTCAACCGGACCGGACCTGGACCGGTATAAGGAAATAGAGGCGGCCCATCCGGATGTCAAATGGCATTATCTACCCCACCGCCCCAACGGCCATGGCCAGAGCTATTCCATGAATGTCGGTGCCGACCTTGCCGCAGGTGCCTATGTCGGGTTTCTGGATGATGATGACGCCTGGACAGACGCCGGTCATCTCGGACGGGCCCATGCCCATATATCCGAATATGGGCATGAAGTTGATCTTTACTATACCCAGCAAAAGGCCTATTTTCCCGGCGACCGTCTCAACACCCAGCCGGGCTGGCTTGCAGATCTCATCCCCCTGGCCCCAAATACCCAGGCCCCGTTTAAGGACGCCTATGTTGTGGATGCGGATTTCCTGCTCCAAAGCCAGGGATTTGCCCATTTGAACTGCAGCATTTTCAGAAAAACATTTTATACGCGGATTAACGGCATGGATGAGGGCATCCGGTACGAGTGCGACAGGGATATTTTTATCCGGGCCATAGATGCGGCCCGCCATATCTTGTTTTCACCCGCATATGTGTCAAAACATCACATCCCGGACCCGGATGCCGGTGGCAATATGTCCACCATGGTGTCGTTTTACCAGAAAAAACTGTTTCAGTTGACCGTATTCAACAAAGGAATGCTCCTGTGCGAACGTCCCGCCGTCAGAAAGGCATGCCGCAAAGGCCGGGGATATATTCTCAAGTACCTGGCCGAGCATCTGCACCGGCACGGCCGGACCGGCACGGCACTGACCTGCGCGGTCCAGGCCATGGCCGCGCTTCCCACGGTCAAATGGGGGCTGTTCACCCTCGTATTGCTGTTCAAACACCTGGCAGCCCCGGCCAAAAAACAGCAGGACCTGAAATGACAATCAGCCAGTTTATCCGGATCATCACCAGACCGGGCACCCTGCTCAACGGCAGGCATATCTTTTTGTTAAGCCATATGCGGGCCAATACCAGCCTGTTCGGCCATATCCTGGGCAGCAACCCGGAAATCAACGGGTATTACGAGCTTCATATCGGGTATTACAGTTGGAAAAGCCTGTTCCGGCAAAAGCTGAAACTCCTGGAGCACCATGCCGTGAAAAAAGGTTCCCGGTTCTTTTTTGACAAGGTGCTCCACAACGGCCACCATGTCAATTGCAGCCTGCTGAAAGACAATCCCCGGACCCGTGTGATCATCTCCCTAAGGCCCCCGGAGCAGACCATCCCAAGCATCCTCAAGCTTTACCGCACTGCTGACCCGGAGAATGCATGCGCCACCCCGGCAGGGGCGTGCGATTACTATGTGTCCCGTCTGGCACAGCTTGAGACATATGCAGCATCACTGGAGGGCGGGTTTATTTACCTGGACGCGGATGCGATGATCAAAAGAACAAAAGAGACGTTTCATCTTCTGGAAACGGAACTGGGCCTTTTACATCCCCTGTCCCCCACCTATTCCGTCCAGAGGATGACCGGTAAAAAATTCGCAGGGGACAATTCCGACTCCCTCAAATCCGGCCGGATCCAGCACAGGGAAAAAAATTATCCCGACCTGTTTGACACCAGGGCCCAGAAATCAGGGATCACAGCGGCATTTGAAACCGCCAGGGCATCAATTATCAGCCGTTCGAAACAGTATCTGGCGGCCGGGTAAATACCGGCAGCGCCTCTTTTTTCTGCCTGGCCAGCCGGTAAAACCGGGACACCGGGATGGGGGTTCCCCCGGCCTCGTGGATAAAAAAATCCAGTACACCGTCAATGCATGCCAGAAACGCGTCCAGGTCTTTCTGGGTGTTCACATACGGGGTGGAGCCCGGCAGCAGCGAGGGGCTGTGATAGGTGAGGGTAAAAACACGTTTCCCGTTCTTGAGCATGGCCCGGATCAGACGGATCAACTCGGGAAGCCCCACACCTTCAGGGCTGAGTACGGACCGCTCAATCCCCATCCGCCGCAACAGGCCCGGCACTTTGAACCGCACAGCCCCGGGGTGGTCAAACACAGCCTGGATCTTGGGGCCGAAACCTGACAGTGCCCCGATAAAATATTTGGTCACAGGAATTTCAAGCAGGGTGCGGTCACGATCCAGCCAGAAGGGCTGGTCCGGTGTTCCCAGGAACGACGGCCCGTGATCGTGGCTGAAGCAGGTATACGGAACATAACTGCAGTCTATTTTGTAACCCGCCTCTTTGAGCAAACCGGCTGTATTGGGGCCGATGCCGTACCGCCCGGCTTTGAAAATCTCTGGCCGGATATCCAGGTGTTCCCGGATCATGTGGCTCAGGCGCCGGATTTTTTCCCGTTCCAGGGGTTTGGCAAGGTTGCCGTGGAACGAATTTGCGGGATTGCTGACCGTTTCGTCATGGGGGGGGGTGACCCAGGGATGCAGGTGGGCACCGATCTCACATGCCCCGGCGCTGCTCAACTCTTTAAAAAACCGGCAGTTTTCCGCCTTGGATACCACACAATAATCCAGCACATACGTGGGCACCACCCCATGCTTTTCAAAAATTTTCTGGGCCAGGCCCTGGTGCTTTACGGATTCTGTGGCGGTATTTTCCCGGCTGAACGGCTGTGACCAGTCAAATTCTTCTTCCGTATCAATGATGACCATCAGATGTGGGGAATCATGCGTTTCCACGGTACTCCCCGGCCAGTTGTTCAACCATGTCCATGCCCTGGGCGATACGGACATAGGTCTCTTTGAAGTGATCCAAGGAGCCCCCATACGGGTCTGGTATGGAAGCCCTGCCGATCAGGGTGCCCAGTTGGATGGTCTTGTGTTGAAGATCCAGGCCCCTTGCCTTGAGTTGCTCTTGGTTAACTTCGTCGAAAACAAATACAAGCCCTGCCTCTTCCAGCACAGCATCGGTTGCCCACACAGACCTGTGGACAGCCATATCAATATCATAGGCCGCGGCAGCCGACACAGCATGATCCGGGCAGGGCCGCCCCTCCCTCGGGATCAGGCCGCAGGACAGTACGCGGATCCCGTGCCCGGTCCTTTTCAGCCGTTTCTCCAGCAGATACCCGCCAAACGGACTTCTGCAGATATTGCCCGAGCAGATCACCACAAAAGTCAGGGGTTGGGATGCGGTTTTTTCCAGCACCTGTCGCATCCGCTTTTTCTCAATGTATGATGCGATAGCCCCGTGGTAAGGCAGTTTTCTCAACACTTTTCGAAATATCTGGGCAGCAATGTTTTCCGCTTCTAGAATAAACGGCATGGGGTCACGGAACGAAAACGCGTCAACCTTTTCCCGCCCGAGAGCCAGGTTGGCCAGCCCCGAAACAAACCCGGCCAGGGCACACACCCGGTCATACACGGACCGTGATGTCCCCAGCATCATGGACAGGTAGTAAAGATCTGCGGTCAGGTTCCTGCCGTACCGGCCGGTTTTGTATGGGCTTCGGCCGGGCCGTTCCCGGTTCGTCATCAGCCGGAAAAGATGCCAGGGGAAATCAACACCGCTCCATACGGCCAGGGGCAGGGAGCCCCAGAACCTGGCATTGACCTCTATGAGCACAGACGCCCCGGTGGCCATGTTCTTTTTGAACTCAAACATGGTCACGCCTGTCAGTGCGGTTGCCCGGCAAAGCGCTCGCACCCGGTCAAGCAGGACAGGATCCAGGGGAACCGACATCCTGTACGAACTGCCCCCGCCGTCCGGGGGTTCATTCACGCGCTGGTGCTGGAATGCCAGCAGCACCTCCCCGTGGTCGGCCAGCACGGAAACACCCACGCCTGTTCCGTCAAAATACTGTTCAACAATGTAGGCATCCCTGTTTTTCATATGACTGAGCACCCGGCGGGCTTCCCCGGGTGTTTTGGGCTTGAACACCTGGTTTCTGTTGTCAAGCACCCCAAGGTCAAACGAGCGTCTCGGCTTGATAATCAATGGCAGGCCAAACCGGGAGACCAGCGATTCCGCCGTATCCAGACCGGTCAGTCCCCGCCCCCGGGAAATGGGAACGCCCACTTGTTCCGCAAGCCTGCGGGTCTGGCGCTTGTCATAAAAAAACGTGAACATGGCTGCCGTGGGAAGAGCGATATTGTGGCTGGCCAAAAGATCTGCATGGGCCATCAAAGGAAGGATAAACACATCACTGGTGGGTATGACAAGATCGTATCGGTTTTTATCAAGAATGGAGATGAATTTCCTGATCCAGGCCTTTGGATCCAGGCCATACGGAGGAAACCGGTATTGATTTTTAAGGTAACGTGACCGCAGCGCCGGCGCACCATGGTCCAGAGAACAGCAGTCCACGGCAATCCCTTTTTCCCCAAGGGATCTGGCCACGGACAGAAAACTGCGAAGATCATCCCCCAGAACCAATACGGACCGCTTCATTTTCGCATCCCCAACCGTCTTAACCGTCCTATCGCCGGAACAGGACGCATCATAACGCCCAGACTTGATGTATTCATTTATGTTACCCTGATGATGGCTAATGTATGAGATTCATCTTTACCAATTGTGCAGTCCCAAGGCAAGCAGATACATGCCCGTATATTCGAAATCATTTTAACGGCTGTCATCCCTGATGGATCCGGCAGATGTCACTGCAAGGGCAAGGAGTTACGCCCCGACCCCTGCAATCTGCCAAAAAACAAGTCCATTTTATTTCCGGATCTTGTCCAGGTTTAAAAAGGGAAGCGGCGAGGTGGTGTTCGGATCAAGGATAATCAGGTGGTTGCCTCCCTGGAGTTCCCTGAGCACACTCATACTTTCCAGTTTTAAATACCCTTCCAGTGTGATTGCATCAATAATTTTACGTTTTGCTTCGGCTTCCGCCTCTGCCTTTACAAGCACAGACTGGGCTTCTATCCGGGCCGCTTCCAGTTGGGCACTGGCCCCGATCAGCATCACTTCCTTTTTCTTGTTGGCCTGGATCAACTCCGCTCTTTTTTCGGCTTCGGCCTGAGCTTCTTTCCGCTCCTGGTCGACTTTAAATTTTTTAAGCTCTTCTTTCGCTTTTTCAGCCGCCTGGGCCGCCTCTTTTTTCCGCATTACCGCATTTGTAATAATGCTTGGTAGCGTCACATCCCGGATCAGCAGCTTTTCAATCTTTATGCCTTTTTTTGCAAGGTTGGAAAGGCCGGCGAGCAACTCTTCCTGGATCCTCTGCTGCACGGCTTGTTCATAAAAATTTTCAGCGCGCGCCACACTTTTACCGATCTCCCGCATCAGGCTCCTTAAAAGAGGCAACATATGGACCTCAAGCACTTCCTTGGGCGTACCGGTTTCCTTGAGCATCACAGGGGCCTGCTCCTTGATCAAACGGTATTGTATGGACAGGTCAAACTTGGTGATCAACTGGTCGCTGGAAGGCACCCCCATTGCCTCTTTATGGGTTTTCTGCCTTGCATCGAAAAGGGTTATTTTGACAAGCGGGTTGATGACGTGGATACCTTCCGTGTAAATACTGGACTGCACTTTCCCAAACAGGGTGCCGACGCCGACATGGCCCGCCGGTATGGTTGTAAAAAACCGGGTCACCATAAACGCAGCAATCAGGACAACGACAACGCCCCCAATACCTAAAGAGAAAAGGCTCCGTTTTGTTTTTTTCGGCGGTTCGGCTTGCTTTTCAACCGGCACGTCAGATGAATTAAAGTCCGCATCCGTACTCATGACAACTCTCCTTTTTAATAAGGTAACCAAAAAACTGTTTTGAATTAAATCTATCAGTGCTGCTGCAATTTTTGAAAATCGTTTGGAACGGCCCCTGGCAAAGGGTGAAGCCGGGGCATCATCCGTTTCCACGCGGGCAATACGTTTGATCAGGCCGGGCAATCCCGTGAATATGAAAAACACGGCTTTGACGGCAAACCGTATCAATAATATGCCGATGACCAGTATAACAGGAATTGATATGAGGGTGATTAATGGTGTAAACATGGCGTCAAGTTAAGGAATCGGCAACCCAAGCCCACGGCTGAAATGGATGGCCGGATTTTGATTGTTTTATAACAAAGCAACGCATCCCGGGCCTCCTATTCGGACCAAAGGGCTGAAAAAGGGGCGCATAAAGTCCTATTTCTCCAGCATTGTTTTGGCCTTGCGGATCAAACTTTGGGTCAGTTTCTCCAGTACGGCGGATTTTAAATTCCAGCAATGCCAGTAAAGCGTTGCGGATACGCAGCGACCGGGCAGCAGGTCAACCATTTGGCCCGCATCTATCAGCGCTCGGCTCTGCTGGTCGGGCAGCGAGCCGTAGGCATGCCCCCGGGTGATGAACTCGGCGTATTTTTCCACGGACGGCACATAATGGGCCGGCACGGCCCCGGGCACTGTTCCAAACGCTTGGAGGAGAAGCTTATCAAGCAATGCGTCATTGCGGTCAAATATAAGGGCCGGTGCCCTTTGGACACCTTCCAGTGTCAGGCCGCCGGGAAACCATTTGTCTGCAAACCCGGAGGTGGCCACCAAACGGTAATGCATGCATCCCAGATATTCGACCCGGCAGCCCTGCATGGGTTGCTCCTGGGTGCTGATGCACCCCATGACCTCGCCGGCCTTGAGCATCTCATGGGTCTGTTCCTGGTCATCCACCCGGATGTCGAGCAGGACCTTTTCCTCCACCAGAAAAGAATGGACCGCCTCCAGGAGCCAGAATGCCAGGCTGTCGGCGTTGACTCCCATGGCAATGGGGGTGAAGTCCTGCCTGTCCGGCGCATTCATCTCACCCACCAGGTCCTGCTCAAGCTGTTTGACTTGGAGATAATGCTTTAGGATTTTCCGGCCGGCCGATGTTGTCCGGGGCGGTGTGGTGCGCACGATCAGGACCTGTCCCGTGAGTTCTTCAAGCAGTTTTACCCGCTGGGACACTGCAGACTGGGTGATGCACAACGCCTTGGCTGCCCTGTCAAAACCGCCCTCTCCGGCAACCATTGCCAACGCTTCAATGAGTTTATAATCCAGCATGGATTTTAATTAGCAAAATTAATTAATTATTAAAACAATTAATTTTACTATGAGGCCGGTATTCCCTATCCTGTTTTTGGACAGGCCATGCATCAGCATGATGCACAACCATAAGGAGGATATCATGGGATCAATTATATACAGGATAAGAAGATGTGTTTTGGGGTTCACCGGGCCCGGAAGCTCAAAATCGCCCGGAAGCCCAAAATCAAGGAGCGGCTGGGGAAATTCCTATAATGACGTGTACATTTTAAGGCTTCGCCTGAAGTCCGGGGGCATGCGCCGGTATTTTAATACATCCGGGTACGGAGCACGCAGCCATATCCCGGGGGCCTTATCATGATTGACATCCCCGTATACCTGGCCTTTGTTGCGGCAGCCCTGTTCATTATTGCCACCCCGGGCCCGTCCGTATTGTTTGTTGTGGCAAGAAGCATCCATCTCGGAACCATGGGAGGCATTCTTTCCGTGGCCGGGATCGCACTTGGTGCGCTCTGCCACTCGGTTGCCGTGTCTCTCGGCCTTGCAGGAATCGTTGATGCACACCCTCAGGCCTTTGTGGTGATCAAAAACGTGGGGTGTATTTATTTGGTGTACCTGGGGCTGAACACATGGTTTTCCAAACCCGCCAACGATGTCCCGGCCCGGCACAGGGGAGAATCCTGGAAACGCATTCTTGTCCAGGGCTGGCTTGTTGAGCTGCTCAACCCCAAAACCGCGCTGTTTTTTATTGCATTCCTTCCCCAGTTTACCGATCCGTCCAAAGGCAATGCCGGTCTCCAGCTCATCAGCCTGGGGATTACATTTGTGGTCCTGGGGCTTTTCAGCGACAGTATCTATGCCCTGCTGTCCGGCCGGGCCGCGATCCTGCTGAAACGGTCCACGACATTCACCCGGGTCGAAAAATACGTGTCCGGCAGTGTTTACTGCGGGCTTGGATTCTCCGGCCTGCTCTATAAAATACCGGGAAAACTGTTGTCAAACAGCGGATGATCCGATTTTCAGGGTGTTCCGGGCCTGCAACGGCCCGGAACACCCGCCGGGGTCAAGCAGGTTTGCCCACAGGGCAGGCCAGTTCACATCTGCGGCAGTATTTAATGATCTTCACAGGGACGTCAGCGCCTTCCACCATTTGTTCTTCTGCCGCATCATTGTCCAGTTCCATGCGGGTATTGCATGCCGGACGGATAAAACCGCCGTCCCTGCCCGGCAGGATATCCTGGCCATATGCCTGTGTCGTATAGTATCCGGGTTGAAATGCATCCTGGGGGCATGCCCGCCGGCAGAATTCCATACAATCCGTGCACGGGTCAAAATCCCCGGGGCCTGTGGAGGGCAGGTCGGTATCCAGCGTCAGGGCTCTGAGCCTTACCCGGGGGCCGTACTCGGGCGTGACCAGGATGTTGTTTTTCCCGATACAGCCCAGGCCGGCCATAACCGCACTGTCCTTGAGATAGGTCCCGCCCTTTTCCACATGGTAGGGCAGGTGAACCGTGCCGATGCCGAAGGTCTCTTCGATCCAGGGGCACAATTCCCTGCACACTCTGGCCAGGATACGGTTGCCGGGCGGATCTTTTCTGCCGAACCACCAGTCCATCTCAGGCGCGTCACCGGGATGGGCCACGGCAATGACCAGGGCGGTTCTGGCATTGTCCGGCCAGGCCGCTTCCCCGGGCTTCAGGCCGGCATTGGTTTTACGGGTGCCGATGCCTTTGCCGGCATTGGGCATTTTGGGTGCAAAGGTAAAGGACGGGGCGTGCCGCAGGTCATCAATCCGGGCAAATCCGGCCAGGGAAGCGCCCAGGTCTTTTGCCCGCGCCAATATGGCGGACGATATGTTTAACAGGTCTGACATGGTTGTCTCCGGTGCGCCGGTTATACGGCAGGTTTTATCTTTTCAGGGGGTAAAGCCTGTATTTTTGGCTTAAGGGCGTCGCCATAATCCTCATTCAGCCATTTCATCAGGGAAAATACCATGAGAAACAGCACCGGGATCAGGGGCAGCGCCACCACAATGGACGAGAGCTGGACCGCTTTAAGCGCGCCTGTTGACAGCAATCCCAGGGCCAGAAGCCCCAGGATCAGGCCCCAGAGGGTCCGGTTCCACCGCGGGGGTTCCTGGTCGCCGGTCAGCTCGGTGGTGACCTGGGAGGAAAGGGTATATGCCGCAGAGTTCAGGGTAGTGGCCAAAAAGATGGAACAAAGGATGGTAAACACGGGGATAAAAATATACCGCCCCCCGGGCATGGCATTGAGGATGGCCACGATGGTCACGTTGTTGGACCATCCCGATTCCTTGAGAACCGCATAAACATCCAGGGCCCCGGATGTCTGGAGATTGATGGCATACCCGCCCCAGACCGCAAAAAACACCCAGCATCCCAGGCTGCCGTATACCAGTTCACCGATCACCACCTGGCGGATGGTCCGGCCCCTGGAAATCCTGGCCACAAACAATCCCATCATGGGGGCATAAGCCACCCACCAGGCCCAGTAAAACACGGTCCAGCCTTCGGGGAATCCACCGTTTGATACGGGATCGGTCCAGAGGCTGAGTTTGAAAAAGTCGGAAAACATCAGCCCCAGGGAATTGCACCAATTGTTGAGAATAAAGGTAGTGGGACCGATGATAAACACGTAAAGCAACAGAAAATACGCAATATAGGTATTGAGATCCGCCAGTTTGGCAATGCCCTTTTTCAGGCCGGCCCAGACCGTGACCGTGAACAATGCTGTCCAGACCAGGAGGACAACCACCTGGAGGGAAAAGGTTTCGGGCAGGCCGGTGATTTCGCAGACCAGGGCAGTGCCCAGGGGAACGGCAAGGCCCAGGCTGGTGCCCACCCCGCCGATCATGGCAAAGATAACCACAATGTCGATGAGTTTGCCCAAAGGACCGTCCGCCCGGTTGCCGATCATGCCCCGGCAGGCCGCAGACAGGCGCAGGGCCGGAATTTTTTTCACATGGATGGCATAGGCAATGGGAAAGGTGGGCAGGGCATAAATGGCCCAGGGGGTGATGCCCCAGTGGAACTGGCCGTACATGCCTGCAAGCTCACCCAAAAGGCCTTTCTGGGTGGTCCCGTCCACATGAAGGGGGCTGGCGTTGAGATAGTATACCGGTTCGATAAAAGCCCAGTACACAATGGCAATGCCGATGCCGGCGCAGAAAATCATGGCCGCCCAGGTATAGGTGGAAAACTCAGGATCATCCTCAGGATCGCCCAGTTTGATATCCCCCCACCGGGAAAGCGCCAGCCAGACCAGGAACACCACGCAGAACAGGCCGAACAGCAGAAACAGCCATTTAAAGTTGTGGGTCAGGATGCCGAACATGGAATCCACAACCGCCTTGCCCGACTCCGGGAAAAGGGACAAAAGCAATCCGATAAGACTCGTAACAATAACTCCCGGCCACATGAGGCCGTGGTCGATTTTCGCAGATGGTTCCGCCATGATGCTCTCCTAATAAGGGTAAATGCCGGTGTGATGTTCTTGCCTGTTGTGTTTTGGCTTTTCCCCATCGTAATCGCAACTTGCATGCCAGGAACCAGAAACCCGGGGAACGCCCCATCATCAAAGGAGAAGAATAAAACAGGGAAAGGGAAGCCCGCAAAGAAGCGCCAATATTTTTTACAAATATGGCAAATTTATTTTACAGGTAAAATATTTTTTACACGGATCAGGTCCGGTTGAATTTTAAGGCAGCCAGATGGGACCGCAGCCCCTGGCGGGTGATCTTGTATCCCAGAAGCTGCCGGGAAATGCCCAAAAGAGCCGCAGCCCCGGCAATATTGCCCCGGGACTGCTCAAGGGCCTGGAGAATGTATTGTTTTTCAAGATCACGCACCGCCCGGGTCAGATCTAAATCGTCATGGTGCGGCAACTCCCCTGCCAAAGACGCAACAGGCGGTTCCGGCAGATCAGCCCGCACGGCATCCGATGCCGTGCCTTCCTGCTCCAGGATGTCGGCAAAGCAGCAGTGCTCGGGCTTGAGGCGGGATTCTCCGGGAGCGGCAAAGTTCACCGCACTTTCAATGACATGCTCCAGTTCCCGCACATTGCCGGGCCAGGCATACTGCCAGAACAGGTCAATGACCCCGGGTGCAATATTTTCCAGGGATTTGCCCAAAAGACTGTTGTACTTCTGGAGAAAATGGCGGCCCAGTTCCTCAATATCCACCCGGCGGTCCCGCAATGCAGGCAGTTTGATATAAATCACACCCAGGCGGTAGAAAAGGTCCATGCGGAACGCCCCGGACCGGATCAACTGCCTGGGGGACTGGTTCAGGGACGAGATGATCTTCACATCCAGGTCAATGGTGCTCAGGGAACCCACCCGCCGCACCTTTTTCTCCTGGATCACCCGGAGCAGCTTGCCCTGAAGGGAAAGGGGCATGGAGTTGATCTCATCCAGGAAAATCGTGCCGCCATTGGCCTGCTCAAAGAGCCCGGCCCGGTCCACAGCCCCGGTATATGCCCCTTTTACCGTGCCGAAAAGCAGGCCCTCGATCAGGTTCTCGGGTATGGCCGCGCAGTTGATGTCCACATACCTACAGGCATTGCCATAGTAGAAGTTATGGATGGCCTGGGCAAACAGCTCTTTGCCGGTGCCGGTCTCCCCGTAAAGCATGACCGGGGAGGGAGAATTTCCCGCCATTTTAGCGGTTTTCACCGCATCCACAAACCCGGGATCCGACCCGATGATGCTGGCAAAGGTATAACGGGTGCCCCTGGCAAAACACCGGTTGTTGCCCGGGGATAAAAACGCGGGGATGGTCCGCTCCAGGATGTTGTAGTCCTTTACAAAGCAGATGGTGGCAAAGACCCTGCCCTTGCGGAATATGGGAAATACCGAGTGGATGGTGTTGCCCACGTTGGCGTTGGCAGACCTGTAGGACAGGGCATAATTGATGATGGGCTTGCCGTGGGCAATGACCCGCATGCAGGTGGAAGAATCATTGTTGTAGGTATAGACGTCGGTGATGGGCCTGCCCAGGACATCGGCCGGGTCCAGCTTGTCAATGGTGGCCTGGACATGGTTGTAAAATACCATGATGCCCCGGTGGTCGGTCATGAGCACCCCAAGGTCCAGGCGGCAGAGCAGGTCCATGAAATCCATGCCGCTGAAATCAAAGCTGTTGAGGCAGAATTGCGATACTCCCGGTACTTTTGATACACTTGCTTGGACGGACAATTCCATTGCTGTTTCCCCCGGTTAGAATCCGGCCCAATTCTGCCCAACCCCGGGGCCATGCGCAAGTAAAATCTGATTTTATACCATCCCGGTCTCCAGACCCGGTATGGCATGAAATTAGCAAAGATTTTCCCTGTAAAAAGGCGAATTTTTATGACAACCCATCCCCGGGAACACGTCCCGGGCATTGACCGCCCCCGGCACCAGGGGGCAACGCAAAGGAGGGAAACGCATGACCACCATCGCATTGGGCGGAAAAAATTTTTACGGGGCAGCCGTGGGCATCCTCATGCTGGAAACAAAATTCCCAAGGGTTCACGGGGATATCGGCAATGCCGCGACCTGGCCGTTTCCCGTGATGATGCATTGTGTCAAAGGGGCGTCTCTGGACCGGGTGGTGAACCAGCGGGCCGACGGCCTGCTGGATCGTTTTGTGGCGGCCGGGCAGGAACTGGTCAACCTGGGTGCGGACGGGATCACCACGAGCTGCGGGTTTATGTCCCTGTTCCAGCAGGAACTGGCGGACCGGTTGCCCGTGCCCGTGGCATCTTCCTCACTGCTCCAGGTCAGCATGATCAACCGGCTGCTTGGCCAAGGGCGGCGGACCGGGATCATTACGGTCAAAAAGCAGTCCCTGTCCCGGGATCATCTGAACGCCGTGGGCGTGCCGCCCGACACCCCTGTCATGGGCACGGAAAACGGGATGGAGTTTACACGGGCGGTGCTCGGGGATGAGGACCGCCTGGATACGGAGCTGGCCACCCGGGATCTTGTCCGTGCGGCACAGGACCTTAAGGAAGGTCACCCGGGGGTGGGTGCCATTGTTCTGGAATGTACCAACATGGGGCCGTATGCGGCTGCGGTCCGCCAGGCCGTCAACCTGCCCGTATATTCGATTTACAGCTTTATCCAGTGGTTCCAGGCAGGCCTGCTGCCAAGGGGTTTTGACCGGCAGGTCATGGACCCCAGGGCGGTCTGATCCCAACCGGGCCGAAAACAACAAAGACGGTGTGCGCCATAACAGCGCACACCGCCTTTACTTTAAGACCAGACAGGCCCGGACCTTATGCGGGCATCTTATTCAACAATTGCATCCAGAACGTTTCCGCCCCAGTCTTCACCCACGTCTTTTAACACTTCCGGCCAGACCTTGGCCTGGATTTTCTTTGCAATGGCATTGATCTCAACGGCGCTCACCGGCACAATTTGGGCCCCGAAATCCGCCAGGCGCTGTTCATTGGCCTGCTGATCCGCTTCAGCCGCTTTCCAGCGCCGGGCCTCGAACTCGGTTGCCACCTTTACCAGGGCATCTTTACGCGCCTGGGGCAGCTTGTCGTACAGGGCCTTGTTCATGATGAAATACCAGACCTCAAAATGGGTATTGGCCGGGATATAATACTTGGTCACATCCCTGAAAGAGGAATAATACCCTTCGGCTCCGGACCCGATCACCCCGTCCACCACACCGGTCTGGACCGCGGTAAACGCGTCGGAAAACGGAATGGGCGTGCCCAGGTAGCCGGTGGTGTCTGCAAGCAGCTGGAAGGTTTTCATGGGCGGAACCCTGAGCTTGATGCCCTTGGCCGCATCCGGATCGCCCGGTTTGATTGGGGTCGTGTTCAGGGAAATGCCCCCGAAATACACGGGCCAGGCGGCCAGCAGGTGAATGCCCTGTTTCGCATAAAGATCTTTCACGGTCTGGCGCAGGGGCGCACCCGCTTTATAGTTTTTACCGGCCTGGGCCCAGTTCTTGAACATATAGGGGCAGTACACCATCTGGAATCGCTTGTCCGCGGCAGAGGCAGGCGGCTGGCAGGCCATGTCCACGGCCCCCAGGCTGACCCGCTCCTGGACCACGGTATAATCGCCCAAAGCGCTGGCCGGATAGATTTTGGTCCTGATCTTGCCGTCGGTTTCAGCCTTGATGGCCTGGGCAAACCAGCGCAGATCATTGTCAATGGCTGTTCCCTGGGGCCTTAAATGGGAAATCTTCCAGGTACGGGCCATGGCGGTTCCCCCTGCCAGGCATAAACAGAGGATCATGACGGTCAAACTGCGGATTAACTTGGATGTCATCAGGGTACTCCTTATTTTGGGGTAAAAAGTGAATGGATACACATCATATTAATAACCGAACAGGCCGGGGAGAAAGAGGGACAGGTCCGGCCACAGGGATGTCAGGAAAACCACGGGCACATATCCGAAGATGATGAGAATCATGGCCGGCCGGATCACCTCGGAAAACTCCGCTTTTCCGATACGCATGCTCAGGTAAAGTATGCTGGCATAGGGAGGGGTGACCCCGCCCATGGCCGTGTTCACGCCCATGATCGCGGCAAACTGCACCGGAGAGATCCCGATGGCCTGCATCAGGGGCAGCAGCAGGGGCGCCAGCAGAATAATGGAGGTGATGTCATTGACGATCATGCCCACGAAGAACAGGAGGAAATTGATCAGGACCAATAAAACCAACCGGTTCTCGGTGATCTGGAACACCCCTTCCACCAGGGCCTGGGGCACGTCTTCCATGACAAAAATCTGGCTGAGCATCAGGCTGAACACAATCATGACCATGATGGCGCCCACGGCCGTGGCCGAACTTTTGGCCGCCGTGACAAAGGTTTTCAGGGTCAGGCCCTTATAAACCATGACACCCACGGGCAGGGCATAGATAACGGCCACGGCTGCCGCTTCAGTGGGGGTCATGATCCCGCCGTAGATCCCGCCCAGGATAATCAGGGGCATGACAAGGGCGGGCACGGCCCGGGCCGTGAGGGACATCCCTTCCCGGACCGCCTCTCTGGCCGGTTTGGGCGGGTCCAGGGTCAGGGGAAATTTCCGGGCCAGGACCATATTGACCACGGAAAACAGAAAGGTGATCAGAATGCCGGGCCCCATGGTGGCCAGAAAACAGGCCAGTATAGAGGTGTCCGTGACCCAGCCGTAAATGATCATGGTCACGCTGGGGGGAATAAGCAGCCCCAGGATGGACGAATTGGCCACCAGGGCCGTGGCATATCCCCTGGGATATCCTTTTGATTCCATTTCAGGAATCAGAATGGGTCCTGTGGCCGCCACTCCGGTCAGGCCGCTGCCTGAAATGGCGCCGATCAGGGAGCAGCTTACCGTGGCCACCACGCCCAGCCCGCCCCGGATCCGGCCCACGAACAGGTTCACGAACCGTAAGAGGCTGGCGGCAATGCCGCTTTCACTCATCAGGGTCCCGGCAAAGACAAACAGCGGGATACACAGAAGCACGGGATTGGCAAGCTGGCTGAATCCCCAGACCATGGTGCCGTTCATGGTGGCCCCGCCCGCAAACACCATGACCATGAGGGCCCCGCCAAAACAAAACGGCAGGGGCACGCCGAAGCTGAGCATAAGTACAAGGATGCCCAGGGCAATAAACGATACGGTGACGATTTCCATGTTATACTCCTTTTGCCTGGGCCCCAGGCACGGTTTCCATGGCGGGTAATGAGAGCCGGCGCAGGTTTTTCACCAGATGCCAGGCCACGAAAAAACTCATCAAGGCCATGCCGATAAAAAAGGCGCACTCCGCGTAAAAGGTGGGAATGTACAGGGTGGGGCTTTCCTTCCATATTCTGAGCGCATAAAGGAAATAATCCCAGGCCCACCAGGTCAGCCACAGGGAAACGCCCAGGGACATGACGTCTGCAACCACCCGGACCTTGAGCTTTGCCCGGTCGGTCTTTAAAAAGATGTCCAGGACATTGGCCTTGATCTGGGTATCTTCCCGGCAGGCATTGACGCTGCCCATGAAGTAAAGCCACAGGGTCGGGTATACCAGGATCTCGTCCAGACCCATGACCGGCACCTCAAAAATATACCGCATGATCACCTGGTAAAACTCGATCACAGCCACGGAACTGATCAGCACGGCCAGAGAAATCCTAAAAAACCTTTCCATTCATACTCCTCCCATGTCAGGCATTGGAGTTTTTATCAGGGGAGGGTCCGGATTGGATCCGGACTCACCCGGTTTTATCCGATTTGGTTTTGTCTGATGCGATCTGATGCTATTTGGGGCTTATGCGTTTTTCGCGGCCACCACAGAAATTTCCACCAGCAGTTCAGGACGGGCCATCCGGGCTTCCACACAGGCCCTGGCCGGGGCATGGCCTTTGGGAACCCAGTTGTCCCATACCGCATTCATCCCGGCAAAATCCTTCATGTCCCGGATATAAATGGTGGCGGACAGCATATGCTCCCGGTCGCTCCCGGCCTGTTCCAGCAGGGCATCCACCTTGGCCAGCATATTTTCGGTCTGGGGGCCGATGGACTCGTCCGTGTTGTCCGCCACCTGGCCGCACAGGTAAATCACATCGTTGCTGATCACGATCCGGCTCATGCGTTCACCGGTTTCCATTCGGGTAATGCTACTCATCTTTACTCCTTTGTTTTGTTCGTTTGTCAGGTCAACAACACGTATTGAAAGGTGTTGACACGTGTTAACACGTTTTTTTACGCTTTTTTTGCATTTTATTTCTACGTTCTATTTCTTATCCAGCAGCCAGTTCCCGGCCGAGGCATCCTCATCCCCCAGGTCCATGGCCGCCACTTCCGCCATGGGCACAGGCACCAGGGGCGGACGGACCGATAAAAGCCCGGTCTTTTCAGGGGCCAGGGAGAGTTCGGCGCCCACAACCGCTGCCAGGGCTGGACCGCACATGCGCCCCTGGCAGGGCCCCATGCCGGACCGGGTGACAATCTTGATCTCGTTCAGGTCCCGCACCCCTTCGGATACCGCTTTTCTCACATCCCCCACAGTCACGTTTTCACACCGGCACAGGACCGTATCATCCGCAAATGAAAGGGCACCGGGCACCGGGGCGTACATGGCATCCACAAACGGCCGGGGCAGGCCGTCATGGACAAGGGCCTTTTGCACCGGGCCGGCCAGGCTGTCCCGCTCATCCCGGGTGATCATTCCCAGGCAGCGGGCAATTTCCAGGGCGGCAAGCTGGCCTTTGTACCGGGCTGCCGGACCGCCCCGGACCCCGCTGCCGTCGCCTGCGGCAAAGACCCGCTCAAAATTGGTCCGCCCCCAGGCATCACAGGCGGGATACCAGTACTGCTGGAGGGTATCCCATTCCATATGGCATCCCATGTGGCGGAATATATGGGTGTTGGGAATCACCCCAAAGTGGAGCAGCAGAAGGTCTGCGTCAAATCCCAGGGACTTGTCCCCGGCCATGGCTTCCACCCGGGACAATTGCGCGCTGCCCAGGGCTTTCAACCCTGTCACGCCTTTGTAATGGGGAGCGCCGGATTGCTTGATATCCCTGAGCATGAACAGGCCCTTTTGAAGGAAATCCCATCTCAGCAGAGCTTTGGGAAGTTTTGGCACTGCCCGGGCAGGCGGATGGGCAGGCCCGGTTTCCAGGATGGCGGCAATGGACACGCCTTTTTTGGCCAGCAGGGCCGCTTCAAGCACCAGCAAAGGCCCGCTGCCGGCCAGGACCACCCGGCCCGACGGGGTCAGGCCCGCGTCTTTGGACAGGTTGTTGGCCGCGCCCGCGCCCATGACCCCGGGCAGGGTCCATCCGGGAATGGGTACGGGCCGCTCCATGGCACCGGTGGCGGCAATGATGTAATTGGCACGGATCCGGGTGGATTGGTTGTCCTTTGAATAACAGATCCGGCCCTCGGGATCCACCTGCCAGACAACAGCTTTGTTTTCATATGCCGGACCGCTGGCGTAAAAGTGTTTGGCAACAGCCAGCCCTTCCCTGTAATCCCCGCCGTAAATGCCCTGGCGCTCCGGCCCGGCATCCTTAATATTCCTGTAAATCTGGCCGCCTGCCCGGGCCTGCTCGTCCAGAACCAGGACCTGGGTTCCCATCTCCGCCAGCAGGGCTGCCGCACTCATCCCGGCAGGCCCGGCGCCGATCACCACCACATCATAATGACGGCCCATGGGGGTCCTCCTTCTGCCGGTTTTCCCGGCCTTTGTCAAGATGGCGGTTGATCACCATGTCCCGGGCAGGCCGGGTCATGCAGGCCCGTTGCCGGATCCCGTCGATCTCCATCATGCATTCGCAGCAGACGCCCATAAGGCAGTGGGGCGCGCAGGCCTTTCCCGATGCCGGGGAGATGCGGGAGATGAGTTCTCCTTGTCCCAGAAGGCCTGCGGCAATACTGGCATCTCCTGGAAGGTCCACCTTGCGGCCGTCAAGCACTACGGACACCTGGTTGGTATGTCCGGAGTCATCTGTTTTAAACATTGATTTTTTACGCACGGATTCTTTAACCCCTGATTTGTTATGCTTGGAAACGTCCGTTGGAAAATTCCGGTATCTGTTCATCTTCATATTCCCCCAGTATCCAGGAGGCAATGGGGCCGGCATGGAGGGGCGCCAGGGAAACCCCGCTGTGCAGGGCCAGCACACGGATATTGTCATGGCCGGCCACCCGGCTGTAAACCGGTCCTCCGTCAGGCGTCATCACCCGGACCGCCCCCCAGGCCCGGACCCAGTTGACCCGGCCCAGCATGGGAAAAACACGGATGGCGTTCATGGCCTGTGATTTCATGGCTTCCGGCCGGACCCGGGTGTCCAGGGCGGTATTTTCCGTGGAAAGCCCCACCAAAAAGGAACCGTCACAGGTCTGGCGTACGCAGAGCAACGGCACATCCAACACCTTGGGGCACCGTTCCGTCACCATGAGTTGTCCCCGCTGGGGGAAAATATGCAGTTTTTCACCGAGTTGTCCTGTCAGGCGGGCGGACCCGTGCCCGGCGGCAATCACCAGCTGTTTGCATTGGAAGGTCTCATGGCCGGTCCGAATTTCAACACTGCCGCCGGGCTTGGGGACAATTTCCCGGGCCATCCGGTCCGCATAATACACACCGCCTTTTTCCTGGAATCCGCACCGCACCGCCGCCAGAAGCTTCAGGGGATTCACATGGCCCTGGTCCGGGGTATACATACCTCCGGACACCTCTTCTCCCAGGCGGATATCCGGCATCAGGCCGGCAAAGGCATCCCTGTCCAGCATCTGGACCGGATAATCCAGGCCAGCACCTTCACAGACCTTCCCTAAGGCGTTTACGGATTCAGCATGCCCCTCCCATTCCTCCCGGCCAAAAGCATGGACTGCGCCGCCGGTCCACTCCAACTCAATATCATATCCGGTATCCTGCTCCAGGCGCCCTGCAAATTCCGGCCATTCCACTGCTGCCCTGCGCGACCACATGGCATACCCGGGATATCCCGCACCCTTGCACATGAACCAGGTCAGCCCGAAATTTCCCCGGGACAGCCGCTGGCTGGACAACTGGGCATCAAGAATAATGACCTTTCCGGCCCCGCTGCGAACAAGGCCCAGGCCAACGGCGGAACCGGTAATACCGCCGCCGATGATAACGACATCTGCTGTTTTCAAAAAAGCGTCTCCCGCGATTCTGTTTTTGTTATGGTATGCTCCAGGTAGAGCAAAGCCCATACCAGGGCAATGCACCGGCTTTACTTTTTATGGGTCGCCCCTACGATACCTGGGGGTTACGCCCGGTAAAAAACATTTCACTGGAAAATCCGGCCGTGCCCTGCCAATGCCACCCCATAAAAATGGCTCATTTTAATACACTTATTTTGAACACTGTGGCTGAATCCCCAGTCCTCCAGATGCCTGCTGAAAATCGACTCAAAATGAAACATGTATAAAAATAAAACAGTTTCTCTGCCGGAGCTTCCGGACAAAGGCGTTGTTTTTACATTTATTTCCGGAAGATTGCAATAAAAACCAGGCAGAGGTATAGTCACACCGGATGGGATCATATGCAGCATTGAAAAACCTGTATAAAAAAGAGACAGCCCCATGAAAAAAGGCCAATTGGTCAGCACCCGGGAAATGCGGCAAATCATTGCCCGTTCATTTGAACGGTCAAAAACCTATGGGATCGACCCTGTACTGCGGAATAAGCATCAGAAGATGCTCACCCCGGCGGAGCTGTCCCAGCGGCGGCGGGACAATTCAGACCTTCTGGCCGTGCTCCTGCCCCAGTTTGACGAATTTTACAACCTCTTGTCTCAAAATGATTTCTTTATTGCTGCGGCAGATGCAGACGGGTATATCCTCCACATCAAGGGAAGCGACGAGCTGGTAGAGCAGTCTGCCAGGCGGAACTGCGTGCCCGGATACCGGTGGACCGAGCAGGACGTGGGCACCAGCGCCATCTCCCTGACCCTGAAATTCAAAATTCCCATCCAGCTCATCAGGGACGAACATTACTGCCGCCAGGCCCACGGCCTGACCAGTTCCACAGCGCCGGTGTTCGGCAAGGACAAGAAACTTATCGGCATCATTGCCGTGTCCGGGGCCTGGGAAAAAGCCCACCCCCACACCCTGTACATGGTCACCACCGCTGCCAGGGCAGCCGAACAGCAGCTCCGGGTCCTGCGCCGGAACCGGGAACTTGAATCCAACCTCAACTTCCTGGACCAGGTCATTACCTCTTCGGGCACGGGCCTGATCATTGTAAACAGTGAGAAACACATCTGGCGGGTCAACCCC
The DNA here is from genome assembly GCA_036881925.1 of Desulfobacter sp. Taxonomy (GTDB): domain Bacteria; phylum Desulfobacterota; class Desulfobacteria; order Desulfobacterales; family Desulfobacteraceae; genus Desulfobacter. Next base: position 46,622 of record JBAJNJ010000017.1, read on the forward strand.
AGGGGGGCGGAGATCCTGAAGCAGGCCGACCTGGAAGGCCGACCCCTGTCCACCCTCAAAGGCCTGACCATCAACCTGGATGATGTCCGGGCCCATCCCGGGGCCTGGGAGAACAGGGAGGTCCGCATGCGGGTCAAGGGCCGGACCGTCAATGTCATCCACACGGTGCGGCTGGTCATGTCCGGGGACGGGGAGCGTCTCGGTGCGGTGATTTCATTTGAAGAGGTCAGGGATGTATACCGGCTGGCAGATACCATTGCCGGGACCCGGGCCCACTTTACCTTTGACAGCCTCACCGGTTCCTCTCCGGCATTTCTCGGGCCGGTAAAGCTGGCCAGGCGGGCCGCTGCCTCGGACAGCACCGTCCTGCTCCGGGGAGAGACCGGCACCGGCAAAGAACTTTTTGCCCAGGCCATTCACAACCTGAGCAACAGGCGCCTCAACCCGTTTATCCCCATCAACTGCGGGGCCATTCCATCCAATCTCCTGGAAAGTGAATTGTTCGGATATGTGGCCGGCACATTCACCGGCGCATCCAAATCAGGCAAGCCCGGGAAATTCGAACTGGCCCACACCGGTACCATTCTTCTGGATGAAATCGGCGATATGCCCCACCGGATGCAGGTCAAACTCCTGCGGGTGCTCCAGACCGGGGAGGTCTACCGCATCGGCGCGGACAAGCCCGTAAAAGTCAACACCCGCATCATTGCCGCCACCCATGTGGACCTGCCCCGGGCCATCCGCGAAGGCCGGTTCAGGGAAGATCTTTACTACCGGCTCAATGTATTTCCCATTGAAATTCCCCCGCTCAAACAACGGGGGCGCAAAGACATTCTGGCCCTGGCAACCCGGTTCCTGTCGGAAAACGCCCCAGCCCCGCCCGGACTGACCCCGGATGCCTGCGACGCACTGGCCGCATATCACTGGCCCGGCAATGTCAGGGAACTGGAAAACTGCATGCAGCGCGCCCTGCACCTGTGTGAAACCGGCACCCTTGAACCCTGCCACCTGGGACTTTCCCAGACAGCCCCCGGCAGACAGCCCCATACCGGCACACTGGACGATGTGACCCGCCAACACATTGCCGACACCCTGGAACAGACCCAAAACAATATGTCAAAAACAGCCAAAACCCTGGGCATCTCCCGGGCCACCCTGTACCGGAAGGTCGAACGGTACAATCTGCTTGGCCAGCCCGGCCGCCGGAAAAATTAAGGGCACCTCTAATAATGGACCGGCAACACCACAGCAGACCCGCCATCTTCATTGGTAAACGTCAAAAACAGCCCTGCCGATCCCTGCAATGGCCTGGTTGCGTGCATCAAAAGAGGCATCCGTCCGGGTCAGATAAATACTGATCACCAGCGGCAGACGGGTCTTGGACCAGGCAACCGCAGTAATTCCCCTTGAACCGTTGCCGCCGGCACCTGACCGGTCGGCAATTGACCAGCCGCCGGGCAGTACGCTCCGCAACAGGCTGTCAGATACCTTATTGTCCATCATCCATTGTTTTAACTGTTTTTGGGATGCTGCGTTTAACACGGTATTGCCGAATAAAAGCGTATGAAGGCTTTTCACCATTGCCTTGGGTGTGGTCGTATCCCTTGGGTCCCCTTCCGCTGCTTCGCCCAGGTCAGGCTCGATCCGGTCCAGCCGTGTCACCCTGTCACCCATTGCGCGCATGAACTGGGTTAAGGCTTCCGGTCCGCCAATCCCGCCAAGCACAATATTGGCTGCGGTATTGTCACTCATCACCATTACCGCTTCACAGGCCTGGCCTAGGGTAACCGCCTTGCCGACCAATTTTTCAGTGACAGGCGACCATGTGACCAGCGCATTTTTTTGTATAACAACATTGCTGGCAAAAGATTGCTCCCCTTTGTCAACATCCGCCAGCAGCTTTGCACAGGCCAGGGTCTTAAAGGTACTATTTAACGGGAACCTGGCATCCCCGTTGTAATGCCACAGATCATTTGATGCCGTATCATAGACGGCAACGCCGACACGGGCACCAAGCCGCTTTTCAACATCCCGGATTTCCCTGGTAACGGGGTTTGCATTGGCATCAAAAAACAACATGGCACTGAGCAATACGGCTGCCAATGCAATGGTGTATTTTTGGGGAATGTGTTTTGAAATAATACGTATCATCTTCAAAATCGCTCTCAGGCATGCCTTGTATTGGTTGTTGAATTTACACGTTCCGCAAGAATGCAGAGCAGTTCATACATGATCGTGGCCCCGATCAGCGCCGTAACGCCTGAGGCATCAAACGGCGGGGCCACCTCAACCACATCCGCGCCCACAAGGTTCAGCCCCCGGAGTCCGCGGATCAGCCCCTGAGCCTCCACATTGGTCAGGCCGCCGATTTCCGGGGTTCCCGTACCCGGGGCAAAAGAGGGGTCAATACTGTCAATATCAAAGGTGACATAGGTTGGTCCGTCCCCCACAACCCGTTTGATCTCGGCAACGGTTTTTTCCACACCGCACTGGCTGAACTCTTCCATGTACATGATGCGGATGCCGTGTTTGGGTCCGTAATCCCAGCATTCCGTGGAGTTTGCCGCCCCCCGGATCCCGATCTGAATCATGCGTCTGGGGTCAAGCAGGTTTTCTTCGATTGCTCTCCGGAACGGGGTGCCATGGCTGTATTTGGAATTCATTTCTTCATCGCAGCAGTCGGTATGGGCATCAATGTGCACCAGCCCCAAAGGCCCATCCGCAGCAAGCGCCCTAAGGATCGGCAGGGTAATGGAATGGTCGCCGCCGGCGCTCAAAGGCACAACACCGGCATCATGCAGCCGCGTATAAAAGACGCGTATGTCCTCATGGCTGGCGGCAACGTCAAAGATCTGCTGAAAACGGACATCCCCGGCATCCCCGACCCGGCACAGGTCATAGGGGTTAATCCGGGTGACATGGTGGATGGCCCGCATCATGCTGGACATATCCCGTATCTGGCGCGGCCCATGGCGTGCACCGGACCGTGCCTCCACAGCACCGTCATAAGGCACGCCCACAAGGGCGATATCCAGGTTGGCCGGATCGGTTTCAAATGGTGCCCGCATAAATGTGGGGATACCGCAATACCTGGGATCATCCATGGGGTTGTGAGGGGTGTCTGCCATATCGTTTGTTTCTCCTGTTATGTATTCACATCAATTCCGCCGGCAATTATATGGATACCGTGCCGGCAAGACAACCCGTTTCTTGCCCTCTCCCGGGAATTGTCTTGCCGGAAACCGGCATTCCTCTCCTGCTGCGGCCCTGGAAATTGCCGGTGAAGGATGCATGGAAAAATGAGACGGATCGTCTCATAAAAAATTTTACAAAAAATAAGCATTTCCTAAAAAAAATTAATCAAAATCATAACATCTCAAAAAATACCATTATTTAATTGACAAAAACGATGTTTTGGTCTTATAAGGCCCGTGGCGGTTTAATAATAGTAATTATTTAACGATATTATAGGGAAGAGGCATGAATCAATTCACAGAGATCCTTAAGAAGATCGCATCGGGAAGTTTGGTTGCCCAGATTATGGTGGGCATTGTGGCAGGGGTTATTCTGGCAATGGTGTCTCCGGCGGCGGCCACATCGGCCGGCCTGCTGGGCGGACTGTTTGTCGGGGGACTTAAGGCGGTGGCGCCGACACTGGTATTCGTCATTGTAACGTCATCCATTGCAAACCAGAAAAAAGGCGCGCATACCAATATGCGCTCCATCATCGGTTTATATTTAGTCGGCACATTCATGGCGGCTCTGATTGCCGTAACCATGAGCTTTCTCTTTCCGACCACCCTTACGCTGGTGGCAACCAACACCTCCGCCACCCCGCCCGACGGCATCGGCCAGGTGCTTCACACCCTGCTGTTCAAAATGGTCGACAACCCCGTCAATGCCCTTGCCACAGGTAACTTCCTGGGAATTCTTGCCTGGGCCTTGGTGCTGGGATTCAGCTTTCAGCGGGCATCAGAAGGGATGAAAACCATCCTTCACGATATCTCCCAGGGCGTATCAACCGTGGTCCGGCTGGTCATTCGTTTCGCCCCCCTGGGAATTTTCGGCCTGGTGTCAAAAACTATTGCCACAACCGGTTTCTCCGCACTGGCAGGATACACCCACCTGCTCCAGGTGCTTCTGGGCTCCATGCTGATCATCGCCCTGGTGGTGAATCCCCTGATTGTGTTTCTCAAAACCCGCCAGAACCCTTATCCCCTGGCCTTCAAATGCCTCAGGGAAAGCGGCGTCACGGCTTTCTTTACCAGAAGTTCTGCAGCCAATATCCCGGTGAACATGGATCTTTGCAAACGCCTGGAGCTGAATGAAGACACGTATTCGGTCTCCATTCCCCTGGGCGCCACCGTGAACATGGGCGGCGCAGCCATCACCATTACCATTCTGACCCTGGCCGCCGTACATACCCTGGGCATCAAGGTGGATCTTGCCACGGCCCTTCTTCTCAGCCTGGTGGCTTCGGTTTCCGCCTGCGGCGCCTCTGGTGTTGCCGGGGGATCACTGCTCCTGATTCCCCTTGCCTGCAGCCTTTTCGGGGTTCCCAATGATATTTCCATGGAAGTTGTTGCGGCAGGTTTCATCATCGGCGTAATCCAGGATTCCGCAGAAACCGCATTGAACAGTTCAACAGATGTCCTGTTTACTGCTGCCGCCGACCGGGCCGCAGCTCGGGGAGCGGTCTCATAGCGGCACCCCATACGCAGGAACCGCCGAAACACGATTGAGCAATCATTTAAAGATGCCGCAGGGTTTATATCCTGCGGCATTTTTTGTTCAGCATTGCTGCCCAAGTTTTTTCCACCCGTCCCCGGAGAATTGACACAAAGCCTGTCCCGTGGTAATTTCCGGGCATTGCGAACAGTGTCAACGGAAGGCTGGGGGAGCCGGTAACAGCCGGCTGAGAGGAGGCATTGGTGTTTCGACCCCTGGAACCTGATCCAGATCATTCTGGCGAAGGAAAGCCCTTTCCCCATCCCCCCATTGACTGCGTTTTTTACCAACACACCGGGACAAAACCATGCTCAAGCTAAACGGGGCGGAAAAATCCTTTAATCACCAGACGATTTTCAGCGCATTTGACCTGGCTGTTGCACCGGGCCGTTTCACGGTATTGGTCGGCCCGTCCGGATGCGGGAAATCCACCCTGTTTGACGGGTTGACCGGGGTGACCAACCTGGACCGGGGTACCATCTCATGGCAGGGCCGGCAAATGGACAGTCTCAGGGGCCATGCCGCCTATATGCAGCAAAAAGACCTGCTTTTGCCCTGGTTCACCCTCATGGAAAACAGCCTGCTGCCGGCCAGGACCGGCAGCGGTGCAGGCAAGAGCGGCACCAGCCGCCCTGAAGAGGCCGCAGCACGGCTTTTTGCCCGGCTCGGGCTTTCCGGCTATGAAAACCATTATCCCGGCCAGGTGTCCGGGGGCATGCGCCAGCGATGCGCCCTGGTCCGCACCCTGATGTTCAACCGGGACCTGATTCTCCTGGACGAGCCCCTGTCCGCCCTGGACGCCATTACCCGCAGGGGGCTGCAGGCCCTGCTGCTCATGCTCCAGTCGGAGTTCGGTAAAACCATTCTCATGATCACCCATGACATTGAAGAGGCCCTGCTCCTGGGCGACGAGATCTGCCTGCTCAGCCCCATGCCCATGACCGTGGTGGAACGGTTTGCACCGGAACAGCCCAAACCCAGGGATTTCAACCATCCCGAACTCATTGCCGTAAAACGCCATGTCCTGGACCGGCTTCAGGGAGATGCTGCCTGTGAAACGATCTGATATCATTGCCCCGGCAATCGCCCTGGGGATACTGGGTATCTGGGAGGCAGGGGTGCGGCTGGCAGATACCCCCGTCTTTATCCTGCCGCAGCCTTCGGTGATCGTTGCCACGGCCGTGACAGAGGCAATCCTGATCTGGCCCCATGCCCTGACCACCCTGGCTGAAATTCTCCTGGGCATCGGCCTGGCCCTGGCCACGGCAATTCCCCTGGCCATCCTCATGTTTGCCAATCCCGGACTTGAAAAAGGGTTGGCCCCGTTTCTGGTGGCGTCCCAAGCCGTGCCCGTATTTGCCCTGGCCCCGCTCCTGGTGGTCTGGCTGGGCTATGGCATGGCATCCAAGGTGTTTATGGCCTGGATTATTATTTTTTTCCCCGTGACCATCAGCCTGCTGTCCGGGCTGAAAAGCTGTGACCCTGAATTCAGGGTGTTGTTCCGTCTCATGGGCGCCTCGTTTTTCCAGCGGCTGCGCCTGCTGTACTGGCCCTGGGCACTGCCCCAATTTTTTTCCGGGCTCCGGGTGGGGGTGAGCGTGGCCACCATCGGGGCGGTGATCGGGGAATGGGTCGGGGCCCAGCAGGGGCTGGGTTATCTTATGATCCAGTCCAATGCACGACTCCGGACGGACATGGTGTTTGCCGCCATCCTGTGGCTGACCCTTATGGGCCTTGCACTCTGGATTCTTGTCGGGGTAATTGAAAAAAGAACCATTACATGGAAAATCGATCGTTAGATCGTATATAGCAAATGACAAAAATATGTTCCGAAAAAAACACTGACGAGAATACCGAATCAGTAAAAAACACTGAAAACTCAGGCGTCATTTGCTGTACAACCACCCAAGTTAAAAATCCAATCGGAACGGAATTTTGAGAACAGCTATAACATAAAAAGGATATGGATATGAAACAGATCATTATCGCACTTGTGCTCGCCCTGAACCTCCTGGTCCCGGTCCAGGGTAAGGCAGCGGAAAAACTGACCCTGATGCTGGACTGGTTTCCCAATGTGGACCATCTTCCCATTTACCTGGCCCGGGAAGCCGGATATTTTGACGACCACGGCATTGAGGTGGAAATCATTACCCCGTCGGAAACCAGTGATGCCCTGAAACTTGCCGCGTCCGGCAATGTGGATATGGCAGTGTCCTACCAGCCCCAAACCATTATTGCGGCAGGCCGGGGCCTGGATATCAAGGCCATCACCCCCCTGGTGGTGCATCCCTTGACCACCCTGCTCTACCTGGATCCGGCCATTGAACGCCCCTCTGACCTGTCCGGAAAAAAAATCGGGTATACCGTGCCCGGACTCATGGACGTGATGCTCGAGGCCTTTGCCGATATCAACGGCATCACGGATTATACCCCTGTGAATGTGGGGTTTACCATCCTGCCGGCCCTGGTGTCCAAAAAGGTGGACGCTGTCATGGGGCCCTTTAAAACATATGAAACCGTGGGTATGAAAAAACACGGGTATGAGGCCCGGTTTTTCGAACTGGAAAAATACGGTATACCGGATTATGAGGAGCTGATTTTTGTGGCCGGGTCCAACACCCTTGCCCGCAAACCCGAAGCGGTCCGGGGCTTTGTCAAGGCCATCCGCATTGCCCTGGCCGAAGCCCAGACCGATCCTGAAATCGCCCTGAGCCTTTACCTGTCAGCCGTTCCCGAGGCAGATGCATCCATTGAAACCGAGGCGTTTCAACTGACCCGGCCCTATTTTGCCGGGCCGGACGGCCATGATCCTTTAAAATGGCAGGCATTTGCCGACTTTGCCCTGAAATACGGCCTCATTCAAAACAAGGTGGATGTATCCGAGCTCATCCACACCTGGGAGTAAAGGATTTTACCGGGCTCAGCAAACGTATCAGCACCGGGATAAACGCGGAAAAGAAAGGAGATGATGATGCATCTTGACGCGGCAGACATTTACAAAGATTTATGGGCCATACGGCAGAAAAGCCCCCTGGTTCACAACATCACCAATTACGTGGTCATGAACACCACGGCAAACGCCCTGCTGGCCCTGGGCGCTTCCCCGGTCATGGCCCATGCCGTGCAGGAGGTCGAGGACATGACCGGTATTGCCTCGGCCCTGGTGATCAATATCGGGACCCTGAGCGACCCATGGATCAACGCCATGTTCAAGGCAGCCAAAAAGGCAAAGGAACGGGGAATTCCCATTGTCCTTGATCCTGTGGGCGTGGGTGCCACCCCCTACCGGACCGGTACGGCCAGGGACCTGGTCAGGGAAGCCGCCCCCACCATTATCCGGGGCAACGGTTCTGAAATCATGGCCCTGAGCCAGGCAGGCGTGGCCACCAAAGGGGTGGACAGCACCAGCGGGTCAGACCAGGCCATTGAATCGGCCCGGAACCTGAATACCGTCTTTGACACCGTGGTCTGCATCACCGGAAAAACCGACTATATCCTGGACAAGGACGCCATTTCCGAAGTGAAAAACGGCCACTACCTCATGCCGCGGGTCACGGGCCTGGGATGTACGGCATCTGCCCTGTGCGGGGCTTTTGCGGCCGTGAACACGGATTACCACAGGGCAGCCGCCCATGCCATGGCTGTAATGGGAATCGCCGGTGAAATGGCGGCAAAGCAGGCCAAGGGGCCGGGCACACTTCAGCTCCACTTCCTGGATGCCCTGTTCCTGATGTCGGAACAAGACATTGAAGTCCATTTAAAACATTAGGAAAGACAAATGCACAGCCAGAAAAACCGGGAAAAAACCCGTTTCCAGGGAATTTACCTGGTTACCGGGGACTGCCCCCACCATAACCTTGATACTGTGGTCAAAAAAGCGGCAGACGCCGGTGTCTGCTGCGTCCAGCTCAGGGAAAAGACCGCCTCCACCAGGGACTTCCTGGACAGGGCGCTCCGGCTCAAATCTCTTCTCACGCCCTTAGGCATTCCCCTGGTCATCAACGACCGTGTGGATATTGCCCTGGCGGCAGGCGCGGACGGGGTCCATATCGGCCAGAGCGACATGCCCTATGGCAAGGCCCGGCAGTTGATGGGACCGGACGCCATCATCGGGCTTTCCGTGGAGACCTGGGAAGATGTGGAAGCGGCAACAGAGATGGATCTTGCCTATATCGGGGTGAGCCCCGTATTTGACACCCCGACCAAAACAGATACGAAAGCTGCCTGGGGGCTTTCCGGGCTTGCCCGGATCCGGGCGCATTCCCCCCACACCCTGGTGGCCATCGGCGGCATCAACCCGTCCAATATTGCTGGGGTTGTCCTGGCCGGTGCGGACGTCATTGCCGTGGTGTCGGCTGTGTGCAGCGCCACAGATCCCTTTGCAGCAGCACGGGCCCTTTGCCTTGAATTTGAACAGACCAGAACCTTGAAGGAGAATATACAATGACATCTTACTTTCGCGCCCTGACCATTGCCGGATCAGACAGCGGCGGCGGCGCCGGCATCCAGGCGGATCTGAAAACCTTTTCCGCCCTGGGTTGTTTCGGCATGTCCGCCATCACAGCCCTGACCGCCCAGAACACCCGGGTGGTCACGGGTATTTTCCCGGCCCCACCCGAGTTTATCGGTAGCCAGATCGACGCGGTCATGGAGGATATCGGGACCGATGCCGTCAAGATCGGCATGCTTCATTCTCCCGAGGTCATTGATATTGTTGCGGACAGCCTCCAACACTGGCAATGCCCCAATGTAGTGGTGGACCCGGTCATGATCTCCAAGAGCGGGGACAAGCTTCTCCTGGACGACGCGGTTGCCGCCCTGAAAGAGCGGCTGCTGCCCCTGGCCACGGTCATCACCCCCAACCTGCCCGAAGCCTCTGTATTGCTGGGAAGGGAAGTCGAGACAGCCGAGGACATGGCCGGGGCAGCCAAAGATCTTGCAGACCTTGGGGCGGCCAATGTCCTGGTTAAGGGCGGCCATCTCACCGGCCGTCAGAGCCATGATCTTTTATATGAAAAAACCGGGGATATATTTACCGAACTGCCCGGAACACGGGTGGACACCCCCAACTCCCACGGCACAGGCTGCACCCTGTCCTCGGCCATTGCCGCAGGCCTGGCCAAAGGGCTGGCGCTGGTCCCGGCTGTGGAACAGGCAAAGGCCTATATCACAGGAGCGCTTTCTGCAGGGGCGGCCTATACCACAGGCAAAGGCCACGGCCCTGTCCATCATTTCTACAACTTGTGGAAGGATTGATTTCCGGGCCATATTCCGCCGGTCCATATCCCAGGGAACCGGAGGGCCGGCTATTATGCCGGAGAGCGGATCTCCATGCGGCATTGCCTGCAGTCAACCACCACCCGGAACCTGCCCTTTTCATTTTCCAAAAACAGGCTGCCTGACCAGTCCCGTTCTTTTGTCCCTTTGCCGTTTGGCTTGCCATGTTTCGGGCATTGGCCCAGGGCATGGCGGATGCAATGTCTTGTGGTCATGACAGCGGCGTCGGTATTCGGACGGGCAATCTCAAATGCCGGGGCCAGGTCTGTGACGCTCCGTTTTTCGTAAAAGGCCCGGGCCAGTTGGTTGGCGATATTGGCGCTGAAATCCACGGTCTTTACCGGGAAGTGAACAGGTGCAGGCCTTGGCCGGGCTGTTTTCCGGGTATGGCTCTGGCCCCTGGCCGCCTCCATGGCCGCCACCAAATCCCGGCGGATTTGGTTCAGCTCTTTGGCCGGAAAAAAATACGGGGCGGTTTCAATGGACAATGCCTGCAGATAAAACAGGGTATTGCCCAGTTTCCCCAATTGCTTTTCCATGGTTGCCACAGCCCTTTCCGGATTTCTGGCCGGTTCCCTGGGAAGGGAAAGTTCTGCAGAAGCACAGATCCCGTCCTCGTCCTTCCCGGACAGCCGGAATCCCCCGGGAGTCTCTGAAAAAACAAGATATAGGCCGATCCGCCGGTCCGCAGTGCTGCCTGCCATCTGCCGCGAAAATACCTGGTCGTGGTTGCGAAACACCACGGTCCCGGGCCGGATGGGCAGCCGTTTCAATGGCTGGCGTCCCGGGGGAAACACCCGTCCTTTGTCATCCACCCGGTTTACCTGAAATCCGGCCAGTTGCCCCTTTTGATCCCGGAAACAAAGCCCGTCCCCGTTGTGCAGCCGTTCCCGGGTATCCGAAGTATCCAGGGTCAGCCAGTCCGGGGCCACTTTTTTAACGGTCCCGATTTTCCGGCCCATGGATTTGGGGGTATCAAAGGAATGCACGGGATTTTCCGTGCGGCCGAACAGGAAATAATCGGTTTCTCCCCGGCTGAATGTCCGGGAAGGGTCCGGGGTAAAGGAAAAGACCGTCCTGCCGGAAGACGCTTTTGCATAGCGGGGCGTGTCCTCCAGGAACGCATCCAGTTGCTGCCGGTAGTATGCCGTGATGTTCTTCACGTAGGCCAGGTCCTTGAGCCGGCCCTCGATCTTGAACGAGGTAATCCCGGCATCTGCAAGGGCTGCAATATGGGCGGACCGGTTCATATCCCGGAGCGATAACAGGTGGCGGTCCCGGGCCAGGACCTTGCCGCTTTCCGTGACCAGGTTCCAGGGCAGCCGGCAGGGCTGGCCGCAATCCCCGCGGTTGGCGCTTCTTCCGCCGATGGCAGCACTCATATAGCATTGTCCGGAATAACAGACGCAGAGCGCGCCATGCACAAAGGCCTCCAGATCAACCCGGGTCTTTTGCCGGATGGTCCGGATTTCATCCAGGCCCAGCTCCCTGGCAAGAATCACCCGTTCAAACCCGGTGTTTTCCAGGAACAACACTTTTTCAGGGGTCTGGTTGTCGGTCTGGGTGCTGGCAAACAGGGGGATCGGGGGCAGATCCATCTCAACCAGGCCCATGTCCTGGATGATCAGGGCATCGGCACCGGCATTCCATATATCATGCACCAGGTTCCGGACAGCCTCAAGCTCATGGTCGAACACCAGGGTATTCAGGGCTACATAGACCCTGGCCCTGTACTGGCGCGCATAACAGCACAGCTTTTCAATGTCGGCCACGGCGTTTCCGACGGCCGCCCTGGCCCCGAACCGCTCGGCCCCGATATAAACCGCATCAGCCCCGTGATTGATTGCCGCCATGCCCAGTTCCCTGTTTTTTGCCGGGGCCAGCAGTTCCAGCGCCTTTTTTCCCATCCATACTCCTTAGAGAATTCATGTTCACGGCATGCTGCCGTTATTGGCCAGCGTACCATTTTGCAGGATTTTTTAACAGCCGGGGGCCCAGACACGGCAGCGGCGATACAGGGATATCTTTGGTACAAGGTTGTAATTGTCCGATAACGTATTAGATTTTATCCTATATGCATGATTTCATTCCACCTAACCCAAAAAATTAAGGGGAAACGTAATGTACAGATATAAAAAACTCATGGTGGCATTGAACCTTGACGATAATGACACCATGCTCATCCAATACGCCGGGTTTGTTTCCAAGATGGCCAACTCCAGTGACATTTACTTTGTCCATGTATCCGACAGCTTTGACATCCCGGACGAAATCAAAAAAATATACCCTGAAATCATTTCTCCCGTGGACAAAGCCGCCCAGAGCAGGATGCAGGCATATGTGGAAAAAATCTTTGACGGCCCTGAAAACGCAACCCTGCATTACAAGGCCGTGGAAGGCTCACGGCTCGGCACCCTGGTGTCATACTCCCAGCAGTATGATATTGATCTTATGGTCATCAGCCATTGCACCGGGGATACCCCGGTCAAGGGATGTTATTCCGAAAAAGTGGCCAGGAAGGCGTTCTGTTCGGTCATGATCATTCCCCCGGGCACGCCTGCCGTAAGGCTGGACGATATCCTCGTGTCCACGGATTTTTCAGACCACTCCCAGGATTCCCTGGATGTGGGCTCGGCCTTTGCCAAGGCCGCAGGCATTGCATCCATTGACGTTCTCAATATTTTCAGGGTGCCCAGGGGATACTACAAAACCGGCAAGGATTTTGACGAATTTGCCGAACTCATGCGCAAAAACGCCCGGGCCAAATCAGAACAGTATGTCTCTTATGTCGACCTCAAAGGGGTCGGGGTCAACCCGCACTTTGTACTCAACGATAAAGTCGTGGAAGGTATCCAGGAGTTTGCCGACAAAAAAGACACCAGCCTGATCGTGGTGGGTGCCCGGGGACGCAGCGGCGGCATTGCCGCAGTGCTGCTCGGCAGTGTCACCGAAGGATTGATACGCAACCTGAACAGGCCGCTGCTGGCGGTCAAGAAAAAAGGGGAGGGCCTGAACATCCTTGAAGCCATGTATCCCGGATAAACCGCTTCCCGCCGGAAACTTTCAAACCACTCGACCTGATGCTGTGCGCCGACAGATACGGCCGGCCAAAACTGACCCTATGGAGGACCCCTATGGACGATCTTGACAATCCCAATGAACCCTTAATCCAGAGAATGAGAAAAATCATCCGGTTTGCCGTGCGGGTACTGGCCGTGATTATGACTGCCGTGATCATCTGGGGGGTGGTTGATGTGGGCTGGGTATTGTACCGGAAACTGATGACGCCTCCGTTCCTCATGCTGACCATCAGCGATATCCTGGCGACTTTTGGTGCGTTTATGGCCGTCCTCATCGCCATTGAAATTTTTGTCAATATCTGCATTTACCTGCGCGAGGATGTCATCCATGTCCAGATCGTCATGGCCACGGCACTCATGGCCATTGCCAGGAAGATCATCATCCTGGACTTTACCCAGATTACGTCGGATTATGTCTGGGCCATCGCAGGGGTGGTGTTTGCCATGAGCATCGGGTATTTCCTGGTGCTGAACACCCCGTTCACCCAGAAACACAGGTTCGGGCAACTGCTGACCCCGGGGGCGGAAAAACAAAAACAGGGCCAGCCGGCTGACCCCGAACGTTCCCCCCCGGCCTGATCTTTTATGCATTCCCGGCAATGCATTGCATTACCGGGAATAGCAGTAAAGGGGTGGCCCCTATTCGGTCAGGATATACCGTTCGGACACCAGTCCGAAGTCGTCAAGAAAATTGCCGATGGTGGTGAATGTGGTTGTTTTGGGAGATCCCGGGTGGTCGGCGGTGGTGATATCCGCCGCAAACATGGAACCCAGGGCCAGCTTGACCGGGTTCACCTTGACGGGCTGGGCTTTGAAATAGGCTTTCTGGTTTGCCTTGATCTGCTTGATATTCTTTGTATTGTAAATTGCGCAGAACAGAGTATCCAGGAGGTGCTCCGTGCAATTCTGCAACTCCAGGGTATAGGGATTGGCAATGGCCGAGTACGACGGGTTATGAAAGTCCTTGTACGATTCTGAGGCCAGCACTTCCAGCAACCTACGCTGGAGATAGGGCTTGGGAATAACCACTCCGGCTTCCAGAACCTGAACCCCGGCAAAAAAATCCACGGGATAATCCTGGACCAGTTCACTCACATCAGGCTGCCCGGCTTTCTGGTATAAATTGTAAATGGCATACCCGGGTACCACACGGCCGTCTGCCGTTGTAATCCTCGAGTAAACCGCAAGGGCGGTATGGGTGAAGTTGATGCCCTCGGGCAGGTATTTCCGGGGTCTGCCCACCCTGGCAAGGATGGCCACTCTGGCTCCTTTTGCCGCCAGGGATTTCTCCACTTTCTTTGAGAACCCGATAATGGTTTCAGCGTCAAAATAGGCCTCGCCTTCGGCCTGGCTGCTTCCTGCCACAGCAACCCCTGCCGATCCCAGCGCGCACACCAGGCAGAAACAGATCATCAGTATCATGCGGGAATAATATGTCATTGAATGTCCTTTGCGGTTCAGTTCTGGCCGGTATTGGCGTTCAGGGCCTGGTCCGGGGGCGGACCGATGGTAATGGTTTCATCCGTAATCTCAAGCGGGGTGCCGATGGGTTCTGAAGCAGCGTTGTGAAGATCCTCCCCGATCTGCGCGGAAGAAGCACCTGCCGCACCGCTTACCATAAAGGGAACCGAAGCGGCTCCGGATACGGCCTGGCCGCTGGCGGATATGGCATGGGCGGCACTGCCGCTGGCATGGCTTGCGGCCTGAGATCCGTGGTTAACCGCCCGGCCGCTGTGGGTGTCCTGGGAAAATGCCGTTGTGCAAAAGCCGGCGATCCCCATTAAAATACCTGTGAAAAGAATAACGTGTTTCATGATTCCTCCTTTTTTTGATCATACACAGCTAATCATGTATTGATGGCGGCGTCAATCCGGGAAGACCCTGACACCGGTGTGCCGCTCATCCGGCGTCACCCGGCAGGACCACATACTGCGCCGACACAAGGCCGAACCCGGTAAGAAAGCTGCCGATTGTTGAAAATGTTGCGGTTTCAGGGCTCCCGGGATGGTCTGCCGTGGTAATATCAGGGGCAAACATCCGCCCCAGAGCCAGCTTAAGCGGGTTCACATGAACAGGCTGGGCTTTGAAATAAGCGGTTTGGTTTGCCTTTATCTTCTTCATGTCATCCGTGCCGTAAATCGCTGCAAACAAGATATCCAGAACATGCTCGGTACAGTTCTGGAACCCAAGGGTGTAGGGATTGGCAATGGCGGAATAGGACGGGTCGTGCAGCGCCGTGTAAATATTGGATGAAAGAATTTCCAAAAGCGCTGCCTGGAGCCTGGGAGACGGGACAATCACACCGGCTTCCAGAACCCGGACTCCGGCAAAAAAATCCACGGGATAGTCCAGGACCAGGGTACTCTGGTCCGGAATATCCGAATCCTGGTACAGGTTGTACATGGCGTATCCCGGAAGGGTCCGGCCGTCTACTGTGGTGATTTTCGAATATACCGCAAACCCGGTATGGGTAAACGCAATCCCCCTGGGCAGATCTTTGCGCGGCCGCCCCACCCGGCCCACAATGGCGACTTTCGCCCCGTGTTTTGCCAGGGATTTTTCCACCTTTTTTGAAAAGGCTGAAACATCCTTTACCGGAAAAAAGACAGGCCCCCCGGCCTGGCTGCTGCCTGCCCATGCAGACGGAACCAGGATGACCACAAGCCCCAGCAAGATCCAGGCAAAAACCATTTTTTTCATACGCGTCCCTGACATAGGTATCAGGATAAAAACCCCATGGCCTGATGTCAATGCAACAGCCCCCTCTATTTTGTTAAACTTTGTACAATTCAACCGCCTGGGGACGCTTTCTTTTCTTGCCCGGACGGCCCGGCAATGGTATGATTCGGCCTTTATTCTCGATGTTAACAGATTGCAAGGACAGCCCATGCGCCCCATGATCGCCATTGTCGCCCACACAGACCTGAACCGCTTCAACATGCCCACGGTGAGCGTTCCCAACGCCTATCCCCAGGCAATCGAACAGGCCGGCGGCATTCCCTATATTCTTCCCTTTACCGAAGATACCGATCTTCTGGCAGAAATGGCAGCCCCTGCAAAAGGGTTTTTATTTCCCGGGGGATTTGATCTGGATCCGGCCTACTTCAACGAAGCCCCCCTGCCCGGCCTGGGCCGGGTGGACAAGGAACTGGACATCTATCAACTGGCGGCACTGGAAACCGCCATGGAAATGAATGTCCCCATACTGGGGATCTGCCGCGGGGCCCAGTTGATTAATGTGGCCATGGGCGGCACCCTGTTCCAGGATATCGGGTCCCAGTTCGACACCCCTGTGCTGGACCATATGCAAAAAGAAATTCATTTCGGGACAGACCATCCCGTGGAAATTGATCCGGGATCACGGCTTTACCAAATGTTCGGCCCCAGGATCATGATCAATTCCAGGCATCACCAGTCCGTTAAAACACCTGGAAAACATCTCGAAATTACGGCAAAATCCCCGGACGGGGTGGTTGAGGCGCTTGAGCATACCAGCCTGCCCATTGACCTTGTGCAATGGCATCCCGAACTCATGATGCTTGACAACCAGGTCATGGCGCCGTTGTTTGACAATTTTGTAGCTGCCTGTGGGAAAAAACAGCCAAAAGCAGAGGCAGTATCGGGCGGTTGATTATCCCCGGGAGTGCAGTGGCTCAGGTTTGGCCGGGGAACAGCCGGGTTCCGGAAAAACAAGGTCTGCCAGCCACCGGGTTTCCATCATGGGCCAGACCGTACCGCCGGCCCAGTCCAGGACCCTGTTTTTAAGACCGGCACCGGTACCCTCAAACCGGCCCACATCCAGGGGATAGATCAGCGGGAGTTTTTCAAGAAGGGCTTTTTCAACAATGTTGTCCGGGTCATCGGCCACAGTGCCCGGCAGCAGAAAAAACAGGGCAACCGGTATGGCGGACAGGGCGGACAAGTGATTCCGGATAAAGGCAAAAGCCGCTTCCGCAGCACCGTTACCATCCGGTGCAATGCCGATAAAGGCCCCGTCATAGATGGACAGGGAATGCTGCCTGCCCTGGTGTGCGGCATCCGGAATTCTGAAAATCGTGGTCTGGGCCTCTTTTTTGCCAAAGCCAAAGGCCATGGCCTTGGCAACACCCGGCAACTCTTTGTCCAGGCCGCTGCAGGCCAGCAGCAGCCGCCGGGTACTTTTCAGGGCAGGCATGTCAGATGCCGGATCAGGACTGATTTCCCAGCCCCGGGTCAGCCCCGACAAAAACATGGGGATCATTCCCGAACCGATCGTATTTTCCATATACCCTCCTGTGGACACGCAGGTTGAATTGACAGATATGTCTTTGGTGACAGATACCTCATTTTTGGATACGCGCAGGCTAATAAAGAATTGTAAAAATATGTTTATCGTCTTGTAAATCTTTGTAAATCAGTAGTAAAAGGAGGCGAAAGGAACAAAATCATGACTCAGACACTCTTGATCATAGACGATGATATCAAACTCATTGATCTGCTCTCCGAATACTTCAAAGAAAACGGATTTCAGGTCAACTCCCTGCTGGAAGGGACCAATGCAGCCAAAACCATCCGGGAAAAGACACCGGACATGATCATCCTGGATATTATGCTGCCGGGCAAGGACGGGCTTGAAGTCCTCAAAGAAATCCGGGCCTCATTTTCAACCCCGGTGATCATGCTCACGGCCCGGGGGGATGATACCGACCGTATTGTCGGCCTGGAACTGGGCGCGGACGACTATCTGCCCAAACCGTTCAATCCCAGGGAGCTTCTGGCCAGGATAAGGGCCATTCTCAGGCGGCAGGGCGGGTCATCCGCACCCCGGGAGGAAAGCTTTATCCGGTCCGGGGACATGGTGCTGAACCGTGCGGCCCGGGTGCTCACCATCCAGGACCGCACCGTGGAGTTGTCCACCACGGAATTCAATATCCTTGAGGTGCTGATGAAAAGCCCGAATACCGTGCTCAGCCGGGACCAGATCATGAACCTTGCCCAGGGAAAGGACTTTATGGCGTTTGACCGGAGTGTGGACATCCACATTTCAAAGCTGAGGGCCAAAATCGAGCAGGATCCTTCATCACCGGCCCGGATCAAAACCGTGTGGGGCACCGGATACATGTTTGTGGACCTGGGATGAAAATCAAGCGGCTTTACATCAAGATCCTGATTTCCTTTCTCCTGGTCCTGATGGCCACCATCTCCCTGATTGTCATCCTGTTCATATTTACGGCCGGCTGGTCCTACAAAACCCAGCTTGACCAGCAGACCTTTTCAAAACTCCAGATTTTCCAGACCCTGGTCCAGGAAACCGTTGACCTTCATCCGGAGCAGCCCGTGACCCAGAACCGGGATCTGCTCAAGCTGCTCAATACCTTTTCCTCCCTGTTTGAAGTCAAAATCTGGATCTCCGATCCCGGGGAAACCGTGTTGTTCAAGACCTTTAAAGGACCGGCCACAATTCCCCATACCGGGACCCACCGCCAGGTTCACCATGACAACGGCATCACCCTCTACCATTTTGTCCTTAAATGGATCAAATACTACGCCACCATCCCCATCAAGGCCGGTGAAGACGGCATCCGCCTCCACCTCTACTATGACTCCCGGAACCCGGACCACCCCCAGGTATTGTTTCTCATGGGTATCCTGGTAATCGGCGGTGTGGTCGCCCTTTTGGTCATCCCCATGGCCTCGTTTATCACCAGGCGCGTCAACCGCCTCAACCGGTCAGCCCTTGAATTTGCCAAAGGCAATCTTGCCGAGAGAACCAATATCAAGGGGCATGACGAAATTGCAAAGCTCGGGGATTCCTTTAACCTGATGGCGGACAAGCTGGAAAAGCTGGTGCACAACACCAAAGAGCTGACAGCCAACGTCTCCCACGAACTTCGCTCTCCCCTGGCCCGGCTCAGGATCTCCAAGGAGCTGATTCTTGACAAGCTTGACCAGGGCGGATCAAAAGAAGACATCCGCCGGTACGCCGACAATATGGAGTCAGACATCCAGAACCTGGATACACTGGTGGCCCATATGCTGACCCTGTCAAAAATGGATTACCAGGAATCTGAACTGGCCATGGAAGACTTCAACTTTTCAGATTTTATCCGCGACGAACTCGCTGCTTACCGGGGCGCTCTCCAGCAGAACCGGCTCGGCCTGTACCTGGATATCAAAGGAAAGGTCAGGGTCCGCCAAGACAAATCCGTGCTCAGGTCCGTACTGTCCAACCTCATGGATAACGCCGTCAAATATACGGCCCCGGGAGAAACCATTGTGATCCGTGCCCGCTCAACAACCGGAACCGGCCTCAGGTTCTCGGTAACCAACCCCTGCCCTCCCTTGTCAAACAAGGACCTTGGCCTCCTGTTCAGACCCTTTTTCCGCGTAACCGGCCAGAAAGCCCCGGGATCGGGACTGGGCCTGACCATTGCCCGCAAGCAGCTCAGACGCTGCCGGGGAAAAATCTCCGCCCGGAACACCGAAGCCGGACTTGCCTTCCGGGTGACCCTGCCTTGATTGGCTGCCCCAATTTATACATGACTTAATTATACGTTTGTTTAGAATAAAAAAGTATGTCCTATCATTTCAAAACCGATGAAGAGTATAAAGAATATGCCAAGACCCTTTCTATCAAGGATTTGACCCAGATTTCAAAAGATATCAACAGGGAAAAATACCCAAACCGATTTTTACTGCTTGAAAACGAGATTAATCGCAAAAAGACGGACCCGGAATACAAAGAAAATGACGATAAATCCATAATCCTGCCCAAATATAGAACATTTTGGCCAAGGGTATTGTCCTATGTTGTCGACAGTATGGTTTTACTGCCAATCGATATGTTAAATGGCTGGATTGAAAGGACTGCCGCTGATGATTCTTTTTTATTTGCTGCCTGGTATTTTGTAAATACAATTGCAATATATCTTTATTTTATTTTAATGCATGGGTGTTTTGGGCAAACCTTGGGAAAAATGCTATTGAAAATTAAGGTAATCGATAAATCCGAGCAAAATGAAATAACTTATAAACAGGCATTTCTTAGAGATTGCATTCCTTTTTTCATATGCATCTTATACTTGATTGTATGGAATCCTGCTTCATTTGACGTAGATAATGTTGGCATATCCAATGGGATCCCTATTATATCCTTGTTCTTTGCCGCATTTGGTTTGATTTGGCCGTTAATTGAAATGGTAACAATGTTTAGCAACGATAGAAGGCGCGCTTTACACGACTATATTGCTGGTACTGTGGTTGTTCGCATATAACAACAATCCACGGTACGTGTATACCCGCCCTGATACAGAATGAAAACACTTCCAATCATACCCCGGAAAAAATTCCGTTTAATGATCCTGATCGCTTTCTTAACCTATCTTCTGGGGTCATTATTTCACGATTTATATATGGAGGACCTGGAGCTTTATAGCCTGTCAAAGGCACAAGCCGTTTTTGAATATTCTTTAAGAATGTGCGAGTGGATAAGCCTTAAAATATTTCTTGCGATAATGATCATTGGAGGGCTGTTGAAAATCAGGCGGGAAGGGTGCTCTCTGACAAGAATTGTTATTCCCGTTTTGGGAAGTTTTCTGTGCATTTCTTTTATCTGGAACACATCGTCCTCATATGAAAATATTAAGCAGCTCAGAATTATCTCGGCCAAAGCCCAAGAAGATTCTAATGCACAGTTAAAAAAATTTGAAACAAAACTTGCGGAACTGGATCACCGGGAAAAGACTTACGAGATGATGCACTTCCTTGCAAAATACCGGTATCGGGTTGACGGGACAGAAATCACATACCCCAATGAAGCTGGAGAGCCAGTGGTGTTTGAACCCTCAAAAGAAGAGCGCGACGCCTTTAACCTGGAAATTCAAGCCAGGGCTCTTTATGCCCGGGCAGAAAAAAGCCTGACATTTGAATTTTATATCTGGTTATTTTTTCTGACAGGCTGCAACATTGCCGGATTAACTATCCCTGTCACCAGAAAAAGGGCCTCATGATCTCATAAGGATTCGTTTGGATGCATAAAAATCCCGAGTTTTTTTCAACACCGGGACAAGCACAATACACTCAGCCCCCCGGCACGCCCGTAACATGGGCGGAGATTTTCAAACGGGCCCGGATATGCTGGGACAGGGTATCCACGCCCATGTTCATGGCGGCTGTGATCAGGATCAGGAACAAGGCTGTGTCCAGGTGGTCTTTTGCAATGGCACTGTCAATGTAATGGCCCAGGGTTGTGATGCCGAGAATTCCCAGGATGGCGGATTCCCTCATGATGATCTCCCACCGGTAAAACAGAAAGGCCAGGAAACCGCCGTAGCACCTGGGCAGGACCTCGTAAAAATAGCGATTGATCCGTTTTACCGGGGCATCAAAGGGTAATGCCATTAAATCTGTGTTTCTCGCAGTCAAATAGGCCAGGATGCCTCCGTTATGGAGGAACAGGGCCACGATGGCCGGGAGCATGGACGGTCCCCAGAGCAACAGCCCGGCATAGGCAAGGATGTATTCCGGCGTGGTTCTCAGTATGACCAGGGCCAGGTGCACCGGCCGGGTGACCCGGCTGCTGAAAAACGTCCGGCTGGCAGGGGCAAACACAGCCAGGGTAAAAACAGCGGTGAGGACAAGGGCGATCTGGGTGAGCAAAAGGGTATGCCAGATCCCGGGCAGGGCCTGGGAGGAAAACACCTGTCCGGCCCAGGAAAATATACTGCCGGGATCAAACGCAATGGCACGTGTCCCTTCGTAGAATCCTTGTGCACGCATCGGCCATGGCAGGATGTCATAGGTGAAAAAACGGACCGTATTCTCCAGGGAAAATGCCGTGTCCCAGGCGGTCAGGAACAACGCTGCCAGGATGGGCAGGATAATGATCTTGGCCCGGGCCCAGAACCGGAGTGACAGGATCACCAGGTAAAAGATGTAAAGCAAGGCAGCTGCTTCATGATAGTTGCCTTCCCTGAAAGCGGTTTCCAGATGGTATCCCAGGGTGGGAAGCCCGATAAACCCCAGGATAGCGGATGACCTGAGAGCGCATTCAAACCGGTAGGCTG
The DNA here is from genome assembly GCA_036881925.1 of Desulfobacter sp. Taxonomy (GTDB): domain Bacteria; phylum Desulfobacterota; class Desulfobacteria; order Desulfobacterales; family Desulfobacteraceae; genus Desulfobacter. Next base: position 68,751 of record JBAJNJ010000017.1, read on the forward strand.
TGTAGGTTTTAAGTGCCGGGTAGATCTGCGGCAGGGTGGCGTAAACAAAGGCTGTGATCCGGCCGGTGCCCGGCGGCAGGGCCTGGGCAGGTGCCGGGTCTGCCTCCTGGCGGATTTCCGCATACACTTTTGCCAGCACCCCGGCATAGGGAAGGGCAATGGCCAGGATGCCGCAAAGGCTGTTCAATCCGATCACCGGCATAAAGATAAATGCCCAGAACAACTCATGGACCGCCCGGATAAAGGCACAGAACAGCCGTACTGGTGCAAGGTAAAAAAACTGGGAGAGCACCGCGCCCAGAGCCACGGCCGCGGTCATGCCGATGAGGGCGAAACTCAGGGTGTTGACAAGGGCCCGGCCCAGTCCGGGCAGGCTGAAAAAATCCGGGGCCACAAGTCCCCGGGCCATCTGTCCCAGTTCCTGCCAGGGATCCAGGGTGGATACGGAAATATCCGCAAACACCCATGCAACTGCCGCCACAAGGCAGAACAAAATACTTGTACGCTGCATATCAGTTGTACAGGGCCTGGAGCCGCTCCTCAGACACCTGCTCCACAGGCAGGTCAAACATCACGGTTCTGTTCTTCAGTGCAACAATACGATGGAAAAACTGCCTGGCCAGTTCAACGGCATGGAGGGACGATACAACGGTTTTATCCGTGCCTGTCATCAGTGACATGATCTGGGCCTGCCTGACCCTGTCCAGTGAAGCCACGGGTTCGTCCGCCATCAGGATATCCCCGCCCCGGTACAGGGCCCTGCCGATGCCGACCCGTTGCTGCTGTCCTCCGGAAAGTGCCCCGGTCCGGGAGAACAGCTTTTCCTCAAGCCCCAGGGATCGGGCAATGGGACGGATCTCCCGGACCCGCCGTTTCGAAGGCAGGGCCAGGTTCCGGATGTTCTCAAACACGGATATCCGGTCCAGCCGCCCCATATAAATATTATGGAACACGGACAATCCCGATACCAGGGCATAATGCTGATGGACAAAAGCGCATCTTCCGGGGTTGAGCTGGAACAGGCGGCGGAGCAGGGTTGTTTTCCCGGCTCCGCTCGGCCCGATCAGGGCCACTTTTTCCCCGGGCTTGATGGCCAGGGAGACCTGCTTGAGGGCGGTAAAGTCCGTGTATCCGATATCCTCGTTTTCAAGGGCAAGCACGGCATCATTACAGGTTTTGTTTCCGGGCAGGGTGTCTTGTGCGGCAAAGGCCTCTGCCATCATTCACCTACCTGAATATCCCGATGGACCTGCCGGTATCCAGGATGGGCTGGTACATGGCGTTGTCCGCCCTGATAAACCGTTCCCTGGGAAAGGCATTCAGCAGTTCAGGATCGGTGATGCCGATCAGCGCCTGCTGCAGTTTTTTGGTGGTTCCAGGGCCGAAAACTGCATCCACATCTCCCCTGACACTCCAATTGTAATCCGGATATTCCGGGGTTTTCCAGATCACAGATACTTTCTGGGGATTGATTTTTCCTTCGGCCATTTCTTTTTCCCAGACCTTGAAGTTCACCGCCCCTATCTCGTAGCTGCCGGATTGTACCAGGGCAATGGTTTTGGAATGATCGCCGCTGAATCCCACCTTTGAGAAAACAGCTTCAGGGGCTTTCCCAAAATGGCGGCGGATAAAGAACTCCGGCATGAGCCGGCCGGATGTCGATCCCTTGGACCCGAAGGTAAAGGTTTTTCCGGCAATGCCGTTGTCAAGCACATCACGGGCGGTCAGCCCTGTGGAATGGTGGGCAATGATGTAAGAGACAAAATGCTCGTCCTCCACACCCTGGGCAATGGCTGTTGAACCGGGCACCCCGAGCCGGGCCTGCACACCGGATAATCCTCCGAACCAGGCCATCTGAACCTGGTTGTTTTTAAAGGCCTGGACAGATGCGGCATAGGATTTTACCGGCACATAGGTGACGGTGAATCCCATCTGTCGGGTGAGATAATCTGAGATTTTGCCGAACCGCTGTTCAAGACGGGCGGTGTCCTGATCCGGTATGGCAGTGAACCGAAGTTCCATGGCACCGGCAGTACCGGCCATTAAAACAAAAACCAAAATAACCAGGGTCCGCATTAATCTGCGGATCTTGAGTTCTATCACGTGTTTCTCCTCTTTGTCATTCAGGGTTAAAAATAGGCGTATGATGACAAGATAATACCGGGAGAAGGCCGATCAAATTGTTAGATTCGATGGAATACAACAAATTGTATTCAGATTATTGATACACAGAATTCGTCAAGCACAGGGCAAGGTAAGTGGGTCAGCCAAGGAACCGGCCGATCACGCTGTGGCCCGTTTTGATATCGTGGATCAGCCGGTCATAGTGGTGCATGCGGCGCACCGAAGCGTAAATCAGGTAGATGCCGAATGCCCCCAATGTGACATTCATAAGGCTCAGCGGGATCAGGAAGTGCAGTACGGAAAACACATCATAGTGCTTTGAAAAGGCGATCAGGAAACTGGTGATGGACATGGGTAGGGCGATCACGGCAATGCCTGTGCGCAGGATCGCCAGGGCGGTCCGCTTTTCCGCCAGCAAAAGCTGGGCTTCGTTGATGGCAATGGCATCGGACTTGATCTGGTCTTGTGTAATCCGATCCTGCGTAATCTGGTCCTGATTCATTTGGCTCTCGCTCAATTCTTTGGTCATGGATCAACTATCCTTTTTTGGTTTTGTCCCGAATTTCGCCGGATGCGTCCCGGAGTCACGGGATGCGATATCCGATAAATCGTTCCGCACGGCGTTGTGCGGCCGGATGCCCAGACGGTAGGCGGCCGAGGCAATGGCATGTCCCGTAGCCGGGCTTGAGGCGATTAAAAAGAAAATCAGCACCAGGGCATATCCCCAGGTGGCTTCGGCTTTTACGGCAGAGGCCACCAAAAGGAACACCACCCCGAACACCCCGACCTTGCCTGTGGTGTGCAGCCGGGTGTAGACATCCGGAAACCTGAAGTACCCCAGCACCGCCACCATGCTGAAAAAGGTGCCCAGGCAGACAGCGGCAATGGCTGTAAGATTCACGATGATGTCAAAGGCGTTTTCCATAGTGCCGTATCCTTAATTAAAACATCCGTCTGTCCGTAAGATACCGGGCAAAGGCAATCACGGAGATAAATCCCAGGGCGGCAAGGCCCAGGGCAACGTCCAGAAAAATGTTCTGGTGGTAGATCAGAGCCCCCAGCACCAGGACGGCAAGGGCCAGGTTGGTGAGCATGTCCGAGGCCATAAGCCGGTCAATGACATGGCTGCCGCTCCACAGACGCACCGCCACCACCGCCATCAGCAGGACATGGATGACCAGGGAACCGTACAACACGATGTTGAGTGCCGCATCCAGGGTTTGCATCATTCTCCTCCGTTTACCCGAAAATCAGTTTTAACAGAAACTGCCTGTATTTCTGTTCTTTTTTGGTGACTTGCTCGGTCTGGGACACGTTCAGGCTGTGGATGTACATGGTGCCGGAGGCATCCGTCTCAATAAGCAGTTCGCCCGGGGACAGGGAAATGGCATGGGCGCTCAGGGCCTGGCCCAGTTCATGGTCGCAGTCCGGCTCCACTGCCACCACCCCGGATTTAAGCGGCATGGCCGGGTCCAGCACCAGACGGGCCACCTGGAGCCCTCCCACCACCGTGTTCTTGAACAGCAGGGCCAAATAAAGCACCAGGGCTTTTGCCCCTTTGGGCACATCACTGGCCTGGACCGCCTGCATGCGGGAGGGGATCAGGACCATGACCCCCAGGGTGATCAGAGCGCCGAACCCAATGTTGTACAAACTGATGTTGGTGGACATGGCCAGGTAAGCCAGCCAGATCTTTATCGCCAGGATGATTCTGTTCATTTCTCTCCTCCCATCACTGCCGTAATATAGGCCCCGGTATCTGACAGCCGGACAGCGGCCTCTTGTGCCGCATCCACCAGGGGGCCTGCCATGATGCCCAGCCCCAGGACCATGACCACCAGGATGGCGGGGGCAGCCAGGCAATCTCCTTGGGGTTTGACCTCTTCTTTTCCCTGGGATGTTTCCCAAAAAATCCGCATGAACGCCCGCATGGTATACACCAGGGTCAACACGGAAGATGCCCCGATCAGGGCCAGGCCATAAACATGTCCGGACCGGACCCCTGCGTCAAAAACCATCATCTTGGACATAAACCCGTTGGTGGGGGGAATCCCGGCCAGTCCCAGGCTTCCCATAAAAAAGAGAAGGCCTGCACCGGGCAACACCCTGCCCACGCCCGTTACCACGGAAAAATCAGCGGATTTGACCGGGGCCCGGGATGCCAGGAATCCGGCCAGCATGAGCATGGCCGATTTGACAATGCTGTGGTTAAAGGCAAACACCAGGGCGGCCGTCAGAGACAGGGCCGTGCCCCAGCCGATCCCCACCAGGATAAATCCCACCTGGGCCAGGGTGGAGTAAGCCAGCATCCGCTTGACATTATGGGTGGCAATGGCAGCCGCTCCCCCGTAGGCAATCCCCGCAATGCCCAGGATCGTCAACAGGATCTGGATGGTCTGGGCATGGGGAAGAAACACCAGGGTGGTCATCCGGATAAACCCGTATACCCCCAGCTTGACCACCACGGAAGAAAGCATGGCCGACACCGGTGTAGGTGCGGCCGCATGAAAATCCGGCTGCCAGAAATGAAAGGGGAAAGTGGCGCTCTTGATCATAAATGCCGCCGTGAGAAAGGCCACAGCCATGGGCAGCATGGTCTCTTTGGGCAGCTCCGGTATAATCCGGGCCAAATGGGCCATGTTCAGGGTGCCGCAACTCACGTAGAGGGCGCCCACAGCCAACAGCATGAAAAAGGCAGCCAACTGGCTCATATAAAAATATTTGTATGCGGCTTCCGTACCGAACCGGTCATCGGAAATCGCCGTAAGCACGGTGCTGGAAATGGCCAGAAGCTCGATAAACACGAACAGGTTGAACACATCCCCGGTCAGGAAGGCCCCGGTCAGGCCTGTGGCCAGGAAAAGAAACAAGGGGTAAAAGGCCGGGTATTTCACACAGGCATCCCGACTTCCCATGGCATACACCACCCCGGCCGACAACACCGCCTGACTCATCACCACAAAAAAGGCCGACAGCATATCCGCCACAAAGGTGATCCCAAAAGGTGCAGCCCATCCCCCGGCCTGAAACACCAGGGCCGAATCAGACGCCTGGACCCGGAAAAAAAGGACAATGGCAGCGGCCAGAGACCCTGCCATTCCCCCAAGGGCGATCCAGGGCCGAAGCCGGGGCAGGCCCCGGCACAACAGCCCTGCTACTCCGGCCGCTGCCGGGATCAGGATCGGCAGGATCACGATATGGGCGGATAATATCACCGGGACAATCCTTTAAGCCCGTCTGCATCGCAGGTATTGTACCGTTTGCTCACGATAAAGAGCATGGCCAAGGCAAAAGAGGTGGTGCCCAGGCTGATCACAATGGCGGTGAGAATCAGGGCCTGGGGCAGCGGATCCACGGGATGGCCGGCTGCCGTACCTACATAGGCCGCTTTTTCCCCTACCCACGCGCCCGTGGACAGCAGATAAAGGCTGATGGCGTTGGTCAGCAACATCAGACCGATGGCCGAACGGATCACGTTCCGCTGGAGGATCTGGAAAATCCCGGCGGCAAAGGTCAGGCCGATGGCAAACGCAGTGAGTATCTCCATGGGGTCTCCTTCATAATTTAGGGTGGCATATCAGCGGTTGGGCCGGCCCAGGGTGTTCAGCATCAGGCTGACGCTGCCCACCACGCTCAGGCAGATGGCCACCTCAAACAGCATTGACGAACTCAGGTGAACCCCCTTTGGCAAGGGAATCCCCCACAACTTTCCAAAATCGGCATGGGAAAAATAATGGCCCGATACAAAAAGCCCGCCCACACCCGAGGCCAAAGCCAGGACAAGGCCCCAGCCCACCAGGCCCGACGGTTTCAGCCAGGGCATCCTGGACTTTGTTTCACTGTAACCGAAAACCATGTACTGGAACCCGATGCCGATGCTGATGATCACCCCGGCTGTGAATCCGTCCCCGGTCTGGTCATGTCCGTAAAGAATATCGCAGATGCCCATGACCAGGGTCAGGGGCAGCATGATATGGGACAGAACCCTGAGCAGGGGGGTTTTCCTGGAACCGCCGACCCCCAGGGAGGTCAGGGGCATCCGTTCGGGTATACCGGGGGTATCTGCAGCCCCGTCCTTGTGCTTGGCCGAGGCAAACCGGATCAGGGTATAAATGCCCACACCGGCAATACCGAACACCGCGATTTCAAACAAGGTGTCCAGCCCCCTGAAATCCGTCAGGATGGTGCCCACAATGGAAGAAGATCCTGTGGCCGGTTTGGTCATTGCTTCAAAAAACGGGGACAGTTCACTGGTCCGGGGCCGGGACAGCAGGGCGGACAGGGACATGAACATGACCACAAGGCCGAATGCCCCGGCAACCAGAGCATCCCGGGTCCGGCTGGACTGGCTGGTCCTGGTTGCCAGGTGCCGTAACGCTGCCAGCTTTTCCCGGGGCATCCGTGTCAGGGCCAGGACCAGAATCATCACCAGCAGCACATCCACCACGATCTGGACCAGGGCCACATCCGTGGCCGGTTCCAGCACCATGAGAACAGCCACACCCAAGCCTGACGCCCCAAATGCCAGGATGGCGCTAAAGTCCCCGGGCAGGGCAATGCAGGCAAAAGCCGAGCCGCAGACCAGGAACAATGCCACCAGTCGGAGCAGGGCCAGTTCCGTGGCAGTGGTCATCGCAATCCCGGACAGGCCGGATATATCCAGGGGCGGAGGGAATCCGTTGAAAACCACCACAAGCCCCAGGGCACCCGTTAAAATAACAATCAGATAGGTCCGCAGCCGTCCCTGCTGGACAGCGGCCGCCCGGTGCGCCATCCTGTCCACGGCCAGGAGCGTCCAATCAAAGCCTTTATCCAGTCCATGGTCCAAGGCCCGGGAAAATTCCAGGCGATCCAGCAGGCCCATCACCTGGCAGCGGCGGATAAAAATGACAACACCACCGGCAACCGCCACCATGGAAAGGACCAGGGGCGCATTGAGGCCATGCCACAGGGCAAGGCTCACCGACACCTCAGAACCGAATGCCGCGCCTGCCGCCCCGGCCAACAGGACGGCCTCTTCTTTCATTCCCGGGAACTGGCCCAGGAACAACGACAGCAAAGCAGGCAGGGCAGGAGCCAGGACCATGCCCAGCGGCGGATCATGGGCGGTGATACCCGGGTCTTTGGGACGTCCCATAAAGGTATCCCACACCAGACGGCCGGACACGGCCAGCATCAATGCGCCGGCTGTTACCGACGCCAGGGTGAACCCCCAGGCCGCATACACCGGCAACGAGGGATGAATGGCCGTGGCCAGCAGGGTTTCCTTGGCCAGGAACCCGAACATGGGAGGCAGCCCGGCCATGGACAGGGCCGCAACACCAGCCACGCCAAATGTCAGGGGCATGGACCGCCCAAGCCCCCCCAGGCGTCGCAGGTCCCGGGTTCCGGCTTCATGGTCCACCATGCCTGCCACCAGGAATAATGCGCTTTTGTACAGGGCATGGGCCAATATCCCGATGACCAGGGCCTTAAAGGAGATGGCCATGTCCTGTCCGATCATCATCATGAGAATGCCGAGTTGGCAGATCGTGGAATAGGCCAACACCGCTTTAAGATCCGTCCGCTTCAGGGCCAGTATGGCGCCGGTCAGCATGGTAGCCGTGCCGGCCAGGGTCAGCAGCCAGAACCAGGCTTCCGTGAGGCCCAGCACCGGATTCAGCCGGGCCATCAGGTAAATCCCTGCCTTGACCATGGTGGCCGAGTGCAGGTAGGCAGATGCCGGGGTCGGTGCGGTCATGGCATCGGGCAGCCAGATATGAAAGGGAAACTGGGCGCTTTTGGTAAACGCGCCCAGGGCCACAAGCCCCAGGATCACCGGGTACCATTGCGATTGCCGCAACAGATCGCCCGAGCCCAGGATCGCCGTGAATCCGGCATCCCCTGTGACATGGATGATAAACAGCGCGCCAAGGAGCAGGGCGATCCCGCCCCCGCCCGTGATCAGCAACGCCTTGAATGCGCCCTGTCGTGCCTTTGGGTCTGACACATGATAGGCCACCAGCAGGAAGGAAAGAATACTCGTCCCTTCCCAAAACAAGAACAGGGTAATCAGATCACCGGCGATCACCAGGCCCAGCATGGCCCCCATAAACCCGAGGATATAGGCGAAAAACCGCCAGCTTCCCCTGTCCCGGCCAAAGTAATATCCGGAATAAATCACCACCAAAAAACCGATCAGGGTCACCAGGAGCCCGAAAAACGCCCCAAGACTGTCCATGTAAAGGCTGAACCGCCCCCCGGGAAACCAGGGATACGACCAGGTGTATGCCATGCCTTGGGCCAGGCCGGGCAGCCGGTCCAGTATCAGCACAAAGGCGGCCAGGGGAAAAAGACTCAGCACCCAGCCCATGGCCACGGACGATACCTCCCTGTTCACGACCTTTGCAGCCGGGGCAAGGGCTGCGCCGGCAAACACAACAGCAAGGGGCAAAAACAGGTAGGGATCAATCACGGCCATATTCAGTCAATCCGGTATTACGGGAACATCAGGTCCTCTGGGCGTGCCTTTGTCCCGGGGTTAAAAGGAAAAGTCCGGTGTAAATCATTTCGCATTTCTTTTAAAGGTAATTCCTCTGCGCGGAAAAAAAAGCCCGGCACCGGATTTTTTCCGGTGCCGGGAGAATTCAGCACAATTGATTTTCCTGATGCATGTCCTGCGGCAGCCAACTACTCCGGAAAATCCGAGGCAGAAAGGCCTAAGGCATCAGCCACCCCTTTCCCATAACCGGGATCCGCCTTCATGCAGTTGGCAATATGGCGCTGCTTGATCTCCATGGGGGCATCCCCCATGGCCCGGGCGGTATTGTCAAACAGGGCCTGCTGCTGTTCCGGGCCCATCAGCCGGAACAATTTCCCGGGCTGGGAATAATAATCATTATCGTCCTCCCTGTGGTCCCAGTGGTCCGCAGCCCCCTCAAGGGCAAGGGGCGGCTCGGAAAAATCGGGCTGTTCCTGCCACTCCCCATAGCTGTTGGGCTCATACCCCAGGGTGCTCCCGTGGTTACCGTCCACCCGCATGGCCCCGTCCCTGTGGAATGAATGGAAAGGACATTTGGGCTTGTTCACCGGAATCAGGTGGTGGTTGACACCAAGCCTGTACCGCTGGGCATCTGCATAGGAGAACAAACGGCCCTGGAGCATCTTGTCCGGAGAAAACCCGATCCCCGGCACAACTGCGGCCGGGTTGAACGCAGCCTGTTCCACCTCGGCAAAATAGTTTTCCGGATTCCGGTTCAGCTCCAGTTCGCCCACCTCAATCAGGGGATAATCACTGTGGGGCCAGACCTTGGTCAAGTCAAAGGGATGATAGGGACAATTGGCCGCATCTTTTTCCGGCATGACCTGGATGCAGAACTTCCATTTGGGGAAATTGCCCGCTTCAATGGCGTCGTAAAGATCCCGCTGATGGGTTTCCCTGCACTTGCCAATGGCTGCTTCCGCCTCGGCATCCGTAAGGTTTTTAATGCCTTGTTGGGATTTGAAATGGAATTTTACCCAGAACCGCTCGTTTTTATCATTAATCATGCTGAAGGTATGGCTCCCGAACCCATGCATATGGCGATAGGTGGCGGGAATGCCCCGGTCACTCATCACAATGGTCACCTGGTGCAGGGCTTCGGGCAGGGAAGTCCAGAAATCCCAGTTGTTCAGGGCGGAGCGCAGGTTGGTCCTGGGGTCCCGCTTTACCGCATGGTTGAGATCAGGGAACTTCAAGGGATCTTTAAGAAAAAACACAGGGGTGTTGTTTCCCACCATGTCCCAATTGCCCTCTTCCGTATAAAACTTAACGGCAAACCCCCGGATATCCCGTTCTGCATCTGCCGCGCCCCGTTCCCCGGCCACTGTGGAAAACCTCAGAAACAGATCGGTCTGTTTGCCGATCCCGGAAAAAATCTTTGCCCGGGTATATTGGGTAATATCCCGGGTCACAGTAAATGTACCGTAAGCGCCCGACCCCTTGGCATGCATCCGCCGCTCCGGGATCACCTCACGGTCAAAATGGGCCAGTTTTTCAAGGAACCAGACATCCTGGAGAAGCTGGGGCCCTCTGGGGCCTGCCGTCATGACATTCTGGTTGTCCGGAACCGGTGCACCGGCGTTCGTGGTAAGCTTCTTTTTTCCTGACATGAATCCTCCGTTATTTTATGTGTTGTTTGACAGGCTGTTGCCGCGGCAGATGGTTTTGAAACCCTTTTGGCCCCGGCAACAGGCAAAAGTGGATTAAAATATGAGATATCAGATATCAAAAAATAATATATTTTAATTGATAATTATTATCAATAAATATTTTCAAAAAACAATTCTCACCATGACGGTGCTTATATGAATACGAATTTCATCTGACAAAGTGATTCAGAAAATAGAATACCAGCTCCAAACAGAGAGCAAATTACGGAAGTAAAGTTCTTTACATTTACCAACCCCATTGATATGGAAAATTATGTACTTAACCGGTGAACATCTCACCCCCTAACCTTGGCATATAAAACGATGAAAGAAATATCTGTACACGACAATTTTGTAACTGGCTATTCAGTTCAAACTGAAGAGAAGATCATTAAACTTCACACTGAATATCGAGATGAAGGTGAGCCATATGAAAAAACAGATGTAGTTTTTGAAGGTGTGGAAGGTTATCTTTTTCTGGACAGCTTAGGGAGTATTTTATTCGGTATTGATGAAGTGGACATAAGTTTTATCATTGAACATTATCAAAATGAGTTCAAACGGGGGGGCTCGTAATGCCTGGCCCGGTTCCTGGAATAGGGATATAGAAAGTGTTAAGCCCTTTGTTAAAAAAAATGAACTCAAGGCGTATTACATCCACTCCTCTATTGGTTTTGACGGTTTTGTGATATCTAAATCCATGCAAAAGATTGATGCTGAAAAAGCTCCGGGAAAGGATTTTGGGAATTGATATCCCAACCCTTCTGAAACCAGGCACTGCATGTTAAAACTATCGAAAAAAGGTATATTTACAATTAGCTGCACCGCATGTTTTTTGGCTGTGACCATTTTTTATTTTATAAATAAAGGCGGAATCGTTATTTCAGAACCCACCTGGAAGTGCGCCTTGGCGGGCAGCCAATGGAAGTGTGACATCGGGTTTGAAATTAAAAACGAACGGCATTCGGAGCAAAGGGGCGAGATTTCTATAATGTTGCTGGATTATAAGACAAGCTTCCGAATACCTTCCATATCAATTTCTGATAACCGTTTTATTTCGTTCGAGATTAAGGCCAATACATCAAAAAAATTTCAAATAAAGATTTATACGGATAAAAAACCGGAAACTATTTTTGTATCCATTCTTGATTCTCAAAAAATCGTTGGCGTTCCATAACAACCGGGGCCATCATTGCTATGTTTTTTATAACCGTTAATTATTAATAAAGGAACTCAGGCCTTAACGGACATATAGAGGGCAATTTATATATGCAAACTGAAAATGAAAAAAGCTCCATTCGTAAACGGGCTGACGAAATTAAGCCTTACAGATGCAAAAACTTGATCGCTGTTCTTGAAAATCCCAATGATGTCAAAAACATTGGTACCGTTATTCGAAATGTGAATGCCCTTGGAGTCGAAAAAACATACATTGTCGATAGCCGGGGAAGTTTACCTGATGAATGGGAGGGTATGAGGGCAAGAAAGTCTCTGAGCAAAACTTCGGTGTCCGCGATTAAATGGAGCTTTGTAAAAAGATTTGACAGCACCGCGGCCTGTTTCGCTCACCTTGAGCGTAAAAATTTTGTATCTATTGTGACATCGCCTCATGTTAAAGGCCGGAAAAACATAAACCTTCATGAAGGGGATTATACCCAGACAAAATTGGCGGTATGGTTTGGTAGCGAAGCCAGAGGAATAAGTGACCTGGCTGTTGAAAAGAGTGAAATGTGTATAAACATTCCTATGTTCGGCATGATTGAAAGTCTTAATCTCGGTACAACTACAGGCATTGTTTTATACGAAATCACAAAACAACGACGAGAATATCAAAGCCGTTACAAACGAGGAGGCAAAAAGCGTCCTGTCCACCAAATCAAATGATAACTATTATGTTTTTTAACTATAAAAATAAGCATATAACAATGACTGCATCAGATTTCCAGGGAAGATTTCACCGTTATTTTGGCGTCCCTGCTTTCAACCATTTTGCATCAAAAGCACAATGCAAAAAATAATCTGCTTTAAAACCTATCGAGCTGACGCCCTGTGGTCATTCAGCGTTGGGGCTATTTTATTTGCGATATCATATCAATTTAAAATAAACGTGTTTTATTTTGACTATTGGTTCTTAAGCTTCTCAGTACTTTATATCATTGCGAGCTATAGAAAATATTTTGTAGCTGGAGAAGATGGTTTCGTTCTCCGTATCGGAGTCATCAAGCAAACAAAAATTTCAGTAAAGTGGCCTGACATTATTGGAATTCATCTTGAAAAACGCAAAAGAAAATACACCACTTCAGTCGGGGCAAGGATATGGATACCGGTTGTAATTGAAGAGGAAGCGGCCTGTTTACAGATAAAGTTGGTTCCGAATGCTTTTAATGATGTTAAAAAAGCGCTCGCCAAATCCAAAAGATACGTTAAGCTGAACGAGGAAAATTGTTCTTTGGATCTATGGGAAAATGAACATTTTGATCTTTATCAGATCAGCAAATTCATAGCTGAATATAAACCTGTTGAAAAAAATAATATTGAGTTGACGCCTTATAAAATCAATTATTTTGGGAAGCTCATTTTATTCGGGTTTTCGATTGTTATGACTTTAAGTATAGCTCTTTATGTTATTTGGCTGTTTAATAGATTCGTTCCTTAGCTTAAAAAATCAGGCCCGGAACGTGCAGTAAAAACACTTACACTCATGGGCGATACAAACCATTGCCACAGCTTATGCGATCGCTCTACTCAGATTTTTTCCGGCCAGCTTTTTTCCGGCTGCAGTCCGGGCAGATTCCGAAGAAATCCAGGCGGTGGCTGACCATTTTAAAGCCGGTTTCCCTGGACAGTTCAGCCGTCATTTTTTCAAGGCTTTCCAGGTCAGGGTCCAGGATTTTTTTGCACTTGATGCAGACCAGGTGGGGATGGGGATAGGGTTTGTTGCCGTCATACCGGTTGCTGTCGTCGGGGAATCCCAGTTCCAGGACCTCGCCCAGGGATTTGATGAGCTGGATATTCCGGTATACCGTGGCAAGGCTCATGGTGGGGAACGCATCCTTGAGCCGGGCGTAGATGGCTTCCGCGCCGGGATGGCCCTGGCTTACGGACAATATCCTTGCAATGGCCAGGCGCTGGGGTGTCAGCTTATGTCCGTTTGCCTTGAGGGTTTCCACGATGGTGTCAACCCGTTTCCCGGGGTCTGCCATATCTGCTTCCTTGCATTAATAATTATTATCAGTTAGCACTTAACTGCCTTATTTTCAAGGGCCAAGGGCTGAATGCCCTGCCCCTTTTATCACATCCGGGAAATATTTTACACCTAACCCGTGTCTAGCTGTTTTCAAATAGAACCCTGCCATACTCCATTTATTGCGTAACCATCCGAGCAGGAGTAAAAAAAATGACAGAACCCAAACATGCCGACTGGGACCGGGCAGACATGGAAGAAGTGCTGGCTGCCGCCCTTGCCCAGAAAGAAGAACTCTTGGTAAAATTTCCCAAGCTGAAATGCCTTCAGAAAGAAATCGACGAGAATATTTCCCAGGCACGGACCCTGGCGGACAAATTTTACAGCATGGGCGTGGCCCACGCCCGCTTCCACGGTTCCCCGGACGCCTGATCCGGTATTTTCCCCGCCTTCTCCCAGCCCCGGCCCACCCTAGGCCGGGGCAATACATTTTTCCATCCCCCCCTGTTCCAATCCCAAAAAGTGATTACAATTTCAATATTGTTAGGCACGACTTAAAACCCACTTGGATTTGATTTACGAGGAATGCCATGTTTGGACTTGATATACAGATTGTTACCCTGATACTGCTCACCGCCCTTGCCCTCCTGATTACCGGAAAAATACCCGTGGACAAAACCGCCATTGGCATCATGGTGATGCTGGCTGTCACCGGTATTCTAACGCCTAAAGAAACCGTGTCCGGTTTTGCCAACCCTGCCGTGATCACGGTCGGGGCCATGTTCCTCATGAGCCGGGGACTGATCCGTACAGGGGCCGTAAACGTTGTGACGGATCTGGTTCTGGCCCTGTCCAAATCCAATGGAAAAATTGCATTTGCCCTGATCCTGGTTACGGTGGGCCTGGCATCAGCCTTTATCAACAACACCCCGGTGGTGGTGCTGTTCATTCCTATTGTCATGGGACTGAGCTGCCATTGTAACTTTTCCCCCTCTTCCCTGCTCATTCCCATGTCCTATGTCTCTATCCTGGCCGGGACCTGTACCCTGATCGGTACCTCCACCAACCTGATCGTCAGCGACCTGGCAACGGCTTACGGATATGATCCCCTGTCCATGTTCGAACTGGGCATTGTGGGACTTCCCATTGCCATTGTCGGGCTTATCATTCTCCTGGTCTTTTCCTCACGGGTGATGCCCAAGCGGATCGCCCCGGTATGCCATCTTGAGAACAATAACGATAAGCTCTATCTTGCGGAACTGGTCGTACCGCCCGGCAGCCCCCTGATCGGACGGACCGATATTATCGACCATGCGGAAACAGAACTTGGTCTGGGCATTGTGGAGGTGTTCAGAAAAAGCACCATCCTGGATCCTGCCAGGACCCATGTGGAAATCCGCCAGGATGACATCCTCCTGGCCAAAGGTTCTGCCGAAGATTTGGTCACGGGTATGAAAAAGGAGATCCTGATTCCCGCCCATGGCGAGGAAAACCTTCGCCTGGGACCGGGCCTGAAAGACGATCTGATCGTCGAGGTGGTGGTGCCGCCCATGTCCAGCCTGCTCAGGGCCCCCTTGCTGTCCACGGAGCTGAGAAACGATCCTGACATCCAGATTATTGCCATCAGAAGCCGGCGCACCCATTATTCCTACCGGAAAATCCGGAATGTCCGGCTGAAAATCGGGGATATCATCCTGGTACGTTGCCCCAGGCACAAGCTTGAGACCATTCGGAAAAGCATGGATTTCATCGTGATTGAGGACATCCACCATGACCTGATCGATACGGAAAAGGCCAGGATGGCTGTGGGTATATTCAGCGGCGTAGTGCTGGCCGCGACATTCGGCCTGGCCGATATTATGGTCTGCGCCCTTGCCGGGGTGTTTCTCATGGCCATGACCCGCTGCATGAGCCTTAAGGATGCCTACCGGGCCCTGGAACCGGAAGTACTGCTGCTGATCGTGGCCACCATCGGCCTGGGAACGGCCATGGAAAAAACAGGGGCCACGGAGCTTTATGCCGGGCTGTTCCTGGACTTGTTTTCAGGCATGGGTCCCGGCGCCATCCTGACCGGCATGATCCTGTTGTCCAGCATTTCCACCCATATCCTGAGCAATAATGCCACGGCAGTCCTGCTTCTGCCCATTGCCGTGTCAACGGCCGTATCCCTGGGTGTGGATCCCAAACCATTTATCATGGGCATTTGCTTTGGGGCCAGTGCCTGCTTTGCCACCCCCATCGGCTACCAGACCAACCTTCTGGTCTACGGGCCGGGCGGATACCTGTTCTCGGACTACCTGAAGCTGGGACTTCCCCTGAACGCCCTGGTGGTGATCATGTCCTCCCTGCTCATTCCCATGGTCTGGCCGTTTTAGCCACAAAAACAAAACCTCCCCGGGACGATGATGTCATCATCGTCCCGGGGAGGTTTTTATGTTACGGACAGACTGCCCTGCCCTGAAGATTAAAGAATAATGTCCAGAATCCGGCGCAGGGGCTCGGCAGCACCCCAGAGCAACTGGTCCCCCACGCTGAACGCGGTCAGGAAGTCATCCCCCATGTTCATTTTCCGGATCCGTCCCACAGGCACAGACAAGGTGCCGGTGACCCTGGCGGGCGTGAGTTCGTGAATGGTGTCTTCCTTGGTGTTGGGAACCACGTTGACCCAGTCGTTGTTATTGGCCAGGACATCATGGATTTCGTCCAGGGGCACATCCTGTTTGAGCTTGATGGTAAATGCCTGGGAATGGCAGCGCATGGACCCGATGCGGACGCATTGGCCGTCAATGGGTATGGGCGTGTCCGATCGACCCAGGATCTTGTTGGTTTCCACATACCCTTTCCACTCTTCACGGGTCTGGCCGTTGTCCATGGCCCGGTCAATCCAGGGAATCAGGCTGGCCCCCAGGGGCACGGCCCAGTTGTCCACGGGAAATCCGTCGGACCGGATCGTGTCCGTGACCTTGCGGTCCAGCGCCATTGCAGCGGATGCCGGGTCATCCAGGAGCGGGGCGGCCTGGTCGCCGATGTATCTCATCTGGGCCACCAGTTCGGCCATGTTTTTGGCACCGGCACCGGATGCAGCCTGGTAGGTCATGGAGGTCATCCACTCCACCCAGTCCTTTTCAAACAGCCCGCCCAGGGCCATGAGCATCAGGGATACGGTGCAGTTGCCGCCGATATAATTTTTGATTCCCCTGGCAAGGGCATCTTCGATCACGGGAAGGTTGACCGGGTCCAGGACAATAATGCTCTGCCCGTCCATTCTCAGGGTGGAGGCCGCGTCGATCCAGTAGCCCTTCCAGTCCCGCTCCGCCAGTTTGGGCCGAACCGCCTCGGTATATGAACCGCCCTGGCAAGAAAGCACGATATCCATCTCCATCAGGGTATCAATATCATGGGCATCAATCAGGGCGGGAACGTCCTTACCCACATCCGGCGCCTTCTGGCCGGCCTGGGAGGTGGTAAAGAAGACCGGGGTAAACCTGGCAAAATCATTTTCCGCCATCATTCTTTCCATGAGCACGGACCCAACCATGCCCCGCCAGCCGACCATACCTACTTTTTTCATTTTGCCTTCCTCCGGAACAAATAGAATACTTCGATCATTTAGGGTTAAAACCTATTCTATACCTGTTTTTTCAGGAAGATACCAGGGGGTGTGCAAAAAATCGATTCGGAAAAACAAAACACACCTTCAGGGAAATTTAACGGGCCTGCCTAAAAAATCGATTTGGAAAAATCCCCCCTCCTTTGGCAAAGTTGGACAGGCGTGCCCGTGTTTACCTGTCACGGAGAAATCCCCTGGCCATGGCTGCGGCCTGGTCCTTGAAGATCGCCATGGCCGTGGCCATGAGTTTGAACCCGAGTTTTTCATAAAATCCCTCTTTGCCCGGGTTTGAGTAGAGAATGACTTTCTGGTGCCCTTTTGACCGCTCCATCAGCCGTGTCATGATGCCCTTGCCGATGCCGGTTCCCTGGAGGTCCGGATGCACCACCACATCGCAGATGTAGGCGCAGTCAATACCGTCGGCCAGGACCCGGCCCGCCCCGACCAGGCAGCCGTCCGAAAATGCAAAACATTTGAACATGCTGTTGGTGAACACGGTTTTCAGGTGATCGGCTTTTTTGTCGCCCAGCGGCGCGATCCGGTATAGTTCGGAGACCTCTTCCCAGTCAATGTTTTCCAGGTCGGACTGCCATACAAGTGTCATGGATACTCCTTATGCATACGCGCCGGCACATGATACCGGCGCGTCCTGTTTGATATGAACGTTAAGGGTATCGGTTACCAGAAAACCCCAAAGGCCACAACATTGATTTTCACGAGAAGTGCGATCAGGCCGCAGAACCGGCCCGGGAAAATGCTTTGCCCATGGCGGAAGGGTCCAGACAGGCGGTGAGGGACCGGGCCAGATCTGTGACGGTGAGCCCAGGCAAGAAACGGTTGAGCCCGGCCACAAAATCCCGGTGGGAACGGCCCTGCCGGTAATCCGGCTCCCTTGGGGGGTGGCAAAGGTAGGCTTCCATTTTGTCCAGGTCCGGGGTGACCAGGATGGCTGCGGAATAATAGGCAAACCCTTTGGTCCGGTACAGGCAGGAGCCGCCGATCTTACGGTCTTTGACCACCAGGTCCGAGATCCCGTCCTGATAGACCCCGTCCACCCCTGCATTTGCAAAACCCTGGATGAGCCATTGGCTGCTCTTATCAAACAGGGCCTGGATGCCCCCGATGCCCCGGGCGGGAAAGGCCAGGGACACGATCAAATTGCCCGGATCAAGAAACACGGAACATCCCCCGCCCATGCGGCGGTATACCGGCACCTTATCCGCCCTGGCCCGGGAAAGGTTGATCTCGATGTCAAGATCGCTGCCCCGGCCCGCCACAATCGCGTCCCGGTCAAAGGGATAAATGCTTACCATGGGGGATGACGCAGTTTTGGCAGCGGCAAGAAGGGGCCGGTCAAAGTCAAAGTCCAGTACCGGGAATGTATTTTCTTCCGGCAGGGTTCCGGCCATGGTTATTCCTTTTGCCGCATCATATGGACCGATCCTGAGGCAACCATTTCCGCGGCCTCCATCAGGGATTCGGAAAAGGTGGGATGGGGATGGATGGTGACGATCAAGTCTTCAAGGCAGGCCCCCATCTCAATGGCCAGGGTGGCTTCGGCCACCAGTTCCGAGGCATGTTCGCCCACAATACCCACCCCCAGGATCACACCGGTTTTTGGCTCGGCAAGCACCTTGACAAACCCGTCGGTTTTACCGGCGCTCTTTGCCCGCCCCAGGGCCGTGAGGGGGAATTTACCCACATCCACGGCAATGCCCCGGGCCTCGGCAGCGGCTTCGGTCAACCCTGTCCAGGAGATTTCCGGACGGGTAAACAGCACGGCAGGTACGGTCACATTGTCAAAGGCCGATGGCTGTCCGCAGATCACTTCCACGGCCACCTTGCCCTCCCGGGCCGCCTTGTGGGCCAGGGCCGGGCCGGATGCGACATCGCCGATGGCAAAGATATGGTCAATGGCGGTGCGGCAACGGTCATCCGTGGGGATGATCCCGTTATCGTCGGTGTCCAGGCCAATGGCCTCAAGCCCCAGGTCCCGGGTATTGGGATGCCTGCCCGTGGCGGCCAGGACCCGGGAAAAATTCTGCTGAAAGGTCTGGGGTGCCGCACCGTTACCATCGGGATCGCCGATCTGCTCCATGGTCACCCGGAACCCGTGGGAGGCAGGTTCGATGGCCGTGACCTTGGACCGGGTGTGAATGGCATCAAAATCCTTTTCGCATTTTTTGACCACCACCCGGACCAGATCCTTGTCCGCCCCGGACAGCAGGGCTTCGCTGAATTCCACCAGGGTGACCCGGCTGCCCAGCCCGGCATAGGCCTGGCCGATTTCAAGACCGATGTACCCTCCCCCGATCACCAGGAGGCTTTCCGGGATTTCCGGCAGGCTCAGGGCCTGGGCCGATGTCCAGATCTCTTGGTCCGCACCGGCATCAGGATCGGTATCATCGCCTTCCCCGGATTTGAAAATCCCGGGAGGCAGGGTATTGATGCCTGACCCTGCAGCGATCACGGCATGGTTGAAATGGACAATGGTGTTGGCCCCGTCCACATAGGCGCTGTTCCGGTCCAGGAACCGGGCATGGCCCTGGACCCGTTCAATATCCCGGTTTTCCACCAGGGCGGAAACCCCCGAGGACAGAACCTTGACCACCTTCTGGACATGGCGTCTCAGCTTTGTCACATCAAAAGAGATCCCATCATGCACAAGCCCCATGTTCCGGGCTTCAGTGGCATTCTGTGCCAGGCCCACGGCATGAATCAGGGTTTTGGACGGGATACATCCTTCGGTGAGGCAGACCCCGCCCAGTTCGGGACGGGCCTCCACCAGCACCACCTCTTTGCCCATGTCTGCCGCATGAATGGCAGCCGTATATCCGCCGGGTCCGCCGCCAATGACAAGAATATCAGTTTCCAGAATCATCTCTCCAACAACCATGGCATCTCCCCTTTAAATTTGACTCATAAAATCCAGGCTGTTTTCCAGCATGGTCTTGATATCCCTGACAAAGGCGGCGGCCTGTGCGCCGTCTGCCACCCGATGGTCAAAGCAAAGGGTCACGGGCAGCATCTTCCGGATCCGGATCTCGTCGTCCAGGACCACCGGCTTTTTTTCCACCCGGCCCAGGCCGAGAATGGCGGATTCCGGGGAGTTGATGATGGGAAAGACATGAGTGCCGCCAATGGCCCCCACATTGGTAATGGTAAAGGTGCCCCGGGTCAGTTCGGGAACGCCGATGTCCCCGGTTCTGGCCTTTTCGGCCAGATGCCGGATCCGGTATCCCACACCGGCCAGGCTCTGGCGGTCCGCATCATGGACCACCGGCACCATCAGGCCCCTGGGGGTGTCTGCGGCAAACCCGATATGGTAGAATTTCTTGTACACGATATCATTGGCTGCCAGGTCCACACTGGCATTGAACATGGGATACGCCTTAAGCTTCGCGGCCACGGCCTTGACCACAAAGGCCAGCAGGGTCAGCTTGCCCTGGCTGTCCCCGCTTTCAAGACGGCTGTTGTAGGTCTTACGCAGTTCGTCAATCTCGGTGACATCGATCTCATCCATATGGGCCACATGGGGAATGAGGATGCTGGATGAGGTCATTTTAACGGCCACCTTGTTCCGCAGGGAACGGAACGGTGTCCGCTCCACCGGCCCGTCAGGCTCGGGAATGCCCGTAATTTCAAGGAAGGGGATCCCGGCCCCGCCGCCCGGCTCAAGCACCAGGGACGCAGGCTCCGGCACCTCCGGAATGTCATTATCCCCGGCAGGTGTGCCCGGGTCTGCCACAGCAGCCGCAGGCGTCGCATCCCCTGTTATGCCGCTGTCATGGGCTTTGAGGTCTTCCGGGGTGACCCGGCCGCCAGGCCCCGTACCGCTGACGGTCTGGATATCAATGCCCATTTCCCTGGCCAGGCGTCGGGTGGCAGGCGCGGCCAGGACCCTGTTGCCCGAACCGCTTTCTTTGGCGGCCGGAGCAGTCTGGGGTGCCGCCTCAGGTGCAGGGGCCTCGGCATCTTTGGCCGGCCCGGGTTCAGGTGCAGCCGCCTCCGGGGGACTGCCGGATGTTCCGGCCCCTTCACCGCTGCCGTCGTCAATCACCACAAATACATGTCCCACATCAATGGTTTCCCCGGGTTCGGCATTCAGGGAAACAATGGTGCCTGAGCGGGGGGAGGGAATGGTGACTGCGGCTTTGTCCGTTTCCATTTCGCAAAGGGGGTCGTCCTCCTTGACCGTATCACCCACAGCCACATGCCACTGGAGGAGTTCGCCCTCGTGGATACCTTCTCCCAGATCCGGTAATTTGAATTCAAACATAGGGGTCTCCTAAACTAAAAATCGAGGGTTTCCTGAATCGCCCGGACAATTTTCTCCTTGGACGGCAGGTACATCAGCTCCCTGGCAAACAGGGGCATGATGACATCATACATGGTGACGCGCTTGACAGGGGCTTCCAGGTACATGAGGGCCTGGTCGTTGATCAGCGCGATAATTTCACTGGCCGGGCCGAAAGACTGCTGGGCCTCCTGGACCACCACGCACCGGCCTGTCTTCTTGACCGAAGCGATGATGGTGGCCGCATCCATGGGGGAGATGGTCATCAGGTCTATGATCTCAAGACTTGCGCCCCGTTCCGACCGGACCATGTCCGCCGCCTTGAGGGTGTCCCGCATCATGGCGCCCCAGGAGACCACGGTGATGTCCTCTCCAGGTGTGACAACTTCTGCCTTTCCAATGGTGTACTCGCCCGGCTGGATGGTTTCCTTGAAAGACCGGTAGGACCGTTTGGGCTCCATGAACACCACGGGATCGGGATCATTGATCGCGGCCTTGAGCAGGGGGCCGGCATTGGACGGGCTTGAGGGGATCACCACTTTTACGCCGGCAGTATGGGCGTAAAACACCTCTTTGCTCTCGGAATGGTGTTCCAGGGCCCGGACACCGCCGCCGTAAGGCATGCGCACCACCAGGGGCACGGTGAACTGTCCCCGGGACCGGTTCCGCATCCTGGAGGCATTGCCTTCCATCTGGTGCATCATTTCATAGGAAAAGCCGGAAAACTGCATTTCGATCACCGGCTTGAGGCCGGCGATGGCCATGCCGATGGCAGTGCCCAGGATACCGGCTTCCGCAATGGGGGAGTCAATCACCCGGTCCCTGCCGAACTTTTCGTAAAGGCCGTCCGTCACCCGGAACACCCCGCCGTTGACCCCGACATCCTCGCCCATGATCAGGACGGTGTCATCTTCGGTCATGACGTCGTGAAGCGTGGTGTTCAAGGCCTGTACCATATTTATCTTAGCCATGGTTTCCCTCCTTTTCCAGATCGGCCAGGAACCTGGCGCGCTGTTCTTCAATGATCGCTTCCCGGGTGCCGAACACATAATCAAAGGGCGCATCCGGCTTGGCCTCCACCCCTTTTTCAAATTCTTTCACAGCCGTATCAATATCGGCCTTGATCCGCTTTTCCAGGTCTGCGTCTTTTCCGTCATCCCAGATGCCCTTTTCAGTCATATATTTCCGGAACCGGATCAGGGGATCTTTTTTCTCCCAGGTTTCAACTGTATCGTCGGTGCGATACCGGGTGGGATCGTCCGCCGTGGTGTGCATGCCCATGCGGAAGGTCACCGCTTCTATGAGGGTAGCCCCGCCACCGGCCCTGGCCCTGTCCACGGCTTCTTTGGTTGCTTTGTAAACAGCCAGGGCATCGTTGCCGTCCACCTGGATGCCGTGGATGCCGTAACTCAGGGCTTTCTGTGCAATGGTTTCCGACCGGGTCTGGATGCTCCTGGGCGTGGAAATGGCAAACTGGTTGTTCTGGCAGAGGAAAACCACGGGCGCATTCAGAACCCCGGCAAAATTCAGACCTTCGTGAAAATCTCCTTCAGAGGTGGACCCGTCGCCGAAAATCGTCAGGGCCACAATGTCTTTTTCCCCTTTAAGCCGTGATCCGTATGCCAGGCCCACGGCATGGGGAAGCTGGGACCCCAGGACGATTGAAATGGGCAGGGTTCGGTCATTTACGGGATTAACATTGCCCTCCTCATACCCGTTGAACAGCATCAGGGCATTCGCCAGGGTCTCTCCCCGCATGAGCCTGGCCCCCAGCTCCCGGTATGATCCCACAAACCAGTCCGTGTCCCGGATGGCAAGGACGGCAGGACAGAAGGCCGCTTCCTGGCCCGTACACACCGGCAGTGTGCCCAGACGGCCCTGGCGCTGGAGATTCAGCATCCTGGCATCCATCATCCGCGACAGGGTCATGGCCTCGTAAAGGCTTACCAGTTTATCGTCCGGAAGGTCAGGCACCAGGGCGTCATCCACACGCCCGTTTTCGTCAAGAATACTCAGACGGCTGATCTCGAATTTTTCTATGATATCCAAAGGCATGGCAAGTCTCCTCTGCGTTAATGTTCAGGATAATGGTAACCATAAAACAAAATTTGTAAACCCAAATCAAACTAGCTCGATATAACTAAAAAGCCGGACTGACGGCCTGTATCGCAAAAGAAAAAGAACGGGTTATACGAATCTGAAAACAGGAAAACAGCCGGATCAAAAAGTAACCCGGCTTGAAAATTTTTCGCCTCTAATTAAAGGACAGATTGCTTCCGGCATGCCCGGGCAAGGCCCAGGATACCGCATCCCAACAGCACCAAGGTGCCGGGTTCGGGCACAGGGTTGACGTTGACCTGCCAGTCCTCCACCTCTCCCTGGTGAATATTATTATACGGGGTAATGCCGTCGCTGCCAAGGGAGGTGTTGCAAGCCACCCGGGCCCGGAGCCAGAGTTCATCCATTTCGTCAGTGACCGTAAAGGCTTCGGTGACAAAAAACGCAGTGAGTTCGGCGTCCGGATTGATGACCGTGCCGTTGGTGTCATAAAAATCCCAGTACTCGTCGTCGGGAATCAGGGTATCGCCTTTGTCCCAGGTCACGTTGATAATGCGTTCGTCGTCGCTCCAGAATCCGTCTCCATTCCAGTCCACCCAGGCATCCAGGGCGTCGTATTCGTGGCGCCCGTAACCGGCCCGGGTAAATTCAAACCCAAAGGTCACGTTCTGGCCGGCAATGAGCGTGTCATTGCCCCAGGTGGCACCGCCGTCAACCGACCAGACCACACCGTCATCCGAGGTGTCCCTGTTGGTGTTCAGGGGAGCGTATTCCCTGTCCCAGGCACTGCCCAGACGCTGCCATGTGCCGTCGACATGCCTGGCGGTACCGTAACGGTCCGGCGCATCGCTGTATTCGTATTGAGCGGCGTTTACATAGGTTCCCCATAACAACAGGCTGAAACATACAGCCATACAAGCGGAAAAAGACAAACGCATTATTAAAAATCTCCCCTGCCGGGCGGCGTTAAGCGTCCATAATATGTAATGTTCCGAAGAACAATGGTATGTTTCGTATATACACCAACCCGGCCTTTTTTTAAACACTTACTTTTCAAAGCCGGGTTTCAACGCCGTAATGCAGGCATCAAAGATGCTTTGCAGCCCACAGGGCAGCCTGGAGCCGTCGCTTTACGTTAATTTTTTTGAAGATATTGTGAAGATGGGTTTTTACGGTATGGGGGCTGATAAAGAGTTCATCCGCGATTTGCTGGTTGGACAGCCCGGCCGCGATCAGGTCCAGGATTTCCTTTTCCCGTTTGGTCAGGCCTGAGGCGTCTTTTTTTTCTTCTTCAGACACGTACTGGAATTCGCAGTCCTTGTCAAAGGCCAGGGCGGTGCCGCTGCCCGATACCCTTACGACTTCGCCTTTAAGCGCCACTTTGGCCTTGTCCCCTTTCAGGGCTTTCAGGGCTTCAAGGGGAATATCAATGTCGATTTCAAGTGTGGTGCCCACGGCCAGGGGCAGGTCTGCGGAAATCAATGCCCCGGTGGATGAGATATTACAGGTTTTTAACTGCAGTTCCGCTTTCCGGGTTTCCGGATCATTTATTTTAAGATTGACCGGCAGTTCAAGATTGAACCGCTCACTTTCCCTTTTATTGTCTGAGTCTGACGCCATACAGGTATCCTTCGCACAATGAATCGTCGTATCAACCAAATGTATCGTAACAGCGGATTCCTGTCAACACGGCACAAAAGGGTTAACCGTTTACTGACAGAGAACAGGCAAACCCGGCATCACAGACATGCGGTATCCCGGCCTATTTTAACTGGCTGTCTTTACTGCCTCTCCGGTTGATGCCGGTTGAAGCAACCCGCTCGTTTTCAAGTTCGGCCTGGCAATGGACACAGAGGCGCACCCCGGGGATTGCCCGGCGCCGGGCCAAGGGG
Source organism: Desulfobacter sp. (assembly GCA_036881925.1). Lineage (GTDB taxonomy): Bacteria > Desulfobacterota > Desulfobacteria > Desulfobacterales > Desulfobacteraceae > Desulfobacter. Next base: position 94,085 of record JBAJNJ010000017.1, read on the forward strand.
ATGTCCTCTTCGCAAATTTCGCAACACGTCAGGCTTTCCCCTTGTGGCAGTCTGCTCCTGGCCAGTTTCACGGCATCGTCAATACCGGCGTCAATCTGTTCCTGAACGGCCCCGTCACGGGCCCATCCCACTGCCATGATCCTCTCCTTTCTCTTCTGTGTTTCCAGTTCTGTATCTCAGGGCTTCTGTTTTTTTACGCCTCTATCAGGACATGCTGTCCCAGAAGGATTTTCCCTGGTCTTGCATACTTGGTTTTTCCTTGTTGCCGCCGGTGCCGCCGCTGTTTGAAAACGGGGGCTGCCCGCCTCCGGCTCCGGTGAGCCGGGCCACCCGGTCCTCAATGGGAGGATGGGTGGAGAACAGGTTCATCATCTGTTTGCCGGACAAAGGATTGACAATAAACATATGGGCGGTGGAGGGATTGGCATCCACCTGCTGCTGCCCACGGCTGTAAGCTCCCAGCTTGGACAGGGCACCGGCAAGTCCCTTTGGATTCCCCGTGATTTGCGCCGCCGTGGCATCGGCCAGGTACTCACGGGACCGGGAGACGGCCATCTGGACGATCATAGCCGCCATCGGTGCAATAATGGAAATCACGAGCACGCCCACAAATCCCAGGCCGCCTTCCTCATCGTCATTTCCCCCGAAAAACGCGGAAAACCTTGCCATGGATGCCACCCACATGACAGCGCCGGCCAGGGTGGCCGCAATGGTGGAAATCAGGATGTCCCTGTTTTTAATATGGCCGAGTTCATGGGCAATCACCCCTTCAAGTTCTTCCTGATTCATCAGGTTCATCAGTCCCCGGGTCACGGCCACCACGGCATGCTCGGGATTCCGTCCCGTGGCAAATGCATTGGGCGCATCATCGGGAATCAGGTAGACCTGGGGCATGGGCAGGCCTGCCTGGCGGGCCAGTTGCGCCACGGTGTCAAAAAGTCCGGGTGCCTGGCTTCGTTCCAGGGGCTGTGCCTTGTACATTTTCAGCACGATTTTATGGGAGTACCAGTAACTGCCCAGATTCATCACCCCGGCAAAAATAAGGGCGATGAACATGCCGCCCTGGCCGCCCAGCAAAAATCCAAGAAAAAGAAACAACCCGGTCATGGCAACAAGCAGCACGCCGGATTTAAAATGATTGCCCATAATATACCCCTTCAAATAAATAACATATGCCCGATATTGTTTTATTTTTCGGGCGTTACGGGAAATATAAATCCGGTCCCTGAAAAATCAACCCGGATTCGTCCGGCCCATACAGGATTATACAGGACCGCTACAGGACTCCTCTTCTTTGGATGTGGACAGGACAATGCTGGTCCGGGTGGTGCCAAACGGGCTGAACCCGGACACCACCGCCTCCAGTTCAGCCACGGACCCGGCCCTGACTTTCAGGAGAAACGCGGTCTGGCCGCTGACATGATGGCATTCCAGGACCCGGCTGTCCCGGGCAGCGGTTTTCCTGACCCGGTCGTACTGGAGAGCCGGTGCATCCAGTTCGATAAACGCCGTGATCCCGGGTGTATCTTCCGGCAGCCGGACCCGGGCATGATATCCCCGGATGATACCGGCCTCTTCGAGTTTTTTCACCCGTTCGGTCACGGCCGGGGTGGACAATCCCACGATACGGCCCAGCGCACTGTAGGAGATGCGCGCATCATCCGCCAGTGTACGGATGATTTTTTTGCCGATGCTGTCCAGCAGCTTGTCGGATTTAAGGGACATGGGGTGCCCGGCCTTTTTTATTTAAGGTTTTTCCGTTAAAAACCGTTCATCTCCCATGTACACATATTGGGAGAAACCTGTATTCTGGGCCGTAACTGAAACACAGACCGGAATGAAAGGGACTATACATGGAGATCCATTATTTTATCAAGGGAATTGCTGTCGGGTTTTCCATTGCTGCGCCGGTCGGCCCCATCGGGGTGCTGACTATTCACAGAAGCCTTAAGCACGGCCCTTCTGCCGGCCTGGCAACAGGACTTGGCGCTGCAACGGCAGATGCGGTTTACGGATGCATGGCCGGATTCGGCATCACCTTTGTGTCCGGGATACTACTGGCATGGAACACCCCCATCCTTTTGGCGGGCAGCCTGGTGCTGTGCGCCATGGGCTTGGGGATGCTGTTCAAATCCCAGGCCCAGGCACCCGGGATGGCCCAGGAACGGTTTACCAACCTGCCGTCCGCCTTTTTTTCCGCGTTCTTCCTGACCCTGACCAATCCCATGACCATTATGGCGTTCACCGCCATTTTTGCCGGCCTGGGCCTGGGCATGGCCGGAAAAAACTACCTGGCCGCAGCCATGCTGGTATTGGGCGTGTTTTCAGGATCTGCAATCTGGTGGGTTTTTCTTGCCTTTGGCACCGGCAGGCTCAAGCACCGGCTCGGCCCGGATATCCTGTCGTATATCAGCCGGGCAGCCGGTGTGGTGCTCCTGGGATTCGGGACCTGGTCCCTTGTGAGGCTGGCCGGTTAAACCGGCAGAGCACTATCTGTAGAGGTTATTATCTATAAATCGTCATCTATAAGCGTTATCTGTGGGATATTGCCGACGGATCATTCCGCCATGGCACGGATTTCAGTCCAGGAATCGCAGCGCACAACCCGCTCATGTTCCGGGCATGACCGGTTCCAGGGCCTGTTTTTCAACGCCGTGGTCACCCCCATTTCCCTGGCCAGGAACAAGGCCATCTCACCGGAATCTTCCACTGCAAGGTCATAAGGCCGTGCTGCAAGGTCTGATTTTGATACGGCAATGGCAGGATCATTACCCGGCCGGTTGTACTTGTCCACCATGATGAAATCGTCATACGGCACCCCGTGGTTGTCCAGCCATTCCAGTGTGGCATCCCTGGCCGAGGTGGGACGACCCGTGACAATCTCGATGCAATGCCCTCTGGCCGACCAGGCGGCAAGGGCGTCAACCGCCCCCTCCACCGGGAAGAACCCCAGGAGATGATCGGGCTGGTGCACCAGGTCGAAAAAATAGTGGAACTCATTGTCCGTCAACTGGAAAGATGCCATGAGGTCAAAGGTGGTCAGGGCATCGAAAGAGACACGCCTGCCGAACTCCTGTTCAATGACCCGGGTGTAGGTTTCCGTAGTTTTTGATACCACATCATCCACATCCACATAAATCTTTTTGGGTGGGTTGTCCCCCGTCATTTTCAGCTCCACCGGGTTAAAAGGGTTGCGGTTCCCGGTATCATCGCATTTGCAGGTATCCGGGTCAAGACAGCGTATCAAACTTTAACATGGAGGATTACAAGCAGCACCGGTTTTACCCGGTTTATTTTCCCTTGCCCGGATCAACAGAAACTGGTTCAATGCCCGGCATGAAGATAAAAAACTACAGATCCCAAGCCCTTTGTATTGACGCGTTTGAAACGCTTCCGGGCCAGGCCTGGTGCCTTTTGGGCGCCAACCGGTCCGGTATTGACCGGATGTTTGCCCTGCTGTCCGGAGAACGCTCTCCCGGCAATGATGCCGGTGTGGTCCAGCCTGCAGAACGCTTCGGCGTGATGTCATTTGCGGCCCAGCAGGCCCGGTTTGAAGACGAGCTGAAAAAAGATGATTCGGATTTTCTGGACCGGATTGATCCGGGTACCTCTGCCCGGCAGTTCCTGAATGCCCCGGAAGCCCATGAGGACCTGATCCGGGCATTTGACCTGGACAAGGCACTGGATCTTGGATACCGCCAGTTGTCAACAGGCCAGTCAAGGAAATTGCTGCTCCTGGCACAGATCACCCAAGGGAAACAGGGTCTTCTCATCCAGGCCCCTTACGAAGGGCTGGACACCCGGGGATGCCGGGAACTGGACAGGAGCCTTGCCCTGTGCCATGAAAGGGGCATCCAGATACTGGTCACAGTGAACAATCCCGAGGACATCCCGGCCTGGGCCACCCATGTGGGCGTTCTTGACCAGGGGCGCATGGTCTTGTCCGGCACCAGGGAAACGGTGTTAAAAGATATGGGGCAGATACCGGGCAGCCCTTCCGACTTTAATGTTTCTCCGGAAGACCTGGCAGCCAGCCCGGCAACCCCTCCCAGTGTCCGGGAGCTGGTCCGCCTGGAAAACGGCAGTGCCGGGTATGGCGACACATTGGTTTTCACATCCGTCAGCCTTACCATGCATACCGGCGACCACACCCTGGTCACCGGCCCCAACGGCTGCGGCAAGTCCACCCTGCTCAGCGTAATCACCGGGGATCATCCGGCCTGTTACCAAAACAGGCTCTGGCTTTTCGGCATCCGCCGGGGCACTGGCGAATCCATCTGGGATTTGAAGCAGAACATGGGGATTGTCAGCCCGGATCTTCACAGGAACTACATTGTGCCGGGCAGCACCCTGGACTGCGTGTTGTCAGGTCTTTTCGATTCCATCGGCCTGTACACCGCCCCCAGCGCCGCAGACCGGGAAACGGCAATGGCATGGCTGGACCGCATCAATCTGGCCCGGGATGCCCGGACCCCATTCAGACAACTCTCCTATGCAGACCAGCGCCTGGCCCTGATTGCCAGGTCTCTGATCAAACTGCCGCCCCTGCTCATCCTGGACGAACCCACCCAGGGCCTGGACAAGGCCAACCGGGAGGCAGTTCTTGACTTTCTTTCCCAGGTGGCCCGGGAAAACCTGAGCACCATTCTCTACGTCAGCCACAGGCAGGACGAGTACAGGGATTTTTTCGCCTCCAGGCTGGATATGGGCGGTATGGGCGGATAGTTCGCGATATTTGCCCTGTCGGCCCATACCACCTCCCGTAAAACTATTGACCCCGGGGCCCGTGTATACTATACGGTCAGTCATGAACACCTTGTAATTCACTATATCCTTTTTCAACACCCCCGCACCACGGGTCCCGGGCCTTGTAAAACAGGCAAGGGCCGTCCTGTGTCAACCTGCGGGAGTTCCATCCGCGTTATTTTAATTTGAACAATACGACTTCCTGTTCCGTGCCGCCTGTACTTTTGGCCGGATCAACAGGAAATCCCAGAATAGAGGTGAATGATGAAAATGAAAGATCTTGTCGCTGCCAGCCAAAAACCCTTGGTGTATACCCCGGGAACAGCCATGATGTGGACGGATGCCCATATTTCAAAACAATTGCTGCAGACCCACCTGAGCCAGGATACGGATCTTGCCAGCCGTAGGATATCCGCCATAGAGAAAACCATCTCCTGGATACTGGACCGCCTGCCGGACAGGCCCCTGAAGATCCTGGACCTGGGCTGCGGCCCGGGACTTTATACGAAGCGGCTGGCATCCAGGGGCCACCAGGTTACGGGTATGGATTTTTCCGCCACCGCCATTGCCCATGCAAAAGACACAGCCAGGGAAAAAGGGCTGGATATCCGCTATCTGGAACAGGATTATCTTTGCCTTGACCATGAAAACCAATATGACCTGGTCATGATGATTTTTACGGATTTCGGTGTGCTGACGCCTGAGGCGCAATGCCGGATGCTGGAAAATATCCACAAGGCCCTGGTACCAGGCGGTGTCTTTATCTTTGATGTGATGAATACAGGCTGGGTTTGCAAGAATTCCCGGGCCGCATCATGGGAGGCGTTTGATGCGGGGTTCTGGCGACCCCACCCCCACCTGGTCCTGAGCAGCTGGTTTGATTACCCGTCCCGGAATGTGTTTCTGGACCAGCATATTGTGGTGGAGGATTCCACAGAAGATAATCTTACGGGAGTCTCTGTGTACCGGTTTTATACCCGCGTCTTTTCCCACGGGGAACTTGAGGCCCTGGTCATTGATCACGGGTTTGGCCGGGTGGACTGCCGGGACGGCATCCTGCCGGACAGCGACCTGTACCGGTCAGAAGATGTAACCTTCTGTGTTGCGCAAAAATGAGCCCGGAATATCTTCCTGCCCGGGGCATGTCCATGCCCCGGGCAGGTCTTTTTAAAACCGTTCCTGTGCCCGGCTGTGTCAGCCGTTTTCCCGCAGGGCGTAAACCACGGCCGCCCTGAGGGCCCGCTCTTTCAGGCACCCGGGAAGGTCGAGCTTCATCCGGTGCAGCAGAGGCTGGAGTGCTGCGGGCGGGCGGGTGAAAAAATGGCGGACAATACCGGCCACAGTCCGGTATTTACGGGTGGCGACCTTTTCTTTGAGGCCTTTGAGGGCCCGGGCCAGGGTGACCTCTTCCCGGGTGTAGTCGGTGCCAAAGGGAAAATCCTTGAAAAAGCCCTGCTCCCGGAGCGGAGCCATGCGGCTGTTGAGGTATTCCGGGGTATTGTTCCGGTATGCAGCCGGGATTTCATAGTCCGGTGCGATCTTTCCGGCTTTTTTGGCCTGGTCCAGCAGCTCGTCCTGGAACCTGGAATCCGCCACATTAAGCATCTCGGCAATGACTTCCTGGTCACATTTGCCCCGCAGGTCTGCAATCCCGTATTCCGTGACCACAATATCCCTTAGATGCCTGGGAATGGTGGTATGGCCGTAGTTGAAAACAATATTGGACGACAACTTCCCCTTGGATTTTTTCGTGCTCCGGATCATCATGATGAGCCGGCCGTCATCGAGGGCATGGGCCATGGAGACAAAGTTATACTGGCCGCCCACCCCGGAAACGATATTCCCGCTTTCCAGGCCGTCGGAAACCACGGCACCAAGCAGGGTGACCATCATGCCGGCATTGACAAAGCGGCCGTGTTGCCGCTGGAGGGATTTGAGGTGCTCATCCCCGTAAAGCTGGTTCACATAATCCACCCCGGTCATAGAGAACAGCTTTCTCTCCTGCTCGGACATGTTGTTAAGGGCTTTGTAAAATCCCTTGGGCCCGATAAAAAAGGCCCCGTGGCAGACCACGCCTTCTTTAAGGTGTTTGCCCAAATGGCTTTCCAGGATTTCCCGGGTGGTTTTGTTTCTCAGGTCCGCTGCAAGCCCGGTCCCGTTATGGATGATCCTGCCGTCCATATATTCAAATGGCCCGTCAATGATCCCGTATTTCATGAGCAGGCGGAAATCCGCCTTGGTCAACCGTTCGGAAATGACTTTCCGGCGCACCAGGATATCCAGGATATCCGGGGGAACGGCGTTGTCCAGGGCGCCTGCATTGACCAGTTCCTGAATCCCGGCATTGTCGTAGACCTTCCGTTTGAGAATCCCGTTTTTGTAAAGCTGGACAAAAACATCCACCAGCATTTCCGTGGCCCCGTACACCCCTTTTTCAAAACTGCCGGTGCCGCCGATCCGCCGGACCAGATCGCTGTAGCGGCCCGGGATGTTGAAGGTGTTCAGGGCGGCGCAATAGGCGTCATTTTGATGGTGGCGCATGATCATGCTTGAAGCGATGGCATCTCCCAGGGATCCGATACCGATCTGGAGGGTGCCGTTGTCCCGGATCAGGGTGGAGACGTTCAGGCCGATCATATGGTCTGCCGGTGCCACAGAGGCCTTTGGCACGGAGAACAAGGGGAAATCGTACTTGGGATCGTCCAGGATGATATCATACACGGATGATTCCATGACCGCATCCCCGTACATATAGGGCAGGTTGGCGTTCATCTGGCCGATGATCATTGTTTTGCGGCCCTGTTTCCGCACCTCTATCATTTTGGCGAATCCCTCAACCGTGAGGTCCGGGTTGCAGCTCATGGACACCAGGTTCCTGTTGCCGTCAGGATGGGGGGCGATCATATTGCCGATAACGTTCAGGCCGTTGTCAATGAGGTCCCGGACCGCATGGGTGTAATTGGTTGAGATATAGTTCTGCTGGGCATACGGGGAGTTGAGGTAGCCGCCCGCCTTGGTGAAAAACTCGGAAATCCGGACATTGGGCGGCAACTGGTTCTTTCGCAGGTCTTTCATGTACTCGAATTCCACAAATCCGTCCCAAATACGCTTTACAATGGGGTCCAGGAGCCGGGCTTCAAGGGTGGACGAGGCAGATGGTTTTTCAAGGGAAAGGGCCGTGATAATGGTCAGGTCAATGGCCGGATTATTTTTCGCCCTTAGATACAGGGCGTTTGCCAGATGATTGGGTTTGCCGAGTGCCAGGGGAATGCCGAATACGATTTTTCTCCCCACGGTGTCAAGAATACGATCCACACAAACTTCAACATGATTAATGAACTCCGCCTGTGTTGCTGCCATCACTGTCATTCCTTTCCCAGGTGTCATGACGCGACCCGATGTTTATTTTATAGCTGCTCTCAAAATTCCGTCCGATTCGATTTTTAACTACAGTGGCTGCACAGCAAATGACGCTTGCGTCTCCGGCATGCGTTACCGGACCTGTATTCCCGTTGCCGCTCTTTTCGGAACATCTTTTTGTCATCTGCCATAGCGTTAACCATCTTCTAACACACAACGCATTTGTTCTATAAGAGGTTGAAAATATATACAATCGATAAAGGACTGTTTTTCGGGCGGTCAAAACGCCGGTCTTTGCATAGGTAAAACACCTAGATGTATCCAGGAGACTGTGAGCGGAGGGAAAAAAGGAGTTTACTGATGGGTCTGGACCCAGGTAACAGCGTACTTCATAAGCTCGGCTGCAGATTTGAGGAGCATTTTCTTCTTGATGCTTTCATGGTAGGTGCCAATGGTTTTCACGCTCAGACTGAGCATGCCGGCGATTTCACTTCGTTTGAATCCCTGGCCGATAAGCTGGAACACTTCAAGTTCACGATTGGAAAGGATATCAATGGGGTTGTCGCCCTCGCCAGGGGTGCCGGCCACCATCTTGCCCAGGAGGGCGTCCACCATTTTGGCGGAAAGATACCGCTTGCCCCAGAGAACCTGGCGAACCGCAGAGACCACATCCGAGGTCATTTCCTGCTTGGTGATGTATCCCAGGGCCCCGGCCCTGAGCACCCGCTCCGCATACAGGGATTCGTCATGCATGGAAATCACCAGGATGGGCATGCCCGGGGAGTGCTCCTGGAGATATTCGATCAGATCCATGCCGGACCGGTCCTTGAGGGTGATATCCACAATGGCCAGGTCCGGCCGGACCCTGGCAATCATGTCAATGGCACCGGCAACGCTTTCGGCCTCGCCAATCACCTCCAGGTCATCCTCCTCGTTGATGAGCTGGGCCAGTCCCTTCCGGAACACCGGATGATCATCTACGATAAATATTTTTTTCCGATTCTGCACCGGACAGTGGTCCCTCCCCAGGAATTGTTGACGATTTCCAGCCGGGCCCCGACCAGGTCGGCCCTGTGCTGCATGATCAAAAGGCCGGTGCCCTTGCTGCCGACGGGAGCGGGATCTTCGGCCATGCCTTTGCCGTTGTCCCGGATGTCAACCACCAGGCCGTCCCCGTGGTCGCGCCCGAACCGGATCTCAATGCGGTCCGCATCCCCGTGCCTGGCAGCATTGGTCACCGCCTCCCGGATGATGTAGTAGACATGGGTCAATGCGGCGGTATCGGAAAAGCAAATCTCACCGGCCCGGCCCATGACCCGGCAATCCAGGCCAAAGGCCTTTTCCATTTCCCCGGCATGCTGGCGCACCGCATCCAGCAGACCTGTGTCCGTCAGGCTCACCGGCACAAGGCCCCGGACCATATTCCGGGTTTTTTGGATGGCCTGGTTCACCAGTTCCCGGATCTCCCGGGCCAGGGCAGCATCACCGTGACTCTGTTTTTCAAGGTGGCCGGCCAACAGGGAAGACATGGCCTCCACACCGGCCAGGTGGGACCCCAGGTCATCGTGGAGCACCTGCCCCATCTGCCGGCGCTCTTCTTCGGAAATTCGCGAGATCTCCCGTTCCAGGTGCTTTTGCTTTGAGATATCCGTGATGGATGCCACACTCTGCCGGGTGCCCCGGATCAGGGCCACGGTCAGGATGCACTCCCGGACATCGCCGTTCCTGACGATCACCCGGCAGGGATAGTTGCGCGGGGCCTGGCCGGAATTTTCCCGGCGCAGCCTGTGGTAGGTCATGACCCGTTCACGGTCGGCTTCGGCAACCAGCTCGGTGAATTTCATTTTTTTCTGAATCTGCGATTTTTCAATGCCCGAGATCCGGACCAGTTCGGAGTTGACCATGGAAATGGTCATGTCCTCTTCAATCAGAATGGTGGCGGTGCCGGTATTTTCAAAAATGGTTTTATACCGGATATAGGTGTCGTCGATGATTTTTCCAGCCTGTTCAATTGGATCCATGGCCCTGCACGTTCCTTCCAGTCTGTATCATTTTCGGAGGTTCACCTTATCAGTAAACGTAACACATTGCCAGACGAAAATCAGAGCAGGCCAGTGCAAGCGCCCAAAGGTTCTTTTCGCCCGAAACCCCGCCACATGAACCAAAGAACAAAAAGTGCAAATAAAATGAAGACTTGACAGCATCCGAAAACCAATATATCACATCCAATATCCCAATATAAATTTAACATAACCACAGGAGTGTTGACTTATGCCTCTTCCTTCAAAAGACAATCGGATCAATCGCCCCTCTATCCGGGACGAAGTTTACGGCAGTTTGCTGGACTGGATTATGGAAGGTACGCTCAGGCCCGGGGAAAAAATCGTGGACAAAGACCTGGCCGCCCACCTGGGGGTCAGCCGTACCCCGGTGAGAGAGGCGATTCGCCGCCTTGAAGACAAGGACCTTGTGGAGTCTTCTGCCAACCGGTGGACCCGGGTGGCGGAAATCCCGGCCCGGGAACCGGAAATGATCTACCCTATTATCTGGACCCTGGAAAAACTGGCCCTGGCCGAAGCAATGGGTCGGATGACAGCGGCGGACTTTCGCAGGATGGAGCAGGCCAATATCATACTTGAAGAGGCCATTGACCGGGACGACCCTGTGGCCGCATCAAAGGCGGACGCGGACTTCCACGATATCTTTATTGAATGCTCCGAGAATATCCACCTGATTAAAATACTCCAGGATTTAAAAATCCGGTACCGCAGGCTTGAGGTGTATTTTTTCGAAGGCACCTCGTATGCGGAATCTTCCATCAAAGAGCACCAGGACCTGATCGACGCCTTAAAAAACAAGGATCTTGGCCGGGCCGAACAGATTATCCATTCCAACTGGGAAAAGAGCCTGGAACGCTTGAGAACCACTGTCAAAAAACAAGCCGGAGAGGCCCATGGCCGTTGATTTCAAACAGGTGATGCACCTGGCCCGCCAATATGAGCCTGAGATGTCCGCATTTCTCAGGGATATGGCGGCCATTCCCAGTGAAAGCCGCAATGAAAAGGGCATTATCCAGCGGATTCACGCGGAGATGGAACGGGTTGGATTTGACCGGATCGACATCGACCCCATGGGCAACATCCTGGGGTATATCGGCACGGGAAGCCGCCTGGTCGCCATGGATGCCCATGTGGACACCGTAGGGCCGGGAAACCTTGAGAACTGGACCCATGACCCGTACACGGGACACCAGGACGATGATTTTATCTACGGCCTGGGGACCTGTGACCAGGCTGCAGGCATGGCTGCAATGGTTTATGCCGGAAAAATCATCAAAGAGATGGACCTGGCCGGGGACTGCACCTTACTGGTCACGGGCACGGTCCAGGAAGAGGTCTGCGACGGGCTCTGCTGGCGGTATATCATTGAGGAATCCGGCATCCGCCCGGACTTCGTGGTCTGCACCGAACCCTCGTCCGGAAAAATCCGCCTGGGCCAGAAAGGCCGGATGGAAATCGAAATCCGGACCGCCGGTAAAAGCGCCCATGCCTCGGCCCCGGACCAGGGGGACAATGCCATATTTAAAATGGCCCGGATCGTGTCGGAGCTGGAAGCCCTTGCCGGCCGTCTCAGGCAGGACCCTGTTCTGGGCAAAGGCACCCTTACGGTGTCTGAGATCTTTTTTACCTCTCCGTCCCGGTGCGCCGTGGCGGACGGTTGTCGGATTTCCGTGGACAGGCGGCTGACCCGGGGGGAAACCGTTGACATGGCCCTGGATGAGATCCGGCACCTGACGACAGTCCAAGACGCCCGGGCCGAGGTCAGCCTTTACCATTATAATGCCCCGTCCTACACCGGCCTTGTATATCCCACGGCGTGCGATTTCCCGGCCTGGTCTCTGGCAGAGGACCACCAGGTCTGCCAGACCCTGAAGCAAGCCTATACCGGTCTTTTCAATAAAGCCCCGGAACTGGGCAACTGGGCATTTTCAACCAACGGAACCGCCATTATGGGGCGGCACAACATCCCCTGCATCGGGTTCGGGCCCGGCCGGATCAACCAGGCCCACACCCCGGACGAGCGGGTGGCCAGACAGGATATGATTGAGGCGGCAGCCATGTATGCCGTGATTCCGAAAACCTATACCAACGGATTGGCATCCCTTAGTTAAAAACCGGCGCGGCAGCGTTGCCTGCCCGGAAACCCATGTGAACCAAACGAGGAAACAAAATGATTGATTTAACCGTCAACACCGGAACATTGGAAAAGAACATTCAGTTTTGCAGGGAGAAAAATATTGCCCTGCCCACCTTTGCCATGATGAAAGATCCGGGACGTATTCCCGAATCCGTAAAGGAACAGCTCAAGGATATCGGCCTTTGGGATCTGCATTCGACCAATCTGTTCCGGATCAGCTGGAAAAACGCCCAGCAGGATACGGGCGGGCTGTTCGGCAGCGCCAACCATATCGTGCTTCCCCCGGAACTCACCGGTTGCCGGGCCAACATCATCATGCTGTCCGGCCGCTGGTTCCCCACAGGGGCCCATAAAGTGGGCGCCACATTCGGCTGCCTGGCCCCGGGCCTTGTCACGGGCCAGTTCGACCCCCAGAAAACCAAGGCGGTCTGGCCCTCCACCGGGAACTACTGCAGGGGCGGTGCCTATATTTCAGCCCTCCTGGCCTGCAACGCCATTGCCATCCTTCCCGAGGAAATGTCCCAGGAACGGTTTGAATGGCTCAACGAAATCGCAGGTCAGGTCATTGCCACCCCGGGATGCGAGTCCAATGTCAAGGAAATCTTCGACAAGTGCTGGGAGCTGAGAAACTCGGGCGAAGACCTTCAGATTTTCAACCAGTTTGACGAGCTGGGCAACCCTTTGTGGCATTATACGGTGACGGGCAGCGCCATTGAAGAGATCCTCAATACCCATCTTGAAAAAGGTAACCGGTTTGCCGGGTATATTTCCTCTTCCGGGTCAGGCGGCACTCTGGCGGCAGGTTATTACCTGAAAAAACAATTCCCGGGCGCAAAACTGGCGGCAGCCGAAGCCCTCCAGTGCCCCACCTTGCTCAACAACGGATTCGGCGGCCACAGGATCGAGGGCATCGGTGACAAGCATGTGCCCTGGGTCCATGACTGCAAGGACACGGACTTCGTGATTGCCGTGGATGATGAAATCCCCATGCGGCTGCTGCGGCTGTTCAACGATGAAAAAGGCAAACAGGCCCTGGCGGACAGGGGCGTTTCACCGGATCTTGTGGACCGCCTGGATCTTTTGGGTATCTCCGGGATCGGCAATATGCTGGCCGCGATCAAATTCGCCAAGTACAACGAGCTGACCGAAAAGGACTATGTGGTCAGCGTTGCCACGGACTCCATGCAGCTTTACGGCTCCCGCCTGGCCGAACTGGCCGAAGAACGGGGCACATACACGGACACATCCGCCCAGATGGATATCCAGCTTCTGGAAAGCACGGGCATCGACCATATGAAAGAGCTGTCCTACTACGACAGAAAAGCCATCCACAACCTCAAGTATTACACCTGGATCGAACAACAGGGCAAGGATGTGGAAGAGCTGAATGCCCAGTGGTACGACCATGACAGCTACTGGGACGATACCTTTGCCCAGGTGGATGACATCGACCGGCTGATCACCGATTTCAACAAAAAGGTCGGCATTATCGGGTAGTGCGGGCATCTTGCCCGGCCGCGGGATTTTATCCCTCGCGATTTCATCCCGCGTGACCGTATCCCGTGCCATTTATACCGTTTAATTTTATTCAGTTAACCTTGAAGGAGGAGACATCGGCATGAAAAAATTAGTTGTACTGGCAATGATCACCGCCAGCCTGATCCTGACCGGCCCATTGGCCGCCGGCGAGTACAAGGGCCCTGCAATGAAATCCAAACTGGCCACAGAGGATCTGGAAGGTGATTTCATGACCGTATGGTCCCAGAAGTTTTCCAGGGAAATGAAAGACTGGTCCGACGGCAAAATCGATATCTCCGTGTTTCCTTACGGATCCCTGGGAGACACCCGGGATATCAACGAGCTGGCCCAGTTCGGGGTGATTGACTATGTGGTCACCGACTATGCCTGGATCAGCTCCTTTGTCCCCGAAGCCCAGGTCCTGGCCCTGCACTATATCTGGCCCAGGCAGGGGGCGCCCGAAATCCTGGGATGGATCGTTAAAAACGGGAAATTCATGGCCGCTCTGGAGCAGGCGTTCCGTAGAAACGACCTGGTGCCGCTTGGCATCATCTGGGAGGACTGGATGTGGATCACCTCCAAAACCCCCATCAACAGCATGGCGGACATGAAGGGGATGAAACTGCGCCTGATGTCTTCCAAAGTGCTTGTGGACCAGTGGAAAGCCTATGGGGCAAGCCCCACGCCCATGAGTTTCGGGGAGGTGTACGGCGGACTCCAGATGGGTCTGATCGACGCCCAGATGAATCCTATTTTCGCCGATTACAGCATGAAGTTCTTTGAGGTGACCGATTTCTTCACCCAGACCTATGCCGAGGCATACCTGGGCATTCCCACCATGAACAAGGCCAGGTTTGACAGCCTTCCCAAAAACGCCCAGGACAAAATGCGGGCGTTCTGGGCCGATGCCACCATATCCTCGGCCAGGTGGATTGAGGAAAGAAACAGGACAGACATGGAAAAAATCAAAAAAGAACGGCCTGAGATCACCTTTACCGAACTGGATAACGAGGCCATTGAAGAGTTTGCCGGGATTGCCCGGGCAAATTATGAAAAGTTCGATGCCATTGGCGGACCGGACGCCAGAAAGGTCCGGGAAACCCTGCTCCAGGACATTGCCGATGCCAAAAAAGCATTGGGCATGAACTAGGCCCGTTTTCGCTGCCGGGCCGCCCTTTAAAAGGGGAAAACGGCCCGGCAGTCCATCCCTTACCCCCAGCCCAGGCACAGCCATGACACCCGACACCCAGCGCCCCTTAACATCCGTGTTTCAAACCATTTTCCGGTTTACCGGCACCCTGGTCAACACCTTTGAAGTGTGCAGCCTGATCTTCTGTGTGGGCGCGCTCACCACCCTTTTGATCGCCAACTTCATTGCCCGGGAATTTTTCACCAGCATCTATTTTGCCGAGGAAATCTCAGAGTTCCTGGTGATTTTCACCACATTTACCGGGGTGAGCTACGGGGTGCGCCGGGCAAGGCATATCCGCATGGGGGCCTTTCTGGACATGATGCCCGCATCCATGGAAAAGGTGTTTATCATCATCATATCCGCGGTGAGCGCCGGGGTGATGTTTTTCATGGCCGACGCCTCATACGACTACCTGATGTACAGCCTGAGAAAGGCCCATGAAACCCCGGCCCTGAAACTGCCCTACTGGATCTTTTACGTGATTGTGCCCATGGGATTTTTCATGGCCGGGATCCAGTATATCCGGACCATCATCAAGAACCTGACGGTCAGGGAAACCTGGATGTCGCCGGAACAGCAGAGTGAATACGAGGAAGAAGCCTAAACAGAGGACAACCCCAGAGGACACCCCCAAAGGAGCAGATGTAAAATGACATTATTCGCCGCCAGTATGATCACCATGTTATTGTTCGGGTTTCCTTTTATGGTGGTGCTCCTGGGGTCCCTGATCCTCTATATTACCGTGTACATGCCTGGTTTCAACTTCCTGGTGCTGGTCCAGCAGGTGCTGACCGGGGTGACCCCGCCCGCACTGGTCTGCGTGCCCATGTTCATTCTGGCCGCCAATATCATTACCTCGGGAAAATCCGCCGAACGGCTCATTGAGATGGTCAAATCCTTTGTGGGCCATATCCCAGGGGGGCTTCCCATCACGGCCAATGCCTGCTGCACGGTTTTCGGAGGTGTCTCCGGGTCCACCCAGGCCACGGTGGCGGCCATCGGCGGTACCATGCGGCCCATGCTGCTTAAGGCCGGCTACCCCAGCCCCTTTACCCTGGGGCTGATCATCAACGCCTCGGACATTGCCTATCTCATTCCGCCCAGCATCGGGTTTATCGTATACGGGGTGGCCACCTCCACCTCCATCGGCAAATTGTTCCTGGCCGGTATCATCCCGGGCATCCTGGTATTTTCCCTGTTCTCCCTGTATTCCTTCGGCTATTCAAAATACAAGGGCATCGGCCGGTATCCCAGGGCAAATGCAAGGGAGCGGCTCCGGGCCATCCGCCGGGGATTGCCAGTCATGGGCTTTCCCGTGGTCATCATCGGGGGGATTTATTCGGGCCTGTTCAGCCCCACGGAAGCGGCAGCCGCATCCGTTGCCTATGCCCTGGTCCTTGAGACCCTGGTCTACAAAAGCCTGACCCTGGCAAAGATTAATGACGCCTTTCTCCAGACCGGGGTGATCACCGGGGTGGTGTTTATCCTGGTGGGTGGCGGCCAGGCCCTGTCCTGGATGCTCAGCTTCCTCCAGATCCCCCAGCAGGTCATGCCCGTGGTCCTGGGAACGGATCCCACGGCATTGCGGGTCATTGCCGTGGTCATCATCACCTATTTTGTGGCCTGCATGTTCGTGGACCCCATTGTGGCCATTTACGTGCTCAGCCCGATTTTTAAACCCTATGTGGCGGCTACGGGAATCGATCCGGTGCTCCTGGGCACCCTGGTTTGCCTCCAGACCGCCATCGGATCGGCCACACCGCCGTTCGGCTGTGACATTTTCACGGCCCAGCTCATCTTCCGGCGGCCCTATTTTGAGGTCATCCGCCATACCCCGCCCTTTATTCTCATATTGTTGCTCGTGACCGTACTGCTGGTGATGTTCCCGTCCATCGCCCTGTTTTTACCCAATACAGCGTTTATTTAATAACCCATTTAATAATCCGTTTAAGCAAGGAGTAAAAAATGTACAAAAGCACATCAATGAAAAAAAATCTGATCACCGCCATGGTTCTTATCCTGGGCCTTGGCCTGCTGTTCTCGTCCCCGGCCTTTGCCAAAAAAGTCGTAAAGGTGGCGTTCATTGGCAGCGACGATCCCTATGTGAGTGTGGACGGCGCCACGGCAGTGGTGTTCAAGAATTTGGTGGAAACCGGCACCAACGGCGAGATCGAGGTCCGGCTCTTTCCCGGTGGCGTTCTGGGACAGGAGCGGGAGATGATGGAGATGCTCAAGGGCGGCATGGTCCAGGTTCACCTGGCAACGGCCGGATCCATGGGCTCTTTTTTCCCCCTTTACGGAGTATTTGACATCCCCTACCTGATCCCCAGCTATTCCGTGGCCTATGATGTGTGGGACGGGTGGTTCGGCCGGAAGGTGGATGATCTTATCTTTGAGAAAACAGGGCTCAGGAGCCTTGGTTTTTTTGCCCAGAGCGGATTTTACCATCTGACCAACAACAATAAGAAAATCAAAAGTGTGGACGATATCAAGGGCCTGAAGTTCAGGACCATGACCCTGCCCAGCCATATCAAGGTGTTTGAGGCCATGGGCGCGTCCGCCATCCCCATCTCCTGGGCCGAGCTGTACACCTCCCTCCAGACCGGGGTCATTGACGGCCAGCACAATCCCGTGGGATATATTGTCCAGGGCAAGCTCCAGGAAGTTCAAAAACACATGACCCTCACCGGCCACATGTATGCCGTGGGATTTTTCCTGGTCAATGACCGGTGGTTCCAGTCCCTGACCATTGACCAGAAAAACGTGGTCCTGGATGCGGTCCGGGTGGCCAGGACCGCTGCCAGGGGCATGAACTCCCTGGTTAATGCGGACAAGGAAAAAGGCCTTCCCTTTCTTAAAAAACATATGGAAATTTACAAGCCCACGCCGGCCGAGCTTAAGGGCTTCCAGGAGGCCACCATTCCGCCCATGCGCGAATATATCTCCAAGACCCTGGGCCAGGAAGGGGTGGACCTGCTCAATGATTACGTCAAAGCGGTCGGGGAATCCGAGAAAAAGCTGAATGTCCAGCCCTAACCCCTGAAATGCGTCCGGCAACCTGTAAACACAGGTTGTCGGACCCGGAGAAATTCCATGAAAATAAACCCAGACCAGTATCCCGGACCGGTTGTCTTCCTTGACAGAACAGCCTCATTCATCGAGCGCATCTCTCTTTTTGTCAGCGTGCTGTTCGGGGGCAGCATGGTGGTGATCGTTATTGCCGGGGTCATTGCCCGGTATGCCATGCAGAACCCCTTTGCCTGGACCGAGGAAGCCTCCCGTTTTCTCATGATCTGGATGGTGCTCATCGGCATGTCCGTGGTCACCCGGAACCGGGAGGATCTGTGCGTGGAATTCCTGGTGATGCGGTTTTCGACGAAACTCCAGCGGATCATCAAGATTGCCAATGAAATCATGGTCATGCTCTTTCTTTTCATCCTGACCAAAGAGGGGTTCCACATGGCGGTCAATGCAAAGATGCAGGTCGCGCCATCCCTTGGGATCACCATGTTTTATCCCCTGTTCTGCATCCCCGCAGGCGGACTTTTGACCATGATCCAGCTTGGACTCCAGATCCTGATTGATCTGTTTATGTGGAACAGCAGGGTTTCGCCCCACAGGATCATGGACCTGGATTAACCCTGCCTGCCCGGCAGGACCCCGGGCGGACAATCCCAATTTATGAAGGCCTTTTTATGTCGGTTTATATCATCCTGTTTTTATTCGGCGCCCTGATTTTCGGGATGCCTGTGGCGTATGTCCTGGGGGTGGCCTCTTTACTGCTGATGTTCCAGCTCGGAGACACCAGCCTGTTTCCCCTGATTCCCATGCGGTTTTTCAATAGCATCAACCTGTTTCCCCTCATGGCCATGCCGCTGTTTATCCTGGCCGGGGAAATCATGAACCGGGCCGGGATCACCAGCCGGGTCATTGATTTTTCCACCCGCCTGGTGGGCCACCTGCGCGGGGGGCTGGCCCATGCCAATATCCTGGCCTCCATCCTTTTTGCCGGGCTCACCGGGTCTGCTGTGGCAGATTCCGCCGCCCTGGGTTCCATGCTCATCCCGGGCATGGCCCGGAAAGGGTATGACAAGAACTTTGCCGCCGCCGTTACTGCCGCCTCCTCCTGCATCGGCCCGGTCATCCCCCCTTCCATTGTCATGGTGATTTACGGGGCCTTTATGCAGGTCTCCATTGCCGGGCTTTTTGCCGCCGGCATTGTCCCGGGGCTGATCATGGGCATCACCCTCATGACCTTTTCCCATCGGATCTCGGTCAAGCGCAGCTATCCCAAGGAAGAGCGGCGGGCCACCCTGCCCGAATTGTTCACGGATTTTAAAAAGGCTTTTCTCTCCCTGATGATGCCGATCATCATCCTTGTGGGCATCCTGGGCGGTATTTTCACTCCCACGGAAGCGGCTGCCGTGGCCGTTCTTTACGCCCTGATCATCGGATTTTTCGTGTACCGGAACATCACCCTCAGGGATCTTTATACCATGCTGTGCAGCATGACGCGCTCTTCGGGCATCGCATTTATCGTCCTGTCCACGGCCGGGATTTTCATCTGGCTGCTGACTACCGAACAGGTGCCCCAGCAGATCGCTGAATTTGTATTGTCCGTGACCCAGAACAAATACCTGGTCCTGCTCATCATCAACCTGATCCTTCTTTTTGTGGGGTGCTTCATGGACAGCATCCCCGCCCTGATCATCCTGGGGCCCGTATTTACGCCGCTGGCAACCCAAATCGGGGTCCATCCCCTGCATTTCGGCACCATCATGTGCCTGAACCTGACCATCGGCCTGGCAACGCCTCCCTTAGGAGCCTGCCTGTTTACCTGCTGCGCCGTGGGCAAGGTCAACCTTGAAGGGGTGACCAAAGAGATCATCCCCTTTATTGCGGCCCTGATCATTGCCGTGCTTTTTGTCACCTATATACCGGCCATCAGCCTGACCATCCCAAGGCTTTTGGGATTGCTATAACCCTGTAATGACAACCAGAAAAACAAAGGATACCACCATGTCACACGATATTGCCCAGGCAGACCCTGAAATCGCCGTCATTCTCGACCAGGAAGCGGCCAGACAGGGAAACGGCATTGAACTCATCGCTTCGGAAAACAGCGTCAGCCGCGCCGTAATGGCGGTCCAGGGAAGTGTTCTCACCAACAAATACGCAGAGGGCTACCCGGCCAAACGGTATTACGGGGGCTGTGACTTTGCCGATGCCGCAGAGACCCTTGCCATTGACCGGGCAAAGGCATTGTTCAATGCGGAGTATGCCAATGTCCAGCCCCATTCCGGGTCCCAGGCCAATATGGCCGCTCTCATGTCCGTGATCTCCCCGGGGGACACGGTACTGGGCATGGACCTCTCCCACGGGGGGCATCTCACCCACGGCAGCCCGGTGAACTTTTCCGGCAAGCTCTACAACTTTGTCCACTACGGAGTGTCAAATGAAGAAGGCACCATTGATTACGACCAGATGGCTGCTCTGGCAAAAGAGCACCGGCCAAAGGTCATTGTGGCCGGTGCCAGCGCCTATCCCCGGATCATCGATTTTAACCGGTTCGCAGAAGTGGCAACTGCCGCGGGTGCCGTACTCATGGTGGACATGGCCCATATTGCAGGGCTTGTGGCTGCAGGCCTCCATCCCTCGCCCGTGCCGGTTGCCGACATGGTCACCACCACCACCCATAAAACCCTCAGGGGCCCCAGGGGCGGCATGATCCTGTCCCGGTCCGACCTGGGCGCCAAGCTCAATGCCTCCATTTTCCCCGGCATCCAGGGCGGCCCGCTCATGCATGTGATCGCAGCCAAAGCCGTGGCATTTAAAGAGGCCCTCTCCCCGGCGTTCCAGGCATACCAGAAAGATGTGGTGGCCAATGCCGCAGCCATGGCAGAAGTGTTCACCCAGAACGGGGTCAGCATGATTTCCGGCGGCACGGACAACCACCTCATCCTCCTGGATCTTACCCGCCTTGATATCACGGGCAAGGACGCCGAAGCCCTCCTGGGCCAGGCAGGTATCACCGTCAACAAGAACTCCATCCCCTTTGAAACACGAAGCCCCTTTGTGACCAGCGGTATCCGCATCGGCACTCCGGCCGTGACCTCCAGAGGTATGAAAGCACCTGAAGCCGCCATCATTGCCGGCCTGATCGCCGGCATCCTCAAGCACCCGGAAGACCCGGCCGTGATCGACAGGGCCCGGGGCAGGGTGGATGAGCTTTGCCAGGCCTTTCCTCTGTATAAGAACGGTGACAGGGCACAGCAATAACACCCACCTCTAACCATATAAAACCCACACCGGGCGGCAGGTCACGACACAGGATTCACCGGCCGCCCGGCCCGGAGACAGACACATGACCTTTCCTCAGCGGGGATTTGATACGGCGGAGTTTGAAATGCGGACATCGCGGGCCCAGGCCATGATGGCGGAGAACCGCCTGGACGCCTTGTTTTTCACCACCGAGCCAAATGTAAGATACTTTACCGGATTTTTCACCCAGTTCTGGGAAAGCCCCACCCGGCCCTGGTATCTCATTGTCCCGGCCCAGGGCAAACCCATTGCCGTGATCCCGGAAATCGGGGCCACAGGCATGGCCGGCACCTGGATCGACGATATCCGGACCTGGGCCTCTCCCAATCCCGAAGACGACGGCATTTCCATTGTGGCTGCCCTGCTCAACGAACTGCCCCGGCGCCACGGCCGCATCGGTGCCACCCTGGGGCTCCAGTCCCGGCTCAGGATGCCTTATAATGATTTCCAGGACTTGAAATCCCGGCTGCCCGGCCTGGCATTTGTGGATGTGGCCCCGGAAATCCACCGGCTCAGGGCGGTGAAATCCCCGGCGGAAATTGAAAAGATCCGCATGGCCTGCACGGCTGCCGCCAAGGGGTTTGAGCGGATTCCCTCCCATGCCGCTGTGGGCTCCAGCGAACGGGAAATCTGCAAGCGCATGCGCATCCACATGCTTGAGGCAGGTGCGGATGCCGTCAAATACCTGATTTCAGGTTCCGGACCGGACGGATATGACAGTATTATCATGGGCCCCACGGACCGGCGTATGACCAAGGGCGATGTCCTGATCATTGATACGGGTGCGGTGTATGACGGGTATTTCTCGGATTTTGACCGCAACTTTGCCTTCGGCACCCCCTCGGACGAAACCCGCAAGGCCTATGATACCGTGTACAGAGCCACGGATGCGGGATTTGCCGCGGCCCGGCCCGGGGCCACCACCACGGACCTGTTCAATGCCATGTGGTCTGTCATGGAAAAGGGCGGGGCTTTGGGCAATGACGTGGGCCGGATGGGCCACGGCTTAGGGATCCAGCTCACGGAATGGCCCTCTAATACGGCCACGGACAACACCGTGCTTGTGCCGGGCATTGTCATCACCCTGGAACCGGGCATGACCTATGCCCCGGGCAAGGCCATGGTTCATGAGGAAAACCTGGTCATCACCGACACCGGGGCCGAATACCTGTCCGACCGGTGCGCCCCGGAACTGCCCGTGATCGGGTAAAGGAGGCTGCCATGACCACTTTTGAGGCATTCAAGGCATTGGAGATCCCCCTGGCACACACCCAAAGTCCCCGGCCGGACAAGGTGCATATCGGCCTGGTCCAGCTCTCCACAGACCATTCCCTGGAAGCGGACCTGGCAAAACTCACCGGAGATGCGGCCCTGGTCTTTTCCAGCCGGGTCTTTTACTCCAGCGTCATGACCCGGGCCGCCCTCAACGACATCGCAACCGGCATTACCCGGGCCGCGGATCTCATTGCCACGGGCCTGCCCATGGATGTCATGGTGTTTGGGTGCACCTCGGCCTCCATGGTCATCGGCAGCCAAAAAATCGCGGAGCTGCTCACGGCCAACAGGCCCGGCATTCCCGCCACCAACCCCTGGGCGGCTGCCAAGGCCGCGTTCAGGCATTTAAACGCCAAAAAAATCTCGGTCTTTTCCCCCTATCCCACCGATGTCAACTATCCCCTGTTCCGGGAACTTCTGGCCGAAGGGTTTGAGGTCCCTGCCATCGGTGCCCTGGGTATCCAGAACGACACCGATATCACCAGGGTATCCTGCGATTCCATGGCAGACGGGGCTCAACGCCTCCTGGACCGGGCAGAGACCGATCTTATCTTTATGTCCTGCACCAATCTCAGGGTATTGGATCATATTGAAAAGCTGGAAGCCCTGCTGGGCGTCCCTGTGGTCTGCAGCAACCAGGCCATGTACTGGCATGCCGTAACCCTGGCGGGAAAACAGCCGGACTGCAAAGGATTCGGACGCCTGCTCAGTCCTTAAGACGTGTTGGGTTAAGACCCGACCAGACCTGCCAACCACAGGGTCAGTGGGGGATAAAAGGTAATTACGATAAGGTCCAGGACCAGGACCAGAAGAAAAGGAAGGGCCCGCGTGCCCACCGCACCGATCCGGTCCCCGGAAATGGAGGCGGAAACAATCAGGCAGATGCCCATGGGCGGGGTGAGCATGCCAATGGCCAGGTTGGCCACCACGATCACCCCCAGCTGGATCAGGTCAATGCCCAGGGCGGGCTGCATGGCCGTAATCATGGGCACCAGAAGGATCAGGGCCGCCGTGGTTTCCACGAAAATGCCGGCCACCAGCAACACCAGATTGATCAGCAGCAACAGCAGGACCGGGTGGTCTGTAATGCCCAGCAATCCCCCGGCCAGGGCCGCCGGAATATCTTCAATGGCCGCAATCCATGAAAACACGGACGCCGTGGCAATGATAAACATGACCACGGCCGCGGTAATACCGGCCCGGGAAAACACGGGAAACAGATCTTTCACCCCCATCTCCCTGTAGACCGCCATGGAAACGAACAGCGCATAGACCACAGCCACGGCAGCAGACTCCGTTGCCGTAAACACCCCGAACAGAATTCCGCCCAGGATAATAACCGGTGCCCCAAGGGCCAGAAAAGCCCGCTTAAAGGTCTTGAATACATGGGAAAGGGAAAAAGCCCGGTCCGGGGAATACCCGTTTTTCCAGGCCGCCAGGGTGGACACCGCAATCAGGGACACCCCGATGAGCAGCCCGGGCAGGATGCCTGCGGCAAACAACCGGCTGATGCTCGCACCGGTAAGGAATCCGAAAATAATCATGGGGATGGAAGGCGGGATCACCACCCCCAGGGACCCGCCCGACGCCTGAACTGCAGCCGAAAAATCAGACGGGTATCCCGACCGTTTCATGGCCGGGATCAACACGGCGCCCACGGCTGCCGCATCTGCTGCTGCAGATCCTGAAATACCCGCAAAAAACATGGCCGACACAATGGAGACTGCGGCCAAGCCGCCGGGCAGCCAACCGGTCAGGGCATTGGCAAAATCGATCAGCCGCTGGGAAATCCCTCCTTTTTCCATGATGGCCCCGGCATACATGAACAAAGGCACGGCCATGAGATGAAAGGAATCCGTCCCCCCCACCATGCGCTGGACCACCATCATCAGGGAGAATTCCCCCTGGAAAAAGATTGCGGCCAGGGATGCCGCGCCAATGGCAACCGCAATGGGCGTATTGATCATGAACAGGAAAAACAGGGTCAGGATCAGGATCTCGGTGGTCATTGCGCACGGCCCCGCAGGATCTGGCCCAGGAACGCCAGGGCATGGACTGTGAAAATCATTCCGGCCGCCGGCACCACGGCCATCACCACCCATTTGGGCAGGTTCATGGCCGGTGTAATCTGGAGCCTTACAAACCAGGCAAATTTGATCCCGCTGACAATCATCACCCCGAACAGACAGAGTCCTGCCAAAAGGGAAACAACAGCCGCCCGTTTCTGCCAGCGTACCGGCAGTCTCAGATAGAGTCCGTCCACCCCGGGATGGGCCTTATGGTAGTAGGCCACCGTGGCCCCGAGAAAAGTCAGCCAGACCAGGAGCAGCCGCGCCAGTTCCTCGGACCAGAACAGCGAATGGTTCAGCACATACCGGCAAAATACCTGGGCCGCCACGACCAGGGCCATGGCCATTCCCATGGCGCAGACCACGGCCCGGATCCTGCGGTTCAAGCCATGACTGACCCTGTTTAACACCTCCAGCACGCGTACGTCTCCCTGCCCCGGGTTATTTCACCGTATCCAGTATCCTGGACAGCAGGTCCTGAACTTTCGGGTCTGCATACAGGTCCATTTTCTTCAGCCCGGCCACCTGACTGCGGAACGCCTCTACATCCGGATTTTCAACCACCTGCATGCCCTTGTCTTTGAGCAGGGCCAGGCGGCCCGCATTTTTCTCCCGGTTATCCCGGCGCTGGAATTGGGCCGCTTCCTTAATGGCGGTCTCAATCATGCTCCGGTCAGTTGCAGGCAGGGAATTAAACCAGTTCAGGGATGCCACATCAATATGGGAGGAGTAAACATGGCGGGTCAGGGTCATGTGTTTCTGGATCTCGTAAAACCGGTACACCTCCATCACCCACAAAGGATTTTCCTGGCCGTCGATCACCCCCTGTTCCAGCTCCGTATAAATGGGCCATGGCATGGGCGTGGGATTGGCCCCCAGACTCTGCCAGATGGCCTTGTGAATGGCCGAGGACATCACCCGGATTTTCAGCCCCCGGACCTGGCCCGGCCCTTTGACAGCCCTGCGGTTATTGGTCAAATTCCTGAAACCGTTCTCGGAAAAACAAAGGCCTTTGAATCCCGAAGATTCAAGGCTTTTCAGGATTTCACTCCCAAGAGGGCCGTCCAGAACCCGGTCGACCTGGGCATGATCCCGGAACAGAAACGGGTAATTGATCACCCGGACAATGGGATCAAAGGTATCAAAAGGCCCGTCCGTGATCACCCCCATATGGATGGTGCCCATCTGGATCTGCTGGAGGATTTCCGTTTCATTCCCAATGGATGCGGAATGAAAAATCCTGACCTTGTATTTTCCCCCGGACCGTTCTTCCACCAGGGCTTTGAATTTTTCCGCCACAATATTCTGGGCAGATCCGGGCTTGGTCACCACGCCCAGCTTTATGGTAAAGGGTTTTGCCGCCGCATGCCCGGCCGTCATCACCATGAAAAAAACCAAAAACAGTATGAGATGCTTTCTCATGTCCCCTCCTTTGGTTTGGGACGTCACACGTAATATCCGTTCAATATCTGAACCGCACTCAATCGACCTGCTTTATGTATGCAAACGCCCCGGTTAAGTCAAGGCCTGGTGAATGGTGACGGTCAAAATGATATCAGGCGTTGTGGTCCGGCATCTTATATCAGAAAGTCCGGCAGGCAATTTCAGGTAATTAAAATGAACAGAGACAGTATATTCCCCAGAATAGGGGGCACTTTCCGGAAAGGTATGACGCAGTCGCCTCAAACCCTATCGTGAGGTTGTCGTGAATCCGGCCGACGATAACGAAGGACTATATTTTATGCTCCCAATCTGGTATGACCGGCGGAAACGTTATGAAAATTTATTTTTAGGATGTTATGAATGAATAGAAGTGAAATGCTGGTCCAGATTGATCAATTGCTTAATTTAGGGGAATCTTTATCTGGCCACCTTCGGAAACGGGAAGTTCAATTCCTGGCGACTCTGCCCTTTTTAGAGGCACAAGGGGATATTCTTGAGATAGGCAGCTTTAAAGGCAAGTCTACCATTATTCTTGCCAAAGCTGCCATTGCCGCAGGTATGGATACAATTTCCGCATGTGATCCTTTATCATTGTCCTGCGAGACAGATCCGGATGATGCCGTCAAAGAAGAACTGCCACAAATGTTTTACGATAACCTCACCCAATACGATGTTAAGGATAATGTTCGATTTTACCAGATGCGATCGGATCACCTGGCTCCGGAATGGAAAAATCCTTTGAAAATTTTATGGATTGACGGTGATCATACCTATCCGGGTGCTTTGGCAGATTTCTCTCTTTTTAAACCCCATTTGGTGCCTGGTGCTATTGTCTGCTTACATGATGTTCTACATGGATTTGACGGCCCTATTCGGGTCTTTATGGAAAAAATCCTGTTATCGGATTGTTTCGGGAATTGCGGCATCTGCGGCTCCATCGGCTGGGGCCAGTTCACATCTCAGCGTCCGATTCTTCATAATCAATGGAAAAATAAGTTGTCTTTATACGCCAAACTGGCCAGGCTGCTGCCCGGGGTGATCCAGTCAAACTTGGGGCAACCCGTAAATAAGTATCGCAAAAAACTCCTCAAAGCGTTAATACCTCATGGCCCCATTTCACCTCCCCTATGGCTTGAAGAGCAGAATCAATTTTTTAGCACCCGGGTTGATTAGAGTAAATGTGTCGTCAGAATCTTTTGAAAAGACCCTACAGATGAGAAAATCTGCAGCCAACGAGAAATATTCTTCTGAAAACACACCTGGATTGCTTTAAAACTCAATCAGCCATTGGAAAGATCTGGTGCAGTCGCCTCAAATGACACGGTCAGGCAGGTCCCGTCAATCCGGGTAACCACACGGGTCAGATGCCAAACACCGTTGACCCCGGAACGGATGCCCGTAACACGGATAAGACCCTCGGCAAACAGATCGTTCCTGGCGGATACGGTTCCCCTGAGGGTGGAGATGCCCCGTATCAGCGATGCCAGGCGCGATTCAGCCGCCCGGACCGCCCGCTCCCGGTCGGCAAACGGAGACCGGATCACATAGACCGGCCCGTCCTTGCCAACGGTCACGGATTGTTTTTCACCGCCTGGAATGTCCTGGAAAAAAGCCCGGACAGATCCGTATTTTTCCCGGTCCCGGGTATACATGTCCCAGCCGCCGGCCACAAAGTCTTTTTTATCAAGGACGACCATGGGCAATTGTTTTCCGGACGCGGTCCGGGCCTGCCCTTTTTTGACCAAAACAAGTTTTGAAGATACCGGTTTGGCCACGGCATCATGCTCCAGGCCCAGGCGGGTCAGGAGGTGGAGATCGGATTCATCGGTCTGGTCCAGGTGGGCAAACCGGATCTGGCCAAGATCTTCGCCCACCACAGGAGTAAGGCCATGAGCCCGGGCAATGGTGGCCACGATATCCGCCAGGGTGACATTCTCCCAGGCACGGCTCTTTTTTTCCTTGAGCCCCGCGCCCATATCAGATGCCTTGCCTTCAATGACCAGACAGGCCGGGGGACCAGTACAGGAGATTTCATCCACAAAAAATACACCCTGGTGAACCACAACGGTCTTGTCCTGTTCCCGGAACCCCATGCGGATGTCCAGCCTGGCCCCTGTTTTTGGCAGCGCAAACACCGCGTCCCGGTCATCCAGGCAGATGCGGACCCGGTCACTCCGGAATCCTGTTTCGTCAGAGATCTCAAGGCTGGTGAGGCGCTGCTGCACCTGGCCTGTAATGTCCTTGCCGTTTGCCTTTATGCTGTAAATCGCCGTCATCAGTCCCACAACCTTATGAGATTGGTTTCCACGCTGTCAACGGCCAGATCCGGCAACTCCAGGATCAGGCCGGCCTCAAATACCGGGCCATGGTCTGCAAGACCGGGATTGGCCTCAAATACCGCTTCAACGGTTTTGTTCAGGCTGCCGTAATAATTCCAACAGATCAGGTCCAGCATATCGTTGCTTTGTGTCCGGTATTTCATTGATCTTCTCCATAATGGGCCAGGCGCAGGGTAAAGGATTGTTTCCTGGGGATGCCGTTGGGCAGGAAAATGGTCTGGGTTTCCTGGATCTCCTCAATACACCATTTGCCCATGGTATTGCCCAGGCCGTCCACCAGGATTTTGGGCTGGCCGGTCCCGGCTTCTTTGCGCATGGCATCCAGTTGCCCGATTCCGCCTTTATAAGTCGTATAAATATCCCCGGACAATTCAATGGTCTCCTTGCCCGGGCCGGAGTACTGGAGGGTCGGCCGGCTGCCCACCCGGTCCTGCTCGGCCCATCGATACGGGGATGTTCTTTTCAGATTCTGGTACGCTGCTGTGGACAGGCTGAATCTATATGCAGTGCCCAGTTTCATCATCACCTTGGGTTCTTTGTCTTTCACCTGTGCTTCATTTGATATGGCTTCAGTCATGGAGCCTCCTGCTTCGTTTCTTCTCGATTACCCGGATCACCTCTTCGGCAATCGCCCTGGGCGACTGGCTTGGTGTGGGGTGGATATTGATGGAAATGGGACCGGCCATAGCGCCGGCGCCGACCATGGCAGCCTGGGGTGCGGGTTTATTTTCAAGGATTGTCCCTGCAGCTTTCCCGACTTTTTCACCAAACAGACTGCCCAGAATACCACCGGCCAATCCACCGATGGCCGTTCCGATAACCGGTACCACGCTGCCGATGGCTGCACCGGCAGCCGCCCCGGCGAGGCCACCCCCGGATCTCCCCAGGGCGCTGCCAATCCGTTTCTGGTCACCGCTCATGTATGCCATACCCACATCCGCGATGCCAGCGATAGCTGCAATGGGCCCCCCGATCCTGCCGACTTTCCCGAGCAAGCGTGCCCCTTTGGCCCAGGCGCCTCCCCAACTTTTACTTTGTGTCAGGCGTGACATGATCCCGGAGCTTCGCCTGTTACTTCCCCCCCGTGCCTGCCTGCGGGGCTTCTGCTTGCGGCGCTGCGTTGTATTACGTTTCTTCTTTTTTCGCCGGCGACGCTTTTTATTATCACTTCCATCCAACACTTCGGATTCGGGCCAGTTAACTACCCGGACATCCTGAACGCCCTGACTGCCACCCCCGCCGGTGCTGGCTCCGTCTCCTCCCCCGGCAGTATTCCCCCTGAAGATATTCTTTATATCATTGTACAGCCCAAACCCTTTTTTTAAGCCGCTTGCCGCCATTAAACCACCCCCGGCAAGGGTAAGGCCGGAAAACATGTATTTCGAGCCCTGGGGGCCCAGCGCCTGCAATGCATCGGCGCTTATGTTCATGGTGCCGGAGAGCATATCCCCGGAAAGCCGTTCCCATGCCCCCTGGATCACGGCTTTGGAGGCGTTGAACCCTTCGGCCATCCGGGCCGAATCCTTTTCAATGCCGCCTTCGGCCTTGACACCATGGATCTTTGCCATGGCTTCCTTCCCATGGTCTTTCTGGCTCATGCCAGTCATCCCAAGGGCTTTGACAAACGGGGCGCCAAAGATATCCTTGAGTTTGTCACTATCTTTGCCTGCCGCCTTGATCAGTTCGGGCATCAACTCATGGATGGGTTTTAATACCTGCTTGCCGTCGGCGGTCTTGCCCGGCTCAAACAGGTCCAGCTTCTTTCCGTCTATCTCCAGGCCGTTAAGCTTTTCCAGCTTGTCAGAATCGTTCAGGGTGTAAAAAAAAGTATCAAGGGTTTTGGATGCGGTTTTTGAATCCCCGGTGCCCTTCCGGAGCACCTGGAATACCGCTCCCAATTCCCTGGTTGCCTCGGGGCCGCCCCGGCCCATTTTTTCATAGGCGCCATACATCTGGGCATTAAAAGCGACGGCCTCCTGGAGGGAACTCCCTCCCGCCTTGGCCTGGCTGCGGAGGATATCCATGATATCCATGGTTTGGTCCGAATTTTTCCCGATACTGCCGAGTCCGCCCATGGACTCGCCCGCAGCCTTTCCGGAGATGCCTTCGGCCTGGATCAGCATCCCGAGGTTTTCAACATTTTCCTCGGTAAATTTTTTGTTCCCGCTTTTGGCCATCATGGCCTCAACCCCGGCCAAAAGCTCACTGGGCGCCACCCGGATACCGTCCTGGGCCGCCGTATCATAAATCTTATTTCTGAGGGCTTCGACCTCTTCCTGGGAATACCCGTAATTCATTGCCAGGCGGGACAGTATTTCCTGCTCTTTGGCTGTATTTGTCCAGGCGGACTGGGCTTTGGATTTCAAAAACCCATTGGTTGTCGGAGATACTTTGTCAACCGCATAATTTGCAGCATTCCGAATGGTTTCCCGGTTTCCGGCAGCGCCGGCGGGCCGGCGGGAACCGTTTCCGGTTCCCGCCGCGCCGTTCGGGGATTGCTCCCGGCTGTCTCCAAGGCCGGATGCCTGACGATGTTCTCTTTGTTCCGGATTATCCGTCATGTTCTATTTCCTTTACCGTAGCATGCCATTGGGCCAGTTCATCTAGGCCCATCTCCAGTATTTCGGACAGGGGCTGCCTTAGACCTCTTGCGACAATGGCAACGATCCGCCGGAGGTCACCCCTGAGGGCTTTGGGAAGCGCAACTCGTCATAGGCGTCGTTAAGCCGTTCCCAGTCGCAGGCATACAGTTCTTCAATCAGGCTGGGAAGCTGGCCGGTCATCCGGGCCACAGCCTGGATCCTTCGCTCGTCTTCGGTTGCGGCAAGCCTGGAGGTTTCCAGGATATCCCTGACTTTGGGCCGCTTCATGGTAAGCTGGGCCACCAGGCCCGAGGAATCGCCGTCCGCCCCCAAGGGGATAGGATATTCAAGATTGATGAGCCGGGTCATGTCGTCGGGCCGTTCAATCCACTGTCTGGTTCTGTTCTGCATTGGTCGTCTCCTTAAAGGCCCAGGGCCTTGCGCTCCTCGGCAAGCTGATCCGTACCGTTGATTTTACGGACCATGTTTTCAATGTCGATTTCCACCAGGTCCTTATCCGCAATGGTCAGTTTGTAATACCGGCAGGAAATCGATGCCTTGAGTGTGCCTTTGTCGCCGGGTTTCCAGGTACCGGCATCCAGCTCCTTGTAAATGCCCCGCATGGTCATGATGATGGCGTCGGTGCCGGTATCGTTCTGGCGGACGCCCCGGATGGTGAGGCCGGTTTCGCTGTTGTTTACCAGGCCGAACCGGGTGAACAATTTATCGTCATATTCGGTAAAGGTCAGGGAGACCTCCATCTTTTCCATGCCCATGTCCAGTTCCACGGGTGCGTCCATGCCTGCGGCCCGGTATTCTTCCAGTTTCAGGGCCAGTTTGGGCGGTGTGACCTCTTCAACCCGTCCTGCATATCCATGGCCGTCTACAAAGGCCGTCATGTTTTTCAATCGTTTTGGCAGCATATGCCCTCCTTAATTTGCGCTTAGTTGTTTTTCAGGACCTGGTCCACCAGTTCCTCGTAATATCCGCTTTCCCTGTGGGTCCTGAAAATCAGGTGCTCCAGGGGTGCCGGGGGTTCAATGTCAAAATCCAGATACAGCTTGCCGGCCATGAGCTGGTCCTGGGTGTTCAGGGTGGGATCCAGCCAGCATTTGCCGCCCAAGAGCGCCCCCACTGCCTTGAGATGGCGCAGATAGGCATTAACACTTTCCTGGATGTCCAGGATCAGGTTGGCGCTCATGGGGCGGTCCATGGCCCAGAGAAATGCCTCTTCAACACTTTCGTAAATCATGTCGGCCGTACGCCGGACAGGCAGGAATGCCCACAGAGGGTCTGTGGCGCAGGTCCGGTTGCCCCAGAGGCGGTAGCCGTTCCTGTGGACAATGGTGGCCACCTCTTTTTCATTGAGCAGGTTGGCCTCGCAGTTGGTCTCACTCATGGCGAAATCCACGGGCCGTGCCGCCCCCACAATCCCGTTGATGGTCTGGTTGGACGGGCTCCACCAGAAACCCCGGTCCGCATCCATCCGGGCCATGAGTCCTGCCACCCGTGCCGATGCAGGCCGGGTCACGGCAGCATTCCCAACCGTATCCCAGACTTTGACCCCGGGATCCACCACGTAAATCCGGTCGCTTCCCCAGTCTTCCCGGTAGGTAATGGCCCCTGCCATATCTGTATTGGGACCGTCTGCAATGATTACGGCCCGCAGGCGCTGGGCAATGCCCTGCAGCTCGGCAACCACGGGATTGGCTGCATCACCGGGCCTGTCACTGGTAAAACCCGGTGCAATGAGAATGCGGGGCGTGACCTTGACCTCGTTTTCAGCGCTCAGCAGTGCATGGACCCCGGACAGGGGCGATGCACTGCCCACAACATTGGACAGGGTGGCAGCCGCATCCACGCCCTCTTCCACCCGGATCACCACAACCACGGCCCATGCCTGGTCAAAAATGTCATCCAGGGCCGCCTTCAGCGTACCGGTTGCGCCCAGCCCTTCAGCCATCCGGGGATTGCCCGGGATCAGGACAGGGGTGTTCAGGGGGAATTTGGCCGCATCCGCATCCGGCGCGGTTCCCACCAAGCCGATTACCGAGGATTTGACCGTCTGTACCGGCCTGATCCCGTCATCCACCTCTACGATTTCGATTCCGTGTAAAAATTGTTCTGGCATGAAATGCCCTCCTTAAAGTTAATGGGTTTAAATTATCCCGTGTAGGTTGTACTGATCTGTTCCAGTTCTTCCATGGCGGTGGCAGGATCGCTCACCGCATCCACCCTGGCATTCTGATCTTTCTGCCAGGTAAACACCCGGCCCATGAGTTGCTCCATGGCAGCGGAGATCCGTTCGTATAAAGCGGCATCCATAGCCACGAACACATCGCCGGAGGCTTTCCAGTCCGGGACCGTGTATGCCGGGTCTGCTGCAATTTTAGCGGCAAATTCCTGGTAGCTGATCCGGGCCGTGATATCCGTGTCAAACCGTATGCTATCTACGGTTACACCGCTGTCCCGCACCTGTTTCTTTGCCTCCTGGATAGCAGTCTTTTTTTCTGCCTTGGCATGAGCAATAAGCTGTTCAGGTGCCACCTCTCTATAAACCGGGTTTCCATTTTCATCGTGATGGTCTGCGATCTCTCCTTCAAACCAGATGCAGAGATCTCCCTGCTCCCGATGGTGCCTCCGGTACGATTCTTTATCTTCCGGATATCGCACCCCTGTGAATTTTCCATTACGGATAACTGTCAGCATTGAAACTCCTAGTTGTTTTTGAAAATTATGCCATTTGTCGTTAAAGTATTTTTGGAAATGTTTGTTGTACCGTCGGCATCCCAGGCACTAATAGTTCCACCGCGAAAGACTTCAAAGCCATAAATGCCAGCACCTCCGGCATTTACATTAAATGCTGCTACGACCCCCCCGTTTGACGCAAATATTCCGTTCTCGCCCACATTTGAGCAATCAGCATGAGAAATGGTAAGAAAAGCCGCGTGAGCACATGTACATCCATTCGCTGCAGCATTAGAGCAGTTCGACGCTTCTGCATGCACGATACCACCGTGACTTACAGTCAAGCCTGATGCTCCTGCATGGCTCATATCAGCACCAGAGAGTTTGGCTCTTCCACTATCATAAACATCGACATTATTATTTCTTGAGGCCCCGGAAAACTTACAGCCCGGAGCGATAAGAGTTGCACCCGTGTTAACGGTAACGTTAATATACGGAGAATTAATAATGCCTTTCCCGGAATTGAAGCGGCAATATGAATTATAGGACAATGACAAGCCGGCTATGTCCCCGGAAGAAGTTGCCATATCCCACAGTACATTCATTAATGGTAGTGATGCATTTTGAGAATTAAGAAAAGTACCGCTCACCGTAACCGGTACGACAGGGTCTTCTGCGTCAATGGTTATCCATGACAAGTCAATATTTTTAAAGGAGACAGGCTCTGTAATGATAGTTCCGGATAAAATCTTGATCGAGACTTTCGCCTTGGACGACTTGAACCTTGGGTATCTTCTTAATGCAAAATCGAGAGCTGCTGAAAGTGTCGCAAAGTCTCCGGAAGCACCCACCGTGTATTCTACGGGTTCCACTAATTGCTTGTCATTTAGAAACTCAACCCATTCGCTCCATGTAACACCACCATCACTCGAACTCCTTGTATACATCTCAGGTATATCAAGATATGTACCGATTATATTTTGAACCAGACGGCCTTCAGAGGCATCATGAACGACCCAAACCATTCCTGCTGTATCAGAATTTGGCGTATTAAAATCATATCTTTCGAAATCCCAGAATCCAGCCTTGACTATATTGTTTAAATCGCCATCATAATCCGGATGGATATCACAAGATCCACCGGTAGTTCCCGGATCATCAACTAGGCTCTGGCCGCCAAAATGTTTTATATGAGGAGTTTGGGCATGATCTTCAATGTCTTTTTTCTCGGCAAATTCTACCCAGTCAGTCCAATTTGAACCGCTATCAATGGAATTTCGCATGAACATTTCAGGTTTGACCGTACTTGTCACGATTTGGGTCAACCGACCCTCTATTTCATCGTGGAAAACATCTACAACCCCCACACCAAAAGGTTCATTCGGTTTGTTGAGGTCACTGGCGTCATAGTCCCATCTTCCGGCTTTCAGAATATTGTTTAAATCACCTTCATATCCGGGATGATGGATACAGGAGCCACCAATCATCCCCGGATCATCAATCAGGTTCTGCCCCCCAAATCGCGCCACATGAGGAGTTAGTACATGGTCTTCCCATTTTTTGGCCTGTGCGTCGGACAGGTGTTTTGTCTTTTCCCCGTCTGTACCGGCGGGGTCCAGTTGAAGCAATTCATGGGCAGTCATATCAGCCTTGGTGGCAAGGACTACTGCCGGGTCCACGGTCAGGTTCACCACATCTGCATTTTCAAAATGCACCGGGATCCGCAGTACCAGATCTCGGACCGAGCCATCCGCTGCCACCGGCTTTTCCGTGACGGGGAAATTGCCCGTGATGCAGAGCTGGCCATCGCTGGTTTGAAGGCCCACTTCCCGAATGGTGAATGGTCCGTCCCCGGCCGGAATGGCAATTTCGAACACGATTGTGTCGGGGTCAGAATGGCTGCGGGTTTTGCTTGACACAGGACCTGTCCAGACCGGGTTCACAAGTGTGGCCTGGCCCTTGTTGGGGATCACGGGGACTCCGTTGCCGTCACCCAATACAGCTGTGGTGATATTGAACGGGGTTTCCAGGGCAGCTTCCCCGAGTCTTGTCAGGCCAGTATCTGTCCAAAGTGTGTAGAATTCAGTCATAATTTTCCTCTAAACATCATCCCCGATGCCGATTCGGCCCAGGGGGTAAACGGTTGTCGTGATGCCGGACAATACGGCTGCCGAATAGGTCGATGCCTGGTCCAGGCCGGCCGGGGTCAACTGGATCAGGCCCAGGTGGCTCCGGGTGTTCTTGGCGGCCAGTGCCACTTGTTCCACCTGGTCATAGGTAGCCTGGTCCACGGCATAGCCCGCCGGTACAAGGATATTCAGATCAAAGGTGCCGGGGGTACCGGCAGGGGTCTTTTCCCACCACTCGATCACATCCACCTCAAATCCCAGGGAGGCCAAGGCAGTGTCTAAGCCGCCACGGGTGCCTTTGTGGCGGTGGACAAACAAACTGTTTTTAATGACCTGGCGCTGCTGGGTCTCGCTCCAGCCTGGATCCCATTCATCTGCAGACACGGCCCAGGCCAGCCAGGGCAATACAACTGCCGGGCATTTGTCCGGGTTCCACAGGTCCCGGACCGGCACGTCAATGCCCTGGACCCGGATGGACTGGGTGGTGTCGCAGGCCTGCTCCAGGGCCGTGCTGTTGGGCGGCAACATTATGCTGCCTCCACGGACAGATCAGTGCAGTACGGGGCCTGGTGGGCCTGGGCTGTAATATCTGCGGCCGGTTCTGCCAGATTGACCTTTTTAACGCCGGGCCGGTGAAGGGCGGCATAAAGACCGGACAAGGTCACAGTGTCCCCCAGCCGGTGGCGGTCGCTGACATACTGCTGGGCCTGGGCCATGGCTTCGTTCAGGACCACGCCTGTGTCCGGGCCGTCGTAAAACTCAAGGGTGGCAGATACCGTGTAGGTAAGGATTTCCGGGGCCTGGACCTGGACCTGGTCTGTGAGGGGACGCACCAAGGCGTTGTCCAGGAGATCCGACACCTGGCCCAGGACAGTTGCATCCGGTGTGCCGTCCCCGTCCCGGCCCAGGACCGTGACCATGACCTGGCAGGGCTGAGGGCTGGCAACAGAAGCATCCCTGCACCTGGTAACGCTCAAGGCATGGTAGATATAAGCCCCGTCCGGACCGGCCGTGGAAAAGCCTTCCGGCGCCATCTGGACCCTTGCCCGGAATTCATCGTCAGGCTCCATGACCGGATCTGTGGGGGGCACGGCATCCGGGTCTCCCGGATGAATGGTTTTCCGGGCCACCGGGGTCAGGGCAGCCAGGTTGTCCAGATCCCCGCCACTGGCAAAAGCCAGCATGACGGCCCTGGCCCCGTCGTTGACCCGCTGGCGCAGGATCAGTTCCCGGTACGCCCCGGTTTCCAGGAGTTTGGCCACAGGTTCCGATTCCAGGCCCAGCTCGGCCGCTGCTGCGGGATACCGGTCCAGGAATTCCGTTTTCCAGGCGGCCAGGATCTCTTCATATGAAAGCTCTTCCACCACCTTTGGGGCGGGCAGTTGGGACAGGTCGATTGCTGTGAATGCACTGGTCATTGAACAATAATTCCTTCCATGGTTACGGGTTTGCCCTCGGGCATATAAAGACCGGTCAGGTCGAGGCTCAGGTGTCCGATACCGGCCTGGGCCACCTGGACCCGGGTCAGTTTAAATCGGGGTTCCCACCGGTCCAGGGCCTCGGCCGTGGCCGCGAAAATATCCACATTCAGGTCCGGGGACATGGGATTGTCCATGAGGTCCGGCAGGCCGGAGCCATAGTCCCGGCGCATGACCCGGGTGCCCACAGGGGTGCCCAGAATGTCCCGGATACTCTGGCGCAGGTGGCGGATGCCGGTGAGGTCTTTGCCGGATTCTGCATTCATACCCATGATTATTCTCCTAATTCCGATGTCCGGTCCCCGTGGGGACAGGCATGGTCGTGTTGGGTGACTTCAACACCGCCCGCAAGTACGCTGGGAGCGGCAATGGAGCCATTGGCCGCCATGTCGGGTGCACCGATTGATGTATCACTGGTCACGGCGCCTGTGACATGGAGGGTACCGTCAATCCGGACCGGGCCGGTCAAGGTGATGTCCGGGGCCGTGGCCCTGATGGCACCGGGGATGGTGGCGCTCAATGCATGGCCGACCCGGTCGTATTCCACCACGGCAGTGTCTGCGTAATAGGTCCGGTGAACAGTGGGACCATCCCCGGGAGCCGGGAAATCATCCCGGTATATGGCCGGTATGACCACGCCCAGTGCCGGATCGCCGCAAGGGCAGACCAGCAGGACCTGTTCCCCGGGTTCCGGTGCCCACCAATCCCTGTCGTTTCCCGCCCGCCGGGTTACCCAGGGCAGAGGGGCTGTGACCAGGTCGCCGGATTGGACCACCACCCGGGACCCTGCCAGGGTTTTGACCGTACCGATGCGGATCATGTTCCGGATCAGGCGCTCCAGTTCCGCCATCCGGTATTCCAGGGACGGGGTCATGGGGTTTCCTCCTTCCGGATGGGCAAGTAGTCGTCCTCGTGTCCGGCCCCGATGTCAGGGGCCTGTCCCAGGTAAATTTCAGACGGCAGGGGCAGATCGGTTTTCCAGATATCTTCGCCCATACGGATTTCCTGGGTCCAGGAGACTTCCCATGCAGCAATACCGGCCTGGTCAATTCCCCCGGAATAAAGGTTAAGGGCTGCGGCCGGGCCGGGCGGATGAACTTGATCGTCCATTCCCCAGACCTGGTTTTCCAGCCGGACAATGATTTCCTGCACCAGGTTCAGGGCTGCTTCCCCCCTGGGGAGGCCGGGCCGGTCTTCGGTGATCACATAAGCGGTAACCGCCAAAGGAATGTCCTGCTCACCAGTACCGGCAGGTTTGGCCCTGTAGGTGGCGGTCGGTGCGAGAAAGACAGCCGGAGTGGCCCCGGCCAAAAGCTTGAGAGCATCTTCATCAAGCCGTCCCCCGCAGGGCACGCATGTTGCCAGGTCCGGAAACCACAGGCTGACCTGGCTGCAGATATTGTTTAAAAAATCGTTTAACATGATGCCGCCTCCGTGGCGTCATGGATCGCTTTGCCTTTGAGCAGGCCGGATCCACCTGGTTTTTTGTATGTGTTTTTGCTGTTCATGGCCTGAAGATACCAGGTTGAGCAGCGTATTGTGTTTCAAACGTTTCAATGAAAACAAAGAAGGGAGAAAGAAAGGAAATATGGTAAACGTGCGGGACGTTTTTTTCAGGGTATGGGTTTTAAAAAGTCAACAATTGTTGACCCGATATCCCCGGACGCGCTTCCGAAACTCTTTTATTTACAGGGATGTTGTGAGTTTTAAGGGCAAGGAAAGAAAAAGGTGGGAAGTATAAGTGGAACTTGCCCTAAAACGAGCGGCAGATCAAAGACAACAATTTGTTTTTAAAGGCAAAACAGGATTTTAAATTCCTTGGATTCACTGCCGGACCATATATGAAGGCAGGCATTTTCCTTAAAACGCACCGGGAAGCCCATTCCGGGAAGCTGCCGCAGGTGCAGCCCCCTCCCAAGTAACTTTTCCTGCTTTGGCATACAGCCCTGTTGTATATCTTTACAGACCGGCGCAATTGCCCGGGGTTGCCTGCCATCTGACATCAGCCTTTGCACTGCCTGTAAACCATGGACAAGGAGCTTTAGACACCGGCCAAATATCCCGGAAAACATCACCCGGCAGGGCTTCGCCCAGACACTGCATCTCCTTTTTCCTGTCCTTTTCCCAATGCCTGTGGTATTTGAATTTTTCAGACACAGGCCGCGTCTTAAAAGGCCTGAATCATCACGGATCAAACCAGAATAACAACAGGACGAAAAAAATGATTGGAACACATATGAGGCATTGCCTGATGGGCGTTGTGATTGGCGCGGGTATTCTTTTTCTTTCCGTGCCCGGGTTTTCAGGGCAGGATACGGGCAGGGAAACCATGACCCTTTTCGGGGGGAAAAGCGGGCCTGTGGATTTCAACCACCATCTTCACCAGGCAGTGATCAATGACTGCCTGGTCTGCCATAAGGATTTTGCCCAGGTGCAGGGTGCGCTTGAGGCTGCCAAGAAAGCCGGGGATCTTAAGAAAAAACAGGTGATGAACAAAACCTGTGTCAAATGCCACAGGACAAAGAAAAAGGCCGGGGAAAAAACAGGTCCGGTCAGTTGCAAGGCCTGTCATCAAAAATAACCCGAAGCCGCAACCATGAAACTGATACTCTCACCGACCAAAACCATGGCCTCTCCGGGTCTGGATGCAATCCAGGGCCTTTGCCCGGAGGAACCCGAATTTGCCGGGGATGCAGCGCGGCTGATCCGGCTTCTGGGAGCCATGGATGAAGCAGCTCTCCAAAAACTGCTTAAAACCAACGATGCGCTTACCCTGAAGACCCTTGGCCAGATCCAGGGATTTGACACGGCAGATCCAGGCCCTGCGGTATTTGCTTTCCGGGGTGAGGCGTTTAAAACCCTGGCTCCCGGGCAATTTGACCGGGACGCGCTTGCGTTCTGCAATGCCCACCTGCGGATATTGTCCGGACTTTACGGCGTACTCCGGCCCCTGGACCGGATCAAACCTTATCGCCTGGACTTCAATACCCCTCTGGATGTTGGCGGCGTAAGCCTGAAAACATTCTGGCGGCAGAAGCTTGTGCCGTATTTTGAAGCATTGGCAGGGCCGGAGGAATATATCGTCAACCTGGCCTCCGGCGAATACAGCAGTGCGCTGTCATCCCGGGCCCTGAAACAAAAAATGATCCATATCCAGTTCAGGGAAAACACGGACAAGAGGCTCAAAAATATTCCGGTCCGGGCCAAACAGGCCAGGGGCGCTTTTGCCGCCCATATTGTCAAACACCGGATCACCCGGCCCCAGGCACTGAAAAAGGCCGGGGTTGACGGATATACCTATGCGGCTGCCCTTTCTTCGGAACTGGAGTGGTTTTTCATACGTTAACGATACTTTGGGGGACAAGACTCAGCCGGACACGGTCCGGACTTGATTACGGCCCTGGTTCTTGGCATTGTAAAGGGCGCTGTCTGCACGTGCCAGAAACCCCATATCCGAAAGATCTTCCCGGGGTATGGTACTGGTGACGCCCAGGCTGAGGGTGACCCGGGAGGCGGTTTTGGATTGTTCATGAACAATGGCCAGGGCCAGGACTTTTTTCCGGATCTTTTCCGCCACAGCCGTTGCCCGGGAAAGTCCTGTTTCCGGCAGGATAATGCCGAATTCCTCCCCCCCGTAACGGGCTGCCATCCCGCCGGACTGTCTGGCACAGGCGTCAATCGCCCCGGCCACAAGCGTGAGGCACTCGTCCCCGGCCTGGTGGCCGTAGGTGTCGTTAAACTTCTTAAAATGGTCAATGTCGCAGAGGATCACGGCCATGGGTTTCTGCTCCCGGGTGTGGCGCTGCCATGATGCGGCCAAATGATCGTCGAACCGGCGGCGGTTGGCAATCTGGGTCAGACCGTCAACCAGGGAGAGGCGCATGAGTTCTCCGTTTGCCTTTTTCAATGCGTTTTCCACACGGATGGTATCGCCGATATCTATGGCATACCCGTTGAACCCGTTCATCCTGCCGGTATCATCCCGGGTCAACATGGCATAACAGAGCGCCCAGAGAAAGGTGCCGTCCCGCCGTTTCAACCGGCACCGGAACC
Organism: Desulfobacter sp.; assembly: GCA_036881925.1. Taxonomy (GTDB): domain Bacteria; phylum Desulfobacterota; class Desulfobacteria; order Desulfobacterales; family Desulfobacteraceae; genus Desulfobacter. The sequence goes on from JBAJNJ010000017.1 coordinate 135,475, forward strand.
GGGTCACCCGCTCGGCCTCCATAAGGAGGAACATGAATGACTCTGCCTTTTCCCCATCATAAAAAACCTGGCCGGCAAAATCATGGATCTGGCCCACCATTTGGTCCGGAGATTCATACCCCATCATCCAGGCATATTCGGGGTTGGCCATGGCCAGCATACCATCTGCGCTGACGTGAAAGATCCCGATGGGTGCAAACCCGAGAATGTTTGACATGGCCCCGTCCCCGGCATTGAACCAGGCCTGGTCCCGGGAGCCGGTTTCAATCAGGTCTTTGACCAGCAGGGCCACCCCTGTTTTCCTGCCCGAAGCGTCCACAATCGGAGTAAACCGGATCCTGCACTGCATATGGCGCGTATTATTTTCCAGCCGTGCAAGGCAGGCCCCTTCATCGTCCTTCAGCCGGCACATCACCCGATTTTCAATGGGAATCACACTGTCCAGATGGCGGCCCATTACATGGTCTTTAGAATACCCGAACATGGTTTCCGCACCTTTGTTCCAATACCGGATGCAGAGTTCCCTGTCTGTTTCCATATAAGCAAGCCCGGCCTGATCCACCAGATGCCCCAGAGTCAGAGTGCGGTTATCGGAAATCGATTCTGTCATGTGTACTGCCTTTAAGAATGAAGATATTTACATGGAACATATTCGGCAATCCATCCAATGTCCAGTTTTTTTACAAACACAAACCCGCGATAAACCATCCGGATACATTAAGCATTGATTTGCAGACGCCCGGAATCCCCGGATGCCGGGGGCCAGGGCTTTTGAACGGGATGCCGCTAACAAAGACCGGGACGGTCCGCCAAACAAACACCGAACAAAACCCGCAGGGTGGAAAGGGCATCATGGCCGGATTTACTTGCGGATGCGGAAAAAAACATGATAGAAAAGCCCTGGATTCAACAGGAGAGACCAAATGGAAACAACCCACCACCCCGTGATTTCAGACTGCCGGGCCATGGATATTGTACAAGACAACAGCATTGACCTGGTGGTCACCTCTCCGCCCTACCCCATGATCCAGATGTGGGATGACCTGTTTTCAGATCTTTCCCCTGAAGTACATGCCTGCCTCAAGGCCCAGGACGGCCTGGCTGTGTTTGAGGCCATGCACCAGGTTCTGGACCCGGTCTGGAAGGAATGTTTCAGGGTGCTCAAACCCGGTGGGTTTGCCTGCATCAATATCGGGGACGCCACCCGGACAGTCAAAGAGCGGTTCGCCCTTTACGCCAATCATGCAAGGCTCCTGAACGCTGCCCTGTCCGAAGGGTTTGCCGCCCTGCCCTGCATTCTATGGCGAAAGCAGACCAATGCGCCCAACAAGTATATGGGATCGGGCATGTTGCCGGCCGGTGCCTATGTGACCCTTGAGCACGAATACATCCTTATCCTGAGAAAAGGGGGCAAGCGCAAATTCAATACCCCGAAAGAGCGCGCCAGAAGACAGGCAAGCGCCATGTTCTGGGAGGAGCGCAACCAGTGGTTTTCCGACATATGGACGGATCTCAAGGGCAGTAGCCAGCGGCTCCGGCACACAGCGGACCGGAAGCGGAGCGGTGCATTTCCCATGGAACTGGCTGCCAGGCTTATCAATATGTATTCTCTCAAGGAAGACCGTGTGCTTGACCCCTTTCTGGGTACGGGAACCACCATGGCCGCTGCCATGGCATTGGGGCGCCACTCCATCGGTTTTGAACGGGACCCGGGCCTGGCCCCGGTAATTGCGTCCCTGGCCGAGGCCAGTGTTGCCGCGGGAAAAGAGATGATTCACCAGCGCCTGACCCGCCATATCGCTTTTGTGCTGGAACGGACCCGTACCCGGGGCCCCCTCAAATACCGGAACAGCCATTACGGGTTCCCGGTGATGACCAACCAGGAAAAAAACCTCCTGCTCAACACCCCGCTACACATTGCCAGGTCGGAGGATCCTCCCTACACCGTGACCTATGATCCCGCGCCCCAGGCCGGCTTCTGCCGTGACTGGGAATCCTTGCCCGACCCTCCCGAACCCGGTCCTTAGACCTCGCCGTCTACGGCACCCGACCTGTTCACCCAACTGCCCTGATCATCGGTGTTACCCGGCACCCGGACAAGCCGGGTTTGACAAATCTGTTTTTTTATTTAGACTACCGGGGTGTGAATATTCAAATGCCATTTATTTTAGGAGACCATATGAAAGTTTTATGTTTACAGGGCAGCGCCCGGAAAAAAGGCAACACCGCGAGGGTTCTGGGCTGGGTGGAAGAGACTTTGGCCGGCCTCGGCCATGAGGTTGAATCCGTTTACCTGAGCGACAAAAATCTCAACGGCTGTTTTGGATGCGCCAAATGCAAAGACAGGCCCGATGAGGTGGGATGTGTGCAAAAAGATGATATTTCCGAAATCCTGGGAAAAATGGTCGGTGCCCAGGCGGTGGTTTTTGCCTCCCCCCTTTACTTCTGGGGGGTGAGCGCTCAGCTCAAGGCGGTCATTGACCGGACCTACAGCCTGTATACCCGGTATCATGAACCCAACCACGCCTCCCTGGTGGAAGGCCAGCGCCAGGCCCTCCTGGTTACAGGGGCCGGTCCCCGGGCCAATAATGCGGAAGAGACGTTTACTGCATTTTCCCGCATTCAAAAACCCCATAAATCCGTGCTTGCCGGAGAGTTGTTTATCGGCGGCTGCACCACACCGGCCAATATGGGTGAAGAGGTAAAGGCAGAAGCGGTTGCCTTTGCCCAAACGCTCGTCAACGCTCCTGCTTAACCGGGAAAAAAAGGCCCGCAACGGCAACAGCGTTTACGGGCCTCCTCCCGGCGGCAGCACCGCCTTTTCCCTTTCCCGGCCTGTATCCTCTAGGGGTACCAGACCTGAAATCACTTTTCATCACCCGGATTAAATGATATTAAAATTTATGAGCCATGCCGGTGAACCGTGCCTTCCCGCCGGGAACACCCATCGCCGCGACACAGCCGCTGCCTTCCGGCAGCAGCCAACCCGACAACCCCATTTTAAGGAGTGATATATGAAATCCCTGAAACCCCTTTTTGCGGCCTTGATACTGACAATGGCCGCTGCCATATCATCCCCTGTATATGCAGACAGTTACGCCGACACCCTTGCGGTATTTAAAAAATCAGACGCGGTCAGGCCGTTTTTCAACAGCGCATACGGATATGCGGTCTTTCCCACGGTGGGCAAGGGTGGTATTGTTGTGGGCGGAGCCTTTGGCAAGGGCAGGGTCTACAAAAAAGGCTCCTTGTCAGGCAATGTTGCCCTGTCAAAGCTCAGCGTGGGATTCCAGCTCGGGGGGCAGGCATTCTCCCAGGTCATATTTTTCAGGGATAAGCGGGCCTATGACGAATTTACCGGCGGCAGTTTTGAATTTGACGCCTCTGTTTCCGCTGTGGCGATTACGGCGGGCGTACAGGCCAAGGCAGGCACGGAAGGCGGTACAGCCGGTGCCAGTGCAGGCCCTGCCACCGGCACCCAGGCAAGCATAGACTATTACAAGGGCATGGCAGTGTTTGTCCATGCCAAAGGCGGGCTGATGTACGAAATATCCATCGGCGGTCAGAAGTTCGACTTCACCCCTCTTTAACCCCACCGCCCCCAAAAAGGCTGGCTGATGAATGAGAGCCTGATCACCTTTCTCTTATTTCACCTGGGTACCATCCTGGTGGATATCCTGGTGCTGAGCACCCTGGGCCATATGGTATACCAGCGCAGGGAGCCCACCAGCATGATGGCATGGCTTCTGGCCATTATTCTGCTGCCCTATGTGGCGGTTCCCCTGTACTTTATTTTCAGAAGCCGCAAACTGACCCGGAAACGGAAATCCCGGTTCATGCAGACCCGCCGGGGCGAAATTCCCAGGGAAGATGCCACCCGGATCGACCTGATTCTCCGGAACAACGGTATTGCAGGCGCCACCCTGGGCAATGACTTTACATTTCATTCGGACGGCGTCAAAGCATATGAGTCCCTGATGGAACAGATCCGCTCCGCAAGGAGCCGGATCTTCATCTCCACCTATGTGCTCAGTTCGGATGAGGTGGCCAAAACCATCATTGCCGCACTGGCGCAAAAAGCATCCCAGGGGGTGGATGTCCGGCTGCTGATCGATTGTATCGGTTCCCTGCCTCTTTACCTGTTCCAGTGGCCCCTGGGCAGGCTGCGCCGGGCAGGCGGCAGGGTGGTCTTTCACATGCCCCTGCTGACACGGCCGTTCCAGAACTATGTCAACCTCAGAAATCACCGGAAAATTTTCCTGTTTGACGATACCACAGTTATGGCGGGCGGCATCAATATATCCAGGGAATACCTGGGGCCGAGCCCGAGCAAAGGAAGATGGATCGATATTCTTTTTGCCGTCAAAGGGCCGGCGGTCTTTCACTACCGGGAAATTTTCACCCGGGACTGGAACTACTGCTCGGATGCCGCGCTGGATCTGCCCGACCAATTGCCCGAACCCCAGGGGGATACAGGCATCCAGGTGGTGCCGTCAGGCCCGGATATTCCCGGTGATGCCCTGTACGAAGCCCTGCTCTCGGCCATATTTGCCGCCAGGGAACGCATTTGGATCGTGACGCCTTATTTTGTACCGGACCGGGGGTTGCTCCAGGCCCTGATCATTGCCCGGCACAGGGGCGTGGACGTAAAACTGATCACTCCGGCCAATACCAACCATCTCATTGCCGACCTGGGGCGCTCGTCTTTTATGCGGGACCTGTACCTCAACGGCATCGAGGTTCACCGGTTCCAGGGCGGGATGATCCATGCCAAGGCCATACTGGTGGATGAACGGGGAATGATGATGGGATCTGCCAACTTTGACCAGCGCAGCCTGTTTCTCAACTATGAGGCGGTCAGCTTTATTTACTCCAAACAGACCATTGCCCAGTGCGAAACGTGGATGAAGCAATTGTTGACCCGGTGTACGGACCGGCTGGCACCTGCCGGCAGGTGGCGGCGAATGGGAGAAAACCTGATGCGCATCTTTGCCCCGCTGTTATAACCATGCTGATTCCTGCCTCTCCCCTGGTCCAGTCCCCTGTGTTTTTTGAGAATGCCGTGGTTCCGGACCGGTTCAGCCTGCTTTGCTGGAACATTCATAAAGAAAACTTAAGGCCCGGGTTTATCCACCGGATACTGGAATGGAAAAAGGATCACGGGCTGGACCTCATCCTGCTCCAGGAGGCCCGGTTTTCAAACGCCCTGGTGTCCATTGCCGGATTTCCTTATGTGGCAGCCGCCAATATCCGCCTGCCCTTTGGCTATTCCGGGGTGATCACCGCTGCCAATGCCGATCCTCAATCCAGCCAGTTTCATATGACCCAGGCCAGGGAACCTTTGATTTTCACTCCTAAAAACGCCCTGATCACCTTGTACCGGTTCAAGGACAACACCCCGCTGATGGTGGTGAATCTCCATGCCATCAACTTCAGGTCCCTGGCCTGGTACCAGTGGGAGCTGGCCCGGCTGTTTGAACTGCTCAGGGGATACGCAGGCATGTTGGTGGTGGCCGGAGATTTCAACTGCTGGCGGAAATCCAGGATCAAAATCCTGGATTATTTCACGGATTCTCTGGCCCTGGATTATGCCCTGCCCCGGGATGAAACATATGTCAAAAAATGGTTTGGATTCCATCTGGACCGGGTATACACCCGGGGATTGGTGGTAAAGGACATCCACGCGGTAAACTGCAAAAATTTTTCCGACCACAACCCGCTCATCGCCATGCTGGAGCGGCCTTCATAAGATCTGCAGATCTTATTTTCAAGGTTCTTGTGCAACTGCCGCAAAACAGTTGACAAAAATAATTATGTCGACATATGTTGCAGCCATGAAAAACCGGAATCTGACAAACCGTGCTTACCATGATGTCCGGAATCGCATATTAAGTTTTCAACTGTTGCCCGGGGCCAAGGTTTCTGACAAGGACATTGCCCAACAGATGGGTATCAGCCGCTCTCCGGTGAGGCAGGCGTTATTCCGGCTGGCGGAACAGGGCCTGCTGCAAACTCGTCCGAATAAGGGATTTGTTGTAAAAGTCTATTCGCCTGAGGAGCTTCAAGACCTGTTTGTTTTCCGGGAGGCCATGGAGGTCAAAGCCATTGACTTGGCTGTTAAAAAGCTTACTAACTGGGATATTGACCGGTTGGGCCGGCAGGTCGACACCTACCTTGTATCCATTGGTAAAAATGACATCCGGAAGCTGAATCAAATGGACCGGGCCATTCACGCCACCCTGATGAAGCTCGGCGGCAACCGGTTCATGATTGAGTATTTTAACAGCCTTTGTGACCGGATACAAATATCGTTTCCCCAGTTACGATACACAGAGGCCGACCTGAGAATTATTCATGAAGAACATAAGCAGATCGTGGCGCACATCATCCAAAGAGATGCGAAAAAAGTCAAAACGGCCTTGTCTGCCCATATCAGGATCGGGCTGGAGGAAAAACTCAGGGCATTCAGAAACGTGTAGCCGCTTATATCCGTTTAAATCCGGCAAGCAGACGATGCAAACGGGACATCAGGGAAGCTCAAAATTCTCTTGACAAAACATTTTTGTCGACATAATTGTCTTTATCAACTATCAGGCGTTGCGTACGGGTCAGTATCAGAATATATTCGGGGAAAATCGTGGAAAACACACCGGCACTCAACAAATTTCCGGATCTGAAAAACGCACCAGAAAAGGGGCGTTGTCACTGGATGCCATGGACGCGCTTCTGTCGAAAAAATAACATACACGGGGACCGGCGCATCTGCTGACACCTCTAAAGCCGGTTCTGTCCCGTGATCGTATTTGGATTTCAAACACGTATACGGAAACGATACAAATGGTTCAAAAAAAAGGATTTGCAGCAATTCTTGCAATATGCGTCCTGATCGCGGGCACCACTTCCGCCCGGGCCGGCAAGCCAATCACAATCAAAATGGCCTCATGGGATCCGCCCCTGGTTCTGGACACGGAAAAAACCAACGGCCAGTTCAGTTCCAGCAACATGAAGGCCCAGATGTTTAAAAAGGTGGTGGAGCGGGATTCCGGCGGCCGAATCCGGGTCGTCATCCTTCCCAACGGACAGGTGGGCGGAGATAAGGATGCGTTTGAAATGCTGCAGGCCGGTGCACTCGATATGAGCGCCTACCCGGGATGTGTTATGGCCAATTTCGTTCCCGAATGCTACACATACCAGATTCCCTATCTGTTCCGGGACCATACCGTGGCCAACCAGGTCATGAACGGTCATTTCGGGAATGAACTGGCCGGCCTGGTGCTGGAAAGAACAGGGGTCAGGATTCTCCGCTGGGGCACGGAAACATTCATGGATTACATGACTTCCGGTGAACCATTCAAGCTGCCGTCCGACTTAAAAGGCAAAAAAATACGCACCCCTCCCCAGAGCAACTACATTGCAATGACAAAACTGCTGGGCGCCACCCCCACACCGGTGCCGTTTTCAGAGCTGTATACCGCGCTCCAGCAGGGCGTGGTGGACGGTTCGCAGTCGCCCATGGCAGTCGTGGAGATGTTCAAGCTGGACCAGGGGCTCAAATTCATCAACCATAACAAGGTGTCTTACCTGGTCGGTGTGGTGTCGGCCAGTGAACGGTTCTGGAAAACATTGTCCGGGGATGACAAAAAGCTGGTGATCAATGCCGCATACCAGGCATCTGAATTCCACCGGGCAATCATCCTCTACGGCAGCCATCTTTTCGGGGACAGCCTTGCCCGAAAAGGGGTAACGGTTTACATCCCCACGGCAACTGAAAAAGCCGCATGGAAAGCGGCAATGCACGCACCTATGATCACGTGGACCCGTAAAAAAATCGGGGATGCATGGGTGGATAAAATTCTGTCGGCCGTTGCCGATGTCGAGGAAAGGATCTACAGGTAACACTGGATAACACATGCGCATATTGAACACATTCTTATTATCCGTTTGCAAATCCGCCATGACGCTCATCATTCCGGCAATGACACTGATCGTATTTGTCCAGGTGATACTGAGATACGGATTCAACAGTTCTCTGAGCTGGGCCGAGGAAGTGGCACGGCTCCTGCTGGTGTGGACCACTTGCCTGGGGGCTGTCTATGCCACCCGGCAGGGAATGCACACATCCATAGAGTTTTTTACGGCAAAAGCAAAAGGCAGGCTCAAATTAGGCATCATTGTTGTTTCCAACCTGTCCGCACTGTCATTTTTCGCGGTTGCGGTATGGTACGGGGTCCAGTATGCCCGGATGGGAGTCATCCAGAGTTCCGGTGCCCTGGGCATTCCCATGGTTTACATGTACAGCGCCATTCCCGTTGCATTCACCCTGATGCTGTTCATTGGGATCGAACGGTTTGCCGACGTTTTGAAACAGGTCCTTTCATCCGGGGAAAGTGAGGACGCCACATGACCCTTGCCATCCTGTTCGGCGTCCTTTTCACCGGCATGACCATCGGCATCCCCATTGCCTGGGCCATTGGGCTTTCCGGTTTACTCGCCCTGGTCAATATGGACATGCCCCTGATGATCATTCCCCAGAAAATGTATGCAGGCATGGACAGTTTTCCCCTGCTCTGCCTGCCCTTTTTTATTCTGGCCGGTGAACTCATGGCTGCCGGAGGGCTGACCGACCGCCTGCTCAATTTTTCCGTGAACCTGGTCGGGTTTGTCCGGGGCGGGCTTGCCATTGCCAATGTCCTGGCCAGCATGCTGTTCGGCGGTATCACAGGTGCGGCAACAGCCGATGCCTCTGCCCTGGGATCGGTCGAGATCCCCATGATGGTCAAAAACGGGTATGATAAAACATTTGCCGCCGCCATTACTGCCGCATCATCCTGTATCGGCCCGATCATCCCGCCAAGCCTTGTGGTCGTCATTTACGTCATGATCGTCAAAGGAGTGTCCATAGGCGGACTGTTTGCTGCGGGCATGTTGCCGGGTATCCTTGTGGGGGTTGCCCTGATGCTGACCTGTTACGCACTTTCAGTACACCGGAACTACCCCAAACGGGAAATCCGGTTGACCCCGGGCGAATTTTTACAGTCTTTTTGGGATGCCTTGCTGGCCCTGGTGTCCCCGCTCCTCATCCTGGGCGGGATTATCGGGGGGATTTTCACGGCCACGGAAGCCGCGTCCATCGCCGTTATTTACGCGTTTATCATCGGCTTTTTCGTGTACAGGGAAATCAGGCTGGCAGACCTGCCCGGGATGTTCGTCCGAACCGGTGCCATCACCGCCATTGTCATGGTGATCATCGGTACGTCCACAACCATGGGGGTTGTGCTCAGTTTTGAGCAGACCGCCGCCAAACTGGGCGCCCTGATCGCACCCCTGGGGCTGATCGGATTTATCATCACCGTGAACCTGGTGTTCTTTATCGCGGGAATGTTCCTTGACATGCTGCCGGCCATCCTGATCTTCGTACCGATTTTTGAGCCTGTGGCCACAGGTCTCGGCATGCATCCCCTGCATTTCGGAATGATTGTGATCATCAACCTTGTCATCGGGTTAATCACCCCGCCCATGGGTCAGATTCTCTTTGTGGTCTCACCGCTGGCCGATGTCAGGTTTGAAGCGTTGTGCCGGGAAATCCTGGTTTTTGTAGCCGTGGAAACAGCAGTCTTGCTGATCGTCAGCTATATTCCGTTTTTCACCCTTTTCATCCCGAAACTGATGGGGTACATCTGAATGTTGGACGACAAACCGAAAATAAACGAAACTACCGCCCCGTCTGTTGGCCTGTTTTACACCTGCCTTGTTGATGCATTCCGACCGGCGGTTGGTGTGGCATGCGTCACCCTGCTTGAAAACGCAGGATACAGGGTGATCATCCCCCGTGACCAGACCTGCTGCGGCAGGCCCGCATACCGCCTCGGAGCAGGAAAGGCCGCCACCCGGGCCGCCAGGCAAATGATCCCGGTTTTTGAACCGTTTGACTATGTTGTGGGACCATCAGGCACATGTATGGCCATGTTTTCAAAGCACTACCCGGAACTGCTTAGAGATGATCCCCACTGGCATGAGCGGGCCCTGGCCCTAGCTGAAAAAAGTTTTGAGCTGACCGACTTTCTGGCCAGAATCGCCTGTATTCCCCCTGTTCATGTGGAATACAACGGGGTGGTCACCTTTCATGATTCCTGCACAGGCCTTCGCGAACTGAACATCAAGGAACAACCCAGGCAATTGCTTTCCACGGTCCGTGGCCTGGACCTCAGGGAAATGGCCACGCCGGAAACCTGCTGCGGTTTCGGCGGGAGTTTCAGTGCCAAGTTTCCCCAAATTTCATCCAGGATGACGGCGGATAAACTTGAGGACATCCTTTCCACAGGTGCAGATACATTGGCCGGGGGAGATCTGGGGTGTCTCATGAACATCGAAGGTCAGGCCAGAAAAATGAAAAGCCCTCTCAAGGTTTTTCATACCGCTGAAATCCTGGCCGGAATGACATTAAAGGAGCCGCAGTAACACCGCGAATGTAATCATGGAACCGGTCACCGACATATTCAGGGAAAAGGCACTTAAAGCCCTTAATGATACCGAACTGCAGGAGGCCATGCGTGCCAACCGGGCATTCAGTGCATCGGTCCGGGCGTCGGTACACGGCCTCAAAGAGTTTAACGCCATGCGGGAGCAGGCAAAAGCGATTAAGAACCATACCCTTGACAACCTGGGTGCCTATCTTGAATCCTATGAACGCGAAGCCCGGAAAAACGACATCCATGTCTACTGGGCCGGCTCCGGAGATCAGGCCCGGAATATCGTCACAGCCATCTGCAGAAGCGTCAGTGCCAGGACGGCAGCCTGTGGCAGAAGCATGATCGGATCGGAAATCAACTTGCCCCGGGCCCTGGAAGAGGAAGGGATTATCCGGTATGAAACAGATCTGGCCGAATATATTCTTCAACTGGCAGGGGGCGAATCACCCAGCCATGTTAGCGGCCCTGCCATTCACAAAACCCAGGGCCAGATCCGGGAATTATTTTACGAACGCCACAAAAAACAGAGATCCGAGGACAGGGATCCGGCAGCCTCTGAAGACCTGCTTGCAGAGGCCCGGGAAATTTTAAGGGGCCGGTTCCTGTCCGCAGACATCGGCATTATCGGGGCCAATTTTCTTATCGCGGAGAACGGCGCCAATATCCTGGTCACCAACGAGGGAAACGGAGATCTTTCCACACTTCTGCCAAAAACCACCATTGTCCTTGCCAGCATTGAAAAAGTTCTTCCCCGCATGGCAGACGCCTCCCTGTTCCTGGAGCTGCTCTGCACCAGCGCCACAGGACAGAACGCCACGGCATACCAGTCTTTTTACCTGGGCCCGAAACCCATGGATGCAAGCGGTAATGAAGGCCGGACCCACGTGGTCCTGGTGGATAACGGCCGGTCCGAAATCCTGGGGTCCGGGTACTGGCCCATCCTCAGGTGCGTCAGGTGCGGGGCCTGCATGGACAACTGCCCGGTATACGGCAGCATTGGCGGCCACCCTTACGGCTGGATTTACCCCGGCCCCATGGGCATTGTCTGGTCCGCCCTCCTGCTTGGCAGGGAAAAGGCAAGCGATCTTGCCCATGCCTGTTCATTGAATGGCCGCTGCAACGAGGTCTGCCCCATGGGTATCCCCCTCAAAGAACTGATCCACGGCCTGCGGTGGGATCAATGGGAAACCGGTGCAGTACCGTTACGGGACCGGGCCGTTATGAAGACCTGGGAGTTTGCGGCATCTTCTCCGGGGCTTTACCGCTGGATCACGCGCGGTATTTCATTGACCGGCAGTATCCCGGTTCCGGGCAGGGGGATATTCGACCCTTTTTTTTTCAGCCGGGACCGGAGTGGTGCCAAGGCATTTCCCCTTCCTGAAAACACGCCTTTTAACCGGTTATGGCAGACTTATAAAAAAGACAGGCAAGAATGGAAACAAGACAAACAATCCTGAGTGCCTTGCATGGCGCGACAAAACTGCGGCAAGCCGGGCAGCTCCCCCGGCCATGGATGGAACCGGCACAGCCGCCTTCGGGCAACGCCCTGATCGAACAGTTTATGATCACTGCTGTGCAGAACGGCATGCGTGTTGAGCGCGCAAAGGAAGCGGCAGACATTCCCGGACTGATCCGGAAAAATCACCCGCATCTGCTGGGAATGGGGGAAATCTGCGTGGCACCGGCACTGGCAGGAATAGACTGGTCTGCCATCGGAACGGTTGTCCCCGGAGAAAACAACGGCGCATTTGCCGTGGGCATCAACCGGGCCCATGCAGGTGTTGCCCGGACCGGAGCCCTTGTCTTTTTCAGCAATGCCGCCACCCCAGGCACCATCAACTTTTTATCCAGGTGTCATATCGCCCTTGTCTGTGAGTCGGAAATTGTCAATGCCATGAATGATGTCTGGGAAACCTGTGTGGCGCCTGCAAACGCGATTCACTTTATCAGCGGCCCGTCAAGCACCGGAGACATTGGCGGCCGCCTGCTCAAGGGGATCCATGGACCTCTGGAACTGATCTGCTACATTGTCGAAAAGAGACCTCTCCGGTACTGCCCCTTCCACGGTTTAACGGATTGACTTATCCCGGCCGCCCCAAATCTGCTTACTCACCCAGGTAGGCTTCCCTGATCTTTGGATTTTCCAGCAGGACATCAGCCCTGTCTTCCAGGGTAATCTCGCCGGTTTCCACCACATAGCCCCGGGTGGCGGCCTGAAGGGCCAGGTTAGCATTCTGCTCGACCAAAAGGATGGTGGTGCCGTCCTCCCGGTTGATCTCCGCAATAATATCAAATATCTGCTGGATGATAATGGGAGCAAGGCCCAGGGAAGGTTCATCCAAGAGCAGGACCTTGGGTTTGGTCATCAGGGCCCTGGCAATGGCCAGCATCTGCTGTTCGCCACCGGACAGAGTTCCCCCCTCCTGCCTGCGCCGCTCTCCCAGGATGGGAAACAGCTCATAGGCATGCTGGATATCCCTGTTGATCTGGGGTTTGTCATTCCGGTAAAAAGCACCCAGGATGAGGTTTTCCTCCACCGAAAGCCTGGGGAAAATCCTGCGGCCCTCAGGCACCTGGCAAAGCCCCATGGTGGGTAGCTTTTCAGGAGACACCTTGTTGATCATCCGGCCATCATACCAGACCTCACCCTGTGTTGCGGCCACAATCCCGCAAATGGTCATCAGGGTGGTGGACTTGCCGGCACCGTTGGCCCCGATCATGGCCACGATTTCCCCGGGCATGACGCGCAGGGAAACCCCCTTGAGCGCCTTGATGGACCCGTACCCGGAGTGGACGTTCTTCATTTCGAGAATCGGCTGTTCACCCATGGGTCAGCCCTCCTTTTCTTCGGACCGCTGGCCCATGCGTTTGGCAGGGATCAGGCCTGCCGGCCTGAAAAGCATCATGATGATCATTGTGGAGCCGAACACCAGCATACGGTATGATTCAAACTCGCGGAACACTTCAGGCAGGGCAATCAGGGCTACAACCCCCAGGACGATCCCCGGGATCGATCCCATGCCGCCCAGCACCACCATGCAAAGCACCATGGCAGATTCCAGAAACGTAAAACTCTCCGGCGAAACAAACTTCATCCGGGCTGCAAAAAACGCACCGGCCAGACCGGCGAAAAACGCGCCCATGGCATAGGCCAGAAGTTTGTATATAAAGGTGTTCACTCCCATGAGACCGGCTGCGGTTTCATCCTCCCGGATGGATTCCCAGGCCCGGCCCACCCGGGAAAAATTGAGCCGGTTCACCCCAATGGCCACCAGGATGGCCAGGGCAAGGGAAAAATAGTAGAACAACTGGAGTTTTTTCACCCATATGGTTTCAAAAGTAACCCCATTCTCAAACACAAACCGGAACCATCCGATACGGTCAATGCCGAGGATGCCGTTGGGACCGTTGGTCAGATCCATCCAGTTGTTGAGAATGATCCGGATGATTTCGCCGAACCCCAGGGTCACGATGGCAAGATAGTCACCGCGCATCCGGAGTGTGGGGTATCCCACGATACATCCGGCAATGCAGGCAAACACGGCGGCAAACGGCAGGCAGACCCAGAACGCCATGCCGTAAATCGTGTTGAGCAGGGCATAGGTATAGGCGCCCACCCCGTAAAAGGCAATGTATCCCAGGTCCAGCATGCCGGCCAAACCCACCACCACGTTGAGTCCAAGCCCCAGGCAGATGTACAGCATTACATTGATGGCCACGTCCGTGCCGTACCGGCCAGCAAACTGGGGATAAGCCAGACACGCCGCCAGCAGGGCCGCCATCCAAACCCAGGTCGGCATGGCGCTTGCAGAAGTTTTCATCCGGTCAGCAGCCCTGGACAAGGGATCGGCAATGAATGCGGCCGAACCGCTGGCCTTTACCACATAAACCACCAGGCAGACAAAGGAGCCCGCCAGGATATAACTCCAGACCGTAAACGTCTTCTGGAAGCTCAGGGTGCCGTCCGGATGGACCCCCAGCATGGGCCAGAGCAGTCCCAGCAACCAGAGCATACCCACGACATATGGTTTCCAGACTTTTTTAAACTCTTGTATCATCAATATTCTCGCCCATAATTCCAGTAGGTTTAAAGTAAAGCACAGCAATCAGAATGATGAATGCAAACACATCCTTGTACTCACTCGAAATATACCCGGCACCGAAAATCTCAACCATACCGATCACAAGACCGCCGATCATGGCACCGGTGATATTGCCGATACCGCCGAGAACTGCGGCGGCAAACGCCTTGATGCCCGGAACAAACCCCATATCATATTTTACCGACCCATAGTAGAGTCCGTACATGATGCCGGCGGCCGCAGCAAGCCCCGCACCAATGGCAAAGGTCAGGGAAATGATCCGGTTGGACCCGATGGCCACCAAGGCTGACATGGTCTTGTCCTGTGCCGTGGCCCGCATGGCCATGCCGATCTTTGTCTTGAAGACCAGGATATTCAGACCGATCAACAGAGCCGCCGTCAGTGAAACAATGGTGATCTGGAGATAGGATATGGTGACCATGCCGAAATCAAACCCGCCCTGGAAAAGCTCGCTGGGGTATACTTCATCATACACGCCCCGGGTGAGCATCATCCCATTGGAAAGGAAAATGGACATCCCCAGGGCCGACAGCAGGGCGGAAAGCCTGGATTCTTTTCTCAGAGGTTTATAAGCGATTTTTTCCACCCCAATGGCAAGATAGGCGCAATAGGCCATGGCAAGCACAAATGATCCGGTCAGACAGAGGACCGGATGGGATTCCATATATCCCATCCCGGCAAAATACGCCAGGGCGATGGCACCCGCATAACCGCCCGCAGCAAAAAATTCGCCGTGGGCAAAGTTAATCAGCTGGATCACGCCGTATACCATGGTATACCCCAGTGCAATCAATGCATACATGCCGCCGAGGGTGAGACCGTTAATCAACTGCTGAATAAAATATTCCATTCTGTATATATCTTGAGTTGTGTGTCCTGGTGAGGAGCCGGGGAAGGCGCATGCCTGCCCCGGCTTTGGGTGAATCCCTAAATTGGGATGTTACTTGATCAGGCCCTTTTCAGGATCCCAATAAGGAACGAATTTCCCGTTCTCAACCTTGAACGCAATGTAGGTAGAGCCGGAATCCCCGTTCTCCCTGAACTTGACGTTTTTAGCAACCCCCTGGAAGTCCAACTTCATCAGCTCGGCTTTTACCTTGGCAGAATCCGTGGTGCCGGCAGCTTTGATGGCTTTGAGCAGGGCGGTTGTCGCATCGTATGAATAAGTGGCGTAAGCGGCGATTTTGCCGTATTTGGGCACATAGCGTTTTTCAAATGCTTTGTACTCGGGGGTGCTGGGATCTGTATAACCAAAGGTCAGGTAAACCCCTTCAGCAGCATCTTTGGCAACATCCATGAACCTGGGCTGGAACATGGCATCCTGCGTGACGATCTGGGACTTCATGCCCAGGCGTTTGGCCTGGAGGGTCATCATGGCTGCCGGGGAAAATCCCTGGAGAGACATGTAGAAAATATCGGCATTGGCTTTTTTGGCCATGGTCAGAACGGCTGAAAAGTCCTTATCCCCCTGGTTGACATGCTCGTGTGCCAGAACGGTCATCCCCATTTCTTTGGCGGCTTTGGCAACACCGTCGGCAAGTCCCTGGGAATAGGTGGTCTTGTCATCAACGATAAAAAGGGTCTTTCCACCGAGCTGCTCCTTGATAAACTTGGCAGCGGCAGGGGCCTGGTCATCGTCACGGCCGCACATGCGGAACATATAGGCAAGACCGCGCTCCGTGACCTTCTCATTTGTGGAGGCCGGAGTGATCATGATGATGTCTTCCTCATCCAGAACATCTGACGCCGGAATGGTGGAAGAAGAGCAATAGGCCCCGATAACACCCGCGACCTCAAGGTTGATCAACTTGTTGGCGGCGGCAACCGCCTGCCTGGGATCACAGGCCGTATCCTGGGGCATCAGCTCGATTTTATCGTAGCCGGGGATGCCGCCCATTTCCTCAAACACCTCAATGGCTGTCAGTGCACCGTTCTTGATATCCGTACCATCAGAGGCATAGGGGCCTGTCAGGGGGCTCATGGAACCGATTCTCAGGGTTTTCGCATAAACAGCACCAAAAAGGAACGGCACCAGGATCAGGCCTATTGCCAGGATCGAAGCAACTCTTTTTCTCATCATCTCCTCCTAAAATTATGGGTTGGCAGGCTGACCAAGGTATGCCTCGATCACCTTGGGGTTGTTCTGAATTTCAGCAGCATCCCCTTCAGCGATTTTCACACCATGATCAACACAAACAATATGATCACATACGCCCATGACCACCTTCATATCGTGCTCCACCAGGAGCACATCAATGCCAAGGTCTTTTATGCGCGCAATATCATGCATTAACTCTGAGGATTCAGAGGGATTCATTCCGGCAGCAGGCTCGTCTAAAAGCAACATCTTGGGTTCCGATGCAATGGCCCGGGCAATTTCCAGGCGGCGCTGCAGGCCGTAGGGCATATTGGAAGCCACGGTATCGGCAAATTCGTCAACCCCCATGAATGTCAGGGCATCCATGGCTTTTTCCCTTATCCAGACCTCTTCCCGTTTCTGTGACGGGGTCCGGAAAATAGAACCGAATATACCTTTGGCAGCCCGGCAATGTCTTGCCACCATCGCATTTTCAACAGCCGTCATCGCCGAGAAAAGGCGAATATTCTGAAAGGTCCTGGCGATCCCTTTTTCAAAAATTACATGGGGTCTTTTTCCCAGAATGCTCTGGCCGTCAAAGACCACATCCCCTTCCGATGCCTGGTATACACCGGTCAGGACGTTGAAAACAGTGGTTTTTCCCGCACCGTTAGGTCCGATAAGCCCCACGACACGGCCATTGCCGATGGTGAAACTTAAATCGGACAGGGCAAGGAGACCGCCAAATCGAACACTGATGTTTTTTAATTCCAATTCAGCCATTACGATACGTCAATCCGTTAAGATTTACCCTGAAAATCGCTTAAAAAGCGCTTCTATAGCCTATTTGTAGCTTTCTGTAGCCCATAAAGTTTTGGTTGTCAACAATTAAAAAACAGGTTTTGTCTCATCAAACATTGGAAAACAGGCCCATGCAAAGGCCTGTATGTATGATTTAATGGTCTAACCATAACACGTCATACTACGCCTTTTTGTAAAACCAAAAACTTCACATATACTTTACAATATTATTTACATTACGTTTGAAATTTGCCATATTGACAAAAAATAACAATTCCCAGGTAAAAACATGACACCTGCGCTTACGGAAAAACAAAAAAAATTATTGGATTATCTCCGGTGCGAAATCAGCCGGACCGGCTCGGCCCCAAGCTTGAGAACCGCTGCTGCAGACCTTTCCGTCAGCCACGCTGCCGTTGCCCAGACCCTGAAAACCCTTGAAAAAAAAGGGGTGATCCGGCGGCAGGGCCGTTACAGCCGGACCATCCATCTTCTGGACGACACCGGAAAGCAAGACCAGGCCAGCCGTCAGAAACATATTCCGGTTATCGGCCGGATCACAGCCGGCCTGCCCATGTATGCCCAGCAGGAGTGGGACGGCAGCATTATTGTTGACGATCGCCTTTATCCCGGCGATCATCTTTTCGCATTAAGAATCCAGGGACACTCCATGAAAAACGCCGGTATCCTCGACCGGGACATTGCCATCTGCAGCCCCCGGCAATACGCCCACAACCGGGAAATTGTCGTTGCACTGGTCCATGGAGAAGAAGCAACGGTAAAGCGATTTTTCCTTCATCCCGGATTCATTGAACTAAGACCGGAAAATCCAGAGTTCAAGCCCCGGACCTATGATTTTGACGACATTCTCATCCAGGGCAAAGTCATCGGTATCGTCCGGAGCGCAGAGGCCATGGCCGGGGAACAGGCACCGTGACCGTAACAACCCGGGACGAGCCTGTGGGCACGGTCGTACCGGACCTGCCAGGACTCTTCACGGGCACCAGCGGGTATGCTTACGGGGAATGGGTAGATGCGGGCATCTATCCTCCCGATACCCATGCCGCCAATATGCTGCACCGGTATGCCCGCTCTTTTAGGGCGACCGAACTCAACTACACCTGGTATCAGATGCCCAGGGCCGGGGTCATGGAACGGATGGCCAGCCAACTGCCCGATGACTTCCGGTTTGCCGTCAAGCTGACCCGGACCCTGACCCATGAAATCAGCAGCACCGCCTGGCATCAGGAAGTTCAACATTTCCGTCAGGGCATTGCCCCCCTGGTTTCCCGGAACCGGCTGTTAAGCATATTAATCCAGCTTCCCCCGTATTTCCGGCGCACCCCGGACCGAAGGCAGTACCTGGCCAATCTCATGAACGCCTTGGCAGGCCTTCCCCTGGCAGTGGAATTCCGCCATCCGTCCTGGGCCAATGACAGGGTATTTTCCGAACTTGAACGCAGGCACATTTCCCTGGTCACGGTTGACGGCCCGGATCTGCCATATCTTTTTCCCCGGATCGACACCGTCACCAATCCCGGCCTTTTTTACCTGAGGCTCCACGGCAGGAACAGCCGTGGGTGGCGCTCCGGAAGCATGCAAAAACAATTTGACTATGGTTACGAAGAGCCCGAACTCAGGGAACTGGCAGACACCATCCGGCACACCCTCATGCCCGAGGCGGAAACCGGGGGCATCTTTTTCAACAACCATGTCCGGGGACAGGCCCCGAAAAACTGCCTCCGCCTCAAATCCATCCTGAGCAGCCAATAGCACCTTCCCTCCATCCAGCGCCGAACGCCCACACGCCGAAAAACAGACAAAATTGTAATTCAGGGCACTCAATCCCAGAAAGAAACAGCAGCAAACCGCCGCCCAGCACCTCAAACCAAGGAAAAATATCAAAAGCCATATTATTTATTACATATTTGTATTATAAAAAGCTAAAAAATAGACAATTTTGTTCTTAAGCCACATCTCTCTTTCAAGTCAGGCAGAATTAGAAACTTCACATTTAAAAAATAACAACGTAATTTCAGACCGTTACAAACTCAAAAACACAAAGCACTCACATTACGGTACGGCCCTTGCTATCTACCAGGAGGCAACACCGATGACAGACAACTTTTAACCCTGTGAAGGATGGAAAAATCATGCTGAAATATTTTTTGCCAGCCATTGGAATGTTATTATTCAAAACCCCTTTTGCCCTGGCCGGGGAAGGCACCATTGACAGCGGGGACACTGCCTGGGTAACCATGTCCACGGCACTTGTCATGATGATGACGCCTGCCGGACTTGCCCTGTTTTACGGAGGGCTGTCCCGGTACAAAAACCTGCTCAACACCATTGCCATGACCCTGGTGGCGTACTGCCTGGCCTCGGTGGTCTGGGTCGCCTGGGGATATTCCCTGGCATTCGGGGAAAGCAGCAACCTTTTCATCGGGAGCCTGGATCATTTCTTTTTATCCGGAATCACCGCAGCGTCCGTATCCGGCACCATCCCCACACTGATTTTTGTCATCTTTCAGATGACCTTTGCCTGCATATCCGTGGCCATCATCCTGGGTTCCGTGGTGGACCGGATGAAATTTTCCTCCTGGATCGTTTTTACCGTTCTCTGGGTAACTTTTGTCTATGCCCCGGTCTGCAACTGGGCCTGGGGTGGGGGATGGATGCATAAAATAGGGGCCCTGGATTTTGCCGGCGGCAACGTGGTTCACATCAATGCCGGTGTTTCCGGCCTTGTCCTTGCCTTGGTCCTGGGCAAACGGCGCGGATACGGGAAAGATGCCATGATCCCATCATCCGTTACCTTCACAGCTCTGGGCGCAGGCCTGCTCTGGTTCGGATGGTTTGGTTTCAATGCCGGCAGTGAACTGGCAGCCGATGGAGTTGCCGCATCCGCATTCATGGTTACCAACACGGCTGCCGCAACCGGCGGACTGGCCTGGTTATTTACGGAATGGAAAGTCGCCGGCAAGCCCACCCTTCTGGGCCTGGCCTCAGGCGCTATCGCCGGATTGGTCGGCATTACGCCGGCAGCCGGTTTCGTTACCCTGGCAGGCGGTTTTGCCATCGGCATCGCCTCCGGCATTATCGGGTATTTCGGCGTGGCAAAACTCAAACACCGGCTCGGATATGACGATTCCCTGGATGCCTTCGGCATTCATGGTCTGTGCGGCATCTGGGGAGCCCTGGCCACAGGCCTTTTTGCCTCCCCCACAGTAACTGAGGGCGCAGCCGGACTGTTTTACGGCAACCCCAAACAGGTCATGGCCCAGCTTCTGTCTGTTGTCGGCACCATTGCCTTTTCAGCAGTGGCCACCCTGATCGTTGTGTACATCACCAAGGCCGTTACCGGCGGTCTCAGGGTTGATCCGGACCACGAACTGGAAGGCCTTGACAACGCCCTTCACGGGGAACGCGCATTTGAAATAGAATAGCGCGGCAACATCAAGCCGCCACTCTCCGATACCACCGAATACGGATGGGCCGGGTACTCCTTTTGCACACAAACCTCAATCCCTGAACCAACCGGGATAAGATAAGACAACGCCTGATGCAAAGAACTGCCCGCTAAGCCCTGCCCGGCTCATCCGTTATCTTCTATCTTTTCCCACAATATTTTTCACTCGCCTGACCGAAAAATATTGACAACCCCCCGGGAATCATATAATTAAATTGGTCTTGTGAGCCCAGGTAGCTCAGTCGGTAGAGCAGGGGACTGAAAATCCCCGTGTCAGCAGTTCAATTCTGTTCCTGGGCACCATATATTTTCAGGATGATGGGGGTGTAGTTCAGTTTGGTTAGAACGCTTGCCTGTCACGCAAGAGGCCGCGAGTTCGAGTCTCGTCACTCCCGCCATTTCCTGAAAAGCCGATGCGTCCCCATCGTCTAGCCAGGTCCAGGACACCGGCCTTTCACGCCGGCGACAGGGGTTCGAATCCCCTTGGGGACGCCAATCAAAAAATTAAAGGCTTTCAGCGTTTTGCTGAAAGTCTTTTTATTTTCAGACACAAAACGAATTTTACCCCGGTAGCATCCCATTTGTGACAGCTATAAAAGCTACGGTCTTGATACTTCAGCCCCCATCATCCCGGATTCATTTCTTGGAAACGTGAATAATGTTTTTTTTATATCATATTCAAGGTTTCTGTTACCGGTTGGATTGTAATAATAAGTATAATGGATAACACCAAGAGATGTCCTGCTGAGACCTATTTGAAAGTCTTCTCTAATTTTACCATATTTTGCTTCAACAATATTTCCTTGATCATCAAGTTCTGTCCTAACCCGGAAAATGTAATTCCTTTTTTTATCAAAACTTTTCTTAACGTATCCGTCTTTTATTGAGGAAAAACCTTCAATACTGTTTTGATACCCTGCTTTTGGTGCCTCGTATGGCCAAGGATATCTACTGTGACTATTTTGCTTATCTGGATAGTACTCCTGAATACCATCTTTTTCATTAGTAAAAAAAAGCTTATATGAAATTGACCAGTTCCCACTTCCAGGCTTGGCATCTTTATCACTTTTTTTAAAAATAAATATAAAATCTTTATTATTACCTTTTCCATATGGTGTTACCCAACTCCCTATTTCTAAATCATAACCAACTGGCTTACCTAAAATTGGAATGTCTAAATAGCCGGTATATTTTGCATACATTTGAGTAGGATTTCTGATGTCTTTGAGCACAATAATACCAGTTGGATTCCAGGGTTGCCATTGTCTCGTTATCTTGGAATAATCTTTAAGTACCTCACGAAAACCAACTCCTGCACCATAATATCCTTCTTTTCTTGCATTTATATTGCATTCTCCAATAGTTTTGCCTGTTGCTGTAAAAAAACCCTCCTTATCTGTTTTTCCCTCAACAATAGTTGCATCTGTACCTGTCAAAAATCGGGCAAATGTGTCTACACCTTCTACTGGTTTCCCTTCAGTATCTACAACTTTTGCAGTTATTTTTGCAGTTGGCAAAAGGGCAGAACAACTTGTTGTATAGAAAACTATAAATAATATTATGAATATACTAAAACGCATTGTTTTCTCCTTTATATGAAAAAGTTAAGATCTTCCCGGACAGTTTGACGTTGCCACGGGCGTAGCCATCCTTCTCTGGGGACCAACAAAAAATCCCCAGAGAAGGATGGCGGTGATAATGCCTCTCAGGTATAGTTTTTACGCCAATAA
>JBAJNJ010000018.1:0-147915 GCA_036881925.1 Desulfobacter sp.
CGGCCAACAAATATATGTCCAGGTTTTTTGGCAATGGGTCCTGCCGGGAGAGCGTTCTGGAGTGTGCCCGGCCGTGGCATGGACCGCCATATCACCTGTGAACCAGTGCTCTTGCACAAAATCAACCCACCTTGGCTGATACCGGCAAGCACCGGAGTATAATGAATTATTAAGAGACTTTTCTGCCCGAAATTATTTTCAGTTATCAGTAAATTTTAATTAATGAAGTGCAACCATCTGCCTTGTTGATATGACAAAGCGTTCACTGTCCCGGCAAAAAGCTGTACTGCATTAAATTATTTTTTTTACTACATTGGGCAGTTCGGATCGATCGTGTGCGTAGATTCCGATCTGGATACTTCCTGCTTCAACTCTGATCTGGATAGATCCTAATGATAGTCTTGCATGAGAGAATTTTCGATATCATGGTAAATTCGATGCCATGATGAAAATGAAAGAAGATGTTTTTAACTGCATGAATGATTTTTTGACCTTCTTATACCAATGAAATAAAACTTTTAGCGTTAGTACTATTTTCTTAATCGACTTACATTATATCTTTGATGTTCTCAGTTTGATTTTTTTACAAACTACAAAAATATTTGTCAACGAAAAAAAAGTATTTTTTTATAGTAAACATGTTTTCTAGTTTTGAATACCTGTAATCAGATATTTATAAAATGTAAATAGTTATTAATGTTGCCCTGAGTGACAACCGGATAAGAGCCATATCGTGAATAGCGAAATTTTCATATCACGGTGAGGGGCCCTTCATTCAATTCGGCAGTCCCGTTCGAGGGGGGGATTTTTACCCGTTGCGTGAGAGAAATATCCGCTGAAAAGGGCTGGCAGATCTGGCCTGTTGCTTAAGGCGGGGGGGAAACAGTCGTGAAAAAGGTGAACGCGCGGTGGCGCTGCCCCTTTACCGGGCAGATCTCAAGTCCCGGGGTAAGGGGCGGCAGTGAAAAAAGGATAGGAACTTCCTTTTTGCCTGGCAAGGTATAGTAAATCATGACAAGATCATCAAGAGTCCGAAATATGGCCCCAGCCGGTCGCAGCTACGACCGGCTGGGGCTTCGGTGTCAAAGCAGTTGTGAGGATAAAAAACAACTTAATAAAAACTCGGGTTGTATTCACCGAAAAAAGGAATAGCACCTATCTTTTAGGCTGATTCTGGACAGACCTCACCAGAAACCCCGCAAAACACTCAAAAAAAATCAGTTCCAGTAGTCGGCTACCGGGATTTGGGAATCGGAAAAGTCGTAAACCAAATCAGGAATATAGTCGGAAGTGACAGGTTGCGGCGGATCATGGTTACGGATATCCCAAAGCCCAAGATGGCGCAATATTTTTTCGATGATGTCAAGTTCTTCGATGAAACTAATGATGTGCATCTGTCCCCAGCATTTTGGACAGATCAGCGGGTCCACTTCATAAATTTTCTGAATCAGCCTGGCCCAGTTTTGTCGGGATTCTATGGATGACATCTCATTTGGAATAACAGCAGGAATGTCATCATCCGTCTCCGCCTTTTTCCTCATCCCCCTTGATTTATTCGAATAATAACCATAGTAACGGACCGTCTGCTCATATCGGCCGGGAATATGCGTCACCAGCCTGGCCAGCCAATCCAAAGCGTTGAAAGTCTTCCTGAGCTTCCGGTCTTTCGATGTATAGACGATCTTGGCGGTACCATCATCGGAAGCTTCCGCCGGTATATAGACCATACGTTCCTGGGAAAAACAGGCGCGGATAATGTACCGGGCAAGATTGCCGAGGCTGGCTTTGTCATCGAAATAAATTCTGTCCCCAATATAAACATTGAAACCTGAATGGCGCCATGAAAGCATATTCTCTATAACAGCATCCGTTATTTTGCCCTCTTTTTTGAGCATCTTGAGCACTTCATACTGAAAAATTTCTTCCAGGTCTTCCAAAAAAAATCCAGGTGCCATATGAAAATCACCGTTATCCAGAAAACACCCATCAGATACGATGGCGTGCAGATGAGGATTGAAATTTAAAAAATCACCGTAAGTCTGGACGGCAATGCTGGAACCTGGAACGGCACTTTCATCAGATACGGTGGCTTTCAAATACACCTTGATAACCTTCCAGGCACAGATGGATAATTTTGCCAGCAATTTCCTGTCAAAGAGAAAATAAATCCGCAGCCGTTTGGGGATACTGAATACCCATTGGCGGTGGGGTACATCTTCCAGGACAGAGGAGATTGCAAAACCGCCCTTAAGGGATCAGTTCCCCACTTTACTTGCTTATGATAGGGCCTTTAATCTGAACAACTTCATTAAATTCAATATCGAGCAGGCTAGTATCCACTCACTTTTTACCGCTTCCAGACCTCGGCGTAAAAATCTGTCCATGTTCAAACATTCCTTAAGTTGACCGAAAACCGGCTCGATGATGTAGCTTCTATTCTTATAGATGTTGTAACCGTGTCTGGTCAGCAAACGTCGATCCATCCGATCCCGATTTGATATGTTCGAGGGGATTCTTCCCCTGGGAGCTCCCTTGTCCTTCAACTCTTTCCGAAGCTTGTGGCTCTTTTGGGTGCATACCAGTAACGCCGGGCCATCCTTTTCGATATCTTTAATTGCGAGGTCTTCTCGGAAATAGCCAGCATCGGCAGCAAGTGCTTTTACATTTCCTTCAACCCCCGACTCCCGGAGGGTAGCAGTTGTCTGATCCAACATTGGCTCAAGCTGATAAAAATCGTTTTCTTGTTGGGTGACATCCGCGGATACAATGATCTGATCCTCGGTGCACGCTGCCTGGCAGTTATAAGCCTGGACAAAGCCACTCCGGTTTTTCATTATCCGGCTCTCCGGATCGGTTATGTTGGCTTTCTTCTTGATTTTTACTGCATCAGGAGATTTGGGCTTTCGCCCTCTCTTGGGACCTGACGCTTTATGCACTTTGACCTTTTGGGCCTGTTCATCCTGTTTCTGCTTATGTTCCCGATCAAGACGTTCTTTGGCCGCTTTGATGCGTCTGATTCTTTCTTCCGGATCTGCCAGTTCCTTGGGAAGCCGGTCGCTACCCTCCGATTCCCCGTATTTCTCGTCCTCCGCCTTATCCACTGCTTCAGCTTCTTCAAAAATTTTATTTATATAATCAAGGTTGCGATTGGCCGCCAATGCGGCATTGGCTTTTATTTTGGTTCCATCCAAAAAAATATTACCCAAATTGAGGAGGTCGGACTCGGAGCACAACCGTAGCACCTCATTGAAAAATGTTTTGAATTCCTTCTCATGACGTGCACGAAATCGGCAAATGGCGCGATGATCAGGCGCAATGTTACCGCTTATCCAGCGAAAAGGGACTTCCTCTTCACAGGCTTTGGAAATCTTTCGTGATGACCGCATTCCCTTGCTGTAAGCGTAAATCAGGATGCCAAGCATCATGCCGGGATCATATGGCGGCCGTGAGTGGATACGGTAATCCCCATCAAAATGCTGCATTTCAATTTCGAAAAAATATGGGTACAGCGAGGATGGCCTCCAAACAACCCTCCTGAATTTTATGATGCGGCTGAAATTTTAAATTGACTTACCATCTCGCTGAGTTTTTCAGCCAGTTCTGACAGGTCTTCAGCACTTGTTTTAACCTTATTGCTTCCTGTGTTCATTTCTTTTGTTGCTTGGCTGACCTGGACAATCTCCTGGGTAACCTCTCCGGCAACAGCAGATGTCTGGTTGACATTATCATTGACTTCGGTCAATCCGGCTGCTGCCTGGCTGACATTATCGGCAATTTCCTGGGTCGTGGCTGACTGTTCTTCTATTGCCGCGGCAACTGTTGTGACGACTGCATTGATTTCATCTATGACGCTGACAATGGATTCAATGGCCTTTACGGACTCTTTTGTTGTTGCTTGAACGCCGTTGATTTTTGAACTTATTTCACTGGTTGCCTCTGCTGTTTGGGCGGCAAGCGCTTTAATTTCTCCGGCCACGACGGCGAATCCTTTGCCTGCTTCCCCCGCTCTTGCGGCTTCAATTGTTGCATTGAGGGCCAGGAGATTGGTTTGTTCGGAGATGTCGGCTATGGTATCGGTAACCTTGTTGATTTCAAGGGCTGACCTGCCCAGTTCATCTACTTTGCCGGAAACCTGTTTTGCCGTTTCAACGGCTTGTGCCGTTGTTTCGCTTCCTTTTGCCGTATTATTGGCAATCTCATTAATGGTGGATGTCATCTCTTCTGCAGCAGATACGATCATCTGTATATTGGCTGTTGTCTGCTCTGTGGCGGCGGCAACGCTGTTCATGTTCGTACTCATTTCCCCTGCTGCTGCTGAAACATTATTAGATGTTTCAGCGGTTTTCTCAGAATTATCTGAAATCTGCCTGGAGATTTCTGACAGCTCACTGGATGATGACGTCAGGGTATTGGAGCCGGATGCAACATCTTTAACAATCTGACCCAGGTTTGATGTCATCTCATGAAGGGCATTGGCCAATTCTCCGACTTCATCGTTTGCATCGCTTTTGATCGAACGCGTCAAGTCACCATCTCCGATACGCCTGACTTCTGTGACCAGGGTATTGAGCGGCACATTGATTTTTTTAAAAATGATAACGTAGGATAAAATCGAGATAATGATTAAAAGGGCAATTATGGTTAAGGCATACATGAGCAGGCGGTGACTGATATCGATGTGCTCCTGTACTTCCTTTTTGGATCTTGTATCAAGCATCGTTAAAAATTCATCAACCGGCGCCATGATTTCATCTACATACTTGTGGTACTGATCATCAAACATGAGTTGTCGCGCCAGGTTGAAATCCGGTTCTTTTTTGATGGTAAACGCTTTGTTATCGTCATGAAAAAGCCCCTTAACTGCATTCATGGCAACGGTTTCCGTCCAGACCAGATCCATTGAAAGTTTGTTGGACTCTTCCAGTTTTGCAAATTCGGCTTGGGTAAACCCCATCTCTTCCATCATTTTTATAAGGGAGATGGTGCGGCCGTCAGGTCTGGGTTTTTTCCCCTCAAGAATATCAATCACCTCCCAGTACATATTGTCATACTTGATATCTCCTGTGGATACATAGGTCTGTGCCAGGCGGGTCAGGTCTTCTGAATTTTGTTCATGCTCAATGGCTAAAAGATGGGATTGATACCGCCTGTCCTGGCTTGAATTGAGTTTTGACTGTTCCTTGAGCATGAGGAAGGAAATGAAGCCGAGCAGAACCAATAAGAAGATGAATGATGAAAAGATGATAATGAACAGTTTTTTAATTGACATGTCGAAAGCTCCTTTAGTTTTTATATGTCCAATAAAATAACGGCTTGGCTGACAACAATGAAAAAACCTGACTGGAAAATGTTTTGATCAAAACGCCCGTTTCTATTTTGATTATCGCTGTTTTCAAATACGTTCCGGTTCAACTTTTGCCTTTGGCGGCTGCACAGCAAATGGCGCTTAAGTTTTCAGCATGTTTTAACTAACCGGTATTCCCGTTACCGTTTTGCCCGGAACATATTTTTGTCACTTGCTATAGAAAAACATCATAAGAATCGGGCTAAGAATCTTAACGTTGAGAGCTATTAAAATTTTAGCAGGACAGATCGTGATTTGTTTTTTTTATTAAAGAAAAAATTTAAACTGCTTGTACTATGAGAACGTCTGACTTCAGAATGATTTGGGACTGATCCAGCCCCGGAAAATTAAAGACATGGCTAAGCCATATGTTTTAGATTGTGCCCCCTTGCTCAAGATGAACCGGCTTCCACCCATTGGTTAAATGTTTCCTTCTTTGCTTATAATAAATCTCAATGTATTGAAAGAGAATTCTCTATCTGTGTGCAAAGTCTTTTAAACCTGTGTGAGAGGGCAACTGGGTTTTGAACTGATGTTTACGCCTTAAGCCTCTATAATTTTCATTATAGAGGCTTAGCGGAGTGTTTTTACAGTATCATTGCGTGGCAGGCACCTAACCCGCCATCCGGAACGTGGCCAGGGAGTCTTCCAACTGGGCTGCCTGCTGCTTGAGATAGTCTGAGATCTGGGCGGTCTGTTCGGCACTGGCCGCTGTGTTCTGGACCACCATATCCACCTCTCCCAGATCAGACAGGGTTTTATCCAGATCAGCGATCTGGTACCGGGACGCCGTCTTGATCCGGTTCATTTCCAGGTTGATCTCGTCAATGACCCCGGAAATTCTGTCCAGGGCCTCCACAGCCGTTGATACGCTGGTGTTGCCGTGGGAGACATTGGCAATGGTCGCTTCCACCAGGCGAGTGCTTTCTTTTACGGATGCGGTGCTCTGGTTGGCCAGGTGCCGGATCTCTTCGGCCAGCACGGTAAATCCCTTGCCATGGTCGCCGGCTCTGGCTGCCTCAATGGTGGCGTTCAGTGCCAGGCGCCGGGTCTGGTCGGCAATATCCCTGATGGATTCCACTACCTTGGACACGGCCCGGCTGGACCGGTCAATCTCAGCCATGGCCGCCACCATGGTTTCCATTTCCACGCGTCCCTCACCGGTGATTTCCGAGGATCTCAGGGCAAGGCTGCCGGCCTGTTCCGCACTATGGGCATTCTCCTGGCTTTTCTGGGAGATCGTTGCCATGGTGGATTTCAGGGACTGGACGGAAACGGCCTGATTGCCGGCCCATTCCGAGAGACTCTGGTTGGCGGTGTTGATCTGGTCGGTATCCTGCCTTACTTTGCCGGCTGAGGCTTTGATCTCGGCCAGCAGGTTGCCCAGCCTGGAGATGATTTTTCCGAATGCCTCTCCCATCATGTCCTCGTCAGATGCCTTGGCAACCCGGACGGTGAGGTCTCCCCCGGCGATCTGTTCTGCCACGTCGGCCTGGCGGGCAAAATGGGCTGTCATTGCCGAAAATGCCCGGCCGGTATCCCCGAGTTCATCACTCCGCTTTTCGATTTCGGCCAGGGTATTCCTGTGCCGGTGGTCCACCGTGATATTACCGGTGGAAAACCGTTGGGCCATCACGGCCAGCAGCCGGATCGGGGGAACAATATCCCGGGTGGTCCGGATGCTGGCAAATATCCCGGCTGTCAGGGCCAGGATGAGGAGCCCGGCCAGAAAAAGGACAGAATTCCGCTGGAATACATGAAGCCGGCTCAGCTGGTTTTCCCGGACAGTCTTGATGACGGTTTCCAGGGAGCGGCTTTGGGCGTCCATTTCAGCCATTGTCCGGCGCATGGCATGGTTCAGATCGTAAAAGGAACGGAAAGTGCCGAGATAATTTTCCGTGGCTTTGGTGATCCTGGCAAATAGTTTGGCCTCCCTGCCTGCGGAGAAGCTGGATGCCATCTGGGGGAGGGATGTCCCCATGGTTGCGGCGTTGTCAATACCCAGCAGTTTTTCCATATCTGTGATCAGGCCGCTGCCGCTGGCATCTTCCTGGTAAAGGACAAAATCCTTGGCCATTTCCTGAAATCCCAGGGGCTTGTTGATCAAAATACCGGCCAGGGAACGGCGCTGGTTGATCCGGTCCATTTCCTCCCTGAGACTGAACAGGGCCGGGAGTTGTTCGGGACTTCCGTTGTCCTGGTCTTCAAGGCTTTTCTTCAGTGCCTCCCATTGTTTATTCACCTTCCTGCCTGCCCGTTTGACCGCCTTGTCCAGGGAGAGTGCCTGTCCCAGAATGGCCGTGGACTGTTCCCGCATCCGGTCTGTCAGGGTGATCCCTTTGGAAAATTGCTCCTGAAACACCAGGAAGCTCCTGTCATATTCCTGAAAGGCATCTGCAATTGTTTTCAAATCGTCTTCTTCCTTGGCAGACAGGCCTCTCGCCCGTATATCGGCCGCCGCAGACATCATTTCCTTCTTTAATGCGGAGTACCGGTCCAATGGGGTTTCCGGAGTAGATGAGGCATTGTTTTCCCGGGGCTCTGTCCGGGCGTGGCGGGCCAGTGACTCACGGTGAATCATCCAGTTCTGGGAAGTCTGGCGGGCCTGTACACTGAGGTCCACCACCCGGTCCACGGCTGTTTTTATTTCAATCTTGTCTTTGACCACGTAAAACGTATACAGTGCCGCAGCGGAAATCAGCAGCGTGCAGCAGAGCAAAAGGGCAAAACCGCCGGATATTTTATGGACGATTTTCAACTGGTTCATGGTGTGGAGTATCCTTAAGGTGTATAAAACATAAGTTTGCTTATCATAACAATTGCAGATTCGTCTAATTTCATAAAATCATTTCCTTGTCAAGAATATATTTCAGCTTGCCGGCTGCTATTCGTTTGCAGCCGGCCATTGTGCCCCGGAAAACTCGATGAATACGAATTGCCTGTTGAAAAAATCACCGGTATCGTATTCATTGGTACCGGAATAAAAGCGGCCATGGCAGGAGATCGTGGAACCCATGGATAAAGCAACACTTAAAATACTGAGGTGCTGACAATGAATAAAAAGTACAACTACGACCAGCGTATGGACATTAAGTACGGCCACCATGAAGTGGTTGACGTTCCCGGAACCATTGGAGAATGTACGGAGAAATGGTTCAATCAGACATTAACCAAAGTCAATGACAGTGTTGTCCGCATCGGTATTGTGGAGGGGGAGTACCATTGGCACGAACATGAAAACGAAGATGAGTTTTTCTTTGTGCTTGAGGGAAAATTGTTTATAGAGCTTGAAGATAAGACTATCGAACTGAATCCAAATCAGGGGACTACGATTTCAAAAGGCGTTATGCATCGCCCCTACGCGCCCCAAAAGACGGTGATGCTCATGGTTGAGACAGATACAATTGATCCTGTCGGCCGGGAAAAAGAGTGAGCCGGTTTCCCCGGGCTGGTTCTTTCCGGGCGGTTACCTGAGCAATGTCCGGCGGTTCTGGTATCCGTGCAGGGCGGCAAGACCTAAAAAGGCAGAACCTGCAATGATGTGCGTGCGTTCTGAAAATGCCAGCGCTCCAACGGCAGCACCGATGCTTGTCAAGAGCCCGAACTTCACAAGCCGGCGCATCTTTTTGTTGTTTAACCCATGCGGATTCGCCTTTTTCAGCCATTTCCGGCAGTCCCTGGAAAGAGTATCGGACATACAGTCCAGAATGGCGGCCGTATTTGTCATGACAGGATCAAACAGGACGAGAATACTTCCCACGCGGGGATTGACCTTTACCTGGAAAATGCCTGGGGCGGATGCCAGGGCATGGGTCAGGTCCCGGCCGGTTTTTTCCTGGGTTAACAGTGGATTTCTAAGTCTTAACCGTTTTTGGGGGGCGTGGGCGGGCATGCATACTCCTGTCGTTCAATATAATACCGTTTAAATCACGGATGCATTTTTGCAGATTCTTCCGGGCTGGACAACAAAAATATTGATTTTTTGAAGCGTTAATTATAAAATTTTCGTCTTTATAGATAGTTTTTCTGCTATACACAGAAACCCGTTGAGTCCCCCAGAGACCTACCCGTAAAATTAGCGAAAAAGGAGAATCCCATGACCGCAAATCGTATTGCTTTTTTTCTGGCAGGCGCCGTTGTCGGTGCTGCAGGAATGGCGTTTGCTACAAGCCCGAAAGGCAAAAAGATCATTTCCGATGTGATTGAAGGGGGGACCGGTTTAAAAGAAAATATCGCCACCCGGATGGAAACCTTAAAAGAAGATATTGAGGATTATGTGGCTGAAACAAAGTTCAACCGGGCCCGGAAAAAAGATGCCGGCGCGGATGAACATGCGCCTGATGATGCCTCTTCTGCAGACCCTGCATAGGATGATGCCGTAACGTACTGCCGCTACAGGGTAAAATAAATGAGTGTGATTCACAGTATTCCGGGCCGTATCCGTTTTTCGGCCCGGTCGGCCGGCAATGTCGGCATGTTAAAGGAAAAAGCCGGGGAAATCCTGGCAGGTTCGGATATCCTGATTCATGTGCGCTATAACCTGCGGACAAAACGGGGGCTGCTGATATTCACACCGGATGCCCGGCTCACCCGGATTCTGGTGGAATTCATAGAGGTCCTGGCCCATGACCTGGCCAATGCGGGGTATGAGAATGACGCGCCTGCAGTTGCCCAGGCGGTCCATGCCGGCGACCAGCCCCATCCGTTCCGGATCATTGCGGGGAAAGTGGTCAATTTTTATGCCGCCAGGATGTTTATGCCACCGGCATTGCGGCCGTTCTGGTGCCTGTTCAATGTTGCTCCCCTGATCTGGAAGGGCCTGATGTCCCTGACCCGGGGCCGTCTGGATGTGGATGTTCTGGACAGTGCCGCCATTGTGTCGGCCCTTTTCATGAGAGATTTTAATACGGCCGGCACCATTCACCTGCTCATGGATATCAGCGAGACCCTGGAACAGTGGACCCGGGAAAAATCAAAAGGGGATATTGCCGGGCTGTTTGCCGAAGATCACAAGCCGGTGTGGATCATGCGAAAAGGGGATCCTGTTGAAATCCCTGCCGAGGAACTTGAACCCGGGGACCTGGTTGTGGTCCGCTCCGGGGGACGTATTCCCGTGGACGGTGTGGTGGCGGACGGTATTGCAATGGTGAACCAGGCGTCCATGACAGGCGAGGCGCTTGCGGTTAAAAAGAAGGCGGGCAGTGACGTCTATGCCGGCACCACCCTTGAAGAAGGCAAACTGATTATCCTGTCCGAGGCCGTGGGCAGGGAAACGCGATTTGCCAGGATCGCCAAGATTCTTACGGATTCCGAAGAGATGAAAGCGGGAATCCAGAGCCAGGCGGAAAAGCTGGCCGACAAGATCGTGCCGTTTTCCTTTATATTATCCGGCATTGTGTTTGTCTTTACACGGAATCTTTATAAGGCCGCCACTGTGCTTCTGGCAGATTATTCCTGCGCCATCAAACTGGCCACCCCCCTGTCGGTGCGTGCCGCCATGCTGGAAATCGCCCGCAACGGAGCGGTTCTCAAAGGGGGGAAGTACCTGGAATCCCTCTCAAATCTGGATGCGGTGGTTCTGGATAAAACCGGCACCCTGACCCAGGCCAGTCCGGAAGTGGTCCGCATCTGCCCGGTGAACGGGTACTCCCATGAATTTGTGCTGCGCCAGGCCGCCTGCATGGAAGAGCACTTCCCCCATCCCATTGCAGATGCCGTGATCCGGAAGGCGGACGAAGAGGGCCTGGACCATGACGAAGACCACGCCGAAGTCGAATATATCCTGGCCCACGGCATTTCCACGACCCTGAACGGCCAGCGCACCGTGCTGGGCAGCCGGCACTTTATCCATGAGGACGAGGGCATTGACCTTTCCAGCGCAGAAGAGGCCATCCGGGAGTGCGCCCGGGACGGGCTTTCCCTTCTCTATCTGGCTTGCGGCGGGGAACTGGCCGGTGTCATCGCCGTACAGGACCCGGTCAGGGAAGATGCCGATGCCTTTATCCGCCGCCTTGAGAAAAAGCGGATGAAACGGATCATCATGCTGACCGGGGATGGAAAGGAGACAGCGGCATGTGTGGCCCGGGAACTGGGAATCCATGAATATTATGCCCAGGTCCTGCCCGATCAAAAGACGGGGTTGATAGAAGAGTTAAAGGCCCAGGGGCACACCGTTGCCATGGTGGGCGACGGGATCAACGATTCCGCGGCACTGACCACTGCCGACATCGGCGTATCCATGAAACACGGGGCAGATATCGCAAAGGAAGCCTGCGATATCATGATTACGGGCCAGCGCCTGGACAGTCTTGTAGATGCCATGGATGTTTCGGGCAGGGTGATGCGCCGCATCCGGAACAATTATATTTTCATTGTGGCCAGCAACACCCTTTTTATCGGCCTTGGGATCGGGGGGCTCATTACCCCGGCCATGATGGCCTTTCTTCACAATATGGGCACGGCACTGACATGTGCCGCATCCATGCGCCCTGTCTTACCCGGGCGGCGATTTTTATAACGGTTGCCGGGCGCTATGCCCGGCAACCGGACCCTCTTGTTTCTGATTTAAGTCTTCTCCTCCAAAAGACGGTTCTTATGCCTTGCGAAATGGTAACGGGTATGGTAATTTTTTACGAAACGGTCTGAAATTTATTCCTTCTGCCATATTGTTCGCTATAAAAATCAAGATGCGTTGTTCCCTGTTTCCCGCCTGATCAATGCAGGCCGGACAGGCGGCCGCAAATATTATTTTCACACAACGGCTCAGCGTGCACCACTGCCGGATCACGGGGATCAATAAAAAGGAGTTTGCCATGCCTGATGTTTCAATTCGTTCTGAATTTGAAACCCTTAAGGCCATTGTGGATGGTATTGATGATGTGATTTACATCGCCGATCCCGACACCTATGAACTGCTCCATGCCAATGAGGCCCTGAGAGGCACCTGGGGCAGTGATATTATCGGAAAAAAGTGCCATAAAGTGCTCCAGGACCGGAATCAACCCTGCCCGTTCTGCACCAATAACAAGATATTCGGCAAATACCTGGGCCGTTCCTATGTCTGGGAATTCCAGAACAAGGTGAACGGGAACTGGTACCGGTGTTCGGACAAGGCCATCCGCTGGGTTGACGGGCGGATGGTCCGGTTTGAACTGGCTGCGGATATCACGGAGGCGAAAATGGCGGAACAGGCCCTGAAAGACAGCCGTGAGGAACTGGAATCAACCCTGAAGCGGTTGCGGCAGTCCAATGAAGATCTCCAGCAGTTTGCCTATGTGGCCTCCCATGACCTCCAGGAACCCCTGCGCATGGTATCGAGTTTTACCCAGCTTATCGCGGAACGCTACCAGGGAAAACTGGATGAAAAAGCAGACCGGTGGATTCATTTCGCCGTTGACGGTGCCAACCGGATGCAGGCGCTGATCCAGGATCTGCTCAGCTTTTCCCGGGTCAATACCCACGGGGCCGGGTTCGGGCCGGTTGAACTGGCGCAGGCGGCATCAGGGGCCATGGCAAACCTCACCATGGCCGTTGAAGAGGCAGGCGCGAAAATCTCCGTGGAAGACCTGCCCGTGGTGCACGGGGATGCCGGCCAGCTCACCCTGGTGTTCCAGAATCTGATCGGCAATGCCGTGAAGTTTTGCCGGGATGAACCGCCCCGCATCCGTATCTCGGCTGAACAAAAAGCCGGGGAATGGGTGGTCTGCGTCCGGGACAACGGCATCGGCATTGACGCGGCTTATATGAAAAAAATATTCATTATTTTCCAGCGGCTTCACACCCGGGAGGAATACCCGGGGACCGGCCTGGGGCTTGCCGTGTGCAAACGCATACTGCAGCGCCACAAAGGGCGGATCTGGGTGGAGTCGGAAATGGGCAGGGGATCAGGGTTTTATTTCTCCCTGCCGGATGCGCCCGGGGGGGAACCATGAAAGACAACGATATATTGCCGGCGAAAATACTGCTGGTGGAGGACAATCCCGGGGATGCGGAACTGGCCCGGGAGGCCCTGAACAACTCGAAATTCATGAATGAATTGTTTGTGGTTGACGACGGCGAAAAGGCCCTTGATTTCCTGAACCGGCGGGGCCGGTATGAAGATGCGCCCCGGCCGGACATCATTCTACTGGACCTGAACCTGCCGAAAAAGGACGGCAGGGAGGTGCTGGCGGAGATCAAGGCAGATGACCGGCTCAAAACCATTCCTGTGGTGGTGCTGACCACCTCAAAGGCGGACGAGGATATTGCGAAATCCTACCGGCTCCATGCCAATTGCTATATTACCAAGCCCCTTGACCTGAAGCAGTTTTTCCAGGTGGTGCGGAATATAAAGGAGTTCTGGATGTCGATTGTTGTGCTGCCGCGTGACGGGGACACATGATGACGCCCCGGAAACAGATCCTGCTGGTGGAAGACAATCCCGGGGATGCGGAACTGATATCGGAAATGATCGGCAGCAACGAGCCGGATATGTTCGACATCCATGTGGACAGCCGGCTTTCCCATGCCCTGGACACCCTGTCAAAGGGGAATATTGATATTGTTCTCTTGGACCTGGGCCTTCCCGACAGCAGCGGCCTTGATGCGTTAAAGGTGGTCAAGGCGACACACCCCGGGCTTCCCGTGGTGGTCATCACGGGCAATGATGATGAAAAAACAGGGGCCCGGGCCGTGAAATCCGGGGCCCAGGATTACATTCTCAAGGGCATGGTACCGGCGCACTATCTTCTCCAGGCCCTTAAATACGCCATCTACCGCCAGGAGTCGGAGTTCCGGCTCAAACAGTCCGAGGAAAAATACAGGAATATCGTGGAGAATATCGGCATCGGTGTGGCCCTGATTGACCCGGACATGACGATTCTTGAAACCAATGAAAAATTCAGGCAGTGGTTTCCCGAACTCAGTCTCAAACGGCCGCTCAAATGCTATGAAGCCATCACAGGCCCCTGCATGGGCAAACCCGTGCATCCGGACTGTCCGGTGGTGAAAACCCTCAGTGACGGGCAGTCCCATAAAGGGATCAGCCGCAGC
Source organism: Desulfobacter sp. (assembly GCA_036881925.1). GTDB lineage: Bacteria > Desulfobacterota > Desulfobacteria > Desulfobacterales > Desulfobacteraceae > Desulfobacter. The sequence goes on from JBAJNJ010000018.1 coordinate 14,375, forward strand.
GGCAGCGCCACTTACCGGTTTTTATCCTTTCCCCTGAAAAACGACCGGGCCCGGATCAAAGGGGCGATCCTTCTCAAGGAAGACATTTCGGAGCGGGTCTCCATGGAAGCCCGGCTGCGCCAGGCACAGAAAATGGAGTCCCTGGGCACCCTTGCCGGGGGCATTGCCCATGATTTCAACAACATTCTCACCGCGATCCGGGGATTTGCCACCCTTGCCAGGAATGATGCCGCCGAAGGATCGGCTGTGGCAGATGACCTGGATGAAATATTAAAAGCCGCCTACCGGGCCACAGATCTGGTCAAGCAGATCCTGACATTCAGCCGTAAGGTGGAAACGCAAAAAAAACCGGTCCGCATGGACCTGATCGTAAAAGAGGCGCTCAAGCTGCTGCGGCCCACTCTGCCCAGCAACATTGAAATCCGGTCGTCACTGGGCAGGGAAGGGGATATGGTGATTGCCGATTCCACCCAGGTGCACCAGATCATCATGAATCTGTGCACCAATGCGGCCCACGCCATGGAGCGTACCGGGGGCATGCTTGAGGTGGTGATTTCCAGGACCCGCATCAATGAGGGAAAACGGACAGGGTTTCCAAAGCTTGCCCCCGGACCCTATCTCCGGCTCAAGGTCAGTGATACGGGGTGCGGCATTCCGCCTGATATTATGGATTCCATATTTGATCCTTATTTTACCACCAAGTGCCTGGGCAGCGGCACCGGCCTGGGCCTGTCCGTGGTCCAGGGCATTATCAGGGACTGCGGCGGGGATATCCGGGTGGAATCCGTGCCGGGCAGCGGCAGTACGTTCACCCTGTTTTTCCCTGCGGTAAAAATCGAAACACCGGAGGTGTCCCGAAGTATCCCGGAGGCAGACCACCGCGGCAAAGAGCATATCCTCCTGGTGGATGACGAACCCACGATCCTCAAGGTCGGGCGACGGTTCCTCAGCCGATACGGATACCGGGTGCATACCGCGTCCAATGGTGAGGATGCCTGGGATTATATCCGCCAGCACCCGGACGGGGTGGACATGGTGGTTTCCGATATGACCATGCCGAAAACCACCGGGCTGGACCTGGCAAAACAGGTGAAAGAATCACGACCGGACATTCCCGTCATTATCATGACCGGGTACAGCCGGATGCTTTCTCCGGGGCGGTGTGAAAAATACGGTATCCGCGCCGTGCTGAACAAGCCGCTTTCCTCGGAAAACCTGGTCGGGGAAGTCCGGAAGATTTTTGACCGGACCGGATCCGCAAAGCAAAAATCAAACGGATAACGCCTGAAGGTCAGTGTCCGGCAATCCTGCATCACCCAGCCGGCGCCTGAAAAATTTCGTATATCCTCGGTACGGTTCAATGGTTTTCCTGTCCAGGCAAACCTTCCATACCGTTCCAAAATCCCGGTGAAGCGCGATATAAATCTCACCGGTGCGGGGCTGGAAAACCATTGAACAAAGGGTTTCAAAGTCCGGTCCTGTCATTGAGGCGCTTTCCAGAAGTTCAAATCCATTGTCCACACCAAAGGCATCCATATGCTTCAAAATATATTCGTACGCGGCAACATACCTGTCCGCACCGGCCCCGGCCGCCGCAGTATAGGGTTTTCCGGCCAGGCTGTGGTTGGCAAAGTTCGACATTACAATGAAATTTTCCCGGATCCCGGTGATGAAGTTGGCTGTGTTGTCGGTTTCCGTGACCATGGCATTGCCGCCGGCATCGGCAAACAGGTGGTGTATGGACGGGCCAAGGTGCTGAATCCACTGCCTGCCCCGTATCTGTTCCCGGACCTGTTTGACGGTGGCCTCTGTATTTAATGTGTCGTAATGGTCATCGATATGCATCTGGTCTGCGCCTGTTTGTTTGCGGCCCTCAATATAAGGCTCAATCTCCTGGGATGCGCAGAACAACCCTTTGGCGTTCATGCCACAGGTCCGGGCGAAATACCCCTTGTATTCAGGATCGTCAACGGTCCGGTCAAACAGGAAGGATAAATGGAATACATTCATGCCCCGGCAGGATTCGATCAGAAATTTGAGCGGAACGGCAAAATAATCAAAATTCATTCCGTAAACCACCTGGCTGCCGTATAGGGCAAAGCTGGTGCAGGCAAACGCAGATGACACCGCAACAAGGGTCATTACCAGTGAAAGCAACGTGATCTTCAATGTCATGGGATTTCCCTTTTTTTCATAAAAAAAATTAACAGGTATTGGGCACCGCAGCCCATATCATGAGAGATGCGCGTCAAGAATGAAGTCTTTCCGCACACGTCCATTGCCGGGGTCCCGGTCCGTCCGGGAAATCGTCCATCTCTCCCGGGTCAGGTGCCTGATGAAGCGTTTGTCATGGCTGACCAGCACAAGTGCGGCCGTGCAGGACATCAGGGCCGCCTCAAGAAGCTCCACAGAGGGCAGGTCAAGATGGTTGGTGGGTTCATCCATGATGATTATATGGGGGGACATGGACATGTGCCGGGCAAGAAGGATTTTCCTGATCTCTCCCGGGCTTGGCCGGATGGTCTCAAGGAGCCGTTCCGGTCGGGACCCCAGGCGGCTGATACGCACCATGATGGTTCCCAGTATATCTCCGGGCAACTGCCTGATCTCCTGGATCTCTTCCATTGCCCCGGCAAGGGGAATTTCCTGGGGCAGGTAACAGATTCCCTGGGGATCAGGACCCATGGCATTTACAATATGCCGGAGCAGGGTGGTCTTTCCACACCCGTTCCTGCCGGTGATCCCGATCCTGTCACCGGGCCTGATATACAGGTCGTTGAAAACGAGCGCTTTATCAGGGCTCAGCTCCAGCCGTCCTTTGGGCAGGTGCGCCAGGATATTCCGTTTTGACGGGGTGCCGGTCATGCAGATCCCGGTTTTATAGGTTTTTTTAAACGGGATGCCGGCAAGGGTTTTCCGGGCCTGGGAAAGCCTGCCGCTGATCTGGTTCAGCTGTTTGCCGGCTGCCCCGTCTTTTCCCGACAGTTTTGCCAGGTCGATTTTACTTTTGGCATCATGGTCTTTGAGCGAGATCCGTTTTTTTGACGTGCGCTGGTCTGACGCGGCTGCTTCCCGCCGCCGCCGGTCTGCCTCCCGTTTCAACTGCCGGACCCGTTGCCTGGCCCGGGAATGGGTGGCGTCAAGATGGGCCTGCATCTGCTGTCTCTGTTTGCGGCTTTGGGTATAGTTGCCTGTAATCACGGTGATATCCGGCGGATCAATGAATATGCACCGCCGGCACAACCGGTCCAGAAGGGCCCTGTCATGGCTGACCAGCAGGCCTGTGCCCCTGAACAGCAAAAGGGTGTCCATGATCCATGTCCTGGCGTCTGCATCCAGGTGGTTGGTGGGCTCGTCCACGGCCAGGACATCCGGACGCTCGTAAAGAGCCGCTGCAATCTGCGCCCGCTTCCTCTCCCCGTGGCTAAGCGTATCCCACCGGTGGGTCCATGCCGGGTCAATGTCCAGCAATCCCATGATCCGGCAGGCGGCCTTGTCAAAGGAATTGACGAAATCATGAAAATTTTCCGGGGGATTGTCCGTCCGCTGCCGGCAGTACCGGGTACGCCCGGAAAAAAGGATGCGTCCCGCATCCGGGACAAGTGATTGGGTTGCCAGTTTCAGCAGGGTGGTTTTGCCGGCACCGTTGGGGCCGATAATCCCGGTCCAGCCCCGGGTAAGATCTGCTGAAAAGTCACTGACCAGGTTGTTGACGGACGACGGATATGCAAATGACACGTGTTGGAATCGAAGGGTGCTTTGTCCCATGTGGCCTCCTGTATGGCAGCGGGGCGGCCGGGCCGTTTCCGCTGCGATATCTCAGACCACGCCATACTTACAACCGCAGGGTGAAGAACAATTTTCGACGGAGATGCCAAACGCGGGGAAGACTGTCTCAATTGCGGCAAAACGGCGTGGTACGGATCAACAATAAAACAAACGCGCAACATTTTTGCGGTTCGCCTGTAAAATAAAGAATTATCCTATCCTGTACCTGTCCGTTTTTACTTCATTGAGAGCATGTCTCCTGTGTTGAAACGTTAGATGATGGAATCGTATATAGGGTATTTTTCGCCCGCGGTCAAGCCTGCCGGGAAAAGGCGGCAGGCAGGGTGCATTGAGGGCGGCGTGTCTTTCTAATCCAGTTTTCCCTTGAGCATCTCGCCCAGGCCGGCAAAGGGATTTGTGGTACCCCCTTTGCCGGAATCGGCATCCGGCGCGGCATCACTGTAGGCATCTGCCACCTGGTCCCTGGAATGCTCATTGTCATGGCAATAAATGCAGAGCAACTCCCAATTGCTGCCGTCCGGGGGATTGTTGTCATGGTTGTGGTCCTTGTGGTGAACCGTGAGTTCCTTGAGGCGCTTGCCTTCGAATTCACGGCCGCAATGGGCGCAGATCCAGGGATACATTTTAAGGGCACGCTCGCGATAGGTGCCTTCCCTTGCCTTTTGTTCCCTGCGAATTTCTTCAAGAAGTTGTTTGCTGCTGCCCTTTCCAGACATAAATACACGCTCCTGACATATGATGCGTTTTTGCCATACCCTGCGATACTCTTCTATATCCACACTTATCCGGGATGTCTGTATCATGCACGAAAAATGGAATTCCGGCAACCCCTGAAACCCTGTTCTGAAAGATCTGTTGTCTTGTTTCCGGTAAACGTTTTGGGAGCTGCGCATAGCCCCAGAATCCCTGTTTTGCAGAAACTTCAGGTTTACACCCGGTGCCGCCCCTGGTAGGCTGTTCGGATGCCAAAGAACAACCCTAAAGAAAATACGCCACCCAGGGTGGACCCTGCTGACTTTAAGGGCCGGGCCTGCCGCTGCCCCTTATGCCATGGAGAGCGGCTTGGGTTTTATTTTGCGGACAGCTTCAGGACATACCTGGATTGCCAATGCTGCGGACTGGTATTTGTCCCGCCCCGGTACCGGCTGGATTCAAAGGCGGAGAAAGCCGTGTATGATCTTCATGTCAATGATGTCGGGGACCAGGGATACCGCCGTTTTTTATCCCGGCTGGCAACCCCGCTGCTGGAGCGGTTGCCGCCGGCCCGGCAGGGCTTGGATTTCGGCTGCGGCCCGGGACCGGAACTGGCGGCCATGATGGAGGAAGCTGGGCACCGGATGCGGCTGTTTGACCTGTTTTATTACAATGCGCCGGAGGTGCTGACGCATTCCTATGATTTCATTGTTGCCACCGAGGTGGTGGAGCACCTGCAGGACCCGTATGCTGTATTTCAAACCCTGTTCCGCATATTAAAGCCGGGGGGATGGCTGGGGATGATGACCAAGCAGGTCATGAATCCGGAGGCGTTCAGCCAATGGCATTATATCCGGGACAAGACCCATATCTGCTTTTACAGCAAACCGGTCTTTGAATACCTGGCACAGCAGTTCAATGCCGTGCCTGACTTTATCGGAAACGATGTGATCCTGCTGAAAAAGGCAGGCCATTTACCATTACCAATTGATGAAAGGCAACAGAAAGGGGCGGATTGATGGGTATGAACGTTGAGGAACTGGATTTCAGGAAAACCCCTTTGGGAGATTTGATACTGCGGCGCAGGCGGTCCGTGCAGCTCCGGGATGTTGAGATTTATGAGGTCAAGCTCGGGGATTATTTTCTGATGTCAAGCCTGTTCCATGAATCAGAGGTGCAGTTGGCCCGGCTGGGCCTGGGGCCTTTAGGGGAAAAAGACCTTGATGTGGTGGTGGGAGGGCTTGGCCTGGGATATACAGCGGTTGAAGCCTTAAAACACCCGAATGTCATTTCCCTGACCGTGGTGGAGTATATGGAAGGGGTCATTGAATGGCATAAGACAGGGCTTGTGCCGTTGGGCCATACCGTGACCCGGGATACCCGGTGCCGGCTGGTCCGGGGGGATTTTTTCGCGTTGTCCCGGGAGGCATCCCAGGGATTTGACCCTGAAAACCTGGGGAAAAAATACGATGCCGTGTTGCTGGATATTGACCATACCCCCACCCATGTCCTGGACCAGGCCAACCAGCGGTTTTATACACAACAGGGACTCCGGGAAATGGCAAGTCATCTCAAGCCCGGCGGCATCTTTGCCCTCTGGTCGGACAGCGAGCCGGAATCGGCGTTCACCGAACATCTGGAAAAGGTGTTTCCCTCGGTGCAGGCGCACCTGGTACGGTTTGACAACCCGTTCACCGGCAGCTCATGCGGCAATACCGTTTATGTGGCCCAAATCTGATGAACCTTCCATTCTCGTCCGGAGCCACGGGTTTCCGGAAAAGCCGTACCGGGATTCGCGTCGGGATTAAGGATCGGAAAGAGGGGCCGGTTTCAGCTCCTGTTTCTGGAAAGTGGACCGGTCCTGGGTCAGGATCACGCCGGCAAGCACCAGGAGCGAGGCCAAATACTGGACTCCCGTGAACCGTTCCCCGAGGATGACGGCACTCATGACCAGGCAGAGCACCGGGATCAGGTTGACAAATGCCGTGGCCTGGCTGGCCGGGATCCGGCTGACCCCGAAGTTGTAAAGTCCGTATGCCCCCACCGTGACCACCGCCCCGAGATAGATAATGGCGTACAGGGAAACCGGGGCCACATGGGAGGGCAGCTCGGTTCCGGGCAGGAACAGCAGGGGAAAGTAAAACAGGGCGCCTGAAAAGGCCTGGATAAATGCCAGGAAAATCGGCTTGTATTTCCGCTGTGTCAGTTTTTTCAGGCAAATGGCATAACCGGTGGTGCAGACCATGGCCATGAACTCAAGGAAATTGCCCAGCAGGGGATTGGGACCGTGGGGGGTGGGTTTGGAAGCAAAACTCAGCCAGAGCGCCCCTGTGGCGGCAACGGCAAAGCCGATGCAGGTCCGGCGGCTCAGTTTTTCCTTGAGGAAAAACCAGGCCCCGACAGCGGTCATCAGGGGCATCATGGTGGTGATCATGCCGGCCTGGGCCGCAGAAGTGTACACCAGGGCCTTGGCTTCAAAGACAAAGTAAAAACAGGGTTCGCAAAGAACCATGACGGCAATATATTTCACATCCCTGCGCCGGACATGCCGGGCGGACTTCAGTGCAAACGGGTAAAATACGATGCAGAGGCTGGCAATGAGCATTCTGCCGAATATGACCACCATGGGGTCATAGGCCCGAAACGCCAGTTTCAGGGCGACAAATGTGCTGGCCCAGAGGATCATGGCGACCAGGAGGCAGGCATAGGCAATGGCCAGAGGGTTGTCGGATTTCACGATTCATCCTTTGTTTCAGGGTTCAACCAAAGCCGTTTCTATTATCATTTTTTTTGATTCCCCAAAAGCGGTAAATCATATTTTTATCATTTCCCCGGAAAAGAGGGCACCGCGTCCGGAGCGGACGGATTATGATTCGGTCGTTTTACGGCGGGCCGCGTCAAGGGCATTGCGTACGGCAGCGGTCAGTTCCCCGATGATAATGGGTTTCATGAAAAAGGCCTTGATGCCTGCCGCAGAAGCCTTTGCCTCGTCTATCCCGGTGCTGTGGCCGGTGCAGAGGATGATCGGGATATCCGCTCGTTTTTCCATCATTTTACGGGACAGGGCAAGGCCGGTCAGCCCGGGCATGGTCATGTCCGTAATGACAAGGTCAACATCCCTGGGATGGCTGTGAAACGCCTCAAGGGCGGCATGGCTGTCCTGGTAAGAGGTGACCCGGTATCCCTTGTCCTCAAGAACATCTTCGAGCATTGTCAGAATGGAGCGTTCGTCATCCACCACCATGATTTTTTCCCGGCCGCCCGGCACAGCCGATTCCTGCCCGGCATGGTCTTCGGCCGGTTCGGTCTCCACCTGGGGAATGTATACGTCAAAACGGGTGCCCTGGGACGGGGTGCTGTCCACCTCGATATGGCCCTTGAGCTGCCTGATGATGTTGTGGGTGATGGAAAGCCCCAGTCCCGTGCCTTTTCCTTTTTCCTTGGTGGTGAAATAAGGTTCGAAAATTTTCTCCATGATTTCCGGGGGCATGCCGCACCCGGTGTCGGCCACACTCAGCCGGGCATAGGTGCCGGCCGGAAGGTGCAGGCTCTCCATAAACCCGCCGGAAAGGACGGTTTCCTGGGCAATATCCACGGTCATGGTGCCGCCCTGGTCTTTCATGGCATGGTAGGCATTGGTGCACAGGTTCATAATGATCTGGTGAATCATGGTGGGGTCGGCCAGCACCGGTTTGAGTTCCGGATCGATGTGGGTCTTGATGCCGATGGTGGCCGGCATGGAAGCCCGCATGAGCTGAAGCGCCTCATTCACCACCGGGACCACGCTGAACCGGATGAATTCCTGTTCCCCGCGGTGGCTGAAGGCCAGGATCTGGCGGACAAGTTCCTTGGCCCGCTTGGACGCCTTTTTGATCCGTTCCAGGTAGTTGATGATATTGCCGTTCTCCCGGGACATGCTGATACAAAGATCGGTGTAGCCCACAATGGGAGAGAGGATGTTGTTGAAATCATGGGCAATGCCGCCTGCCAGAACCCCTAAGGCTTCAATGCGCTGGATCTGGGACAACTGCTTGTTGAACGCCTCGTATTCGGCTTCCAGCTTCTGTTTGTGGTAGGCGCCGCCGATCTGCTGGGCAACACCCATCATCAGGTTTTTGTCGTTGCGCCCCATTTTTTTAGGGGTGTTGACATTGCCGGCCACAATAATACCCACCACAGTGTCTTCAAATGAAATAGGGCAACTGATGAAGGTCAGGGGATTCATCACCTCTGCCAGGCGGAAACTGCGGGGGGTGGATTTTTGCCGCAGCAGGTCCATATCATTGACGAGAATGGCTTTGCCACGGGTGAAGGATTCATAAAACACCCCTTCCGAAGGCTGCTTTAGGCTGATCCGGTAGCGCTCCAGATAGGTCTGTTCCCGCGGGCTGAGCCCGGATCCGCCCCGGTAGATCAGTTCAGTCCTGTCGTCATTGGCGATCATGACCATGACCCGGTCGTATTTGAGCCGTTGCCCCGTGATTTCGGCAATCCTGTCGAACATGTCCTTGTCCGGCCGTTCCATGCGCAGCGCCTGGCCGATCTCAATGATCACCCGGGAATTTTCCGCATTGATGTCCATCTGTTTGAGCAACTCTTCCTTGTTCTGGTAGATGTCGCTCAGGGATGATGCCAGCCGGGAGGTCTTGGCCTTTTCCGTGCCCCAGCCGATCAGGAGAAAGGCGATCAGGGCCCCGGCCAGGGCGGCATGGGGAACCCCGTCTCCCCAAGGGGTCAGCCAGAAAATGAAAAGGCCAAGTATCAAAAATCCTGACAGCCATTTCAGCCGGTTGAACAGGGAAAACAGGGTCTCCTGCCAGGAGATGACATACCGGCAGCACCTTCCCCCGGTGAAAATGCACTCGGGATGGTCAATGGTGATATCGTTGTGCAGGAAAAGATCGGCAATTCCCCTGAAGTTTCCCCGCCGGTTTTCACATTGGAATTTTTTTTCAGACACCCCTTTGTGGGGCGTGACAATGACTTCAATCTTGTTCCGGGCGATTTTCCGTGTGGTGTAGGTGGAGGAACGGTTGAGCCGTCTGGCATACTTGCCCATGAATTTAAAGGCATTGCAGATGCCGCCCAGGGACAGGATCATTCCCCTCAGTTCCCCCAGGCATTTGGGGTCTGCGGCAAACTGCCCGGCTTCCCTGGATATCTTCAGGTTATCGGAAATCATGCTCAGCTTCTCATGGAAGCGGTTCATCTGGGTCTGGGTGAACCATACGGATGAATCCCCGATTTCATAGTTTTCAATGCCGGCATACTCCATGAGATCGTCAATCAGGATATCAGGGTATTTGGCTTTGATCAGCCTGACATAGGTATCCAGCACGAGGCTGTTATATAGCTCTTTTTCCATTGGCCTGCTGTATTATGTCCTCCGGGGGGGTTGTTTATATCCGCTGTGCTGCGTCAGGCATCATCCGTCTATTATGGTAAGGGTGTGTCCGGATAGAGTACAGGAAAAACCAAGCTAAAGTCAATTAATACATAGATATAGGTATGGGTTGGCAGTGCCGGGCCCGGGGCCCGGCACTGCCAGCGTGGAAAAACTGCCGGAAAAGGCAGGCGTGTATCAGGCAGGGCGGGCTTCCGGAGCCCGGGGCGCCTGAAACATGCCCGGCAACGGCATGGGGACCGCCGCCGGCACCCTGGCCTGGGGGGGCGTGATCTGTTTTTTCTCATACCGTTTGATCACGGGCGAGAAAATCCGCTGCATGTATTTTTTCCACTTTTCAAATCCCTGTTCAAGCCAGATACCATGATAATACTGGCGGGTCTTGACAGCTCCCATGGGTTCCAGGGCCTTGGTGCATGCCGCATCCGCCATGACCACCAGGTGGGACAGGGGATAATGCGGTTTCCGGCCCGGGGCCAGGTATACCGGGGCGGCCGTACGAAGCAGGGTCCGGCAGACCTCTGCCCGTTCCTCCCCGGTCAAAAACGGGTCAGTCATCAGGTCGCACCTGTTTTCAAGGAAACTGAAGTTGAATCCGAAGGGCCCCCGGTACGCCACCAACATGCCTTTGGGGGCGTGGGTTTTCCTGTCCAGGGCCATCCAGATATACCGTTTGCGGCCCAGGCCGTACCGGCGGTACTGCATGTCCAGCCGGTCAAGCCCGAGATCCGGCACATCCAGTTCTTCGGCCCGGCAGAACGTTTTGCCCCGGCATTGTTGCGCCATGTGTTTGACCATGGGCAGCTCATTGTCCGTACACCGGATCACCCTGACCCCTTCGGGGCCGTCGGGCAGGGCGGACGGGTCCACCTGGAGATAGTTCAGCAGCCGGGAATCCGCGGATGCGTTGCCCAGGACACGGTCCATCCGGCCGTAGATTTTCATGGCAAACTTGTTGGTGGGGCTGTACCAGTTCTGGCCGGAACCGTAATGCATCTGAATCCCCTCGTCCTGGGCGTACAGGAGCAGGTAAAGGATCCCGGCCGCATAGTTCTGGGAGGTCAGATGCTGGGACTGCCAGGCCGTTCCCGTACTTTTCCACACGGTGACCGTGCCTGTTTTGTCCAGGTTGTGCTCCCTGTAGGTCTGGGTAAGCAAAAGATCGCGGCCGCCCTGCCATCCCCGGGTCCAGTTGTCCCGGATCAGGTCCAGATGAGGGGCCAATTTTTGTCGTTTTTCCGGATATAAAAACCCTGAGTCCGCATAATGGGTGTAGAGGTCATCAAATGTGAGGCTGTTGGCGGGGAGGAGCGTGAGAGTCGGATTGATGCGGCGGGGTTTGAAAATATCGGGAAATGCCCGGGCCCCCATTATTCGGCCCTTCGGCCGCTGCAGCAGACCACGGGGGTATAGGTGAAGCGCCTGGGATTGCTGAAGAATTCCCGGCTGGCGCGTTTAAATCCCTGGAAGCCGTCCTCAAATTCCGTGAACGGGTATCCCGAGTTTTTGGCGGCAATTTCAATTTTTTTGCCCCAGTTGAAACTTTCGCTTTCGCTGATGTCGCCGTAGATGAGATGGTGGCATCCCACATCCACCCGGATATCGCTGAATTCAAGATCATAAAGGTAGCTGTAGAGTTTCCGGCCTGCATACGGGTCAAAGGACGCGGTCTTTTCAAGGGTGGCCATGACACCGTTGATGGCGCTTTCAAGCGCGGGAGAGATGCCGTAGTGGGAAAGGCAGTTATGGTCCAGGTCCACCAGGAAAAGCGTACCGCCCGGGTTGAGCAGGGACGCGATGTTTTCCACGATTCCCTTTGCCTCCGCCCGGTAGTACTCAAGGACAAACCGGACAAAAATAAAGTCAAATGTTCCCAAATGGTCCATGGGCTCCCTGACATCCGCCTCAGCATACCTGATGCCGTCCCCGGGGTAATGCTCCCGGGCATGGCTGACCCGTTCCGGGGCAATATCCACACCCGTGACACGTCCTTGGGGCTGGACCAGGCGGTGGATATGCCAGGTGGTTTTTCCCGGGCCGCATCCCATGTCGGCAACGGACATTCCCGGGGCAAGCCCGGCCCATGCCATCTGCCTTTCAAGCACCTTTGGATTTGTTTTCAAATCCAGGCGAAGATTTTCATCTGTGTTGTCCATGATGTACAATTCCGTTTTTTCCATTACTTCTGTTGTCATATTTACTCCTTGAATCTGCGGCTGTGATGGGGGTCATCAGCCGGTAAATGATTAAATCGGTTTGGGGGTTGGGTTAAAAGGCCTGCCCGGTCAGTCCAGACCGGCACTGGCATGAGGATTCATACGGCCTCCTTGACGTCGGGTGGTCAACGGTATTGCTGTTTTCCACCTGTGTCTTTAAGAATAAGAGATGAGACGTATATATTCATATTCTGGAAAATTTTGAAATATAAATATAGTAATGGATATTTCCGGAAATAGAGGTGAACAAAAAGGGTGTGCCGGGAGGCAAGGGACTCTCAAAATATTCCCGGGCCGTGGTGACGGCCCGGGAACATGCCCTGTTGGTGATGGTGGTCAGGGATTTTACGTGTACGGTCCAAGGCTGGCCGCTTCAGCGCTGTCGGCGATAAAGCTGCCCGATGCATTGCTGCCGATGGCCTGGCCCTGTGCCGGGGCATCCATGCCGCCGAACAGCCATTTGACCTGGCCGGACCCATGGGAGGCGGCTGCCAGGCCCTGGAGATCCAGGGGCTGGTCAACATCTGCGTTGCCGACGGGGATCCATTCGGAGCCGTCTATGGAATAGCTGCCTTTGGCAGATGTACCGCCTGCCGCGATATCCAGCCGGAACCAGATCGGGGTGTTGTTTCCCACCACTGGTTTTCCATTGACGCCGTCCGGGATTTGGACGCTGATTTTTTTGGAATCATTTCCGCTGCGGGTGCGAAACTGCATGCGAATTTCCTTTTCCCCGGTCTGGAATACGGCAATGTAAGGGGCGGCGTCCGATAAACCGGCCCGGGCCATGATGCCGCCCTTGATCCAGCCGTCCACATGGGACTGGGGATTGGCTGTGAATGCTGCCAGGGTATGGGCCGCTGCCGTATCAACCGTGTTGTACTGGAAAAAGAAACTGTCCCGGTTGTTCCAGATATCCCCGGAATCTACCTTGATGGCGTAGAGTTGACCGGGTTCCGTAAGATCCGGGTCCAGGGTGACATCTATGCCGGTAAACGGATATCCGGTTGCGGCAAGGTCGGTGCGTGCCCAGCCGTCCTCAAAGGTATTGACCTTGTCCGTACCCAGATGGTTGGCACGGTTTTCCCAGCCAACGGCCCATTGGCCTGAGGAGTTGAGCCCGTATACCCGGCTGATGAACCCGGCGTCAAACACGTCCCGGGCCAGGGAGGCGTTGCCGGACGAGAGGTTGAATATGGCAGCGTAGTCGTGGCGGTTGATGTCAGCGGCCCTGGAAATCTGCGGGGCCACAAAGGCCAGGCGTTGGTTGGCCGTGGCCCCGTTGTCCACATACTGGTTGAGCACGGAATCCGGTGAAGAGAGGTCCCCGGTGGTGCAGCCGAAGATAAATTTGCCCTGCAGATCTGCCAGTACGGGCCAGCCATAGGCGGCCACAGCCTGCTGGAGACTGGCCTGGCTGCCGATAAGATCCGGCGGACCCCAGATATTGTCCCGGCCCAGCCGGTCTGCAATGAGGCGGTCCATGGATGCCGGGGTCTGGTCCCGGCCGGCCACGAAGTCATCCTTCAGGTCCACCCATATGGTGACCGGTTCATGATCGGGCACGGCCGTGTGAAATGCGGCCAGCACGTCCAGGGCGTCGCTGAAGGTGTTGACCGAGGTGCTCTGGTCCACCACCGAGGCGTGGTACACGTACCAGTTGCCGTTGAGCTGAGGCCAGCCTGCCCCGTTGTTGCTGTTGTGGATGTCGATTTCCATAGACCGGATACGCCAGTAAAGGGCCTGGTCCGGATAGCCCTCCTTTCTCTGGTAGGAGTTGTGGGAGCTTTTCTGCCGAACCTGGTTGTAACGGATATCTGAATCGTTCATAGGGGTTCCTTTGGTGTGAGCGGCCGGGGACAGGGCCCCCGGCCGCGGATGGCGTCAGATGCTTCCGGATAAACCGGAAGCACAGGATGCATCGGGTTATTCGCCTGTGTCCTGCCAGTAGGACGGATCCATGACCAGGGCGGACTGCATCCCGATACTGCCACTCATGGCAGGGTTATAGGCCTGCCGGCTGTAATGTTCGGGCATGCGGCTCTGGGGTGTTTCCTGCTGGTTGGCCCCGTCATTGCTACGGCTATTTTTGGATGTGGGCAGCAGGGGACTGACCGCCTGCTTGGCCAGGGAGCCCACGGCGCTGCTGATGGTGGGCAGGCTGAACTTGCCCAGCACAAAGGTCTGGAGGCCGCCGACCAGGGGCAGGTTCACGTTGGGAATCCGGCTGACAAACGAGGGCAGGGGGATCACCCCCATTTTGCCGAATGAACTGTAGGCCTCGCTGACCTGGGTCAGGGACCGGGGACTGTATGCCCACCCGTTGTTGCCGGTGAGCTGGAGATACCGGGCGGACTGCTGGACCGCCATGGCCCCGCCCGCACCGGCTACCCCCCCGGCGATGGCCCCGCCAATAGCCCCGGTAACCGCCCCGGAAAGCAGGGATTGCTGCCAGGTCCCGGGGTTGTCGACCCCAAAGGCATCATTGACAAAATGCTGGCTCACCCCCTGGGCCCCGCCAATGGCCGCACCGGTTACCGCACCCACGCCGGCACCGGCAGCTACGCCCGCGGCAATGCCGCCGGCCGTGGTGGTGGCGGCTGCGGCGGCTGCCGATCCGGCGGCAAACGCACCGACCCCGCCGGCAGCGGACAGGGCCCCTGCAACAGCCCCGATACCGGCACCGGCAAAGATATACCCCACAAGGTCCCCGCCTTTGAGGCCGGCCTTGACGCCGGTGTAGGCGGCGGCACCTGCACCGACCGCCGCGCCCACGGCTGCGCCGATGAGCAGGATGACCAGGATGGTGGCGATCTCGCCTGACGGGTCGGTCTGGTTGACCGGGTTGTTGTTGCAATAGCTGTAAGGGGTGGCGTACTGGAATTTGGGATCACAGGAGTAGAACCGTCCGAGTTGGGGATCGTAAAACCGTGCCAGGTAATTGTAGAGGCCCAGTTCAAGGTCGATTTCCTGGCCGGTGTACCAGTAGCGGATGATGTCGGGATCGCCCACGCTTCCGGGCAGCAGTTGGCCAAAGGGCATGAAATCCATCATGGCCCTGACCGCTCCGGCTTCTCCCACCACGGCCCGGACCGATCCCTGCTGGTCCTTGAGGATATAGTCGGTGTCCCCGTCCTTGACCATGGCCATGAGGCCGCCCACCCCGTAAATATACTGGGTGGGTTGCCCGCCCGTTCCTGCAAGGCCCGTTTCCATGAGCGGGCCGTCGCTGAACCCGTGGACATAAATGATGCCGCTGCCATCTCCAGCCGCCTTGATCACCCGCTGGTTGATCCCGTTGTACGTGAAGTCCAGGGTGCTGCCGTCTGTTTTTGCGGTGGAAACCGGCAGATTGTTCAGGGGATTGTAGGTAATGGAAGAGATATCCCGGTATGAGGCCGCCGTGATATTTCCCACAAGATCATAGGTGTAGGTCTGTGCTGTGCCGCCGGTGGGCCGGACCGTCTCCACCCGGTTGGTCTCTGCCTGGTATTCGTAGGTGTACACGGTGTCTCCCTGGTGGATGTCCAGGATGTTGCCGTTGGGGTCAAAGGCAAGGGGATCCCCCACGCCCAGGCTGTATGCGGGGTTGGTGGTGTGTTCGGCCACATCCATCCGGCCCTGGAGGTCGTACCGGAATCGGTAGGCAAAGGAATTTGCCGGGGCCACGGCGTTCTCGGTGGAGGCGCCGGCAATATTGCCGTTGTAATACCCGGCATTCTCATACCCGCCCGAGGTATAGGTGAACCCGTGTTTGAGGAGCCCTTCGCCGTCGGCATACCGGGTGTTGATTTCAGTAATCCATCCCGGGGAATTATAGGATATGCTGCGGTTCAGCGGTTTGGCACCGGTTGTGTTGAGTTGTTCCTGTATCAGCCCGCCGTCGGCCTGGTAGGTGTAGGCGGCGAATTGATCCGGCCGGTCTTCCGTGCCCACGGCCGTGTTCTGGCCGATGGCGTTGTACGTGTAAACCACCCGGGGAACCGGGGCCGTATCCGGGTAATCCACACAGGTGATGTTGCCCAAATTGTTGTAAGCATAACCCGTGGCCAGAGGTTGCCGGCCGGGCAGGGTGAGAATGCATTGGTTGGCGTTGCCGTAGTGATCGTAGCCATAGGTATTTTCCACGATGTCATCGGCAGGGGACCGTTTTTGGGTCTTCCAGAGGCGTCCCCGGAGGGTGGCTTCCCCGTCGCCGTCATAGGTGTTTTGGGTTTCCCAGACATTGTTTTGGGGATATTGGGGATCGGTGTCGGCGATGGCCTGGAGTGCCGAGCCGTCGCCCCAGTCATGGGCCACTTCCCCTTCTTCGTAAATACGCCCCAGAATATCGTACTTTTTGTAAAGCACCATGCCCTTTTCAAGGGTCGCCGGGGTAGTGCTGAAGCGCACCCGGCCGGCCGGATCGTAAATATATTGGGTCTCACCGGCATCCCTGGTGGTCCGGGACATGAGCTGTCCCAGGAAGTTGTATTGGTTTTGGGTGACAAAGGCATCTGCCCCGGCCTGGCCGGAAAAATAGTTGGGATGCAGGATACTGCTGATATTCCCGGCCGGGTCAAAGACCTGTTGGACCGCATTGAGACAGGTTTCGCCATCGTTGGTCTGCTTGCCAAGGGTCTGGTCCCGCCGGTCCGTGATGGAAAAGACAACGGCCCCATTGGCATCGGTGACCGAGGTCACCAGGAATTCTCCCTGGCGGAAGGCAATACCGGCAACGCTGTCCTGGTCTGTGACCGCATAGGCAAAACCGGTGATATGGGGATTGCCGTCCCTGATGGCAAAGGCTTTGCCGGGCAGGCCTTTTTTCACGGGCCGTCCCAGGGACGAGGCCTCGTAACGCGTTCCGTTGTAAGGATATCCCTCGTCGTCCGGGTAAAAATCACTGACCTCGCCGGTCATGACGCCGGTAGCCCTGTCCAGGCCGGTGACGAAATTGCTGCGGAATCCCAAAAGGGTGTCGTCAAAAGAGGCGATCCGGGTTTCGGCAACGGCATTGCCCAAAGAATTGTAAAGGCTTGCCTTGACCAGGCATTGGGTGTTGTTCAGGACCTGGGACTGGATCTCCCTGCGGTTGGCGTCCTTGTACGCCATGGATATCTGGGAGGCCAAGCTGGTGAAGAGGTTGGCAAACCGGATGGTGCCTTTGGCGGACAGGGTGAACTCCCCGGAAACGGTTGCCGTGGTTTTTACGGCAAAGACCTGCCTGCCGTCGGCAAAGAGCAGGACCGCCCCGGTTACCGGGATCAGGAGCACCGTGGCCGGCACTTTCCCGTTGACGCCGGTGTTGGTGTGGGTGGTGCCGTCCAGGGTCATGCGCCAGCCCGTATCCGGATCCCATGAGGCCGTGACCGTGTTCCCCATGGCCATGCCAAAGGAAATCCCGGTGGTGTCCGGCGAGGACAGGGTAAAGCCTGCGGCATAGGTGCCGGTTCCCCGGGTGGGAAGCCATGTGACCGTGTTCAGGGCTGTGCCCGAGTGGCAGAGCCTGCCGTCCCGGGTCTGCCAGGTACTTGGATTGTCCCGCTCCCAGTCGTTCCATACCTGGTCGCCATTGGTAAAGGTTTCGTACAGCCCTCCGTCGGCGGCCATCACATCAAGGGAGGCGGCCGGGGTGTCCCGGGGATACACAAAGGGAACAGGGCTCTCCCATGCCCTGGGCACATAGGCGGCCGTGCATTTTTTCATGTTTTCCCAGGGCCCGGCTTCGGTGAACTTTTGCCGCAGGGGATCGTAACCAAAGCGGTTCACATCCGCATTATTTCCCATGGTTGCAATCTCGTCGGAATACACAAGGTCATAAAACCGTGCGGTCATCTCGCTCTGAAGGGGGGCTGCGGCAATGTTGTTGATGCGCAGGCCGGCCGAGGTCTTGCCGTTTACGACGGAGAGGCGGATGTCCCGGGGGGCATCCCCGGTATAGGATGCAACGGCCTGCCAATACACCCAGGTTTCCTCTGTGTCCGGTGCCATGGGAAAGGTCTGCACCGGTGCCGTGCCGGTATCGATCTCAAGGCTGACCTGGCCCGGGTCCGTGAGAAATCCTTTGCCCGCCTTGATCCAGGCGGACACCACCGTGGTCTGCACCTGGTTCAGCGGCTGAATTTTCTCCAGGGTGTTTCCCGGGGCCAGGTTCAGGCTGCAATTGCCGGCATAGGCATCTCCGGACACAATCTCCCCGGAAAGTCCCTGGCCTGACGAAAGTTGCCAGGCGGACAGGGATTCATAGGGCTCAAACCCGATAAAATCGCAGGTGTTCGCTCCGGGGCCGGTAAAGGTGGCCACGGGCAGGATCTCGTCTTTGTCCCAAATGGTGGCTTCCACCTGGTCCGTGACATCTTCCTGGAGAATGATCATCCCGTGGAAGGTGCGTTCCAGGACATGGTTGACCAACTGCCAGGCCGGGCCGGGATCGGCTTTTACCAGGCGGGTTACCGCCAGGTCCGCAAGGGGGACCGCCGCCTGGAGCACATAGGCGTTGCTGGCAGCCCAGGCCGTGGGGGCCGGGTTTCCCGTACCCGGATACTGGCGCTGCTGGGCCGCATATTGCTGGAGGCTGCCGGAGACTAACGGGTCTTCTCCGGTCTGTGCCGGGCCGGCAACAGTGTCATACTGGAAAAACGGGGTGTCGATCACATTTTTTTCCAGGAACCACGAATAGGCTTCAAAGGCGTAGCCATAGTGCTTGGTGACCGTTTCCGTATTGCCGTCCGGAGTGATGTTGTCGAATTGTTCCCGGGTGAGTTTGCCGAACCGGCTGTCATATTGGTATCCGGTGACAACTTCAAGTCCGTCATTGGTGCTGCTATTGGTTGTGCAGCGGGTGTATCCGCCGAAAAGCCCACGGGTTTCGCCGTCTGCCGTCACCGAGGTAAAGGCCTGGATTTCCTTTTGTTCGCGGACCAGCAGTCCGCCGTTGCCGTCAACCACCTTCTGGTCGATGAGTTGGCCGTCCAGCAGGCCCCAGGCATCGTCACTTGCTTTGGGCAATGTGACAACCCCTTTTGTGTTTTCACGGGTCAGCCCGTTAAAGTAGCGGTTTTCAGTATGGCCGTAAACCGGGTCGGCAGCAGAGCCGTTGCCGGGGTAAAACCGGCTGGTGTAGTATTTAAACACCGCGCCCGTGGGATCGGAGGCGGCGGTTTTAATATCAAACACATACTGGGTGGTGCTGGTGGCATACCCGTCGTTGATATGCATGGCTTCCACACAGAAATCCACCAGTTCCCCCTGGATGGTATTGTCCAGATAGCGGTTCAGGGTAATGGTCTCTGCGTCGTCAAAATTTTTATCAAGGGGCAGGTAGGTGACAAAGGTGGACAGGCCGGCCGGGAACTGCCCGTTGGTATTGGGTTTGATCGATCCGTCCGTGTTGATCTGGGTAAAATAGCGCTGGTCAAGGGTTTCCATGGTGCCCAGGAACTGGTTGAGAAGCGGCCATACCGTGGTGTCCCTGGCCGTGTTGCCGTCAATGTTCAGATAGGAGATGAACCGGGGGCCCTGGTTGATCATGGTGGTGCTGTCAATATCGTAGGGCACTTCCTGGTATGGGCTGACAGCGGTTTCCCAGTTGGTCTGGGAGCCCCGGGAGTAGACGCGGTTGCCCATGGTGGCGATATCCGCCCCTGCTGTGGGGAAATAGTGCCGCTTCCGGTCCTGGGTGGGATCATCTTTGGTGTAAAGGTCCACGGCATTGGTGTCCCAGGTGGTGATATCCGTGACCGGGTCATAGCCTGCCAGTTTGGACTGGACTGCATACTCCCGGTTGGAGGTATAGATGGCGTAGTCCTCTCCATAGGCGTACCAGTTGATGTCCTTGTCGCTCAGGGTATCCCTGAAATCCAGGCTGCTGTTTTGCAGCCAGGTGTGCCCGTTGTACCGGAGCAGGTTGGGTCCGGAAGCCACCATGCTGTTGTTGGCGAACTGGGCGATGAACGGGATGGTAATGACTTCTGAGGGATTGCTTTTGGGCAGCCGGTAGGCGAAATTCGTATTTGTCATATCGGTGTAGGATGCGCTCCATCCGATCATTTTGACGGTATAGTCAAAACTCAGGGAGGTTTCCTTGGTGATATAGGTCAGGGCGATAAAAGACGGGCTTGTGGTAAACCCAAAACTTTTTTCCGGATTATAGCCGCCTATGGTGAATATCAGCTCTTCGGATGCGCCTGCATGCCACTGGTAACCGCCGTCCTGAAAATACAGGCTGAGCCGGTTGCGGTGTTCGCCTCCCCTGTCCGGCGCATAATCCAGCACGGCATAGTGTTTGTTGGCGGCCGTGACATAGACTTTGCCGTTGGGATCGCCCCCGGCAAGGCTGTCGGAGACATCCTGGATCACCCATGTTTTGTCAAAGTTGTCCCAGGTATAGCGCTCCAGGGTCCGGTTGTCCCGGTCGCAGGCGATGAAAAAATTATCCCCCACAGCCACGTCCAGATGGGTGGTGGGAGCGCTTAAGGGAGCGGTTTCAATCCACTCCCCCCATTTGCGGTTGTCCTTGTGAAAGGCATGAACGTAGGATTTCACGCTCTGGGGCGTGGTGTAGCTGAGGCAGGCAAAGTCTTCGGCAGTGGTGACATTCACGCTGTTGATGTCAAATGCCGCATCAATGATCTGGGTGGTGGGGACCCACTTCTGCCAGCGTCCCAGCCAGGTGTACAGGGTGACATGGATCTGGTCCGTGGACTCGTTGAGCCAGAGGTTGACCACGTAATCCTGGCCGAACCAGACCCGGGGTTTGGCAGACCGGGGCCAGGGGTTGGTAATGTCCTGCTGCCGGTCGCAAAGGGGAATGGACTGTTGTTTGTAGTCATAGGAGATGGTTGCCCCGTCCGGGGTCACGGCTCCGCTCATGGCTCCGGCATTGGTCGACCCGGCCGGCCAGTAGCCAAAATCCAGGCCCGGTGTGGCGCAATTGTCGGCAAACACCCGCCGGATACGGGTCAGGGTCCGTTTGACTGTGTCCCCGTATAAGTTATTGTCCCGGGGATAGTCGCTGAAATTGGTGGTGTCGTCATATTCGAGCGCCACCGTATACAGCATGATGCCGTCCGGGTTACGGACCGTGATATTGTCCAGATAGCGGGTTTCATACCGGTCCTGGTACGGGCCGGGGGTATTGTCCGGAATACTGGTATAAGGATCGTTCCAGTGGGGCGCCATGAATTCCCTGGGGCCTGCCGGATCGTTGATCACATATTGTTTTTCCCCGTAACTGAAGTCAATGGTGCGGCCGAACATGTCGGTGATATCGGAGATATAGCATGCCTTGGTAAAGAACAGCCCGGCCTCGCCCACCTGCTGCTCCACAACATCGTAACTGAAGGACATGGCATCTCCCCAGACATTTTCCACGGCCATAAGGTTCCAGGCAAATGGAAAGCGGGCCTGCAGGGCTGTGCCGCCATTGTCCCGGGTCAAGGCGGACGACCCAGACCAGTTCCCCCACCGGACGCTCCACTGGACCGGGTTTTGATCCGTGTCGCTGCCGCCGTAAAAATACGTGGTGCCGTCATCCCTGACCAGCTCCCACCGTTCAAATTCGGGGTAATACATAATCTGGCTGAAATCGTACTGGAAACACTCAAAGGCGTGTCCGCCGGCAAACACCTGAAGTTCGCCATCCCCGGATTCGACCCAGAACGTCCTCTGGTGAACGCTGTCGCTGATTTCCCATTTGCTGCCCGGGGTCACAACATCCACGGCGGCATTGATGTCCAGGGCCAGTCCCGAATCAATGAAATATGAGCAGATGGCCTGGTCCACCCGGCCCTGGTCCAGGACGGCGGCGGAATCGTCGGGCAATGCGGACCGCTGCCAGCCCCCGGCGCTCCTGACCAGTTCCGTGGGCGCGTTGTTGGTGTAAAGCTGGTAGGTATTGTCGTTCACGGCTGCGTTGTCCCGGCTTTCCACTTCAATCCGGTCAAAGGGCAGTTGCCAGCCCAGACCCAGGATGCCGGTGGGCGCGTTCACGTTTGAATTATGGATTTCTCCCTTGACATTGCTGCCGTAAGCTGCTGTGACCTTGACGTCCAGGCCGTTCCGGCCCTTGAGGGAAACCAGGTCCAAAGCCAGGTTCACATCCCCCCTGAACAGGTTCACGCTATCGTTGAATGCGCCGCTGACATCGGTCTCGAACTGTGTCGGGCGAATCTGTGGAATCTGGTTGTTGTTGCTGTCGCTCATGTGTTTATATCCTCATGTCTTAAGAAAGTTCAGGGAGACTGCCGTAAACTGTTTTGAGAGGCGGCAGACGGACGGTTTTTCAAAGATTGGCAGCCGTTTGAATGTTAAGGGTTCCCGTTTTCCGGGGTATTGGCTGCCCGGGGATGCAGATTTTTTAGAATATCCGGCTTGCGTTCCCGGACTGTCACGTGGATTGGGCCCGCAGGCAGCCATTGGCCGCCTGCGGGCAGGTGAATTGCGCGTGATCAGGATTCTGTTTCGGCAATCACCAGCACTTCCACTTTACCCATGGCTTTATGGTTGGAATGGTCTTCCATGGTGCAGGTGGCGGACACCGAGACATTGCTGCCGCTGATGCCGGCCATGGAAGCCTTTACATCAATTGTTTTTACATGGTGGTCGGTATTGCCGAAGGAAACGTTAAAGCCCTGTACAGCCACCGAGGCATTAATGACGGAGGTACCGAAATCAACGTTTTTGGTATCCCCGGAATCAACAGTGACGACATTGAATTTTGTAATAGCCATTTTCATTCTCCTTTTTATGATGAGGTTTTGAGAGAAGAACCATGATTATGAACCAAAAAGGACTTACAGGCATTGGCCGAATCTGGCACCGTCGCCGGGAAACACCCCATGGCTGAATGGTGCAACTCTCTTGGAACAAACAATTTGAAACTAACAATGCTGAAACACGGTATCCGTGCTTGTTATCTTGATGTCCCGGGAAATGATCGGGACCCCCGGGCACAGGCAGAAAGATATCCGGTGCCCGGTCCTTGGACCGGAACAAAATACAGGGGCAAAACACCCCGGATTTAAGGTGAACAGGTATTAAGAACAAAAAATTCCAGAGGATTCAGCAAAGGCTCGATTGGATGTGGGAATTTAGTCTTTGACCCTACTAAGCTACTATTATGGATACATCTCGGAGACGTAAGACACATGGTAAATGAAAGCTGTCTTAGCTGTCAATACAAATTTTTACATGTTTCAGGCAGTGGAATTTGACGGTATCTGTCGGGGGTGGTGGATATCAATAAAGGTTAGGGGGTTACAAGAGACGGCACCACAAGAATGCAGTGCCGTCCGTAACAAAACCTTAATATTCGCGTGGCCCAGCCGTGCGGGTGACGGCGCATCCGGACACGTTAAAGCAAATCGTTTTCAAGAATCAGGGAGGCCAGGGAAATCATACCCACAATATTTCCGCGGTCATCCACAGGGGCCCGGCGGATGCCGGCCCGGTAGATCAGGCGGGCAACATAGCGGATATCCATGTCAGCCGGTACCGTGATCACGGGCTTGGTCATGAGTTCGTATACGTGCACCTGGTCCGGGGACCGGCCCGGCACGATAACTTCCCTGACAAGATCCTGGGAGACCACGATGCCCCAGGCATCGTCGGGATGGCGTTTTTCAACAAGCAGGGAATATACGCGTTCCGAGCGCATTTTGGCGGCAGCCTGCCTGGCGGTTGCCATCCCGTCAATACAAACGAGTTCTTTTTTCATTACATCCCTTGCCCGGATGATTTTGGGGGTATCAGATGCCACGAGTGTTCTCCCTGCTTATAAGTTTGTCTTTTACACCAGACCGGTGTCTTACCTGTTAAAAATAATGTTTCCGGACCTCTTCTTCAAATGCCGGGACCTGGCTTTCAAGCCCTGCCACCTGTTCCACCGGCAGGACAAAGGCGATGCCGGTGCCGGGTTTGTGGAATTCGCCCGCGGTTTTCACGGCGTCCAGGATTGCAGTGACAAGGTGTTCTTCAATCAGGAACAGGACCACATCGGTCTGGGCTTCCAGGCTCAGGCCGAAAAAGGTCTTGGCCTCTTTCAGGCCTGTGCCCCTGGCCGGTATAATGGTGGCCCCGGTGGCGCCCGCTGCTTTGGCCGCATCCACGATAGCATCTGTGATTTCGGGTTTTACAGAGGCGATGACCAGTTTAAAACGCATAATTTTTCTCCGTTATTTTCTTTTCCAATGCATGATCTGAGCATACCCCATTACCGTGATAATGGGAAAGAGGCTGGCAAATGCGATCAGGCCGAATCCGTCAAGAGCCGGGTTTCTCCCGGGCACGGCAGAGGACAACCCCAGCCCCAGCGCCGCCACCAGGGGAACGGTAACGGTGGAGGTGGTGACCCCGCCCGAGTCATAGGCCAGGGGAATAATGCTTTTGGGGGCAAACAGGGTCTGGACGATGACAATGAGGTAGCCGGCCAGAATATAAAGGTAGAGCGGGGTGCCCGTAACGATGCGGAAGGTGCCCAGGCTGATGCCTGCGGCCACCCCCAGTGCCACGGTGATGCGCAGCCCCCACTGGCTGATGGTGCCGGCGGAAACCTCGCTGGCCTTGTAGGCAACGGCAATCAGGGAGGGCTCGGCAATGGTGGTGGCAAAGCCGATCATGGCCGCAAACAGGTAGATCCACCCGTAGGCTGTCCAGTCGGTGGCGGCAGATGCCCCCTGGTCCCCGTAAATAAACTCGGGGGCGGACAACTGGGTCGCCATGATATTGCCCAGGGGAAACAGTGCCTTTTCAAGCCCGGCAAGAAACAGGGCAAGGCCGAGAACCACAAACACCCCTCCGGCGGCAAGGCGTCCCGGGTGGGGCAGGGGCTGGCGCAGAACCAGAATCTGGAAAAAGAGGATCAGGCCGAGGATCGGCAGCACATCCTTGCAGGTACTGAGCAGTATGGCGCCAAAATCATAAATAAACGACACGTGTCCTCCTTAATGTTTAACCAAACACGATCAGCCCGTATCCCATGACAAAAATCATGGGCAAGAGGCTTGCAAATGCAATCAGGCCGAACCCGTCCACAAGGGGGCTTCTGCCCCGGATGGATGAGGACAGGCCCACGCCGAGGGCCGTGACCAGGGGGACGGTGATGGTGGATGTGGTAACGCCCCCGGCATCATAGGCAATACCGATGATCTCCTTGGGTGCAATGGCCGTCATCAGCATGACAACCACATAGCCGCCGATGATCAGGTAGTGAAGCGGCCATCCGCGTATAATCCGCATCACCCCGATTAAAATGGCAAGGCCCACGGAAAATGCCACGGACATGCGAAGTCCCATTGCATACCGCGACAATGCATCTTCATCCCGGCTGATCAGTCCCCCATGGCCCGCGATTTCCGCAGCTTCCCGGGACACGGCAATCAGGGCGGGCTCTGCCACGGTGGTGGAGAACCCCAAGGCAAAGGCAAACCCGAGCAGCCAGAAAATACTGCCTTTGGCGGCCAGGGCATGGGCCATGGCTTCCCCCACGGGAAACAACCCCATCTCCAGCCCCTGTACAAAAAGGGTAAGGCCCACCACCACAAGGAGCGCCCCGAAAATTACCTCGCCCATCTGGGGCAGGGGCTGCTTTAAAACAAATACCTGGAAAAAAGCGATCACCAGGATAATGGGCAGCAGGTCCGTAAATGCATCTTTAAGTTTTTTCAGGATGTGTGTTGCGAGCATTCAATTTTCTCTTAAGCCGGGGTTCCAGATATTAATGGATATGATGTTTCTTTGGACTTGTCAACAAAAGCCGGTGTAAAGCAGTTGTCTTGAACAGGTATCGGCCGGCTTTACGGTCTGGAAAAAAAACAGACACCCGGGTGTCTTGTGTACGGGAATTTAAAAAACGCCTCATTTTTAAATTTCTATAAATTCAATGTGTTACGAAAGTTTCGCCAAATGTGTACCCTTCGGCATCCTGCTTGCTCTGTACACAAGTGAGGAAAGCACAGGACGACTGAGAGCCCGTCCCGGGGATATAAGCGCCGGGAACACACAAGAGAAACATCAGCAGAACCATTATGATGCGCCCTGTTCTTTCCTCTATACCCGAAGAATTCATTGTAACCAGAATCTATTCCCCAAGGGAAAGGAGAAAAAATGCCAATGGTCGTCCGTGTTTGGGATGTGTTGCGGTTTTATGCATATGCACTGATCCAGATTCTGATCGAACCTTCCCTGTTTTTTAACAGGCTTTCAGAGCAGCACACATTGTCAAGGGCTTTGGTGTTTTTAGGAATCTGCGCGGTGTTTAACGCCGCTGCCTGTATGTTGACCGGGGAGGTCCGGGCGGGGGGGATTGTGTTTGCCAATGCCCTGGCCATGGTGGTCCTGAGTGCCCTTTTGGGATATGGGAGCATGGTTGTCCTGTCCGGGAAAAAATATGAGCCCGGGTTTGTTTTCAGCCTGTATGCGTTTGCATTGGGCATACCACTGCTCGTCTCCTGGCTGCCCCTGTTTTTCTGGTTTGCCGAATCCTGGAAGTGGTGGCTGGTCTACAAAGGACTTCGCCAGGCCTGCCTGCTGTCCGGGAAACACACGGCCATCGTACTTGTGTTTTCACTTTTCATCCAGCTCTGGGTGAACCTTGTGGTGATCAAGACGGTGGTCCGCTGAACCTTATCTATGAAAACCATTAATCCACCGGGCAGCGTCCCGGAAAACCCCTTACTTTAAAAGGAGATACCCATGGAAAGAAACAAAAGGGAAGAGACAAAACAGAAAACATCAAAAAGAATTCTGGCCTGTATCGATTTCTCCGCACATGCCGAACAAACCATGGCAAAGGCCCTTGCCCTTGCCAAGGCAAGACATGCACGGGTGGTGGCATACACCGTTATCCACCGCCGGGATGTCCGGCCCCTTTACCTGCACGAATCCTGGTATGGATTCCGTTCCCGGTGGGACAGTCAATTCTGCCTGCTTGAGCAGGAACGGGCGGCGCAACTCAGGCGCTGGCTTCTGGCCCATTTTCCGGATCAGGCCGGGGATATTGAGATCCGCGTGGAAAAAGGGGTGCCTGCAAGGTCCATTGTCCGGGCTGCAAAACACCTGCGGGCCGACTTGGTGGTACTTGCTTACAAGGGACGGTCAAGGCTTTCCCGGTTTTTTTTCGGCAGTATATCCACGGCCGTATTCCGCAACAGCCCGGTACCGGTCATCCGTCCGGGCTTCTGAGAGGCAGGTAAATGGTATATCCGGATTTTACAGGGTGTAAAGGATGCTGACAGGCGCCGGGCCGGGAGGAATCTGAGGCTTTTGCTGTATCGTTTGTTATTTCAATGTGTTGTATTTCAATTGGTATGGCTTCCCGGCCTGGCATGCATCTTGATCTCTGACATGGTTCAACTGGAATCTGCTGAATGTATTCTGGGTTGCTCTGGTGAATGCTGCGGGGTGTGAGCGCAATATATTGACATTTAAGGAATACAGATAATGGACAACACACTGGAAGACCGGAAAAATTTTTACCATATACTGGCAAGAAAGATGAGGATACTGATCCTTGCCGTCTCTCTCATCCCTTTGATGCTGACGGCGGGGATTCTGAGCTACCGCTTCCACCTTGTATATGTGGAAAAGGTCAGGGCCCATGCATCGGAACTGGTGCAGAAGCATACCCAGAACATTGATGCCTTCCTTTTTGAAAAGCTGGGAAATATCCGTTATCTGGCCCGGGGATACAAGGACTTCGGGCCGGACCGGTCCAGGGCCTTTCTGACCGAAAATCTGGCTGCGCTCAAGGATGAGTACGGAGATGTGTTCACAGACCTGGGCCTTGTGGATGAAAACGGTGTCCAGTTTGCCTATGCCGGACCGTTCCGCCTGGAAAACGCCGACTATTCAGACGCCAAATGGTTTGTCGCCTCCAGGGAAAAGCCCGATTATATCAGTGATGTGTTTGCCGGCCTCCGGGGCCACCCCCATTTTATCATTGCCGTGAAAACCGGACCGGGCCGGTCCGACCCCATTCTCCGGGCCACCATTAATTTTGCTGCGTTTAATTCCCTGGTGGGGAACATCCGGCTGGGCCGGACCGGCCTGGCATTCATTGTCAACCGGGAAGGAGAACTCCAAACCCATGCCAGGGACGGCATCAGCGAAACGATCCTGAGGGACATGGCGGGTTCCGCCCGGACCGATGCCCAGGGCCGGTCCTTTTACGCAGATACCCGGGACAGTGACGGCACGTCCTATCTTTACGTCTCTTCCACGTTCAACCACATTGACTGGCGCATGGTTTTTTTCCAGGCCCTGGGCGATGCCCTGGCAGACCAGCGGCGGGCACAGGTCCTGACCCTGGTGTTCTTTTCCCTGGGCTGTATCGCCATTTTATCCGTGGCTTTGATCCTGCCCCGGAAAATCGTCAACCTCATCGAGAGTGCCGACCGGAAAAACCAGGCCATGAACAAGCAGGTGGTTGAGAGTGGAAAGCTGGCGTCCATCGGAGAGCTGGCCGCAGGGATCGCCCATGAGATCAACAACCCCGTTGCCATTATGGTGGAAGAGGCCGGATGGATGGGGGACCTGCTTGAAGACGAAGATCCGGACCCGGGCAACATCAGGGAAGAGTTCCGTCGGTCCATCAACCAGATCGGCATCCAGGGCCAGCGGTGCAAGGATATCACCCATAAACTGCTCAGCTTTGCCCGGAAAACAGAGGTGCCTGTGGCAGACCTCCAGGTCAACGAGGCCATTGAAGAGATCGTGGCCCTGACCGCCCAGATGGCAAAGTACAGCAATGTGTCCATGGAAACCGACCTTGGGCCGGACTTGCCCTATATCCGGATATCCCCGGCCGAACTCCAGCAGATCATTTTAAACCTGGTGAACAATGCCATTGACGCCATGGGCAAAGCCGGCGGAACCATCCGGATCGAAACCCGGGCCGGCACCCCGGAAGGGGTGGTGATCGTGTTCTCGGACAATGGGCCGGGTATCCCCGAAGGCAACCTGGGCCGGATTTTCGATCCGTTTTTCACCACCAAATCCGTGGGCAAGGGAACAGGACTCGGATTGTCCATCTGCTACGGCATCATCCGGAAAATGGGCGGCAGTATTGAGGTCCAGAGCCGGATGGGCCAGGGGACCCGGTTTGAGATCATGTTGCCGGTCCACCTGGATGAATGTCTGCCCCCTGAAGAGCTAACAGTTAAACAGGAGAATATAAATGAATCAAATAAGCCAAAACGAGATGAGCGGGATGAAATTATTGTTTGTGGATGACGAAAAAGGCTTTGTCGACACATTGATCCGGCGTCTTGAGCGCCGCAAGATCGATGCACGGGCCGTTTACAGCGGCAATGACGCCATCACCTTCCTGGCGGACAACAAGGGGATGGACCTGGTGATCCTGGACGTGAAGATGCCGGGAATGGACGGGATTGAGACCTTAAAGGAAATCAAGAAACAATTTCCCCTGACCGAGGTGATCATGCTCACGGGCCATGCCACAGTGGGGTCTGCCATTGACGGTATGAAACTGGGTGCTTTTGATTATTTGACCAAGCCCTGTGACCTGGAGCAGTTGCTTGAAAAATCCAGTGCTGCAGTGGTCAGGAAGTGGAACCAGGAAGAAAAAATCCAGGAGGCCCGGATCCAGGAGATCTGCGGCAGGCGGGTGTAATGGTGAAACAAACGGATAAAACCTGGCAGATACTGCTGGTGGATGATGAGCAGGGATTTCTGGATGTACTGACCAACCGGCTGTCCCGCCGGTCGTTCCGGGTGGCCAAGGCCTACTCCGGGACCCAGGCCCTCCAGGCCCTTCGCAAAACCGATTTTGATGTGGCGGTCCTGGACCTGAAAATGGAGGACATCGACGGGATCGAATTGCTCAAGATCATCAAGCGAATGATGCCGGAGCTGCCGGTGATCATCCTGACCGGCCACGGGTCCCATACGGCGGCCCGGGAAGGCATGGCCCTGGGGGCGTTCGGTTACCTGACCAAACCCTGCGCCCTGGAAGAGCTCATGGAAAAGCTGTTCCAGGCTGTGGGCCTGAAAGAGGTCCGGGACACAGGACCCCCGGGGAATTGTTAACCCTCATATTCAAATAAAAAACGGTTTGACGACCGAGGAGATCATAATGCTGTTAAAGAAAAACGGATTCAAGCTCTGTGTTGCATTCATGCTGGGTGCTCTTGTGTTCATGCTTCCAAGACCGGAGGGCACCAAATTCAGGATTTCAGGGGAGGGGGCCGAAATATTGGCCGCCCATGTGAGCGGACATTTTGACAAGTCTGAGAATCCGGACACCAAAAAAGGCGGGTATATCATGGCGGCCAAGGCACCGGGGAGTGCCCAGGCCACTGCCGGATTCCTGGCGGAACAGGCCAAAGCCCTGGGCCTGGACCAGGTAAAAGTGGATTATGTGGACGGCCTGTCCCCAAAGGCAAAACGGTTCCTGGCCATCCTGGCGGTATTGATTTTCCTTTTTGTTGTTGAGCCGATTCCCCTGGAGATCACGGCGATTCTCATCGGCACGTTCCTGGTGATTTTCCAGATCAGCGATGTGAAAGGGGCATGGGCCCCGTATATGCACCCGGTGGTCATCTTTATCATGTGCTGCCTGATCTTTGCCATTGCCCTGGACAAGGTCGGGCTGACCAAACGATTGGGCTATTATATTATCCGAAAAGCCGGCAACAGCGTTACCCGGTTCACCTTTATCATATCCATCGGCCTGGGCCTGGCATCCGGACTGGTCCATGACGCGGCCGCTTGCGCCATCGGCATTGTCACCATGCTGCCCCTGATGCGGGCCGTGGGCATTGAACCCCATACCCGGACCGCCAAATTCATGATGCTCTCCCTGCCGTTTGCCTGTTCGGCCGGAGGTATGGGCACCCTGGTCGGCGGAGGCCGGAACATGGTGGCTGCGGCATTCCTGGAAGAGTTCACCGGCATTGAAATTACCTTCTTCGACTGGATTTTGTACGCGCTGCCGGTGGCCATTATCTGTGTTCCTGCGGCCGTGATGGTGGTATACTTGGTCTACAGGCCCGAACCCCAGTTCAAGCTGCCGGATTTTGACGAAGACCTGGGTCCCATGACCCCTATTGAGAAAAAGACCCTGGCAGTTATCAGCACCTGTTTCCTCCTCTGGCTGACCAAGGGGCTCCACGGCCTGGATTACTCGGTTACCGGCATGATCGGCGTTGCCGTACTGGTGCTGCTCAAGGTACTCCGGTGGCGGGACATCAACGACGAAATGGAGTGGGGCACGGCCCTGTTCATATTCGGCGGCGGCATCTCCCTGGGGCTGGCCATGGGATATTCGGGGGCGGCAGACTTTTTCGCCCACCTGTTCTTCCCCCTGGTCCAGGGCAAGGGATGGCTGGTCCTGTTTATTGGCATCGCCGTGTTCGGCGCCCTGGTGACCAATGCCATGGCCAATGTGGCGGCGGCCGCCCTGATTCTTCCCATTGTGATTCCCATGGCCCAGCTTGAAGGCGTGGATCCTACCATCCTGGCCCTGGGTTTGGGTATGGCCACCTCTTTTGCCATGCTGCTGGTTATCGGGTGTCCGCCCAATGCCATTGCTTACAGCTACAGGTACTTTAAGTCCGGCGACCTGACCCGTGTCGGCCTTGTGGCCACACCGGTGCTCCTGCTGATACTGATTGTATCCGTATATATATGGTGGGGGATCGTGGGATTAATCTGATATCATGAAAGGACAGCCTTGTGGACAAAGAAGGGAAAACGCGTATCCGGGTGTTGTTGGTAGATGACGAAGACCAGTTCCGGCAGACCGTTGCCCGGCGGCTTGAACGCCGGGACATGCGGGTTGCCCAGGCTCCGGACGGACAGGCATGCATTGCGAAGCTGGCCAAAGGCGGCGTGGATGTAGTGGTCCTGGACGTCAGGATGCCAGGGATCTCCGGGATCGACACCCTGAAAACCATACGCCGGACCCATGGTGAAATCCAGGTGATTATCCTCACCGGGAACGCGGCCGTATCAGACGGTGTGGACGGGATCAAGGCCGGAGCGTTTGACTACCTGGCCAAGCCCGTGGATATTGACCATCTGGCCAACAAGATCCGCCAGGCATGGGAGATGACCCGCCTGGAAACCGCCCGGAAACAGGAGGCCGCGCTCAGGAACCGGCTGGAGCAAAAAATGGTTGATGCCGAACGGCTCATGTCCCTGGGTACCATTTCCACAGGCATTGCCCATGAGATCAACAACCCTTTGGCCGTGATCAACGAATCTGCCGGGTATATGAAGCAGATTCTGGAGCGCCCGGCACTGGACGGGCTGGATGAAAAGACATCACTGGCCAAAGGCATTGAGAAAATTGAAAACAGCATCCAGAGGGCCCGGAAGATTACCCACCAGCTCCTGGGATATGTAAAAAAGCAGGGATCGGACGTGGCAAAGGTGGATATCCTCCTTTTGCTTGAAGACAGCCTGGACCTTCTGCACCTGGGTATTGAGGACAAAGAGGCCCGGGTGGTATGGCAGATCGACCCGGACCACCGGTTTATCAAGTCCGATCCCTACCAGATCCGCCAGGTATTGATCAACCTGCTGAACAATGCCCTGGATGCCCTGCCGCAAAAGGGGTGCATTACCCTTTCCACCAAAGGATCCGATAAAACGGTCTGTTTCATGGTCCAGGACAACGGCGGGGGAATCCCCAAAGAGAACCTGAACAAGATTTTCGATCCTTTTTTTACCAGCAAGCCCTTTGACCAGGGTACCGGATTGGGGCTTTTCGTGGTTCACAGAATACTTGAAACCCTCGGGGGAACCGTTTCCGTGGACAGCGTACCCGGAAAGGGCACCCGGTTTACGGTTTGCCTGCCCCGGTTTGACGGGGTATAACAGTTATAGAGAAGCAAAGGAGAACCTTAAAGATGATTAAAATACCGGTAAAGCTTCTGATCGTTGACGATGAAAAGGATTTCGTGGAAATGTTTTCCCTGAGGCTGTCCGGGCAGGGGGAAACGGTCCATACCGCGTTCAGCGGCCAAGAAGCCCTGGAAGTGCTTGAAACCACACCCATTGATGTGGTGATCCTGGATATACGGATGCCCGGGATGGACGGCATTGAAACCCTGGCCCGGATCAAATCGGCCCATCCCATGGTGGAGGTCATTCTCCTGACCGGGCACGGATCTGCGGAAACCGCTGTCCAGGGCCTTAAATCCGGGGCCTTTGACTACCTGATGAAACCGGCTGATTTTGAGGAGATCCGGGTGAAAGTGGAACGGGCCCGCCAGCGGAAGGATGCCCAGGAAGAACGGATCCGGGAAGCAGAAGCACGGTTGATGCTCAGGCGCATCGGGGATATTTAATCCCGGAGTTGTCCGCCCTGAAAACGGAAAAGGGTTTTGGATTCCGGCTCTCTGTGGTATGAGCCGGAATATGAAAGGGAAAACGACCATCAAGATGAGTCTAAGGAAAAGGGTATATCTGGCCAATGCCGTACTGCTCGGCATCACCGTGTTCGGTGCTGTTGCCATGATCTGGTATACCTACAAGACCGAAACCCATTTCAGCGGTATTGTGGACAAGAACCTTGTCATTTACCAGTCCGCCGAAACCCTTAAGGCCGGCCTTCTCAACCAGAAGGGCTTTCTCTCCTACTACCTTCTGGACCATGACCCGGACTGGATACGGCAGATGGGGGTGTTCCAGGACATGTTCAACCGGCAACTCGCCACAGTGCAGATGCTGGTGGAAGATCCCTGGGAAAAAGAGGCGGTCAACCGCATCGAAACCAAATACCGCAGGTATATCAACATCAAGGACAGGGTCATTGAGATGTACACCGGGGACCGGGTCGAGGCCGGTACCCGCCTGCATAAAGAAGTCCGGGCCGAGTTCCTGAAAATCGTGGATCTCTGCGAGCAGTTCAAGGCCTTTCACAGGAGAAAGATCGACCAGGCTGTCGCCGCCAGTGAACGGGACGCCAACCAGCTCCGGTACATTGCCCTGCTGGCCATTGTCACGGTGGTGCTCATGAGCTTTTTGATCAACTACATCTTTACCCGGCACATCCTGGAGCCGATCCGTAAGCTGGCCGAGGCTGCGGACCGGGCCGGGGACAGCAAATCCCCGGGCAATGAGATGATCGCCCTGAAAAAAAGCGTGCACGGGTTGATCGAAGATGCGGAACAGGCCCACCAGGAACTCAAGCGGAGCCGGGAAACCCTGATGCAGTCTGAAAAAATGGCCATCCTGGGAAAACTGGCTGCCGGCACCGCCCACAGTATCAGAAATCCCCTGACATCCGTGAACATGCGGCTGTTTTCCCTGGGACGCTCCTGCCGCTTCACTCCGGTGGAGGAAGAGGATTTCAACGTGATTTCCAACGAAATCGACCATATCAATATGATCCTTGAAAACTTCCTGGAGTTTGCCCGGCCCCCCAAACTGACCATGGTCAGGATGAGCCCGTCCCATGTGGTGGACAAAACCCTTCGCCTTTTGGACCAGCGCCTTAAAAGTTACGATGTCAGGGTCCGGGTGGAGCGGGACACTCCCCTGGCCCATACCCGGGTGGACCCGGGGCAGCTCAAGGAGGCTTTGGTCAACATTATCATCAACGCCTGTGAGGCCATGGGGCCGGAAGGACATATCCATATCAGTGAACACATGGACCGGGCCGCTTCACTGGGGCCGGTGGCCGTGGTCACCATCCGGGACAACGGGCCCGGCATACCCGAAGCGGTCCGGGACGAGATTTTCAATCCCTTTTTCACCACCAAGGAGGCCGGTACCGGCCTGGGGCTGAGCATTGCATTTAACATTATCAGTGAACACGGGGGATGGCTCAATGCCGGGCCTGCCCCGGGCGGGGGCGCCATGTTTACCATCACCCTGCCGGTAAAGGACGACTGACCATGGAAAAAATTCTGGTAATTGATGATGATGACCAGCTCAGGATCAGCTTTTCAAAAATCCTGAGGCAGGAAGGGTACGAGGTTGTGAGTGCGGCCAGCGGCGAGGCCGGCCTGGATATTGCCGAAAAAACCGACCTGGATCTGGTGATCCTGGATGTCTGCCTGCCGGGCATGGACGGTATTGACACCTTCAAGGCCATCCGGGAAAAGGACGCAAAGCTGCCGGTGATCGTGATTACGGCATTTGGCACGACCGAGACCGCCATTGAGGCGATCAAATCCGGGGCTTATGATTACCTGCTCAAGCCCTTTGACGTTCCGGAAATGCTGAACCTGGTCCGCCAGGCCGTGGATGCCGGGGGATTCATGCGGTCCCCGGTGGAGGTGGGCGCCCCGCCCAAGACTTACTCTCCTTACGCCATTATCGGCCAGAGCAAGGAAATGCAAGGGGTGTACAAGACCATAGGCCGGGTGGCCCAGACCGATGCCACGGTCCTGATCCAGGGTGAATCGGGCACAGGCAAGGAGCTGGTGGCCCGGGCCGTTTACCAGCACGGTATCCGTGCCGACCGTCCCTTTTCCATCATCAATTGCGTGGCCATCCCGGAAACCCTTTTGGAAAGCGAGTTGTTCGGCTATGAAAAAGGCGCGTTTACCGGGGCCAACCGCCGGCATATCGGCAAAATCGAACAGGCCGACGGCGGCACGGTTTTCCTGGACGAGATCGGGGACATGCCCGTGAACATCCAGGCCAAGATCTTAAGACTGCTCCAGGAAAAACGGATTGAGCGCCTGGGCGGGGACGGCACCATTCCCGTGGATGTCCGGATCATCGCCGCCACCAATAAAGACCTTGAAAAGGCCATTGGTGCGGCTGAATTCCGGGAAGATCTTTATTTCCGGCTCAAGGTGGTGACCATTGAACTGCCCCCTTTACGTAAACGGAAAGAAGATATCCCGGACCTGGTGGACCATTACCTGTCCCGGTTTTCACACGAACTGAAAGCAGACAATCCCGGGATCACCGAAGAGGCCATGGTCCTGCTTGACCAGTACGGATGGCCCGGCAATGTCAGGGAATTGTCCAACCTGATGCTCAAAGTTTTGATATTCAACCGGGGCGCGCCCATTTCCCCCTCGGATCTGGCACAACTCATCGACCCGGACCGGGACGGTGGGGACGCACCCGACCAGGGACTTTTGCCGGTCAGAACATGGATCCGCCGGAACTTGTCAGACCCGTCCGGCTCCCAGAGCTTTGAGGATTTTATCGATACGGTATCGGCCATAGTGGTGGAGGAAGCCCTGGAAATGACCAACGGCAACCGGTCCCAGGCGGCCCGGCTTCTCCAGATTTCCCGGCCCACCCTCCATGCCAGGATGGAAAAATACGGAATCGACACGGTGTCATCCACAAAAGTTGTCCGGTGACGGAAAATCCCGCCACATCACCGCTGCCCTTGACGGGACGTCCCCGGCTGTTTTTTTAATTGACAAGGCAGTCTTTATTTTTTAGGAAAAGCAGTATAGCCGTATGCCGGGCTGAATTCAAAAGGCCTGGCACACGTTCAATTCAACGGCGTTCGTCAAAGGGGGTAAACGCCTGAGTCAATTCGTTCCATTCCGGACTCCGGCTTCTTCAACGCATCAATCTAAGGAGTATTCAATGAAGAAATCACTGGTCAGAACAAACATCGGCAAGAATTTTTTTCTCCTGGTGGCAGTACTTTTGGTGGTCTGCCTGGTCAACATCACACCTGCAATCGGACAAACCTTGAAATGGAAAATCCAGCTTCCCGGTGCTGTACTCTCTGATATGGCTGTCACGGATGACGGCACCACTCTTTACGTGCCCGTGCTGGCCGGGGCTGGTGAGCCTGCCCTTCATGCCGTTGACCCGGCCACGGGTGCGGTGCAATGGACATCGAATATTGACAAACAGATCGTGGGAACCCCTGTGATCGGCCCTGCCGGCACCATCTACATGGGGTCGGGCAACAGCAACCGGATGTATGCGATCCGGCCCCAGGGCACAGTCAAATGGTTTTATGAATCCACTGGCTGGCCAACAAAATCCGCCGCTATCGGACGAGACAGGACCCTGTATTTCGGTACGCCCAGCGGCGGTGCCTTTCATGCTGTAGAACCTGATGGCAGCCATAAATGGACCTCTCAGAACAGTTTGAATGACCGTATCGCCCAAACCCCTGTCATTGGTTCCGACGGCACGATTTATGTGGGAATTTACCGGTATTTAAACGGCAACTTCTTATATGCTTTTAATCCGGACAGTACCGTAAAATGGGCAAGTGCGGATCTTGGGACAACGATCATGAATTGCGCTATCGGCACAGACGGTACGATTTATGTGAATACTGCCCAAAAACTTTACGCTATTTCTCCCACCGACGGGTCTACAACATGGCAATTGTCCGATATAAATGCCGCTGTCTCCTCTCCGGTGATCGGAGCGGACGGCACCATCTATATCGGCTCCACAGACAATAAGCTGTATGCAATCAACCCCCAGGGTACAGTCAAGTGGACCTTCAGTACGGGCGGTTGGGTGTCTAAACCGGCAGTCGCCTCGGACGGCAGGATTTATGTCGGGTCTTATGATAATAAAGCCTACGGGGTCAACCCTGCAAACGGCACGCTGGCATGGCTGTACGATACCGGCAGGGAAATACAGGCAAGCCCCCTGATCGGGGATGACGGCACCATTTACGTGGTCACGGCCAACGGCCAGAACCCTGCTGACAATTATTTATACGCCCTCAATGGTAACGGCAGCCGCCTTGCGGACACACCGTGGCCTGCCGTGGCCCGGAATAACGTCAACACCGGGGACATACGGGAGTATTTTATACCCGAACCCATCTTCCCCGTAAATAACGAGATCATTCCCACATCCCAGGGAGCTTCTGTGAATTTTTCTTGGCTTCCCGTCGACGGTGTTAGCTCATACCGGTTTGAATTTTCATCAACCCCTGACTTCCTCAATCCTACCCCGTTTATAGTATCATCGCCGAATTTTGTCGGCAGCCTTACTCAGCCGACTGTGGGTGTGCAGTATTTCTGGCGTGTGGCCCCCACGTCTATTACGCCGCTGCTTTTCTGTGACGTGCAGAATTTTGCCTATGGCTCCCCACCGATCCAGGCTCTGATCAGTACCCCTGTTTATGATGCGATTGTCAGCAGCCCAGCTCCAGTGTCATGGGAGGCTTTTCCCGGGGCTAGTTTTTACTATATGCAAATTGATGATGAACCGAGTTTTACAGCTCCGCATCATAGTGAGTCGAAATTTGTTGTGTCTAACTTCAATAATTTGGATCTCGCCCCTGGAACTTATTATCTGCGCGTGTACCCGACGGACAGCAGTCTCGCTCCGATTGTGTCCATATGGTCACACGCTTATAAGTTTACTGTTGTAGACCCCTGATAACTGAGAAAAAGCGGGCCATGAAATGACAACACTCCATGGCCCGTCAACAGGCCAATATTGCGTTTTACCCTCAGCATTTAATCTTTTTATTCTCAGGATCATACATGGGCTTTAATGACACTTCGGCCGGATAGATTTTCCCGGCAATGTTGATTTCCCATGTCCCCGCGTCAATATAATTTTGATCCACCACTTCGCCGGTGTCGATCATGAACAGGCCCACGGCCCCGCCAAGGGTCCAGCAGTAGGAGCCGGACCTGACATAACCGGCGTTTTTCCCGTTCCTGGTGATGACTTCGGCATGGAACAGCAGCGGGTCGGGATCCTTGATCCGCACCTGGGCCAGCCTTCGTTTCAGGGGGCCTTGGGCCAGTTTTTCCCTGCAGGCGGCCTGGCCGATGAATCCGCCGGGCTTGTCCATTTTCACGGTAAAGCCGAGGCCGGTTTCAAAGGGATCATCGGTGTTGTCCATATCATGGCCGTAATCCCGGTAGCCTTTTTCCATTCTCAGGCTGGCCAGGGCCTTGAGGCCGGCATGGGTCATGCCCAATGCGTTGCCGGCTTCCACGAGGCGGTCATAGATGTGCAGTGCGTGTTCGCAGGGGATATACAGTTCGTACCCCAGTTCCCCCAGGTAAGTGAGACGGACGCAGATACACCTGCCGTAGCCGATGGCGATTTCCTCCACATGCCGGTAGGGAAAGGCTTTGTCGGACATGTCCGTGTCTGTGACCGCCTGCATCAGATCCCGGGATTTGGGGCCCTGGATGTTGAGCTGGGCATAGGCGCCGGTCATGTCAACGGCAAATGCGTGGGCATCTTCAGGGATGTGGCGTTCAAGCCAGGTCTGGGCATGGCGGTGCATGGTGTCGGTGACCACGACCATGAATTTTTCCGGTTCAAGCTTTGCAACGGTCAGGTCTGCCTCCAGTTTACCGTTTTCGTTGAGCCAGGGCGTGTAGGTGATCCGGCCTGACGGCCCATTGACCGTATTGGCTGAGATATAATCCAGGACCTTTCCTGCATCACGTCCCTGGACCATGAATTTGGACATGAAAGACATGTCCATGAGGATGACGTTTTCCCTGGCAGCCCGGTGTTCGGCCTCCCAGTAATCAAACCATTTTTCTTTGCCCCAGGAGTGCTTGTCGATTTTTGCGGAAGTACCCTGGGGAGCAAACCAGTCCGCCCCTTCCCAGCCCGATACATCCTTGAAATAAGCGCCGCAGGCGTTGAGGCGGTCGTATACCGGGGATTTTTTGGCACCCCGGGCCGTTTCCATGGACTGGAAGGGATAGTGGCATTTGTATACCTTGCCCAGGGACTCCACTGTCCTGTGGGCCCGGTATTCCACATTGTTCTGGTAGGTGTGCAGCCGGTCCATGTTGAACCCGGTGATGTCTTCACCCGGGTCGCCTTCCATGATCCAGCGGGCCATCATCTGGCCCAGGCCCGGACCCATGATGATACCGATGGAGTTGAGGCCGGCGCAGACAAAATAGTTTTTAAGTTCCGGTGCCTCGCCGATCACAGGGCCGAGATCTGCGGTAAAGCTTTCCGGACCGCAGAAGAATTTCTTGATGCCCAGATCCGCGGTAATGGGCACCCGGGCCATGGCTTTTTCCAGGAACGGCTCCATCCGGTCCCAGTCCGGGGCAATTTCGCCAAAGGAAAAGTTTTCGGGAATGGTGTCGAGTTTCCATGGGGCGCATTTGGGTTCAAACAGACCGATCATGAGACCGCCGACTTCTTCCCTGTAATAGCCGTAATGGGAAGGGTCTTCAAGCACGGGCATGTTTTTGGGGATGTCGTCGATTTCCTCGGTGATCAGGTAATAGTGTTCCGTGGACTGGTTGGGAATGTTGACGCCTGCGGCATTGCCCAGCTGCCTGGCCCACATGCCGGCGCAGTTGACCACGACATCGGCGGTGATGTCGCCTTTGGGGGTGGTGACGCCGACGGCCCGGCCGTTGTTTTGGATGACCCCGGTGACCGGGGTTTTTTCAATGATGGAGACCCCCTGCATCCGGGCGCCTTTGGCCAGGGCCATGGTGGCGTCCACCGGGTTGACCCGGCCGTCTTCCTTCACATAGAAACCGGCAAGCAGGTCACGGGTCTCAGCCAAAGGAAATAAATCTTTGATCTGCCCGGGTCCGATTTCATGGACATCCACCCCGCAGTAGCGGTTGAATGCGGCCACCCTGCGGTACTCTTCCAGGCGGTCCGGATTGGAGGCGGCCTCAATAAAGCCGATGGGGGTGAACCCGGAGGCCAGGCCGGTTTCCGCCTCAAGGCGGGTATAAAGATCCCGGCCGTAAATCCGCATCCGGGTGGCGGCTTCGGAAAGGGAGCCAAATGTGACCATGAGGCCTGCGGCATGCCAGGTGGTGCCTGAGGTGAGCTGGTCCCGCTCCAGGAGCACCACGTCTTTGCATCCCATGTGGCCCAGGTGGTAAGCGATTGAGCAGCCGATGAGCCCGCCGCCGATGATGACCACGCGGGCCTGTGCGGGCAGGACAGTATTGGTGTTTTCCATTGGATTTCCTTTATATTGTTTCTTTTGTTGTATTTTCAGGGGATCAGGAGGTTATGCCCATCTCCTTTTCCGTGTCGTCCACAATGGCACGGATCTTTGCCAGCACATCATCGGGCAGTGGGGTGGGCCTGTGGGTTTCAAGAATGAACCTGACTTTGTCCATGGCCCGGTCAAAGGCCGTGGTCGATCCTGCCTTTTCCCATGTGCCCCGCATTTTCCGGTCAATGAGTTCCGGGGCGGACTGCTCCCGCATATGGGTGAAGGTATGTTTGTGCATGAGGAAATCCCCGCCGGTTCCCACCTCCTTGATGGGATCCAGGGCCAGGGTTTCGTCTGTCACGGGAATGCCCATGACCGTATGCTTGATCATACGGGCGAATTCGCAGTCCAGAACCAGTTGGCCGTAATCAAAGGTGATGCCGCTTTCGAGCATCCCCGGACCGTAAATCATATTGGCGCCTGCCAATGCGGGTATCAGTCCGGTAAGGGTTTTTTCATGGCCGGTCTGGACATCGGATAGTTTTGAATCGCCCTAGCCGCCGGCCACATAGGAGGGCAGGGCATAGTACCGTGCCAGCCGGGCCACAGCCCCGGAGATCACCGCACACTCGGGGGTACCCACGCTGGCCGAGGCCAGTTTCAGGTCCATGGCCGTGGTGGAACTGCCGTAGATCACAGGGGCGCCCCGCCGGGTGAGCTGGGCCAGGGTGATGCCGGACAATACCTCGGCATTGTGGTTGACCAGGGTCCCGGCCAGGGTGACCGGGGCGGTGCCCCCGGCCATGGCCATGGACAGGATGTTGCAGACCACATTGTTCCGGGCCGCAGCCATGATGATGTCGCAGCAGTCGGAAATCAGGGTCAGGGGGCTGACCGGGCAGGTGGTAAAGGAGACCAGGGGGCGTTTTTTAAAGGCCTTTGCTCCGCCCGCGATGATCCGGGCCATGTCAATTATTTTTTCCAGGAATGTCCCGTTGCCCGGGCCAAAGGCGCAATGCTTGGTGGTATTGGTCAGGTAGGCCTCGGCATTGTGCAGGGGCACGGTTTCCTGGTTGACGTCATGGGCGCCCAGGGCTTTTTCG
The DNA here is from genome assembly GCA_036881925.1 of Desulfobacter sp. Lineage (GTDB taxonomy): Bacteria > Desulfobacterota > Desulfobacteria > Desulfobacterales > Desulfobacteraceae > Desulfobacter. Next base: position 56,384 of record JBAJNJ010000018.1, read on the forward strand.
CAAAAGTCGATTTCCGGGAGATAATCAATCACCCGGGCCGAGTCAACAAGGTCCTGCTTGACCGGTTCCCGGTTTTCACCGGTGTAGGGATCATTGATCATCACCCCTTCGCTGAAATTGGTAAAATGAACCCGGGTATTTTCCAGTACGATATCGTGTTTCGGGTCCCGGCCGTAAAGGATGATCCTGGAAGGGGCCGAGCGAATGGCATCCTCCACCACATGGGGGGGAATCCTTACGGTGCCGGTGTCATGGTCGACATCTGCCCCGCCTTTTTCAAAGCAGGCCCGGGCCGCTTCATCCTCCACAAACACCCCGGTTTCGCCCAGCACTTCCAGGGTGCCGTAATGGATGTCCCGGAGTTCGTCCCGGGTGAGGATGTTGAGACTCAGTCCGTCGCCAACATGTCTTCCCGCGTGCAGGTTCCGTCTCATTGGCATTGTCCTTGTGATTGAATGGTTGATAAAAGAACCGCTGTTTCACCTGTGCCATGATGCTGCAATATTATCGTTGACATTCCTATAGAATCTTTTATAGATTTGTCAATCAAAAATTGTCGAACAATAATTGTGGGGATAAAGTGTTTACACCGGATGCGCGCTGGTCCGGACAAATAGCATCACAGACAACATAGCAGAAGGGGGTAGCATGAAGAGATTGTTTGGTCTTTTGGCAGTTGTGTCCTTGGCAGTACTGGTTTCAACAGGTATTGGCGCAGCAGGCGGATCTGCTTTGGATGAGATCATGGCGGCCAAAACCCTTGTGGTGTCCACGGATGCCAATTATGCCCCCCAAAGTTTCCTGAACGACAAGGGCGAACTCGAAGGATTCGACATCAGCGTGGCCAGGGAAGTGGCGAAACGGCTTGGGGTTGCCGTTAAATTCGTGACCCCGGACTGGGACCTGATTACGGCAGGGAAATGGGGAAAACGATGGGATCTCTCCATCGGGTCCATGACACCCACGGCGGAACGCAAAAACGCCCTTTATTTTACCCTGCCCTATTACAGCTCTCCGGCCCAGTTTGCCGTGCACAAAAACAATACCACCATCAAAACCCTTTCCGACCTGGCCGGAAAAACCATCGGGATCGCCAGTGAAACCACAAACGAAAGATTTCTCCAGAGGGACCTGGCCATTGAGGATGTAACCATTGTCTACCCGGACTGGGAGGCGGGCGAGCTTCGGAATTACCCCACGGACGCCAACCATATTGAAGACCTTTCCCTGGGCGACGGCCTGCGCCTGGATGCGGTGTTCACCTCCAGGCAGACCCTGGCCGAAGCCATCCGCAACGGGTGCGGCAAGGGATGTCCCATTAAGATGATCGGGGATCCCCCGTATTATGAACCCCTCTGCTTTGCCCTGGACAAAAGCCGTACCCAGAGCCAGACCCTGGTAGATGCACTCAACCGGATCATCTGGTCCATGCATGAAGACGGCACTCTGGTAAAATTGTCTGAGAAATTTTACCACACCAATCTCATTCCAAAGCTTTAAAAGAAATCGCGCCCGGCCCGGAAAGGGGCCGGGCCGGCTTGAAATAAGGAGGGGGCATGGCAGATCCGATACATGACCGGCCGGACCCGGGAATACCCGAAGAAGCCGCCCGTGTGCTGGGGCAGATCAAGCAGCGGCAAAAGAGATACCGGCGGAACCTGATGATTTCTTTCGGGGTGCTCATTGCCCTGATGGCCTCGGTTCTTGCCGTGCTGGGACTGGACTTCCCGTTCATGGTGAAATGGCTGCCATTTATCATGGCCGGTATCGGGTACACTTTCCTGGTTTCTTTCCTGGCCATTGCCCTGGCCTGCATCCTTGCTGTGGCCGGGGCCCTGGGACGGCTTTCCGCCAACCCGGTATTCAACAGCATTGCCACAGCCTATGTGTCCCTGGTCCGGGGAACCCCGCTGCTGGTGCAGGTCTACATGTGGTACCTGGCCCTGCCCCAGATCGGCAGGGCCCTGGAGGAACTGGGCATTCACGGCATTCAGGCCTGGCTGACTCTGCCGGCCGTGCCCGCAGGCATCCTGGCCCTGGGGGTCTGCTACGGTGCCTATATGACGGAAACGGTTCGGGCCGGGATCCAGTCCATCAAGGCCGGCCAGACCGAGGCGGCAAAAGCCCTGGGCATGACCCGGATGCAGACCATGAAACGGATCATCTTTCCCCAGGCCCTGCGGGTGATTATTCCACCGGTGTCCAATGAGTTCATTGCCATGATCAAGGATTCGTCCCTGGTATCGCTCATGGGGGTGTGGGAGTTGAGTTACCGGGCCGTGAAAGTGGGGCGCCGCCATTTCCAGTCCCTTGAGATGCTGATCATGGTGGCCATGATTTACTGGCTCATGTGCGTGCTGCTCCAGTATATCCAAGAGCGGGTCGAGCGCCGCATGGCCCGGGGTGACAGGAGGGCATGATGAAAAACAAAGAGGCTGTGCCTGTGGTCAGGGCCACGGGCATTCACAAGATTTTCGGGAATATGAACCATGTGCTTTGCGGGATTGACCTTGCGGTGCACAAAGGCGAAACCGTGGTGATCCTCGGGGCGTCAGGCTCGGGCAAAAGCACCCTGCTGCGGTGCATTAATTTCCTTGAAGCGCCCACGGCCGGTACGGTTGAGGTGGGCGGCACCGTGATCCGGGCCGGGGAAACCGGCCGGGACAGGGCCGCCAAAACCCTTGAGATCCGCAAAAAAACCGGCATGTGCTTCCAAGCCTTTAACCTGTTTCCCCATATGACGGTGCTGGAAAACATCATTGAAGGCCCCAGGACGGTGCTGAAACAGGACCGCCCCGGTGCCGAAGAATATGCGGATGAACTGTTGGCATGGGTGGGGCTGACAGACAAGCGGGACGAGTATCCCTCCTGTCTGTCCGGGGGCCAGCAGCAGCGGGTGGCCATTGCCAGGAGCCTTGCAATGAAGCCCAAAGTAATGCTATTTGATGAGCCCACATCCGCCCTTGACCCGGAACTGGTGGGAGAAGTGGTCGAAGTTATGGAGCGGCTGGCCTCCGGCGGCATGACCATCATTGCCGTGACCCATGAACTGCACTTTGCCAGGGATGTTGCCGACCGGGTCATGATCATGGACCAGGGCAAATGGGTGGAAGAAGGACCGCCGGAAAAAATTTTCAACAACCCTGAACAGGAGCGGACCAGGCGGTTCCTGGCCCATATCCTGTAATGCCGGAGCGACAAATTTATGGCAGTTTCCCAGGAAGAGCAGGCATACAACAAGATCAAGATTGCCATCAGCAAGGGGTATATTAAAAAAGGAAGCAAGCTCAAGGAAGTGGCCCTGGCCAAGAGTCTTGACATGAGCCGGGCAACCGTAAAAGGAGCGGTAAAGCGGCTGGTGTTTGAGGGCCTGGCCGAGCATGTGCCCAATAAGGGAGTGTCCGTGGTCAGCCCCACCCTGGAGGAGATCAACCAGACCTTCCAGGTCCGGGCACAGCTGGAACAGATGGCCGTGGTCCAGGCTGTGCCCCATATGACGCCGGGGGATTACAAGGCCCTGGAGGCTCTTGTTAAGAAGGAAGAAGCCCTTTGCAGGGCCAGGGAATTTAAAGGGTATTACGAAATCAACGATGCCTTTCATCTCAAAATCGTTGGAAAATCCGGGAACCAGGTCCTGGTTCATTATGTCAGGGAGCTGCTCCAGAAAACCACCATTTACCTGATTCTCTTTGATCCTTTTTTCCAGCTCATGGACATGAGCAACCTTTCCCCGGCCGAGCACATGGAAATACTGGGATTCATGCAGGGCAAAAAAGCGGGTGCGGCCGGCGAGGCCATGAGGCACCACCTGGCCAGCACGGTCAGCGGCATTGACCTGGACCGGCTTTATCCCAGCGATTATTTGTCTGTATAACCCTGCCTGAAGCGCCTGGGGATCGTTTTCCCGGGCAGTGGGCCCTCAAACAGGAGGTGCAATCCATGACAGATGCCAGTCCCGTATCAGATGCCGGTCCCGTATCAGATGCCGGTCCCGTATCAGATGCCGGTCACATATCAGAAGTCCGGCCGCAACTCCGGGTCATGACCCCGGAGCAGATGGAAAAGGTGCACGGGGATGCCCTGGCCGTACTGGAACAAACCGGTATTGCCGTGGATGATCCTGGTGCGAGAAAGGTCTTTGAAAAGGCGCTGGGCACTCCCTGCAAGGACGGCCGGGTGAGGATTCCAGGCGAACTGGTTGAACATGCCGCAGCATCGGCCCCGTCCCTGATCCGTATCCATGACCGGACGGGGCGTCCCTGTTTTGATCTGGATGGTGCCGGCATGGATGACCCGGTATTCGGGGTGGGGGTGACCAACCTGAACTACCAGTCGCCCCGTACCGGAAAAGTTTCCCCGTTTACACGTTCCCACATGGCGGCGGCAGCCGGGTTATGTCAAAATCTTGAGGGATTTTCTTTTTTATCCACTCCCGGGGTGATCCAGGATATGGCGGCGGACCGGGCCGATTTGTACGGGCTCCTGGAAATGGCTGCCAACACGGACAAACCCCTGGTTATGCTCATTTCCGGATGGGAAAACTTTGTCCCGGCCCTGGACCTGTGCGACCACCTTTTTCCGGGCATGGCAGAGACCCCTTTTCTCATTCCCTATGTCAATCCCATCACCCCCCTGGTGCTGAACGCGGAAACCACCATGAAGATGGATGCAGCCATTGAACGGGACCTTCCCCTGATTTTTTCAAATTACGGCATGTCCGGGGCCACCTGCCCGATTACCCCGGCCGGCACCCTGGTGGTGCTCACGGCGGAACTGCTGGCCGGCCTGGTTTACAGCCAACTTGTAAAAGAAGGGACCCCCATCATCCTGGGGAGCCTGCCCGCCGCCTTTGAAATGAAACAGGCAGGCAGCTTTTACTCTCCCCACACCCTGGTGCTCAACCTGGCCTGTGCCGAGATGATGTCTTTTTACGGGATTCCCCATTGCGGCACTTCGGGCAGCAGCAACGGATGGGGCCCGGATCTGTTGTCCGCCACCACCCTGTGCATCAACCATCTGACCTCCTGCCTGGGAAAGGCCGGGATGGTGCCATTTGTGGGCGGGTGTTTCGACTCCCTGGTATTTTCCCCGGAACTGGTGGTATATGCGGATGACGTGATCTGCCAGTCCCGGACTTTTGCCTCGGGGTTTTCCCTGGATGATGCATCTGTGGGGTTCCCGGACATTTCCGCCATGGGGCCGGGCGGAAACTATCTTATGTCCGGGCTGACGGCCCGGCACTTTAAAGCCTCCCGTTTCAGCAGCCGGATCTGGCCGTATATGTCACTGGACCGGTGGAAATCGGGCGGGGAACAGCCTGCAGCACAGGTGTTAAAGGAAAAAACCTGCGACCTGCTTGAAAACCCGGTCCGTCCTCCGGACCATGGCGACATTATTTCAAAGGGGGAGTCATTTTTGGGGTGAGCCTGGAGTGCCGTGCCGGGCAAAGGCTTAGGCCAGCTAAAAACAGAACCGGGCACTGGTATTTCCAGTGCCCGGCATATGTACCGGGCCGGTGAACCCGATAAAATAGAGGGGAAATTGCCTATAGCTTGCAGGTGAGCATCTCTTCCCTGACCACCTCGAATAAATCCCCGAAACGGAGCACGCCCGTGACCTGGTCCCCGTTTTTCACCATCAGGGGCTGGTGCACGCCCATGACATATTCGTGGAGCGCTTTTTCAAGGGAATCGGATTCCTGGAGAAACTCAATATCTTCAGGCGTATACATGACTTCGGCCACGGTAATGCCCATACCCCTTTCACAGAGGTCTTTCATGGGTTCGAGCCAGAGTCCCATGTCCTTGACTGCATCCAAAACATACCGCTTGGTCAGGGTGCCGTCCTCATAATTTTTAAACAGCTTGTTGTAGTTGGGTTCAAGGGCCCTGAAAATATCGAGCATGGTCACTTTGCCCATGAAATCGCCGTTTTCATCCACCACAATGGCATCCCTGTGGGCACGGGAGGATGCAGACCTGTTCTGCTCAAGAATCTGGAATACATCGTACAGGGTATTGTCTTTCTTGATCGTCACGTAGCTGGAGATGGGAATCATAACCTCTTTTACCAGGATATCTTTCATACGCTCCCCCTTTAGGTTGTGGCTTTGGGTTGTGGGTTGCCGGGTACATGGAATTATCATTACAGATGTCAGATTTAAATATAGGGAGCCTGGGAATTCCTGTCAAGAAATCTATGCGTGGTCATTCCTTAAGAATTCGCCGTTTGACCGGGGATTCGGGCGTTGCCAGGCTGGTCACGATGCAGGTATGGGCAGATCCTGCCGACACTGCCTGCCTGCCGATGGCTTCTCCCCTGGCGGCAAGCGTGTCCGTGTCTGCTTTGTTTAGGACCAGGGCAGTGCCCATCTGCTCTCCCCGGGATTTGAACAGGCCATTGTTGGATGCTGCCAGCCGGAGCAGGGTTTGGTCCGTGACCGGGTCGCCGGGCGTGAGGCCTGCCAGGGCGGCCAGAAGTTCCGGGCGGTGGGCAATACGTTCGTCCAGGGGATGGTCCAGGCAGTCCAGGCCGATGCAGCCAGCAAGCAATGTGGTCTGGGTCGGCACCACAGGTTCATGGTCTGCCGGTGCCTTGATGGGGCGCATCCTGGCCCCGTCTGCTTCAATAAGCACCAGATCAATGTCACGGCGGTCAAGAACCGGGGCAAGGTCTTCAGGACTGTAGCCTGTCAGCTTTTTCCCTTCGGCCACCAGGGCTGGGGCTGCCACCAGGACATGACCGGCCACAGGGCCGGGCAGTTCGGCTGCAGGGCCGGTGAACAACCGGTCGAACCGGCCGTCTGACACGGCTGTGCCCGGGGTGAAATATTCGGGATTAAACATGGCCGTGGTGGTGGTTATCAGGACGGAACCGCCCCGGTCGGCTGCCTCCCGGGCCAGGGTAAAGATAAAAGAGGTCTTGCCGCCCCCTCCCACCACCGACACCACTGCGGGAAAGGCCAGGCCGAGCGTTTCAAAAAGTGTCATTCATCCTCCCCGCCGCAAAGCGCGGCATAGTCTTCCGGTGTGTCAATGTCCTGAAAAATCGTATCCGTATCCACCTCTACCTCGATCACGGCATCGGGAAATTCTCGGATCACCTTCCTGCCGCCGATATCCCCGGACAATGCCCTGAGCTGGGGGAAAAATCTGGCGGGGAAATACACCGGGTTTCCCTGGCTGCCGTTAAAAACGGGCGTAATAATGCGGTCGGGAGATTTTTCTGCTGCCCGGCAAAGGGCATGGATTACAGAAGGTGTTACCAGGGGCTGGTCCCCAAGGATAAATACGACCCCGTCCGGCTGGGGACCGGCCTGTTCCATCTGCCGGACCGCCGCGGCGATTGATGTTCCCATTCCGGTATCGTAATCTTTATTGATTACAACATCGGCAGCGATCATGCCCATTTCCTTTTGAATCCTGTCTGCCCGGTGGCCCAGGACAAAGACCAGGGGATGCAGATCGGCTGCCTTGCCCAGGTCCAGGGCATGTGCCAGGATCGGACGGCCCCGGAACGGGAGTAATTGCTTGAGCCGCCCCATGCGGCGGCTTTTGCCTGCGGCCAGGATCACCCCGGCAATCCGCGGCGCGTCAGGAGGGTTTGGTTCAGTCATTACAGCCTCCCATAAATACGTCTTCCGCGGTCATGGGAAGCTGCCTGAGCCTCACCCCGCAGGCATTGGCAATGGCATTGGCAATGGCCGGGGCCGGGGTGTTGATCACCACTTCGCCAATAGATTTTGCCCCAAAAGGGCCCGAGGGTTCATAAGAGCTTTCAAACGCCACTTGGATGTTCCCGATATCCAGCCGGGAGGGGATTTTATACTGCATAAAGCTGGCATTCATCATTTTGCCGGATGCATTGTAGGTGATGTCCTCAAACAGGGCCATGCCAATGCCCTGGACAATCCCGCCTTCGGTCTGCACCCTTGCCAGGTTCGGGTTGATAGGGGTGCCGCAGTCCACCACGCCCACATAGTTCAGGACAAAGACCTTTCCGGTCTCCAGGTCCAGTTCAATCTCGGCAAACCCGGCCATGAACGGCGGCGGGGATACCGGGCTGGAATGGGTGGCTGAAGCGGACAGACAGGCCCCTTTGCCAACGGCCAGTTCCCGGGCCAGGTCTGTGACGGCAATGCGTTGGCCGCTCTCTTTTGTCCCGGCAAATACGGATGTGCCGTCAAACTCCAGGTCCTCAGGGGGCAGGCCCAGTTTTTTTGCCGCTTCCCGCGTGATTTTGCGAATCAGGGCCTTGCCCGCCTTAACCACGGAGGTGCCTGTGACAAAGGTGGTGGACGAGGCATAGGAACCCGTATCATAGGGGGAATGGTCCGTGTCCACCTGGCTGACGATAATCCGGTCCATGTCGCAGCACAGGACTTCCGCCGCCATCTGGGCCAGAATGGTGTCGCATCCCGTGCCCATGTCCGCCGCCCCGATCATCAGGGTGTAAAACCCGTCATCCTGGAGCCGGATTTCCACAGACGCCGTATCAATACCGGCAATGCCCGAGCCCTGCATGGTAATGGCCGCACCCACGGCCCTTACCCGGGTGTCTGAAATCTTTTGGAAAGGATAGGTATCGTCCCAGCCGACCAGCTCCTTGCCCCGGCAAATGCACTGGTCCAGGGTGCAGGCATTCAGCTTTTCCCCGTAATACCCGGGCATGATCTCGCCCTGGGCCACCAGGTTTTTCAGGCGCAGGGCCAAAGGATCCATGCCCAGTTCCCCGGCCAGTTCATCCATGGCCGATTCCATGGCAAAGCAGCCCTGGGTGGCGCCGTATCCCCTGAATGCGCCCGCAGACATGGTATTGGTGTACACCACGTTATAGGTGAATTTCAGGGCCTTGGCCTTGTTGTACAGGGGCATGCTCTTGTGGCCGGAAAGCCCCACGGTTGTGGGACCATGCTCTCCATATGCCCCGGTGTTGGACAGGGTATCCACATGAATGGCCTGGAGATTGCCTGCTTGGTCCGCGCCCAGGCGAACCCGGATGCGCATGGCATGGCGGCTGGTGGACCCGGTAAAGCTTTCCCGCCGGGTAAAGACCATTTTGGCGGGCTTGCCGGTCTTCAGGGTAACCAGGGCCGGAAAAAGCTCGCTGACCACGGTCTGCTTGGCCCCGAATCCCCCGCCGATCCTGGGCTTGATCACCCGGATTTTCTGCTTGGGAATGCCCAGGGCCCTGGCGGCAATGCGTCTTACATGAAAAGGAATCTGTGTGGCGGACACCAGGGTGAGCCGCCCGTTATGGTCCATGTAGCTGAAGGTCCGGAAGGTTTCCATCATGGCCTGGTTGTTGGCCTTTGTACGGTATGTCCGGTCCACCACCACATCGGACCGGGCAAAGGCTGCATCCACATCCCCAAAGGAAAATTCCCCGGAACTGCAAAGGTTCCGCTTGGCGTCATTGCCGATGTCGAAATTGACATGGTAGTCGTCTTCCGGGTGGATCACGCTGGGGTGGTCCAGGGCGTTTTCCGGGTCCAGCACCGGTTCTAATACTTCATAGGAGACCTTGACGGCTTTCAGGGCACGGTCTGCTTCCCTGGCGGTCCGGGCCGCCACCACCGCGACCGGATCGCCCGCGTAACGGACCAGACGGTCCAGGATCAGCCGGTCATAAGGGCTGGGTTCGGGAAAGGACTGGCCGGCCATGGTAAACCTGTGTTCCGGCACATCCTTATATGTCAATACACAGGCCACGCCGGGCAGACCTTTTGCCGCATCCGTGTCAATGTCCGTGATTTTCGCAAAGGCATGGGGGCTGCGCAGCACCTTGACCACAAGACAGTTGTCCGGGGCTATATCATCGGTATACACGGGTCTGCCCGTGACCAGGGCCATGGCATCCAGCTTGGGCACCCCTTTATTCACATATTTCATTGGTCGCCTCCCCGGGGTTTGCAATAGGGTCTTGCCGCCAAATAGGCTTCAATGGCGCGCATCTGGCTGGCATACCCGGTGCACCGGCAGAGGTTGCCGGCCAGATACGCCCGGATCTCTTCCGGGGACGGGTTGTCCAGTTCCTTTTCCATGGCCAGAATGTTCATGACCAGGCCCGGGCTGCAAAACCCGCACTGGTCGGCTCCCTGTTCGGCCATAAACCCGGCAAAAGCCTCGGCCTTTTCCCGCACCCCTTCCAGGGTGGTGACGGCTTTTCCATGGATCCGGGCCGCAGGTACGGCACAGGACAGCACGGGCCGGTCATCCACCCACACCGTGCACAACCCGCAGTTGGTCGTATCACATCCCTGTTTAATGCTTAAAAATCCCAAGCCCCTTAAAAAATCAATCAGCAACAGGTCCGGGGCAATCTCCTCTTCATAACCGGCCCCGTTAATGGTGCATGAAACCTTGAATTTGTTTACCTGCATATGGCCCGGACCCCCCTTTTGATCAATACACCGGCCAGGTGCCGGCGGTAAGCTTCACTGCCCCGCGGGTTGCTGCCGAAACCCAGTTCTTCCTGGACGGCAGCGCAAGCTGCCTCCACCTGTTCCGGATCCGGCACACGGGGCAAAAGCCCGGCAGCTTTTGGGGCCAGTCTGGCCCGGGACGGCCGCGCACCCAGGGCAATGTGCCAGCCCTGGGGCGTGCGCGCCAGGGCTGCACCCAGTACAGGCACGTCTGTGGCGCTTTTGCGATGGCTCAGATACACTGTGTCAATGGTCTGTTTGGGAATGGACAGGCTCACCAGGATGTCCCTGCCCGGGGACGTTTCCAGGAAATCCGACAAGGGCATGTCCCCGCCCCGGTAAAGCCGGACCCGGGTGCCAAGCACCAGCAGGGCCGTGGACACATCTGAAAAACTGAACCTGGAAAATACCGATCCGCCCAGGGTTGCCAGGTTCCTGAACTGGACCCCTACAATGCCTGACACGGCATCCTTGAAAATGGTGCCGAAATTTTCTTCCAGAACCGGGCTGGTCTCCACCTGGCGCAGGCAGGTCATGGCCCCGATTTCTATATGGTCTCCGGTATCTTTGATCCGGTCCAGACCCAATTGCGACAGATCAATACCGGTGTGAAACTGCCGGGTACCCATGCGCATCCACAGCATCCCGCCCAGAATCACGTTTTTCCTGTCACTGTGCAACAGCCGGTCTGCCTGCTCCAGGCTCTGCACAGCACAAAACTCTTTTAATTCAAACACGTGCGAATCCTTCATTCCTGTAAGTGTAAACCCGGAATATATCATATCCGGGCAGGACTGTCATGGCGCAAAGGAGCCTCACCAAGCCTTTGACTGCCCTCCGCGGCCACCGCCAAAAAATTAATTCCCTTCGGATGGGACCAAAACATCAATTTCCACGTTAAGGTATGGCGGTCACAGCGCCGCAACAAATATCAGGGGCATGCAGGGCGAAATACCTGTCCGAGTACAAAAAAACAGGTATTGGTTTCCCAAATTTTTACAGATTTAAAACGTTGCCGTATAAAAATTTATTTTTAAATAAAATTATTTAATATCAATATGTTATGTTGTGTTTCGACTTGGTGTTAAATATTAACTTGAAAAAAAAATTAAAACTTATATACGCGCATACCGTTGCCAGATCGCCTTTTCCTTTCCCACCCTTAAAAAAAGTCGACTTTTCTAAGGGTTTCCCTGATTGACCCGGTATTTATTCGTGTTCTATAATCTTCTCCAATCATCTATCAGGCCGCTCCGGCCGCTCTCTCTAAAAGGTTTCTCGTATAACCAAGGCGGGGTTTTCACTCCGCCTTGGTTATTTTTGGATGTTGGCAATCCCTGAAATGTTTTCGTTTCCGGAAATGCTCCGGGAAAATGGTCCCGGGGCAGACTTTGGGTTATGTTGGGATTAATCCAGGGGGAACGGACAGGTCTTCCGGCGATTCCCTGGCGGGTTCCGTGCGTTCCTCTCCGCCCACTTGCGGAACAAGTGAGTCAGACTCTTCTTTATAATTAAATGGCCCAGGAGAAAATGCAGCTTGATGCGACTCCGTGCAGCCAGGATTTTTTTCCAGGACAATCCGGTGCAGGGTCAGAATATTTTTGCGTGACAGTTCAATAAAGATGTCCAGTTCATCAATGAGATATTTAAGCATGGTTTTTTTGGTAAATGTCCGGAGATAATCATAATGCGCATCAACATTCTTTCTCCAGAATTCATAAGTGGGCAGAAGATCGGACGCATCATTCCGGGACTCAACAATAGTGAAATAGGGTGAAGATTTCTGCCGGATCTGGTCGAGGGTGACAAAACCGATCCATGGCAATAAGTTGGTGATGCGGTCGTACATACGGGCATACCGTTCTTCAAACAGAAATGCCGGATCAATGGTTAATGCCTGGAGAAACAACTTGCCACGGTCCACCAGTTGTCGCTGGCTCCAGTCAAAAAATTGGGCCAGGCGTATATCTGTCAAACCCACCTTATTTTCATGCAGGGTGCCCAAATGTAACAGCATCTCTACAGCGGTCATGGCGTCGGCCTTGGGATACTTGTCCCCGCAAGACCGCTCAAATTCCTCCCAACTGGTCCATGCGACCTTAAGCCCCTTTTCCAGGCATGAATCCTGCTCGATTTTACTGATCGTGATCCCGATACAGTCTGCCCCTCTCTGCTCCATTTTCTGCAATAGCGATCCCCGGCCGCATCCCACATCAATGATAAAATCACCTTTTTTGGCGTCAATGGCATCCAGAACAAAATGATCGCGTTCATGCCAGGCTTTTTCCGGGGAGGAGTCATTGTTGAACTTGGCTGTTGAATATGTCCCGAATTTGCCCAACACCAACTCCTCGGCTTCCTTGGAGATGGATGCGTACTCGGCTGAAAGCAAGCGTTTTCGACGGGCGTTTTCCATCATATCGAATTCAGGGTCAATGCTATACAGAAACCCCTCAATGGTCACAATGGTTAACAGGAGTTTGTTGTGGTAAGTTTCCATCCGAATGTTTTTCTTGGACAATATGCTCATCAGTTTCGGGCAGAATTCGGAAAAGGTCGGGTTTCCGCCGGACGCAACAAAATGCTCATGGATCACCCCGTTTATGGAGTCATACAACTCCTGGTCCACTGCATCTGATCCGCCTGCACTGCTGGCGAAGTACGTCAGAAAATACTTGGTGGCAAAGTCATAATAGCCTTCCGCTATGGAAAAATAGAAGGTCATGAGATGGTTGCGGGTCATCACCGGGACATTGAACACCAACCCGAAATCAATCAGAACCAACTGTCCTTTCTGGTTCCAGAAAAAGTTACCGGGATGGAGGTCCGCATGGCACATCCCCTTTAAAAAGATCATGCTGTCGAGAAAATAATCAACCCGTCTCGCCAACACTTTAACGTCCTGATTCAACCTCTCAAACTCATAGGGCGGGATCCCGTCGACAAATTCCATTACCAGGATTTGGGCGCTTGAATACTGCGGAAATGTTTCCGGAACCACAACGGAATCATCATCGGAAAATTGTTCGTCAAAATTTCGGTAGTTGTTTTCTTCTTTACGAAGATCCGTTTGGGAAAGCAACAACTCCCTAATTTCCTCTGTCACCCCTTTTAAATTGATGAAACGGGCCTTGGCTGATATCAACTCACAGGCATTGACCACAAGCAGCAGAAATTTGAAATTGGCCTTTATCAGTTTCCGGATACCAGGCCTTAATACTTTGACAGCAACATCCCTCTGGTGTTCTCTCAGCACGGCCCGGTACACCACCGCCACGGAGCCCGAAGCAATGGGCTGCTCTGGAAAAGATGAGAAAATGGTGTCAAATTCCGGGCCAAAATGGCTTTTGACCAAGGCATACATTTTGTCTTTGTTTTTCACCGGTACATCATCTCTTAATTTGGCAAACGACTGAATATAATCATCCGGTATATCCTTGGCGCGGGTACTCAATATCTGAATAAATTTTATGTAGACAGGTCCCAGCCTGGTAATGACCGTATTTACAAAACCGGGCAGCCGTTTGGGGTTGAACAACCGAAAAAAGACATAACCGGGCAAGTGGGTCAGCAGGATGATCAGTATTCGCAAATATTCCATATGTAGTCTCCCTTGAATTGATAGGGGAAGCTGCTGAACGAAAAAGGCAGGCTTCCACCAACTTTTTTTGTCATACGATTTCAGCTCTTTTTTCTATCTTCCGGTTTTTTGCCTTTTATGGTCGTCATTATGCATTTCGCCATTTTTTTGCTGTTAAGATCCTGATCCCAATCCATGCGCAGATAAAAGAAGAGGGAGCCCGAAGCCGGGTCATCTCCTGGCAAAATAAGAATGATATTTTACAATTGAGAACACATCACCCACGGCTGAATAAAGGATCCGAATACGGGCATTATTGGCGGACTTCAGAACATGATCTCCCTGGATTTCAGGCGCGTTTATACCCGAAAGCTTGAAAGCTTAAATTGTTGTGTTGTTTTTATAAAACATGTCCAATTTTTTCCATTAAGTCTTGGTTATTTTCTGCTCCTTTTCAATTGAATTGTTATTAACGATTTTTGGCTTTCCCTTGTTTTCTTTCAAAATTCCTTAAAAACAAATTAAATCAATATGTTAAGTTTTTATCGCATTGGGCGCAGAAATTCCTCATACGATTTTTTGAGAGTCTTTTTTTGATAAAAGGGTCGTTAGAACTTTGTATAATTGTCTCAACTCAAGCATTATGCAAAGAACTGCCAATCGCTGCGTTGAGGGGGGCTTTTGTTCTGAACGACCTTATTACTGATTGCCGTACATCACCCTGCCTAATACGCCAACAGGCTATATTGCAACAGAATACTTTTTTTATAAAATAATGGCTCGTCTCGGAAAAATATGCGTTTCGAAGTAAAGCTTATTACTAAAAAAGGGGGTGGAATATTTATTTTTTAGGCAGTTTAAATACTCACCAAACAGGCTTTTGAATATGAAAATGAATTTTAAAGAAATTTTCGAGCATGAGAATGATATTTTCCTTTCTTGTGAGCGCTGATTCGCAACTTACTTAACTTAATATTGGCATGTCAAGTGTTTTTAACATTATTTTTCGCAGTAAAAAAGTGTAATAGGGGCGTTGTGTAAAGATTACAGGTGGACCAATATGTTGGTTTTATTTAATAAATTTGTTTTAAAAACAATGCGTTAAGTTTTGGGTTACAAGACGGCCGATAGAAAGGATGTCATTTTACGAATCCCCCAAATTTACACTTGTGTCGCGATATGTCGCGCTTATTTTGACCTGTTTTTGTGCCTTCGGAAAGAAACCGACTCCGATTGCTACCACAAACGGGTTATATTATCTGCATGATCCATAAATTCAATATACAATAATTCAGACATCAATATGTTTTTCTGGCTGTTAAAATTGGGGTGCACGATTGGGTGTGCTCTATAAAAGGAGATCCTCTTTCCCGGTTGTTGTACACTTTTGGGATGTTGGAATGGAGAAACCGGAACGCATTGCATTCATGCTGCCGGTCCCATATCAATGATTGCCGGGGCTTATGCGCTTTACAGGGCGTAAGAATACTGGTATGCCTCATCTGGTCTAATTTTACGATGTATCCGGCAGGTACGGCAGGAATATCCCGTTTTTCGGGAATGTGCCGGTAATGCCGGGGTGAGGAGTATTTTGATGCGTTTGATATTGTGGGTTGTCCTGTTGGCCCTGGTACAGGTGATGGCTGTGCATGCCGGGGATGTGCGGGACCCGTATAAGGATGTGGTGCATTTCAGGCTGGACAATGGCCTGCAGGTATATCTCCTGGGGAATGCCAAGGCGGTGAACACCCAGATGTCCGTGACCGTGGATGTGGGCACGGAGATTGAGGATGAGGGAACTTTCGGACTTTCCCATCTTGTGGAGCATATGGTGTTCCGGGATGAGCGGGTGCCGCACCGGGATTTCCTGGATTATTTTGAAGATGAGGGTGCAACTTATGTAAACGGGTTTACCAGCCTGTATGAGACGGAATTCCAGGTGGTGATCGACAGTTCAAAATCATATTGGGCGGTTGAGACATTGTCGCAGATGCTGTTTGACAAGCAGTTGTCCGGCCAGGACCTGGCGGCAGAGCTTGGGGCGATCCAAACGGAAATCGGGGAAGAGCGCTGGTATGAAAAATACCTGTGGCGGCTGGGCAGGTTTTTGGAAGCGGTGTGGCCGCCCCAGGATGATTTTTACCTGGAAAGCTTTGGCCTTGATTTCTCCAGGGAAATGCCCCCGCATTTCAAATCCAGGCAGACCTACCGCAATGTGACCCTGGAAGATGTGCTTACCCATTACCATACCTATTATTATCCGGCCAACATGACCCTGAAAGTGGCGGGCAATTTTGAACCGGAGCAGATGAAATCCATGATCCGGGAGGTTTACGGCCCTGTGGCCCGGACCGGCAGTGCATCTGCCCGGTCGCCTGCAGAAGCCCCGGTGATGACCAACAGGTCCTTTGTCCGGTTTATTGAAGGCAATGATGAAAACCTGGGGTATATCGGGGCAAGATATATTCTGGATGATTATAAAAAGTACATTGTGCTTGACGCCTATGTTTCAGATCTTGCCGAGCGGCTCCAGCAGATCCTGAGAAACCGGAAAGGGGCCACTTACAGCATTGATCCCCATCATTTCGGTACGGAAAAAGCCATGGTGGCGAGCATTCGTTTTGACGGCCTGAGAAAGGAATTTGAAACCAATATCGATACTGTGCGAGAGCAGATCCGTGAAGACCTGGAGGGACTCAGCGATGATGCGGTGCAGGAGGCGTTGAACAGCTATCAAAAGATCTATCAGGCCATTGAAAACGACAGCAGTTCCCTGATGAATCTCATTGATACGGTCCAGTACCTGCGAAAGTACCAGGGAATCACGGACAGGACCGGGTTTGAGATTTTCCGGTCCATTACCCCGGAGGCGTTCAGGGGCATTGTGGCAGAAACATTCCGGCCGGAAAATACCTATTCCTATATTTACCGGGATTATTATTTTTTCCCTTATGAGATGCCTGTGGTGTCGATTTTTTCCCTGCTCCTGCTGGGCGGGGCATATTTTAATGTAAACCGGCTGGATAAATTCAGAAAAGGCATTCGCTATACCCGGCGGGAGGTGGTGATGACCCGGAGGCTGAGCAACCGGTTCCTGGGATTCATGGTTTTTGCGGCCTGCACTTACCTGACATCCTGGTCAACCGACTGGATATGGTTCCTGGGCCAGAAACTGGTGACGGGAGACGGCTTTTTCCGGCGGACCATTGATGTGCCGCACATTTATATCCTGACCTTTACGGATCCTTTGATGTATGCAGCCCTGTTCCTGGTGATTTACAGGACCCTGTTCCGGTATTACGCGCGCATGGATGTGACGGAAACCGGGATTTGCCTGGTGGGCAACAGGGCGGAATTCATACCCAAAGAGGCGATTGCAGGGCTGTCCGTTGAAAAATGGCGGCCCGGGAATTTCAGGAAAACCATAGGATATGGCCTGCTGTTCTGGCGGCCGGTGCTGAAAATAAAAACCACCCGGGGCCGGGACCTTTTTCTCCGGTCAGCCAATGCCGTTCACCTGAAAGAAGACCTGGAGAAGTGGTCAGGCTGAAAATACACCGTTTTCCCGGGCTTCGGCCAACAGCCTGACGTAGAATTCTTCAAGGACCCCGCCTGAAAAATACCGGCCCATGTATTCCCGGACCTCTTCATACTCAACCCCGAGTTTCCGGTATGAGGAATACTGGTGGTTGGTGCACAGATTCTGGATCAGGGGCATGAGTTTGTCCGCGGCCTTGACAATCCTTGCCTCGGGCGACTCCTGGGCCAGGTATTCCTCAAAAAGCCCGGCCATGTTCCGGGCTGCAGGGCCGGGCAGGGAGGAGAACAGCTTTTTGGCGGCGGCGCGTTCGTTGGCTTCCTTGTTGGCCGTATCCCCCCGGTAAGGGTTGGTGTCGCCCGCATAAATTTCCGGGAGATCATGGATCAACGCGATTTTCAGGAGTTTTGAAAAATCAATATCCTTGAATTCCTCTTCAAGCAGGACCAGGAATACGGCCAGATGCCAGGAATGTTCGGCATCGCTTTCCGGCCGTTCGGGCCGGGTGGTATGGCAGGTTCTTTCACATGTTTTGAAATCTTGGATTTCCTTTAAAAAATCAATCAGCGCATCAATCTTCACGGGCCTTCTCCGGGCAGAGGTTGACGTTAAGGACATGGGGCAGGGATTGCCGCCACACCGGCCAGGCAACTCAATAGCAGTATTTTGGCGTGGTGTAAACCCGCCCTGGGAAGTGAGAGGGGCGGCTATGTTTTCCGGGCGCATACCAATACCCGGGTGCTTTTGTCTAACACGGGCGGGGTGGAGCTGGCCTCCCTGATAATGGGCATGGCGTATGCGTTCCCCATTTCCTTGACCAGGTCATCTCTTGCGTTTAGAACTCCCGCATATACAGCCAATTGTCGCTGTTTCCATCCCGGAGTTTCCCCGTAAGCCTCAATGGTAAAACCTGAGTTTTCAAGATCCGTTCTGTGGTCTTTGGGCATAAACGGGATATTGCCGTCCCAGGTGGTAAAGACAAACCTGGACCCGGGCCGGAGGATTCGTGATATTTCGGCAAAGGCCCGGCACCGGTCCGGGACGACCCAGAATGCGTCGATGGAAACCGCACCGTCGCAACTGCCCGTGTCAAGGCCGGTATGGTAAAATGCGCCGGTGGTAAACCTTGCCCGGGACGCATCCAGGCCGAATTCCGGGAGGCGAAGGCTGGCTGCTGCCACGGCCTGGTCGGAAACATCCACCCCCCTGAGGCATGCGCCTGTCCTGCGCGCCAGCCACATACCCGGGCCGCCCCGGCCGCAGGCAATGTCGGCCAGCCTTTGGCCCGGTTCCAGGCCAAGGTGGTCTGCCATGCGGTGCAGGTCCGTGAGGGTGACAAAGCTGAAACAGTCCAGGCCGTCCGGGAATTCACTGCCAAAGGCCTGCCTGACGATTTCCCTGAACAGACTGCTCCTGCTCTGGGCCTGGTAAATGGTGTTGTAAGCGGTTTTGAAGTCCCATGTCCCGTGGGACATGAAACAGACGAGCGGCATCATCAATGATCTGAAAGCGGCATGCATACGATCTCCTTTGGGCAGTAAAGGTTTGGTGGTTTTAGACGTTGAGTACCCCGGCCCAGTCAAATGTGCCGGATTCTTCCTGCCATTGGGGCCAGTCCGCACACCAGCCGGGCACCTGGGCATGCTTTACCCTGTCAAAGCAGGGCTGGTAGGGCTTAATGTCAATGATTGGGGAATCGTGTTCCGCATCAATCCAGGCCAGCCGGACAATACCCTTGCCGGTGTTAAGATCCAGGACAGCCGCAGGCGTCATCAGGACGGGATTGGGCCGGATTTCCGACCGGGTGGCAAATATGCCCACCTGTTCAGGGCCGTTTTGATAGGGGGCGTCTGCAATTGTGGGAGCGAAATGTTCTGTGCCTGTCTTATGGGCCCACCAGAGCACATGGATGTGGCTGAAGCCTTCAAGGGCGGTTAATGCCTTCCTGTAAGGCTTGTCAATCAACAGGCTGATGTTTCCGGCATCCAAACGGACGCGGCCCACAGGCGATATTCTGATTTGAAATGACATGGGATCTCCTTTTCGGGTTGGTGTGACTGGGCCGTATCATAGAGCGTTGTCACTCCCACGTCTTTTCAAATCCTGCGAAAGGGTTGTCCAAACCTGCTATATTGGCCTGACCGGTACACAGATCTCCACGTCAAACAAACGGCAACCGTCCCGGGTGGTTTCGCCCAGGTATTTTTCAAAAAACGCCCGGTTGTCCAGGGCATATCCGCTTGTTTTGAACCATGCAGTGAACATCCACTCCCATGCCCGGGTAAATCCTTCTTTGGGGAGCAGGAACCGGCAGACCGCGTATTGCCCGCCGTCAAGCGTGGTAATCCCCACGGTGTCCGACGCAATTGCCCGGTCCGGCACAGGAATGGCGGCCATGACCCTGAGCTGGCGATGAGCGGTGATGTCGGGATTGTCATAATAGATATTGTACCGGGTTGCGGGGCCGGTGACATGGCCCTGGGGAACCGCCCATTGATAGAGCCGGGCGTAAAGATCGTCAAACAGCACATCATTGCCCTGGTACGGGCCGATATACCGGATATAGGCGACGGCCACAGGTGCCAGGTTTTTTACGGCGACCCGGCGGGGTGTTTTTTCGCTGTCAAAGGTCCAGACCGGCACCCCATTGTCAACAGAGAACTGTCCCCGGGAGATTTTGTCCGGACCGGCGGGTTTCCCGGAACTGTCCCGGGCCTGCTCACGCCACATGGAGGCACTCATGCCAAACTGTTTTTTAAAGCCTTTTGCAAATGCGGATGAGGTGGCATATCCGCATGCCAGGGCAATGTCCGTGATGGGCATGCCCGGGTTGGACCGGAGAAGTTCGGCTGCTTTTTCAAGCCTCAGCCGCTGGATAAACTGGTGGACCGATTCTCCCATTTCTGCCCGGAACACCCGGCTGAAATGAAATTCCGAAAAACAGGCCAGGTCTGCAAGCTGTTTGACCGAAAGATCTGCCCCGAGGTTGGCCTGGATAAAATCCACAGCCCTGCCGATCCTGGAGTTGTATGCGTCGTTCATGGGGTATTGTTGCTTACCGCTGCCAGGGCTGCGCCGGTCCCGGTATCAATACCCAGATAATCAAAGCAAATAAAAAGCCGGTCAGGGATTCAATGTTCATCGTTCCTCCTGGGTTTATGTGTCCGGTTTCCTTGCATGGCTGCAGCAGGTCTGCCTGTGTGGCGGGGTTTTGCTAAACCCTCATCGTGAAGTCGGCACTGTGTTTGGGCGGGTGAACCGGTAGACATGATCCGGGCCCTACGGATCGGGTCAGCACTGCATGATCACGGTGGGGATGCCGGCTGGGTTGGGGCCGCCGTCTTCGTGGTCGGAAAATCCGAAATCCTTGTAAAGTGCCCTTGCGGCACGGCCCTCTGGGATGGACCCGTCAAATGTCTGGACGCGGATGGGCGTGGTCCGGTCAAGTTCTTCCATGGCAAATGCCAGCAGGGCCCTGCCTGCGCCCTTGCCTCTGTGGGGTTGGGAAACTGCCACCCACAGGATTTCATTGGCTTCCCTGGAGATCACGATCCCGCCTTTAAGAGCCGGCGCCTGGCCGTTGGTGGCGGTCCTGACGCAAAAGGCGGTTTTTTCGGAGATGGCCTGTTTCAGGGCGTCCTGAAATCCGGGGTCGTCAGCCATGGGGCCGAAAAGGGGTTCAACTTCCCTTGCCAGGTCAAGCCAGGGGGTATAATCCGGGACAGCAGCATAGTCAACATTCATATTTAAACTCCTTACGCAACGATTTCATATACGGGGTGTTTGGGCCCCGGGACGCAGGTATTACCGGGTCCGGGCTCAGATGTCAACCCGTTTGAGCGCCCAGGCCAGAAGGAATCCCGCCACTGCCCCAAAGGCCAGGTTGGCGGCCAGTGTCACGGACAGGATGGTGACCACCACAAAGATTTCGTTCCGGGTGTTCATGTCGATGACGGTCATGGCGAGCTGGCTGCCGGCAAAAAAGAGCAACACCCCGAGAACGGCCATGGGAATCAGAAAGAGTACGGAAAGAAGGCCTGCGCCCAGGAGAATGGCCATCCCGATCATGAGTGCGCCGATCATGAGGTTTGAACCGGCGGTTTTGGCACCGAACCGGTAATGGGCGGCAAGGCCGCCGGCGCCGTGGCACATGGGCATGCCCCCGAACAAAAAGCTTAGGGCATTGCCAAAGGCCATGGAGATGCATAGGGAGGCATAGGTCATTTTTCGGGCGGCATCCCCGAAATAATCCCGGGACAGGTCTGCCTGGGCAATCACGGCATTGCCCAGGGTCATGGGCATCTGGGGCAGGACCACGGCAAAAACGGCAAAGGAAAAATCCGCACCCGAGGGAAATCCGTAGGGCAGCAGGGCTGGAAAATAAATCCCCGGTGCCAGCCGGTCCAGGCCTTCGCCCGTGCCCAGCACAAGGCCGGTGCCCAGCCCCAGAAAGATGACGATGAGCCCGGCCGGTAGCTTGCGGTTGTCTAAAAAGGCAAGGGTGGCGGCAATGCCGGCCGCACCGATGACAATGCCGATGGGCAAAGGTCCCAGGGTCTGGAATGTCAGGTAGGGTTCTGCCACCTGCCTGAGGCCCTGGAGGGCGGAGTTGCCGGTGATCATGCCGATGCCCTTGACCATGAGCAGGACTCCGGTTGAAAGCTGGATACCCCGGACCACGGCCTTGGGAATGTACCGGCCGAACCGGTCCATGGTGCCGGTAACGCCGATGAGCAACAGGCACCCGGCCATGAGCAGGGCCGAGGCCTGGATCTGCTGGATGGTCATGGCCGTGGCAACGGCATAGGCCCCGATCACCTTCATGGGCTCCACCGGCACGGTCAGGCCGTAGTATACGCCGGTGAGCACGTAAAAAAGCCCCATTGAGAAAAATACGCCTTCAGGGCTGAGGCCGTTGACCAGGATCATGCCCAGGGCCAGGGGCAGGATAGTGCCCAGGTCTCCCAGGGAGCCTGCGAATTCACGGCGGTTGAATCTGTATCCAAGGCTCATGGGGCAACAAACCTGCTGTCGGATTTTTTTTCTTTGGCCCGTTCCTGGGCTTTTTCCAGCCATCCCGATGCCGTCACCTCCCGGGTGTCAAACCCCTGTACATAGGGCTTGATATCAATAAGCGGGGTTTTGTCCAGCACGTCAATATCCTCAATCTCCAGGACAGGGCCCTGGCGGGAAATCAGCCTGACAATGGACAGGCCGATGGGGTTGGGGCGCTTGGGGGCCCGGGTGGAAAATAGCCCGCGTTGCGTGGTGTCCAGGAACGGGGTGACCATGAGGTCATAGCCCTTGGATTTGTGAAAGTGGTAAAGCAGGATCAAATGGGAAAATCCTTCGATATCACTGAGCCCCTGTTCATAGGCCGGTGCAATGTGGAGCCTGCCTTTGACGCCTTTGGCTCCGGAGGGCTGGATGGGCATTCCCTTAAGATCGGTAAACGGCGTTTCGATGATGCCGATGGGTGAAAATTCCATGGTGGTCTCCTTTGTATTTCCCCGTCAACCCCGGTATAAATGAGGCCTGTGGGAAAGTCCAGAAAAATTACAGGTCCCGGTTAAAGATATGGCCGGGGATATGTCCTGTGCCGCATGCTTTTGCCTTGATTGCAGACCCTGGCGGATGATACCTTTGGATGGTCATGATCCGGAAACCGCAACCCCAAGGAGAAACACCATGGCCCTTTTTTTAGTACAGCACGGGATCAGCCTGCCCAAAGACAAAGACCCTGACAAAGGCCTTTCCGACCTGGGAATCGAGGAGACCCGGCGAATCGCGCCGGTGGCCAGGGGGTATAAGATTCCCGTGGCCCGTATTTTTCACTCAGGAAAAAAAAGGGCGGAACAGACCGCTGACATCTACCACCAGGCCCTGGATCTGAAAACACCTCTGGAGATACTCAAAGGGATCGGTCCCCTGGATGACGTCAGGATGTTTGCCGCTACTCTGGACCCGGCTGCGGGATGGATGGTGGTGGGCCATATGCCGTTTATGGAACGGCTGGTTTCCTTCCTGACCGTGGGAGATGAAGATACCCGGGTATACCGGTTCCAGAACTCGGGCATTGTATGTATGGATGCAGACCCGGGGGCGAACGGAACGTTGGACTGGTTTATCAAGTGGACCCTGAATCCGAATGTCAATTGAGTTTTGTTTTGAATTCATCGGGTTATACATATGCCGGAATTTAACGGGTTGCAATTTGCCATAAAGCGGCTTACCCTTTAACAAGACCAATAAAGACGGCCCTGTTGCATCACCCTTGATGAAAAGAGGAAAACAGGGACGCTCCTGAACACTGACTTCAAAAATTGTCCTGGGCCGGAAAGGAGTTGGTATGCGGATGGAATCTTCCCATGACCAGGTCTGTTTTTCCATGGATATTGCCTGGTCCAGAGACAATATTTCCCACCTGGAACATTACCGTGTGGATCGGTTGAACTGCTGGCGCGACCTTGTGCCGGGCAGTTTTTTAGCGCAGAGCCCGGACGCGATGGACGATGAGCCGGTGACCCGGGAATTTGCCCCGGGAACACTGGTGCCGTCCTATGATCCGTCACTGGTCCTGGAGTTGTCCAGGGCCAGGCTGAACAACACCGTGGATTTTGATGCCCTGGTCCCGGGCCGGTTTTATCCCCAGGGGCTTATCTCGGGTATTCCGGGGGTGTTCAAAGGCAATATGACCCCGTTCAAGTGCATCGGGAAAACAGGGCAGGGCATCACGGCGGACCTGAACCATGCCCTGGCCCGGGTGCCCCTGGCCCTGACCCTCAGGGACATGATCCGTGAGCCGGTTGCCGGGGAGCGTGGCGGGTCCTGTGTGGACTGGATGGATATGATCCTGTCCGGGCCGGGTATGCAGGCCGTGTCCGGTACGGACATTAAGGCATTTTCCAACAAGGGGTATTTCCGGCGGGCAGATGACTCCCCGGATGATCTTTTTTATCGCCGGGAACGGCTTGTCCACCATATTGACGCCCGGGCCCGGAAAACCCTTTCGCAATGGTACGGGAATATCTTACCAAAAGGCGGACGTATCCTGGATCTCATGGCCAGTTGGGAATCCCATCTGCCCCAGGGCCTGGCATGTGCGGATATCCACGGGTTGGGGATGAACAAAAAAGAGCTTTCGGCAAACAAGGCCCTGACCGGGATGACGGTCCAAGATCTTAACCAGTCGCCGGCGCTTGCCTTTCCGGATCAATCGTTTGATGCTGTGGTCTGCTCCCTGTCCGTGGAGTACCTGACCGATCCTGTCCGGGTTTTCCGGGAGGCGGCCCGGGTCCTGAAACCCGGGGGTGTCTTTGCCCTGGCGTTTTCCAACCGGTGGTTCCCGGAAAAAAACATCCGGGTCTGGCGCCATCTTCATGAGTTTGAACGCATGGGGCTTGTGCTGGATTATTTCTCAGCCGCTGGCGGGTTTGACAATCTGGCCACAGTCTCCTTCCGGGGATACCCCCGGCCGGTGGATGATCCGTACTATCCGGGCCAGAAGTTTTCAGACCCGGTTTACGGGGTTCGGGGGACAGCACATTAAGCGCAAAAAAATACCGGCCCGGGAACATGGTTGATTCCCGGTCCGGTATGGAATTGTTCGGCTCTTTTGTATAAAGACCTAATCCTGGTCCATGCGTTTTTTAAGCTCCTTTCCCACGTTCCAGCATTGGGCAACGGGCTGTCCAAGGGACCAGTACTGGAGGCTGGCCATGTCAAAGAGCAGGGGATCCAGTCCGGCAATATCAATTTTGCCGTTTTTGACAACGGCCGGGTCTGCATAGGTTTCCAGGATTTCGCCGATGAAAATATCGTGGGTGTCAAAGTCAATGGTTCTGTCCAGTCGGCAGACCATGGCCACCGGGCAGCGGGTGAGCATGGGGGCGTCTCCGGATTCATCGTAACAGACCTCAAGAACCTCGCTTTTGTCTGTATTTTTGCCGGTGACAAGGCCAAAGTAGTCGGTTTCAACCACAAGGTCCCGGCCCGGGATATTAACGCTGAACATCCGGGTTTCCATGATTCCCTTGTTGGAATGGTGGCTTTTGTTCACCCCAAAGGACAGGTATTGGGGGGTACCGTGGTTCATGATGCCCACGTGGGCGATGGTGATGAAGTTGTTTTGACCGTTCACCCGGGTGCCCAGGATCGTTGTCAGGCTGGGGTAAAGGGCATTCACCGCATTCATGGGTATTTTTGTGTCCATGGTATCTCCTTTGTTTTGATGTTTGTACACACAAATAAAAAATCAAAAAAATATCGCACTGCAAATCGTGTTACAGCAGTTGGCTGGCCTTATCCAGCCGGGCGGTGAGTTCTTCGCCGTTCCGTTCGCCCAGGATGTCGCTGTAGCGGGTATGAAGGGTTTTCCATGCCGCTTCAATGGTGCCCAGCAGGGCTTCTCCGTCCGGGGTCAGGGTGATGGCCGTGGTTTTGCCGGTCATCTTTTTGGTGGCAAGCCCCCGGTGAATCAGGGTGTCCACAAACCGGGTCACGGTGGAGGGGGCCAGGTTCAGGGCCTGTCCCAGCTTTTTCGGACCGATGCCGGGTGTGTCATGGACAAGCATCACGATAAAGGCATGGGAAGGGGAAAGGCCTGCGGGTCGGAACGCCTCATCCGCCATTTTTGTGATTTTCCGGGCCAGGGCGTTTGCTGTAAAGTACAGGCAGTTGTGCAATATGTGTTCAGTGCATTTCATTGTTTGTGCATACAAGTATCGTTTTTTCCTTATCCCTGTCAAGGGAATCTTTTTCTATGTCTTGTTTCTCAGTTTTGTGAGCAGTTCCCGGGCATGTCCGGTATAGGTGTCGGGCAGCAGTTCCTTCATGGTTTTTTCATCTGAAAGGACCATGAGCAGGGCAATGGAAAAGGCTTTGTTCTTTTTGACGATACCGGCCAGGTGGCTGGATATGGGGGCTTCTTTGCTGCCCACATAAATATTGAAGAAATTTTTGTAGAATTCCCGCTGGGGTTTGTAAAATACAGCATAGGCGTGGAGGCGTTTCTTGATGCCGTTTGTGGCCCTGTCCGCCGGCAGGGGCTGTTCTGCATATTGGGTCAGGGTTGAAAAGCATGCCGCCACAAAAGCGGACCTGAGGTCTGCCATGACCTCCCTGGAAAGATCCTGGGTCGCCTGGCAGACCCGTTCCCGGGATTCCATGATATTACCGAGCCGCTCAAATCCGACCCGGTGGACAATGGCGGCATAGGCTTCCCTGACCGCCTGCTTTTCTTCGGCAACTTCCGGCGGCGCAAGCTTGAGCCGGTCCACGGCCCGTTCCGTTTCCACAAGGTGCTGGTGAAGCATGCGGATATCTGTGTCACTGCTTTCCCCGTCCAGGTGGCCCATTTTATCGGCAAGGGCCTTAAACAGGACCCGGAACAGGTCATAGTAGAGGCGCTGGTAAGGCTCCTCGGTTTTAAATGCCCGGCAGTAGCGGGTCACGGCAGGGTAGTCGAACAGCATGTTCAACCGGTATCTTGCCGCTGCAATCCCTAAGTCTTCCAAAAGATTGGCCTCTGCTTCACGGCCGGGCCGGGCACCGAACAAAAGCTGCATCAGGTTCTGCTTGAGCTGTTTGTCGGTTTTGCCGAGGAGCATTTGCGAGGAGAGTTTGGCGATTTTGATAAACCGTTCGGCCGAGGCCAGGTAGGTGTCGATTTTTTTTAGAACGGTGAGGATGGCCTCATCCATCCGCTCCATGGCCTTGAGCAGTTTTTTTCTGTTTGTCTCTTCCGCGGCCATCTGTTCCCTGGTGGCGAGCACCTTGGTGAACACATCATTGTAGCTCTGGATTTCATCGCGGGATTTGGCGATGATGCCGGCCAGGGTTTTCTTTTCCATGGACGGCAGACTGGCCCCGGTGAGGCGGCAGATCAGGTCGGCCTCGTTGATGTCGTCAAGGTAATCCCGCCACGGCTTGTCTTCTGCCAGGCTTGAAACCAGCTCTTTCAGGACCTTGCCCACCAGGGACTTGTAATCCCTGCCGGCGTTGCTTTTTTCAATGACACTGCTCAAGTCTGTTTCCAGAAGCTTGAGATCAACCTTGCCTTCAGGGGTTTTCAGGTTGTTGAAATAGGTGATGATAATGTTGGTGGCCAGAAGTTCAATAACCTTTTTATTGCCGGCCTGCTGGATATCTTCTTCGGAAATGCTGAATCCGCAGTCAAAGGCAATGGGTTCTGCATCCTTGCTCAGGATCGTGAACAGGGTATAAAGGCCGTCAATATACTGGTCCGGGTACGGCATGCCGTCCCTGGATATTTCCTGGAAGAAAAAAAAGGAAATCTTTTTGGTGGGAACCAGGGAGCGTCCTTTTTCATCCTTTTTATATTTTCCCAGGGGCTTGAGGCCTTTGCCCCCCTGGCGGAGAAGTTTGGATACTCTCTGGTGGTAGAGCTTTTCCTTGAATTTTTTAACTTTATTTTTGCTTAATGTTTTCATGGATCTGGATGTCGTAGCCTTCTTCTCCGGGTTTGGTGGACAACACTTCCTTTAACTTTACATTGGCCAGTTTTTCTGCGATTTCCTTTGACGCATTGGGGCCTTTGACCATGGTGCCGGGCGTCACCCTGCCGGTGACCGCTGCCATGGGAAGTCCCGGGTTTGTCTCCATCCATTCGCTGAAATTGGCCAGTTCGTAATTCAGATCTTCCAGGTCGTCTTCCAGCTGGCCGTGTTCAACCTCCATTTCCAGGATCCGGTTTTCATTTTTTTCAATCCGGTCGAAATACCGGTTCAGGTCCTTGTCAAGGCGGGAGAACAGCGCCTTGTTTTTATGGATCTGGGAATGTACGATTTTGGCTTCTTTTGACCCTTCTTTTTCCGCCGCCAGCCGGTCGTTGAGAATCCGTCCCTCATCCCTGGCCATGTCCAGTTCGTGGGCCAGGCGTCCGGTGGACTGGTGAAGATTCATGATATCATTTTGCAGCGCCTTGGTCTTCTCCAGGATCTGTTCAATGGTCTTTTCGCACCGGGCAATATGTGTCCGGATGGTTTTCATTTCCTTGGACGTAAAGGCATCCTTGCCCAGGGTCAGGGTATTGGGAACGGATTTTTCCGTTCCCAGATGGCGGGTGTAAACTCCCATATTGGCGGTGATCTCCGAAGAGATAACCTCTCCGTTGGGAATAATGACAGCACCGCTGGTTTCAATGGTGGAATCCACGATTTCCTTGTCAACACTCAGGTTGCCCAGGCAGAAAACCGTTGAATTCTGGATGAATTTGGCATTGACATTTCCCCTGGCGTAGATCCGGGCGTCATTGACGCCGTTGACAATGGTCACGTCTCCCTGGGCATTGATTTCCCCGCCGTCCACCGTGTTAATCCGGATGTCTTCTCCCTGGACTTTGAACCCGGCTTTCAGGGTGCCTTTGACATTAATATTGCCGGCATAGTCGAGATGACCGGTCTCATAATCCACATCGTTCTGGACCATAAAGGTGTCTACGACCTGGACGTTCCCTGACCAGCTCAGTTTGGGGTGGCCGCTGATGGCCGCATAAAGCTTGAGTTCGTCGTCGGACAGGGTGACCCCTGCCTTATACCGGATCACAATGTCGGTTATCGGGGGCATGTCCAGGGTCTGGTCAAAGATGTCGACCCCGCTTTCCGGCTCTGATGCAGGAAATTTTTCCGCCAGCAGGGTGCCTTCCTCCACCCAGGGAATTTCTCCCCTGTCCTTGAAGTCAATATTGCCCTGTTCGTCAACCCCGCCGGCTTTTAAGTGGTCGGTGTCAAAATAATATTCAATCCTGGCATCCTTTCCGGGACAGGGTTCCTTGCCCCGGGCGATCCTGAATCCTTTTTTCCTGAACCCCCGGGACTGGATAAATCCCTCGACCTTGCCGGCGCCGACCACCCCGTAGAAAATGTCGTTATCCGTGATGGTTTCCAGGATATCTTCGGCCGAGGTGTTTTCGCTAAAGGCCTCTGTCTTTTTGAGATAGGCATTCATGCCCCGTTCGTCGATTTCCAGGATCAGGCCGCCCGGAAGCTCATGGGTGACGGGTTCGTTTTGTTGTTCCGGTTCAGGAGCGTCGGGTTGTTCCGGGTCAGGAATATCCGGCTCGGGTATGGCCGGATCGGGGGGAGCAGGGGGCGGGGAAGGAGAGACGCTTGGGTCAGGGGCATTCACCGTATTTCCGGTGCCGGGTTCAGAGGGCGCCGGAGGCGGCTGTTTCTGTTTTTTAGGGGGATGTTGTGCCTGGGCTGCATGCGTTTTCCGGACCTGGAGGACTTTGAGGAATTGTTCCCGGGATATGGTGTTATCTTTAAGCCAGATATCGCCGATGAACTTGGGCACCTTTTTTTTGGCAATGGCTTTTTTCTGCCGGCGTATTTCCGCCTGTACCTCGTCATTGCCTATAAATCCCAGCTTAACGGCAATGGCACCGAACATGGCATTTTTTTTCATGATTTTGACGGCGTGGTAGGTGGCGACAAGCTGTTTCATCCGGGGAAGGGAGATCAGGCCCTGGGAAATAAAATAGTCTTTTAAGGCCACTTCGGCGTTCTTTGATCCCCGGCATGCGGTCACTGCTTTTTCACATTGGGTTTTGGTGATCAGCTTTTGCTGTAGCGCTATTCTCTCAAGCATGACGGCCCTGACTTATCGTTTCCTGTTATGATCCGGGGGTGTTGCATTGTGTCGCTTCGGCATGCGTTTCCGGTGGCATTTGTATTCGTAAATCGTCGGTTTGGCGTTCTTATCCGGCGTTTTTATAATGTTTACATATACCACATTGTCGTTCATGAGGCAAAAAACATCAAGGAAAAAGGCGTTGCAGGCGGTTTTCGGGAGATTCGGGTATGGGGTCTCCTTGTCCGTGAATTATTGACAAGCCGTCCGGGATGGCCTATTTAGGTAAAAATATAACCACTGGTTTAACCTGGAAGTATAAGACATACGGGAGAGAGTCCCAAAAGGAGAGGGCAGATGACAGCATATGATTTTAATGCGGCCGAAGTATTTGACATGGCAATAAAAATAGAGGAAAACGGCGCCGCATTTTACCGCAGGGCCGCCGAACTGCAGAAAGACCCGGCGGATAAGGAATTCCTTGAAATCCTGGCCAAAATGGAAGACCGGCACAAGGCCGTGTTTGAAGAGATGAAAACCACCCTGTCCCAAGCGGAAAAAGGGGATACCGTATTTGATCCCCAGGAAGAGCTGGCCATGTACCTGAACGCCATGGCCGACGCCCACGGCGGGGAAGGGGACCCGGATATCGCAGATACGTTTACGGGCGAAGAAACCATGGCTGAAATCGTGGGGATTGCCGTTGGCCTGGAAAAGGAAAGTATCCTTTTTTACGTGGGCATCAAGGACATGGTGCCGCCGAAATTCGGCCGCGACAAGATCGACCGGATCATCAAGGAAGAAACCCAGCATGTGGCCCAACTCAAGGGATTTTTGAGAAAGGCCAAAGACGACTGATCTGAAAATCTTACTAAAGAGTTTTAAAGGGCCCTGTCCGGCACAATGCCGGGCAGGGCTTTTTTCATATCCCTGATGAGCCGGAGTACGGCCACTTCCTTGGCCTTGGCTTCCACTTCAATGGTGATGTTGTCCAGACCGGCCCATTCCGGGGGAACATCGCCGGGGTCGATAAAATCATGATGCTTTCTGGGGTTTGCTCCCTGCCAGCCGTCGCGCGGGGATGAAATATGAAACAGGGGTTCCCGGTCCCAGGTGGAGAGTGCTTCCCGGGTGGCTTCCTCCACGCTGAGGCCGTCGGGCAGGCACCGGTGGTGGTGGACATCATAAACCAGGGGAATGCCTGTTTCCCTGCACACCGGGAGCAGATCTTGGGGGGTATAGCTCCTGTCGTCATTTTCCAGGGTCAGGCGGGACCGGACCGGGCCGGGCAGTCGGCGGATCTGTTCCGTGAGCCGGGCCAGGGCCGAGGGCTTGTCCCCGTAAACGCCCCCGCCGTGGATATTGATCACGTCCGCCCCCACCCATTGGGCCACTTCCGCCTGGTAGACCAGGTCGGCCACGGACCGGGAAACCACGTCCGGGGTGGGGGATGACAGAACAATGAACTGGTCCGGGTGAAATCCGGTGCGGATGTCATTGTCATGGCAGAATTGGCCGCAGGCCATGAAGGCTTCAATAATACGGTCGGCATAGGGCAGGTCATGGACGGTATAGCCGGCCAGGGGATGGGTTTTCAGGGGCAGGATCTGGCTGTTGATCCTGAAATTCCCGATCCCGTTGTCCCGGCAGAATACCAGGGCCTTATGAAGGCTTTGGGCATTGGACAGGCAGATCTCTGCCAGGCGTGCCAACTGGTCCTGCCGGGGCAGTTTTCCCAGGTACTTGGCCGTGGTCTGCCTGAATTTAATGTCCTGGTCTTTAAAAATACAGCATAATCCGAAACGCGGCATCCCCATTCTCTCCTGTTTTTTTTACGCGCCGGGCAATTTTTCCTTGGCCCGGGCCAAAATCTGATTATCTTAAATTATCATGGTTCCACCCAAACCTAAAGGAGGCGTACCGGACATCCATGGAAATTTTATTTTCCGCTGTTGAATTTACCGCTTCCCTGGTGTTCCGCCTGGGACTTGTCATGTTTGTCAGCCTGTTCGGCATTGAATTGTTCATGCAGATGGGATTGATGCGGCATCTCAAACCCGTGGGTGGTCCCCTGGCCCGGGTGGCCAACCTGCCGTCGGAATCCGCGGTCAGTTTCCTGGCTGCTGTGGGGTCCATGATTGCCGCCCATACCATGGCGGCCCGGTTTCATGCGGACGGCAGGCTTTCGGGGCGGGAACTGCGGCTGACCGGGGTGCTGAATACGGTGCTCTTCCATGTCAAAGAGACCCTGACCTTCCAGATGCCGGTGGTGCTTCCCCTGCTGGGGTTTCGTCTGTCCATGATTTATGTGGCATCGTTCTGGCTTACCGGGATTCTTAAGCTTATTTTTGTGCTGGTGCTGGGCCGGTTCCGTCCCCGGGCGGAAGGCACGGACGCGGATGCGTTTGCCGTCCTGGAATGTGACCCTGACGATGCCGCCTGCCTGAACCGGGGATTTGCGGCGCTTCTGGCAGACACCTGGCATGCCAGGAAAAAAATGTTTTTCAAAATGATGGGGCTTCTGGCCGGTGTGACCTTTGTGGTACAGGTTCTGACCCTTTCGGGGATGCTGACCTGGCTGGAAGGGGGAATTTCGCCCATGGCCTCTGCCCTGAACCTGTCCCCTGCCGTTGTGGGGCCGGTGACCACTTACCTGTTCAGCCCCACCGTGGGCATCGCCTATATGTCAAACCTTATGGCCCAGGGCAGTGTTTCCGGGTATGATGCCATTACCGCCCTGATGGCCGGGGGCCTGCTCATGATCCCCATTACCCGGCTGCGCAGGACCCTGCCCAGGTATACGGCGATTTTCGGAGTGCGCCACGGAACGGTGATCTGCGGCATTACCATGGGATTTGCCATGTTGTCCCGGGTCATTGTTCTGGCATGGATTGTCCTGTTTTTTTAGGGATGAGGGGAATTACCCGTTACTAACCCATTGGTATCCCCCTGTTGAAAGGGGCGTGCCCGTGGCTATCTTATGGTCATGTGCGTTGAACGGGATATATTACGACAGAAAAAGGCCTTGTCGGCCAAATGGATATGGATACAGGAAAAGGCAGATATGATATGGATATTCTGATTTCAGACCTCAATAAAACCTATGACAACCGCGACAGGGTGATTTTCCAGGGACTTGACGCCCGGTTCGGCACCGGGCAGGTATCCGTCATCCTGGGCAAGAGCGGCAAGGGCAAGAGCAGCCTGCTCAACCTGATCGCAGGCATTGACCTGCCGGATGCCGGGCATATCACCATCGGCAACGCCCGTGTTTCCGACATGGACGACACCCGGCGGACCCTGTTCCGCCGCCGCCATATCGGTTTCGTGTTCCAGTCCTTCAACCTGATTCCCGTACTCACAGTGATGGAAAATATCGCCCTGGTGGCCCAGATTGACGGCAAGGACAATACATTTTGCCGGGAGCGGACCCTTTTACTGCTCAAGGCTGTGGGCCTTGAAGAACGGGCCCGGGATTTCCCGGACCGTCTGTCCGGGGGAGAGCAGCAGCGGGTGGCACTGGCCAGGGCCCTGGTCAATGATCCGGATATCATCCTGGCGGACGAGCCCACGGGCAACCTGGATTCCCGCACCGGGGCGGATATTCTGGAGCTTTTGACCACCCAGGCCAGGAATCTGGGAAAAACCCTGGTCATGGTGACCCATAGTGATGATGCTGCGGCCTATGCAGACCATACATTTACGGTAAAGGACAAACAGCTTGTCCCCGGGAGGGTGCGATGAGACTGTTCCCCCTGGTCCGGATTTGCTTCAGGAGCAGCCGGGCCCATCCCCTGCGGACTTTTCTTCTGATTTTCGGTATTGCTCTGGGCGTGGCCGGGGTTATTGCCATTGACATTGCCAAAACCAGTGTGAGCAAGTCTTTTGAACTGTCCACGGCCGCCCTGACTGCCCGGTCCTCCCACCAGATCACGGGCAGCGGGTTCAGCCTGCCCCAGTCCCTGTTTACGCAATTGCGGACCGGACCGGGTATTGCGGCCAGCGCCCCGGTGATCATACAACAGGTCCGGGTGGCGGAACTGGAGGACCGTACCCTGAGCCTGATGGGCGTGGATCCGTTTTCAGAGGGGCGTTTCAGGGATATCAGGGTCAGCAGCGGGGATGCAGCAGACAATTTCAGCAGTATCATGACAGAGGCGGACGGGGTGCTTCTGCCCCGGTCCCTGGCCCTTGAATACGGACTGGCAGCGGAATCCCCCCTGACCCTGGTGTTTGGGGAACGCCGGATCCGGACGCGGATTGCCGGGCTTACGGATGACCGGGGAACAGCGGCAGGCCTTGGGGGTGTTCTGTTTACGGACATTGCCGTGGCCCAGGAGATGCTGGGCATGGGCAACCGGATCAGCCGCATCGACCTGAAACTGGATGGAGACCGGGAGATCGGGGCGGTCAGGGCCCTGCTCGGACCCGGCCAGGTCCTGGTGGAAACGGATCGCCAAAATCGGGCCATCCGGGGGTTGTCCCGGTCGTTTGAGGCCAGTCTGACGGCATTTTCCATCCTGGTGCTGTTCATGGGCATTTTCCTGATTTACAACACGGTTTCTTTTTCCGTGTCCCGCCGTCGCAGCCTCAACGGCACCATCAGGGCCCTGGGCGCCACCCGGAAGGAAATTTTTCGGGCGGTTGAGGCCGAGGTGCTGGTGTATGCCCTTGCCGGTTCCTGCCTGGGCGTGGTCCTGGGCATTGCCATGGGAAAAGGGGCGGTCCAGGCCGTCTGCGCCACGGTATCGGATATGTACTACACCCTGACGGTGAGCCAGACCCATATCACGGCCGGGACCCTGATCAAAGGGGTGGCCACCGGGCTTGGCGCGGCCCTGGTTTCTTCTGTTGTGCCTGCATTGAACGCGGCCAACACCCGCCCGGTCACCCTGATGCAGCGGTCTGCGTCGGAAAGCGGCCTTGTCCGGTATATTCCGGTCCTGGCCGGAGCCGGAGTGCTGGCCATTGGCGCGGCCATGATGATTTTCATGTCAGATGCCGCCGGGATACCCCTGGTCTTTGCCGGGGTGTTCATGGTGTTTATCGGCGGCTCCCTGGTGGCACCGGCTCTGATTCTCTGGCTGACCCGCATCCTGTCCGCAGGTCTGGCACTACCCGACCGCCTCGGGGTGCCGGGCCGGTATGTGGTGATGGCGGGCATGGCCCTGAGAAACATCCGGCGGTCCCTGAGCCGGACCTCGGTGCTGATTGCCTCCCTCATGGTGGTGGTGTCGGTGTATATCGGCATTGATACCATGACCGCCAGCCTCAGGCTCTCCATTATCAAATGGGTGGGCGGCCATATCGGCGGGGACATTCACCTGGAATCCACAGACGAACTGAACCGTTCCCTGGACAAAGATCTGCCCGAACGCATCCTTGCCCTGGACGGGGTCAGGGATGTGTCCGCATACAACATTCACCGGGCATTTTCATCGGTGTCCGGCGAGGTTCATATATTCTCCTATATCAGGGATCTGTCGGAAAAAGAGTGGACCTGGACAACACCCGAAGCCGGGGCCGGGGATGAAGCTGCCATGAATGCTCTATTAGAGCAGGGATGGATTTTCGTATCTGAAATTTTTGCCCGGGCCAACAATATCGTGCCGGAACGGGATGCCCGGGTGGTCATGGAGACGCGCAACGGGCCGGAACAGTTCCGGATCGCCGGGGTATTCCGGGATTTTTTCATGGGCGGCGGCCGGGTGGTAGTCAGCCGGGACACCATGGCAGCTTACTGGGGACATGAGGATATCACGGCCATCCAGGTGTTTGTGGATGCCCGGGACGATGCGGCCAGGGCCGTGCAGATCAACAGGCTCATGCCCCAGGTCGGGGCCCTGTTTCCGGACCGGGGCATGGTGCGCATCCGGTCCGGGCTTGAGATCAAGCAGAGTATCCTGGCCGTGTTTGACAACACGTTCCTGATCACATCCGCTCTCCAGGTGCTCACGGCCATTGTGGCCCTGACCGGGATCATCAATTCGGTGATGGCGCTGATTCTTGAGCGGTCCAGGGAGCTGGGCATCCTCCGGGCCTGCGGGGCCGTGCCCGGCCAGGTCCGCCAGCTTGTGCTTTGGGAATGCGGGGTATCCGGGTTCATGGCCGGGCTCCTGGCACTGCCCCTGGGCGGGTTTCTGTCCTGGATACTGGTGGATGTGGTGAATTTCCGGTCCTTTGGCTGGACCTATGAGATGCAGATTTCAGGCGCAACCCTGGTCCAGGCCCTGGCGTTTTCCGGCCTGGCCGCCCTTGTCGCAGGGATTGTGCCGGCGCTCAGGGCGGGACGGGTCAAGGTGGCCCGGGCATTGAGGACCGAATAAGGTAAAAAGGGGAAAAGGTGATGGCCGATTCTATTGGAAAGCAGGTATGGGGAGGCATTGCCCTCGCAATTCTGGTTATTGCAGCACTTTTGCCGGGCTGCGCCGGGGCGCCCGAAGAAGAGGCCGTGGATATTGTGGGGGCCCTGTCGTCGGACCGGGACACGGCCTGTTATGAGCAGGCCCGGGAACCCGGTATTATCCGGTTTCCTGAAGACCACGGCCCCCATGAGAAATTCATGACCGAGTGGTGGTATTACACGGGCAATTTGAAAACTCGGGAAGGCCGCCATTTTGGATACCAGTTGACCTTTTTCCGCCAGGCCCTGGCCTGCGATACCCCCGAGGGCGATTCCCAATGGCGGACCGGCCAGCTTTACTTTGCCCATTTTGCCGTGACCGATACCCTGAACCAGCGGTTTTATCCGGCCCAGCGCATGAACCGGGGCAGTGTGGGAATTGCCGGTGCCAAGGCAGGTCCCTTCCGGGTGTGGATTGATGACTGGTCTGCGGCGGATGCTCCTGCGCCCGGCCAACGGACCATTCTTCTCAAGGCGGCTGAGGATGTCGCTGCCGTGCCCGGTAAAACAAGCGGTGCAACCATTGCCATTGATCTGGCCCTGACCCCGGAAAAACCTCCCATTCTCCAGGGGGACAGGGGATTGAGCAAAAAGGGGCCCGGCCCTTCCGACGCTTCCCATTATTATTCCCTGCCGGGCATGCCGACCCAGGGGATTTTGAACGTGGACGGGGAATCCCATGAGGTGTCGGGCCATACCTGGTTCGACCATGAGTGGAGCACCTCGGCCCTGGGAGAAGAGGTGGTGGGCTGGGACTGGTTTGCCCTTCGCCTGGAAATGGGTCCCCGTGCCGGAACCGATTTGATGGTCTGCCATGTCCGCAGGGCTGACGGCAGTCCCAACGGTTACGGATTCGGCAGCATTTCTCATCCGGACGGCCGATATGAGATTCTGGACGAGTCCGGGTTTTCGATCCGGGTGGACCGGCACTGGACAAGCCCTGCATCGGGCAGCCGGTATCCGGCCGGTTGGGAGATACGTCTGCCGGAATATGCGATTGATATCAGCATTTCACCGGTCATGGACGGCCAGGAGCATACCCATATGTTTTCCTACTATGAAGGGGCGATCATGGTTCGCAGCAGTGACGGCAACACTATTGGGTCGGGCTATGTGGAAATGACCGGGTATTGACAATTCTTTTTCGGGTTAGTAAACAAAGCGGTGTTTATACCGGGTTAAGAAAGGAATATTTATGCGTTACATCATCCTTGTATGCGCCGTTTTCATGCAGGTGTGCCTTGGTGCGACCTATTCCTGGAGCGTTTATGTCCAGCCCTTGAAAACCCTGACCGGCCTTGCCCAGGGACCGGTCCAGATTCCCTTTACCTTGTTTTATTTCACCTTTCCCCTGACCATGATGATCGCGGGCAATTTTTTGCCCAGGATCGGCCCCCGGCGGTCTGCCATGGCCGGGGGGCTGCTGTTCGGTAGCGGCTGGCTTCTGGCCGGTTTCGGCAGCCATTCGTTTATATTCACCATACTTGGGATCGGTTGCCTGGCCGGGATCGGGGCCGGACTGGCCTATATTGTCCCCATCGCGGTCTGTATCCAATGGTTCCCCAAATCCAAGGGGCTGGTTACCGGCATTGCCGTGGCCGGTTTCGGGGGCGGGGCCGCCATGGTAAGCCAGATGGGCGGATATATGATCAATTCGCTGGAATTTACCCCTTTTAACACCTTTTTCGTATTCGGCACCCTTTTCCTGTGTATGGTAGTGCCGGCCGGCGCCATGATGCGGTTTCCCCGGGAGTTGACAGGACAGGCCGTGCCAAAGGGTCTGCCGCCGGGCCGCGTGCTTTCCCATTTGAACTTCCGCATCCTTTACTTTGCCATGTTCATGGGGCTGGCCGCCGGGTTTGCCGTGAATGCCAACCTGAAGGAACTGTATATGGGCGGGGATAATATTGCGGGGATCGGCATCACGGCCGTATCCCTCTTTGCCCTGGCCAATGCTGCCGGACGGGTGATCTGGGGGGCGATATTCGACCGGATCGCCTCTGCAACAGCCATTCAGGCCAATCTTCTGTTCCAGGCCGGTGTCCTGGCCCTGGCGCCTTTCCTGGTGGGCTCGGGCACAGGCTTCCTGGTGGTGGCACTGCTCACCGGGTTCAACTATGGCGGGGTGCTGGTGATCTACGTATCGTCGGCATCCAGAAGCTGGGGAACCGGAAATATCGGCCAGGTGTACGGCTGGCTTTTTACCAGCAATATCCCGGCCGCCTTATCCCCCATTCTTGCGGGATTTGTGTTTGACTATTTCCATAATTTCACCCCGGCCCTGGCCGTGCTGGCGGTCCTGCTGGCCTTCAGCGCCTTGATGATCCGGCAGAAAGCGCCTGTGGTCAACGACAGGCAGTGCCTGGGGCCTGCCTGACCGTTTCTATTTGTCCGGGATCGTGAGGATTTCGCCGATATCCATGATCTTGTAGCGGGAGGCGTCCAGGTTTTGAGCCGCGATATGGCGTTTCAGATCCAGGCCCGGGAACCCGGGGGGCTCGCTGCCCAGGGGGAACGTGCCCCATTGGGTGGGGATGAAATACCGGGCCCCCAGTTCCTCAAATCCCCGGACGGCTTCGGGAATGTTCATGTGCTGGTAATGCATGAACCACCTGGGATGATACGCCGTGGTGGCCATGAACGCATAGTCGATGCCGGGATATTTTTTCCCGATCTCCCTGAATCCCTTGAAATAGCCGGAATCCCCGCCAAAGTAGATGGTGAGGCCGGGGGTGATGAGCAGCCATGAGGCCCACAGGCTTTTGTTCCATCCCTGGTTGATGCGCCTGGACCAGTGCTGGGCCGGCAGGCAGACCAGGCGGATCCCGTTGCCAAGGTCGGTGTCCTCCCACCAGTTCATTTCCCTGACATCGGTTTTGTGCATTTCCCGGACATAATCTTTAAGGCCCAGGGGCACAAATACCCTGGCTTCCCCGGATAACGCCTCCATGGATGACCGGTCCAGGTGGTCGTAATGGTTGTGGGAAATGACGATGTTCACCCGTGGGGCCAGGGCATTGATCTGGGCGGCGGTGAGTGCCGGCGGGGTAACCCGGGCCGGCAAAAGTGCCCGTTTGGAAAAGATGGGATCGGTGAGCCAGTATTGGCCGCCCACCCGTAACAGGAAACTGTTGTGGCCGATCCAGAGTATAAAATCGCCGGTGGTGGCGGCCAGGCGTTGGGCAGTGTCCGGCAGAACTGCGGGCAGGAATTTTTCTTCTTCTTGTGTATAATCGGTGGCGGTGAACAGTTTCCATCCCAATACGTCCAGAACACTTTTGCCCTTCATTTTCATCCACGGGGCAAAAAATCTGCTGTCCTCCCTGTTGGGAGCATACAGGTCCTGTTCACGGGTGTCCTCCACCGATGCCTTCCAGGCGTCTTCGGAAAAGGTGTCCTTGTCTTTGGATGCGCACGATAAAACGAGCATACAGGCCAGGACGGGAATCACTGAGATCCGGTTCAGTGTCATCTGGATATTTCCTTTGGAGTCAATGTTATGTCTCTACATCAGGCCCGGTGATCAGACTTTCCTGTGCCGGGTATTAAAATCATCGCTGATTGAAATTTTGGGGGTGAACCGCCGGGGCGCGCCGGCCAATTTGAGGCCGGCGGAATTGACAAGCCCTTTGAGCATCCCGGAAAACACAAATTCATGGGCCGGGTAGAGCACATACCAGTAAAGAATGCCGAAAATTCCCCGGGGCAGGAACCGGGACAACAGGGTCAGTTCACAGCGGCCCCTGTCTATTTCCCGGATGGAGATTTCAAGCAGGGCTTCGCCCGGCACCTTCATTTCTGCAACCAGGAGCAGACGCCGGGGCGGGGCAATGTCCAGGACCCGCCAGAAATCCAGGGCATCCCCGGTGCGGAGTTCCCGGTCCGACCGCCGCCCCCGGTTCAAACCCACACCGCCTGAAAAAAGATCCATGATGCCCCGGATATACCAGAGCAGATCTGCGGCGTAATAGCCTGTTTTCCCGCCGATTCCCTGGACTGAGGGCCACAGGTCTTTCGCGCGGCCCTTTACCGTTGCCTTGTATCCGCATTTCAAAAGGGTACCCCCGGTATATTCCGAATCTCCGCAATGGGTCCATTCCGGGTATACCAGTTCTCCGGCATCTGCCCAGCAGGTGTCCACCTGTTCCTGGCGAACCCGGTCCAAAGCCCTGTCAATGGCTTCCTCGCAGGGAATGAGCCGTTGGGGAATCAGGTCCTGTATGCTTGTCTCCGTGCAGATTGTCGGCAGGCTGAGGCCTTCGGTCAGGGGACGGGCAATGGCGGCAGGCACGGGTGTCACCAGATGGATCCACAGGGCGGACAGCCCGGGGGAAAGCATGGGAACCGGCACCATAAAAGGCTTTGGAATCCCGGCCCGGTCTGCAAATAACCCGAAAAGGCGTTTATAGGAAACGATTTCAGGGCCGCCGATATCAAATGTTTTTCCCCGGGTTTCCGGGGTTTCCAGACATCCTTTGAGGTATCCCAAGACATTGGTGATGGCAATGGGCTGGGTGGGCATGCGCACCCAGGTGGGGGTGAGCATCACCGGCAGGTGTTCGGCCAGGTATCTTAAAATTTCAAAGCTGGCAGACCCGGACCCCAGGATCATGGCGGCCCGGAGTATGGTCACCGGCACTTCACCCTCTCCCAGGATACGTCCCACTTCGTTTCTTGAGATCAGGTGGCGGCTGATGTTGGGATGGTCGGGTTCGCCAAGGCCGCCCAGGTAAATGATATGTTCAGCCCCTGCATTTGTTGCCGCATCCCTCATGTTTGCCGCACCGGTCCGGTCGGCATTGCGGTAAGCCCCTTTTCGGGAAATCATAGAATGGACCAGGTAATAGATGGTGCCGCATCCCTGGACTGAACGGTGCAGGGATGCGATATCCATGATGTCCCCCCGGGCCAGTTGTATACGAGGGTGCCGGGCCCAGGGCCTGCCGGCCATTTTTTCAAGGGACCTTCCCATGGCCCTGACCTTATATCCGGCGTCCAGGAGCATGGGGATGAGGCGCCCGGCCACATATCCGGTGGCACCGGTCACCAGGACGGGTTTTGCGTGTAACACGTCTGCCATGGGAATCCTTTCGGTGGTGTGTTGTGTCAGGTCTGCCCGGAGGCGTTTTCCGGGAGCGGGCGTACCGTTTTTTACCGGGGTGAAAAAAGGCTTCACCTATAGGATAAAAACTATATACTGAGTGGAATGTTGTCAATCCGGCGGACGTGCCGGTGTGTTTATAAATTGTTGTATTACCCAATACTCCTCTGCAGCAGCAGGGGGTGTTCATAAGGAGAACATATGCTTCCCAAAGTTAAAATCGGAATTTCAACCTGTCTTCTGGGGCGTCTCGTCCGGTATGACGGGAATCACAGCCATGACCGGTATCTGACCCAGACCCTGGGAATGTTTGTGGACTATGTCCCGGTC
This sequence comes from Desulfobacter sp., assembly GCA_036881925.1. GTDB lineage: Bacteria > Desulfobacterota > Desulfobacteria > Desulfobacterales > Desulfobacteraceae > Desulfobacter. Next base: position 98,350 of record JBAJNJ010000018.1, read on the forward strand.
TGCCCCGAGGTCGAGTGCGGCATGCCCACCCCCAGGGAGGCGCTCCGGCTGGTGGGAGATCCGGAAAATCCCAGGTTGATGACCCAGAAAACCAAAGTGGATAAAACCGGGATGATGGAGGACTGGATTCCCGGACGCCTGGATGAGCTGGAAACAGAAGACCTGTGTGGGTTCATCTTCAGGAGCAAATCCCCGTCTTCAGGCCTCTACCGAATCCGGGTGTACGGGGATGACGGAAAGGTCAGGAAGACCGGCACCGGCCTGTTTGCCAAGGCGTTTACCCGGCGTTTCCCCAGAATACCGGTGGAAGAGGCCGGCCGCCTCCAGGATCCCAAACTCAGGGAACATTTTATCGAGCGGATCTTTTCCCTCCAGCGGTGGCGGGAGCAGCTCAAGACCGACCGCACCCTGGGCGGGCTGGTCCGGTTCCACACCCATAATAAACTGCTGATTCTTTCCCACAACCAGGAGATCTACCGGTCCATGGGCCGGCTGGTGGCCCGGGGCAAGGAAATGGAAACCGATGACCTGTTCGACCAGTATGAAGCCCTGCTGCTCAAAGCCCTGGATCTGAAAACCACCGTAAAAAAGAATATCAACGTATTGCTGCATATTCTGGGGTTTTTTAAAAAGGATTTGAGCCACGATGAAAAGCAGGAGATGCTCACCACCATTGACCAGTACCGGAACGATTACCTGCCGTTGATCGTTCCCCTGACCCTGGCCAACCACTATGTCCGCAAATACGACCAGCCCTGGCTCAGGGAGCAGACCTACCTCAATCCCCATCCTTTTGAGTTGAAGCTGAGGAATTATTTTTAAGCTAAAGGGTGTTTGATGATGCCACAGGCGGAGCGTTTCAGGCCTTCATTTTCAACAGGTGTTTCCGGAGGCCTTCCCGGGTGATACCCAGGAGTTCCGCTGCCTTTGTTTTGTTGCCGCCTGTGGTGTCAAGCGCCCTGAGCACGGCCTGGTGTTTCAGCCGTTCCAGGTTGAGGGTGGGGGGATACGGGGCAGTTGCGTCGTCGGTGCCGGTACCGGTGCCGGCTTCGGCCGCAGCAGGCGGGGGCGTCGCAGGGGCCTCAGAAATCTGGGGATGTTCCCGCACAGGGTGTTCCGCCCGGTCCCGGGGCATGAGTTTGGCGGAGAGGTCTTCAATCTCCACCTGGTCGGACAGGGTGAGGGCCGCGGCCCGCTCCATTTCATTGTTGAGTTCCCTGACATTCCCGGGCCATTCATAGGCCATGAGGCAATTCCGGGCGCCGGGGGACAGGGACAGCGCGGAGCGGCCCAGGTCCTTGCAGTTTCCGGCCAGCAGTTTTTCGGCAAGGATAAGAATATCTTCTCCCCGGTCTTTGAGGGGCGGCAGGGTCATTTCCACCACATTGAGCCGGTAGTAAAGATCCTCACGGAATTTGCCCTCGTCCACGGCTTTTTTCAGGTTTGCATTGGTGGCGGAGATGATTTTTACATCGATTTTCACCGGCTTTGCCGCGCCCACCGGCATGACTTCCTGTTCTTCCAGCACCCTGAGAAGCTTGGCCTGGTTGGGCAGGCTCATATCCCCGATTTCATCCAGGAACACGGTGCCGGTGTGGGCCTGTTCAAAAATGCCCTTGCGCTGGGCCACGCCTGTGGCCACCCCTTTTTTGATACCGAACATTTCGCTTTCGAACAGGGCATCGGGAATGGCGGTGCAGTTGATGGCCACAAAGGGGTTGCCTGCCCTGGGCGAGTTGAAATGGATGAGTTTGGCAAAGACTTCCTTGCCTGTGCCGCTGGCGCCCAGGATGAGGGTGTTGATGGGACGCAGGGCAATGTTCAGGGCCAGTTGCTTGACCTTGAGCATCTGGCTGCACTGGCCGACAAACCTGGCGGGCTGGTATTTCTCTCTGAGGGATTCTTTCAGGGACCGGTTTTGTTCGCCCAGTTTTTTCCTGGCCTCTTCCAGCGCCAGGTTCTTTTCCTTGAGGGTGGCGATCAGCTCTTCCTGGCGTACCTCACGGGTTTCCAGTTTCACCAGCATCAAGCCGAAGGATTCGGCCAGGCTTGCGATTCTTTCAGAGGACTTGCCCTGGTCGGTCAGTGCAAAAAGGGTGTTGATGGTCTTTTCCCTGTCTTTCAGGGCCTCTGCCTGTTTTTTTCCTGTGGTCCCGGGGTCAAAGGCAATAAAATGGCATAGCCGGGCCATCAGCGCCAACAATTCCGAATCAGACGTATGTTTATCAGTGGTGCCCATGATGCATGCCCTCCTTTAAAGCCGCGGTTGTCATGTGGACGTTGTTACATTCAAACCCCGCGCCTGTCAACTTTGAAATCGCGGCGTGGCGTTTCTGCGGGCCGGGCAATGGCAGTGGATCAGGTGTAATGGATGGCTTTGAAGGAGGTGGCCAGGTTCTCCCGGGTCAGATCCCGGGACATCCAGGTTTCAAGGCCGGGAATGAGCCGGGCTGCCATGGCGTCCCCCACGGTTCCCGATGTGATGAGAATGATCTTTACCCCATCGCCCGGCTCAATGGATTTTGACCGTTCCCACTGCCGGATTTTTTCCAGGACCTGGAAGCCGTCCAGTCCTTCCATTTCAATGTCCAGAAAAATGATATGATAAGGATCCTTGTTACTATGGGCCCTGGCAAATGCGTTCAATGCCTCAAGCCCGTTCAGCGCCACATCACATTCTCCGTAAGACGACAGCAGCTTTTGCGAGGCCTGGCGGGTGTCAAAGCCTGCATCCACGATCAAAAATTTCATGAACAGGTTTTCCACCGTATAGGTCTGCATGAACGTGGTGAGTTGTTGGCACACATCGGCAAGACCGTCAAAAGAAAGTTTTACGGTTTCTTTGTCATTGGCCTCCAGGGCCCGGTCCAGGGAAAATGCCGCGTCCATAAGGGGCTTTGCGCATAAATGCTTGACGCTGTCCCGGAATGCGGCCAGGTCCGAACGCACCCGGGCCGGATCTGGGTTATCCAGACCGTCCCTGATTTTTGCCAGGGCAGGTTCGTGGGTATTGATAAATGTGTCAAAACATTCCCTGATCAGGGGTTTGTTGCCTTCCATGGCCTGGATCAGTTCGTCCAGGTCAACGATCCTGGCTTTTGCCGGGGCCGGGGGCGGTTCAGGGGCCGCCGTTGCCGGTGCAGGGGCTGACGCCTGGAGGGCTTCCCGCCCCAGGACGTTGAGGATGGCATCTTCAAGCGCCTTGCGCTTGATGGGTTTGGTAATATAGTCGTCCATCCCCGATGCCAGGAACCGCTCCCGGTCGCCTTTCATGGCGTTGGCGGTCAGGGCAACAATGGGAATGTGGGGCTGGGGAGAGGGGGCGGCGGATTCCAGACCTCTGATGGCCCGGGTGGCCTCCAGGCCGTCCATGACCGGCATCTGGCCGTCCATGAGAATGAGGCTGAAGGTCTGTTTCTGGAACATGGCCAATGCTTCCTCGCCGTTTTCCGCGATGGTGACGTTGTGGCCCAGTTTTTTGAGCATATTCACCGCAACCTTCTGATTCATCTTGTTGTCTTCGGCCAGGAGAATATCAAGGTTCTTTGCTTCCACACCAGCCACTGCATTGGGTTCTTCAAGGGAGAACCGGGTCTCGGCGGCCGTTGCTGCGGGCCGGGCCTCGTCGGCTTCATCGGCACCGGTGAGGGCCTTGAGCAGGTGCCCCTTGTATACGGGCTTCAGTATCTGGCGGTCAAATCCTGCCTTGGCAAGCTCCTCCTTGCCCAGCCGTTTGGCCGTGTATGCCATGAGGACGATGCGGGGGGCGGTGATATCCTTTTGGTCCAGGATCTTTCGGCCCAGTTCAACCCCATCGCATCCGGGCATTTCAAAGTCGAGAAACACGTTGGTGTAAGGGGTGTTATCCAGGTGGGCATCCATGAGCTTTTCAATGGCCATGGTGTGGTTTTGGGCATGGTCGGCCTGGCAGCCAAAGGATCTCAGATACCGGGTCAGGGTGGTCCGGCAGGAGTCGGTGTCGTCCACGACCAGGCATTTCAACTCTTTAACCTGTGCGGGCACAGGGATCGGCCTGGAACCGGCGCCGGGCTGTTTCTGGAACGCAGCGGTGAACCAGAAGTTGGAGCCTTTTCCCGGTTTGCTTTTTACACCGATTTCGCCGCTCATAAGTTCCACAAGCTGTTTGGAAATCGTCAGGCCCAGGCCGGTGCCCCCGTATTTCCGGGTGGTGGATGCATCCACTTGTGAAAAGGACTGGAACAGCCGGCTGGACTGTTCCTTTGAGATGCCGATGCCCGTATCAATGACCTCGAACAGGAGTTCCACGTTTTTGGGGTTCTGGGAGGCCAGGGACACCTTGATCATCACTTCGCCCTTTTCAACGAATTTCACGGCATTGCCGGCCAGGTTCAGGACCACCTGGCGCAGCCGGGTGGGGTCGCCCTGGAGATGAACCGGTACATTGTCCTCAATGGTGCAGATGACCTCGACATTTTTTTCTCTGGCTTTGGTGGCGATCATCTGGCCGATATCGTGGATGAGCCTTCCCAGGTCGACGTCAATGGTTTCCATATCCATTTTCCCGGCTTCGATTTTGGAAAAATCAAGGATATCATTGATGATCTTGAGAAGGGCTTCGGCACTCTGGCGGATGGCATCGGCATATTCGGATTGTTCGCCGGACAACTGGGTTTCAAGGAGCAGGTCGGTCATGCCGATCACCCCGTTCATCGGGGTCCTGATCTCATGGCTCATATTGGCCAGGAAGCTGCTTTTGGCAATGTTCGCCTCTTCAGCCTCTTCCTTGGCTTTTTTCAGGTTAACGGTCTGCTCGTCTATTTTCCGCTGGAGATCTTTTTTGGACATCTGGTTCTGGAGGTGGATGGAGACCCGGGCGACCAGAAGTTCCCGGATAAAAGGCTTGGCAATAAAATCATTGGCCCCGGCCTTGAAAATCAGGGTCTCGGTCTTCTTGTTGACCTGGGAGGTCAGGAAAATAACCGGAATTGATCGCAGCACGGGATCCGCCTTCATGGTTTTACAAAGGGCTTCCCCGTCCATGTTGGGCATGTTCAGGTCGGTGAGCACAATGTCGACTTCAGGTGCATCTTCATGGCGAAGCAGTTCAAGTGCCTGCACGCCGTCATTGGCGGTAAAGACTTTGAAGCCTTCGGACCCCAGTGTTTTTCCCAGTGCTTTGCGGATAAAGTCGGAATCATCCACAACCAGAATAGAAGGCGTTTGAGAGATTATCAATGGAACGGCTCCTTAAAAATTGCGATACATCGTTGCGACTTTTTTTCGAATAAACCGGTTGAATCGGATACAAAACCAAAGTAACAGATCAGACCGGCAACGTCAATCTCAGAACCCGGTGCCGGTCATCCGGCTGGCCGCTGCCGGCCCCGGGATTCTGTCACCCTGCTTGACAGGAATTTCCATATTTGCGATAAAACTAATATCTCTAATCATCCAAACCAGTGAAGGAAAGAACGATTAAAGAGACGCAGATATACCCTGTGGGCGGTGGAAAAGGCGGAATCGGGAAAAGTATGATCACTGCAAATATCGGGACCCTGCTGGCCCGGCAGGGCAAACGGGTATTGCTGGTCGACCTGGATCTCGGGTCTTCGAATCTGCATACCTTCCTGGAACAGCCGGGAACGGGAAGGGGACTTGACGCCTTTCTGGAAAAGGCGGTTGATTCCCTTGACCAGGCTGCCGAACCCACCCGGATTCCCAATCTGTTTTTTATCAGTTCCAGGCATTGCAGCACCGAGGCCGCCAACCTGTATACCGCCCAGAAACAGAAAATCATCCGCGCCATCGGCAGCCTTGATTACGACTATGTGTTCATGGACCTGGGTGCGGGCACCAATTTCAATATGCTGGACTTTTTTCTCACCGGCAACCAGGGCATCTGCATTGTCACCTCGGAACCCACATCCATTGAAAATACCTTTAATTTTATCAAGGCGGTCTACTTCCGGGTGGTGAAACGGACCCTGAAGCTCTCTGTCTTCAACAAGGTGACCCGCGACCTTGACCTGTCCGGGAACGGCCTTGACCAATCCTTTCGCATCGTCAACGAGATTGCCAAACAGGATTCGGGCATCGGGGACCTGCTCAAGGAAAAGCTGAGTGAATTCGACTTTAAATTTGTGGTGAACCAGGTCAGGAAAAAAGACGATCCCTCACTGGGATATAAGATCGAAAAAGTATGCAACCGCCATTTTTATTCACGGTTCAAGTTTCTGGGCAATATCCGCTACGATGAGAAGGTTCATGATTCGATCCAGCTCAGGCAGAATTTTATTACAAAATATGCCTATACAAAGACCGCCAACGATCTGGCCCGTATCGCAAAAAATGTGCTGAAAGACGACACGCGCAACACCCGGGGAGCCGATGTATGAAAGAGGATCTGACGTATTATGAGATGCTGGATGTCGCATCCAATGCATCTTTTGAAGATATCCGGAGCGCGTTCCGTGAAATTCAGTCCATTTATGACAAGGATTCCCTGAGCACCTATTCCCTGTTTTCCTCTTCGGAACGGGCGGCCATCCTGGACCAGGCGGAAAAAGCCTTCCGGACCCTCATGGACAGTAAAAAACGAAACGCTTATGACCAGGGACTTCTGGGCATGGGCAGATTGTCCGAGGATATGTTGTTCTCAAACAAAGCCAAAACACCGGTACCGGTGTTTAATACGGGCACCCCCGGCAAGAACGGCCAGGTGTCCAGAACCCTGAAAGAGAAAAGCCTGGAGCCGGATTTTATCTCCCTGCGGGATACGGTTCTGGCCAAAGATGCGATTTCCGGGGGTGATCTTAAGCAATTGCGCAATATGATCGGGATCACCCTTTCGGATATATTTGAAATGTCCCGGGTCAGTGTGGCCACCCTGGAGGCCATTGAGTCGGACAGCGCCGCAAAACTCCCTCCCTCCATTTATTTAAAAGGCTTTTTAAAGTCCTACGCCGAATGCCTGAACCTGGATCATACACGTATTGTTCCCGGGTATATGGCACACCTTTCCCAGGTTTCCTGAGCCCTAGAGGGGCTTTGATTTTTAGTGTCTGCTTATTAAATAATTCAGCCAGTTTATGGTTGACTTTACGCATTTGAACCAACTATAGATATTGTACTTTAAATTAACCAAAAGTGGAGATTCGAGATGAAAATTTTAAAGATTGATCACCTCGGCATAGCAGTTTCCAGTATTGAGGAAAAAAAGAACTTCTGGACGGACGCGCTTGGGCTTCCCTTTGAAGGAACCGAAACCGTGGAAGCCCAGAAAGTTACCACGGCTTTCCTGCCTGTGGGCGAAAGTGAAGTAGAACTTTTGGAATCCACTGCCGATGACGGCCCCGTGGCCAAGTACATCGAGAAAAAAGGGGAAGGCATCCAGCATGTTGCCTTCCGGGTTGAAAATATAGAAGAGGCCCTTGCCGAACTCAAGGAAAAGGGCATTAAACTGATTGACGAGGTGCCGCGCAAAGGGGCTGGCGGTGCCAAAATCGCATTCCTGCATCCCAAAGCAACATCCGGCGTCCTTGTGGAGTTGTGCGAGAGATAGGCGCAACCGGCGACTTTTACTATCGTTTCACACGCAATTGCCCGGTTCCGGCACGGATACCGATACCACGGTATTGCCGGCGCCCAAATCATCTTTAAGACCGGAGGATAACCATGTCTCAACTGTCTGATATTCAACAATGGGAAGAACTGGCCGCAAAGCAGCTCCGGGGAAAACCCCTGGAGAACCTGACCCAAAAAACACCCGAGGGAATTGAAATCAAACCCCTGTATACGGCCAAAGACCTTGAAAATGTGGAATTCAAGGAGAACCTGCCCGGTTTCAATCCGTATGTAAGGGGACCCATGGCCACCATGTATGCGGGACGGCCCTGGACCATCCGCCAGTATGCGGGGTTTTCAACCGCCAGGGAATCCAATGCCTTTTACCGCAAAAACCTGGCTGCGGGCCAGAAGGGCTTGTCCGTTGCATTTGACCTGGCCACCCACCGGGGGTATGACTCGGATCACCCCAGGGTTGCCGGCGACGTGGGCAAGGCCGGGGTCGCCATTGATTCCATTGAAGACATGAAAATCCTGTTTGACCAGATCCCCCTGGACCAGATGTCCGTGTCCATGACCATGAACGGGGCGGTGCTGCCCATTCTGGCTGGCTATATCGTGGCGGCGGAAGAGCAGGGTGTCGCCCATGACCAGCTCATGGGCACCATCCAGAATGATATTCTCAAAGAGTATCTGACCCGGAACACCTATATCTATCCGCCCGAACCCTCCATGCGGATCATTTCCGACATTATGGGATTCTGTTCAAAGGAAATGCCCAAGTTCAACACCATTTCCATTTCCGGCTACCATATCATGGAGGCGGGTGCGGACCCGGTTCTCCAGTGCGCCTTTACCCTGGCTGACGGACTTGAGTATGTCCGGGCCGCTCTTGCCACGGGCATGGATATCGATCAGTTTGCACCGCGGCTGTCGTTCTTTTTCGGAATCGGCATGGACTTTTTCATGTACATTGCCATGCTCCGGGCCGCAAGATTCCTCTGGGCGGAAATGATGGCGCAGTTCAACCCCAAAAATCCGAAATCCTCCATGCTCCGGACCCACTGCCAGACCTCGGGATGGAGTTTGACCCAGCAGGACCCCTACAACAACGTCATCCGCACGACCCTGGAATGCCTGTCCGCAGTACTGGGCGGCACCCAGAGCCTGCATACCAACTCCTTTGACGAAGCCGTTGGCCTGCCCACCGAACTCTCGGCCCGGATCTCCAGGAACACCCAGATTCTGGTCCAGGAAGAAACCCGGATCTGCGATGTGATTGATCCTTTGGGCGGTTCCTACTACGTGGAGACCATCACCCAGAACATCGTGGATGAAGTCCGCAAGATTCTCGCGGAGATCGAGGATCTGGGCGGCATGGCCAAGGCCATTGAGTCGGGCATGCCCAAAATGCGTATTGAAGAGGCCGCCGCCCGCCGCCAGGCAAAGATCGACAAGGGCGAGGATGTGATCGTCGGCGTGAACAAATACCAGATCGAAGATGAAGCCCCGATCCCGGTCAGGGAAGTGTCCGAAGAGGTCCGGAACGAACAGGTCGCCCGGTTGGAAAAAATCCGGAAAGAACGTGACAATGCCGTTGTTGAAAAGGCCCTGGCTGACATTACCAAGGCATGCGAAAACGGCGAAAACCTTTTGGCAGCCTGTCTGCCTGCGGTACGGGCCCGGGCCACTGTGGGCGAAATTTCCGATGCCATGGAAAAGGTCTTTTCCCGGTTTGTGGCCACCACCCAGTGCATCTCCGGGGTGTATGCGGAAAATGCCGATCCTGAAATTCTTGAATCTTTAAGGAAACGGACAGCGGACTTTGAGGAAAGGACCGGCCGCCGACCCCGGATCCTGCTCTCCAAGATGGGCCAGGACGGCCATGACCGGGGGGTAAAGGTGATTGCCACGGCCTATGCTGACTTTGGATTTGACGTGGATCTGGGACCCATGTTCCAGACACCTGAAGAGGCCGCTAAGATGGCTGTGGAAAATGATGTGCATGTGGTGGGCGTCTCCAGTCTGGCTGCCGGGCATAAAACTTTGGTGCCCCAGGTCATCGAAGCATTGAAAAAAGAGGGGGCATCTGATATCAAGGTAGTTGTCGGCGGTATTATTCCCCCCGGAGATTATGATTTTCTGACAGCGGCAGGCGCTTCCGATGTCTTCGGTCCGGGTACCGTGGTGACCGAGTCTGCCAACAGAACCCTGAATATTATCGGTGCCTGATCATGGCACCCACTGACCTTGACCCTGACGAACTGATACAGGGCATAACGGCCGGGAACCGGCGGATGATTGCCAAGACCATGACGTTGATCGAAAGCAATCTCCCCGCCCACCAGGCCGTTGCCCAGGGCGTGATGGACGCTGTTCTTCCCGATACCGGGAAATCGGTTCGTCTGGGCATTACCGGGGTGCCCGGGGTGGGAAAATCCACCTTTATTGAAAGCCTCGGGGTCAGTCTTGCAGATGAAGGACACCGGGTGGCGGTTCTGGCTGTGGACCCCACAAGCCGTCGAAGCGGGGGCTCCATCCTTGGTGATAAAACCCGGATGGAAAAACTTTCCGTCCATGCGAACGCCTTTATCCGCCCCTCTCCGGCAGGGGCGACCCTTGGCGGGGTTGCCGCCCGGACCCGGGAGATCATGCTGGTTTGCGAGGCTGCCGGCTTTGACGTGATCCTGGTGGAGACCGTGGGGGTCGGGCAGTCTGAAACCGCTGTGGCCGCCATGGTTGATTTTTTTCTGGTCCTGGCCATTGCAGGGGCGGGCGACGAACTCCAGGGCATCAAAAAAGGGGTGCTGGAGTTGGCCGACGCCATTGCCATCAACAAGGCGGACGGCGATAATCTTGACCGGGTGGGCCAGACCCGGCAGGACCTTGAAACGGCCATGCATCTTGTGGCGTCGGAAACCCCGACTTGGCATACCCCGGTACTGGCATGCTCTTCCGTAATAAAAGGCGGCACCCGGGAAGTATGGGATACCGTTCTGGACCATCGCCAAAAGTTTATGGAAACCGGCGAATTTGACCAGCGGCGCCGTGCCCAGTCCCTGGAGTGGATGTGGACGCTGGTGGATGAGGGCCTCAAACAGCGGTTCCGGGAAAATGAGCAGATAAAGCAGCAGATCCCTGTTGTCTCCCAGCAGGTGGAAAACGAGAAAATCTCGCCTTCGGCGGCAGCCAAGGCATTGTTATCGTATTTGTAAGCTTTTATTTATAATTCATTTTTTAAGGAAGAATAGATGAAAATACACGAGTATCAGGCAAAGGAATTGTTCCGCAAGTACAATGTTCCCGTACCTGACGGCCAGCCTGTCTTTTCCGTGGAAGAGGCAAAAGATGCGGCATCGAAACTGGGCGGGTTCCCCGTGGTTGTCAAGGCCCAGATCCATGCCGGCGGCAGGGGCAAGGGCGGCGGGGTAAAGCTGGCGAACTCTCCTGAAGAACTGGAGACGCTGGCCGGCGAAATCCTGGGGATGACCCTGGTTACCCATCAGACCGGCCCCGAGGGCAAACTGGTCCAGAAGCTGCTCATTGAGGCGGGCCAGAAGATCGAAAAAGAACTCTACCTGTCACTCCTGGTGGACCGGGCCACCGCATCCATCATTATCATGGCCAGCCAGGACGGGGGTATGGATATTGAGGAGGTGGCAGAGAAAACACCGGAACGGATCATCAAGGTCCAGGTGGACCCGATGATGGGAATCCAGGGATACCAGCTTCGCGAGGTGGCCTTTGGGCTCGGCCTCAAGGGCCCGGCATTCAAGCAGTTCGCCGGCCTGCTGTCCAGCCTGTACCGGTTTTTTGTTGAGAACGACTGCTCCCTGGTGGAGATCAACCCCCTGATCCTGACGGCTGATGAACAGGTCCTGGCCCTGGATGCCAAGGTGGATTTTGACGCCAACGCCCTTCACCGGCACAAGGATCTTCTTGAACTGCGGGATTTGACCGAAGAAGACCCGCTGGAAGTCGAAGCCTCAAAGTACAATCTCAACTATATCAACCTTGACGGCAACGTGGGCAACATCGTCAACGGGGCCGGACTGGCAATGGCCACCATGGATATCATCAAGAACGCAGGCGCTTCCCCTGCCAACTTCATGGACGTGGGCGGCGGCGCTTCTGCCGAGCAGGTGGAAAACGCTTTCAGGATCATCCTGGCCGACGATAAGGTCAAGGCCGTACTCATCAATATTTTCGGCGGTATCCTCAGGTGCGACATCTTTGCCCAGGGCGTTGTTGACGCAGCCAAGAAAACCGGCATCAATATCCCGGTGGTGGTGCGTATGGAAGGCACAAACGTGACGGAAGGCAAGCAGATCCTGGCGGACGCCGGACTGAACCTGACCAGTGCAACCGATCTTTCCGATGCAGCTGCGAAAATTGCTGCGGCGGTGAATTAAAGGAGACCAAAGTGAGTATATTCGTCAATAAGGAAACCAAGCTTCTGGTCCAGGGGATAACCGGTAATGAAGGCAGTTTTCATACCCGGCAGTGTATTGAATACGGCACCGATATCGTGGCCGGGGTCACCCCGGGCAAGGGCGGACAGAAAATGGACGATGTCCCGGTGTTCAACACCGTGGCCCAGGCGGTCCGGGAAACCGGCGCAAACGCCTCCCTGATTTTCGTGCCCCCGCCCTTTGGCGCGGACGCCATCATGGAAGCCGCGGATGCGGGTGTCGAACTGATCGTCTGCATCACCGAAGGCATTCCCATCCTGGATATGGTAAAGGTGAAGAACTTTCTGGCAACAAAACAATGTCGGCTGATCGGTCCCAATTGCCCGGGGATTATCACCCCGGACGAGTGCAAGATCGGTATCATGCCCGGCAAGATCCATAAAAAAGGCAGCATTGGTGTGGTCTCCAGATCCGGCACCCTGACCTATGAGGTGGTGGACCAGCTGACCAAGCTCGATATGGGGCAGTCAACCTGTATCGGTATTGGCGGCGACCCTGTGAACGGCACCAATTTTATAGATGTACTGTCCGCGTTTCAGGCAGATGACGAGACCTCGGCCATTGTCATGGTCGGCGAAATCGGGGGCAGTGCGGAAGAAGAGGCAGCAGCGTACATCAAGGAAAATGTAACAAAACCGGTGGTGGGATTTATCGCGGGCCTGACAGCGCCTCCCGGCAGGAGAATGGGGCATGCCGGGGCCATTATTTCGGGCTCCAGCGGCACAGGCGAGGCAAAGATCAAGGCGTTCAAGGAAAACGGCGTCCATGTCTGCGAAAACCTGGGGGAAATCGGCCGGATTTGTAAAGCGGTTTTTTAGGCAATTTTAAGGAGGTTTACATTGGAAAGTTACACCATTGAGTCAAACAAGAAAAAAAGCAGGCTGCCCGCCCGCCTGGATCTTGCCCAGAGCGGCACCGGTCTCATCCTGGGGCTGTTCATGTGGGTGCACATGCTCCTGGTGGGCAGTATTATCCTGGGGCCGGATGTGTTTAACTGGGTGGCCAAAACCATGGAACTGGCATTTTTGTCAGACACAGGCCACGGTTACCCCATTGCCGTGTTCTTTGCCGTGTCCGGAATCTCTACCTTGTTCATCATCCATGCCCTTCTGGGAATAAGAAAGTTTCCCATCAACTGGAAGCAGCACCGCATCATGCGGGACCAGATGGGGATGATGAAACACCAGGACACCAATCTGTGGTACGTTCAGGCCCTCACCGGCTTTATCATGTTTTTTGCCGGATCTGTCCATTTGTATGTCATGCTCACCCACCCGGGCCAGATTGATCCCTATTTCTCGGCCGGCCGTGTGGTATTGAACAATATGTGGTTTGTCTACCTGGTTCTCCTGATTTGTGTGGAGCTCCACGGCACCATCGGCCTTTACAGGCTCTGCATGAAATGGGGCTGGTTCCAGGGCAAGGACAACAAGAGCGCCAAGGAAGCCCGGGCAAAGCTCAAAAAACTTAAAAACAGATTGACCATCTTCTTTCTTTCCATCGGGATTCTGGCACTGCTGGCATTTATCATCATCGGTGTAAGGAATATGGACAAGATCGGCCAGCCTTACGCTGCAGCCCATTCCGCCCCTGCGGCAGAGACGGAGCATGCCGTTCCCGCAGATGAAGACGCCCTTCACGCTGATGAAGAGGCGCCCGCACTCCATGACGCGGTTGAGCCGGCCCAAGAGATGCCTGCTGCTGCGGACAGCCATGGCGCAGAAGATACCCATGCTGCGGACGACAGCCATACGCCGGACCATGCGCCCGCAGATGAAGCCCATGAGGAAGCGCCTGCCCACGGCGATACCCATTCCGCAGAAGAATCACATTAAGAAAGGGATAAGTTCAATGAATATCATATATACGGATTCACTTGTTATCGGCGGCGGCCTGGCAGGGCTTCGCGTCGCCATTGCAGCCAAGCAGAGGGGGTATGAAAGCATCATTCTCTCCCTGATGCCTGCCAAACGGTCACATTCCGCAGCTGCCCAGGGCGGTATGCAGGCCAGCCTCGGCGCCTGTATCAAAGGGGACGGGGATGATGAAGACGTCCACTTTGCAGACACGGTCAAAGGCTCTGACTGGGGATGTGACCAGGATGTGGCCAGAATGTTTGTCAATACTTCGCCCAAAGCCATCCGCCAGCTTTCCGCCTGGGGCGTGCCTTGGTCCAGGGTGAGGAGCGGCGACCGCGACGTGATCATCAACGGCAAAAAGGTCACCATTACGGAAAAACACGAAGCCCAGGGCCTGATCACGGCCAGGGATTTCGGTGGCACCAAAAAGTGGCGGACCTGCTATACGTCCGACGGCACCGGCCATACCATGCTTTATGCCATGGACAACAAAGCCATTGAGATGAATATTCCGGTTCACGAGAGAAAAGAGGCCATTGCCCTGATCCATGACGACGGGGTTTGCCACGGGGCCGTGGTCAGGGATCTTGTCTCCGGCGAACTCACCGCCTATATTGCCAAGGCCACCACCATTGCCACCGGCGGTTACGGCCGAATTTACTCGGTGTCCACCAACGCGATCATCTGCGAAGGTATTGGCGCGGCCATTGCCCTGGAAACCGGCGTGGCGCCCTTGGGCAACATGGAAGCGGTCCAGTTCCATCCCACGGCCATCGTGCCCGTGGGCATTTTGACCACGGAAGGATGCCGGGGCGACGGCGGCCTTCTCCTGGACAAGGACGGGTACCGGTTCATGCCGGATTACGAGCCTGAGAAAAAAGAGCTGGCCTCCAGAGACGTTGTCTCCCGCCGCATGACCGAACACATCAGGAAGGGCAAAGGCGTTCCTTCCCGGTACGGCGATCATCTCTGGCTGGACATTACCCTGCTAGGCCGGGAGCACATTGAAAAGAACCTCAGGGAAGTCAAGGAAATCTGCGAATACTTCCTGGGCATTGACCCGGTCAAGGAGTATATCCCGGTCCGTCCGACCCAGCATTACTCCATGGGCGGCGTCAGAACCAAGGCCACCGGTGAAAGCCCGACCCTGAAAGGATTATTTTCCTGCGGCGAGGCCGCCTGCTGGGATATGCACGGGTTTAACCGCCTTGGGGGCAACTCTGTTGCGGAAACCGTTGTTGCCGGCATGATCGTGGGCGAGTACGTGGCTGACCATTGTGCCCAGGCCGGGCTGAACGTTTCCACCACCACCATCGAACATTTCATGAAAAAGGAAGAAGACAAGATCGCCACCCTGCTCACCCGTGACTATGGCGAAAATCCCTTCCAACTGAAAGCGGAAATGCAGAAAATCATGATGGACAAGGTGGGGATTTTCAGGAACGGCGAAGATCTTGAGCAGGCAGTTGAAGAACTCAAGCTGCTCAACCAGCGGGCCAAAAAGATCGCCCTGCGGAACCGGATTTCCTCATCCAACCCGGAACTTGTGGAAGCCATCCGTGTGCCCAAGATGATCAAGCTGGCCCAGTGCGTGGCCTATGGTGCCATGCTCAGGACCGAGAGCCGCGGCGCCCATGCCCGGGAAGATTATCCCGAGAGAAACGACCGCGACTGGCTGAAACGGACACTCACCACCTGGAAAGACGAGGATGCAGACCTGCCGGAAATTTCCTACGAAGACCTGGATGTCATGAAGATGGAAATGCCGCCGGGTTCCCGGGGGTACGGTGTGGACAACACCATCCACCATGCAGATACCGAAAAACGGGTGGCTGAGGTTGAAGAGATTAAAAAGGCCAATCCCACGGCCGACCGCCACGAGATGCAGGAGCTTCTCAATCCCTTAACCATCCCGGAGAAATTCAAAGGTAAAAACGAGCGTATCGGCAGGGGGTACAAATAATGAGTGACGAAGGCAGAATTTTAAGATTTCAGATATTTCGGTATAACCCCCAGAAACAGGGCGACAAACCCCGTATGGTAACCTACGAGGTCACCGAAGCCCCTGGGATGACCATTTTTATTGCATTGAACGACATCCGGGAAAACCAGGACCCCTCGCTCCAGTTCGACTTTATCTGCCGGGCCGGGATCTGCGGTTCCTGCGGTATGGTGATCAACGGTGCGCCCGATCTGGCCTGCCGTACACTGACCTCCAAGTTCGAGGATGGCGATATCACCCTGCTGCCCCTGCCCGGGTTCGAACTGATCGGCGATCTGTCCGTCAACACCGGCAAATTCATGCGCGCCATGAGCGAGCGGGTGGAATCCTGGATTCATGATCCCGATGCGGACAAGGTGGATTACAACAAGCTGGAAGAACGGATGGACCCGGATATCATGGAAGAGGTCTATGAGCTGGAGCGCTGCGTTGAGTGCGGCTGCTGCATCTCTGCCTGCGCCACCAAACGGATGCGCCCGGACTTCCTGTCCGCCGTGGGCTTTATTCGCCTGGCCCGGTTCCACCTGGATCCCAGGGATAAACGGACTGACAGTGAGTATTATGAAATCCTCGGGGATGATGACGGGGTATTCGGGTGCATGACCCTTTTGGGGTGCGAAGATTTCTGCCCCAAAGACCTGCCCCACCAGACCCAGATCGCATTCCTGAGACGGAAAATGGCATTGGTCAAGTAAGGCTTACGCCTGTGGTGCCTGCCGGACCGACACACCGGCAGGTACCCTGACCGGCCGTTGTATCGCATATAAAAAACAGCATTCGACAGGCAGCGGGGCAGCCCCTAGAAAAGGGCGGTTCCGCTGCCTGTTGTTCTTGATAAGGAAAACATATGAGCGAATTCAAATTTGACACCATGTTCCCCCTGGGCAAGGATGACACCGAATACCGCCTGCTCACAAAAGAACATATCCGGGTAAAGGACTTTGAAGGAAAAGAGGTCCTCATGGTCGAACCCCAGGCCTTAAGCCTCCTTTCCGAGGCTGCTTTCAAGGATGTTGCCCACCTCTACCGGGTGGAGCATCTGGAACAGTTGCGGGGCATTATCGATGATCCGGAAAGTTCGGACAACGACCGGTATGTGGCCCTGGAACTTCTGAAAAATGCCGCCATTGCTGCGGAAAAAGTGTATCCCATGTGCCAGGATACGGGCACAGCCATTGTCATGGGCAAGAAGGGCCAGCAGGTCTGGACCTGGTCCGACGACGAGGAAGAGTTGTCCAAAGGGGCGTTTGCAGCCTATACCAAAAATTACCTGCGGTATTCCCAGAATGCTCCCCTGACCATGTACAAAGAGGTGAACACAAAGACCAATATGCCTGCCCAGGTGGATGTCTCCGCTGTTGAAGGAGAGGCGTACAAGTTTCTGTTCATGGCCAAAGGCGGGGGATCTGCCAACAAAACAGCCCTGTTTCAGATGACCAAGGCCGTGCTCAACTCCGAGGAAATCCTGATTGATTTCATGCTGGAAAAGATGAAAGCCCTGGGTACATCGGCCTGTCCGCCTTACCATATTGCCTTTGTCATCGGCGGCACCACTGCCGAACTCAACCTGAAAGCCGTTAAACTGGCCTCAGCCCGTTACCTGGATTCCCTGCCCACACAGGGCAGTGGCACCGGCCATGCGTTCAGGGATACGGACCTGGAGGAAAAGGTCCTGGAACGGTCACGGAAACTGGGGCTTGGCGCCCAGTTCGGCGGCAAGCATTTTGCCCTGGATATCCGGGTCATCCGTATGCCCCGCCACGGCGCCTCCTGCCCCATCGGCATCGGTGTTTCCTGTTCTGCAGACCGCCAGATCAAGGGCAAGATCACCCGGGACGGTATTTTCCTGGAACAGCTTGAAGAAAATCCGGGCCGTTTCCTGCCCGCAGGCGAACCTGACATGGCCCCGGCCGTAGACATCGACCTGAACCGCTCTATGGACGAAATCCGGGCCGAGCTTTCCAAGTACCCGGTGGCCACCCGGCTTTCCCTTTCCGGCAACATCATCGTGGCCCGGGATATTGCCCATGCCAAGTTCATGGAGCGTTACCAGGCCGGTGACGGGCTGCCCGATTACATCAAGAACCACATTATTTACTATGCCGGCCCTGCCAAAACCCCGGAAGGGGAGGCGTCAGGTGCATTCGGCCCCACAACCGCCGGCCGGATGGACCCCTATGTTCCTGTGTTCCAGAAGGAAGGGGCATCCATGATCATGCTGGCCAAGGGCAACCGGAGCCGCCAGGTGACTGATGCCTGCAAGGAATACGGCGGATTCTACCTGGGATCGCCGGGTGGTCCTGCCGCCCGCCTGGGCAAGGATTTCATCAAAAAAGTGGAACTGGTGGAATACGAGGAACTCGGCATGGAAGCCGTGTATATGATCACGGTGGAAAATTTTCCTGCCTTTATTATCGTGGATGACAAAGGGAATGACTTTTACGCCGACCTGATGTAATCCTATCTGTCTGCTCCGCATAAACACCGCCGCTGCAGGACTCGATCCTGCAGCGGCGGTGTTGTTACGGGACGTGCCGGGAATCAGCCCCTGTACAGAACGTTCAGGTATTTGAACATATTCTGCCTGGCGGTTTCAAAAGCGCCGAGCTGGTCTCTGGCCTCTTCAAGCCGGTTCTGTTCGATAAGTCCGGCAATTTTTTTAACAATGGTATGGACAGACTCGTGGTGGGTGCCCAGGCGGGCAAATTCTTCCTTGTCCTGCCAGGTCTTGTCCTGGGTATCGTACCATTTGCCGAAATCGCATTCGTGATGGGAACTGACGTCGGAAACCGCCATGGGCTGGTATCCCCTCAGGGCGGCTTCAAGGTTGATCCGCCAGAGGATATGGGCGGTTTTGGCCTTGGCAATATCAAAGGCCGGCTCAAAGCATTTGTACTCCTCCACATCATCCCTGAGCGCTTCGGTAATTTCTTTCATCTCTTCTGAGAACACATCCAGCTTGATGCTCTCCCTGAGAAGGTTGAGAACGTCGTCAGCCACTGAATGCATGGATGTCCTGATGTTGTCCACTTCCTGGGCGCTGTCGCCCATATTCGTATTCACCCCGTCCAGGTTTGACGAGGCATGGGCAATATTCTGGGCAATATTTTTTGTGGCGATGTTCTGCTCTTCCACGGCAGCGGCAATCGAAGTGACGATCTGGTTCATGGTGACGATGACCTCTGAAATGGCCTCCATGCCCGTCACGGTCTGGTCAATGGCACCCTGGATTTCCTGGATCCGTTCCTTGATGTCAACAGTGGCTTCGGAGGTCTGGCGGGACAGCTCCTTGATTTCACCGGCCACAACGGCGAATCCCTTGCCCGCCTCACCGGCCCTGGCGCTTTCAATGGTGGCGTTCAGGGCCAGGAGGTTGGTCTGCTCTGAAATTTCCGTAATGGTCTCGGTAACCTTGCCGATATCCTTGGCATTGTTGCCGAGGATTTTGACCTGTTCCGAAGATTGGTCCGCCAACTCTTTGGCCTGGTTGGAGATGGTTTCGGCCTGGGAGGTGTTTTTTGCAATTTCCATGATGGTGGCGCTCAACTCTTCGGTACCGGCGGCCACCACATTGATGTTATCGGTTGCCTCGCCCATGTCCCCGGAAAGCTGTTCGGTATTCCGGGTGATATTGTCCGTGGCCGTTGTGATGGACTGGGTGTTCTGGTTAACCTGCTCAATGTGGGTGGCGACATTGGCGCAGGCCTCGTGCAGGAATGCAATGGCGGCCTTGGCAGTTTCCGAATGGTTGTTGATGCCGATCATCATTTCGTCCAGGGACTGGAACACGTGATCGAGCTGTTTCTCCGGAGGAGAGAATTCGTCCCTGCCGGCGCCCCGGGCATCGTCATCCTCCAGAAAGCATTCTTTGTTCATGAACCCGGACAGGCGAATCCCTGCCTCCTGGTAGGGGCGGATGATGATATTCCGCCACAACAGGCCGCAGCCGGCAAGGCTGAGAAGAAGACAAATGCTCAAGATGCGTACCGCCGTGGGACTGTCCTGTAAAAAAGCGGCCCCGGCCGTGATGATGCCCAGCCCGCAACAAAGGATATATCCCGCCCAAAAGAACCCGAGAGAATTGCGCGTATCAGATGATTTCACTTTAAGAACTCCTGATTTCCGATTGATAAAGATAGATTATGCATATGACAATTGTATCCCTATACCATATTCGGCAAGGGGGTAGAACACAATTTTTTACCGGTCTGTATAAGCGATTTTTTGTGCCGGTAAACCGGGCCTTGGTGTTGCTTTAAATGCGTCCGTGGCAGGGCATCACAGCCACCCCAGTTCTTTTTTCATGGTTTTGTACCGGCGTTTGAATTTCTTTTTCAAGTCCGGGTGCTGGGCGGCAACCGAATTGAGATGGCGCTGGTATTGGTCACTGGCAAAGTTGTACTTCTGCTGGCTGCGGTTCACCTCTATGAGTAGCCGGTCATAGCTTCTGCGAACCCGGGCATCTCCGGCGTTGAGCTTTGCAAAATGATCCGCTGAATAGGAAAGCCAGCGCTCCATATCCGAAAAATAAGAGGCAATGGCCCGGCGTTTGTCTGTCAGGGGACGGTCCAGGATTTCTTTCACCTTGACGTAGTGGCCCAGTCCTTCCGCGACCAGGGCCCCCCTGTTCCGGTTGACAAAGGTCACATACGCCCTGACATCCCGGTCAGCGGTTTCAAGGCTTTCCTGACCGCTTTTGATCAACGCAACGGTCTCACGCATCCGTTTGGCAGTATTGGTGACCTTTGCACTGGAGACCTTTTGCAGGGCATGTTCCAGGCTGATTGCCGACGCCTCCATATTGTCCAGGTAGGTGGCAGCTTTTTGTTCCATTGGTGATTTTTCAGGGGTGTTGTTGCATCCGGACTGGCAGGCTGCCATCAGGACCGCAAGCCAGACGAGAAAACAGCGTGTGGTTCTTTTCATAGGATCTTCCCGGGAAGTTGCATATCGGCGGTTTATTTCAAGTACGTGGTATCATCACAGGCACCGGATGGTCATTGCGTTATCTTCCGGATGGCTAAGGTCTCTGCCTGGAGCTGTGCAGAGGCGATAGCTGTTCCGGGGGATCGTGGTAAAATGTTTTTCCGTATTATTTTACCGTTCCGGGTGCAGGTATTTTCATACTACAACCCCCCGGACAATTTCAATATATTATTGCACGGCAGAAAGCGGCGTGGAATATCCCGGCTTGCATTTTACCGATCCCGGCTCTATCTTTACATGTATATCTGAATGTTCACCTGCACCGGACCTGAAGGCCAAAGGAGAATCATGAAGACACGGATTGAGAAAGATACCATGGGGGAAGTCAGGGTGCCGCAAGATGCATATTGGGGAGCCCAGACCCAGAGAGCTGTGGAGAATTTTCGCATCGGCACCGAAACAATGCCCGGAGAGATGATCCGGGCGTTCGGGATTGTAAAGAAAGCCGCGGCCATGGCCAATGGTTCTCTCGGAAGGCTGTCGGTTGACAAGGAGCAAATGATCTGCCGGATCTGTGACGAAATTGCGGCCGGTGAACTGGATGACCACTTCCCCTTAAAAGTCTGGCAGACCGGTTCCGGCACCCAGACCAATATGAACGTCAACGAAGTGATCGCCAACCGGTCCCATGTACTGGCCGGAAATACCCTGGGGCAGGGCCGGCCGGCCATTCATCCCAACGATGATGTCAACCGGTCCCAGTCTTCCAATGACACCTTTCCCACGGCCATGCACATTGCTGCGGTAAAGCTGCTCAAAACCACCACCCTTCCCGGATTGGCCGCCCTGAGAAATGCGCTTGACGACAATGCCCGGGCCTGGTCCGGAATCGTCAAGACCGGGCGGACCCATTTCATGGATGCCGTGCCCCTGACCCTGGGTCAGGAGTTCTCCGGCTATGTCCGCATGGTTTCCCGGGGAATCGATCAGGTCGAGAATAGCCTTTCCCGGCTTTATGAACTGGCCCTTGGGGGCACTGCCGTGGGCACCGGACTGAATACCCCTGCAGGATTTGATGTGACTGTGGCCAACCGGGTGGCGGAATTGACCGGCCATCCCTTTGTCACCGCCCAAAACAAATTCGAGGCCCTGGCATCCCATGACGGACTGGTGGCGGCCCATGGAGCACTGAAAGCCGTTGCCGTCAGCCTGATTAAAATCGCCAACGACATCAGGATGCTGGGGTCCGGCCCCAGGTGCGGTATCGGGGAGTTGCGCCTTCCCGCCAACGAACCCGGGTCCTCGATTATGCCGGGAAAGGTCAATCCCACCCAGGTGGAGGCAGTGACCATGGTCTGCGCCCAGGTCATGGGAAATGATGTGGCCGTCACAGCCGCAGGTGCCTCCGGCCATTTTGAACTCAACGTATTTAAACCGGTGATCATTGCCAATTTTATCCAGTCCGCCCGGCTCCTGGGAGAGGCCTCGCTCTCTTTTGCGAGAAACTGTGTCGACGGGCTTGAACCGGACACGGATATGATCAAAAAGCATTTGGAAAATTCACTGATGCTGGTGACCGCATTGAATCCCCATGTCGGATATGACAAGGCCGCCCGGATTGCAAAGCATGCCCATGAAAAAGGCATTACCCTGAAACAGGCGGCCCAGGACCTGGAAATACTGGACCCGGATACCTTTGACCAACTCGTGGATCCCGGCCGGATGACCGGTCCCTTAAAAACGGAATAGGGAGGTGTATATGCCCAAGGTAACGCTGTTCAAGGCCTATCCCTTTAAGGAAGGCCAGAAAATAAGGATTGAGGAATCTCCCAGGGCAGGCGACTGGGAAGTTGTCAAAGTAACCGACCACAGGGTGACCCTCCGCTGTCCCTTATCCGGGCGGGAACTGGCCTGGAGCCGGTTTTGCTACTTCGCCGAAGACAAGGACATGGACTGGCCCCAACCCGATTAGAAAGGAAACTGCCTATGGATGTGATTCTGCTCATGGCCACCACCCTGGACGGTATGATTGCCAGGGATTCAAACCAGTTTGTGGACTGGACCGGAAAAGCGGATAAAAAATATTTCGTGGATGTGACCCGGGACGCCGGCGTCATGATCATGGGGTCCAAAACCTATGACACCATAGGACGTCCCCTTCCCGGGCGGCTGAATATTGTCATGACCCGGGACAAGACCCGGGAAAGCCGTGATGAAAACCTGGTGTTCACGGACCAGGATCCCGGTGATATTCTCAAGGACCTTGAACAAAAAGAGTATGATAAAGTCGCCCTTATCGGCGGGGCCGTTGTGAACACCATGTTTGCAAAGGCAAACCTGATCACCGAGGTGCATATCACCCTTGTGCCGAAATTATTCGGAAAAGGCCTCTCCCTGTTCAGCGATGAACTGGACACGGCGCTGGAATTCAAAACATGCCGTGAAATCGACAAAGGGCACATTCTCCTGATCTACGAGGTGGCCACATGAAAACAGAACATCCCCGGAAAAACGGGCCCGGGAAAAAAAGTCTCTGGGCCCGTCTCCTCAACTGGATTGCCAGAGGAGCCCGGCGCGCGGATAAACAGGGCGTTGGCCCCGGAAACTGCTGAAACAGGTCAAAGTAGCCGGCCGTGGGCCGGCTTTCCCTGGTATATCCGTCATATATCCATTCTTTAGAAATATCTTGAAACTTCCCGCAAAGCCGTTATACTCGCCTGAGTATTATGACGGACCCCTATAATTAAAGGGCATCTTGAATGAGCCGGATATTGTCCCGATTTCGAGGTGTTCTAAACACAGACGGTATATCAGGCCCAAAGGGTTGCTATTATGAAAGAACGTGTAAAAGGATTGCTTCAGAAGATCAACTTTATCGAAACAGACATGGAAGTACAGAAACAGATTCTTTTTTCCATTCCGTCAGACCAGAAGGACGAAATGAAAAAGGTGCTGGATGTGATTGCCTCCCAGAAACGTCAGATTACCGCGCTGCGCGAGGAAATCAAGGCGGTTGACGAAGACGAATACAACAGGATCATTGCCCTGGAACAGGCCACGGAAAAATTCAGGCAATTGTCCCAGGAGAAAAATTTTGTGGACGTCCGTACCCTGAATGAAGAGGGGCAGTGCAGTATTACCCTGAATGAGGGGACAACAGTCGATTGCCTGGTGGCCGCCAGGGATGACCAGGGAAACTGGACCGTATTGACCATTGACGGAGAAACCCGGGAGTACCCGGGTGGCCTGGTCAAGGAATAAGAATCCTGAAAACGGCCCGGCACCACACCCGGGCATATGGAGGCAACAATGCGGTTCCAAATGAAGTGGATATGGATATTACTCTGCGGCATGGCCCTTTTTTTGGCGGCAACGGCACTGGCCGGGAAAAACACACAGACGCCTGCCGAACAGGAATTTGCGCCCGGCAGGTTTATCTCTCCGGATACCTGTGCGGGATGCCATTCTGAAATTTTTGAACAATGGACCAACTCCATGCACAACCTTTCCCACAAGGACCCGGTATATACACGGGTGGCAAAGTTCCTGCGCAAGGGCCTGGTTCATGAAGGCGAGATTGAAGAGGCGGAATCCTGCGTCAAGTGTCATACACCGGTGGGGTATGTGACCGGCTTTCCCAAAAAGCTGTCCGACGATCTTTCCGCCACCCCTGAAATCGCCACCCGGGGCATCCAGTGCGATTATTGCCACTCTGCCGTGGATATTACCAAGATGTACAACAACGGCCTGGTCTTGTCCCCGGGCCATGGTGAAGATGATCCGGGCGTTAAATACGGCCCCTTTGATGATTCCGAGCCTGACTTCCATGAAGCGGCCTTTTCCAAAATGCATACGGAATCCGGCATTTGCGGCACCTGCCACAATGTCAAACATGTAGCATTCGGCACAGACCTTGAAACCACGTATACGGAATGGGAAAAAAGTCCTTACAACCATCCCGATCCTGCAAAGCGGGTCCACTGCCAGGACTGCCACATGTACCAGCGGCCGGGCATTCCTGCCACCGGCTCCACCGAGCGTCCTGCCAATCCGGGATCAGCAGCGGACTACAGTGATGAGCGGCCCCATATTTTTACCCATTATTTTGTCGGGGGAAATTCGGGTGTGCCTGCTGATTTTGGGGATGATGAAAAATCCGCCATGGCGGAAGAGCGTCTTAAAAACGCCGCCACCCTGGCGCTTGACCTTTCCGGCATCACCGGGAAAACCGTCGGCGTCACCGTCACCAATTCCGGTGCCGGACACTCCCTGCCCACAGGCGTGGGAGACCTGCGCCAGGTCTGGATCGAACTGACCCTGGCGGACAAAGCCGGCAAACCGTTGTACCAAACCGGCATCCCGGACAAGAAGAATGAACTGCCCGAAGATACGGTATTGTTCAGGACAATACTGGGAGACGGCAAAGGCAATCCCGTGCTGAACCTGGCCAAGGCAAGAGAGGTGTTGTCCGATACACGGATCCCGGCCCGTGAAAGTGCCACCCGCACCTTTAACATCGGCATCGTCCCCAAAAAAGGCCAGACCCTCAGAGCGCGTTTGCTTTACCGGGGTATGCCCCAGAAGATCCTGAATATGCTGCCGGGCAAGCCTTTAGAACCCCTGCCCGTGGTGGAAATGGCAACGGCCAGCCATACTTTTTAACGGCTGTATGGCAGCGGAACATCGATAGAAATGCACATGGGACGCTGATGTTTTTTCATCAGCGTCCCTTATTGCAACGGGTGATCGTTTAAGACGTTTTAAAAGCTGCGGATGATGCAGAGCCGGAAACTGTGGGTTTCATAATCCAGGTCATGGGTAAACCCGTCGGCAGAGTTTGTCGACAGGAAACTGTCCGTATCTATGATATCGCCATAATAGGCGTACAGCCATTCGGTTCTCATGGACCAGGCCTTGCCCAGTTTTTTTTCATACCCGACGCCGGCGGTCCAGCCCTGTGTCACTTCGTCCTTGTCCACATCCGCAGATTCGGGAAGTCCGTCCGTAAATATAAAACGATAATCAAAACGGGTCCAGGAAGGGCCTGCAGAGGCGAAAAAGAGCGAGTCTTTCCAGGCATAGCCCAGCCGCAGGCGGAGGCTTGCGGCCCAGTCTGACTTGACCCGGGTGGTGATTGAAAAATCCCGGGTAGGCAACGAGGTGTAACTGATATCCCCGGTGCTGTATTCTTCCTCGAAATCCGCCATGGAAACATCCGCTTCGATACCGAAAACAAAATGGTCCTTCTGAAAGGCAAATCCCCATAACAAGCCTCCGGAAAAATCTGTCTGGTCGAGATTTTCAGATGCAAGGGGATTTAACTGGTCCGAATCCTGGCTGTTAAAATAGGTCGTCTGTTGCAGCATAACATCCGGATCCGCCTTGCTGTAAGACGCACCCGCAGCAATGCCGACATACTGGCCCTGCCAGATGGATGAAAAATCCATTTTGCTTTCGCCGCCCACCGCGTTCGCTGTAAACACGGCAACAAAAAAAGAAATGATACCAACGGTTTTCAGATACATTTTTCCTCCTTAAGAGAATAAAAATAAGATAAAGAACGCGTTGTATATACGACCCTGTCGTATTGTTTCTAAGACTGCGAACGGTAAGTTAAGGCGCTTAAAATTAAAACGGCCAGAAACTGTTGTCCTCCCAGACCCTTTCCATAAGGCCTTCCTGCAGGTCGATCAGTTTTCTCAGGTGGGTGGTTTCCCAGACGGAAAGCCACTTGTACAGTTTTTTCTCTTCCGGATCCTGTGCTTCCTCGGCCCTGAGGGCGTAAAGCTTCACGGCTTTTCCCTCGAATCCGATGGCGGCCGTGATGGCCGTGGCTTCGAAACCGGCGGCATTGATATTGTTTTTTACGGCATCATCCAGGATTTGCGGTGCGGGTTCGGCTGCGCCGTCGTTTTCATATCCCCCGGCAACGAATCTGCCGTCGGACATATAGGCTTTGAATTGTTTCTCAAGGATGTCCATGTGTTCCTGCTCTTCATCTGCAAGGCCTTGAAAAAACGCTTTTACGGCCTGATCTTCTGCGCTGTCCCTGGCTTTTTCATACAGATGTTTACCCTGCCGCTCCATCAAAAAGGCGTTTTTCAGTATGTTCAGGGTTTTTGACTTATCCATGGGCATCTCCTGTGATTTGAGGTTGGTGAGTGTTTAAAAAAAATTACACCAAACCGATAGAATTTGCAAATCCCTTTCGTCTTCTATATTCTGTTTTCTGCTGTTTTCCGGGCCGGGCAGGCGCCCGGCAAAAATAAAGTGAAAAAAAGGACAATACGTACAGAATGGGAACATTTGATATTATTGTTGTGGCCATGGGCCTGGCCATGGATGCGGCTGCAGTCTCCCTGGCCGCAGCAGCTTCAGGATTTGCCGGGAACGGCCGGGCCGTGTTCCGACTGGCCTTCCACTTTGGCCTGTTTCAGTTCATGATGCCTGTGATCGGCTGGTTCCTGGGGGTGGGGTTTGTCTCCTACTTTAAAGCCTTTGACCATTGGATCGCCTTTGCCCTTCTGGTGTTTGTGGGCGGCAAGATGATCGCTTCCGGCCTGGATGCATCTGAAAATCCCATACGGAAAGACCCTTCCCGGGGGGTGACCATGGTCATGCTCAGCCTTGCCACAAGTATTGATGCCATGGCCATCGGCCTGAGCCTGGCCATGCTGGACATCAATATCTGGTATCCGTCCGTGATGATCGGGGTGGTCACATCCGGCATGTCCCTGGCTGCCATTGCTCTTGGCAAACGCCTGGGCGCCCTGGTGGGCAAACGGATGGAAATCCTGGGCGGCCTGATCCTGGTGTTTATCGGCGCCCGGATTCTGGTTTCGGAGCTGATCGCCAAAACCTGACCATCCGGCAGGGCCGGATACCATTTAGGAGTAGAACGTGCTCACACCTGATCTGCCGTTTTATGACGAGCCCGAGGGCCATAGCCTTCCCCGGGGCATCACCCGGGTCATTGACACCCATGTCCATGTGTTCCCGGGCAGGATCTTTTCCGCGGTCCGGGACTGGTTTGACGCCCATGCCTGGAAGATACGCTACCGGATGGGCAGCAGGGATTTGATCGCCTTTCTCCTGGACCATGGGGTCAGCCGGGTGACCGCGCTCCAATATGCCCATAAGCCGGGCATGGCGGATTTCCTGAATACCTATATGTCCGGCCTCTGCCAGGCTTTTCCCGGCCGGGTGACCGGCCTTGCCACCGTGTTTCCCGGGGAGGACGATGCGTCCGGCATCCTGGCGCGCGCCTTTGATTCGGGCCTGTCCGGGGTAAAGCTGCACACCCATGTCCAGTGTTTTGACATGAACGGCCCGGACATGGACCCCATATACGGGATTTGCCGGGAACGGGGCAAGCCGATGGTCATCCATGCGGGCAGGGAGCCCCGAAGCGAACATTACCGGTGCGACCCCTACGATATCTGCGGGGCAGACAAAGTGGAAAACATTCTCAAGGCCTATCCCGGGCTGAAGGTCTGTGTCCCCCATCTGGGGTTTGATGAAACCCGGGCCTACCGGCACCTGATTGAAGCGTTTGATACGCTCTGGCTGGATACGGCCATGGTGCTTACGGATTATTTTCCAATAGAAACCAGGGGGAATTTTGAGCGCTTCCGCACGGACCGGATCATGTACGGGTCGGATTTTCCCAATATTCCTTATGCATGGGACCGGGAGCTGATCTGGCTTGCCGATTCAGGCCTTGGCCGGGAGGATCTTGACCGGATTCTGTATAAAAATGCACAAGTGTTTTACGGTCTTGACGATTGACGATATCTGCTGACGATATCGGCAGCGTGATGTATTTCACCGTAAAAAAAACGCCCCGCAGCCATTGGGCTGTGGGGCGTATATTTTGGGGCCGGTCTCTCTGTCACACCGGCCGGCTGGGTATGGGAACCTATCCCAGGATTTTTTTCAGGTCGCCTTCAGGGGTGCCGATGGGCGTGATATTGTAGTTTTTCACCAGCACATCCAGGATATTCGGACTGACAAAGGCAGGCAGCGAGGGACCCAGGTGGACATCCTGTATGCCCAGGTGAAGCAGGGTCAGCAGGACTGCCACGGCTTTCTGCTCATACCAGGAGATGATGAATGACAAGGGCAGGCCGTTGACATCCGTATCAAAAGCCTTGGTCAGTGCCACGGCGATCCGGACCGCTGAGTATGAGTCATTGCACTGACCCACATCCAGAAGCCTTGGAATCCCGTTGATATCCCCGAGCTGCTGTTTAAAGAATTTGAACTTGCCGCAGGCCAGGGTCAGGACAATACTGTTGTCCGGTGTTTTTTCAACAAACTCGGTGTAATAGTTCCTGGATTTTTTAACACCGTCGCAGCCGCCCACAAGAAAGAAGTGACCGATGGAGCCGTCTTTTACACCGGCCACAATCTTGTCTGCCACGCCAAGCACGGAATCATGGCCGAATCCCACCAGGATTTCCATGTCCGGCTTGTCTTCGGCATAACCGGGCAGGGCCAGGGCCTGGTCAATCAGGGGCTGGAGATTGGTTTTGCTCACATGGGTCACCCCGGGCCATCCCACGGTGCCGGTGGTGAAAATGTTCTTTTTGTAGGAGAGTTTGGGTTTCTGGATGCAGTTGGAAGTCATGAGAATGGCGCCCGGAAACTTGTCAAACTCTTTTCTCTGGTTCTGCCAAGCCGTACCGTAATGGCCGTAAAAGTGGGGGAAGCGCTTTTTCAGTCCGGGATATCCGTGGCAGGGAAGCATTTCACCGTGGGTGTAGACATATATGCCTTTGCCTTCGCTTGCCTTGAGCACGGCTTCAAGATCGATGAGGTCATGGCCGGAAACCAGGATGGCCTTGCCTTTTTTCACTCCCAGGGGCACTTTGGTGGGCTCGGGCACGCCATATGCACCGATGTTGCCCATGTTCAGCAGTTCCATGGCCCTCAGGTTTTTCTCACCGCATTCCAGGACAAGGCCGAGCAGTTTGTCAGCGCCCAGGGTGTAATCTTCCAGTGCGGCCAGCCCCCGGTGAACATATTCGTAATTGGCCTCGTCTTCCTGGCCATGTTCGGCAGCATGGTCGGTATAGGCAGCCATGCCTTTGATCCCGAAAAGAAGGAGATGCTGGAGGGAACGGATATCCGGGTCCACGTCAGGACCGGAAAAAAGACCGTGCTCCCTGCCCTGGGCCACCATGCCGTCCAGGCTGGGTTTCAGTTTCAGGGTCACGGCAGCGCTGGCCATGGGTACACTGCCCCCGGCCGCCTTGACCTTCTTGATCATCTTGTCCCTGAGGCTGACGCTCTCATGGAGCAGGTCTTCGAACCGGTAGGGGTCAAATTCCACATTGGTCAGGGTGGAAAACATGGCCATACAGGTAAACCTATTGGTTTCCAGGTCGGAGATCCCCACAGTTCGTCCGGCTACGGCTGCAATGGAAAGGCCTTTGAGGGTATAGACCAAAAGATCCTGGAGCGCGGCCACTTCCGGTGTTTTACCGCAGACACCGATGCGGGTGCAGCCCTTGCCGCCCATGGTCTGTTCACACTGGTAACAGAACATTTTCTGCTTGTCCTGCTTTTTGGCAAACGCATTTTTGGCGCCAAGCACCGACGGGAGAAGCGCTGAGCCGGTAACGGCCAGGGTGCTCTTTTTCAGGAAGTTACGTCTTGAGATCTCTTTTTTTTTCATGGGGTCTCCTTTCAGAGGGTTGGTTCGTTTGTGCTACATTGTGGGATACTATAAGCTGCTCAAAGACACCCGGCCTTGATCCAGATCAAGAACCGGTAAAAAATATCCGGGCCGGCCAGGGCCGGGAACGCTACGAATGGCCTGGCCCGGACCCCGGCAGGGAATTTAACAGGCTTCCATGCCGGTGCGATTTTATATTACGCCTGCTTGTACCGGCTACGACATGCAACCCGGTGAATGCAAAATCAACAGTTTGTTTGGCATCATTACATCAATCAACAGTCTGAACAAAACGGGAACCGGAAAATGAAGATTTTCATTTGTAACACAAAACTTGTTGAATTTTCAATAAAAAACCCTGTGCGGCGGTTTCCTGAAAAGGGTGGAAAAATAGCACCCGGTAACAGCAGGACCATGCAATTGCCATGACAGATCCGGCTCTGAACCGGGGCATGGGCGACGCGCTTTTTCTTGACCTGATCCCCGGCCTGGGGTAGGTAAGGCCATGGATTTTTCAATGGAAATCAGCCGGGAAACCGGACTGGACAAAAAGCAGGTTGAGGCGGTGGCATCGCTTTTAGATGAAGGGGCCACCATCTGGTTTATTGCCAGGTACAGGAAAGAGAAAACCGGCTCCCTGGATGAGGTGGCCGTGGCAGATATCCGGGACCGGCTTGAGGTGCTGAATGCCCTTGAAGCAAGGAGAAAGGCTGTTTTAAAGTCCCTTGCCGAGCGGGAGCTTTTGACTCCCGAACTGTCTGCCGCGTTTGAAACGGTCCGGACGTTAAGCGCGCTGGAAGACCTTTACGAGGGATACCGGCCAAAGCGCCAGACCCGTGCCACCAAAGCAGCGGAAAAAGGACTGGCCCCCCTGGCGGAATTTATCCGTGCCCAGACCCGGAATCCCCTGGCGGCTGAAGCGGTAAAATACATTGACCCGGACAAGGAAATCCCGGATGCGGACGCGGCCCTTGCCGGGGCCAGGGACATTATCGCCGAGCAGCTCAGCCAGGACCCTGAGATCCGTGGCGCCATGCGGGAGTTGTTTACATCCGATGCCGTGATCCAGTCCCGGGTGAAAAAATCAAAACAGGAAGAGGGCGCCAAGTTCAGGGATTATTTTGACTGGACCGAACCCGCCTTTAAAGCCCCTTCCCACAGGGTCATGGCCATGTTCCGGGGACAGAAGGAAGGCATACTCACGGTGCATGTCCTGCCCCCGGAAGAGACCGCACTGAAGCACATGGGCCGGTTCTGCCTCAGACATGTTTCCAAAACATCGCGGGATACCCGGGAACAGATGCTGGAAGCTGTCCGGGACGGGTATAAGCGCCTCTTGTCCAAGTCCCTTGAAAAAGAGAGCATGGCCCGGCTGAAAGCCGGGGCCGACAGCCTTGCCATTGAGGTGTTTGCAAAAAATTTAAGGGAATTGCTCCTGTCCCCACCCATGGGCGAGAAACCGGTCATGGCGGTTGACCCCGGATTCCGGACCGGATGCAAGGTGGCCTGCCTTAATGCCCAGGGCCGGCTGCTGCACCATGACCTTGTCTATCTCCACCAGCCGGACCGGGCGAAAAAACTGCTGGCAACGCTGTTAACCCGCTACCATATCGAGGCCATTGCCGTTGGCAACGGGACTGCCGGGCGGGAAACAGAGGTCCTGGTCAGGGAAATGCTGGCGGAAACTCCCCCGGACAGGCCCGTGGAAGTGGTGATGACCGACGAAAGCGGGGCCTCTGTGTATTCCGCATCAGACTGCGCCAGGGAAGAATTCCCGGACCATGACATCACGGTGCGCGGGGCAGTCTCCATCGGGCGGCGGCTCACGGACCCATTGGCAGAACTGGTGAAAATCGATCCCAAATCCATTGGGGTGGGCCAGTACCAGCATGATGTGGACCAGGCCCTGCTGAAAAAAAGCCTGGATGATGTGGTCAAAAGTTGCGTGAACCAGGTGGGTGTGGAGGTGAACACCGCCTCCAAAGAACTGCTTGCACAGGTGTCCGGCCTGAATCCGGCCATTGCCGCCAACCTGGTGGCATTCCGCAATGAAAACGGCCCGCTTGACAGCCGCCGCCAATTGCTCAAGGTGCCCCGGCTGGGGCCCAAGGCATTTGAACAGGCTGCCGGGTTCCTGAGAATCAAAAACGGGAAAAATCCCCTGGACAACTCGGGCATTCACCCGGAATCCTACGATATCGTCAAGACCATTGCCCGGGACCAGGCGTGGAAGCTGGACGATGTCATTGGCCGGCAGGACCTTGCGGACAGCGTAGACCTGGGACCCTATGTCACGGCAGACCGGGGGTTGCCCACGCTCACGGACATTCTCCGGGAACTGGCTGCGCCGGGCCGTGATCCGCGCCAGCCGTTCCAGTCCTTTTCCTTTGATGATACGGTCCGGGAGATTGCCGACCTGGTGCCGGGGATGACCCTTCCCGGGATCGTTACCAATGTCACCGCGTTCGGGGCCTTTGTGGATGTGGGCGTACACCAGGACGGCCTGGTGCACATCAGCCAGTTGGCAGACCGGTTTGTCAAAGATCCCAATGAAATCGTCCGGGTCCGCCAGAAGGTCCGGGTAAAAGTGCTGGATGTGGACACAGCCCGGAAGCGGATTTCATTGTCCATGAAAAAATAACGCGCAAGGCGTTCTCCCGGGGGAGATGCATATACAGGGTTGAAATGAACGGTTCCGGCCGGTCAGATGCTGCTGCAACCCCAAGAGCGTCATCAATACGGTGTGCAGCTATTATAATCCATTGGAACTTTACGGATTAACAGGTGTATCCGTATCAGACATCTGCCCCTGGGAGTTTTTTACGTTTTTATTGTTTTTTTGCCCAAAGGGCGTAATAATATCTTCATATTCAGGAAACACTTCCATTACATAAAAACCGGATGTTTTAACCTCTCTGGGACTTGCTGCTTTCGCAACCGCAGCCATTTTTCCGCCCCGTTCCAGGGCGCTTCCGGCAGGCGTATACGGCTGCCTGCCGCAAATCATATACGGGAGTCTGGTATGAATTTTTTTCGGAACATGAAACTCGGCATAAAGCTGATTATTCTTTTTGTCACCATGGGCATTATTCCACTGGCGGTGTTGGGGGGGCTTTCCATCCATCAGGCCGGCCAGGCGCTGTCGGACCAGGCGTTTAATCAATTGAAGGCCGTCCGCCAGATCAAAAAGTCTCAGATTGAATCGTTTTTCGCCGAGCGGCTGGGCGATATTCGCGTTCTGGCGAATAACCCGTTTACCCTTGCAGCGGCCAAGGATTTGTCCCGGGTGTTCCTGGACGGCGGCGGCGTTGGGGGGAAACGGTTTTCCGGGAAAACCCGGGAGCAGTATACGGCTCCTGCATCATACCAATGGGTTCATGACCGGTATTTTCCGGTGTTTAAGCAGTATATGGAAGAATACGGATATTATGATATTTTCCTTATGGATACGGCCCACGGGGATACCTATTTTACCGTAACCAAGGAGGCGGATTTCGGCCAGCGGGCGGCCGACATTGATTCGTCCCTGAGAGATGTCTGGCGCATGGCGGCAAAACAGGGGCGCATTACTGTTTCCGATACCCGGCCCTATGCCCCTTCCGCTGATGCACCGGCCATATTCATGGCCGCCCCTTTGGTGGAAAACGGCAGCACATTCGGTATCCTTGCCTTTCAGCTTTCCATTGACGCCATCAACAAAATCATGAAAGAGCGCAGCGGCATGGGCAAAACCGGGGAATCATACCTGATCGGGCAGGACCTTCTCATGCGCTCGGATTCATACCTGGATCCGGAACACCATACGGTAAGCGCATCTTTTGCCGATCCCGGCAAAGGCAGGGTAGATACGAAAGCCGGGAATGCCGCCGTTAAAGGGGAAACCGGGGAAGATATCATTATTGACTATAATGGAAATCCCGTGCTGTCCGCCTATACTTCCGTCCGGATCGGGGACGCCACCTGGGGGCTTCTTACCGAGATCGACCAGGCAGAAGCCTTTGCCAGCATCCGTACACTGACCCTGGTAACCCTGGTGATCGCTTTGATTTCTGCGGTTCTGATTGCCGGGGCCGCATTTGTTATCAGCCGGTCCATATCTTCTCCCGTGCTTCACAGCGCCGAAATGGCAAAGGAGATGGCCAAAGGGGACTTGACCCTGAATCTGGACGTCAATCGCGGAGATGAGACCGGCATGCTGGTCAAGGCGCTGAACGAGATGTCCAGGGACCTGGGGGCCATGGTTGCCGATATCGTATCCGGCACCCGCACCCTGACCGACTCTTCCGGCCGGTTGACAGACGTATCAGACCGGATTTCCGGAAATACCAGGGATGCCGCAGACCGGGCCAGCAATGTGTCAGCCGCAGCCGAGGAGATGAGCACCAGTATGAATACGGTTGCCGCCGCTTCAGAGCAGGCCACGACCAGTATTAAGGTGATTGTGTCATCTGCCGAGGAGATGACCGCCACAATCCAGGAAATATCCGATAATACGTCCCGGGGCAGTGAAACCACTGCTCTTGCCGTGGAAAAGGCCGAAGAGGTGTCGTCACGGGTGGACGAACTGGACAGGGCTGCGGAAGAGATTTCAAATGTTACGGAAACCATTGCCGATATCTCCGAACAAACCAATCTCCTGGCCCTGAACGCAACCATTGAGGCGGCCCGTGCCGGGGAATCCGGCAAGGGATTTGCCGTTGTTGCGGGAGAAATCAAAGAGCTGGCAACCCAGACCGCCCTTGCCACGGATGAAATTTCCGGCAAGATCACCGCCATTCAGGGGACCACAGAGGGAGCGGTGTCAGCAATCAGCAGCATCCTGGAAGTGATCAACGACATCAACGCCATTGTAACGGCCGTGGCGGCAGCCATAGAAGAACAGTCCGCCACCACACGGGAAATTTCCGCCAATGTCGGCCAGGCCGCCCTTGGTCTGGAAGAGGTGTCCCAGAATGTGAGTCAGGCATCTCTCGCTGCCGCAGATGTCAGCAAGGATATTGCCCGGGTCAGCCAAGCTGCCGAGGATGTCAGCACCGATACCGGTGAAGTGATTGCCAGTGCCGGGGAATTGGCCCGGCTGGCCGACACGCTTGCCTCGCTTACGGACCGGTTCAAGACCAGTACCCCCTCCTGAACCGGCCGTATCATTTTCCCCGCCGCATCCCGGAGGCCCCACAGAATAACGGCATCAGGGCATCAGGGCATCAGGGCATCAGGGCATCAGGGCTGCCGTTTGCCGGGAGGTGGTCCTGTGGGTGCTTCATCTTCCGTGATATAGCCGTCCCTGTTCCGGTCGAACCGGCTGAAATGGCTGGGCGGCCCGTCAAACTCGGTTTTGGATACCCGGTTGTCCCCGTTCCGGTCCAGGCGGTTGACAAATCCCTGTCCGCCCGGCGTTCTGCCCAAAGACCTGCCGCCCTGGCTGGAGTTGCCGAACCGTTCCCGGCTGCCGGGCCGGTTACTACCGGGGCGGGAAAATCCCTGGCCGCCGCTGCTGCCGGAAGCCATTGCCTCATACCCCTTGTCCACATTGACCACAAACGGATAACGGCTGCGGTCCGAAGACCGGGGCCGGGTGACGATCGTGACATCTCCGCCCCTGACCAGGCGAACCATGTTTTTGCTGCGCCGGGCATCCCCCTGGGGGCCGTGGCCGATGGCATTGCTGCCGGTTTTGGGGTCGCTGCGCTGGGCACCGGCCCCATGGACATCCATGATCCGGCCATGCATCTTGCCCAGAGCCCTGCCGAAACAGACAGTCACGGCGGAATCCCCCGGCCGGCGGCCGTCCAGGTGGGAGGTGGATGTCCAGTAATGGGCATAGTCTTTTTGTCCGGCTTCGTTGGTGATGGATGTGGCGGAAAATATCGGGTCAATGGCGGCGGAATCCGTGGTGTCCGGTGACCGGGAATAGTCCACGATGAACTGGAGTTCCTTGGCATTGGGCAGCCGCCAGTCGGTATGGCCGCCATGGGTGGCATCTCCGGTATAGGCCAGGGCTGCTTCCCAGGACATGGTCCTGCCGCTGTCCGCCTGCATCCATGTCAGGCCCGTGGCAAGATCCATGACCGTGCCGTCCCCGTTGCTGTGAAACTGGTTCTGTCCGTATGCATTGCCCCTGACAAACCGGACGTAAAACTTTTTTTCTTTCCGCATACCGGAATTGCCGTATCCATATCCCTTGATCCGGCCGTCGGCGAAATTAACACCAAAAAGGGTGAAGTTGCGCTCCATGGTGTATGAGACATACCGGGTGGATGACAACCACTGGGCGTCGATATACCGTTCGCCTGCTCTGGTGTTGCCGTATTTGAAGTTGAAATAATCCGTATTAATATAGGGAACCGCGCCCGGCACCCGGCCTGAGCTGCCCGGCCGGGCCACGCCCGTGTTGCCGGAAAAATTGATCAGGGAATAGAGTTCCTTGATCGTGGGAACCCGCCAGTCCGAATACCCGCCCAGGGTCAGGGTGCGGGCTTCTTTCTCAGCCCCGGTCAGGCTGGATTTTTCCGCATTAACGGCCCGGGACCACATCAGCCCGGTCACAAGATCGGTGATTGTGCCGTCCCCATTATCTTTATATGCCATTGGCGCGGCCGCGTAATTGGCGTCCTGGCCGAAAAAAACCCGGCCCGGTGCCGGGCAGGTCATGGGGCCTGAATTGCCGTAGCATATGATTTGTCCTGTGTCTGTCATGGGGGAGGACGGGCTGGCTGCCCATGTCGCTGCCGGTCCGTTTGCAGCCCAGAAGCAACAGGCAGAAATGCCCATGGCGATAAATCGTCTGATGTTTGTCTTTAACACGCTCATTTTTTCTCCGGTACAAAGGTTATCTGTATACGTCATCAATATCAGGGGGCGGGCCATCCGGTGTGGTGGTATTGATGTAGGTCTGGGCAATATTGGCCGAATAAAGCACGATCTGTTTCATCAGGTCCATGAGTTCCAGGTGGATCTCGGTGGTTTCAATGGTGTTTTCATTTTTGAGGATAATCCGTTCCAGGTGCCTTGCTCTGTAGCTGGATTCCAGGTCCAGGTATTTTCGTTCCTTGATCATGATTTTCAGGGCCAGGCGGGTGTCGGGCTCCCGGAGACTGGTCTGGAGGAGCCGGACCTGTTTTCTGACCTTACCGTGGTAGATCAGCAGTTCTTCTTTGCCTTCCAGGGAAAAATCATAATGAAGCGCCTGTTT
This sequence comes from Desulfobacter sp., assembly GCA_036881925.1. Classification (GTDB taxonomy): domain Bacteria; phylum Desulfobacterota; class Desulfobacteria; order Desulfobacterales; family Desulfobacteraceae; genus Desulfobacter. Next base: position 136,025 of record JBAJNJ010000018.1, read on the forward strand.
TTTGGCAATCAGGGGGACCATGTTCCGGTGAATGATATCCCCCATGCTTTCAATATCCTTGACAATGGAGACCATGCTGAAAACTTCCTTGGCCTGGTTCTCCGTAATATTGCCCTGGGCGATATGGGCCAGGTAGGCATTGATTTTCCTCTGGAGAAAATCAATTTTTTCCTCGCGCAGATCCAGGCCCTGCCGCAGGGTAAGGTCATTGTAATATGCGTCTTTCCTGGGAATTTCCCTTAACAGCATCCGCCGTTCTGCCTGGGACATTCCCGGGGTGTGAATGTGGCGCTCATCAGAAAGAAAGGGAATGATAATGGCATCCAGCATCCGGCCGAGCAACCTTGCCATCCGGGCCATTTCCGCCCGGGCCAGGTTAATGGCAAGGGACGGGGTTTCAAGCACGGCATCGTCAATATATTTGGTTTGCATATCCCGTTGGGTTTCGGTTTCCCTGTCCGGATAGAGCCGGTAGATGAGCCTGGCAAACAACGGGGTAAAGGGAAGGAACACCAGGCCCAGGCTCACGTTCAAAAGGGTGTGGGCATTGGCCAGGTTCCGGGCGGTGCCGGTGCCGAACAGGGTGCCGAACCGTTGCACCATCTCTGCAAACCAGGGCACCCAGAAAATAAACAGGCCCACCCCGGCAAGCTTGAACAATACATGGGCCAGGGCCACCCGCCTGGCCTCCCGGGTGGCATTGATCCCGGCCAGGATCGCCGTGACGCAGGTGCCGATATTGGCGCCGAAAATGATAGGAATCCCCGCTTCAAGGGTGATCAGGTTTTCCTGGGCCAGGACAATGAGCACCCCTGTGGTGGCGCTGCTGCTCTGGACAAGGGCTGTGAAAACCGCGCCTGCAGCAAGTCCTGCCAGGGGATGCTCCATATCTTGCATCAGGGCGATAAAGGGCGGGTAGGTGCGCAGGGGGGTCATGACATCACTCATGAGTTTCATGCCAAAGAACAGGATGCCGAATCCCAGGACAATATCACCCACAGACTGGATTTTTTCGGTTTTGGCCAGGGTTTTGACCAGGAAGCCTGCGGCCAGCATGAGCAGGGCATAATCCGTGAGCTTGAACGCAATCATCTGGGCCGTGACCGTGGTACCGATGTCCGCCCCCAGGATCACGCCCAGGGACTGGGTCAGGGACAGGAGACCGGCCTGGACAAAACTGACCAGCATCACGGTGGTGGCGGATGAGGACTGAATGATCATGGTGACAAAGGCCCCCACCACCAGGGCCACCACACGGTTCTGGGTCAGGGAGCTGAGAATGGACCGCATTTTATTGCCGGCCGTGCTTTTCATGCCTGTGCTCATTTTGTCCATGCCGTAGAGAAACAGGGCAAGTCCCCCGGCAAGGCCGATGCCGATATTGGCCCAGTCCATGGGCCCGGTTCCGGGTGTGCCGTCATGGGCAAGGGCCGGCCAGGCAAACAGTCCGATACAGGTTGTATATATGGCGGTAAGGCGTGTCATTCTGATATTCCGGATAGCGAGTGTCATGATCGTTAACTATAACGGGAATGCGCTGTTTGGGCCAGCAGAATTTTGATTGCCCAGCATATGCGGAGGGGTTTTCCCAGCTGTGTCTGCCCTCATAAAACCGGGCCATAAAAATCTGTTGAAAATACAGAACTGTGGTAGAATGAATATCGCGATACTCTTATCTTTGCCGGCCTGTCTTGAAAAAACCGGCCAAGCCATTATCATTAATAAACAGAAGATCCAAACAGGACAAAACAACAAAAGGCCTTGCCGCCGGCGGCAGGGTCTGCATCATAACCACACATAAATGCATCACAATTTAACAAAAGGAGACATTCCATGGGTACGACTCAACTCGGCGGAAACCCGGTGGCACTTGCCGGTGAATTCCCGGAAAAAGGAGCAGAGGCCAAAAATTTTACTGCGGTCCAGCAGGACCTGTCGGAAATTTCATTTGACACGTTTAAGGGAAAACGGGTGGTGCTGAATATCTTTCCAAGCATTGACACCCCGGTGTGCGCCACATCGGTAAGGAAATTCAACGAACAGGCCGCCTCCCTGGACAATACCGTGGTGCTCTGCATCTCCGGCGACCTTCCCTTTGCCCACCAGCGGTTCTGCGGGGCCGAAGGCATTGAAAACGTGACCACAGCCTCTGTGTTCCGGAATCCCGGTTTCGGAAAAGACTACGGGGTGCTGATCCAGGACGGCCCACTGGCCGGACTGACTGCCCGGGCCGTTGTGGTGGTGGATGAATCCGGCCGGGTCACCTATTCCCAACTGGTGCCTGAAATCAAGGAAGAACCGGACTACAAGGCCGCCCTTGTCGCCCTGTCATAGAAACATCCGGCATGCCGGATATTAACCCCCGTCTGCGGAGGATACAATGCGTAAACTGCTCAAGTGGGGCGGGATTGCCCTGGTTCTGTTCATGGTGTTGATTGCCGGGGCCGTTGTTCTGGTCCCCATGTTTGTGGATGTACAACGGTATAAACCTGAGATTGAAGCCCTGGTCACGAACCAGACCGGCAGGCAGTTCACCATGGGGGATGATATCCGCCTCTCTTTTTTCCCATGGGTCGGGGTCCGTTTGTCGGACCTGGCCCTTGGGAATGCCCAGGGGTTTGGCAAGGAAGAGATGGTCTCCGTAAAAGCCTTTGAGGTCCGCCTCAAGGTGCTGCCCCTGCTGTTACGCAAGGTCCAGGTGGATACCTTTGTGGTGGATTCCCCGCAGATTCGCCTTGTGAAAAACAGTGCCGGCAAAGGCAACTGGGAAAATATTGGCCCGGCAAAATCCGCAGACCAGCCCCCGGCAGCAGAGACAGAGACCGGAGCAAATGAATCTGCCGGCGGCGGGCTGCCCGTGGCCTCGCTTCTGGTGGAAAAGTTCTCCATCGCCAACGGGATGCTCTCCTATGCCGACCAGGCCTCCGGGATGGCCCGGGAAATCTCAGATCTGAACCTGACCCTCACGGACATCAGCCTGGACAAGCCGGTCACCATTGACTTCAGCGCCATGGCCGACGGCATGCCCCTTTCCGTCAGCGGAACAGCCGGCCCCATCGGTAAGGAACCGGGTAAGGGAGATCTCCACCTGGATCTTGCCATTCGGGTGCTGGACACCCTGGCACTGGCCCTTAAGGGCCGGATCATCCAACCCATGGGTGCCCAGGAAGTGGATCTGGCCATGGACCTGGCCCCGTTCTCTCCCCGGGAGGTGTTTGACCGCCTGAAACAACCCTTTCCGGTTGAAACCAGTGATCCCAATGTATTGGCAAAACTTTCCCTAAAGGCGGGCGTCAAAGGATCTGCCAAGGCCGTTACCCTGTCCGACGGGATGGCCGTGCTGGATGATTCCACCCTGACATTTTCCGTCAGTGCCAAGGACTTTGAAAAACCTGATATCGGGTTTGATCTCAATCTGGATACCATTGACCTGGACCGGTATCTGCCGCCCCCAGGCAAGGCCGGGACATCCGGACCTGCTGCCGGGCAAGCCTCCCCAGGCAAGGCCGCCCGGCCGGATTACACTCCCTTGAGAAAAATGGTGGTGGACGGCAAGGCAACCGTTGGAAATCTCAAGGCTGCCAACCTCAGGATGGAAAATATTGTGGCCCGTATCACCGGAAAAAACGGGGTATTCAACCTGGATCCCTTTTCGGTTGACCTTTACCAGGGCAGGGCCGAGGCAAAGGCCCGCCTGGACGTGCGCCAGAACCGCCCGGCCGCCCGGCTGAACCTGAATGCCGGAAATATCCAGGCCGGTCCCATGATAACGGATGCCGTACAAAAAAATCTGATCGAAGGCACCCTTGCCGCCGATGTGGCATTGGCCATGACCGGGGATACTCCTGATCAGATCAAAAAAAGCCTGGGCGGGGAGGGTATCCTGACCTTTACGGACGGTGCTGTCATCGGCGTGGATATCGCGGGCACCATCCGTAATCTTTCGTCGGGCCTGGGACTGGGTGAAAAAACCGCGCAAAAACCCAGGACCGATTTTGCAGAACTTAAGATCCCCTATACCGCAGACCAGGGGCTGGTGAATATTCCCAATGCCAGCCTGGTTTCGCCTTTGCTCCGGCTGGCTGCCCGGGGGAAAACGCGCCTTGCCGAAGAGAGCCTTGATTTCAGGGTGGAGCCCAAGCTGGTCGCCACCCTCAAAGGGCAGGGCGATACCAAACAGCGGTCCGGGCTGCTCGTGCCCCTGGTTATCACCGGGACCTATGCCGCCCCCAAAGTCCGGCCGGACCTCAAAGCCATGGTCGGCGGACAAGTGCCGGATGCAGAAGGCATCAAGCAGATGCTCAAAGGCAAGGACGGCAGGGGTGATTCTGTGGAAGACAAGGCCAAAAGCCTGATCAAGGGACTCTTTAACTGAGAGGGAGGTTTCAGGTGGCGTTTTGGAAACAGATACCGGCGATTCTTGCCCTCATCCTGGTTATATCGGTTGGTCCGGCCCCGGCAGGCACCAGTTGGCTGGACCAGGGAAACAAGCTGCTCAACTCCCTGGGCATAGGGGACAATGCCGCTGATACGGCTGCGGGATTGTCCATGCAGGACATTACCGCCGGGTTGAAACAGGCCCTGGAAAAGGGAGCGCAAGATGTGGTGAACCGGTTAAGCGCCCTGGACGGGTTCAACAGGGATGCCAAGGTCCGTATTCCCCTGCCGGAAAACCTGTCCGCTGTGAAATCCCTGCTGGACAATGCCGGGCTGGGGCGGTATACGGATGAGGTGGAACTGCGGCTGAACCGGGCGGCAGAAGCTGCCGCACCAAAGGCCCGTGCCCTTTTCCTGGATGCCGTTTCCCGGATGACCTTTGACGATGCCAGGGCCATCCTCAACGGGGCGGATGATGCCGCCACCCAATACTTCAGGGAACACATGTCTCCGGGCCTGGCCGCTGCCATGGCTCCGGTCATTGACCGGGCGCTGGAGCAGGTCGGTGCGGTCCGGGCCTATGACACGATGATGGGACAGTATAAAACCCTGCCCTTTGTACCGGATATCAAGGGCAATCTCACCTCCCACACCGTGGAAAAAGCCATGGACGGCATCTTTTTCTATCTGGCCCAAGAGGAAAAAGCCATTCGTGAAAACCCGGCCGAACGGACCACGGCCCTGCTGAAAAAGGTGTTTAAATGATACAGGCCTGTTCAGGCCTGCACTGATAACCGGGAAAGGAGTATCGCCATGGTGGAAGTGGGATTTCTGGGAGCGGCCGGCGAGGTGACCGGGTCCATGCATGTCGTGGATACCGGAGACGATAAAATTCTGCTGGACTGCGGCATGTTCCAGGGCAAGAGAAAGGAGAGCCGGCAGAAAAACCGGGACTTTCCAATAACACGGTCCGGGATCACTTCCATGATCCTGTCCCACGCCCATATCGACCATTCCGGAAGAATCCCCATGCTGACCCAGGACGGATTCTCCGGACGGATCGTGACCACCCGCCCCACCCGTGACGCCCTTCACTACATGCTCCTGGATTCGGGCCATATCCAGGAATCCGATGCCCATTACCTCAATTACAAATCCCTGAGAACCTTTTTATACCAGGCCGAACAGTCCAAAAAGAACCGGCAGATGTCCAATAAGGAAAAATCCGGGATCAAAAAGCTGCTCAAAAAAAGTCCCTATGAACTGGACACCTCCACCATTGCCAAACTCCAGAAAGCACATGGCCTGGATATCGTAACCCCTTTGTACACCATGGAACAGGCCAGGCAGTCCCTGTCATATATCGACGGGTATCCCTTTGGTACGCCCGTGACCATCGGCAGGGACACCACGGTAAAGTTTTATGTGGCCGGGCATATCCTGGGGTCAGCCTTTTCCCTGATCACGGTAGAACGGCCGGACCGCACCGTCCGGATTCTTTACACCGGTGATGTGGGCCGGTTTGACAAACCCATTCTCAGGGACCCCACCCTGGTGTTTGACCCGGAAGACCGGGCCGTTGACCTCATGATTATCGAAAGCACTTACGGGGACCGGGAACATGACCCGGTGGAAGACCTTGGGGAATGCATGAAGCAGGTGCTGACCCGGACCATTGACCGCGGCGGCTCCCTGATCATTCCCTCGTTTGCCTACGGCCGCACCCAGGAAATCATTTATGTGCTACATGAATTATACGCATCCGGGGCCGTGCCAAAGGTGCCCATTTATGTGGACAGCCCCCTGGCGTCCAATATCACCACGGTATTTGGCGAACATCCGGAATCCTATGACAAGGAAACCCATGAGGCATTCCTGGAAAAAGGGCTGAATCCTTTTCACTTTGACAGCATCCGGTTTGTGGGTACGGTGGAGGAATCCATGAACCTGACCCGGGACAACTCCCCCCATGTGGTGATCTCCGCCTCAGGCATGTGTGAAGCCGGCCGGATACTCCACCATCTCAGGCATAAAATCCATGACCCCAGAAACACCATTCTCCTGGTGGGATACATGGCCCAACACACCCTGGGACGGCGTATTGAGGAACTCGGAGAAGCCCGGGACAAAGGGAATCCCCGAAAAGATGCACCTGAAGTGAAAATCCTGGGCAAGTCATATCCGCTCCGGGCCCATGTGGAAAAAATCGGCGGGTTCAGCGCCCATGCCGACCGCCATGAACTCATGCGGGTCATCACCCAATCCAACCTGGATATCGGCAATATCGCCGTTGTCCATGGCGAAGCCTCCCAAAGCGATGCCTTTGCACACAGGCTCCGGGAAAAAGGATACAATGCCTTTATTCCGGAACCCGGGGAAACATTCCAATTGTAATTTCTTCCTGATGTAAACCGGCGTTCCTGTTTTTAAATATGCAGTTTGTTAAAACTAACAATATTTGAATGTTGTCTTTTTATATATTCGGACTTACTATATGACTATGTCTGCTGGTCCCTGTGGGACCGGGAAGTAATGACTTTATTCAGGTCGCAGGAGGTGATCATATGGTCAAGTCTTTGAATATAAATGCAAAAGCCTGTTGTGCCGTGGAAAAAGAGCGGCTGGTCGAGGAACTCAGGGCATGTGATTATGGAAGCACCAACCTTGAGGCGCGGCACCTGTGTTACCGGCGGGTTGCCAAAGAGAGCGGCCGCCGGGCCAAGCAATGCCTGATTTCAGGTTAACACCGATATTGATAATCATCCTGAAGGCCCGGGCAACCGGGTCTTTTTTTAAAACGTGAGATAAAAAAATAAGGGGGAACCCATGGCATTTGAACTGGACAGTGAAAAGCCGCATGTCGTGGATTTAAATATTCTGAATACTCACAACCATAAAGGGTGCGAAGCATGCAACCAGAAATTCACGCTCGGAGAAACCGTTGTCATGGCCTGTGGCGACTGGCCGGATGGCTGTGCCAGGCTTATCCATGAGCAGGACGCTGTATTTGATCCGGCCACCCGGGTATGGTACGAGCGGGGATATTACCGGTCCCTCAAGCACTGAACAACCAAGCACTGAGCAGCAGTTCTCGCAGGTTCAGTCCCGCACAATGGCCATGCCCGGCTTCCGGGCTTCCAGCCGAAGGCCCCTGCCCACGGTATCTTCAAGGGTAAAGGGAAACCAGAGTTCCCTGGAAGGGGCATGGGCCGCAAAAAACTGGGTGGCAAAGGCCCCCATGATTTTGGAATAAAAACGGCTGGCCCGGCCTGTTTCCGCCTCCTGGGTAAAATCAATGAGAAACCTGACCCGGGCCACACCCGTGTCCGTATCCACATCTGTTGCCATAAACGGGGGAGAGGGGTTATCTCCCGGAAAACTGACCATGGAAAACCCGCAGGATGCGAATTCTTCCAGGTAAGTGTCAAGTCCGTTTTCGCCCAGCGCGTCCTGGCGCTGGTTCAGACATTGGCTCCGGGCAACGATAAAGTTCAGGTTTTTTTCACGAATACGGGCCTTAACAGCCCGGTACACAGACCGGTCACCCAGGGTGCCGGCGTTGATGTCTTTAAATTTCAACATGATGTTTCAACGGATTGCTATGCGTTATAAGTGTCCCGGATGGATTCAAACACCGGGCAAAGGTCCTTTATGGCGTTAAATATGTGGGGATCCAGGTGGGAGCCGGCCCCGGTTTCAAGGGCCTGCCATGCAGTTTCCGGGGGATAGGATTCCTTGTAAGGGCGCTCCGACCGCAGGGCATCGTAAATATCGGCAAAGGCCACGATCCGCCCGGCCAGGGGGATATCTTCTCCCTGGAGCCCCTTGGGATATCCCGTGCCGTTCCATTGCTCATGATGGGTCATGGCAATGGTGGCGGCATACTGGCGGACCTCATCCCCCATATAGGTGGCGGGTTGTTTGCCGTCTTTCAATGTATAAAATGCTTCCATGCCCTTGGGCTGTTCCAGGAGGATGGCTGCTCCGATTTCGCAATGCTGCTTCATGATTTCCCATTCCCCTTCGGAAAGCCTTCCCTGCTTGAGCAGTATGCCGTCGGGAATACCGATTTTGCCCAGGTCGTGAAGCGGGGCGGTCAGGAAGATCAACTCGATTTCCCTGGCGGACAGCCCCAGGGTTTCGGCAATGATCCGGCTGAAATGGCTGACCCTGACCACATGGTCCCCGGTATCCTCATCCCGGAATTCACCGGCCTTTGCCAGCCGCCATACCAGGTCATGGTGGAGGAATTCCAGTTCCCGGGTTCTTTCCCGGACCTTGGCTTCCAGGGTCTGGTTCTGCCGGATCACTTCATCCTGGTAGGACTTGAGCCGCAGCGCAGACGTGAGCCTGGCCACAAGGTCTTCTTTGTCTATGGGTTTGTTGAGCAGGTCTGTGGCCCCTGAGTCCAGGGCCCTGCGCTTGAGATCCTGATCTGCATCCCCGGTCAGGACAATGGAGGGAATGGTCCGGGTATGCGCGGATTCCTGAAGAAGGGCCAGAAGATCAAACCCGGATTTCACCGGCATTCTCAGGTCCGTGACAATAACGTCAAAGGCATTGGCCCGGATCAGGGAAATGGCCTCATCCACCCCGGAAGCGAAAAAAAGCCGCCACTGGTCCCGCTTGTGGTGAAGCATCCGCTCCACACCCTTGAGATAATGCTGTTCGTCGTCTACAAAAAGCAATTGTTCCATTGTCACAGGCCCCTGGAAAATATGAAAAGATCCTTGCCGGAGAGACAGATCGTTTCAAATGATTCGGAAATGCCATATTCTGGCATGTTTCCGGATCATTATCAATGAAATTGTGGTGTTACGACGGGTTATCATCTCGTCCCCCGGCATGTCCTGGCCACTTGTAAAACAACAACATCACCGAAATCCGTTGCATGGTGATGGTTGAATTTCCCAGCAGGGATTAAATAAATACAAGCCCCTTTTTTTTGTGCTCCATGTCGCTGCCCAGTTCAACCCGCAAAAGCCAATGATTCTTTTCGCCTATCTATCGTCATCCCCAGGTTTTATAGAGCCTTCAGGGTATAAATCAGGCATTTTAGATCTTTTTTTACGATTTTCATCCCATGCAAATTTACCAAACAAGGTTAATGCAAGCCATGCCATGCGGTTAAGCGATCTTATACCGTTAACTTCATATCCAACTTCATAAAAAATTTTATCCCAGTACTCCTGGCCGGCATTTTTATGCCCCTTGTATGCTACGCCATTTGAATCATAGGTCCATATATAATCGTAGCGATATCCATAATCATGAATCAGTCCCTGAATAAGCAGCAACCCAGTTGGTGATAAAACAGCCCATAATATTCGGGGAATAGACGCCCCGTCAAAAACAAATCCTTTTGGAATGACAATTTTCTCCCCGCATGGGAGATCGAATTTCCAATCCTCAACCAATTCCCAATTTCTTATGGATGTTATCCAGGCAATTAATTTGCCATCAACGTCTTTGTCTTTTGTTTCTATTGGCATTGGCATTATTTTGGGCATGTTCATGGTTGACTCCTTTAAAACCTTAAGTTCATCTGCGCGCTTCAGCGCTTCCGGCGGAACGCAGTGAAGCAATTGTAAAACAACCTGTTAGCGGATTATTCACTATCTTTTATGAACATTTCAAATAACCGGATCATTCGGTTTATTTAGCTTGTTGAATAATGGGTTCAATTGGATTCCCCCGGGCTAAGAAACGTTTAAATTCATCTGAGATTCTGTTATCTTTCGCAACATTGTCCCAAAAGGTATACGCCAATCTTTTTAACCTTTCAAGTTCATCCCGGCTGAGATTTGCATCCGGGATATCCATTGCATTAAAAAAGAAGGGGTGGACTTCTCCTCCGCTTTTCGGTGCAAAGCCCATTGAGCACATATCATAGCATGGCAATAGTCTGAATGAATTCCGTTCCATAGCTAAACTCAGATTACCGGGATGCATATCTGTATTGTTAATGAGCCGGCCAAAATACCACAACCGCTCAGTTGCCAGTACATCCTGCTCAGGGACCAAATCCTGAATGAACAGTTCATTCAGAATTTTCGGCCAACGATGACCAAGACCTGCAAACTCACGGTCAATAGATTGCAATGAAACCATTGAGGCGCGGCCAAACTCTCCTGACCTGTCAAACCTCTGGGTTTCCAGAAACAAGCGGCCATCCATTTCAAAAAGGTTGGTTTCAGCAGACAGGTGGATACTCTCTCTTATGATGCGGGATGCATGATATTCGGTGACTAAAATATCTCTCCATCGTTGGGCGACGTCATTATCACCTTTGGGTGAGAACTTAACAATGACATGCGACGACTTACCACCGCTGGCCCCAGGAGACGGCGGATCTGTTTTAAACGCCGTGAATTTGGGTTGTTCCCCCCCGGCGGATGATCCCGGTAGCTCCCCTTTCATTACCTTTTCTGCGAGTTCCGGGTAACGATCAATCGTAACCGGAATTGCCCTCCGGCGGATACGTATAAACGCTTGTTCGCCAAATATAAAATTCCCGGGCAGATCATCACCGTTGGAGATTAAGTATTTCCCAATATGCGTATTTGTCCACTGCCTTGGATCAGAAGGGAAATCATCATGCCGTTTCGCTATTTCCCGGGCAATCTGCCGTCCCAAATAGCCTTGTGGCCTCAGATCGTATAGAAAATATGGAAGATCCTCATACAGGCCGTTCCCGCTTTCTCCCAATAACAGATAAGAAATGGAATGCAACGGCTCTAAAAAAAAGCCTCCGTGAATCAATGGGCGAATATAGGCAACGACCCGAGCATTCCCGGCAGGATCAATCATACCTAAAGGGATTTTGTCATCAGCGCCAAACGCATTGCAGGTCGCAGCATACCTGATTGATCGCCCGTCTTGTATTTGAACAACACGATCGCCCATCTCTCTTAGCCTGCGCGCAACCGAACTTTGGCTAAGACCGGTTGCGGCCTGAATTTCTTTGGATGTGGAGGGGCCGCGTTCGATGTATTTTTTAATTGTAAGGGCCACAGCAGCACTCCGGATAATTTTTTGGTTTATATTGTGACTAATAAAAACAAGAAAAATATATACGATATGATATGTAATATCAACATACTGATATTTTTTTGCTCCAAATTTTTACGTAATTTGTGACTAATTAAAAGGTGAGAATAATTCCGTAAAATTTATCCAAGTAAAGCATACTTTATGTTTGCTTTGCAATGATACTGAAATGATACTTTATGGCATTGCATACTTTTACTAACGATTGAAGTGATGGGCCGAGCCACGGCACTTGAAAACGTCGGCTAAACTGCTCGATATCCTATCCAATGACTGGTCAGGTCTCCATTTTTAAAATTTTTTCAATATTTTGTTTTAATGATAAATTAGTTCCGATCTAAACCCTCCACCTCTGGTGGAGGACCCGGTGAGGTTCTACCGATCCGGCGTAAAATAGTATAGGCTCACCCTCCGGGAAAGCCCCGAAGGGCAGAATGGAGGATGAACCTATGCACGATTGGGAA
>JBAJNJ010000019.1:0-143569 GCA_036881925.1 Desulfobacter sp.
GTGATATGGCGGTCCATGCCACGGCCGGGCACACTCCAGAACGCTCTCCCGGCAGGACCCATTGCCAAAAAACCTGGACATATATTTGTTGGCCGGGCGCAGCAGTTGCGTCCAGTGCCCGGGGGCAACACCGCGGCGCCCCGGGCAGTGGACGGGCCGCAGCCCCCCCGGCACCTGAGGCCTGAAGCAAGACCATCGGATGGATCGGAATCGGTTAAAAATCAACTAGAACTGTTTCAAAACACACAAACCTCTACATTTTAAAATGCGCATGCTTACGCCTGTCTGCTCTCCATTGGCAGGCATGAAGTACCGGTTAGGAAGCGGGCAGCCATTGAGCCACGCCTGCCCGCTTCCAAAGCGGCTCAAAACGGCGACTGTAAGCCAACCGGCTTAACCGGCGGTATGGGAAAAGCTATTCACCCGATTCAAGTATTGGGGCAACAACTCTATTATGAAGGAGAAAGAACGCATGGGGGGAACATTTTTATTCGAGAGCAAAGAATATCACACGCTGACACATCAGCAAAAACGTGTCCTTTTCACCGAATTATTATATCCCGGATATATATTGTGGAAATTTCATTTTCACAACCCGGCTCGACCTGACCGAAATCGACCAGGACATTTTTTACAAGGCCCTTAATTTATTTATCGAAAGCAATAATGCATTCCGGCTGCAATGCGCAAAGATCAACGGCGAGTATTATCAATATTTTGCAGATTATACCCACGCCGCCCTTGACTACCATGGTTTCAGGGTTCCGGATGGCGGGGCCGCCATGGAAGAATGGACAAACGGCCTGGAAGCCAACTCAATGCTGGGCATGAACCAACCCATGTACTACTTTTCACTGTTCCGCTATCCCGACGGGGGGTATGGCTTTTTACAGTCTTTTCACCACATCCTGGCGGATTATAACAGTGGCGTCGACTTGCTGGAAGCGGTTCTGGGGAACTATAAATTGTTGTCCAGGGGTGAAAATCCCGTTATCGAGATCACCGATTACCAGGACTACATGGACCATGAAAACAGTTACTTGGAGTCCTCCGGGTTTGCTGAGGACAAAGCATATTGGCTTGACAAGATAAAAGGCTATGAAGAGCCCGTGGTGTATGCGGACCATTCAGATCATACATCCATGAAGGTCAAAAGAGCGGATTGCCCCATAAGTCCGGAACTGAGCGCCCTGATCGCCGAGTTCGGCAGTACGCACAAGGCATCCATATTCGGCCTCTTTATGTCGGCATTGTATGTGTACTATTATAATGTCCAAGTTGTATGAATTGGGTGCCCAATCAGTTCCGGATGTTATTGTCCGGTTTGGCATATACTCTGATTGAAGCGATCCGACGCCTTGCACTAAAAAACACCGAATTGGCAAAGGCCAGTTGTGGCACGATCAGGCTCAAACTTTTTAAAATAGGGGCGATCGTTCTGAAGAACACCAGACGGATTCAGATGCTTTTATCCAGCGCGTATCCGTATAAAGCAACGTTTTACAAAAAAAAATACCGTTTGAGCGGGCCGTGAAAAGAAGCCTGAAAAATTTGTGAGATTGTAAATCCAGGGATACCTGTGTTTTGAAGAGTCCAATTCCATACGATTGGCCTGTTTCACGGATGAATTGAAGTCAATTGGTGTGATTTTTAACTGAGGAATGGTCTCATGTTTCAATTTGCTCAGAAAGTTTACTTCAAAAAATCAGATGGGCCAGCTTCATGAAATATCCAGGCTAGAAATGGATGTTCTGCATGCTTATTACTATCGAAGTGATAGTTTAAGCATACGGAATCGCGTAAACTAGTTCCTCGTATCGACCCTTGAAAGCTTTAATTCTATCGTTTCTAAAAGCTTTTAGCTGTTAATATAAATTAATAATCATTAATAAAAACTAAAATTTGGAGTAAACTATGAATGAAATTGTAAATGATGAAATGCACATAGAAAATTTTTCACCTAAAGATATCATGGATATTAATTCTGGCTTAATAGACCATAAAGTTTCTGTAGCGTCAGAATATATTCAGTATATTATCAAACACGGATTTGTGATGCGTGAGGTAAGGAGTGCTGCCGCCAGTAAAGTAAAAATGGCAGACCTTGTTACTGATGAAACAAGGGAAGTTCTGATGTTTGGGTCAAATAATTATCTAGGCCTTGCCAATGAACCATCCATAATTAAACAAGTTGTTGAAGCGGTAAAAGAATTTGGGATCGGCTGTGGCGGGCCTCCGTTATTAAATGGCACAACATCGCTGCATAAAAAGCTTGAGAAAAAACTTGCTGAGTTTAAAAAATGTGACGACGCTATTTTGTTTTCTTCGGGTTACTCGGCAAACGTCGGCTGGGTAACAGGACTTTTAAGCAAAGGGGATTATTTGGTTTATGATAATCAAAACCATGCAAGTCTTCACGATGGCATCAAAATGGGAGACTTTACAGGAATTGGTTTTGCTCATAATGATCTTGTCCAGCTTGAGGAAAAGCTTCAGTTTGTCAGAGAACAAGACCCTGATGCCAATGTGATTACTGCTGTGGAGGGTGTCTATTCAATGGACGGTGACATATCACCTCTTCCCGCTATTAAACGACTCTGTTTAAATTACAATTCAATGCTTTTCATTGACGATGCCCATGGCGTCGGTGTTGTCGGCAAGACCGGTAAAGGCACCACAGAACATTATAATATGGACGGTCAAGTGGACATCGTAATGGGAACTTTCAGTAAAACATTCGGGGTAACCGGAGGTTATATTGCCGGATCTCAACAAATGATCGATTATTTAAGGCTGTTTGCCCGTTCGCACATGTTTTCCGCGAGCTTACCACCTTCTGTCATTGCTGCTGTTCTGGGAGGAATTGAGTTTATTGAAAAAAATCCCGGAAGAATTAAACAACTCCATGAAAATGTCGCCTACTTTGTTGAAGGGCTTAATACATTAGGATTTGAAACAACAAACCATACCGCAATCATACCGGTATTTTTAGCGGAAGAAGTGGATATCATGACAGTTGTGAAAGAACTATACAACGAAGGGATTTTTGTAAACGGTGTTGAATATCCGGCAGTGCCGAAAAATAGACACAGGTTGAGAGTCAGCATGATGTCAACTTTTAGCAGAGAAGAGCTTGACTTTGCCTTATCTGTTTTTGAAAAGGTTGGCAAAAAATTAAATCTGATATAGCGGTGACATCCGCATCATAACCAATCAGGACGTTAAATTTAGAGAATAAAATGTTGATTGTCGTAAATGCAAAATCCAATAGTGGAAACGGATTATTAAAGTGGGAATTAATAGAGAAAAAGCTCCGTAAAAATCAAGAAAAGTACAATGCGGTTTTCACATCAGACAATGAAAACGCCAGAAACGTCATTTGCCAAGCCATGAAAGATGGACATAAGCACTTTGTTGCTGCCGGCGGAGACGGCACGGTCAATTCCGTGCTGAACAGCTTGATTGATCCCGAAACAGACCAGCCGTTTAAAGATGTAACATTAGGAGCAATCGGACTGGGAAGCAGCAATGACTTTCAAAAGCCGTTTGATGATCGAGAGTTTATTGATGGGATACCACTGCGGGTTAACAATGAAAAAACATGCCTATCAGATATCGGAAAAGTGGAATTCAAAGACACAAACGATATGGTGCATAAACGGTATTTTATCATTAATAGCAGCATTGGTTTAATAGCAAATGGAAATGCGTTTTTTAACGGTGACAATATCATACTGAAATGGCTCAAGCGAAAGAATGTTGATGCCGCCATTATGTTTACGACACTGATCGTATTAATGAAAAACAAAGCGGTCAATACAAAATTAGTCTTTAAACAGGATGGCGGTAATAGATTCTTTGTTACAAATCTGAGCATTTTGAAAAATGTCCACTTTGCCGGTGACATGCTCTACGATACGCCGGTAAAAGAAGACGATGGAATGTTCGCCATTAATTTATGGGAAAACATGGGGCGGTTCAGGATATTGAAAACAACGTTAGCGTTATATAAAGGGAAATTTAAAGGATTGGCCCGGACCAGAACATGGCAGGATAATGCCCTAAAAATACTACCGGAAAAACCTGTTTTCCTTGAAGTTGACGGAGAGACATATCTGGTAAAAGAAGCTTCTTTTACGATAATTCCCAAAGCAATAAATGTTTGCGGATGAAATGCTCATGAACGCTATGAAAACAATCGTTATAACAGGTATTGACGGCTCAGGGAAAAGCGTTGTTGCAAAGAGATTGCACGACAAATTGTCTGGTTGCGGAATGAATATATCCCTGGTTGAGTGCCCGGAATATCACGCTTCAGGCATTGATACCCCTTTGAACAAACTATCCCTGGCCCTTGATTTATTTTCCTCACGGTCAGATGAAATCCAAAGCTATGCACTGAAAAGTGTTGCCATGTTTTTACAAATGACCCTGTTTGGACCAATCGTTGAGTATATCCAAGCAAAAGAAAATCCGGAGCAAATTATACTGTCACGGCATGCCCTTTTTGACACACTGGTATACGGTCAAATCTACAGGGAGCTGTTAAACGGAGGGTGGAATTTTACTAAAAATGACCTAACAAATGTTCGGGAATTTATCAACGCTGCTATTGAATCCGGTTATGAGCAAATCGAAAATTTAATTCGGACCGAAAATGAACGGTTAGGAATAGCAGTCACGCTTGAGAGTTATTGCGGATATTTAGAAAAATTATTTTACCAAAATAATGAATGCCTGATTGAAAGTCTTATAAAACATTTTCAAACGACGGTTCCTGATACGGTCATAATACTGGATTATGATGTTGAAACCGTTTACCGCCGTATAGAGAGGCGGTCTTCAGATGGAAAAGAAATGCATGAAACACAGCAAACATTGGAGAAGTTAAGAGAACTCTACACCCAAACAGTGTCATATCTGGAAAACCGATATCATGATTTTTCAGTTCATCAAATTCAAGGAAGCAAAAGAAGTATAGACGATATAGTATCATTAATCATTGATAGACTATCAGCATCAGATCCGGCCGGTTGGGCCATACTTAAACAATAAGGAGCAAATTATTATGGATGAAAAACTACAACAACCAAACACGTACTTTCCAGTGTTTTCACTTAAATTTCTAAAAGGCTATATTGTCCATATGCGGCCCTATTTGTTGTTTGTTTCAGGGATAGCAGGCCTTACAGGAATGTCGTTATCAGGCCAGGAAATGTCATTGGGAGTTTTTTTGATGGGTTTTCTGCCTTTTTTTCTGGGGTATGGTTTTGGCCAGGCGTTGACTGACTGCTACCAAATTGATACCGACAGTATATCCTCACCCTATCGGCCATTGGTCAAAAAAGAGATATCACCACAGTCGGTTAAAGCCGTCAGTTTGATAGGCCTTGTAGGGATATTTTCAAGCCTTTCCCTCTTAAACACCTACAATCTATTCTTTGGCTTCCTCATGGTTGTAGGTATTTTGACTTACACATATTTCAAAAAAAACTATTGGTTTACAGGCCCTTTCTATAATGGCTGGATCGTTATGTTGCTCCCTGTTACGGGCCATTTAGCGGTGACAGGGGGGTCACCATCCGTCCTGTTTGACAGTAAGATGTTTCTTGTAGCGATGATGACGCTGTTTTCATACGCCAACTTTGTGTTAATTGGCTATTTAAAGGATATTGAAGCAGACCGGGAAACCGGCTATAAAACATTTCCCGTTGTGTTTGGGTGGGATAAATCGGTTCTAATAGGTGATATTTTTCTTATCATAAGTGCAACCATAGCAATCTTTCTTACCAACGGCTCTTTCCTCGCCTTAGCTTTGGCAGTGATTGCAACTTGCGTTGCTGTTTCAGGTCAAACATTCGCTCATGTAACCCATGACAAAAGTGAAAAAAATGCGACCTATCCCATTGTCTGCACGGTCAGATCTTTTATTTTATGGCACTCTGCCGTAATCCTTGTCTATAAGCCATCCTGGCTGATTTTTTTATTGTGTTTTTATGCTTTGTATGAGTTGACGCTGGACAGGCGCCCCTCAAAAGAGCAAGTATAACGATTGGACCTGCATAAGACAAAACCCGGGGTAATACGAAATTACCCCGGGTTGATTCACAGTAACTATTACGTCCGCCACCTTTCCCTTTCCTAATTTTTTAAAAAGAACCTGGATAGTTGTGCCAATGATGGAGGAACGGCGACGACGCGATCAAGGGTCAGTAAAATTACCATCCGGACAAAAATCCATTAAAAATTCGATATATCCATCCCAAGTTGTTCACCGGTTAACTGTTGTCCCCCTATCGGACGCCATTAACCAATTAAAAAATTGCCACAGAGAATTAAAAATTATTTCAGGCATCCCAAAATCACTTATGCTGGGTCACCTATTTAATTGCCGGAGTAATATATAAGGAAAGAAGGCACAACACAAAGGGGGAGTTACCCCCGGCCGGGACCACCCCGGCCGGGAGTAACGGGAGCAGGCAGTGACAAATGCCGGAATCAGAGGGCAGCCTTGTAAATGGCGGCCACATCCTCATCCGTGGGTCTGCGCGGGTTGGTCGCGCCGCAGGCGTCTTTCTGGGCATTGGCAGTCATCACGTCAATATCCTTGGCGCTGACCTCCTTGCCGTAACGCTTGCCAAGCGCAATCAGCCCGGCGGGGATACCAATGTCCCCGGAAAGCTTCCGGATCGCGGTCAGGGCCTGTTCGGCCGCGTCCCGTGGTGCTTTTCCGCTTGTATCCTCCCCCATCAACTCGGCAATCCTTACAAACCGGTCTATTCTGGCGATCAGGTTGAAACGGCTGACGTGGGGCAGGAGAATGGCATTGCATTCTCCATGGGGAAGGTCATAGAAGCCCCCCAATTGGTGGGCCATGGCATGCACATGGCCGAGGCTGGCATTGTTAAACGCCATGCCGGCCAGGTACTGGGCAAAGCACATGCCTTCCCGGGCTTCGATATCCTCGCCGTTGGCCACTGCCGGGCGCAGATGTGTTGCAATGAGTTCAATGGCTTTTTCCGCAGCGGAATCGGTCATGGGATTGGCAATGGTGGACACATACCCTTCCACCGCATGGGTCAGGGCATCCATGCCTGTGGCGGCGGTCAGCGCAGGGGGCATGCCCACCATGAGCATGGGATCGTCAATGGCCACTCCCGGGGTGACCCGCCAGTCCACAATGGCCATTTTTACCTTTCTGCGGGTGTCGGTGATAATGCAGAACCGGGTCATCTCGGAGGCGGTGCCGGCCGTGGTATTGACCGCCACATAAGGCGGCAGGGGGTTGGTGGACTGGTCCACCCCTTCATAATCATGGATGGTGCCGCCGTTGGCCACCACAAGCCCGATGCCTTTGCCGCAGTCATGGGCGCTGCCGCCGCCCAGGGTGATCAGGGAATCACAATTGTTGGCTTTATAGCTCTCAACACCGGCATGGACATTGTCGTCCGTGGGGTTGGGCACGGTATCGTCGTACACGACACTTTCCATGCCCGCGGCGGACAGGCTGTCCGTGACCTGGCCGGTGATGCCTGCGGCCGTAATACCTTTGTCTGCCACAATCAGGGGCTTTTCCCCGCCCAGTGCTTTAATTTTAGCGGGAATCTCTTTGCTGGCGCCGATGCCGATCAGGGTGACGCTGGGGATAAAATAGCCATAAACTTGCTCTTGTATTGCCATAACTCTACCATCCTTTGCTTAATGCGCTTAAGTGACCATCCCCGGCGCCGGGGCTGCCGGGAGCTTGCTCCGCAGATGACCCTGTTGCCATCCTTCCCCCTAAATAGCAAAGGATATGCCAACCCAGCTTCACCTTTTTATTTCAAATAGTTACGTATTTTCACCCTGAAGGAACAGGAGTTGTTTTGTCCCGGCAGCCATCCGTATACGCCCGGTCCGGCATGTGGAAAAAAGTACATGACAGGTGACAATCGTTTGATATTTAAAGAGATACTACGGGAATACAGGACATGGGTCATAATGCCCCATGGATTTCCCGGAAAGGGACGTTTTGTCCCCAAGGATTATTCGGATGCGTAACCCGAGAGTTTCCGGTAAAGGGTCTTGCGGCTGATGCCCAGGACATCGGCGGTTTTCCTGCGGTTGCCCTCAAAATAGTCCAGCATCTTTGTGATGTGCCGGCGCTCCACCGAGGCAAGCGACAGGGGGGAAGCCTCTTCACGAGAGCCTTCCACAAGCTCCCGGGGCAGGCAGCGCTGGGTGACAAGGCTGTTCTCCGCAAGGATGATGGCGCGTTCGATCACGTTGCGCAGTTCCCTGACATTGCCCGGCCACTGGTATTGGAAAATCGCGTCCATGGCATTGTCCGTCACCCGGAGGGGTTTTTTGTCCGGGCTCAGGGTGGTCAGGAAATAATCCACCAGCAGGGGCAGATCCTCCCGGCGCTCCCGCAACGGGGGAATCTCTATGGTAAATGCATTGATCCTGTGGAAAAACGCCTCGTTGAACCGGCCGGCCGATACCTCTTCGGCCAGGCGGCGGTTGGTGGCAAAGACAAAGCGGACCGAGACACTCCGTTCGTCCTTTTCGCCGATCCGCCGGTAGGACTGGGTTTCAAGGGCCCGCAGCAGGGAGGCCTGGACCGCCATGGGCAGCTCCCCGATCTCATCCAGGAACAAGGTGGTTTCATGGGCAAAGGCCATGAGTCCGTCCCGGGTCTGGGTGGCCCCGGTAAACGCCCCTTTGACATGGCCGAACAACTCGCTCCTGGCCAGTTCCTTCTGCAGGGAGGCGCAGTTTTTGGCGATCATGGGCCGGGCCGCGCAGGCAGACCGCTGGTGGATCATCCTGGCCACCACATCCTTGCCCACACCCGACTCTCCCGTGATCAGGACCGGAATCCTTGCCGGGGCCACCTTGTGTGCCAGAAAGGCCACCTCCTTGACCGCCCCGGACTTGCCGATGAAGGTGACCGGCGTACCGCTGCTGCCCGCACTGTGGCGGAGCGCGGCATTCTCACGGGACAGGACCACCCGCTGGTGGGCCTTTTCCACGATAAGTCCCAGCCGGTCCAGGTTAAAAGGTTTGCGGATAAAGTCGTAAGCTCCCAGCTTCATGGCGTCCACGGCCGTGTCAATGTCCCCGTGCCCGGTGATCATGATGACCTCGCAGTCGGGCGCAGACTCCCGGATCCGGATCAGCAGGTCAAGCCCTTCCACGTCAGGCAGGCGGAGATCCAGCAGGACCACGTCAAACCAATAACTGCGGACCATCTCAAACCCCTGGCTGCCGTTTTCCGCCGCCCGCACCCTGCACCCGTCACCGGCAAGCTCCTTTTGCAGCAGCCGGCGGATGGGTTCTTCATCATCAATGACCAGGATATTGTACGTTTCTGTGGACATCAGTGCGACATCTCCGGAAGGGTGACCGTAAAGACAGCGCCCTTGCCCGGGCGACTCTGGACAAAAATATCCCCGTTGTGGCTCTTGACAATGGCGTAGCAGGTGGACAGCCCGATGCCCACGCCCGTGCCCACGGGTTTGGTGGTGAAAAACGGTTCAAAAAGCTTGTCCTGGTCTTCCAGGGGAATGCCGCAGCCGCTGTCCCGGATCTCCAGCCGGACAACCCCGTTTTTATCCGTCCCGGTGGTAATGTGTATGGAACCCTCATTTCCAACGGCGTCAAACGCGTTGGTCAAAAGGTTAATGATCACCTGTTTGAGCTGGGATTCATCTCCCCGGATCAAAGGCAGGGCCTCGACCAGGTCGGTTTGAATCACGATCTTCTGCCGCCGCTTGAAATGGTGTTTGAGAATGAAAAGGGTGTCGGCCACGCAGGCATTGAGGTCCACCGGGCTCAGGCTGGCTGCTTTGGGCCTGCTGAAGGTCAGAAGCGTCTGGACAATGTCCCGGCACCGGCCGGACTCCTTGATGATGGTGGCGGTATATTCGGCAAATTCCTGCTCAAGCTCCGGGTCAATACGGCCCTGGATCTTTCCCAGCCGCCGCGTCAGCCCCTGGGCAAACCCGTCAATCGCGGTCAGGGGATTGTTGATCTCATGGGCCACCCCCGCGGCAAGCGTGCCCACCGTGGCCATTTTCTCGGCCTGGCGGAACTGGGCCTGGTATTCTTTTTCAAGGGTCACATCCCGTTTGAATACCAGCACCTGCCGTTCCCCGGCCGGATCTGTTTTCAAAGGAGAGGCAATGATCTCGTACTGCCGGTACCTGCCGTTGACCTTGTAAATCACAAGGTCTTTGACCACCTCGTTCCGGTCCAGGGCCTTGACCGCCGGACAATCCGTGCACCGGCCAGGCGCGTTCCGCAGGATCTTGTGGCAGGGCATGCCCACGGGATCGGTGCCCGGGTACCATTTGGAAAACACATGGTTGACCCGCTGGACCACCAGGTCTTCGGACAGCACGATCATCAGGTCCGTGATCCCGTCCAGCAGGGCCTGGTTTTCCTTGCGTTTTTCCTCAAGTTTCAGGTTTGAATTTTTAAGCTGGGCCACTTTCTGCTGGAGTTCCTGGTAAAATCCCAGTTTGCAGTGTTCAATTCCCACCAGGTCTTCAAGGGTTGTAAAACCGCCCATTACCACACCTCCTCGCAGATCCCCAGCAACGCCTCATGGGTCAGGGGTTTTGGGTTGGTCAGGCAACAGACATCCTTCATGGCCATCCGGGCAATGGGATCCAGAAAGGCATGTCCCTCTTCCCCCACCTCGTCCCGGAGCCGCAGGGAAACCGGGAAATCCGAAAAGAATGCCACCAGCCGGTCAATGCCGGCAAGGGCGGTGCGACGGTCCGATCCCTTTTGTTGGCCGAGGATGATGCGGCCGATGTCCGCCATTTTATCCGTGCACCCGTCCAGGTTGTGCCGCATCACTGCAGCCAGGAGAATGGGATGTACAGCCCCGTGGGGCAGGTCAAAATGGCCACCCAGGGAATGGGCCAGGGCATGTTCCGCGCCCAGGCTGGCATTGCTGAAGGCAATGGAAGCCGAAACAGCGGCAATGCTCAACTGCTCCAGGGCATCCAGGGAACGGGTGTCCACAGCGGTTTTCAAATGGTTGTGAATCAGTTCAATGGCTTTAAGGGAGTGCATCCGGGTGAAGGGCGAAGCAATCACGGAAAGATAGGCTTCCACGGCATGGGCCAGGGCGTCCGCCGCACTCTGGATGATCAGGGTCTCGCTTTTGGTCCGCAGGATCAGCGGGTCCACAATGGAGATGTTGGGCACCAGGGTCCGGCTGATAATGGACATCTTTACACTTCGTTCCATGTCCGTGATAATGCAGAACTGGGAAATGTCCGATCCGCTGCCCGCAGTGGTCGTGATCAGCACCATGGGCGGCAAAGGCCGGGCCACCCGGTTTGCCCCCTCATAGTCTCGTATCCGTCCCCCGTTGCTGGCCAGGATGGCAATGCCCTTGGCCGTATCCATGGGGCTGCCCCCGCCGATGGCGATAATCACGTCCGCATTGTTTTTCAGGTAAAGTTCCGCGCCCTGCTCGATCTGGAAATCCCTGGGGTTGGAAGTCACCCCCGGATAATACACCCATTCGATGCCGTCTTTTTTCAGGATATTCATGAGCCGCTCCAGCCACCCGGCCTCTTCAATACCCGTATCGCTCACCAGGAACACTTTTTTAGCTCCCAGGCGAAGGGCGCACTGGCCTGCATGGTTCAGGCTTCCCCGTCCAAAAATGATTTCGGGAATTGCGAATTTGATAATATCCATCTGACCCATCTCTTCCGGCCGGCCCCCGGCCCTGGCGAATCCCTGGAAAATAAACCTGTTCCGGACATGCCGCCCGTTTCCGGAAAAAGGAATTTCAACCTATCGTATTTCCGGCATTTAATCAATTTTCATTTCTGCGCCTGTCCCGGCAGGCAGACATACTTGTTATTTATAGTTTTTATAAGACCACTTGTTCACATTTTAAATATCAACAAATGCATATCACAACTTAACTTGACTTAATGTGACAATGGTTATAGGTAGACCCGCAGGAGCAGGCAAAAACCAATTCATGTTTTCAAAGAATGTGCCGCTCGGGGTATCGGTTCCAGCACATTCGGGAAAGGAGCATCAGATGATCAGTAAAACGATTATGGTCAACGGTATCCAGAGAACCGTTTTTGTCAACGACAACGACATGTTGTCTTCTGTGTTAAGGGACAGCCTTTACCTGACCGGGGTCAAGGTGGGTTGCGGCGAGGGCCAGTGCGGGGCCTGCAACGTCATCCTGAATTCCAAACTGGTCAGGTCCTGTGTCACAAAGATGAAACGGGTGCCTGACGATTCCGTGATCACCACGGTGGAAGGGATCGGCACACCGGACAACCTGCACCCCATCCAGGCCGCATGGATCGCCCACGGCGGCGCCCAGTGCGGATTCTGCACCCCCGGTTTCATTGTGTCTGCCAAGGCCCTGCTGGACACCACCCCCGATCCCACCCGGGAGGATATCCGGGACTGGTTCCAGAAGTACAGAAACGCCTGCCGCTGCACCGGTTACAAGCAACTGGTAGACGCGGTCATGGACGCGGCACATGTCATGAACGGCCGGATGCGCATGGATGACCTCATGTTCAAGGTACCGGCAGACGGCAGAATCTGGGGCACCAAATTCCCAAGGCCTTCGGCCGTGGCCAAGGTCACGGGCACCTGCGACTACGGGGCTGACCTGGGCATTAAAATGCCCGACGAAACCCTTCGCCTGGCCCTGGTCCAGGCCGAGGTCTCCCATGCCAATATCACGGCCATTGACACCACCGAAGCCGAGACTATGCCCGGCGTTTACAAGGTGGTCACCCACAAGGACGTCAAAGGCAAGAACAGGATCACCGGCCTGATCACCTTTCCGTCCAACAAGGGCGACGGCTGGGAGCGGCCCATTCTCTGCGATGAAAAAATCTTCCAGTACGGGGACGCCATTGCCATTGTCTGCGCGGACACGGAAAAGAACGCCAAGGCAGCCGCCGCAAAGGTCAGGGTGGAACTGGAACCCCTGCCCGAATACATGAGCGCGCCTGCGGCCATGGCCGAAGACGCCATGGAAATCCACCCCGGCACCCCCAACGTTTACTACATCCAGAAAGTCAAAAAAGGAGCGGACACCGCCCCCCTCTTTGACAGCGCCGATGTGGTGGCGGAAGACGACTTCTACGTGGGCCGCCAGCCCCATATGCCCATTGAGCCGGATGTGGGATTTGCCTATCCCGGCGAGGACGGCGCCCTGACCATCCACTCCAAATCCATCGGCATCCATCTCCACCATGCCATGATCGCACCGGGCCTGGGCATTGACCCGGAAAAACTCGCCCTGGTCCAGAACCCGGCCGGCGGCACATTCGGCTACAAGTTCTCCCCCACCATGGAAGCCTTGGTGGGCGCGGCTGCCATGGCCACGGGCAAACCCGTGTTCCTCAACTACACCTGGTACCAGCAGCAGACCTACACGGGCAAGCGCTCCCCCTTCTTTATCAACCTGCGCATGGCCGCGGACAAGGACGGCACCCTCAAAGCCATGGAAAGCGACTGGACCGTGGACCACGGACCCTACTCGGAATTCGGCGATCTTCTCACCCTTCGCGGCGCCCAGTGCATCGGGGCCGGATACAACATCCCCAGTATCCGGGGCGAGGGCCGGACCGTCTGCACCAACCATGCCTGGGGATCGGCCTTCAGGGGCTATGGCTCCCCCCAGAGCGAGTTTTCCTCCGAAGTGCTCATGGACATCCTGGCGGAACAACTGGGCATGGACCCCTTTGACCTGAGATACAAAAATGTCTACCGGCAAGGGTCCACAACCCCCACGGGCCAGGCCCCGGACGCCTTAAGCTTTCCGGAAATGTTCGACCGTCTCAAACCCAGGTATGAGGCCGCCAAAAAAGCTGCCGCGAAAAACTCAACAGACACGGAAAAGCACGGGGTGGGCATCTCCCTCGGCGTATACGGCTGCGGCCTGGACGGCCCGGACGGGTCCGAGGCCCGGGTCCGGCTCAATGCAGACAACACCATTACCCTGTTCAACTCCTGGGAAGACCACGGCCAGGGCGCGGACATGGGCTCCCTTGGCACGGCCCACGAAGCTTTGCGGCCCATGGACATCTCCCCGGACCGGATCAAACTGGTCATGAACAACACCGCCGTCACCCCCAACTCCGGCCCCGCGGGCGGTTCCCGCTCCCAGGTGGTCACAGGCCAGGCCATCAAGGCGGCCTGCGAACTGCTCATGGGCGCCATGCGGAAAAGCGACGGCAGTTTCCGGACGTATGAGGAGATGAAAGCGGAAAACATCCCCCTGGAATACACCGGCGCCTGGACCGCACCGGCCACGGACTGTGATGAAAACGGCCAGGGCAGTCCCTTTGCCGTATACATGTACGGGGTGTTCATGGCCGAGGCCTGCGTGGAAATCGCCACGGGCAAGACCAGTCTCACCAAGGTCACGGCCGTGTCTGACGTGGGCACCATCAACAACCAGCTCCTGGTGGACGGCCAGATGTACGGCGGCCTGGCCCAGAGTATCGGCCTGGCCCTGTCCGAGGATTACGAAGACATTAAAAAGCACGCCACCATGCGGGGGGCGGGCTTTCCCTATATCAAAGCCATTCCCGACGACATTGAGCTGCTCTATGTGGAAACCCCCAGGGAGCACGGCCCGTTCGGTGCGGCCGGCGTGGGTGAACTGCCGCTGACGTCCCCCCATGCCGCTGTGATCAACGCCATTTACAATGCCTGCGGGGTCCGGGTCAAACGGCTGCCCGCCACCCCGGATAAGGTCCTGGAGGGACTCAAGGCCCTGTAACCCTGTCCTGTTATTTCCGCCGGCAGGCCATCATCTGCCGGCGGAACGCCTATTGGAGAACCTGTTATGGAAAAACAAACCCTGACACGGTTCGAGGAGAGGTGTATCCAGGAGGAGCCGGCATTCTGCACTGCGGCCTGTCCCTTTCATGTGGATGTCAAAGCATTCATGGCCCACATGGCAAAAAAAGCCGTGGACAAGGCCTTTAAGGTCCTTGAAAAAAGCCTTCCCCTGCCCGAAATCCTCTCCCGGACCTGCGACCACCCCTGCGAAGCGGCCTGTATCCGGACATCTGTTGACCAGGCCCTTGCCATGGGCAGCCTGGAACAGGCCTGCGCCCGGGCAAGAACCCGGCAGAAAAAATACTTTTCTCCGCCGCCCAAGGACAAAACCGTGGGCATCTGGGGCAGCGGCCCTGCTTCCCTGGTTGCGGCCTGGGACCTCAGCCTCAAGGGCTATAGGGTCACGCTGTTTGAACACCAGGACCAATTGGGGGGCCACCTGGCACGCCTGGACCCGGACGTCCTGCCCCGGGCGGTCCTGGACGGGGAAATCCAACGGCTCCAAAAATTCGGGGCCACCCTTGTCACTGGCACGGACTTTAAGGCATTCCAGGGCCGGGCCAAGGAATTCCACGCCCTGTTCCTGGGCCTGGATGCGGACGGCGGACCCGGGCTGCCCCAGGACATTGAAGACATTGATCTGTTCTCCCTCAGGTCCGGCCAATCCAGCACCTTTTACGGCGGATTTTCCCGTGACGGCCTTAGGGTCACCGCCCGCCACGCCCCTGTCTCCTTTGCCTTCCAGGGCAGGAAGGCCGCCACCTCCATTGACCGGGTCCTGTCAGGGGTTTCCCTTGACGCGGGCCGGGACAGGGAAGGTCCTTTTGCCACCCGGCTGGACACCGACCGTTCCCGGGTCAGCCCCATGCCCGGGACCGGCCTCCGGGAGCAGCTTGACGCTGCCGGGGCCGGTACGCAAATCGACCCGGCCCTGGCCGCCCAAGAAGCGGCCCGGTGCCACCAGTGCGACTGCTCCCGGTGCATCCGGGCCTGCAACACCTATATGGAAGCGTTCAACGGCTTTCCCGGTCGGTATGCCAGGGAGATCTACAACAACCTCTCTATTGTCATGGGCGAACGCAAGGCCAATACACTGATCAACTCCTGCACCTTGTGCGGCCTTTGCCAAACGGTCTGTCCCAATGATTTTTCCATGGCAGACCTTTGCCGCCAGGCCCGGCAGGAAATGAACCGGGAAAAGCGGATGCCCGCATCCGCCCATGAGTTTGCCCTGGCGGAAATGGCCCATGCCATGACCCCGGACTGTTTTTTCGCCGGCCATGCCCCGGGACAAGACCTGTCAAAGGTCCTGTTCTTCCCGGGCTGCCAGCTCACAGGGTCGGCTCCTGCACAGGCGGCCATGGCCTATGAATGGCTTAAGGAGCAGGAACCTGCCACCGGTATTGTCACGGGGTGCTGCGGGGCACCCGCCCATTGGGCCGGAAAATCCGAACTGTTCCGGGAAATGCAGGATACCTTCACCCGGTTGTGGGAGAACTGGGGCCGGCCCCATGTGGTCACGGCCTGCACCGCCTGCAGCCGGATGCTGGAAACCGCCATCCCCAAAGAGAAAGTCCAGTCCCTTTACCGGGTCATGGCCCATGCAGGCCTTGCCCCGGCCATGGTGCAGGAAGGATATACGGCTGTCGTTGCCGATCCCTGCACGGCCCGGGAAGACCCGGGTGTCAGATCTGCCGTCCGGGATCTGGCCACAACTGCCGGGATCAATATCAGCGAATTGGAGGCCTCTGGAGAGCTCACCGAGTGCTGCGGGTTCGGTGGACTCACTTTTAACGCCAATCCGGATCTGGCCCGCACCATTATCCGGAACCGGGCCACCCAGTCAGGCCACGATTATATTGCCTACTGCGCCATGTGCCGGGACCGGCTGGCCAGGGAGGGCAAAACCGCCCGCCATATCCTGGACCTGTTCTGGCCGGACACGGAAGCTCCCAGTCCTGGCCATAAATATGAGG
This sequence comes from Desulfobacter sp., assembly GCA_036881925.1. GTDB lineage: Bacteria > Desulfobacterota > Desulfobacteria > Desulfobacterales > Desulfobacteraceae > Desulfobacter. Next base: position 16,818 of record JBAJNJ010000019.1, read on the forward strand.
CCAGGCCCGACCCCGGGTTTTCCCGGCGGCGGATGAACCGGGCCCGGTTCCGGGCAAACCTGGCAGCAGGCCGGGCAACCCACAACACCCCGGATCCGGATACGGCCACCCCATCGGGCAAATTTGTTGTGGTGCCCCCGGATCTCCTGGCATCCATGGAAGACCGGTTCATCCTCCTGTCCGATGTCCAGGCCGTGCTCTCCCAATTTGAAACCAAAGGGCTTCCGTTTTTCTCCCATGCGTCAAGAAACACCCGGATCACCTGTTTCAGGCCCGGCACGGTCTGTTTCTGGGTGGAATTCACGGATACGGACGATGGGTTCCGGGTCAGGGAGGCCTGGGCCCACCGCATGGAGGTGGTCCCGCCCCCGGCCCGTGTTCCGGGAAAGGTGTCCGACGATCATGACCCGGATATCCGGTGCGGCACCTGCGGCAGTGCACTTGTGTTTTACAAGAGCCACGTGACCTACCTGGGATCAAAATTTGACGTGGACCTGCCCCAGTGCCCGGACTGCGGCACCGTGTTCATCAGCAGCCGTCTGAGCCAAACCCGGATGGCGGAAGTGGAGCAGATCCTTGAAGACAAGTAGTCCGGCAGCCCTGCCCGACGCCTGCCCGGAAAATCTGCGGGTCAACAGGCCAGGCGGCCTGGCACTCACCCGCAAGGCCCTTGGGATCTGCAAATTTAACGGCATGGACCCCATCCTGGATGCAGGCTGCGGCTGGGGTGCGACCCCGCGGTTTTTAAGAGAAGACAAAGGCCTTTTTGCCCTGGGCCTGGATGCCGATCCCAACCGCCTGGACCAGGGCATGGCATACGGAAGGTTCCCGGCAGCCGCCGCAAGATTGGAGGCCCTGCCCTTTGGCAGGGAGCAATTCCAGGGCATTTTCTGCGAATGCGTGCTCTCCCTTGTGCCGGACAAGCAGGCCTGCCTTCACGGCTTTTTCACCATTCTCAAACCCGGGGGCAGCCTGGTGCTCACCGATCTTATCTTGCCCCGGGTCCTGCCCCGGGTCCCGCCCCGGGAAGCTGTCACACCCCGGCCGGCCGCGCCCGTGACCTGCCTGGACGGGGCCCTGACCCTGGATGCCCTGGCCGCGGCAATTGAAAATGCAGGGTTCAGGATACGGGTCATGGAAGACCATACCCGCCTGCTCAAGGAGATGGCCTGTGAGATGGTATTCAGGCACGGCAGCCTGGACCGGTTCTGGGCGCAGCTCACCGGCAACATCATGGACACAGGCCTTGCCGGCCAGTGCCGCCGGGGAGTCCTTAAGCCCGGATACTGCATGGTCATCGCAGACAAACCCCAATTACCCTGAAAACTGACGGACATACCCAAATGGACAATATCGACATATTAAGACTTCACCGCCAGGGCTTGTGCTGCAGCCAGATCATGGTCAGGCTGGTCCTGGACCTCATGGACCGGGATAACCCGGACCTGGTCAATTTTGCCAGGGGACTCTGCCTGGGACAAGGATCAAAGGGCGGAACCTGCGGCATTCTTTCCGCCGGAATCTGCATCCTGTCCTTGTACGTCCCCGATGACCCGGATCTGGACGCGCTTCTCCGGGACACCTTTATCACCGACTTCAGAACCCTGAGCGGCGAAGCCACGGCCTGCGGCGACATCACAGGGCCGCTCTACCCCCAAATGGACCCGGAACGATGCGGCACCCTGCTGTCCCGGGCCCATGACCGACTCCTGGAAATTCTGGCGGAAAACGGAATTGACCCGGCAGACCCGGATGCATGACCATGTCGGAATATCCTGAATACCGCACCCAAAGCCTGTGCCCCGATTGCCTGGGCCGCATCGAGGCCCGGCATACCATTGAGGGCGACCAGATCTTCCAGGAAAAGACCTGCCCGGAACATGGGACGTTCAAAACCAAAATCTGGCAGGGAAAGGCCTCTTACGCCCAGTGGACCCGGCCCAAAATCCCCATCCAAAAGCGGTTCAACATGACCCCGGTACAGGCGGGCTGCCCCTTTGACTGCGGCCTTTGCCCGGAGCACGGCCAGCACACCTGCACAGCCGTTCTGGACATCACGGCCCGCTGCAACCTGGACTGCACTTTTTGCTTTGCCGGTGCATCCGCCGATTCCCCGCCGGACAAGCGCCCCCCTGACCCGGATATGGACACCCTGTCCCGGCTACTGGACCGGGTATACCAGGTCAGCCCGGACGCCAACCTCCAGTTGTCAGGCGGGGAACCCACCCTGAGAAAAGATTTGCCCCAGATCATTGCCGCGGCCAGGCAGACCGGGTTCGGGTTTGTCCAGGTCAACACAAACGGTCTGGCCCTGGCCCGGGACCCGGCCCTGGCACCGGCCCTGAAAGCGGCCGGGCTATCTTCAATATTTCTCCAGTTTGACGGGGTCAGCGACAGGGTATACCAGCGCCTGCGGAACCAGCCGTTGTTCGAGATCAAGCAGGCCGCTGTCAGGGCCTGCGCCCAAAACCAAATCGGGGTCATTCTCGTGCCCACCCTGGTGCCGGGAATCAACATCCAAGACATCGGCCCCATCCTTGAATTCGGCCTGGAAAACGCCCCCAATGTCAGGGGGGTGCATTTCCAGCCCGTCAGCTTTTTTGGCCGCCATGGGGCGGCCCCGTCAGACCGGGACCGGATCACCATCCCGGAAATACTGGCCCACATCGAGACCCAGACCCGGGGCATATTCCGGGCAGCAGATTTCAAGCCCTCCTCCTGCGAACATGCCTTGTGCGCCTTTACCGGCAAATTTATCCGGTCCGATACCGGACCGCCCCGGGCCCTGACGATTTTTGACACGGCCTGCTGCACCCCGGCGCCGGCCGAGCAGGGTGCCCGAAAAGCCAGGGCCTCGGTGGTCCGGCACTGGCAGGCCCCGGCCCGGCCAGCCTCACCGGATGGGGATGAAAACGACCTGGACCGGTTTATCCGCCAGGCAGAACAGGGCATGTTCACCGTGTCGGGCATGGCGTTCCAGGATGTGTGGAACCTGGATCTGGAACGGCTCAAAGGTTGCTGTATCCATGCGGTTTCCCCGGACGGACGGCTGATACCGTTCTGCGCTTACAACCTGACCCGGGCCGACGGCAAAGGACTTTACCGGAAATGACACCCCCCCGCGCCCTATTTCTTGATGCCTGGACTATCGATCAGGCCACCGGTCAGGTCAACAAGCAAATCATTGGGCACCCGTACCATCCAGACCCGGCCGGCCTGGCCCGGTTCCAGGCAGACGCCCTGGGCCGCACCCTGGCATGGGCCAAGGCCCGCAGCCGGTTTTATAGCCACGGTCTTTCCGGGATAGACCCCCGGGAAATCCGCACCCGTTCCGATCTATCCGCACTTCCCTTTACCCGGCCCGCCGACCTCGGCGCAGGGGGCCCAAGATTTGCCTGCCTGTCCCAGGGCGAGGCCGACCGGATCTTTACCCTGGAAACATCCGGCACCACAGCCCGGCCCAAGCGGCTTTTTTTCACCCGGGCCGAACTCATGGAGACCCGGGATTTTTTCCGGGCCATCCTGGCCACCCTCATGGCCCCGGGCCACACCGGCCTGATTTTTGTTCCCGGCGCCACGCCCCTGTCCGCCGGGGACCTGATCCGGGATGCCATGGAAAACGCCGGGGCCCGGCCCCTGGTCCACGGCCCCGTCATTGCTGTCCCGCCGGCCATGGACGCCATCCTGGACTACCGGCCCAGCCTGGTCATCGGCATGCCCGTTCAGATCCTGGCCCTGGGCGAGGCCCTGGCAGACTCCGGCCGGGACGTGCCCGGCATCCCGTTTATTATCCTTACAGCCGATTATGTCAGCCCGGCCCTGGCCCGCCGGGTTGAGCAATTGTTCCGGTGCCGGGTATTGTCCCATTACGGCCTGACCGAAACCGGTTTTGGCGGGGCCATCCAATGCCCCTGCCAGGAAGGCCTTCACATCCGCCATCCCCACCTGCTGGTGGAAATCGTGGACCCGGAAACCGGCACCGCACTGCCCCCGGGACATTGGGGGGAAATTGTCCTCACCACTCTGGACCGGCAGGCCATGCCCCTGATCCGGTACCGGACCGGGGACATGTCCCGGCTTTTGGACCGGCCCTGTGCCTGCGGCAGCCCCTTTGCCCGGCTGGACCGGGTGAAAAACCGCCAGGCCCAAACCATCCGGCCGGACCAACAAGCTCCCCTGGCCATGGCAGACCTGGATGATGTGTTGTTCGCCATCCCCGGGGTGGTGGATTTTACTGCCGCCATCAGCGCGGGCAGCACCGTTCCCCGGCTCGACATCACCCTGGAAACCAAAGAAACGGCTGCGGCCGGCCAGGCCGTTGCCGCCCTTGAAAACGCCCCTGCCCTGAGAAAAGCGCTTGACACGGGCGGCCTGGACCTGGGAAGAATCAGAACCCGGGCCTTTACACTGAAAAACACCTATCTTGGCAAGCGGCTGATCCGGGACAACCGGATTCCCCAGCCGCCTGCCCGAAAAGAGGGACCTCATGAAGTATTATGAAAAAGAAAAGGTAACATCCATCCCTGTGCAGGATGCCGTCGGCAAAGTCCTGCTTCACGACATCACCCGGATCGTTCCGGACCTGTTCAAAGGACCCCAATTCAAAAAAGGCCATATCGTGGCTCCCGAAGATGTTCCCATCCTCCTGGATATGGGCAAGGAGCGGGTCTATGTGGCCGGGCTTAAAAACGAGGTGCACGAGGATGAGGCCGCCCTGAGAATCGCCAGGGCCGCCATGGGAGGCCATGTCACCATCAGCGAGCCCAGCGAAGGCAAAGTCGGCTTCAAGGCCGACCGAAACGGTCTCCTGAAAATCAACGTGGACGGGCTGTATGCACTCAACTCCGTCCCGGACGTGATTTTCGCCACCCTGCACACCGGCCAGGCCGTTGCACCGGACCAGGATCTTGCCGGCACCCGGGTGGTGCCCCTGACCATTCCCGAAAAACAGGTGGCCGCCGCCGAAGCCGCCTGCCGGGAACACGGCCCCATTATCCGGGTCGCCCCTTTTAAATCCTGTGATGTGGGTCTGGTGGTCACGGGCTCGGAAGTCTTTCACCAGAGAATCCGGGACGGGTTCGGCCCGGTGGTGGCAGCCAAGTTCCGGGACCTGGGATCAAGGATCATGGAAAAACGGGTGGTGTCCGACAACATGGACATGACCGTGGCAGCCATCCGGGACCTCATTGCCGGCGGTGCAAACTTCATTGCCGTAACCGGGGGCATGTCCGTGGATCCGGACGACCTCACCCCGGCGGCGATCCGGGCATCAGGCGGCCGGGTCGTGACATACGGCGCGCCGGTCCTGCCCGGGGCCATGTTCATGCTGGCCTATATCGGGGATATTCCCGTGGTGGGACTGCCCGGCTGCGTCATGTACCACCGGGCCTCGATCTTTGATCTGGTGGTGCCGCCCGTACTTGCCGGGGAAACCCTTGAACGGGAAGACATCATCCGCATGGGCCACGGCGGGTTCTGCGCCAACTGCAGGGACTGCCGGTTCCCGGCCTGCAGCTTCGGCAAGTAATTCCTCAACAAACAAAACGGAACATACAAAGGGAAAACAGATGACAACACTTTCCAAGGAAATCAACTGCCTCATGGCCGCATCCCGGCCCTTTGCCCTGGCCACGGTCATCGGCCACAAAGGCTCCACCCCCAGGACCTCGGGCAGCCGGATGCTGGTCAGGCAAGACAAAACCATTGCCGGCACCATCGGGGGCGGGCTTGTGGAGGCCCGGGTCATGGAAGCCTGCACCGCCATGCTGGATGTACCCTGCAGCAAGGTCATGGATTTCACTCTGGACAACGAGATCAAAGCGGACATGGACATGATCTGCGGCGGGGGCATGACCCTCTGGCTCCGCAGCTTTGTGCCCCCGTTTTCACAGGAACTGATCCGTACCTATCAATCCCTGGCCGACCTTGAGTCCAAAAGGAAAAAAATCCTTATCATCACCCGGGTTACCGGGGGACGTCCCGGGGATCCGGTCCTGGTATCGGAGACCGCCCCGGACCAGGCAGCCGCCCTCCTGCCCAAAACCCTGATGGCCGATATCAGCGATTTCAGGTTTTCAGGCCCGGGCCCGTTCCGGCAATTTTACGGCCTTGACGAATACATGGTGGAAACCATTTCCCCGGGAGATACCCTGTATATTTTCGGGGCCGGGCATGTGGGGTTTCAGTTGGGGCGGCTTGCCCATACCGTGGATTTTTCAACCGTGGTCATTGACGACCGGGAAGAGTTTGCCGATCCCGACCGGTTTCCCCATGCCCGACAGGTCCTGGCTGTGCCGGAGTTCGCCTCTGCCTTTGAAGGACTGGATATTGACGGCCATTCCTATATCGCCATTCTCACCCGGGGACATCTCCACGACCAGACCGTCCTGGCCCAGGCCCTGGATACCCGTGCCGCCTATATCGGGATGATCGGCAGCGGCAGGAAGCGGAAGCAGATCTATGCCAACCTCATGGAAAAAGGTGTGGACAGGACCGCCCTGGAAGCAGTCCATTCTCCCATCGGCACGGAAATCATGGCGGAAACACCGGCTGAAATCGCCGTCAGCATTGTGGGAGAACTCATCCTGGAACGGGCCAAAAGGAACGGAGCCCCTGCGGCATGATGCCGGTTCCCGGCAATGCCGACGCCCCGGGCATCTGCGCCCTGATCCCGGCCGCCGGGTATTCCGCGCGCATGCGCCGGTTCAAGCCGTTGCTGCCCATGGGCGACGTTCCCATGATCCGGGCGGCCATTGATCTGTTCCACCGGGCCGGCATCCCGGACATCATTGTGGTCACAGGCCATCACCATGACCGGCTGGCACCGGTTGTCACCGATGCCGGGGCCAGGGCCGTGTTCAACCCGGACCATGATGCGGGCATGTTTTCCTCCATTTGTGCCGGGGTTGCCGCCCTGCCCGCCGACTGCCGGGGATTTTTCCTCCTGCCGGCGGACATTCCGGCAGTGCGGCCCGCAACCCCCGGGCTGATCCTAAAGGCATTCATTAACGACAGTTCCTGCCCCGTGATCCCGGAGTTCAACGGCACACCCGGCCATCCCCCGCTGATTCCGGCACGACTCATCCCGGCGATCCAAACCGCCGGGCCGGACACCCGCTTGAGACAGATCCTGTTTTCCGGGACGGTCAAAAAACGTTCCGTCCATGACCGGGGCATTCTCATGGATGCGGACACACCCGACGCTTATGAAGCTGCCCTGGCCAAGTACCGGTGCCGCCACATCCCGGACCGGGAGGAATGCCTCTCCATCATCAATCATGAGCTTGACGGCGACACAGACATCCGGGCCCACCTGTTTCTGGTGGAAAAAACCGCCATGGCCCTTTGCAGGGCACTGGTCCGGTTCCTGCCCGGGCTGGACCCGGACCTGGTCCGGGCAGGAGCCCTGCTCCACGATATCAAGCGCAGGCAGACACACCATGCCCTCGCCGGAAAAAGGTTCCTGGCCGGTCTTGGGTTTCCCGGGGTGGCGGACATTGTGGGCAGCCATATGACCCTGGACGCTCCCGAACCGGACCCCGGGGAAAGGGAAATCGTCTTTTTCGCGGACAAGCTCTGCCGCAACCATATACTTGACCTGGATTACCCCACGGTATTCCGCCAAAAGGCATTGGACTTCCCCCATGCCGGCCAAAGGATTATGCAGCGCCTTGAAACTGCTCAGTACATACATGCCCGGATCGAGTCGATTATCGGCCGACCTCTCCGGGAAATTCTCGGCTAAGGGCCCCCTGCTCTTTCTGCTGCGCCACGGCCGGATCAGGGGCCATGAAACGCGTCGGTTTATCGGGCAGACCGATGTCGGCCTGGACAACACCGGCATGGACCAGGCCCGGGCCTGGCAGCCCGTATTTGATCACATCAGGTTTGACCGGATATATGTATCCGGCCTGGAACGGGCCCGGCAAACCGCAGCCCTGGCCTGCCCGGGCCGGACCATTATCCGGGATACGCGCATCAATGAAATCAATCTCGGGGAATGGGAAAATTTAAGGTTTGACCGGGTCAGGCAGCAGTTCCCGGAACCGTTTGCCCAAAGGGGCAGGGATATCTTCCGTTACCGCCCCCCGCGCGGGGAAAGCTTTGCAGACCTGCTGCACAGGGCCAATGGATTTTTCAGCAGGGAAGCCGGTTCCGGACCCCGAAACCGGTCAGGCAACACCCTGGCCGTCACCCACAGCGGGGTGATCCGGACCATGGTCTGCCATTGGTCCGGCAGGCCCATGGACAGGCTGATGGATACCCGGCCCGCTTATGGAGAGCTTTTTGTTCTGGCCTGTCCCAGAGACGGTGAAGAAGAAGGAAAAACAACCGGCACTCAAGTGTAAATCGCTTCCGAATATCCCAACTGCCTGGAGATGGACTGGGCGGTTTTTTTAACTTCCCCGATCAGCCGTGCCTGATTTTCCTCAAAGTATGCGGTTTTCCCTGAAATGGCAAAAGAGGCCACCATGTCACCGCTGTGGTTGAATATGGGGCCGGAAATCGCATGCACCCCGGTAATGCTTTCCTGGCGGTTGAACCCCACGCCCTCGCTCCGGATTTTTTCCAGATCGGCATCCAGGGTCTGCCTGTCCGTGATGGTAAAGGCGGTTGCTCTTTTAAACGTGTAGTCCGCCAGGATCTCATCCCTGGCATCCGGCTCTGAAAATGCCAGCAGGATCTTACCGTTGGCTGAATTATGGAACGGCATCACCGCCCCCACATCCGGGTAGGAGATCACCACCTGTTCCGGATCGGCCTTGTACACCACAACGGCCTGGCCTGCCACAAGCATGCATACATTAACCGACTTGCCGAATTTATAACAGAGCCGTTCCGTCCAGACCGACACCGTGGAAAGCAGATCGGACTGGCGGGCGTATTGCAGGCCAAGGCGCAGGGCAACCGGCCCCAGCCGGTATTTGCTGTTTTCAGGGTTCTGCTCCAAAAGCTGGAGCGAGGCCATGGTGTTGACCAGGCTGTAAATGGTGGGTTTGGGCAGGCCCATCACCCGGGAAAAGTCTTTGATACCCAGTTCCTTTACATCGTCCAGAAACAGAAGAAGTGCGCTGATGGCCCGCTCAACCGATTGTATGGTCCGGCCCTGGTTTTTCCGTTTTTCTGTCATGGTTCTTTATGCTGTCCGGCATCTGCCGTATTTCGGCAACACACCGTTTTCAACTCCTTTATAATACTGCTGCCGTGTATATCCCGGCCGTTCAAATGATTGCCAGAAATACCACAGAACCCGGGCTTTCTCCAGAACAATGATTTCTTTGCTGAAAATTTCGCCAGGCGTCTATTAAGCCCCTTTCCGGACTTTTGCCCGGAAAAGAATATGGCAGATGTCTGCCGATAAAGAGCGCAATATTATCAATTCCGTTTGAAGCGCTAAAGCGGCGATACCCACATAATATATTAAAATAATTACGTGTTTTTTCCAGTAAAAGCACTTGCTATTTAATTTTTAGGGGCGTATTATTTTTGTTAGTATGGAATCAACTCCACTAATTCATGGAACTATCGCCATAAAGACGACTCAAGCAACAGCAGATGTGTTTCTGTATTTCAAGGTTTTTTCGGCATAAGTCCTGACAAAACCGCAATCGAAAATTGACATTATAAAAGCGATAATACGAAGCCCTTACGCAGCAGGGTCAACACATATAAAAATCGGGATGAATAATTTCAGTGGGTTAGACGTTGTCGCAAACGCAAGGAAACGTATGCGAACTTTTTAAGTGTCTGAAACCTATGGATTAAAAAATCAGGCCAGATGTAAATGCGTTTGCCCCGCCTTACACAGGTTAATATATTGTCCTGTTATTCACATGGCCGGAATCCTCTGCGAATTTCATGGCAGACCCGGATGATTCGTACGAATAACACATCGGAATGACATCATTTTAAGGAGCAACACCATGATTCGTCACGGCAGTAAACAGATCCTCATCGTTGATGATGAAACAGACATGTGCGATCTTCTGGGCCATCTCATGGAACAGGAGGGATGGACGCCCCTGATCGCCAATACCGGCAAGGCCGCCCTGGAGCGGATGCAGGAAAAAGAGCCGGATGTGATGCTGCTGGACATGAAGATGCCGGGCATGGACGGGATGGAAGTGATGCAGCGGACCAGGGAAATCCTGCCCGATCTTCCCATTGTCATTGTCACGGCCTATGCCGAGGTCAAGGGTGCCATAGAGGCGATGAAATCCGGGGCCCACGATTATATCGGCAAACCGTTTGAGCACCACGAAGTCATCCGGGTGGTGCACCGGGCCGTAAAAGAGGGGGAACTGAAACGGAAGTTGAAAAATTTATCCGACCAGGCCGAAGAAACCTTTTCCCTGGAAAAAATGATGGGTCCCAGTGATGCGGTGAACCGGATCATTTCAAAGGTGAACCGGGTGGCCGGATCGGACTTTACCGTGATTATTTCCGGCGAAACCGGTTCCGGAAAAGAGCTGGTGGCCCGGGCCGTCCACCACCTGAGCCGCCGGTCCAAGGGTGCGTTTGTGGCAGTGGACTGCGGCGCGATTCCCGAAACCCTGATTGAAAGCGAATTGTTCGGCCACGAAAAAGGCTCGTTTACCGGTGCGGTCCGGCAGCGAAAAGGGAAATTCGAGGCTGCCGTGAACGGCACCCTTCTCCTGGACGAAATTTCCAACATGACCCTGGGGGCCCAGGCCAAGCTGCTGAGGGTTCTCCAGGAACGGGTGGTCTTCAGGGTGGGGGGGTCCGAATCCTTTGATGTGGATGTCCGGGTCCTGGTCTCCTGCAACCAGAACCTTGAGGAACCGGTTCGTGACGGCGCATTTCGCAGGGACCTGTTTTACCGGCTCAACGATTTCACCATCCGGATTCCGCCCCTGCGGGAACGGAAAGAGGATATTCCCTTCCTGGCCAACCGGTTCATGGAAACCACCAATATCGAACTGGGCAAACGTGTGTTCCGGTTTTCCGAAAACGCCATGGACCAGCTCATGGCTTTTGACTGGCCCGGGAATGTCCGGCAGTTGAGAGCCGTGATCCGCCAGGCCGTGCTCATGACCGACGAGGTGATCATGGTCAAACACCTGAATATTGACCCGGCAGCCGACCCGGGCCTGGCAACTCCGTCTGCGGCCCGGGCGGGTTCAGCCCCGTGGGAGCAGATGTCTTTAAAGGAAATTGTCCGGCAAAACACCCTGAAGCTGGAACGGGAAGTCATCCGGAACGTTCTCAAACAGACCGGGGGCAACAAGGCAAAGGCGGCCCGGCTCCTTCAGATCGACTATAAAACCATGCACACAAAGGTAAAACGGCTGGGTATCATGACCGTTTAAGGAGGCAGGAAATGGGAGACGATAAAAAGGGAAAAGCCGGATTTAACGGATTCCTTTCAGGATTTTCAGAGATTCTGGACCGGCTGGACACCCTGTCCAGGGATGGGGGCAACAGGCAGGGCAGTGTCGAGTTTACCCGGGAATCCGGTAAAAAGGACGGGCCCAAAGGGGTCTTCGGTTTTTCGTTGAAGGTGGGCCTGGGAGACGATTCCCCCCGGGTGGAACCTTTCGGCAATATTCATAAGGATAAAACCACGGGGCGGCCCGTGGTACGGGAGGTCAGGGAGCCCATGGCCGACCTGTTCGAGGAAACCGGCCATACCCTTGTGGTGATTGAAATGCCCGGGATCGGCCTGGATGACGTGGATCTGGACGTGAATGGGGATCTGCTCACCATTTCCGCAGAAAAAGGGGATAAAAAATATCTCAAAGAAGTGCTGCTGCCCCGGGAATCGAACCGGGAAGAGATGACCCTGTCCTGCAACAACGGCATCCTTGAAATCAAATGCCCACACGGGGAAAGGCCGTAATCCATGACCGATCTGATCACACTTAAAGTCACCGAAGCCCTGGGCAAGGATATGGGGCGGTGCTACGCCCGCATGGGACCGGAAGATCTGGACCGGCTGGGGGCGGCCATCGGCGATATCCTGGCCGTAAAGGGAAAAAAGACCACCTATTGCAAGGCCATGCCCGCCTACAAGGACCTGAGGGAACAGTCCCGGGTCCAGTTGGACGGCATTACCCGGGAAAACGCCGGGCTGGGCCTGGATGAAACCGCAGGCCTGGAAAAGGCAGACTGCCCGCCGGCCAGGTCCGTTCGTATCCGCCCCGTCCATATGACGCCCCGGCAGCGGGACATGGACTACATCGGCAGCCTTTTGGACGGCCTGCCCGTGGTGGAGAACGACCGGGTCAGGACCGTTTTTTTCGGGAACCAGCCCGCAGATTTCATGGTCCTGTCCACATCCCCGGCCGGCCCTGTGATCATCCACCCCACCACGGAATTGGCCATTGACACCCAAAAGGCCGGGGAAACCAAACAGGCCGTGGCTGCCTACGAAGACATCGGCGGGCTCAAGCCCCAGCTCCGGAAAATCCGGGAGATGATCGAACTGCCCCTGAAATATCCCCAGGTATTTGAACGGCTAGGCATCTCCGCCCCCAAGGGTGTTCTTCTCCACGGGCCGCCCGGGTGCGGCAAGACATTGATCGCCCGGACCATTGCCCATGAGACGGACGCCTCTTTTTTCGCGGTAAACGGGCCCGAGGTGATCCACAAATTCTACGGCCAGAGCGAGGCCCATTTAAGAGAGATCTTTGAAAAGGCGTCTCAAAAAGGACCGGGCATCGTGTTCATCGACGAGATTGACGCCATTGCCCCCCGCAGGGATGCCGTGACCGGGGATGTGGAAAAACGGGTGGTGGCACAGCTCCTGGCCCTGATGGACGGCCTGAACCGCCGCCGGCATCTGATCGTGATCGCGGCCACCAACATCCCGGACGCCCTGGACCCTGCCCTGCGCCGCCCCGGACGGTTTGACCGGGAAATCGCCATTCCCGTGCCGGACCGCAACGGCAGGCAGGAAATCCTGGAAATCCACACCCGGGGCATGCCCCTGGCAGAGGATGTGGACCTGGTACACCTGTCCCGCGTCACCCACGGGTTTATCGGGGCGGATCTGGAAGCCCTGTGCCGGGAAGCGGCCATGTGCAGCCTGCGGGAATTTTTGCCCCGGATCGATTTTTCCGCTGCCCGGATCCCTTACGACCGGCTGGCCCGACTCCGGGTGACCATGGATGATTTTTTGTCCGCGTTTAAGTCGGTGGAGCCCTCTGCCGTGCGCGAACTTTTTGTGGAGGTGCCTGCGGTGTCCTGGCAGGAGGTCGGGGGCCTGGATACCATAAAGCAGGAGCTGAAAGAGGCCGTGGAGTGGCCCCTGGCATATCCCGCGCTCTTCCGTGCAGCCGGGTGCCGGGCCCCCAAAGGCATCCTGCTCTCAGGCCCGCCCGGGTGCGGCAAAACCCTGCTGGCCAAGGCCGTGGCCAGCGAAAGCCAAATCAACTTTATCTCGGTCAAAGGGCCGGAACTCATGTCCAAGTATGTGGGGGAATCGGAAAAAGCAATCCGCAGCCTGTTTAAAAAAGCCCGCCAGGCCGCACCCTGTATTGTCTTTTTTGATGAGATCGATGCCCTGGTCACCACCCGCCGGGCAACAGCCGGATCATCCAATGTGGGCGAACGGGTGGTGAGCCAGCTTCTGACCGAAATGGACGGGATCGAGGAGCTGAAAGGCATCCTTGTGATGGGTGCCACCAACCGCCCGGACCTGCTGGACCCGGCCATCAGAAGACCGGGCCGGTTTGACGCGGAACTGGCCGTTCCCCTGCCGGACCGCACGGGCCGCCGGCAGATCTTCCGGATCCACTTGAAAGGCAAGCCCTGCAATGCGGACCTGGATATCCACGCCCTGGCCGGAATGAGCCGGGGTTTCAGCGGGGCCGACATCCACCTGGCCTGTAACCGGGCCGCCGTGGCAGCGCTCCGCCGGTGTATTCCAAAAAGCGGGGCATCTCCGGAGCATCCCCCTGTCATCACCCAGGCTGATATTTGCGGGTCCGTGGCCGGCCTTGCCCCCAAACGCCCGGGTAAAACCGAGATGGTAAACAAAGAGGCATCCCATGACTGAACCGGAGAACCATTCCCCTCCCAAGGACTTGTTATATTTATACGGCTTTGCCGTATCAACCGACCTGGAAGATATCCAGGGTACGGGCATTGACGGCCAATCTCCGTTGTTCCTCAACCGGGCAGGCAATATGGCCGCAATATTGAGCCATGCCTCCCTGGCGGATTTCACAGGGGACACCGGGGAAGAGAACCTGGGAGACATCAACTGGATCACCCCCCGGGCCTGCCGCCACCAGGAGGTGATCGCCCGGGTGATGGCCCGGTCCCCGGTGCTGCCGGTCCGGTTCGGCACCCTGTTCCTGACCCAGGCCTCCCTGGACCGTACCATTCACACCCATGGGGCAGAGATCACAGCCTTCCTGGGCCATGTCCGGGGCAGGGAAGAGTGGGCAATCAAAGGGTATATGGACCGGAAAAAAGCCCTGAAACAGGTGGCCCGGGACCTGGCCGCCCAAACCGCGGAAGCCCCCCGGGACAGATCGCCTGACACCCGTGCCCCGGGCACCCGGTATTTCCAAAAAAAGAAACAGGAACAAGAGGCGGAACAGATGCTGAAACAGGCAATCCACACATCTGTCATGGCCATTGCCGATATCCTTGAACCCCTGGGCGTTGACATGACCGAACGGGATCTCATGTCCAGGGCTGCCACGGGAAAAGAAACCGACATGGTCCTGAACTGGGCCGCCCTCCTGGAAAAGGATGAGGTTTCCCGGTTCCGCAACCGGGTTGACGAGATCAATACCGCGCATCAGCAGGAGGGGCTGACCCTTGAATTCTCAGGTCCCTGGCCCCCGTACAGCTTCTGCCCGGCCATTGGCGCGGCAGACGATGAAAGGGCCGCGCCATGACCTGGCTGGCCTATGCCATCTTCCCTGCCGGACCGTCCGCTCCGGCACCTGAATCCAGTCGTTTTCCGGCCGGGGTAGACGGGGCGGCCGTGGCATTTCTCAAAACCGGGAACCTCGCGGTTGCCGTATCCCGTATAAACGGCAGCGAACCTCCCCTGGGCATGGAACAGGTCAAACAATTTCACGGGGTGATCCAGGCCCTGTTCCGGAACACCGTGCTCATCCCCATGCGGTACGGCTGTTTGTTCGGGACAAGCCAGGCAATCCTGGATATGCTGGCGGCTCCGGGCCACGATTATCCCGGCCTCCTGGAAACCCTGGGGGGATGCGCGGAAATGGGCATCCGAATCGACCTGCTCCGCCATCCGGATGGGCCTCCCGGCACACCGGCCTCGCCATCTCCGGAATCCCCCCAAACCGGCACGGCCTATCTCAGGACCCGGCAGGCCCATTACCACCGGACAGACACCCAAGACCAGGCCGACGACAACCTGATCCAACAGTATGCCGCACCATTCACCAGCCTGGCCCGGCACTGGTATCCGGAAAAAAAGCCGGGACCGCCCAGACGGCTCTCCCTTTTTTTCCTCGTGCCTCAACACCGGGTCCAGCGGTTTACACGCATTTACACCCATACTGCCGCAGACATGACCGGAAGCAGTTTTTTAAGCGGCCCCTGGCCCCCGTATAATTTTGTCACCCGGGAATCCGGCCTGTTACCCCATTCCCCGGGGGATATCACAGGCATCCCCGGAATGTTCACCCCGGCCACGCCGCCGGGATCGCCCGGATACCGGAACCGCCCATGAAACAATACCTTGCGGACAAAAACAGCCACCACAAGGATGCCCTGTGCAACACCCTGCTCCAGGTCATCCCCTCTTCCATCCTGGTGATCGACCACCAGCTCCGGGTGATGTTTGCCAACCAGAATTTCCTGGTCAAAAGCCGGCGCCAGGAACCCGATACCATCGGCAAGCCCCTCAAGGATATTTTCCCGGACGGTATCTGCGAGCAGACCGATCTTCTGGACCGGATCCGGGAAGTCCTGGCCCACCAGACCCCGTTGCCGGGCCGGCGCATGACCTACCGGGCCCCGGGTGTCCCCTCCAGGACCTATTTTTACAGGCTCATGCCCTTTTCCGGCAATGACAGGGATGGATCTTCAGTGATCCTGCTCATGGAAGATGTCACGGAACAGGTCCGCCTGGCCAATGAAGTGGCCAACATGGAAACCCATCTGGCCGGGGTGGTGGAAAGCACCTCGGAGATCATCCTGTCCGCCGATGCCGGGGGCCGGATTCTCTCCTGGAACCGGGCTGCGGAAGAGATCACCGGATTCCGCCAGGACGAAGTGGAGGGCCGGGTTTTCACTGATTATTTCCCAAAAGGCGAGGATAAAGCCCTGCTCCGGGCCATGGCCGATATTGACCGGGGAAAGCAGACCAAAATGCTGGAATCCACCCTGGTATCCAAATCCGGGGAACCCGTCGAGGTCTCCTGGACCTTTTCCCCCCTGGCCATGCCCGGCACCGACACCACCGGCCTGGTGGCCGTGGGCAGGGACCTCAAAGAACTGCGGCGGCTCCAGAAAAAACTGTTCCAGTCCCAGAAACTGGCCGCCCTGGGGGTGATGGCCGGCGGAATCGCCCACCAGATCAAGAATCCCCTGGCCATCTGCGGGTCCGCAGCCCAGTTTCTCAAAGAAGACACCCTTGACCCGGGGTTCAGAAAAGAATGCGCCGCCAAGATCCACAAGGCCATCAACAAGGCCTCCCGGATCATTGAGAACCTCCTCAAATTCTCCCGCCCCGCCCCCATCCGGGGGAAAAAACAGGTCAACATGCGGACCGTGATCGCCGAAGCCCTGGAGTTCATTGAAAACGAGGCAAAGGTCCATAATGTGGCACTCCATGCCGATCTCCCCGGCACCCCGTTTTTCGTGGACGGGAACTCAGAACTGCTCCAGCAGGTCCTGGTCAACATCAGCCTCAACAGCATCCGGGCCATGCCCGACGGCGGCAGGCTTGACCTGTCCGTTTCCCTGGGAAATACCCTCAGCATCCAAATCCGGGACAACGGCCAGGGCATCAAAAAAGAGCACATGGACAAAATCTTCGACCCCTTCTTCACCACCACCCAGGTGGGTGAAGGCACAGGCCTGGGGCTTTCCATCTGCTACGCCATTGTGGAAATGCACACCGGCCGGATCGAGGTGGAAAGCCGGGAACGCCGGGGCACCCTGTTTACCATTTCCCTGCCTTTGGTGCCCCCTGCGGCAGATGGAAACGGCGATGATAATGGCTGAGATGGGCTAACAGTAAAGGCCACCTCTAATAATGGTCTTTTGGCTCGATTTCTGCGTTGCAGTAAAATTTTAATCCTCGAAATACGCAATGTATTCGTCCGGTTAAAATTTTGCCGCGCCTTGAACTCAAGCCAGAATCCTGATTATTCGAGGTACCCTCAAAAGATGAGTTGAAAAGAACGGGCATATTTTTTTATTTTAAAACCGACCAATTATAGACATAGTCCGTGGTTTGCTTTATCTATAATATCGTATTCAGAAATCCACTTTTTCTGGTTGAAAATGCTATAAATATAACCAGTATTTTCAGGCACACTGTTCCATTTTTTGACGTGGGCTTGAACAGCATGCCTAAGGTGTTTTTTTATTTCATATCCTCTGGAAGGACGGGAGCTTGCCCATATATAAATTTTCCTTCAAAATATTTTTTCTGGATCAGGGCCGCTTCTGCAGCCCAAGTTTCAAGCCCTTTTAACCTGATTCTGCTTAAGTTATAGACCTTGGTATTATGAGGCGCACTTTGTGCCATTTCCACAACCGGCATCAGATTTTCACAAGGAAATTCATCGCATTCAGAGCAATTATGAAGGCCTTTTTTTTCAACACATCTTTTAGTAAGACAGCCTTGCTCACCCGCTAATGCATACTCAAAAGAGCAGCCTTTTTCGCTTCTGCAACCATCACAGGAAACCTCTTTTGCCTCGATTCCTATCTGTCCGGCGGCCATTTGAGCCCGTTCACCTGTAATGTTTTTTTTGTAGTAGGCGCAGGCCCAGCACGTCAGTCCACAGGGGGCTGTTAGTTTTTTTATATCCATTATATTTCTCCTTTGATTACATGTTTATCCACTCTATAACTGCTTTAGCCCAGCGTTCACCATCTTCTTGCTGTATGAAGTGTGTACCGTTCAAAGTGATGTGGGGTTGTCCTTTTGTACCGGGAATCTTCTCATGAAAAGGCTGTTCCCAAGGTTTTGAGACAGGGTCATTGTCTGAAAAACATATCAACATAGGTTTCTCCCATTGCGAGAGCAGATCCCAAGCTTTTCTGTTATCAGCAGATGCCGGGTCATCTGGTGTAACCGGTACCAATAAAGGAAATTGGCGTGCTCCAGCCAAAAATTCCTCTGAAGGGAAAGGAGCCCGGTAAGCCTCTTTTTCTGCATCAGACAGAGACCCTTCACCAAAAGAATTACAGATGAACCCGGCATCAAACTCTTCTACCTCCTGACTAAATTTAACCCATTCCGTGAAAACATCAGTCTGGGGATCATCACCAGTGGGTAAGCCGGTGTTAGAGATTGATACGCGGACAAATCTGTCAGGCATATCAGCCACCAGCCGCAAACCGATTAAGCCGCCCCAATCCTGAGCCAACAGCGTTATTTCCTTAAGTCCAAGTGATATTAGCCAGCTTGTCATCCATGCAACATGGCTGCTGTAAGTGTATGCAGCTCGATCAGAAGGTTTGTCAGAACGCCCGAACCCGATAAGATCCGGAGCGATGACTCGATACCCGGCACCTATAAACACCGGTATCATTTTTCTATATAAGAAACTCCAGCTAGGTTCTCCATGCATACATAAGATCACAGGAGCACCTTTGGGACCTTCATCTATATATGCCAGCCGCAAGTTGCCCAACTCACTGTCTTCAACGTCTAAATAATTGGGTTGATAGGGAAAATCAGGAATATTGGTAAAGCGTTCATCCGGGGTTCGTAATACGGTCATTTTGTTCTCCTTTTTACTTTTAAAAATAATTGATTTTGAAAATCGACCCATTCAGAATGATCGGTCTGAAATAGATCAAAAAAACATTAAGACTTTGGAATTGATGAGATTACAAAGTCGATAAGTTTCCTTGCTTCTGTTTTTCCTTTTTCTGGTTTGCCCATAACCAGCATACCTGAGAGAAAGTGGAGCAAATACTGGGTTAAAAATTCAGGGTCAGTATTTTCTGGAAGTTCTCCTGATTTGATGGCCGCATTGAGACAATCAATAAAAGCATTCCCATATATCTGATTTCGTTTTTGTATCTGCTCAATTGCCTTTACTTGGACCAACTCTTTTTCCAAAGTAGTCTTGACAAACAAACAGCTTTTAAAATCCTTTGAACAAATATAATCAATGCGATTTTCAAAAAAAGCTCGGATATTGGTTATTCCTAATGGTTTTTTTCTCAAGATCTCCAAAAGTTCCTGCACAACTTTCCGCCAATAATGCTCTATGCATTCCTCAAACAACCCTGCCTTGCTGCCAAATTCTTTATACATGCTATGCTTGTTTAGCCCGGTCACCTTAACCAGTTCACTAAGCGATGTGCCGTTATATCCTTTTTGCCAAAAAAGCTGGGTGGCATCAGCTATAACTTTTTCCCTTTCATATGCTCTTGGTCTGCTCATGATTGAAGTTATAAACCGATCGTTCTGAAAAATCAAGGCGCTATTTCAGCAGAAGAAATTTTCTGTTTTAATGAGTAAGCCCTTACCGCACAATGATGGTATAAGTTAAGAGTCGCTTGGCATTTCTTAGCAAGGTCTGGAATGAGCATGACGCTAGCTCAAAATAATCAGGTAAATATACCGAAAAAGTGCTTCACGTCAAATAACAATGCCTAATGCCATCAGGGCAAACGCATTTACATCTGGCAGGATTTTTTAATCCATATGGTTTCAGACACTTAAAACGTTCGCATACTTTTCCTTGCGTTTGCGACAACGTCTAAACCACTGAAATCATTCATCCCGATTTTTATATGCGTTGACCCTGATCGGCAGAGCCTTGAAAATGATATTGATTTCCTGGTTGAATTTGCAGAACCCCGGTTTGACCGGCTGGCCGGTCTAACCTTCTATATGGAGAAAAAATTTAACAAAAAAAAGCAAATTTTTCGAGCGTATTGAGAGGGAAATAATTTATGCCTGGCGAAATTATTTCTGAAAATCTTATGCTGATTTCCAAATCCCTTGATTTGATTCACAAAATGCTCGCATAACTTCCGTTGGCCAAAACAGCCCGGACAAATGTCAACCAGCCGAATTTTCGCACTGAACTTTATCTAATTTCCAAACTGTTATATATTGTAAACATCAGCAAATGAACAATACGCCAACCTGACGCATAACAATCTCTGTAGATTTTGACGCTTTTCCGATTTTCACTGATATCATTACGATCATTTTAAAAACAGGGGGATGGCCATGGAAGATCCATTAATTGACGAAACCGGCAAAGGGGAAGTGGATTCCTGGGAAGATTCAGACGTGGACGGGGTGTCCGGGGAATCGTCCGGGATCGAAAGGGAAAAGAAACGGAGTCTTCTTTACAGGGAACGGGTTCAGAGCCGGTTGACCAGTGAAATTTCGCGGCGGGAATTCGAACAGCAGCGGATCATAAATGAAGCCGGCCGGCTGGCCCGTTCCGGGGAGCGGCTGCGGCTTCTGCTGGGCGGGGAACTCCGGAGGATCCATACGGAATACTCCCGGATAAACCGGGAACGGGGCCGGAATTTCGTCCACAAAGAACGATTTCAAAGGGGTGTGGACCGGGAAAAAGGACATATCCGGGGCGAATTGCGGCGGGCTGATGCGCAGCGCGCAAGATTCCAGTCTTATTTACACCGGGTGGGCTGACCCGGGAAGCGCCGCCGCCGTGGCACCATAGGAAATCCCGAAGATGTCCCACGGTTTTCTTAACGATACCTGATATTACGATACCTGATATTACGATATTTGATATTACGATATCCGGGCGTTGCAACACCATGGCGCGGATGCCATAGACCATGGCGCCGCCGCCATAGCCGGGTGTCCTGCCCGGGGACGGGCCCGGCAGGCCGGACTCATAACATATTGAAATTTAAACGCTTTAAGCCGAAATCCACAAAACACACCTTCCGGCATGCAATTTGCTCCAAGTGTAAGGCGACAAGAGAATCATATCCGTTTCTATCCAAAAGTTTCTCTTAAATCCTATTTCATCGAAGGGAGGTGTTTTCATGGCAAAGGTAAGCAAAACCACGGATTCCTCAAGCCTGCACGAGGTTATAGACCGGATCCTTGAGCGGGGAATCGTGATAGATGCATGGGCCAAGGTGTCCCTGGTGGGAATCGAACTGCTTTCCATTGAGGCGCGTATTGTTATCGCATCCGTCGAAACCTATCTGAAATATGCCGAGGCCATTGGTCTGACCGCAACGGCTGCAGCGCCTGCCTGAGGCCCTGCCGCAGGATCGGCGTAAACGCGTCAGGGGCCTTGCCCTAAGGCCCCTGGCTGTTTAAAACAAATTTTATGACCCCAAGGAGAGGCTGAATGGGACGTCTGGCAGAAGAAATGATCCGGCTGAAAACCGAAGTGGATCAACTGAAAACCCACCGCCAATCGTTTATGAACCAGTTAACATCCGGCCGGGCACAGCTCAGGTCCGAGGTGGCGGACCTGACCGGGCAATTCAAAACGGAACGGATGAAGCGGCATGCCGGTGTGAGAGAAGAGTTGTCGGCGTTCCGGGCCGGCCTGATCGGGTATGTGGATGATCTGGAGCAGAAGGTCACCCGGATGACAAAAGAATTCCACCGGGATATGGACGATATCCGGCAGGCGCGCCAGCACCGGAGCGCCGAGGTGGGGGAAATCCGAAGGTCTGTGTCCGATCTTGTGGAGGCCTCCCGCCGGGAACGGCTGGAGCAGGCTGCCGAACTCCGGCAGGGCCTGGCCGCCTTTCGCCATCAGATCATGGCGCAGGCCCGGGATGTGGCTGAAGAAGGTAAGGCGGAACGCCATGCCGCCGTTACCGGGCTCCGGCAGACAGTGGCGGATATGACCGACACCTTCCGCCGGGAGCTTGAGGATCTTTCCCAACAGGGCCGGGAGAGCCGGGGCGATTTCGTGGCCAATATCCGGGAATCCGTATCCGGGATGATGCAGGAGATGAGCCGGTTCCGGTCAGACCTGATCAACGATTTGAACACCATGCGCCGGGTATGGCAGAACGATGCCGGGCCGGCACCGGAAGCCCCCGGCCCAAGAACAGCACCGGCACCATCGGCCCCCCCGCCCGAAACAGCCCCCCGTGAAACCGCATTGGATTCTTTGGATGATCCCCGGGATAACATGGAACCGGTTGAATACCTGTCCCCGGCCCCGGAACCGGAACCGGAACCGGTTCCCGGACCGGCTGTGGAGGATGATAAGGCCCAAGCGCCGGCAGGAGCCGGGGAACCTGCCCCGGAAAAAGAGGGGGATGGTGACGATCTGTCCCTGATTTCCGGGATCGGCCCGGAGCGCCACAAGCAGCTCAAAGCCACCGGTATCCACACCTTTGCCCGGCTGGCAGCCGCAGATGCGGACGCCCTTTACGAAACCCTGAACCGCCAGGTGGGCCGGGCCGCCATTACCCTGTGGATCGACCAGGCCAGGGAACTGAACTTTTAATCCCGGCAGCCGGGCGGGTCAGCCTGCCCGGCCAAACCACCCAACCCATGGAGGAGATGCCGTGAACGCCCAACTAAACGCACCGGTTCAAGAAGAGACCGTTCTCCGGGCTGTCCCGGATGACACGGTGGGGGCCGAGGCCAGCACCGAATTTGTCAACAGCACCTATGTGCGGGAACTGACCCACCGGGCCCTGTCCTACCTGGCCGTGGGATATCCCGTTCATCTGTCCGGCCCCTCGGGCACGGGCAAAACCACCCTGGCCTTTCACATCGCCGCCCAGCTCGGCCGGCCCGTGAGCCTGATCCACGGGGATGACGAGTTCGGCAGCTCCGATCTGGTGGGGAAAAACGCAGGATTTAAAAAAACCAAGGTGGTGGACAACTACATCCATACCGTGATGAAAACAGAAGAAGAGATGAGCACCTCCTGGCAGGACAACCGGCTGACCACGGCCTGCCGCAACGGGTATACCCTGATCTACGACGAATTCACCCGGTCCCGGCCCGAGGCCAACAACGCCCTGCTCAGCGTGCTTGAAGAAAAGATCCTCAACCTGCCCCGGCTCCCGGACCAGAGTGTGGGATACATGGAGGTTCACCCCGGGTTCAAGGCGATTTTCACCTCCAATCCCGAAGAGTACGTGGGGGTGCACAAAACCCAGGATGCCCTCATGGACCGCTTGATCACCATTCATATCGGCCATTTCAACCGGGAGACCGAAGTTGAAATCATCCGGGCCAAATCCGACCTGCCCCCGGCAGACGCGGAAAAAATCGCGGATATTGTCCGGGAGGTCCGCGCATCCGGGCCCAACCCTTTCCGCCCTTCCATCCGGGCCGGCATTGCCATTGCCAAGGTCCTGGCCCACGGCAACGGCCGGGCCCTGAAAAAAGATCCCCTGTTTCTCCAGATCTGCCTGGATGTCTTGTCGGAAAACGTGGACGCCCACGACCGGATCAAAAAGACCTTTCACCGGGTTTTGTCCGGCAGGGCCGGGAAAAAAACCAGGCCCCGGAAACAATAGACAAAGGAAAAGACCATGCCCATCCCCAAAACAGCGAGAAAAGGCCTGGGCAGCATCCGGACCAACATGGACCGGGCGTTCCGGGGCATCCCCCCCCACAAGGCCTATCTGAAAATCGGGTCCATTGAAATGGAAAAGGCCCGGCGGATGAAGGAAAAAGACGCCCTCATGGCCCGCCTGGGAGTGATTGAAACCCGGTGCCGGGAACTGGACGAGGAAAAACGCCGGCTCCTGAAAGTGTCAGGCGAAAAACCGTCCGGGAAAATAAAACCCCCCGGCCCGCCTGCCACAAGGCCGCCCGCGCCCCGGGCAGCGGCAGCGCCCGCGGAAAAGAGCAGCCCGGCCCCGGCAACAGAGGCGGTGGCCGATCCCCGGCCCCCGGCCCGGATCGAAGCCCCTGTGCAAAAGAGAGACCGGGCCTTTTCCAGGAGCCCGGGCGGACTGCGTTTCAAATACTAATCCCGGAAAAAAAGGGAGGATTCATGCCTGTAAAAAAACAGCGCCGCGGCATGCTCTATCTCTATGCCGTGGTGAACGGAAAAGGAAAAAACAGCTACGGCCCCATCGGCATTGCGGGCAAAGAGGTATACACCGTGGGCGACAACGGCCTGGCCGCTGTGGTCAGCCGCCTGAAAACCGCGCAGATCAGGCCCCAGCGCAAGCACATGGCCGCCCATCACCAGGTGCTGACCACCCTGATGGCCGACCAGACCCCCATGCCGGTGTCGTTCGGGATTGTGGCAAAGGGCCCGGGGGCGGTTAAACGGGTATTGGCCGATGAACAGGACGCTTTGGAACAGGCCTACGACCGGGTCCGGGACCGGGTGGAAATGGTGGCGCGGGTCCGGCTGGATACAAGCAATGTATTTGAATATTTTGTGGGGTGCCGCCCGGAGCTGGCTGCGGAACGGGACCGGGTTTACGCGGACGGGGAACCGGCCCGGGGGGACAAGCTGGAGCTGGGACGCCTGTTTGACACCATTCTCTCCCAAACCCGGGATCAGGCCGCAGAACGGGTGGAACAGGCCCTCTCCGGAGCCAGTGCTGAAATCCTTGGGAACACCTGCCGGGACGAGCGCGATATCGTGGATCTCTCCTGCCTGGTGGACCGGGGCGGGGAAGCGGCATTTGATGCCGCGGTCATGGCCGCGGCCAAAGGGTTTGACGATAATTTTCAATTTGAGGTCAAAGGCCCCTGGGTCCCCCACAGTTTTGTGGATCTGGAACTGGATATATAGGGGAAAGCCATGATCATTCTCGACGATATCATCCTGTCCCCGTTCAAAGGGATTTATTGGCTGGTCCGGCAGATCAATACCGCAGTGGAGGAAGAGCAGGCACTGGATGCGGAAAATATCACCCGGGAATTGTCCGAACTTTACATGATGCTGGAAACCGGCCGGATCACGGAGGCGGAATTTGACGAACAGGAGGCACGGCTCCTGGACCGGCTGGATGAAATCCGGGGCACGGCCGGGGCTGTTGAAGACGCGGAGGACCTTGACGACGAATGGGACGACGACCCGGATGATCCGGACGAATATGGGGAAGATGCAGATGGGGAAGACGGAATATGACGCCATATCAGACATAATACCGGTGCCGCCCCTGCAGATGGTGCTGTTCGGCGGCAAGGGCGGGGTGGGCAAAACCACGGCGGCTGCGGCCGCCGGGATCTGCCTTGCCCGGGCCCATCCCGGCCTGTCCGTCCTGCTGGTGTCCACGGACCCGGCCCATTCCCTGGCCGACCGGCTGGGCAAATCACCCCTGCCTTCCAACCTGTCCTGCCGGGAGTTTGACGCCCGGGCCCGCCTGGATGCCTTCCGGGAAAAAAACAACGGTCATCTCCGGGAAATCGCCCGGCGGGGCACCTTTCTGGACGATGATGATATCCAGGGATTCCTGGACCTTTCCCTGCCCGGCATGGACGAACTCATGGCCTTTCTTGACATGGCAGCCTGGGTGGAACAGTCCCGGTACGATTTTATTATCGTGGACACGGCCCCCACCGGCCACACCCTGCGGTTGCTGGAGATGCCGGATCTGTCCCGTGCCTGGCTGGAGGCCCTGGACAGCCTCCTGGCAAAGCACCGGTACATGAAAAAGCTCTTTTCCGGAGCCTATGCCAAGGATCGTGTCGACCGGTTTATCCTGGATCTTTCAGACCGGATCAAAGGGTTTGAAGCCCTGCTCACCGATCCGGCACGATGCGCCTTTATCCCGGTAACCCTTGCCGAACCTTTGAGCCTTGCGGAAACCAATCGCCTGGTTGAACGGCTGGCAGGCCTGAACATCCCCACGGCCCATATCCTGGTGAACCGGATGGTCCCCCGGGACGGGTGCCCGGCCTGCGCCCGGCAGCGCACGGACCAGATCCGATGCATCCGGGACCATGCCCGGCTTCCGGACAGGTATTTGCTCTGGGGGGTGCCCCTTTTTGCCCCAAAGGCACCGGACGCCCCCTGCCAAAACAGCCCGGCACACTTTTTTTTCGACCGGGCAACCCGGCTGGATACCAGAACGGAGGACCGGGAGCCCGCAGCCTTTTCCCGGGACAAGGGGCCGGAGATCCGGGTTTCCGGACCCATGGCCCTGCCCGGTCCCCAAAAACAGCTTCTCTTTTTCGCGGGCAAGGGCGGGGTGGGCAAGACCACCCTGGCATGCGCGGCCGGGGTTCATCTTTCCCAAACCTTTCCGGACCGGCAGGTCTTTATCCTGTCCACGGACCCGGCCCATTCCCTGGGCGACTGTTTTGGCCGGCCCGTGGGGAACCGGCCCGTGAAGGTCCGCCCCAATCTCACCCTGATGGAAGCGGACGGGACCCGGGAGTTCGAGGAGCTCAAAACCCTGTACCGGGACGAGGTGAAGGCCTTTCTCTCCCGCATGGCGTCCAACATGGACCTGACCTTTGACCGGGAGGTCCTGGAGCGGGTCATGGATCTTTCCCCCACCGGGGTGGATGAAATCATGGCCGTGACCCGGGCCCTAGACCTGATGGCGGCGCAGCCCCAGACGCTCTTTATCCTGGACACCGCACCCACGGGCCACCTGGTGCGGCTCCTGGAAATGCCCGGGGTCATGCAGCAATGGCTCCGGATGTTTTTCAACCTGTTTTTAAAGTACCGGCATATTTTCCGGCCCGGCGATCTGACCGAACGGCTGGTGGCCCTGTCAAAGGAAGTCAAGGCGTTCCGGGCACAGCTCCGGGACCCCGGGGTGTCCGGGATCTACCTGGTCGCCATCCCCACCCGGATGGCCTTTGAAGAGACAACAGACCTGGTTGCCGCCTGCGATCGCCTGGGGGTCCGGCCGGACGGGCTCTGGCTCAACCTGGCCACCGCCTCCCGGGAATGCGGGCTGTGCCGGGCAATTGCCCTGGGGGAATCCCGGATCAGGGAGCGATATGACAGGCAGTTCCCGGCCCTTGCCAGGGGAGTGGTGTTCCGGGCCCCGGGCCCGCCGGCCGGGCTTGGCGACCTGGAAATATTGGGCCGGGCCATGTTCCGCCCGGGTCATGAAGACGATGAGAAACTTAAAGGAGAACGCCCATGCTGAAATTCGAACCCACGGAAGCGGAAGACGTGAGCCTGTGCGAACTGTTGGACCGGGTCCTGAACAAAGGGGCGGTCATCTCCGGGGAACTGACGATTTCCGTGGCCAACGTGGAGTTGATCTACTTGGGGTTACAAGTAATCCTCACCTCCATTGAGACCGGGAAAAAGGTGATGGCCCCGTATGTTGCCACGCCTGATGCCCGGCCTGTAACAGGCCCGGAACCGGGCAGATATGACAAGGAGGTTCCATGACAGATACCATTCAAAAAGAGCGGATCAACCTGGACCCGGACGAGGTGAAAAACGGCCTGGGCCAGCTTGTGCTGACCCTGGTCCGGCTGATCCATGAACTGCTGGAGCGCCAGGCCCTGCGGCGGATTGACGCAGGGTCCCTTACAGACCGCCAGATCGAGGACGTGGGCCTGGCCCTGATGCAGCAGGCCCATGAGATCGACCGGCTGCGCAAGGAATTCAACCTGGAAGAAGAGGACCTGAACCTGGATCTGGGGCCCCTGGGACGGCTGTTGTAAATCCGGCCCCGGCCCCGGCCGAAATCATAACCAACAAGGAGGGCCCATGCCCATTCAACGCACCCCGCCCAACTCGGCTGTGCAGTCCACCAATATCGCGGATCTCCTGGAGCGGGTCCTGGACAAGGGGGTGGTCATTGCCGGGGATATCCGGATCAGCCTGGTCAATGTGGAATTGCTGACCATCCAGCTCCGCCTGGTGATCTGCTCGGTGGAAAAGGCGGAACAGATGGGCATGGACTGGTGGGTGAACAACCCGGTGTTCAGCTCAAAATCCGTACACCGGGCCCCTGTGGAAGACACCCTGGACCGGATTTCCCGGCGGCTGGACCACCTGGAACAGGCCGTGGCCCCCAAACAACCCTGAACAATGGCAGGCAGCTTATGGCATCTGACCATCCCATTCATGCTTACCCCATTCACCAATGGCTGAAACAGCAGGGGATCACCGGGGACCGGGTCACCCGGTTCATCAGCGATGTCCTGCCCCTGCTGGCCGCATCGCCCCTGCCTGACCCCGGACAGCTTTGCCGGCGGCTGGAACAGGCCGGGTGGTCGGGCCTTGATCTGGATGCGGCCGCCGTGGGTCTTATGGTCGAAGGGTTTGAGCAGGCCGGGCTTCTGGGGGTGCGGCCGCCGGCCCCGGTGGAAGACACCCAAGGGCTCGGCCAATTGCTGGAAAAAATCCACCAGGACCGGGGCACGGATTTCAGGGGGTATGCCAAAACCTCCCTGGCCCGGCGCATCAGCCGCCGCATGGCTGCCCGGCAAACCCGGTCCTTTGAGGCCTATGCCCAACTGCTGGACCGGGACCCGGGTGAATACGGCCCGCTGTTTGACGATCTCACCGTGACCGTGACCCGGTTTTTCAGAAACCGGACCGCGTTTGCCGCGTTTGAACGGGCCGTGAAAACCGTCATGGATTCAGGCGGGCAACAGACCCTCCGGGTGTGGAGCGTGGGATGCGCCACAGGCCAGGAGCCGTATTCCATTGCCATGTGCCTGTCCAGCCTGCTTGAAAAATTTCCGGGCCGGGACTTCAGGGTCCTGGCAACGGACATTGACGCCAAGGCTCTGGATGTGGCCCGGAACGGGGTGTTTGACCCGGAGGCGGTGGCAGATGTGCCCCGGGACTGGCAGGCCCGGTACTTTGACCGGGGACCAACTCCGGACCCGGGCCGGGACAGCAATCCGAATCCGGACCGGCCGGCCATTACAAAGGAAATCCGGGGCCGGGTGCGGTTTGAGTCCCACAATATTGTGAGCGACCCCGTGTTTGATGGCCAGGACATGATTGTGTGCCGGAACGTGATGATTTACTTTAACCTGGCCCTCCAGATGCGGGTGGCCAAGGGATTTCACCGGGCATTGAATCCCCGGGGCTACCTGCTGCTGGGCCGGTATGAAATGCTGCTCAAAGAGGCCCGGCGGCAGTTTGCCTGTGTGGATTTTGACGCCCGGCTCTACCGGAAAAAATAATAATGGATCAATAATGGCGGATAAAGATACGGCAACCCGACAGGATTTCAGCATTGTGGTCATCGGCGCGTCTGCCGGGGGGATCAAGGCCCTGTCCGCACTGGTCCGGGGCCTGCCGCCCACCCTGGAGGCGGCCGTGTTTGTGGTCCAGCACCTGGAATCCACGGCTGAAAAATCCCGGCTGCCCGATATCCTGAGGCGGTACACCTTGCTGGCCGTTCACCCGGCCCGGGACGGCATGGCCATCCGGCCGGGCTGCCTGTACGTGGCCCGGCCCGGCATGCACCTGCGCATCCGGCCCGGCTCAATCGGACTGGACAAGGGAGAGCCGGTGCGGTTTGTCCGGCCGGCCGCGGACGTGCTGTTCATTTCTGCGGCGGAACATTACGGCCCCCGGGTCATCGGGGTGGTGCTCACGGGCAACGGCAGCGACGGGGCGGCGGGATGCCTGGCTGTCAAGGCGGGCGGCGGGGTTTGCATGGCCCAGGACCCAAAAACGGCCCCGTTCCCGGACATGCCCGGGGCAGCCATGGCCACTGGGGCGGTGGACCATATATTGCCCGTGAATGACATGGCCGGGCAAATCATCTGCCTGGTGGACCGGCGTACCCGCCGGGATACCACCGGTAAAGCGCTGTGAAAGACAGGCAAAAAAACAAATACCTGACAATCAAGGAGGTCTGATTATGGGAGATATCAAAACCCCGAGCAGCGCCAAAGGTTCCAGAGCGCTGAAAATATTAAGAAAAACAGCCCAGAGCGTATACGCAGCAAAGCTGCCCCCCCGGAGTTTGAGGAACGTACGGCACTCCCATACCCTGACCACGGCCCGGCATGTCAAACGTATCGACCGCCAGCCCTGGGAAGAGCGGGTGGCCAATATCCTCCAAGTGTTGGAAGAGCAGCGGTACGGCAAGGCCAATGCCCTGCACAGCGCCATGGACAAGGCCAACCAGGCCGTGCTGGAGATTTCCAAAAAGCGGGCCGATCTGGAAACCCATGCCGAGGAACTTACCGCAGCCAATGAAGAGATGCGGGCGGCCAACGAGGAAATGCGGGCCACCAACGAAGAGATGCGGGCCACCAACGAGGAACTCCGGGCCGTGTCCGAGGAGCTGGAGCGAATGCACACGGATGTGGAACGGTTTGCTCCCCTGGCCCTGGAACGGATCACCCACCCCCTGGAACAGATGGCAAAAGAGATGGCGGCTCTGCCCGGTGCGGACCGGTTTTCCCAACCCCTGGCCGCCGTGTCCGGATTCATGGCCGGCATGGTGGAGTACTGGCAGGTGGAACTCGGGGGCAACCCCTTTGACACCACGGACTGTGATAAGCTTATGCTCCAGGTCCTGCTGGATCTCCAGCCCCTGATCCAAAAGGCCAATGCCGTTGTCACCCACGATCCCCTGCCGGAGATGGAGGTGGACCCAGGCCAGTTCGGCACCCTAATCCGGGTACTGATCGACAACGGGCTCCGGTTCAACCACACGGACCGGCCCGAGATCCATATTGCCGTGTCCGGCCTGGACACTGAGGATATCGAAATTCCCGAGCCCCGGATCGAAAGCGGGTGGCTGTTCCGGGTGTCCGACAACGGCCCGGGCATCCCGGAACCGGACCGGGCAAAGGTGTTCAACATATTTGAAACCCTGGATCATGCAGCAGCCGGCCCGGGCATGGGGCTGGCCGTGGCCTGGCGGATCGTCAAGCGGCACGGGGGCCATATCTGGATCGGGTCCGGACCGGACAAGGGCAATACCACCTGCTTTACCCTGCCCGTGTATGACCTTGGCGAATAAAGGCTTGGACCGGCCAACGGCCACGTCACCATGGCAAAACAGACCAAAATAAAAACC
The DNA here is from genome assembly GCA_036881925.1 of Desulfobacter sp. Classification (GTDB taxonomy): domain Bacteria; phylum Desulfobacterota; class Desulfobacteria; order Desulfobacterales; family Desulfobacteraceae; genus Desulfobacter. Next base: position 47,880 of record JBAJNJ010000019.1, read on the forward strand.
CCCAGGGACGCCAAAGGATCGGAATCCCTGAAACTCCTGGAAAAAACCACCACCAGCGTTTTCCAGTCCAGGATTGCGCCCAAATCCGCGGGCAACATGAAGCACTGCCACGCCCTTACGGCCAGCCGGAATATCCGGCGGATCGACCGCAGGCCCTGGGAAGACCGGGTGGGGCAGATGCTCAGGATTGTGGAACAGCACAGGTTTGACAAGGTCAATGCCCTGTACCATGCCCTGGCCCGGGTTAACGGCCTCCTGGCCCAGGCAAAGGGCCGGGAAAAGGAACTGACCCACCTGGCCCGGGAGCTGACCCAGACCTCCACCTATCTGCAAACCCTTATGGATGCCATGGTGGACATGCTCCTGGCCATGGACCCGGACGGGGTGATCGTGGAAGCCAACCTGGCGGCCCAGCGGATCTCCGGATTTTCCCCTGAAGAACTCACAGGCGCACGGTTCCGGGACTTTTTCGCAGATCCGGACCTGGCCGACCAGGGGCTGGCCGACGTCATGGACGCGGGTGAAATCACGGACTACGAACTGGTGATGGTGCAAAAAAACGGGTCCCGGGTCCCGGTCATGTGCAATGTCAGCCTCTTGTACGAAGGGGATGCCGTATCCGGGGTCCTGGTGAATGCCCGGGATATCAGCGAACTCAAACAGGCCCGGGATGCCCAGGAACAATATGCCCGTGAGCTGGCCCGGGCCAACGAGGACCTGGAAATTTTCGCCTCCCTGGCTTCCCACGAACTCAAGGAACCCCTGAAAAAAGTGGCGGGTTACGCGGAAACCCTGGTGGAAAAGTACGCGGATCTGTTTGACGACACGGCCCGGAAGGATCTCAAATTCCTGGTGGACCAGACCGATTATATGCAGGCCCTGGTCAAGTCGGTCCTGGATTACGCCCGGGTGGACGAGGGCGACCGTACGCCCGAGCCGGCGGACTGCGAGCAGGCCCTGGAACGGGCCCTGTCCAACCTGGAAGGCAGCATCGCCGAAAGCCCGGTCCGGATCATCCGCGATCCCCTGCCCGTGGTCACCGGCGAAACCGAACAGCTGGTCCGGCTCTTTCAAAACCTCATTGGCAATGCCCTCAAATATTTTGACCCTGAAAAGGCGGATAATTTCGTCCATATCTCCGCGATTCCCATTGACGCGGCAACGGTTGAGATCCCTGCGACATCTCCGGTTGATGGGTGGCTCATCCGTCTGGAAGACAACGGATTAGGCATTGACAAAGAATTCCAGGCTGATATATTTAAACTATTCGTTCGCCTTCATTCAGATGATGAAATCTCCGGCCAGGGAATGGGACTTGCCATCGCCAGAAAGATTATTCGCAGACACAACGGGGACCTTTGGGTTTCCTCCATTCCAGGGGAAGGAGCCACATTTTACACGACCCTTCCCGGCTGGAACCAGCCGTCATCCGATCAGGGATAACCAAACATATTAAGCGGGGATACCATCGTGAGCCGCAAATCCATCCGTGTCCTTATTGTCGAAGACAACCAGAGCGACCAGGACATGCTCCGGCAAATGCTCAGCAACACCAGGGAGGTTTCCTTTGAGATCTTTGCCGTGGACCGCCTGACCTCTGCGTTTCGTTTTTTTGACAACCACACGCCCCAGCTCATCGTGCTGGACCTGTTCCTGCCGGAATGCAAGGGTATGGATACCCTGAAAAAAATCCGCAAAAAAGTACCGGATATCCCGGTGATCGCCCTGACCCGGTTCGACGACGAGCATTCCGGGATCACGGCGGTGAGGGAAGGGGCACAGGACTACCTGGTCAAGGGACAGTTTGACGAAAACGTGTTCCAACGCTCCATCCGCCACGCCCTGGAACGGAGCCGGGCTGAAGAGGCCATCCGGTTCAAAAACATGGAACTGGAGCTCATGAACAAGGAACTCCAGGAGGCCCACCGCCTCAAATCCGTATTCCTGGCCAACATGAGCCATGAGCTGCGCACCCCGTTGAACGCAGTGATCGGGTTTGGCAACATCCTGCTCAAGGGGATGTCCGGGCCGGTGAACGAGGGCCAGAAAAAGCAGCTTCAAACCATTAAAAACAACGGGGAGCACCTGCTCCAGCTCATCAATGAAATGCTGGACGTGTCCAAGATTGAAGCCGGAAAAATCGATCTGGTGTGTGAGCGGTTTTCCCTGCTGGAACTGCTCGAGGAAATCAAGGATGCGTTCGTCCCCCAGGTAAAAAACAAACACCTGGTTTTCTCGGTTGACATGCCCGAAGACTGCCGGCTGCACACCGACCGGGTCCGCCTGAAACAGATCCTGATGAACCTGGTCAACAATGCCGTGAAATTTACTGAAGAGGGGTCTGTCGCCATTATCGGGGACACCTCCCGGAGCGGCTATGTCACATTGGCCGTGACGGACACAGGCATCGGCATCAAGGAAGAGAACATGGACATGCTGTTTATCCCCTTTCACCAACTGGACATGTCCCTGACCAAGAAATACCAGGGAACAGGCCTGGGCCTCCACCTGTCCCAGAAGCTGGCCAAGCTGCTGGGCGGAAAGATATCCGCCAGAAGCCGTTACCGGAAGGGAAGCCGGTTTTCACTCGCCATCCCCAGGAATCATGCCGGAGTAAAATCATCATGAAAAAAATTTTAATCATAGAAGACAATGAGTCCAACCGTGACCTGCTCTCTTTTCTCCTGGTGCACAGCCGTTTTGAGGTGATCACGGCCCGGGACGGGATGGAAGGGGTGAAAACGGCCCTGGAGGAGATGCCGGACCTGATCCTCATGGACATCCAGATGCCCCATTTGGACGGCCTGAAAGCGACCCGGGAGATACGGCAGCACAACCGGATGAAAGACACGCCCATTATTGCCGTCACCTCCTATGTCATGCCCGGGGATAGGGAAAAAATCCTGGCAGTCGGGTGCAACGGCTATATTGGCAAACCCATTAATACGGACACCATTGTGGATGAAATCAAACAATACTTGTAAGACAGGACCGCCATGAAAATACTGATTGCCGAAGACAGAGAAGACGACCGGTATCTGCTTGAAACCCTTCTGGAACACGGAGGATACCGGTATGTCTCTTCGGAAAGCGGGAAAGCAGCCCTGGAAATACTTGAGACGGAGCCCGTAGACATGATCATCTCCGATATCCTCATGATGGAAATGGACGGGTATGCCCTGTGCGTCAACGTCAAGCAGGACAAACGGTTCCGGCATATCCCCTTTATATTCATTTCAGCCACTTACCTGACCGGGGCGGACAGGGCCTTTGCCATGAGCTTGGGCGCGGACATATTTATCAAAAAACCCCTGATCCAGGAAGAATTGTTCCAGGCCATCACCGATCTTGTACAAGCCGTTGAAACCGGTCAGTACCAGCCCAAGCAGGGCATTTCCCAAAACGGGTTCGATTCCTTGGACACCCAACGCACCATGATGGAATCCATGCAGAAACGGACCTTGGAGCTGGAAGATCTTTACAAGGTACAAAAACACACGGAAAAAAAACTGCGGCAGAGCGAAAACCGCTACCGGATCATCTCATCCCAGGCCTCGGATTTTTTTTACCAGATCACACCCCGGAAAGATGAAACCATGGAAATCGTCTGGATCGGGGGAGCATTTGAAGAGCTGACCGGACACCGGCCCGAGGAACTTCAGTACTACACGGACATGCTCGGCTTTATTGCGGATGAGGACCAGGCATTATTCAGGCGTCACATGAACGGTTGGCGCACATCGGAAATCACAAAGACCCGTTACCGGATCCGGCCTGCAAACGGCAGCACCCGGTGGCTGGAAGATACTTACCAGGCGTTCCCGGACACGGTTGCAGACACCGTTGAAATCATCGGGACGGTCAAGGATATCACCGCCCAAAAACAGCATGAGGAAGAGCTTCAGTTGTTTGCCACCGTGGTGGAATCCACTGCGGAATCCCTTATTATCACGGACGGCAACGGCATTATCAGGTATGTGAACCCCTCTTTTGAAAAGATTTCCGGGTACTCCGGGGAAGAGGTTATCGGTAAAAACCCCCGGGTCCTGCAAAGCGGCACCCACCCCCCTGACCTGTACCGGGACATGTGGGCAGGCTTTGCCGCAGGCAGAACCTGGGAAGGCAAATTGGTCAACAAGAGCAAGGACGGAAAAAAATACGAGGTCAACGGCAGCATCACTCCCATCCGGGATGCAGACGGGAAACTGACCAACCTGGTTGCAGTCCAGCGGGACATTACCCATGAGCGTTACATTGAAGCCCAGCTCCGCCAGAAACAAAAGCTGGAATCCATAGGGGTCCTTGCCGGGGGGATTGCCCATGACTTTAACAATATCCTCACGGCCATCATCGGGTATACGGAAATGAGCCTCATGGAATCAGGCCAGGCGCCTGCCCTGCAGGAAGATCTGGCGGAAGTGTTAAAGGCCGGAAAACGGGCACGGGATCTGGTTCATCAAATCCTGGCCTTTTCCAGAAAAACCGATTCCGCCCTCCAGCCCATTGCTGTTTCCCGTATCGTCAAAGAGGCGTTTACCCTTTTGCGGGCGTCCATTCCCACCACCATTGATATCAAACTTTCCATCAAATCCGATGCAATGATCATGGGAGATGCGACACAAATCCATCAAATTGTGATGAACCTTGCAACCAATGCGGCCCAGGCCCTTACGGACGGACACGGACGCATCATCATCTCCCTGAAAAATATTTTTGTTGACGAGGATTTCCGGAAACGAAACCCGGAACTGCAAAAAGGACATCACCTGCTGCTGGAAGTTCTGGACAACGGGTGCGGTATGTCCCAGGAAACGCTTTCATTCGTGTTTGATCCTTTTTTCACCACCAAAAAAGTCAATGAGGGCACCGGCCTGGGATTATCCACGGTATACGGTATTGTCAAATCCCATCTCGGCACCATTCATGCTTACAGTGAAGTCGATAAGGGCAGTGTATTCAAAGTCATCCTGCCCATTATCATGGACGGCTCCCTGGAAGAGACGAATCCTGACGGCAGTCTCTCCTGCGGTAATGAAAACATTTTACTGGTTGATGACGAAGCCCCCATTGCAAGATTATTTTCCCGCATCCTTAAATCAATGGGCTACAGGGTCACCCCGACCGACGGCAGCCCCAAGGGCCTGGAACAGTTCAAGTCAGACCCGGCCGCATTTGATCTCGTGATCACGGACATGACCATGCCGGTAATGACCGGACTGGACCTCGCCCGGGAATTGATTGCCCTTAGAAAGGATATTCCCATTATTATCTGTACCGGCTACAGTGAGGGGCTTGATAAAAAAGACTTAAAAAAATACGGCATCAGGGCCACCCTCATGAAACCGGTCAATAAAATCGAACTGGCCAGGGTGGTCCGGGAGGTTCTTGACGCCTCCGGAAACTGTTGATCCGCACCTGGCCCGCCGCCCTTTCCCGGTTTGGCTAACCTGCCGTTCCCCCCCGAGTTCCCCCCCGACTTTCTATCCGACTTTCTATCCGACTTTCCGCCCGGTTTTTCAACGAATCTTTCAAATAATGCTTGGGCAGGATGCCGAACCGTTTTTTAAAAGCCGCACTAAAGTGGCTGACATTGACGTAGCCGACCTGCCAGGCGGTCTGGCTGACGTTGGTCTCGGTCTTTTCCAGAAGGGTCCTGGCCGTCTGCATCCGGTATTCCCGGAAATAATCGAACACACTTTTGCCGTAAATTGCCTTGAACCCGGCCTGGAGTTTAATGATGCTCAGCCCGGCATGGGCAGCCAGGGCGTTCAGGGTGGGGGGAGCGGCAAGATCGCTGACCAGGTGCGCTTTTGCAGCCCGGACCTGGTCTTTTTCAAGGTGGTTCAACAGCGGGGTGTCCGGTGTCTGGGGGTCCGTACTCAGGGCGGCCAGGTGAAGCGAAAGCAGCTCCAGGGATTTGCCTTCCAGGTAGAGATGCCATGGCAGGGCATTGCCGGGCGGGTTCAACAGTTGATAGACCACGGCCTGGATGCCCGGGGACATGGGTTTGATGCAGGAGAAATCTTCCCGGCAGGCGCCTCTTGCCACGGCCCGGAGCCCGGGCGGCATCATGGGGGCGGCATTTCCGGCCACGGCCCGGAAAAACGGAAGGGTCATATGCAGATGGAGAATCTGCAGGTCCTCCCGGGCCCGGATCATAAAGGTGCCGGACCGGCTCCGGGCAAAACCGGCACCGCTGATACCGCTTTTTACCCGGGTTTCACCGGCATTACCGGCTCCCGGGAGCTTGCGGATGTTCCCGGAAATCACAAACCCGAAATCCACCACCGGAAGGCGCTTTTCATAGGCCAGGCATACGGGCCGGTCCGGGGCGAAGTTGATCATGCTGAGCCAGAGACCCTCCCGGACAAGGATTTCCCTGCGGCCGTAACGCTCAAACCCGTCCGGATCGATGCCGTCCCTGCCGGAGGCATGACTGAACCTGAACAATTTCTGGATCCCGGGCTGTGGCATGTATTCCTCCTTTTGGTATCGATGCCTTGAAAACCATGAAAAACAGCAATAAAGATGCCCAAAGCATATTTACACTTAACCACTTGTATTTAAAAAACAATCAAACATAACACCAAGCCTGAAACGTTACCGGTTGCGTCAACCCGTTAACCGGTCTATGATACAAGTTGACGATTGGTTAACGTTTACTTGGACGTATTTTATAAAAAAACGGAGGCGGACGTGACAGAGAGGCTGGACCGGATCCTGGACCACCCGGTGCTGGGCCAGGTGCTGGATACGATTGCGGACGGGGTATTTGCCCTTGATCACCAGGGGCAGATTGTTTTCTGGAGCCATTCCATGGAACGGATCACCGGGCATACAGCCGGGGCGGCCATGGGCCACACCTGCCGGTTTCTCGGATTTTCCGACTGCCTGGGGGTGAAAGGGCACGGGAATATCCGGCAATGCCGTGTGTTCAGGGGAACCGCCTCCGGGGCTGTGGAGTGCTTTATCCGCCACCGGGACGGCCGGGATGTGCCCGTGATTAAAAACGCCACTCCGGTGAGGGACAGCCGGGGCCGGGTCATCGGTGTGATTGAGGCGATTACCGACCTGACCGAACTGGAAAAGGCACGGGCCAAGGCCGAGGAAGCGGCCCGCCACCTGGGAGAACGCCACCGGATGGGCCGGATCATCGGTAAAAGCCGGGAAATGTCACCCGTGTTCACGGCCATTGCTGCAGCAGGCGAAAGCCGGGCCACGGTCCTGATCCAGGGGGAGAGCGGCACGGGCAAGGAACTGGTGGCAGGGGCCATCCATTACCGGTCCGGTATGGCGGCAGGCCCGTTTGCGGTTGTGAACTGCGCGGCTCTGTCCGAGTCCGTCCTGGAGAGTGAATTGTTCGGCCATGCCAGGGGCGCCTTTACCGGGGCGGTGGCAGACCGTGCCGGGCGGCTGGAAGCGGCGGACGGGGGCACAGTGTTCCTGGATGAAATCGGGGAACTGAGCCCCCTGGTCCAGGTAAAACTGCTCCGGGTGCTTCAGGAGCGCGTGGTGGAACGGATGGGAGAGTCCCGGCAGCGGCGGCTGGACATCCGGATCATCACGGCCACCCACAGGGACCTTGGGGCCATGGTAAAGGCCGGCACCTTCCGGGAAGACCTTTACTACCGGCTCAAGGTGTTTCCCATCCGGGTTCCCCCGCTGCGGGCACGCAAAACAGACATTCCCCTGCTGATCCAGGCCTTTATGGCCCGGCAGAACCGGGCCACGGGAAAGCAGGTGAACCGGGTCTCTCCCCAGGCCATGCAGCGTCTCATGGACCATGACTGGCCCGGGAATGTCCGGGAACTTGAAAATGCCGTGGAGCACGCCTTTGTGCTCTGCCGGGGCCGGACCATTTCACCGGTCCATCTGCCCATTGAACTCCGGGACAACCGGACCACGGAGCGGCTGCCGGACCGGGAACCGGCCCTGGGGCCTTCCCGGCACACCATCACGCCGGTCCGCCATCACACCGGCAGGTCCCGGGCCCGGATGACCCGGGAGTCCCTGTTGGAACGGCTTGGGGCCTGCAACTGGAACAAGGCCGAGGCCGCCCGCCAGCTCGGGGTGAGCCGCACAGCGGTCTGGAAGCGGATGAAACAATGGGAGATCCCCCTGGCCCGGCCGGACCAGCGCCAGGGACCGGGACAGGATCGGGATCGGGATCATGGCTGATGCACGAACCTGAGCAAATAGTTGTACGCCAGGTCCACCCGGCCGGTTTTCCGGAACCCGGTGTCCGCAGCAATGGCCCGGACCTGCCCGGGTGACAGCCGCATGTGCATGGGCGGGCCAAACGGCATATCCTCTTTTTTGCACTCCAGCACGGCCAGGGTGCCGCCCGGCGCCAATACCCGGGCGATCTCCCGGAACAGGGGCCTGCCGTGGCGTTCAATATCAAAAATATGCAGTACGGTGAACAATAGGCATAGATCAATGCTGCCGCTGTCCACGGGCAGGGGGGGCCGGGTAATGTCCGCCCGGATTGTGCGGATCCAGGTCAGGCCCTCGTCCCTGGCAGATTGTGTCATGGCCTCGACAATGGGAGGCCAGTGGTCCAGGGCGGTGACAATACTTGAAGGGCCTGCCTGCCGGGCGGCTTCCAGGGTGTACTCCCCTGCCCCGCATCCCAGGTCCAGGATGCGCTCTCCCGGGGAAATGGCCAGATCGTCAAAAATCAGGTCCGGGGCCTGCATCCAGAAGCTGCTGGGTCCCCGGCCGCCGGCACGGTTGGGCCGCGTGCTGCGGCAGTTGGGGTGAACAGGTGTATGATTCATAAGGGTCTCCTTTGGCGGCAGGCTTAAAAATACCATCGGACTGCCGCATATATGTTGGTGTTGTGTTTCAACTGGTTGAAAAAGGTGTGGGTGTCCCGGCCCATGAAAATATTGGCCCCGGCCTCAAAGACCTGGTCGTCGGTGTACTGGTACGTCATTTTCGGCTTTAGACAGACATCCCGGTCACTGGGAGACCAGAATCCGGAATATCCGTACAGGGCCAGTTCCCAAGTATTGACGGTCCGGTAAACCCGCAGGGCAATTTCATGGTCGCGGAACCATGTACCGGGCCGGTCTGCATTGACCAGCCGGTCCCGGCCGGTGATCCGGCCGGCGCTCCCGCTCCAGTGAGAGAGATATTCCCCGGGATGTGGGCATCCCGGCGCAGGATGTTGAGGGTTCGCTCCCGGACCCGGCCCATGCCGGCGCCATTACCGCCACAATGAAAACAGTCAGGATGGATAAGATGGGCAGAGTCTGTTTCATTTTATGTCTCCTTTACAGGTGGTGTGATATTGGGTGTCCGGACCGGAGATTTAAAAAATGTGGATTCCCAGAGCCCCAGGATGGCGGGCAGTGCCGCCAGGGTAATGATCCCGGAAACAGAGAGGATGGCGAACAGCATCAGGCCGGTGATCCGGTAGGGCACCAGCCGGGCCAGGACCAGGGGAAGAAAGCCCACGGCAATGACCATGACGTTCCGGGTGATGGCCCGGGCCGGCTCGGACTGTTCAAGCATGTTTTCCGGGTCTGTGTCGATTTCCACCAGCGGCAGGAAAGCCCCGGCTGCCAGGGTGGCTGCAGCCAGCATCACCACCACGGTTTTGGCATGATTAACGGCTGCGTCAATCATGGCATTTTTCAATCCGTTCATCTTGTTGCTCCTGTGGGTTTCGGTTATTGATTTGCATCACATTACCGCCCACAGGGTAACGGGTCGGGACATCTCTTTTCTGCCCGGACCGCATTTATTTTTACCCTGCAAAAAAAGAAAAAGGCCCGCTCCCCGATCTGGGGAACGGGCCTTGGCCCTGTTGCCGGCGCTTTGGGGCCGGTGCCTGGTATCAGGTGTTAGGGGGTATGGGTTGCAGTGATGGTAACGCCCGAGTAGCTGGAGTATCCGTACACACCGACATACCAGGTGCCGACCCAGGGGCTCTGGTGGGTGCATGTTTCATAGTTGCCGTTCAGGTACGGGGCGCAGTCCTTGGTGCTCAGGGTGGGTTTGCTGCCCGCACGGGTGTAAAGATCGGCATCCCCTGTTCCGCCGGAGATGGAAATGGTCAGCTCAGATGATCCCTGGGGCACGTCGATCTGGTAATAGGTCCATGTGCCGGAACTCCCGGACTGGCCGGACAGGGGGCTGCCGCTGGTCAATTCGGTCTCGCCGGGCAGGGAACCGCCGCCGCCGATATAATCAGACCCGTATCCTGAAATACCGTGATGCCCGGTATAAGGATAATTGGCCTGTTCGCACACCGGCAGGCTGCCGGTCATGGACTGATTGTCCGCAATGGTCTTGTCCATGAAACAAGTGAATACATTTTCAGAAGGACCCACCAGGAGGTTTTGGATCCCGCCGATGAACTTGTCCACCCCTGTGTTCACAACTGCGGGCTGGAGCGGGGAGTTGTGCACCTGGCATGAATTAAAGTAAAGGGTGGTTCCGCTCAGGGCTGTTGAGGAAAGTCCCTGGAAATACGTATAGTAAAGCACGCCGTCGGCCAGCATAATCCCGGTGGGGCTGCCGTGGCCGATTCTTCCGAACACCTTGAGGTCCGGGCAGCTCAACCAGTTTTGCACTGCCGCCTTGCTTTCGGCATTGCCGATCAGGGTGACGGTCTTGTACCCTGCCCCTCTGGCGATCTGGGCGGCCAGGTTGGCTCCGTCAACCGCGGAGGCAAACTCGTCCGTGGCCGCGAATACGGCATCCACCGAGGTATCCGGGCATGCCGCATAGGTTTGTGCGTCCATGTCTTCGGGCAGGACATCATAATCCCGGATGGTTTTCTCAACAGAAAGGCCTTTGCCCAGGTTCACCCTGGCGGTTTGAAAAGAATAGGTGTACTTGCTCATCAGGTAAACGGTCAGGTACTCAGCGCCGTCACCATTGTAATGTGTTTTGACCTTTGCCCTTACAAACGGACCGTCATCCGACAGGTTGAACTCCTGCCGGACAACGGCCTCCAGAACCGCCTGGTCTGCGCTTGAACCACCCGCATAGGTATCCGGAAAAAAATCAACCGGCGCCTGTGCATACGCCATCCCCATCCATCCTCCCAAGACCACAATCCAGGCCAGAAGGTGTACGACCATCCACTTCAATTTCTGCGTCTTCATTCCATTTTCCTCCTGCAAAAGGGGGTTATGTCGGGCCCGGAAAAAACCAAACGTCTTTTTCCAATACCCGTTATTCCGGACAACTAAGTCTGTATTGCCCGGCAGCCGCAATCCCTGTGACTGCGGCGTTGGCTGCCGCTAATGTTTTTTGCTGTCTGTATACGTCTGTTTCAGATACCCTGCCCGGGTGGGTGAAAACGAGTCCCGGGACGCCGTTGCGGGCGGATGATTCTGCCGTGCGGAAGACGGCACTTACGGCATTTGTGTTCCAAGAATATTAAATGAAGTGTCCATGAACAATTCCCGGGTTTCAAAAGAATAGGTTTCTTTGAAAGAGAGGAATACGGTCAAGTCAAACCCACCATTTTCAGACCGGGAGCATTGGATCTTGATGCTTGAATACCTGCTTGAACCGGGCTCCGGTACAAAATAGGCCCGGACCGCATCAACCATCGCCTTCTCCTGGTGGGCGGCAAGGCCTGTGCAGGCATCTGCCAGCACATGGATCCGGGTTCCGGAAGCATGGCCACCGGCGCTAAGGCAGACACCAGCCCCGCACCCCAGGAAAAACAGGATACCGGTTAATTTTATCCTGGATATCCAGCAAATTGTTTCCAAAACACTTTCCATGGCATACTTACCCCGGCAAATTGGGTTGATCATTGATTACGGATACAGATGGGTGAAGATCTTGATGATGCGAATGATGCTTCATAAGAACAGCAAACTCCGTGCCTTTGTACCAAATCTACGTGATAAAAAACAGATCCGGCCCTGTTGCCCTGCAGCACAGGCAAAAAAATGTGCATGACCACAGAGACCGTCCCGCATACTGCGGCGCAGCACCGGCAGTATGGGAATCCCCCCTGTCTTCACAGTCAAATGACAACATTCAAGCAATTGTATGCCATATAAAATCACTTTGCCTTTATTTCACAAAACCATCACGCCAATTGAACAATAACCGTGCGAACTCCGGTTACGATTCCTGCACCCGGGGTTACTTTTTTTGCACCCGGCCCGATGACCCGATGACACCGATGGCCGGGCGGCCGACTATTGCAGGGCCGGGTGGAAGCGGTGAGAGATGCACGTGCTCCGCTGCCCGGCTAAAGCTGAATTTTTCCGAGGCGGCAATAAAAGACTTGAATTGCCCGGGTTGCATGAGGTACGCCTGTGTGGTGCCGTACATCAATATATATGTTGGACATATGTATTGCCAGGTTCTATGTTCGACGAGTTCAACACTTCACGCTCCATTTCCGGCATGTGAAGAAATAAGGAAAAAAATGAAATTGCGGAACTGTTCGGTAAAATTAAACCCCGTGTTGTTTTCAGCAGATGACGAAACGACGGTCTCAAAAAAACGGGAACGTGAATATCAATTCAGTAAAACCAGCTGAACGCTCAAGCATCATTTACCTTGCAGCCGCTGAGGTCAAAAACTGAATGGCAACGGAATTTTGACAACAGTTATCATATTAATTTTTTCAGGAGGTAATGGATTCAGTATGGAGAAACACGAGGATCGCTATCAAAAAGGCTACAACCAGTTAACCGCTCTTGATGCCCATGCGCCGGACCGTTTAAATGCGGTCTTGTCAACAATTGCGCCGGATCTGGCCCGATTGATCATTGAATTTGGCTATGGAGATATTTATACACGTCCGGGCCTGGATATACAGTCAAGACAAATTGCCACGATTGCCGCCCTTGCGGCTTTGGGAAATGCCGGACCCCAGCTTGAACTACACATAAGGGCGGCACTGAACATTGATGTCAAGCCGGAAGAAATCATCGACACCATTTATGTTACGACGGTATATGCAGGATTTCCCGCCGCCTTAAACGCCTTTTCTTCATGCCGTAATATTTTTGAGGAGCAAGACATCCAATTCCGGCCGGCCAGGTCCGGACGGGTTGAAAACCCGAGGGAAACCGGATTAAAGACACTGGAGAGCACAAGCGGCGCAAGCGGCCAAAAAGTGGTGGACAGCCTCAGGGACATCGCACCGGACATGGCGGACTTTATCATTGACTTCTGCTACGGCGAGGTCTTTTCCAGGGACACGCTCAGTCCAAAGCACAAGGAAATCGCGGGGATCGCCGCCATGTGTGCCGCAGGCAACATGCAGCCCCAGCTAAAAGTTCATATCCAGGCGGCATTACATGTTGGATGCACAAAAGAGGAGATCACTGAAGTGCTCATTCAGATGGCTGTCTACGCAGGGTTCCCTGCATCCATGAATGGTATTGCCGCTGCCCGGGACGTATTTTCCCAAAATAACGGATAAGCCGGAAGGCCAGAACATTTCCCAAGCGGTTTGATCCGGTCTTTTCACCGCCGCCCCTTACCCCGGGACTTGAGATCTGCCCGGTAAAGGGGCGGCGCCACCGCACGCCCACCTTTTTCACGACTGTTTCACCCCCGCCTTACGCAACAGGCCAGATCTGCCAGCCCTTTTCAGCAGGTATTCCTCTCACGCAACGGGTAAAAATCCCCCCTCGAACGGAAGTGCCGAATTGAATGAAGGGCCCCTCACCGTGATATGAAAATTTCGCTATTCACGATATGGCTCTTATCCGGTGGTCACTCAGGGCAATATTAAAAAATATTTACATTTTATCAATACTTGCTTACAAATATTCAAAACTAAAAAACATGTTTACTATAAAAAAATACTTTTTTTCCGTTGACAAATATTTTTGTAGTTTGTAAAAAAAACGAAACTGAGAACATCAAAGATATAATGTAAGTCGATCAAGAAAATAGTACTAACTCTAAAAATTAGATTTCATTAGTATTAGAAGGTCAAAAATCATTCATGCAAGTAAAAAAATCTTCTTTCATTTTCATCATGGCATCGAATTTACCATGATATCGAAAATTCTCTCATGCAAGACTATCATTAGGATCTATCCAGATCAGAGTTGAAGCAGGAAGTATCCAGATCGGAACCTACGCACACGATCGATCCGAACTGCCCAGTGGAGTAAAAAAATAAATTAGTGCAGTACAGCTTTTTGCCGGGACAATAAAAGCGTTATCATATCAACAAGGCAGATGGTTGCACTTCATTAGTTAAAATTTACTGATAACTAAAAATAATTTCGGGCAGAAAAGTCTCTAAATAATTCATTTTATACTCCGGTGCTTGCCGGTATCAGCCAGGTGGGTTGATGTTGTGCAAGAGCACTGGTTCACAGGTGATATGGCGGTCCATGCCACGGCCGGGCACACTCCAGAACGCTCTCCCGGCAGGACCCATTGCCAAAAAACCTGGACATATATTTGTTGGCCGGGCGCAGCAGTTGCGTCCAGTGCCTGGGGGCAACACCGCGGAGCCCCGGGCAGTGGGCGGACGGCAGCCCCCCCGGCACCTGAGGCCTGGAGCAAGACCATCGGATGGATCGGAATCGGTTAGAAATCAACTAGAACTGTTTCAAAACACACAAACCTCTACATTTCAAAGTGCGCATGCTTACGCCTGTCTGTTCTCCATTGGCAGGCATGAAGTACCGGCTAAGAAACGGGCAGCCATTGAGCCACGCCTGCCCGTTTCCAAAGCGGCTCAACACGGCGGCTGTAAGCCAACCGGCTTAACCGGCGGTATGGGAAAAGCTATTCACCCGATTCAAGTATTGGGGCAACAACTCTATTATGAAGGAGAAAGAACGCATGGGGGGAACATTTTTATTCGAGAACAAAGAATATCATACGCTGACACATCCGCAAAAACGTGTCCTTTTCACCGAATTATTATATCCCGGAATATATTGTGGAAATTTCATTTTCACAACCCGGCTCGACCTGACCGAAATAGACCAGGACATTTTTTACAAGGCCCTTAATTTATTTATCGAAAGCAATAATGCATTCCGGCTGCAATGCGCAAAAATCAACGGCGAGTATTATCAATATTTTGCAGATTATACCCACGCCGCCCTTGACTACCATGATTTCAGGGTCCCGGATGGCGAGGCCGCCATGGAGGAATGGACAAAAGGCCTGGAAGCCAACTCAATGCTGGGCAT
This sequence comes from Desulfobacter sp., assembly GCA_036881925.1. Taxonomy (GTDB): domain Bacteria; phylum Desulfobacterota; class Desulfobacteria; order Desulfobacterales; family Desulfobacteraceae; genus Desulfobacter. The sequence goes on from JBAJNJ010000019.1 coordinate 63,035, forward strand.
GAACCAACCCATGTACTACTTCTCACTGTTCCGCTATCCCGACGGGGGGTATGGCTTTTTACATACATTTCACCATATCCTGGCGGATTATAACAGTGGCATCGACCTGCTGGAAGCGGTTCTGGGGAACTATAAATTGTTGTCCAGGGGTGAAAATCCCGTTATCGAAATCACCGATTACCAGGACTACATGGACTATGAAAACAGCTACCTGGACTCTTCCGGATTTGCTGAGGACAAAGCGTATTGGCTTGATAAGATAAAAGGGTATGAAGAGCCCGTGGTGTATGCGGACCATTCAGATCACACATCCATGACGGTCAAAAGGGCGGATTGCCCCATAAGCCCGGAACTGAGCGCCCTGATCGCCGAATTCGGCAGTACGCACAAGGCATCCATATTCGGCCTCTTTATGTCGGCATTGTATGTGTACTATTATAATGTCAAAAACCAGAAAGACATTGTATTCGGGGCATTCCTGCACAACCGCTTTGAAAAAAATCTGGAAAAAATCTTTGGCATGTTCATCACCAATGTGCCGTTCCGGCTGAATATAGAGGAAGACAGCATTACATTAAAAGAAATGCTCAAACGGATCTCCTCTGAACTGAAAGACCTGATTCCGCACCAGAAGTACCCTTTGGAAATCCTGAACGGCGATTTAAAAACGGAATACAACCTGCCCAATTTATTTGACGTGGTGCTCTGTTACCATTACAAGGAGTTTCCCGTTCCCACCGAGTGGAATTTTCACAGGTTCACCCTTTTCCCCCTGGAAATCCATGTCGGCCACAGGCCTAGGCAAGAGGACCTTTACGCGAAGATCTTTTATAATGAGAATGTGTTTTCCGAAACGGAAGTGGTTTCATTGTTCAATACGCTGACCGTCCTGGTCAAAAAGATGGTCACGGAGCCGGACAAAGACATCTTCTCTTTTGATTTACTGCCTGACGAAGAAAAGCAGAAAATCCTTTACGATTTTAACCAGACAAAGACCCCATATGCCAAAGAAAGGACATTACAGGAATTACTGGAATTTCAGGCTGGCGAGATTCCCGAAAAGCCTGCGGTGAAATTCGGGGATACCACCCTTTCTTACCAGGAACTGAATGCCAGGGCCAACCAGTTTGCCAGGCAGCTTCGCAAAAAAGGGGTGAAGCCGGGGGACATTGTCACCATTATGGTGCCGCGCTCCCTTGAAATCATGATTGCCATTTACGGGGTGTTGAAATCCGGGGCGGCGTATTTGCCCGTGGACCCGGATTTTCCTGTTGAGCGCGTCAAGTATATTGTGGAGGAGACCCGTTCACCCGTGATTGTCACCTTTAAGGATATTCCCGTGCCTGCGTCTTCACACCAGGACATCATTCTCATTGATGAAGGGGCGTATCTTGAGGAAGACGACGCTCCCGTAGATAACATCAACGGTTCCAAAGACCTGGCCTACGTGATTTTCACATCCGGGTCCACCGGACTGCCCAAAGGCGTCATGATAGAACACCAGGCCGTTCATAATTTTATTGTGGGCATTACCGATATTATCGATTTTTCCAGTGATAAAATTGTTCTAAGTGTGACAACCATCTCATTTGATATCTTTGTGCTGGAATCTTTCCTCGCCCTTTCAAAAGGCTGCCTTGTGGTGATCGCCAATGAGGATGAGCAAAAAGACCCCAATCTGTTGAACCAGTTGATTGTCAACAACAATATTTCCATCATCCAGACCACACCTTCCAGGATGAGCATGCTGACCGATCTTGCAAGCAATAACGACGGGCTTTCGGTATTAACGGATATTCTTGTGGGGGGTGAGGCATTTCCGGATGACCTGCTTGGAAAACTGCAGGAGATGAGTTCCGCAAAGATATTCAATATGTACGGTCCCACGGAAACAACCGTATGGTCCTCGGTGAAAGAGCTGACCAATGAAAAGAAAATCACCATTGGCAAGCCCATCGCCAATACGGATATCCGCATTCTGAATAAGTCCGGGCACCTTCAGCCCCTGGGCATTCCCGGCGAGTTGTGTATCGGCGGCGACGGTATTGCCCGGGGATATTTCAACAGGCAGAGCCTCACGGATGAGCGGTTTATCCCGGACAGATTTAACGGCAGCAAAATCTACAGGACCGGGGACATGGCCAAATGGTTGCCGGACGGCAATATTGAATGCCTGGGCCGGCTGGATGAACAGATCAAAATCAGGGGATTCCGTGTCGAGCCCCAGGAGATCGAGATGATCCTCCAGAACCATTTGGGCCTGAAGACCCCGGTTGTATTGATCAAGGACGCAGATAAAAGCAAGGAGAAGCTGGCCGCATACATCAACAGGAACTTCTTGTTTTCCTGGAAGGTTCTGACCCATGGCCTGGAAAATGACAGAGATGCCTCCAGGCGCTTAAGATTCCGGATGAAATTCACCGGGAATTGCGCCTGCACCACGGCCCAGGGAACGGCATTTGAAACCAAAATCAACAACATCTCCTATGGCGGTATCAACATCAGGAAAGCCGGGCAGGACCTCCGGGTAGACGATGCCATCGACCTTTCCTTTGAACTGCCCTTTCACAAGACCCGGACAGATATCCGGGCAAGGGTCGCATTTGTCTCCGAAACCACTGCAGGCCTCGCGTTTGACAACGATCCGGAAACACTTAAGCTGATCCGGGAAGGCATTGACGAGCAAATCAAGCACCAGGGCATTTCAGACCATTATGAAGCCCATTTTGAATACATCATTCCGTTAAACACCCCGTGTTCCATCCGTTTCAACGGCAATCCCGAAATCATCAATGTCCGCAGCCAGGATATTTCGGTGAACAGCGTTGCACTGAAAGGGGTGCCGGAAGGCCATGTGCCGGGAACGTTCGTGTCCATGTCCTATGCGGTTTCAGAAACGGAAACCTTTGAAATCAACGGCACCATTTCCCATGTTGATGGAGAGCGGGTATTGGTACGGTTCGATGATTTCTCCGGCACCGCACTGCACAACTTTTTAAATGCCTACATCAACAAAAATTCTTTATCCATGGGCAAGCTCAGGTCTGTTCTGGCCAGTTGGCTTCCCGACTATATGATCCCCTCTGTTTTCATAGAAGTCGATGAGGTGCCCCTGACGCCCAACGGCAAGATCGATAGAAATGCATTGCGAAAAATCAAAACCCTTGCCGTTACAGCGGGTAAAAAAGAAAAGCCCTCAAGTGACATTGAAGCAAAACTGCTGGATATCTGGAAAGAGGTACTCAAGACCGAAGATATCGGGATCAATGACATGATTACGGATCTCGGGGGCACCTCCCTTGACATCATCCGCATCAACAGCCTTATGAACAGCGCCTTTGAGAAGGACGTTCCGCTGACCAAAATGTTTAAGCACACGACCATCAGCGCTCTGGCCCAATACCTGGGCCGGGAAGAGACCGGGAAAATCAAGGATTTAACCCGGGAGAAACGGCAGCAGGATTACGACAAGGGTAAGCGCACCATGAAAAAGGCGCTGGATATGATTACAAAACTCAGGGCCTGATAGGCGTTTGCACCCCATGAAAGATTTATTCAATTAGGAAAGGGCGATTATGATAAAGAATGCAGAACGAAACGGATTTGAGATCGCTGTCATCGGTATGGCAGGACGGTTTCCAAAGTCAAAAAACCTTGAAGAATTCTGGTTTAACCTGAAAAACGGATTTGAATGCATCAGCCGGTTTTCCAGGGAAGAACTGGCCGCTGCAGGTGTCAGCCAGGAATTACTGAATGCCCCTTCATATGTAAAAGCAAAAGGCATCTTACAAGATATCGACCTGTTTGATGCGGATTTTTTCAATTATTCCCGCAGGGATGCGCTGTTTATGGATCCCCAGACGAGAATATTCCATGAAATCGTTTATGAGGCCCTTGAGGATGCCGGGTATGATTCAAATGCCTATGACGGCGCCATCGGGTTATACACAGGCGCCGCTTCCAATGTATATTGGGAGAACCTGTCGTACCAGGCGTCATCCGACACCCCTGCCGGGAAATATGCCGCATGGATATTAAACGACAAGGATTTTCTGGCCACCCGGGTGTCCCAGAAAATGAATCTCACCGGCACCAGCCTTATCGTCCAGACCGCCTGTTCCAGCTCCCTTGTGGCCATTGACACGGCCTGCCGCAACCTGCTGACAGGGGGGTGCTCCATGGCCATCGCAGGCGGGATCGCCGTGGACCTTCCCCAAAAACAGGGCTACCTCCATGAAAAAGACATGATTTTTTCTCCGGACGGCCATTGCAGGGCGTTTGACAGCAAGGCAAAGGGAACGGTCCGGGGGGAAGGCGGCGGCGTTGTGGTGTTAAAACGGCTGCAAGACGCCCTGGATGACAAGGACAATATCCATGCCGTTATTTTAGGTACGGGAACCAATAATGACGGCACAAGAAAAATAGGCTATACCGCGCCAAGCGAGGCCGGGCAGATCGAAGCCATCCGGGCGGCCCATTATATGGGAGATGTGGAACCGGAAACGATCACCTACGTTGAGGCCCACGGCACGGGCACCTCCCTGGGGGATCCCATAGAGGTGGAGGCCTTGACCCGGGCGTTTGATACGCCCAAAAGAGGATACTGCCGCATCGGTTCGGTAAAAACCAATATCGGCCATCTGGATGTTGCCGCAGGAACCGGCGCCGTTATCAAAACCATTCTCTCCTTAAAGAACAAACAGATTCCGCCGTCGCTGAATTTTGAGTCGCCCAACCCGGAGATTAATTTCGAAACCTCCCCGTTCAAGGTCAATGACACACTCCACGACTGGGAGCGGTTAGATGATAACGATGGGGACCAGATTCCCTTAAGGGCCGGTATCAGCTCTTTTGGCATCGGCGGAACAAATGCCCATGTCGTGCTGGAGGAAGCACCGTGCCAGCCTCCCCGGGAAGAGAACGGTCTGCCCAGTATGCTGATGATGTCCGCAAGAAGCCAGACCGCCCTGGACACGATGACCGCAAACCTGGGCACCTTCCTTAAAAAGAATCCGGAAACCAATTTAAAGGATGCGGCGTATACGCTTCAGGTGGGGCGGGCCCTTTACCCGTACCGGCGGGTTGTCATGGCATCAAACGCCTCTGACGCTTCTGACGCGTTGATTGCCCTCAAGAAAAAACAAAGCGTTACCTGCCACACGGAAACCGACACCCAAAAGATCGCGTTCATGTTTCCCGGCCAGGGGTCCCAGTATATCAACATGGGACTAACCCTTTATGATGACGTGCCGTTTTTCAAAGCAGAAATGGACAAGTGTTTTTCCATTTTCCAGTCTGAAACGGGATTTGACATCAAAACGCTTCTCTACCCCGACACCGTGACCAAGGAAGGGGCGGAGCAGATCAACCAGACCGGATTTACCCAGCCCTTATTGTTCATGATCGAATATTCGCTGGCCAGGCTGCTGATGTCTTACGGTGTTCAGCCGGATGTAATGATCGGCCACAGTATCGGTGAGTATGTGGCGGCATGCATTGCCGGTGTATTCCGCCTGGAAGACGGCCTCAGCCTTGTGATCAAGAGGGGAAAACTGATCCAGGCCCTTCCCTCCGGATCCATGCTGAGCGTGGCAAAACCGGAAAAAGGCGTTCTGCCGCTTTTAAATGAAAAGCTGTCCATCGGGGTCATCAACTCCCCGTCTCACTGTGTCGTTTCCGGGGAAGATGATGACATTGCCGACTTCAAGGCACTGTTGTCGCAAAAAGGGGTGGCCTCCACCATCCTCCATACCTCGCATGCATTTCATTCTTTCATGATGGAACCGGTCCTGGAAGAGTTTACCCAGGCGGTCAACGCCGTGGAACGGCACACGCCGGCCATCCCCTTTGTCTCCAATGTCACCGGGAAATGGATCACGGAAGACCAGGCCATGTCTCCGGAATACTGGGCAAAACACATGCGCAATGCCGTACGGTTTGCAGACGGGGTGCAAACCCTCCAGGAAATCGATAGGCTGTGCATGATCGAAGTGGGCCCGGGCAAAACACTGACCACCCTCACCAAACGGTTCCCGGGAATGAATGCCGACCATATTATCAATTTATTGAGGCACCCCAGGGAATCACGGCCGGATACGGAGACGTTTTTCCTGGGGCTGGGCAAACTCTGGTGCAACGGCGGACTCAAAGACTGGGATGCATTTTACAAGGAAAAAAGAAACCGCATCTCCCTGCCCACCTATCCGTTTGAAAGAAAATCCTACTGGCTGGAGGATAAGGCGCTCCAGGCACAGGCAAGCGCACCTGCCGGCAAAATGGATATTGAAGACTGGTTTTACGCCTCGGAATGGGCCAGCGAAGAAAGGCAACCCCTGGCCGATGACACGCCGGGGAACTGGCTGATCCTTTCCGGTTCTTCAGGAATAAGCCTGGAAATCAATACCTATCTTGAAGACCGGGGACATCGCACCGAACTGATCCACCCGGAACAGAGCACCAAAGAGGAATATGATATCATTTTGGGGTATTTGGAAGCAGAGAACCGGTTTCCGGATAAAATCCTGCACTGCCTCAGCATTGACGATTCGCATCAAAGTGACGTTTCCGGGGAAAGAAACACCCATATCCAGGAGCAGGGATTTTTCAGCCTAATGGCCCTGACCCAGGCATTGAGCAAGTATACGGACAGGGAAATCAAAATCGGGGTCGTCTCAAACAAACTCCAAAAAGTGACGGATACGGATATTTTTGTTCCTGAAAAAGCCTCCCTGCTCGGCCTGTGCAAAGTCATTCCCCAGGAATACAAAAACATTGACTGCATCAGCCTTGATATTCTCCTGCAAGAGGCAGACGCCGGCCTGTACAAGGACATTGTCCTGGAGGTTTGCGGAAATTCCGAATCCCGGGTGGTGGCACTGCGCGATAAACAGCGTTGGGTCAGAAAGCACAAACGCCTGGAATTAAACGCGCCCGAAGGCATTCCCGACCGGCTGAGAAAAAACGGGGTTTACCTGATCACCGGCGGTACGGGCGGTATCGGCCTGACACTGGGATCCTTCATGGCGAACGCGGCAGGGGCAAACCTGATATTAACGGCCATGCCTCCCCTTCCCCCCAGACAGGAATGGGCGGCATGCCTTGAAACGGAAAACCGGAACAGCGCCTGCCATAAAGCGATTTCCGCAATACGCACGCTCGAGGAAACCGGCAGCAGGGTCCATATCATCAATGGGGATATTGCCGATTACGATCTCATGAAAGAAGAACTCAGCGCCGCTGAAAAAGCAATGGGAACCGTCAACGGTGTTCTCCATTGCGCAGGGGTTGCCGGGGCGGGTATTATCACCTTAAAACGCAGGGAAGACGCGCAAAAGGTATTCCAGCCGAAGATTGACGGAGCGGTTGTCCTGTATCAATTGTTTAAAGACCATCACCTGGATTTCTTTGTGAACTGCTCATCCATCACATCTACCCTGGGCGGTCTCGGCCAGTCAGATTATACGGCCGCCAACAGTGTCCTTGACCAGTTTTCCTCGTTTTATACGGAACAGACCGGCAATTTTTCCGCCGCCATCGGCTGGTATGCCTGGGAAAAAGTGGGCATGGCCGTCCAGGCCCGTTACGAAACCGGAGAGGTCATTGAAGAGGACATCCCCCTGGATCATCCCCTCCTGACCAGACGGCTCAAAAAAGGCAGCGGCTATGCCCTCTATGAAAGCCGCATATCCTTTGACGATGCCTGGCCGCTCTACGAGCACAAGATGGACGGCCGCGGCATCATGGTGGGCACCTCGTTGATTGAAATGGTGCGCGCCGCATTTGAAGATTTTTCCGGCACCGACATCATTGAGATCAGGGATGTGGTTTTCCTGATCCCCATCATGGCAAACCCGGATGAGACAAAGCAGGCCAAAATTGTCTTCAAGGCTGAAGATGACGGTTACAGCTTCAGTGTCGCAAGTAAAATTTTCGATGAAGGGGACAACTCAGGCAAATGGGTGCAGAATGTCACCGGCAATATCTGTGTTTCAGACAAAGCCTCCTTTGCAACCGTTGATGTGGAAGAGATCAAGGCCTCCTGCAACAAGGACCGGTTCTGTATCCGCCTGGAGGACGCCCCTGCCGCAGACATGACCATTGATAAGGTGTTCGGGGCCTACTTCCAGGACCTGGGGTCGCATCTCAAAGAAGAGACCGCCGGAAATATGACCTTTGACGAGATTTTCGGCTCCTACTTCCTGGACCTGGGATCCCACTGGGATGTGGTCAGGGAAATCAACAAAGGGGACGGCGGCATGCTTGCCGTCCTCAAAGTTCCGTCCCAATACGCCGGGGAAAGCCGGGTATGGAAGTTTCATCCCTCTGTCCTGGATATGGCCACAAGTGTTCCCGCCATTGAAGATGTCGCCACGGGGAACTACCTGGCAGAAGAATCCTCTTACCTGCCCTTTTCCTATAAATCCATCAAAATAAACGGCGGGGTTTCCGAAACGGTTTACAGCTACATCAGGTTGTCGGACGATGACAACACCTCAAAGGAATTCACCAAATACGACCTGCTGGTCATCAATGACACGGGTGAAGTGTGTATTGAAATCCGTGATTTCATCCGCAGGAAAGTGGGGGCCGCCCAGGCTGTCGGAGAGATTTCCCCCCAGTATATTTTTGATGAAGACGATATTTTCCAGGCGCCGGACGACGGCAAGGGCCCGGGTATCGTCCTGGATGACGGAATTCTTCCCGAAGAAGGGATTGAAGTGTTCAAGCGGGTGCTGGCATCCGACTACAGCCAGGTGATTGTCTCGCCCCATAAAATGGAAGATGCTGAAAAACAGGTCGTTACCATTGACACAATGGAGAAAGACACAGGCGCCCAGGACCTTGAACAGGCAGGCCAAACCAATGCCGCCGCCACGGCAACCGCAGCATCCGTCAGCACAGGCAATGCCCTGGACATGCTGACCAACCTGTTCCAGGATTTCCTGAAAACCGACGAGATCGATATCAAGGAAAACTTCTTTGACCTTGGGGCCAGTTCACTGGACCTGATCCAGATCAGCGGAAAACTTGAAAAAATGACAGGCAAACCCGTCTCAATAGACCTGTTGTTCGAATATTCAACCATTCATGACCTGGCCGGGTATTTAAGCGACGGGGACGAAGACCCGGCGGATGAAGCACCTGTTGTCGTACAGACAGACGGACAAAACAAGGATATCGCCGTCATCGGCATGGCCGGAAGATTTCCCGGGGCCGAGAACGTGGATGCGTTCTGGCACAACCTTAAATCCGGCCGGGAATCCGTCAACTTTTTTACGGATGAAGAGCTGCTGGAGGCCGGTGTGCCCCAGGAACTGCTGGACCATCCCTCCTATGTCAGGGCAAAGGGATACATTGATGATGTGGAAGGGTTTGACGCCGGCTTTTTCGGATACAATCCCAAAAAGGCAGCCCTGCTCTCTCCCCAGAGCCGGCAGCTCCACGCGTGCGCTTACCGCTCTCTGGAAGAGGCGGGATACAACAGCCTGGAATATGACGGCCGTATCTCCTTTTTTGCCGGGGGCGCCTCCAATTACCACTGGCAGACACTCACCTTTGACGCCTCTCCCGAAGGCGAACGGGAATGGTTTTCCCGCTGGATACTCAACGACAAGGACTTCATGGTATCCCGGATTGCCTATGACCTGAACCTCAAAGGCCCCAACTATGTGCTGCAGACCGCATGCTCCACATCCCTTGTGGCCATTCACCTGGCCTGCCGTTCACTCATTGAAGGCAGCAGCGAAATGGCCCTTGCAGGGGGTGTTTCCGTTCAGTTGCCGAAAAAAACCGGGTACATCTACCAGGAAGGGCTGATTTATTCCCCGGACGGTCATTGCCGGGCATTTGACGCCGAGAGCAATGGTACGGTATTCGGCAGCGGCGTCGGTGTTGTGGTTCTCAAGCCCCTGGACAAGGCCCTTGCGGACGGGGACCATATTCATGCGGTGATCAAAGGCAGCGCCATCAACAATGACGGCAACCGGAAGGTCAGCTACACCGCCCCGAGTGTAAAAGGGCAGAAAGAAGTGATCCAGTCCGCCATCCGGGTCGCGGATGTTGACCCGGAAACCATCGGGTATGTGGAAACCCACGGCACAGGAACCGCCATCGGGGATACCACCGAGATCAGCTCTCTGACCGAGGCATTTAATACCGACAAAAAAGGCTTCTGCCGTATCGGCTCGGTAAAAACAAATGTCGGGCACCTGGATGCCGCTGCAGGGGTGACCAGTTTTATCAAGACGGTATTGTCCCTGAAAAACAAGCAGATTCCACCCAACGTGCACTATAAGACACCAAATCCCAAGATTCCGTTTGAAAAGACTCCGTTTGTGGTCAACGCTGAATTAACGGACTGGACGTCTGAGAACGGCGAACCGATCCGGGCCGGGGTAAGCTCTTTTGGCGTGGGCGGAACCAATGCCCATATTGTTCTTGAAGAAGCCCCTGCCGCGGATGCCCAAAAACGCGCATCCCGGAAGTGGAACATTGTCGCACTTTCCGGCAGGACGGAGAAAGCCCTTGACGAGATGACCGGCCGGATGGCGGATTTCTTCAGCGCGGACCCGTCGGCGGATTTCGCAGACAGTGCATACACCCTGATTGTCGGCAGGAAAGCCCTTAAACACAGGAAAATCGTTGTCAGCACCGATGAAACCGGATTTGCAGATGCCGTTGAGCGCAATGCCTTGCCGGCGGTTTTCACCAACCGCGTGGCCGGCAGGAAAAAAGCCGTATTCCTGTTCGGCGATCAAATGGATTCCCCGCTACAGGCGATCCGGTCCCTGTATGAGAATGAAGAGGCATTCAAGCGTGAAGCAGATGCCTGCTTTACCCAGGTGAAGGACCACACCGGAATCGACCTGGCCGAGGCCCTCTACTTTGCAGAGGCGGTTTCCGGCAGGGCCGCTTCCCTGGCCCCTGCATTATTGACCTGCTGTCTTGAACTCTCCGTTGCCAGGGTCATGGCCAACTGGGGGGGAACGCCCTCCTGCGTGATCGGAAGCGGTATCGGAGAATTCACAGCCGCCTGCTTTTCCGGGGCAATATCATTTGAATCATTGATCGAAATCGTAACCTTTCACGTACAAAAAGATGAAGAGGGAATTGCCCCTCAGTTTGACTTCAACATCCCTTCCGTTCCTTTTGTTTCCGCCAGCATGGGGATCAAAATCACGGGCGAAACCCGGGATGGGCTATCCTCCTGGATAAAGGGGGTCACCGTCGGCGGCGGCCGGCTCGAAGCCATCCGCTCACTCCAATATAAGAAAGACCCTGTTTTCCTGAAGATGGGATATGGCGAATCTTCCGTATCGTTGCCCGAAGACGATCTCATCGTTTTCAATACCATTGAGAAAACAGATGATGACGGAGACCGGAGCGGCTTCAACCTGTTCAGGAATATCGGCGTATTGTGGTGTTACGGGTTTGATATCCACTGGAGCGATGTATATGCGCATGAAAACCGGGTACGGGTGTCATTGCCCGGCTATCCGCTCCAGAACACAAGATGCTGGCCCGATACCCGGAAAAAAGACGCCGTTTTAACAGCGTGATTGTTCCCGGTGATGACCTGCGCCTGACGCTCCGTGCGGGGCGTTTCAGGCGGGTCGGTCCGGGCGGTTACGATGCAAAACGCACCGATCCGGACAGGCCGGCAGGCGCATTAACCGGGAACTTAAACCATAACAATGCAGCAGTAGCTGGAATTAACCCAAAAATGAGTAAGGAGAAAATCATGAGTTATGAAAAAGTAAGGGATGTTTTGGTTGACGTACTGGATCTGGACGAAGATGAAATTGAACTGGATTCCCATTTAATGGATGACCTTGCCGCAGAGTCCATCGACTTTGTGGATATCGCATTCAACCTGGAGAAAAAATTCAAGATGAAAATCAATCCCGGGGACATTTTCCCGGCCTTTTTACAGGAAGTCACCATCTTCAATGACGACGGGACATTAACCGCAGAGGTCGCCGACCGGTTTGAAAAGGATTACCCGCATATTACCTGCGACCAGCTCGAAGCGTTCTGCGAAGAAAAAAACGGGGAGCTGTTTTTCACCGTAGAAACCATTGTCAATTTTGTCACCGAAAAAATCGCGCTCAAGGTTGACGGCTAAAACCGTATCTGTTTCCTTGGTGGGGATTTTATCCCCACCAAGGAATACATCCATCGGCCAGAGCGTACTCAAGGGCTGAAACAAAAAGACGTACTGAAGGATAATTTATGGTTGAAAACGTATATGTTTCCGGAATGGGAATTTTATCCCCGTTAGGAATGGATCTGCCAGAGCATATTAACGGCTTGAAAGAGCAAAAGTGCGGAATATCTTTTACGCCCGGGAAAAAGAAACATCAGTTTTTAGATGCCGCCGGCTATATTCCGAAGTTTAAACCCAAAAAATACATAGAGAACTCCAAATCGGTCCGGTATATGACCCCCCAGGTCATTTACGGCGTGATTTCAGCGAACTTTGCCCTGCAGGACAGCAATATTACCAAAGAAATGATCCATGCAGCCCCGGTGGACACAGGGATTGTTTACGGGGTGTCCATCCACATGGATATCTTCGAATCTGTTGATATTTATCTGCCCTGTATACAGGAGGATGAGTCAATGGACCTGGATCTGTTAACCTCTGAAACTTACAGATACCTGCCGCCGCTCTGGGTGGTCCCCAGGCTGGGCAATTCCGTGGCCGGACAGATCTCCATTGAAAACGCCATCAAAGGACTCAACTATTCCATTGAAGCCGGGGGAAACAACGGCTTCCTGGCCATTGGCGAATCCTTTGAAGCCATACTTGACGGCCGGGCCAAACGCATGATCTGCGGGGGGGCCGAATCCTACCCGGCTATTCTTCCCGTGTATAAAACCATGGTCCGCAAGCTTTCGTCATTCACCGAAAACGATTCCAGGCCTTTTGATTCGGGGAGCCAAGGGTTCATCATGTCTGAAGCCGGCGTGTCAATGATTCTTGAGTCGGAAGCGGAAATCGATAAACGCGGCGGAAAAAAATATGCCCGGGTTGCCGGGTACAGCAACCACTTTATTCCCGAGATTAAAGACATACCTCTGGAGAAACTGGCGCGATATTACGAAAAATCAATGGCCCTCTGTCTTGAACAAAGCAATATGGACCCGTCGGATGTGGATTTTGTCCAGGCCTGCGGGTGCGGCCTGCCCTGGATGGATGAGGCCGAAGCCCTTGCCATCCGGAACCTGTTCGGCAGCAGGACACCTGTCACCTCAATTGCAGGGTCTGTCGGGTATGCCTCCGGCACCTCCGGTGCCCTGAGTGCCGCATATGGCCTGCTGCAGATGGACAATGGTTTCATCGCCCCGATTCTCCGGTCGGAGACACTGTTTTTTCAGGATGAACTGGATTTTGTCACGGGCGGATGCCGGGAAGCCGAACCCAAGAGCTTCCTCTGCAACTGCTTTGATTTTATTGGAAACACAGGCAGCTTACTGTTTGTTAAATAGGAGATTTACAGATGAAACGCGTCGTTGTAACAGGTTTGGGAGTAACATCTCCTTTTGGTTTTGGCGTCGATACATTCTGGAAGTCATTGGTCGCCGGTGAAAACGGCATACGGAAAATCGATGGAATCGACCCCAAAGGTAAGGTCATGGGCGTTCATGCGCCCTTACCCACAATAGAATATACAAAAGAAAGGTTTCCTGAGCTAAGGGGACAGGTACCTGAAAAAAATGAGGATCTTGCGTTTTTTGCCGCCGTACAGGAAGCCGTGGAAGAATCCGGCCTCGACTTTTTTACATACGGCTCCACCGATCGTGTGGGGGTCTCCGTCTCCAATATCCTGGCCCTTGACAAGACACACCTGGAAGACACCGAGCCCTTGAAAAAATACGCGGTAAATCCCGACACCGAAGATGTGGATTTAAGAAAGGTGCTGGCGCTTTGCCATGAACGGGAACTCTGCAAATCCGATCCGGACATCGAGCATGACCATGTCGGCCATATGACCAATAAGGCCTACAATATCACCGGCCCCCACATGGTCACGTCAACGGCCTGCGCCTCTGCCAATAATGCCATTGGCGAAGCATTTTATAAGATCCGCAGCAGCAGGCTGGATGTGGTCCTTGCCGGGGGGGCGTTCAACCATAACTACAACGGCCTGTTCGGCTTCTCCCGCCTTGGGGCCCTCACGATGAACCCCGACCCTGAAACCGCATGCTCTCCTTTTGACAAACGGCGCTCCGGATTTGTCATGGGAAGCGGGTGCGGGGTCCTGGTCATGGAATCCCTGGAACATGCCCTGCAGCGGGGGGCACAGATCCTGGCCGAAGTGGTGGGGTATGCCTCGTATGGGGATGCCTACAGGGCCACAGATCCTGATCCCGAAGGCAAAGGGGCCAGGTATACCATGGAAGCCGCCATTGAGGTGGCGCGTTTACATCCCGACCAGATCAGCTACATCAACGGCCACGGCACATCCACGAAAATGAACGACCTCATTGAAACCAAGGTCATTAAGGAAATTTTTAAAGACCGGGCCTATGACATCCCTGTGAATTCCACCAAGTCCATGGTCGGGCATTCCGTGAGCGCCTGCGGGGCCCTGGAAGGTGTTGCCTGCATCAAATCCATTTGTGACGGCATTGTCCACCCCACCCGAAACTGGGCGGAACAGGACACGGATATGGATCTGGATTATGTGCCCGGTGCGGCCAGGGAAGTGGATGTGAAATATGCCCTGTCCAATAATTTCGGGTTTGGCGGGCAAAATGCAACCGTCATTTTCGGTAAATATGAATAACTTATAAAGGAAGTATTATGTCTGAAATGAAAAAACAGATTACCGGCTCGGGAATGCCCGTCCTGGACGACACTGCCTATGAAATCACACAGGAAGACGGATCAAAGGCACTGGAAATCATCATCAAGGACACAAAACACGCCTACCTCGAACACCACGTGTTATTGGGAGACGGGCTTGTACCGGCCTCCTTTGTCATGGAATTTTTCATGGAGTGCGGCACCTGGTTCATCCGGAACGATCCCAAGTTCAGCGGCATGCAGTTACACCTGACCGCGTTGGAAAACTTCCTGGTGGAGCGGGGCACAATACTGAAATTCGGCGGGCAGACCACCATCCAGGTTGTGTGCACGGAAGTGGAAGCGTGCGGAAGCGACATCAAACTCAAAATGGAAATCCTTGCCCCCAGGATCAACAAAAAAGGAAAAGTCCTCGGGGTAAAGCGAAATGCCATCGGCACTGCGGTATTTTCAGAAGTAAAACCCGAAGCGCCCCTGTTCACGGACCTGGTTCCCCAGGAGCCGGAATACACGTTTTACCGGTTCCCGCCCCTGAATGACCTTGAGTTTTTCGAAGGTCCGGATGCCCTGTTTCTCGGGCGGTTGTTCCAGACAAGGGTCGGGGAAACGGCAATCGCAAAAACAGACCAGAACACCTCAATGCACTTTTTTGACTGCAACGGCATGGATGCGGAAGCCATGCCCGAAGATGTGGCGTTTGTTGTCTCTCCCATCGGGTACGATGCCATCATCCAGGCAGGTGTTTTGTTTGCGCTCCTGAAACAGGCGCATATGGGCCTGCCCAACCATGCGGATGCCGTAAAAATATACGCGCCGCTTCCCCCTTCCGGCAGTTTCAAAGTATTCACCCAGTTTGTTTCAGGGGACAATGACCTGTTCATCTGCAACCTGATCTGTATCGATAAAACCAGCGGAAAGGTGCTCGCCGTCATGGAGGGGTCAGGATATAAAAACCGCCAGATCACCGTGGCCGAAGATGTCCATTCCACCAAAATCGTCAACACGAATTTTGACCACTTGATCGTTGACAAACCCGCAGACTGGGACAGTTAGAATGGCAACCGGGATGAAAGAGCGTTCTCGCAACAGGGGATACCACCTCAACTACCATATCATGGAAAACAGTTCCAGCAGCCATTACCTGGTTTACCTGAACGGCCTTTTCCATGGGATGGATTCCTGGAGAAAACAGTACAGGTACAAATTTTTCCAAAGGAATTACAACCAGGTGTTCCTGGATTACCAGGGGTTTGGCGGGTCCGGGCGAAACCAGGACAAGCCACCCGATTTCTTTGATATTGTTGAAGACATCAGATCCGTACTGGCCAATGAAAACATCCAAAAAGCCGACTTTATTGCCTTTTCAGCAGGCGGGATGTTTGCCATCGGGTTGCTTCACAAATATCCGGAAATTGCCCGCCGCCTGGTGCTCGTCAATACCGGCCTTGAGGTCCGCAACCACTCGCGGGCCCTGATCAAAGGCGTTTCCGGCCTGCTCAAAAACGGGAGCAGGCCAAAGGATGTGCACCGGTTGATTTACCCCTGGTTTTACTCCCCTTCCTATCTTGAAAAACTCATGGACATGGAAAAAGGCGTCCTGGAGTCTTTTGACGCCTACCATCTGGACCAGGAGGGAATCGTGAACTTTCTCCGCCTGTTTTTACGCATCCCGGACCTGGCCGCCTTTGTCAAAGAGATACGCACCCCCACACTTGTCATCAGCAGTGAGGAAGACTATGTGTTTCCCCTGCGCCAGCAGGAGGCCATCTCCCGCCTGGCACCTTCCAGCCATCATGTTGTTTTCCCCGGATGTGGTCACTCGTCTTTTATTGAACAATACAGGGAATTCAATATTTCAGTGGAAAATTTCCTAAAGAAAGGTATTGCCGCATGAAAAAAATTCTAATGTTCTATACCGGAAAAAATTGCAACCCCGGCGTTTATGATACACTCGGCAAGGATTTTGATGTCACGCAAATCTATATGGCCGACCATGTGCAACCCGACCAAAACCATATCCGATATCTTGATCTGTCGGACGAATCAGCGATTGACCTCCTGCTGGAAGACATTTTCCCGGCAGATGCCGTGCTCATCCTTCCCAGTGTGTCATCCCGGGAAAATCCCCCGCCTTACGACGCATTCAAGGAGATGCAGCTCTCCCTTTTCTCCCTGCTCAAAGTGCTCTACCCGAATTTAATGCGCCTGAAAGGGACAACCCTGTGGATTCTCGAACCTGTTTTCGATGCTGAAGGCGCAAGCGCCGAATCCGTCCGGATTGCCCAAAAAGGCGTGATGGCGCTGTCCCAGGTCGCCGCCATGGAGCTGGCAAGGAAAAAAGTGGCTGTCAACTACCTGGGCAAAGGCAATGGCTACAGCGATATTGATACCTTAATCAAATGGGCTGCGGAACGGAAAAAAATATACATGACAGCCCAGGTCCTGAATGCGTAACCGCAACCCGGATCATCGAAAAATTGCAGGTGCCTGCTTTTCGGGGCACGGCACTGCCATGGCTGGCGCATTCATTAAAATAACAAGCTGTTACTTAGAAGAGGGACTTTAAATGGATAGGAAAATCGCATTGGTCACCGGAGGAAATCGTGGAATTGGCGCAGCAATCTGTCTTGCGTTAGCCAGGTCCGGATACTTTGTCTATGTTAACGACATCGCAAGAACAGACGAAACCGAGCCCCTTCTTGCACAGATCAAAGAGCAGGGAGACGGGGCATTTTTACAATTTGATGTCTGCAGGGAAGGGAGCATCACATCCGCCCTTGCCGAATTTGCCCACGACCGGCTGGACCTTTTGGTCAACAACGCAGGCATCTTAAGGGACAATTTGCTTTCCACCACGGAAACAAAGGATTATGAGGCGCTTCTTGAAACCAACTTTTACGGTGTCTGCAGAACCTATGACGTGTTCCGGGAAAAACTGTCCGCATCCCGGTGCCCTGTTGTGGCCAGCATGGGAAGTATTTCAGGCGTCCGGGTGAGGGCGGGGCAGAACGGGTATGCCGTATCAAAGGCAATGGTGATTGAATGGACACTGCAAAAATCCCTTGCAGAGCACCACATCAAGTTTTTTGCCCTGTCTCCCGGTGCCGTGGCAACGGAAATGATTAAAAAGGCACCATGGTACAACCAGCCCGGCGTGTTCAAAATCATCCCCCTTGGCAGGTTTGCGGAACCCGAAGAAATCGGCGAGTTCATCCTCATGCTCAGTGAACGGCCCCAACTTTTTCAAAACGGAAGCAACATTATTATTGATGGTGGTTTCATTCAAACTGTAAAGGAAAAAAAGTGATTATGGAAAAAGATATATTTCAGCTATACAAAAAACATGTAAACCCCATGGTGGATGAAATTCTTTCGGGGCTTGGCGTCAATAAGAAATATATCAGGGCCGAAGACCATGTTCTCACCTATATGGATAAAGACGGGAATACCGGAGAAATCCTGGATCTGGCAGGAGGATACGGTTCGCTTATCCTGGGACATAATCACCCTGAAATTGTCCAGACCGTCAAAGACTTTCTGGACGATAAAAAACCCGTGCACATCCAGATCTCCTACCGGCCCGTGACCGCTGTATTTGCCGAGAGGCTGGCCGGGATCGCCAAAAAATACGTCAACGAGGATTACCTGATCCGTTTTGCCAACACCGGTGCTGAAGCCGTGGACCTGGCCATGAAGCACTGCGAGTTCAAGCGGGTGCTCAAAATGCAGGAAATGCTGGATGACCAGAAAGATGAACTAGAGCGGCTCAAGATCCTGGTTGACAAGGATCAATGCAAAATTCCGGGGGACATCTTTGATTCCACAGACCTGCGCGATCTTATTTTTGACGATTATTTATCCCCGGATGAATTGCTCGGGTATTTAATGCGTCTCAATGCCGAACCCTTAAGCAGCCGGCCGTCCATCTACACCCTCAAAAGCGGTTTCCACGGCAAAACCATCGGCGCCAGCCAGATGACCTATTCGGAAAATTTCCGTAAAGCATTCTCGTACTTCGGGCTTCAGGTACATTTTATCGATAAGGAAGACCTGTCTGATATCGAAGAGATCATTGAGGACAATAAAAAGACCTTTTACAACTTTGAAATTGAAGACGGGGAAGTCAAACTCGTTGAAGAAGACTTCCCAATCAACACTGCCGTCATTATTGAGCCCATTCAGGGCGAAGGCGGTATCAAGGAACTCACCCCCCAGTTTGTACAAGGCCTGCGCAAAATCTGTGACGAAAATAAGATCCCCCTGGTTTTCGATGAAATCCAGACCGGCATGGGAAGAACAGGGACCTTTTTCGCCTCCCAGGCATTTGGCGTCACCCCGGAAATCTACCTGCTGGCAAAATCCATTACCGGTGGTATCGTTAAAAACTCCTGTGTATTGATCAAAGAGGATATCTACGAAAAGGTCTTCGGGGTGATCCACACCAGCACCTTTGGCGAGGATTGCCTGGGGTCTGCCGTGGGCCTCAAGGTCCTGGACCTTCTTGAGGCCGATGACGGGGCCGCCTACAAGAGGGCCGCCTCCCTGGGCGACACCCTGATCAACGGGTTGCGGGAAATCCAGAAGAAATATCCCGAAGCCATCAAGGATGTGCGCGGCCGGGGCCTTATGATCGGTGTGGAATTCCGGAAAAACGAATACGCCGATGAAGTCAGCCTTTTGAATGCCCACACCGCCGGCACCCTGGGATGGCTGATCTTCAGCTATCTCCATGAAATCGAAGGCATCCGCGCCATGCCAACGGCCAGTTTTTCCTCCACCATACGCTTGGAGCCGGGCATCAGCCTCACCGACAGCCAGGTGGAAAAAATCTTCGGGGCCTTTGAACGGCTTGCTGAAATCATAGAGAAACAGGATGGATACCATCTTCTCCACCATTTCGGCACAAATGACTATACCACCCGCCATAAAGATGTTGTGGATTACCGGACAGGCAAAGTCAAAAAAGACCATAGCGCCTACAAGGCAAAACCTGCGGGACGTAAAGTCGCCTTTATCGGCCATTATCTCGGCAACCAGTCCATCCGCAACGGGGCAGAGGCCCTGGACCGCATGACAGAACATGAAATGGACCTGCTGACCGCCAGCTCCGAGACCATCCGGTTCAATTCCTATGCCTCACCGGTCCGCTTCAAATCCGTGTTCGGTTCCGAGGTGGATATTGATTTTTATGTGATCAACCAGACCGCCGAACAGATCAGCGCCATGATCACCAATAATAAGCTGGGAGATATCCGTGATATTATCCATGAGATTGCCGTTGACGCCAAAAAGAACGGATGCGGGGTTCTGGGATTCGGCGGATTTTCTTCGATCATCACCAATAATTGTAAGAATATTCCCCAGATACACGGACTTGCCTATACATCCGGCAATTCCCTGACCGCCGGTTTGGGATACCAGGCATTATTAAATGCCGCCAAAAAGAAAGACAAGGATTTAAACCGGGTCACCGGGGCCATTGTGGGAGCTGCTGGCAATATCGGCCAGGTATACACCTCCCTGCTCTCTGAAAACTTAAGAAAACTGGTGCTCATCGGCAGCAGCCGCAAAGGCTCCATGAACCGGTTAATGAGAGCGCGCCAACGGATATACAAGGATATTGTTTCCTACATACTCAATACAGAGGAAACAGAGATCACAGGCATCGGCCTGGAACTCATGGAGATTTCCGAATTCCGTGAACTCCTGGAACCCCTGAATCCGGATCACCTGCCCGCCAAAATCGGGGGAGAGGTCGTCCAAATTTTAGAGAAGCGGTATGGGGAAGATCCTTTTATGGCCGTCACCTCCGATACCCAGGAGATCCTGAACGCAGACCTGATCACCTGTGTCACCAATGCCACCAAGCCCTTTATCGGGCCGGAGCTGATCAAGGAAAATGCCGTGGTCTGTGACCTTGGCGTTCCCTTGAACGTCAAGGACGAGGTCCTTGACCGGGACGATGTCGAGTTCCTCCAGGGCGGGCTTGCCCGGACGCCCGACGGTGCCAGCATCCCCAAATATCTTCTTGACCTTCCCGAAGGCAAGCTGCTGGGATGTGTCGCCGAAACCATCATCATGGGCCTTATGGGCGTCACCCACAGTTTTTCCTACGGAGATATCACAAGAAACCAGGTCAAGGAAATTTCCGCCCTGGCAGATACCATGGGATTCCGCGTGGCAACGGAATACCGTCTTGGCAAACTGATCATGTAATTTGTTTTTTTGTCCGGTTCAGGGCCGGTCCGTCAGCAGTTGACGGCCCTGAACCGTAACGGGCAGTGCATGCGGGAGTTCCCGGAACCAACACTTTCGCATGCCATTGCCGGGGTGCGTCAAATACAGGGGGCTGGGTCATGAATTCAGGGTCAACGCATATAAAAATCGGGATGAATGATTTCAGTAGTTTAGACGCTGTCGCAAACGCAAGAAAAAGTATGCAAACTTTTTAAGTATCTGAAACCATATGGATTAAAAAATCATGCCAGATGTAAATGCGTTTGCCCTGTCATGAATTATGTATTGACTTTACCCTTGCCGTTGATTAGGTTACCAACCCAAAAGATATTTTCGATTTTATCTTAATTCAAATTCTATATTCTTAACGCTCGAGAGGACAAATGAAAAAATCATTCAAAAAGGTTCGTACGAAATTACTAATCCACCCCCTGTTTTTATTCGCATTGTTTTTATTATTCTTAATCACGATTCCATTTGGCGCGGCACACGCCCAGGTCAACGTGCTGTGGTGGGATGCCACCCCGACATATGGCAGCCAGTGCCCGGATGCACTGCGTAAAAAGATGTGCGATTACCTGACCACTTACAACGCCGGAAACGCCTTTCAGTGCACCTATGTCAGCAGCATGGCCCAGGGCGAATTTGCCAATCATATGCAGAGCAACACCTATGATGTTATCGTGTTGGACGCCACAAATTCGACCTCCACGTTCAGTGCCGCAGACCGGAGTTCACTGGCGGCTTTTTATGCAAACCACCCTGCTGTCCTCCTGG
Organism: Desulfobacter sp.; assembly: GCA_036881925.1. Taxonomy (GTDB): domain Bacteria; phylum Desulfobacterota; class Desulfobacteria; order Desulfobacterales; family Desulfobacteraceae; genus Desulfobacter. The sequence continues at coordinate 84,861 of JBAJNJ010000019.1, forward strand.
ATGGCATCCTGTATATCCGGAGCATTGACTACAATACAACCACGAACTTTCCCGGCATCAACCAATCCACCGGGGGATTGACGGTGAACGAAGTGTACCAGGTGTATGCCCATGGTGGCGGCGTCATGATCGGAACAGACCATCAGGGCCATCAGGCCGGTGCCAATGCTATGCTTCAGGCCATCATCCCGGGTGCCAGTTTCACCGGTATCACCTACCCTTCCGTGGACGGGCAGTTCAACGGTACAGGTCTTTTGGAAGCACTCGCAACGGTATCGCCTTTTGATCTGTTTCAGCACTGGGATGCCGTACCCACCCAGGCGATTTCTCCGACGGGTGTGTTCACGGATGTGAACGGAAATGCAATCACCCTTTACAGCCAGGTGGATGTTGCCGATGATCCCGGGGGCGGACCCAAGTACAGCTATATTTCCACGAGTTGGGAACCATCCGGTGACACGCCGGAATTTGACTGCAATAACAACGGCATTCTCGACAGCATTGACATCCAGGTGGGCACCAGCACGGATTGTGACGGCAACGGCATTCCGGATGAATGTGATCCGGACTGCAACCAGAACGGCGTGCCCGATGCCTGCGATATCGCTGACGGCATCAGCAACGACTGCAATCTCAACGGCATCCCCGACATCTGCGATCTGGAGAACGGCACCAGCATGGATTGCAACCAGAACGGCACCCCGGACGAATGTGACATTGCCGACGGCACCAGCCTGGACTGCAACCGGAACAGCATTCCCGACGCATGCGATATTGCCGGCGGAACCAGCCAGGATCTGGATTTAAACGGCATCCCGGATGAGTGTGAAGCTGCCGTTTGCGGCGACCTGGACCTGGACGGGGATGTGGATGGCGACGACCGCAGCATTCTCAGGGCGATCCTGAACACGCCTACCGGCGAACCTTCCTTTATTCAAGATGCGGACTACGATGCGGACGGGTTGATCACCTATAATGATTACCGCTTATGGTATCAGTGCTACAAAGCATTCACAGAAAAATAACAACCATTCGACATTCAAACATCTGGAGAACATACAATGAAACATACATCCGTAAAAATCTTATTATATATATTGTTAGCGAGCTTTTTATGCACATTGCCGGCCCTGGCAACGCCTTTTGCATACCTGAACCTGGTGGACTCCGGGGATATCTATACCGGGGACAATTTTGACCTGGAAGTCCGGGTGAATGACAGTGCCATCGGGGAGGACTTTCTTGCCTTTGGTTTTGATCTGTTCAACTCCGGAAACACATTTGCACTCAACAGCTATGTGATCGGTCCCGATTTTGATGACGATTCCCTTCTCGTTCCCATGGATGTCGCAGGCTCTATGTTTCCGGGCACCACGGACGATAGCGTACTGCTGGCCACCCTCTCCTTTAACGCCACCTCAGCCGGTACGGAAACCTTCCAGGTACTGGGCCTGGCCGACTGGGTGTTCAGCGGCCTGGCCTATGAATCCGTGTGGTACGATATCAATGCCTCCCTGGATATCACAGTCCACCAGGCCAATCCCATCCCGGAACCCGCCACAATGCTGCTGTGCGGAATCGGCCTGATCGCGTTTGCCGGCGCCTTGCGGCGAAATATTAAAGGATGATGCGCTAGCCAATTGATTTTTTATCCGGTTCAGGGCAGTCATCAATTGACTTGCCCTGAACCGGAGCAAATGAAACATCCGGTTTTTCCGGAATCCCCCCTCCTGAATGCTATTCCTGAAGTACGCCAAGAACAAGGTTCAAGATTTTGGTCTGTTCTGTTTCTGATGGTGCGGTTGTACCAAAAGCGGTTTGAATGTTTGACCGTTCCAGTGTCCCCCAATCCGCTCTGTCAGGATTGGCCATCTCCCGCAATTGGGTAAGAATATAGTCAACCTGGAGATCTGTCAGTTCAGGGCCGCCTGCTGCCGCTTCTCCCGCCGCCGGGGAATCTGTAGAACCGGCAATCATCTCGAACAATTCCCTGGCCTTTGACCATTTTTCAGAAGCAATGGCATTTGTGTCTTTCAGCAGGGATAAAATGGTTTTGGCCTTGTCGAAATTATAAATCCGCTCCCTGTCCCGGGCCGCTTTCATCAGCGCATTATGGGTGGTGACCCAGTGGGCTGACCGGTCTTCATCTTTCTTTTCCAATGCCGCAATCAAACCGGCAAAATTATTTTGCTCCAATTCAACGTTGATATTGCCGATATTCTTGTTCACCTCCACCACAAGATAGGTGCTTTCCGTATATTCTTTAGGCTTCCCCCGGGTATCAAACTCATCCACCCAATAGAGTTTGCATTTGTTTTCGTCCAGCATAAGCCGCGCCCATGGAATGTTTTTTGACCGGTCCTCTTCCCGGATCAGGACATAGTTGCCCACCTCAAGAAAAAAATGATTCACAAGATCAGAACCGCCCCCGGGATCCAGGATCATGGTATATCTGAACTCCGTGTCTGTCTGGTCGCCGCTGAGGAATGTCTCCCCTACGCTGTTCAAAATATCCAGCACAGGGGACGCCGGCGGATACGCGACCGCACCTGCCTGGGCAACGGTTTTCAGCATGGCTTTTGCCTGTTTTGACACCACGTCCAGTTCAAATATGGATATCCGGAAAGCAAAAGGCGCGCCTTTATAGGTAAGGGGGCCATAGATGGGCATGTTGTTAAAATTTAAAAACTGACCGGCGTGGACATTGTCCGAGTAAAAGACCAGGCGGCCGTCCCGCATATCCTCAAATGACAATTCCCGTCCCTCCAGCTCTTCAAAAGCATTGGCCACAATGGCGATTTCCCCGATCCGTTTCGTCATCTGGCGGGTCATGAACTGGGAGATCAGGTGTGTACCCATCATCTCGGAAAAATCCGAGATATATGCGGATCTCAGATGCAGGGACAACGCATCCCCGGGTATGAGATTTCCCTGCCCGTCATGTTTACCGGTGCTGTCGTTGGCGGCAATGGAATAATTCTTATTTTTCAGCAATTGATATCGTTTTCCCTGGAACAGAGGCCCCTGGGTCTTTCGGTGCTCATAAACACACAACTTGATGATCGTATCCGCATACTTGCGAAACGGTTCTTTGATGCAGGGAACCAGGGCGGTTTGGAACGCCTTGAGATCCGGATAAGAAACGTCCTTTATATTTTCAAGATTCGAACGGATGGCATCCGTAAGATCAATGGCATTGTCCCCGTCTTTGCTTAATTCATTTTCTGTCAATACAAAGATGTCTTGGGGTTTTTTGGCTTTGGCTGTGATCCTGGATTCCAAGGTGCCCGTATCTTCATATAAAACCGAACCAGCAGCCAGATCCACAGCCGCTTCAAACGATACCGCATCGTCAAAAACCTTCTTGGGAACCGTTGCCAGCAGGCCCACCGTGTTGTCCGCCCCTTGTGTTTTCAATTCAGCAATGGCCCGCTCAATTTTATACACCTGCTTTTTGACCTTTATTTTTTGATCCAGCGCTTTTTTTATCTCGCCCTTTTCGCCGTCTTTGATTTCCATGAAAGGCCATAACTTTCTGTTCAACGCATTATAAAATGCGGCTTCATTCCCAAACACCTTTCCTTCAATCTTTTTTAAACCGGCGATAACGATAAAAGGCACTTTATTTTGCTTAAGATCATCATAAACAACCGGGTTGACATGCCACACATAATCTGTGTCATGATCATGGGCGGCAGATGCCAGAATTTTGTTCTTATAACCGGCAAGCCCGGCCTTGCCCGCATTGATTTTCAGGGCTTCTGAAAATTCAGGTCCTTTCTCATGGACCTGGCCGGCCAGGGGTAATAAGCTCCCGGTCAGGAAGACCTCCTTGGGTGTTCGGGCGTTTTTCTTAAGAGCGTCTATATCGGCAACGGTCAGTTTAAAGATGTCGGCCCCGGTCTTTTTTCGCGCTGCTTCTGAAATCGTTTCCACCAATTCCCTGCGCATACGTTCTTCCACCTCGTGCCGGATATCATAAATAAGAAGCGATTTTTCATTATATTCTCTCCCCTCAAGTGGGGAAAGCCGTTTTAAAACACCTTCCGGAACCTTTTTATCAATCATCTTCTGCCTGGCATCTTCGGTCAGGTCAAATAAAAAACAGGACGTGGTTTCCTGGACAACAACCTCATTGGTTCTATTTGTCCGCCTTAAATCCACTTTTCCTTCATTTGATACGGCGCAACCCAAAACCAGCGTAAACAGCCAGACAACTGCCAGATAAAAAAAACACCCCCGCATACCATCAGTCCTCATAAACAACTCCTCCTTTAGTGATGCTTTTGTTTTCTCCCTGAAATTCAGGGAGCCGTGCGTTAATTTTATGGACGTGGTGCAAAAAACCTGTAATGGCGCTTAAACATGTTAAAAACGGCTTTGGGACCCAGCAAACGCATTTGCTGCTCTCGGAAAACGGAACGGACCATTTGCCTTTACGGATACTGAAAACTTGCGTCGCGTTCCCACAGAACAATTGAACTAAATAATCCGGGTATCTGCCATGATATCGTATTTCGACCCCATATCATGAAGGAAACGAATGATACCCGGAGCGGCGATTTTCTCTATATTTAATGAGGGTCATAGCAACATTCGCAAACCGTGTAAAGCGAAATTTAGAAGTCATTTATATAGGAAAAAAAGGCGTGAATTTCTTTGTTTTTTACAATGAAATCCCTGAAAAGGAAAAGATTTATAAAGGGATTACAGAACGGCCCGATACCCTTCCCTTGTTGCGGTTTTACATCCCAAGGCGGAAGCTTTTTGAATGGCAACCTTGGTTTGAGTTACGATGTATTTGCAGCCTTGTCTCCGTCTTCTGGCTCCACATAGAAACAGGCAAACCGCCCACCTTACAACAAGTCGCGCGTATTCAGAATACGTTGACCATACGCGCCAATTCTTAATTACCCTTTTAACCTGCCGGCAATCAGTGTGGAGATAAAGAAAACGAAATTCACCATGACAATGGTGGCACCTGACGGATAATTCATAATATACGAAGCAAAGATCCCGATAACAACGGAAACGATCGAGAATATTCCTGCCAGGGTAATTGTTGTACGAAAACTCTTCGTGACCTGCAATGCGGTAATTGCGGGCAGAATGATCAGGCTTGAGACAAGCATTGTGCCGACAATTTTTATACCCAGGACGACAATCAGGGAGGTCAAAATGATAAGAATCCTGTTTACCGCTTTCACTTTTATCTTGGATACCTGGGCATATTCTTCATCAAACGTCGTCGCAAACAAATCGTGATAAAAAAGAATTGTAACGGAAGCCACCAGCACTGAAATGCCTCCGGTTATCCAAACCTCAATCCGGCTCACGGAGAGTATATTGCCAAAGAGATAGCTGAAAAGATCAACATTAAATCCTCCGGCTGTTGACGCGATAATCACGCCCAAGGCAATGCCGAACGACGAAACAAGGCCAATGGCAGCATCGCCATACACCTGTGCTTTTTCTTTGAGCTGTAAAATCACCAGGGAGGCCAGTGTTACAAGTGGTATGGAAACGATCATGGGTTGCGCATCTAAGAGAAGCGCAACAGCAACGGTTGCGAAACTGACATGCGCAAGCCCGTCACCGATAAGGGAGAACCTGCGCAACACCAGAAAAACACCTAAAAACGAACATCCCAAAGCCATGAAACAACCGGCAATCAATGCCCGCTGAATAAAAGCGAATTGTAAGGCTTCGGTAACCTGCTCAATGATTCCGGTCATATGGAACTTTCTCGATCAATTATATCTGTAAGGTATAAAATGTTGTTCTTCTTTAAAGTAGTCTGCCATTGCCTCTGATTTACAATACGCCTCAAACGACCCGTAAAAAACAAGGCGCCGGTCAAGATATAAAAGCTTTGAGACGCTTGCGCCTAAGGAACCTGTATCATGAGAGATCAGGAGAATCGTAATCCCATGTGTCGTGTGCAAATCCGACAGGGTTGCATAGAATGACTCGCGCGACTGCGGATCAAGCGCTACCGTCGGTTCATCCAGGATTAGAAGCTGCGGTTTGTGTACCAATGCACGTGCCAACAGGACACGTTGCTGCTGGCCACCGGAAAGCTTACCCACCAAACGGTCCGCAAGCGGGACAATGCCCAGCAGCTCCATGGCGCTTTCCGCGGCTTTATAATCTTTTTTTGTAAGATATTTGGGGAATGTTTTGCAGCAATAGACACCTGATACGACGATCTCCCGCACAGTTGCGGGAAATCTCTTATCAAGGAAGGCTAGTTTTTGAGGAAGGTATCCGATATGCTTTGTTCGTATAAATTCGGATAATTTCTTTCCCTGAAATAATATTTCCCCTTCATAGGCAGTAAGGCCCAACAGTGCTTTAATAAGCGTTGTTTTACCTGATCCGTTAGGCCCTACGATGCCTACGTAGTCTCCCGCATTAATGGTGAAAGAAACCCGGGAGAGCGCTTCAATACTACCATAGCGCACGCTGACTGTCTGTGCTTCAATGATGTTCACTGACTCTCAAGCCCTACTTTTAATTTCTCTAAATTATCATTCATAATATCAAGAAACGTTATTCCCGCTTTAAGCTCATCTTTACTCACATTATGCGCGCCATGTAAAAGCTCCAGGGTCGCGCCGGTTTCTTCGGAAATAATCCGGGCCACTTTGGGGTCTATCAGCTCTTCATAGTAGATGTATTTTTGACCCGAGGCTCGCAGGCTTTTTATAAGTTCAGCAATCGCCTTTGGAGACGGTTCTGCATTTGGTGCAAACCCCTCATAAGGCGATTCATGGGTTAATCCATAGCGCTTGGCAAAATACCCAAATGCAAAATGACCGCCATAAATGATTGTCTTGTGTTTTGCCGTTGAGAGTGCCTTGTAAAAACGTGCGTCTAACTCAGCTATTTTTGCTTTGTATGCTGCTGCATTATTGAGGTAAAAATCTTTATTGCCCGGATCTTTTTCAGCAAACGCGCGGGCGATTGTATCAACCATTGTCTGGACATGCCCCAAATCGACCCAGATGTGCGGATCTTTTCCGCCATGGTGATGGTGGTGATGATGATCGTGGTGCCCCGCGTCAGGCTCCTGAGCAATGGGTTCAACATCCTGTCTTTTGGCGTTTTTTAAAAAATGTTCATCCGCTTCAAATTCAAACGGCATATGTTCTGTAAAGAACGTATAAACCCCTTCTTTTTTAATACTGATGCTGAATTTGGTGATATCCTTATTGGGATCAAAGATGACCTGAAAGGCTTTATTTTCGTTTGATGACAGCGCATCTCCGTGAACCCTTTCAATGACCGCATCTGATTCCAGGAGCCCTTCGGCTTTTTCCTCCCGGTCCTCAATTGCCGCAACACCATCCAGATGACTCGAAAGCATAACCATCTTCATCTTTGGATCGGCGTAATCCCCATCCACTTTTGCAAATGTCCATGCATACTCATCAGGGGAAAGCTTAAAAGCCCCGGCCCATTCAAACGCATGACCACCGCCATGACCCTCGGCGTGATGATCGTGGTGCCCTGCGTCAGGCTCTTGGGCAATGGGTTCAACATCCTGTTTTTTGGCATTTTTTAAAAAATGCTCATCTGCCTCAAATTCAAACGGCATATGTTCCGTAAAGAACGTATAAACCCCTTCTTTTTTAATATTGATGCTGAATTTGGTGATATCCTTGTTGGGATCAAAGATGACCTGAAAAGCCTTATTTTCGTTTGATGACAGCGCATCTCCATGAACCCTTTCAATGACAGCATCTGATTCCAGGAGCCCTTCGGCTTTTTCCTCCCGGTCCTCAATTGCCGCAACACCATCCAGATGGCTCGAAAGCATAACCATCTTCATCTTCGGATCCGCGTAATCTTCATCCACTTTTGCAAACGTCCACGTATATTCACCGGGGGAAAGCCTGAAAGCGCCGGCCCATTCGAACGCATGGCCGCCACCGTGATGATCGCCATGATCCGCTTCATCCATCAGTTCGATCCCGGTACTTGAATCGACAACAAGAAGATTATCATTGGAAACCCCTTCAAGTATGTCGGAAGCCCATGGTTCCATGAATTCCCCTGTGTAAATAAAAACATCTGCTTTTTTGATGGTCACGATGTTTTTGGGCGTTGGTGCAAATGCATGTGCCTCAACCCCCGGCGGCAGCAAAAAGGTAACGTCCACTTTATCCTTGCCCACTTGTCTTGCAAAATCATAGGTCGGGAACAAAGTCGCAACCACAGATAATTTTTTGGACGTGTTCTCCGCGATTGCGCAAGAGACACAAATAAGAAAAAATAATAGGGTTATTGTAATTTTTTTTAGCATGATCCCCTCCGTTTAGTATTAAAGGCAGAAATGATTGTCTTTTTCTGATTCAACATATTTACCTGGATTGGCGCTTCCGAAAAAAAGCGATAGACCTTAATCAAGCCAGACATGTCTTGAGCCCTTTATTCAAAAAATCGCGGTCAAGATTCCTACCGATGAAGACCAGGTTGTTCCAACGCTGTTCTTGATCCCAGACCCGGTCAAATTTTCCTTGAAAGAGCATGTGAACCCCTTGAAAGATGAAACGCTCACGATGGTTTTTAATGCTCAACACCCCTTTCATGCGGAAAATATTCTCCCCATGGGTTGTCAACAATATCTTCAGCCAGCCTTCGAGCAACTCCAGGTCCAGGTCTCCCGGAATGGAAATCCCCACAGAGGTCACGTCCGCATCATGTTCGTGCTGATGTTTAAACGCCTGGACGGCAATGGGTTCGATGGACTCTTTTCCATTTACATTACAGACGCGGGCTTTGAATTCATCCGCATGGTGTTCACAGATCAGAACATAGCGGCCTGGTTTGCGTATATGAAGTGACACTGTGCCCCCGGTTTCTCCGATCCTGAGCCGCCAGAGGTTGAGACCGGGGTCAACAGGTGTTCCCGGGCGCACGAGATGTTCAGGCTCGGAAAACACCACATCGGCAGCCTGTATGGCAGACTCCGGAACGTCGTCGGGCTCCCCGATCACGGGTATAAACGCCATATTCAAAAAACTGTCCGGGCCCGGCTGAAAGATCCATTCATAGGTACCGGCCTGAAAATGGTAGATGCCGGCCCATTCAAAAGGATACTCGGGCTGCAGGAAATCAGGCGCAACCGACAAGGCCCGTTCTAATTTGAATCCCTCCTGGTTAAGGATTTTATCCATGTCAATTTCGGCATTGACGGTGCGGTGAATGGCTGCGGCAGCGTTCACACTCCGGATCCTTCCCTCTAATCCCTCTATGAATAAGTCATCATCCACCAGATCCACCTTGTTCAGCAAAATCACGTCCGCAAAGGCAATCTGTTCTTTGGCCTTGTCATTGCCGTCAATGTGCCCTTCGATGAATTTGGCATCGACCAGGGTTACCACCGCATCAATCGTGAGAGCGTTCCGGAGGGTATTTTCCAGGAAAAAGGTTTGAATCACCGGCCCCGGGTCCGCAAGCCCGGTGGTCTCGATGATGATGTAATCGAACTTGTCACGCCGCTCCATCAGGCTGTTCAGGATGCGAATCAGATCCCCACGGACCGTACAGCAGATGCAGCCGTTATTCATTTCAAAGATTTCTTCTGTGGCGCCGATTACCAGGTCGTTATCCACGCCGACCTCACCGAATTCGTTCTCGATCACGGCAATCCGTTTGCCATGGTTTTCGTGCAGGATCCGGTTCAGCAGGGTGGTTTTTCCGGAACCCAGGAACCCGGTTAAAATGGTCACCGGTATCCGCTGGGGCGATGTGTCTGAATGGGAGTCTTCAGGGGGCATGATCCATCTCCTCTGGCCAACCTTCAACTCAATTGCCTGGCGCCGACACCAGCCGCCGGACACAATTCAGTTATAAGATTGTTCCTTGTCATGTCTGTTATGCTGACTCAGAAGTTTTAAAGCTTAAGATTACTAAAAAAATAGGGATGCCCCATTTACAGTTCATTGTCTTTTCTTCTGAAAGCAAGTTTTTGGTAATGAGAATGCATTTGCATCAATATATGAAGAAGGCCGCCTTTTGTCAAGATTGTTGCAAAAGCACTTGCAACAATATGGAAGGGGATTTAGGCTTGCTAAAAACGAGGATCAATCCGTCTTGTCCGGTTGAATCATCCGGCATCATCTGCATTGTGGCCAGGGTGCAGATGCGTGGCCATGCCTGGCCCATTTTTGAGCAGAAAAAAGCCCCCCTTAGCGAGAACTCTTGCGTAAATGGTTTCTCAAACGGCCATGATACCCATCGTTTTTCTCAAGAGCGGCAGGGCAGGCCGGGGTGTATAGGTTTCCCCGGCGCCTAATTTCCTCTGCGTCTTTCTGCAGCTTCGTGGGCTTCCTGCGCCTCCAGAGACAGAGTTGCTATTGGTCGGGCATCAAGGCGTTTTACGCCAATGGGCTCACCCGTCATTGCACAATAGCCATAGGTGCCTTCCTTGATCCTGTTGAGACCGTCCTCTATTTTTTTTAAAAGTTTACGGTGGCGGTCCCGTGTCCTTAGTTCAAAACTTGTTTCCATTTCCCGGGCTGCACGGTCGGTCGGATCCGCTTCTCCCGGGCTTCCCTGGATCATTTTGGATACGGTTTCCCGCGATTCTGAGATGAGGTCTTCACGCCAACTGATAAGTTTATCACGAAAATACTGCTGTTGTTTTTCGTTCATGTACGGTTCGTCTTCTGAAGGACGATAGTCTGTTTCCGACTTGGTATTCATAGTTGTCTCCCATTAAACTGGTAACTGCTGAGTCATTTGCAGCCCTGCTCAATTGCAGTCAATTCTTATAGTATGTAAAATCCAATCCATGCGTTTGGCATCACCGGAGTAGGTGCTTTCTCATCAATTAAGCTCTTATCGTTGCAATGAAATCCACATGTTGCCACCCGGCCCCAGCAAGCCACCGGTAAGACGTCTTTGCGTTTTTCTTTTGAGGTGCCATTGATTCTTTCTCCATAATTTAAAAATCTATGGATAAAATAAGGAGCCGCCCCACGCCAGTACCAGACAGCAGAGAACAGCAGCGGTTGCCTGGCGGGCCATCATGCGAACAGCGAACCGCCAGCCAAGTTCCCGGGCGATGGCAAGCACCGTCACCAGACAAGGCAGGAAAATGCCGGCCAGTGTTACTGCTGTGAGCACCTGCACCGGGCTTTCAAGGGGTACTTTGAGGGTTCCGGCCTCCATGTTTAAAAGTCCGATGGCCAGCCCGTCTTTACGGATAGAGCCGAGAATCACGGCCAGGGATGTCTCCGGTGGCAGGTTAAAAAGCGACATCAGAGGCCCCATCAACCGGCTGCCGGCGTCCAGGGCTCCGGACCAGCTCAGCAGCGCTGCCAGGACGCAGATCATAAAAAAGATCGGCAATGCAACAGTGAAAAATTGATTCACCACATGCGCTGCCTCGCGTTGAATCACCCGCCATTGGGGCCACTGCAAAAAGGCGCGCCCCTCAATCAACAGATGATTTCGGGGATCGCGGGAATCGCGGGAAGCGGAAAGCGCCAGAAGCCCGAGCGTGGTAAACGCCAGGAGCAGAAGATACGGCGCAACCAGGTATGCCATATCCGCCGCTGCCAGAACACTTACAGTCGCCGGCAGTTGATAGGAACATGCGGCACCGATGCCGATGGCCGTGACGCAGTTGGCCCGGGAGCAGGACGAACAGGCCCGGGTGTTGACCACCGCCGGGACATTGCAGCCGAATCCCATCATGACGCGAACCAGATCCCGCCCGGCCAGGCCAAAGGGGCGCATCAGCGGATGGAGCGACACCGTCATCCGGTCCACCAGGCCCGAAGATTTGAGCAGCCCGATAATGACCGCGAAGAAAAGGACTGTTGGTACGGAATAGAGCAGCAAAAAGGGCAGCATCGCCACAAATCCATAGTCACCGCCGAATATTGCGGCGAGCGGGCCGGGCCACCCTTCCACCGTTCGGAGCAGCGGCGCGATAAGCGCACTCAGCGGCCCGAAAAGCCGGTCGGCAAGGGCGTTGGCATATTGGGCGGCAAACCAAGCCGGCAGGATCAACAGGGCCAGCGCCAACACCTGACCGATCACCGGTGTGTCGAACGGGGTACGCGAAGGCTCCACTGTCCACCCGGCCCTCTGGGAAAGGGGGGAAGGGGAAACTTCCGTCTTTCACCCACGGCTCGGCGGATGCCCTGGCGATGGGTTTCGGACAACTGCCGGGCGTCCACGGGAATGATGGGAATGGCTGCCCGCCGGCTCAATTCTGCCAGACGTTCTTCAGCACCCGGTATGCGTGCCACCTTATCCCAGAAGGTCACAACAACGGCACCGTGTTTGTCTTCGACCAATCCGAGAAGATCTTCCAGATCCTGGTCGATATGGGTTGCATTGACCACCAGCAGGACGCGTTCATTTTCGGCAAGCGCTGCCAGGGTTTCGCGGCACGCATCACTGTCCGAGCGCCGCAGGAGGCCGGGGGTGTCAATGTAATTGTAGAACGCATCCGGATAGCAGTCGCACGCCACGGTCGATCCCGGGAAATTGTAGCTTTCAGCCCACCGGCCGGTGAGCGAGGCAACCAGTTGCGACTTGCCAACGCTCTCCTTGCCGATGACCAGGACCCGTGGAAGGCTTTCCGAACAGTCCATCTTCATTCCTGTCAGGCCGGCGCCTCAAACTGGAGACTCACATTGCTGATGTGGGTGATCCAGACTCGTTTCGTTCCCTTCTGCTCGATTCGAACGAATCCGCTGGAAATGCAGTATTCCACCTGTTCGGCTTCAATCTCGTTGTTGTCGCACTCCGTACATTTGGTTGCCAGGAAGCATACTTTGACGTCTTTGAGGATATTGGTTGCAAATGCGTTCATAACTACTCCTTTTTGTTGGTTAATGTTGATAAATAAAAACGAATACGGGGGTATCCCGGTTGCACAAAGCAGGCGGCAAGAAACGCGCCGCTTATCAGCACGAACATGCAGATCCGCAGCAAGCTGCCAGATCCCGTAACACCATGTTGGCGTCTTCATATTCCGACAGTGACGACGCGTCGAGCTGCATGCGGGACGCGATCTCTGCCGCGATCAATGCAAAGCGCATACGGAATTTGTAAATAAAGCAGAGAACCGCCAGACCGTTTTCTGTCCGGTGGCGGACCATAGGACCGCAGACGAACAAGCCCGGGGTTTGTGTCGATTCGTCAGCCGATTGTGTGAGGACCGGGAACCCCTCCTCCGCATCCCAGTCCAGAAGATCGCGGATCAGGGTGAGGCTCCCTTGGAATCCGGTGGCCAGCACAGGATGGGAATCGGCTGGGACTTCCTGTGTTTCGGTCCGCACGATGAATTGGCCGTTCTGCTCCTCGACCCGCCGGACCTTTTCGGCGATGAAACGGACCTGCCCTTTGACATCCTCCTTTTGCATCTGGCGAAGCCGTGCCATGGTGTATGGCGACAGGACGAGGCTCGGATCGCTTTCATCGCTCTTTTTCCAGGGAGCGTTCGGATCAATCACCACCACTGACTTGCCCGCGCGACTCAGATGATAGGCAGTATCTATACCGCTTTCGTAACCGCCAATGACGGCAATGGACTCGCCTTCCCAGGAGCGCCAGGATTTCACCTCACTGTTGTGAACGCAAAGTTCGGCTCCCGTGAATCCGCCCTTTTGCGGATATTGGAGTTCACCGGCGGCCCAGACGATGAAACGTGCGGTGTATGTACCGTCGTTCGTCTCTAATGAAAAGCCTTCATTCTTACAGGATACCGACCGGACATCCACACCGGTTCGCACGGGCAGATCATCCCAGCGGGCCATAGCGTCAAGATACCGGGCGTATTGCCGTCCTGCGGGATGCTCTTCGCTCAAAGAAAATGCGGGCGAAGTGGACGGATTTACGGCATTCAAATCCACAATACCGAACGCGTTGCTTGGAAAGGACGGCGTTATAAATCGCATTTCCTCGGGCCAGCGGCGAAAGCTGGCGCCCACCGCCTCCCGCTCCAGAAGGGTCATGGATTTCACACCGGCGCGTTTGAGCGCCATGCCGACGCCAACACCGGCCGCACCGGCCCCGACCACAATTACGTCAAAAGATTTGTCAGATTTCATTTGAACCTATTCCTCTCTGGTTTGGCAGCACTTTTCGTTCGGAAGCGCTTGTTTTTCCCAATGCTGGTCATTCTATTAACTCTATAGAAATACAGGTAGTATAAGAGATAAAATCTATTTTTTCCCCAGTGTTTCACCTGATGAAAAAAACATTAACGCTAATGCAAATTCATTTGCAAAACTATACCCGACACCATCATTTGTCAAGCCAATTGCGAAGCTGCTTGCAATAAAAAAAGATAAAAACTATACTCCTGCAAATAAGGAGGATGAGGCTTTGAGACGCAACACCACACAAAGAATGGCCATTGAGAAGGTCTTCAAAGAACATGAAAGACCATTGGGCGTGGATGAAGTTCTAAATTACGGCCGCAAGCGCGTGGAATCGCTCAACCAGGCAACGGTCTACCGGAATCTCAAGCTTCTCGTTGATGACGGGTGGTTGAAACGGATCTCCCATCCATCTCTCGGGACGTTGTTTGAACGCACCGGAAGGGGCCACCACCACCACTTTCATTGCCGTGTGTGCAACCGTGCCTTTGAACTTCCGGGCTGTGCCTTAAAGGAAGAAGGCGTTGCGCCTGATGGGTTTGTCGTGGAAGACCACGAGATATTTTTATTCGGTGTCTGCCCGTCTTGCGTGCCGGACTGACCAAACGTTTTTCTTCTTTAGCTGAACATGAATTGCCCGTTATCACTCAGACAGGATAAATAATTCTCAAGATGCCAGGCAGATTTCGCCTCCTGGAACAGAATCAGAAGGTCTATGATCCGGGCCTCTTCTTCATTTTTGGGAATATACGCATCAATTCTTGTGCCGGAATACATGCCAAATACCGAAATAGCCAAAATGCCTGCAATAATAAAAAAACTACGAGCTTTTCTTTTATGCCTGCGTTTGGTTTTTGCATTTCAATATGGCACCTGCATGTCTTTGAACAAAGCCGGAGTACAGATGTTCCCGTGAAAGATATATGGGGTTTGCCTTGTTCGAATGCGTTGCGGTTCGGGGCTCCGCAACGGCTCAAAGATCTTCAAGCGCAGCATTTTCAACCTTGGGGATATGTTCCTTGACAAAATTCTCGATCAGGTCGCACCCGAGGAAGAACGAGCGCTGGGTGATGTGAATGGTACAGGTCTGGCCGGATATGGCAAATGATCCGGCAGTTTTGCCGAACACGGGGATGGGGACGGAAAATGCCCCTCCTGTGGGACCTCCGGAAATGGTGCCGTCGTTCTGGTGAACCAGGGTGGAGACCTTGTTGAACAAGTCCTGGGCACTGCCTGAAAACTGGACATCAAACGGGGAACATGAAGCCATGGATTTTCTCCTTGTTTTGGGTTGAATGCGGCTGCATACCGGCGGCTCCGGACACTCTGCCCAGCCGGAAACAAAGAGGTCCTGTCGGTTGTATTTATGGCGCATTTCCGGACCGGTTCAATTGCCAGGCAAATGGGAGAGACAGCCAGCGGAACGGCAGAGGAGATAATGGGATGGGAATACGCGCATTTGATTCCGGATGTTTGTAGTTTAACCACACTTGCCGGGATTGTTCAAGTGTGGGCAAACCTTCCTTACCAGGATTTTCTCCGGAAACCCAAAAAGTACAGGCCCCCGGTAACAAGCACGAAACAGCCGCTGAAAAAAGAACCGGTAAGGCCCAAGGACATGGCAACAAGCCCCCCCACAACAGGGCCGGCAGTGTGGCCGATATCCATGATGGAGCCGAGCAGGCCCATGGCCGAACCATGGCACCCGGTTTTGCAGAGATCGGCAATATAGGCGGCGCTTGCCGAAGTGACAACGGCAATGGCCAGACCGAAAAACACAGAGGCGCAGATCAGCGGGAGCAACGAAAATGACACGGCCAGGACGGCCATGGCAGCCGCGGCCAGAAACACACCGGCAAGAATCTGGGGCGGCCGGCCGTGGCGGTCGGAAAACTTGCCGAGCACGGGCTTGGACACGGCAATGGTGATGATCTGGGATGAGATGCAGATACCGATCTCCAGGGCGCTCAGTCCGGCAGACGCCCCTCTTAAAGGAAGAAAGGTTTCAAAAATCCCGTAGGCAAAAAGAATGGCAGCTTCCACAGTACAGGTGGCCATGATTGCCGGGTTGGTGAGCAGCTCTTTTATGCCCTGGCCCAGGCCTTTTTCAGGAGGGTGGAGGGAACTTCCGGAATGGGGAGGAGTAATACCGTGGCGGTCTTTGCCGGGCAGCAGGAACATGGCCCCAAAGGCGGCAAGGCCGGCAATCCCGCAGACCGTATAAAGGGCCGTGTATCCCAGGGCATCACCTGTGGCGTAAATGCCGAGGATGGCCCCGCCCGCTGCCGGGGCGGAAAACCGGCCCACCAGGGTGGCGGTGGAAAACCAGCCCATTTTTTCGCCTCGGGACCCCTGGTAGAGATCTGCGACACAGGCCATGGCCACCGGTCCGAACACGGCTGTGGCAAGGCCGTGGTAAAAGCGGATCACGCCGAGCTGCCACACGTTTGATGCCAAAAGGTAGAAAAAAGGCGCTGTGGCAAACACGGCGCCGGAAAGGAGCAGCATCCGGCGGCGGCCGATCCGGTCCGACAGCAGGCCGGCCGGAAAACTGAACAGGATACCGGTGAGGGCGGATATCCCGGACACCATCCCCACCCCGGCCTGGCTGCCGCCCAGATGGGTGACCAGCAGGGGCAGGGAGGGATTTTTCGAAATCGTGGAGCTGAAAATAGCCAGCAGCCCCACGGCACAAAGGAGTTTGAACGGCGACATCAGGGCCATTTACATCATGAGCGCCTGGATTTCATCGTGATACCCGTAGTAGCGCTGGGTGGTGATCTCGTTTTTTCCGTATTGAATATGGTCTTTGAGGATTTGCTTGAACCGGGTTTCAGCCTCAATCTCGCCTTCAAGGACGACAATACCCTCATGGATGATATCCACCAGGCGGTCCGCATAAATGACAACCCGCTCTTCCAGGAGATGCAGGGTATAATCTTTTACAGGCAGCCCCAGTTCAACCGCCTCGTCCCGGGTCAGCCCTCCCCGGATATGCTTTTCCATAATCGCATTGATCTCCCGGGGCAATCCCAGTTTTGCCCCCTTTTCCGCGCCGGCCATACCGTGAAGAATGCCATGGGTTACGATCTTGCCCAGGTCATGAAAAAGAGCGCCGCGCCCCACCAGTTTCATGTCAAGGGGCGTATGCATGCGGCGGCCGATCTCAAGGGCTTTTTCCGCAACCCGGACCGAATGTTCAAGGTCCTTGAGTGACATGCCCTGGTCTTTCAACAGATCAATGTCTGCCTGCTCAATGGTGTAATCGTACATTAGTACTTCCTCCCCCGGATGCCGAAATAGGCATAGGCGTCCGCCATTTTTTCCTCGTACTCTTTTTTCAGCTTGGCGAATTTCTTGTCCATGTCCTCCCGGATATGATTGATATATTCTCTGACCCCTTCTTCCCCGAATTTTTCGCGAACCAGCGGGGTAAAATCGGCGATCCGGGTGAAATCGTGGCGCTCGTTTTTATGGTCCGGGTGGTCCACCCAGTCGTGGACCTCTTTCCAGTCGCGGCCGGTCCTGTCCATGCTGCTCTGGTAATGCTCTTTTGTCGGTGGCATTGCGATTCTCCTTTGGTGCGTTGCTTCTCAATACGTTATGTTTTATCTTTATTTCATTGATTCAAGAATGATGTTTATCCGTAAAACTGACCAGGAGGCTGTCAAGGATGCTCCCGGCCCGGGAAATGCGTTCCAGATCATTGCCGGCCGTGGCGGCAATGGCGTCAAAAAGAGTTTGGACACCGGCTGTTTCCGGCAGTCCGTAAGCATCGTCCTTAAGGTCGATGTCGTGGATGATCTTTGCGATCTGGCCAAGCCCTGTGTTGTCCGGGCAGAACCGCTTGGCCAGGACCTCAAAGGTACACAGGTTGCCCTCATGGGTGTATTCGGCCTCGCGCATGTCAAAACGCAGTTCATCAGGCCCTGCCGTATACCGGCTCTGCCCGGTGAACCGGAACCGGGCGTCCGGGTCTATGAACCGCTGGATAAACCAGGCACTGGCCATGCGGTCCACATAAACATTGGCCCGGGTGACCCAGGTCTTGCCGGCCAGGCCCCTCACGGCCTTAGGCAGTGCCGGATCTTTTTCAGGGGGACGGCAGAGGGTGGTATCCATTTCCGAAAGAAAGGCCCCGGTCCGGTCCTGGTCCGGGCCGGGAAAAAAATCAATGGCCGATGCGGTTTCAAATGCCCGGTTAAGGCGCCGTAAAACCGCCCGGTGGTCAGACAACCCGGGATCGTCCGGGGAAATGCCCCGGCAGGCATCCATGATTTCCCGGGCCTGGGCCAGGATTTTTTCATAGTCCTCATGCCTGGCCTTTTGGAACAGGGCAACGGCCTGGTCATCGGTGAGCCCGTCCAGAAGCCGGCCCGAAATAAGCACGGCATCTCCCCCGGACTCGGTGATCTCCTTGGCGATCCAGGTCAGATCTTCATTGGACTGCTCTGATGCGGGCATCACATACACGGCCTGCTTTACGGGAACCGCGCCCACCCGGTCCAGCCGCCGGCGGATACGGGCCCTGAAAGAGGTGGGCTTTGCAGGGATTTGATGAATGAGAAATAGCCAGTCCATAATTTTTTATAGCACATATGTTTTATTTTACAAAACACATGTTTTATTTTTTCAGCAAATATCACAACCGGGTTGCCCGGAACAGGGATTGGCTGTAAGAATAAAACGCGCGCTTCACATTTCCAGAATCCGCCCGTCAAAGGGGCGAAAGGATATTTTCATGGACGAACTGTATCATTTGCCGGTATTCAAACACCTGACACCCGGGGGCAGGCAGCGGCTTGAGAGCGGCACATCAATCAAACAGATCAAGCGGGCCAACCGCATCCTGTACAAGGGCGCCATGGCCTCGGGGGCTTATATCGTGCTCAGGGGAAGGCTGCGGGTGTTTTCCATCTCTCCGTCGGGCACGGAAGCCACCCTTTACTTTATTGATCCCGGGGAGACCTGTGTCCTGGCATTGAACTGCCTGTTCCAGGACCTGCGCTACCCGGCCTGGGTGGAGACCGAGACCGACACCCGTGTGGCCGTGGTGACCGGGCCGGTTTACCGCCGGTTGTTCACCGAAGAGGCATCCATCCAGAATTTGACGGTCAAGGCCCTTTCCACATCCGTGTTCCGCCTGATGAACGCCCTTGAACATGTTCATTTTCTCAAGCTTGAGCACCGCCTGGCAAACCTTATCCTGTCAGGGGCATCGTCAAACGGTACCCTGTCCATGACCCAGCAGGAGATTGCCGGCCATCTGGGCACGGCCCGGGAGGTGGTTTCCAGGCTGGTCAAGTCCTTTGTTGAAAACAACTATATCCGGACCGGCAGGGGCATGATCCAAATCACAGATGCCCGGGCCATGGCCGATATGGTGTCCGGAGAAATTCCATAGCAGGCCGGCAGGACCGCCCGCCTTTGCAGAAATTTTTCCTGCTCTCCCTATTTTCCGGCTTTTTTTAAAAAATTCACGACAAACGTGATAAATGTCACAGACGCAAACGATGGCATTGCTGTAGCCTTTAACCAGGATTCAACATGTTCGGTATCATGCCGGGCAGCAACCCAAGTCAAAATGAAGGAGACAGCCATGACATCACTGAAATTTTACCTGGACACCCATGACCGCGACAATGAAAGTTTTCCCCCCAACCTCACTCCCCTGGAGTTTGAGAAATTTTACGCGGCCTACAAAGACGCCTGTTATGCCGAAGGCGTCATCCCGGTTCGCCTCCATGTGGGATACCAAGACGGCAGGGCATTCTGCCTGACCATGGCCCCGGATGCAGATGCGGTAAAGCGGGCCCACGACCGGGTGGGCCTGCCCTATGACACCATTACCGAAGTGGCCATGGCCTCACCCGGGGACACCTTTTTCAGGGCGCCGGAATAGGCAGGTCCGCTCCACAACCCATTGGGCCGGGACCGTGAGGGAAGAAGTTATCCGTTACGGCCCGGCCCTGTTTTTGCCGGGGTGACCCCGATTTTGGGGCAGTCTTGGGTGAGCACACATTCCCGGCACCGGGGCGCTGCCGGGCGGCAGCAACCCTGGCCGAACCCCACCAGGATCAGGTTCACCTCTTTCCAGTGTTTCCGGGGCAACTTTTTACGCAGGGCGATTTCGGTTTCCAGAGGGGTTCGGGTGGACACATATCCCCAGATGTTCATGATCCGGTGCACATGGGTGTCCACACAGATGGCGTCCCTGTCAAAGGCATCGGTCATGACCAGGCTGGCAGTTTTCCGGCCCACCCCGGGCAGGGTGATAAGTTCTTCAATGGTTTGGGGCACCTGCCCGCCAAAGGCGTCCAGGGCCCGGGAAAGCTGTGACAGGTATTTGGCCTTGGTATTGTAAAAACCCACGGGATAGATCAACGCCCGGATCTCTTCCCGGGAAAGCCGGGCCAGGTGTGCGGCATCCGGGGCGGCCCTGAAAAGCCGTTTGGATGCGGCAATGGTCACCTCTCCCTTTGTCCGGGCGGACAGGAGTGTGGAGACCAGGATCTTGAACGGTTCACGGAGCCGGGTGGAGCCGGGGTCTGTGGCCGGCACCCGGTAGGTTGCCACCTCATCTCGCAGAATGTCCATAAAACGGGAAATATCCACTCCCATAACGGCCCCCCTTTAGATTTTTTTGCCTGTCCCGGTATCTGTCGCCCGCACATCATAGCGGCCCGGGCCGGAAAAATAAACACCCGCGCCCGGATCTTCACGCCCCCAGGCAAAACAAGCCGGCCCGGACAAGGATTTTTCATTGATTCACCCCTGAAAATCCTGTACCAGTTGAATCAGACATTCAATCAAGGAGAGACCTGCCATCAGCGACATTCATATCAGCAGGCATCCGGGCCTGCCTTTCATTGAAATCCAGACCGGAACCAAACACCGGTATCCCGTTCGCAGCCACACCCATGAAGAACTGGGCCTGGGATTTGTGGAACCCGGTTCCAGTCCTATTATCTGGGCGGATATGGGGTTTCGGCTCCAGGTTCATGACGCGGTTCTGATCCCGCCCCGGCGCACCCATTTGTGCGAACCTGAAGACCCGGGCCGTTTCAGATTCCGCCTGATCTCCCTGGCGCCCGGATGGGTAAGGGAGGCATTTGGCGCAGACCCTGTGAAAATGCCCCCGGCCAGTGCCACCCTGTCCCGGAAAGACCTTGCCGCCAAAACCGCTTTTTTTGACGCCATGGCTGCGGAAGAACCCGATGCCATGAAGTCCGAGGAAGAGGTGGTCTTCTTTGTGGGCCGTCTCCTGGCCTTGTTCAACGCCCATGCCCCGGCCCCTGAACCCCCCGGGGGCAGTGAAACCGCCCGGCAGGTCAAGGCCTTTCTGGACACGCATTTTGATGGAGATATCCAGCTTAAGGACCTGGAGTGTGAATTTGGCCGGAGCCGGTTTTCGCTGTTGCGGCAATTCCGCTCGGCATTTGGGCTCACCCCCCATGCCTACCTGGTCAACCAGCGGATCAACGCCGCCAAAAAATGCCTCCTGAAGGACCATTCCGTGGCAGACACGGCCGTGCGCTGCGGATTCTTTGACCAGAGCCATTTTGTGAAAACCTTTCTCAACTATGTGGGCATGACCCCGGCCTGGTATCAGCAAAAAGGCGGCCGCAGCAAGCGCAGCTGAGCCACCCCTTTTTTCAGGTGGTACAATCTCCTAAAACCGGTAACGGACCGATATGCCCAGGGTTCTTGGGGCCCCGTCTTCGGCAACCCCTTTGGATGTGTTTTCAAAAACAACGTATTGGCAGTCAAGCAGATTTCTCGCCCACACATAGATATCCATGTGATCGCCCTCCAGGCCCAGCTTCAGGTTGACCAGTTCATACGCCCCTTCCCTGACACTGTTGGCATCGTCAAAATAACGGGACCCGACCCCGGCCAGATCGGCCCGGCCCATGACATCCCATCCCGGCCATACCGGTCGCCGGTAGCCCACACCGACGTTAAAGGTATAGTTGGGCACGCTGAACGCCCGGTTGCCCTCATAGTCCGTACCCAGCGCGGGGTCGCTGTACTGGTCGTACTCGGCTTGCAGCAGGGTGAGCCCGGCATCCAGGGTCAGGCCCGGGGCCAGGGTCCAGTCCAGCTCCGCTTCAAGCCCCAGGCGATGGGATTGCCCGGCATTGACAATGTAAGGTGTATTGGTTTCAAGATTGAACAGCGTGACCTGTTCCTGGTCAATGTCCATGTAGAATCCGGCCAGGGAAAGGTTGAGGCGCTGATCCGGAAATCCCAGTTTGGCGCCGATCTCATAAAGCCGGCTTTCTTCCGCATCATAAGCCATATATTCGGACAGGGTGGTGGTGTTGAACCCGCCGGTGCGCTGGCCGCAGGAAAAGGTGGCGTAGACCCGGTGGTGGGGCGTCAGGTGCCAGGCCAGGCTGGCCTTTGGCAGCAGGTTGTCAAAGGTGTTGGCGGCATCCGGGTAAACCAGCCGGCTCGTCCCGCCGCTGTCCGGCGTATCTGTTCTTGTCCGCTCCATGGTGGCTTTCTGGTGCTCGTACCGGAGCCCGCCGGTCAGTTCAAAATCATTGAACACCCGGACGCTTGCCTGGCCGAAAAGCGCGCCCCCATAGTTTTCCCCGGCAAAGTCAAACCGCCGGGTCCCGGTATCACTGCCAAAGGGGTTGTATGGATTGCCCACCATACCGGACCGGTACAAATGCTCCTGGCTGCTGTCGCCGTCATTATAAAAATAATAGACCCCGGCCAGCCATGTCACGGCATCGGGACCGGATTCCGGCGATGCCAGCCGGATCTCCTGGGTAACGGTTTCTTCATCCCAGGCATAGTTGAGGCGGGTCATGTCAAACGGGGAAAAATCCGAATCCACGGACTCACGGTCCTTATAGTCCCTAAATCCAGAAATCCAGGTCAGGGTATGGTTGCCCAGGCGGCAGTCCGCATTCAGGGAGGCGCCCCAAAATGAGTCCTCGGCAGTCCCTTCAAAATCATGGGAATACCGGTAGGCCGGGTCCACGTCCAGGCTGCCGCTTTGGACCAGTGCGTTTCTCTCTGTCCGGCGCAGGGGCAAGGCGCCCCCGTCATGGGTCTGGCCGTCCAGGGTCAGCCGGAGATCCAGGTTGTCGCCTGGGGTGTATCTCAGCTTTAAGCGCCCGCCCCCGCCCTCTGCATGGCGGCCGTCTTCGCCCGGGGCAGCTGTGTCATTTTCCAGATAGCTGTCTTTGGACAGCCCTGCCCCGGCCAGCCCGAAAAAGAGGCGGTCCCGGATAATGGGGCCGCTGACACTGCCGTTCACCCCCATGAAATTTTCACTGCCGTATTCCGAACCGGTCCGGGCAACCCTGTCATTGCCCGGCTCCCGGGTATGGATGTTGATGACACCGGCCATGGTGTTTTTTCCGTAAAGCGTGCCCTGGGAACCTTTCAGGACCTCGATGTGCTCCACATCAAACAGGGGAAAATCAAACATATAGGATTTGGCATAATTGACTCCGTCCACGTAAACCCCGGTGGCGGGCTCCCCGGTGAACATGCTTTTGATGCCCCGCATAAACGTCATGCTGAGACGCCGGGACCCGAAATTGTTGAATGTAAGTCCCGGCACCTTGTAGGACAGGCTTTCCATATCGGTAACAGATGCATCTTCAATTTCCATATCCGTTAATACCGTGATGCTGTCCGGCACATCCCTGGCGTCCTGGGAACGTTTATGGGCCGTGACCGTTATTGCCTCCATGGTTGTCAGGCCTTTGCCTGTTTCGCCGGCATGGGCCGGAAAACAACCCGACGATATTGTGAACAAAAGAGCGGTAAAGATAAAACAGGGAATACAACGGGTGGGGGTGCGGGTATTCAGGACGTCCTCCTTGGTTTCCATCTGGCCTCCTTGATACATATGGGAAACAGTTATGGGAGGAAGTTTATAGTGGAACAGCAGAGGCGGTTTCTACCCGGGTCGACCCGATTTTTGCCCCGGGCCACCCGAATGGCGGATGCCGGAACAGACAATTTCCGGATTGCCCGGTTCAGCTCCTGATAAGCGCCAGATGTTTTTTGGGAAGTATATTGAAATGCTTTTTATAGGCCCGGCTGAAATGGCTCACATTGGTATATCCCACGGCAAATGCAGCCTGGCTGACATTCATCCGGGTCTCGTGGAAAAGCCGGTTGGCCTCATTCATCCGGTACGACTGGAAATACTGGAATACAGATGCCCCGTAAAGCCGGTGAAATCCCTGCTGGAGTTTGTTCATGTTCAGGCCGGTTTCCCGTGCCAGTTGCTTTAAACCGGGCGGTGCGGCAAGATCCCGGACCAGCAGGTCCCTGGCCCGGACCACCCGGTCCCGCTCATCCGGATCAACGCCCTGTCCGGCATGGGACAGGCAGTTGGCCCTGGCAATCTGCCCGGCCAGGAGTTCAAAGGCAATGGCCTGGTAAAACAGCCGGGCCGGCGCTCCCTGGGCCGGGCCGCACACCAGGCGCTCCAGGGCGGCCCACATCTCCACGGACATGCCGGACCTGAATGCGTACGCTTTGTTGGAAGATGCTTCCAGCAAGGGTTTAAGGCCTTTGGGAAGGGTGTCCCGTTCCGGGTAAAAAAGATCGTAAAAGGCCGAAGGCGCCAGGTGGATATGAAAAATCCGGACCCGGGGCTGTGCAGGCATGTCAAGCACACCCTGCTGGCGGGGAATGTAAAGGATGCCGCTGCCCCCGGCACTGTTGGCAAAGGTATTGGCATAAAGCCCGGGCAGTGCCACGCGGTTGGTGTAGTTCCCGGCCAGGAAAAAACCGAAATTAAAGGTGGGCCCGTCCTTTTCATATGCAAAAGACAGGTCCTTGCGGGGCGCGACATCCAGCATGCTCAGCCAAAACCCATCATGAATCCGGTATTCCCATCGGGACGCCGGGCACAGCATTCCTTCGGGATCCCGAATCGGGATCGGGCGGTTCTCGCCTCCTGTTTTATCAGCAGATAATCCGGTCATATCAGGCATTGCCCTAAAATAAACAGTAAACCATGACAGCGTATCTTAAGAAGATACCAGGAAATCACGTGCGGTTTATGAAGTAGGATAAACCCGGGGGTTTGTCAAGATCGCCCCGGTACCAGGTATCTGGTATCAGTCAGGGGGGGGGGGGGGGGCACCGGACGGGGCAAAAAAAAAACCGGACGGAGTAGAATCAGCATCCCGGTTCAGGGTATTCATCCGGCATATGAACCGCCGGGCGCATCTCAATTCAGGCACCTCTGCCCGGCACAAAAAGGAGACGACATGCTTGCATTTGGAATAGATATCGGATATGCGGCCGTGAAAACTGCGGTGGCAGACGAAAACAACCGGATTATCCACACCGGGTATGCCCTGCACAAGGGAGATATCCGGACCGCATTGGCCCGGCAACTGGACCGGGCGGCAGAGGCCTTTGGCCCTGAGAACCTGACCCTTGGGGCGGCCACGGGATCGGGGCGGCACATCCTGGGCGACCAGGTGCCGGGGGTCAACGAGGTCACCGCCCTGGCCGAAGCCGCCCGTGCAGCAGTCCCGGAGGCAAGATCCGTGGTTGACATCGGTGCCCAGACCGCCAAATACATCACCGGGCTCAGGGACGGGGCAGACATACGGATCTCCATGAACGCCAATTGCGCCGCAGGCACGGGCGCGTTCCTGGAAGAGCAGGTATCCCGGCTCAACCTGGACCTTGAAGACTACTCCGCCTATGCGGCCCGGGCCGGGTCCGTTCCCAGGATTGCGGGGCGGTGCAGTGTATTTGCCAAGACCGACATCACCCACCATCAGCAGGAAGGGGTGGGCGTGGAAGATATTCTCCTGGGCCTGGCCTTTGCCGTGGTGCGCAACTTCAGGGTCAGCGTCATGAAAAAACTGCCCCTGGAAAAACCGGTTCTGTTTACCGGGGGAACCGCCCATAACCAGGGCATTATCAAGGCGTTCAAAGAGGTGACCGGCCTTGATGATGCCGACCTGATGATTCCCGGCCATTTCAGCGCAATGGGAGCGGCGGGCGCCGCCCTGCTGGCCCGGCGCCAGGGCCTGGGAACCGGCATTACCGGTCTTCTGGCCGGCACCGCCCAATTCCGGGACAAGACAGATACCGGTTCCCCGGGCCTGTTCAGCCTGCCGCCCCTGGTTTCCTACGGCCGGGATGACAGCGCAGGCAAACATGATCTGTGTGCATCCGTCTCTGATCAAGCTCCCCGGGACAACGGAACCAGCCCGGGATATTACCTGGGCATTGACGTGGGGTCCACCAGCACCAACCTGGTGCTCTGCAACCGGGACAACCGGGTGGTCAGTTACCAATACCTGAGAACCCTGGGCAACCCGGCTGCCGCGGTCAACAAAGGAATGACAGCACTCAAAGCGGAGTTGGGTGAACACATGAATATCCTGGGCACCGGGGTCACGGGATCGGGCCGGTATCTGATCGCCCGGATGGTGGGCACGGATATTGTCCGGGATGAAATTACGGCCCAGGCAAAAGCAGCCGCCACTCTTGATCCGGATGTGGACACCGTATTTGAAATCGGGGGCCAGGACTCAAAGTTCATCTGCATCAGGGACGGCCGGGTCGCCGACTTCCAGATGAACAAGGTATGTGCGGCCGGGACCGGATCATTTATCGAGGAACAGGCCAAAAAATTCAATATCCCGGTGGAGGATTTCGGGAACATGGCCCTGGACAGCGCCCATCCCGAAGACCTTGGCGAACGGTGCACCGTGTTTATGGAAACCGCCCTGGCCGAACGGCTATCCCGCGGTGCTGCCGTGACGGACCTGGCCGCAGGCCTCTGCTATTCCGTGGTAAAAAATTACCTGAACCGGGTGGCGGGCCGGAAAAAAACCGGGAAGAAAATCGTTTTCCAGGGCGGCCTGGCCCATAACCAGGGTGTGGTCAATGCATTCAGGGCCATCCTGGGCAAACCGGTTACAGTACCCCCATACTTCAGCGTGACCGGGGCATTGGGCGCGGCCATCCTGGCCAGGGAAGCCCTGGAGGCAGGGCAATCCCCGGAAAAAGCAAGGACCGTATCCCTTCCCTCCCCGGGACACCCTGTTGAAAGCCGGTTCACCCGCCATGTCCGGGAGATCATCTTCCAGGGACATGACGAGACCCCGGACCCCGGGAAAAAAACCGTGGGCCTGCCCAGGGCCTTGTTTACCTTTGGCATGTTCTCCATGTTTCATACCTTTTTCAAAACCCTGGGCTTTAACGTGGTTTTGTCCCGCCCCAGTGACGAAGAAACCATCCGCCTGGCCCAGGAACATGCCCTGGACGAGACCTGTTTTCCCGTTAAGCTGGTGAACGGCCATGTGGCCCAGTTGGCGGCGCAAAACGTGGATTATATCTTTTTTCCCGACCTTTACACCATCAACCATCCCGGGTCCAAATCCCGCCAGAATTACGGATGCGCGTATATGCAGCTTGCCTTTAAGATCGTGAGCCGGGCCATTGACCTTTCCGCAAAAGGTATCACCCTGCTTTCGCCCACCATTGCCTTTCACCTGGGCCCGGAATTCATGGGCGGCAGCTTTGTCCGGCTGGGCCAACAGATCAACCGGGGAAAACAGGAGACACTGGAAGCGCTTAAGGCAGGCATGGCCGCCTTTCACCGGTTTGAACAACGCCTGGAACAGAGCCGCAAACAGGCCGTAGAACGCCTGAAGCCGGATGAAACCGCCTTTGTCCTGGTCTCAAAGATCTACGGGGTGGCCGACCCGGTGCTCAACCTGGGTATCCCGGACCGGCTGGCGGAAATGGGATACCAGACCCTGCCCTTTTTCGACCTGCCCGAAG
Source organism: Desulfobacter sp. (assembly GCA_036881925.1). Taxonomy (GTDB): domain Bacteria; phylum Desulfobacterota; class Desulfobacteria; order Desulfobacterales; family Desulfobacteraceae; genus Desulfobacter. The sequence goes on from JBAJNJ010000019.1 coordinate 112,787, forward strand.
GCGATATCTTCCAACAGCACCCCAACATGTACTGGCCGTTTGCCCAGCATATGCTGGACCCGGCATATCTGGTGAAGGAACATCCCAACCTGTACGCCATCCTGCTCACCCACCACGGGTGCGGCCCGGATTCGGTGGTCTCCCACTATTTCGGTGAAATCATGCGGCCCAAACCCTTTCTCAATATTGAGGTGGACGAACACTCCTCCACCGTGGGTGTCATGACCCGAATCGAGGCTTTTGTCAGCAGCATCTCCGGAAATTCCGCCCAAACGGCTGCCAACATGGACCAATACCGGTCCGACACCGTTCATGAACCGGTCCGGATCATTAAAGGGTTCAGTGGCCTGGCCCCGGGCAGGCCGCTTTTCCTGCCCGACCTGCCGCCCTATTCCGCTATTTTCAGGGAGATCCTTTGCCGCCAGGGCATCAATGCCCGGATCCTGCCTCACACCAGCCCGGCATCCCTGGACCGGGGGCGGCAGCAGACCGTAACCAATGAATACGTTTCCCTGGCCGCCCTGCTCGGTGATATTCTGTCCGCCCTGGACCAGGAGGCAGATACCCGACCGGACACGCCCCCGGCGTTTTTCATTCCCCAGACCGAAGGCGCAGAGGTGGACGGCCAGTACAGCCGCTTTATCCGGACCCGGCTGGACCAGGCCGGATACACGGAGGTTTCCCTGGTGTCCCCGTTTATGGAGGACGCCCTGACCGGCGATCCCGGACAGTTGAACCGGATCTTCCTGGGCCTGCTGGCCGGGGACCTGGTCATGCTGGCCCCGGCCCGGCACCGGAACGCACATCTCGCCTTTATCACCAGCCAGATCCGCAGGAACGGCCCGGATCCGGACACCCTGGCCGGCCTGGCCCGGACCGTGGCCAAGGAACTGTCGCATGCCCGGTTTGAAAACCGGTTCCTTGCCGTGGGCGATCCCCTGGTCATGTTCAACCAGGCCCTGAGCCGCCAGCGGCTGTCCCGGCTTGAAGCCATGGGCCACCAGGTATTGTATACGCCCCTAAGCGAATACATGCGCATGTTCTGGCAGGATTACGCCCTTCAGAACGGCCGGGAAAACAAGGACCTGCTCCTGGGACGGCTGGCCACCCTGGACACCTGGTCCGGGATGCTGCACCAGAACCTCAACCACAGGGGCGCATTTGATCCGGACCCGGACCGGCTGGGAGCCATTGCCGACAACACCCTGGGGCTGTACGCCGGCAGCAACGGCCGGTACCGCATGGCCAAATGCCTGGGAACAGACCTGGCCGTGGACGGGATCATCACGGTATCGCCCATGTACGAGAACACAGGCATTTCCCTGAACATCCTGCAACAGCAATACAACGGCAAGATCCCGGTGCTCAACCTGACGTTTGACGGAAGCGACAACCAGTCCGACACCACCCGGACCGAGGCTTTCCTCTTTTACGCGGGCCAGGGCCGGGACCGGAAAGAATCCCGCACCCCGGCCCGGATAAGGTAATCAAAAACACAAAGGAGAGATATATGGAAACCGATATGAAATCCCTGGCCTTCACCCCGGTGGGCATTGTCCGGAATGCGATCTCAACGCCGTTTCTCAAGGCCGATGAAAACGGTATTTCAGCCACGGGCCGGGCCGGGGAAATCAAACAGCACCTGCGCAACCTGACCCGTTCCGAATCCCGGATCATTATCAACCCGGCACAGGCCGGCCTGCTCCACGGCATTGATGCTTACTCCCACCTGGTGGTCCTGTACTGGGCCCATAAGGTGCCCCTGGAAAACCGGTCCGCCACCCAGGTCCGGCCCATGGGCAGGAAAGACATGCCCAAAGTCGGGATCTTCTGCACCAGCAGCCCGCTACGCCCCAATCCCGTCCTGACCACGGTGGTCCGCCTCCTGAACCACCAGGACAATATCCTCACGGTCACAGGCCTGGATGCCGTGGATCAGAGCCCTGTGATCGACATCAAACCCTATGTCAGGGCCTTTTACCCGGACGGGGAAACAGAGGCGCCCGCGTGGATGAACCGGATCATGGCGGAAATCAACTCCTGATGCAGGCCAGATCCCAAAGGAGATCTTATGGATACACAGAGAATGGAACGGCTCAAACAACACCCCAGGAGCGGGTTTATCCGGGCCATACAGGAAAAGGATATGGCGGCCTGCCTGGTTAAAACCGCTGAAATCCACGGCCATTTCTGCCCGGGCAGCGCCTTTGGCGTCATGGCCACCCTCATGGGGCTGGACCTTCTGGAAAATATCCCGGCCGGACAAGGCAGTACCGGCGCCACCGGCCCCGGCACATCCCAGGGCATGGAAAACCTCATGGCCGTGGTGGAGATCAATGCCTGTTTTGCCGACGGGATCCAGGCCGTATCCGGCTGCACCCTGGGCAACAACGCCCTGGTGTTCCGGGATCTGGGGAAAATGGCCGTGACCTTTGCCCTGCGGGGCCGGGACAAAGGGGTCCGCATTCGGCTCAAGGGCAACTTGCGGGACCATGTGGACCGGGTCCGGCCCGATTTTTTCCCGCTCATGGAAAAAGTCGTCAAAGACCGGTCCGGCACCTCGACAGATATGGCTGCGTTCCGGGAAAAGGGCCGGGAGGCGGCATTTGAACTGATCCGGCATCCGCTTGATACGTATTTCGCGGCCCAGATCATTGTACCGGACCTCCCGCCCTATGCTCCCATTGTCCCGGGCCTTGTCTGCCCGGGCTGCGGGGAGGCCGTGATGGCCACCAAAACCACCGCCAGGGACACCGGAGAGAGTGTCTGCCTGCCATGTGCAGGCAGCAGTGTCCGCCAGGTGGACGGCCGGGGCATCAGGCGTTCAGAGTAAACATCCCCGGCGCCTTACCGCCGGGGCTCCCGGGCATCCAGCATCTCGGAGATATGGACCACCTCAAGGGCCATGCCGCGCTGCCGGGCCCCGCCCCGGAGTTGGAGGATGCATCCCGGGCACTCGGTCACAAGCTGTGCTGCCCCGGTGGCAGCCGCATCATCCAGCTTTTTGTCAAGAATCCGGGCCGAAACCGCCGGGAATTTACTTGAATACGTCCCGCCGAATCCGCAGCAGGTTTCCTCTTCCGCTGCAGGGACAAACGGCAGGCCCGCCTTTTGGATCAAATCCCGGGGGGCCTTGCGGACGCCCAGTCCCCGGCACAGGTGGCAGGGGGCATGGTAGGTGGTGGTTACGGGTTGTTGCGTGGATGCCTTTTCAGGCAGAGGCTCCAGGATATCATTCACCAATACGCTGAACGGCACGATTTTCCCGGCAAGTTCACCGGCCTTTTCCGCCAGTACGGGATCATCGGCCAGGAGCCGGGGGTAGTCATGCTTGATATGGGAGGCGCATGAGGCGCACAGGGTGACCACATAATCCGGGGAGCCCTGGGCCATGGCCAGGGTATTCTGGGCCGCAACATCACGGGCCGCATCTGCTTCTCCCATCATTTTCACGGGCAGGCCGCAGCAGGACTGGTCCATGGGAAAATCCAGGGCTGCACCGCGCCGGTTCAGCACACGCACGGCCGCTTCAAGCTGTTCCGGATAGACAAAGTCCTGGACACAGCCCGAGAACAGGCTGACCCGCAGAACCGGGTGTTCCGGAGCCGTATCCAGCCCGGGCCAGAGATCCCGGAACGCCTTTGGGGCGATGGCCGGCAACTGGCGGAAATTGTGGTCCCCGGAAATAATCATGGGCAGATGGCGCAGGTAGGGCGTGCCCCCGGTAATGGGTTTCTGGGCCTGGCGTGCGGTTTTCAGCAACCCGTGAAACAGGGTCCGGTTTTTGAGGATTTTACCCAGCAAAAGGCTTTGCATGGGGTGGCCCTCTTCATCCTGTATCCGCTGGTGAACCGACTTGATGATCCGGGGCAAATCAATGCCGGCCGCGCACACCTGTTTGCACGCCCCGCAATTGATGCAGTTCTGGACCAGGTGGCGGGCCTTTTCCCTGCCGTGGAAAAAATAGGTCAGGATCAGGCCCACCGCCCCGATATAGATATGGCCGAACTGGTGCCCGCCCACCATCCGGTAAACCGGGCAGACATTGGCGCAGGCCCCACAACGCACGCACCGGAGCACCTGGGCGCAGTCCGGGTCCCGGGCCAGTTGTCTGCGGCCGGCATCCAGGAAAATCACGTGCCGCTGCTTTTTCTCCCGGTCCCCGGCATTCTGGGCCACAGACCCGGTAATCCAGGTCACGTAAGAGGTGATGGCCTGACCCGTGGCATTCCGGGGCAGCACCCGGATGATGCGCAATGCATCGTTCAGGGTGGGCAGCAGTTTTTCAATGCCGGCGATGGCCACATGGATACGCGGCAGGGTAGTTGCCAGACGGGCATTTCCCTCGTTGGTGGTCAGGCCGATGGTGCCGGTTTGGGCAATGGCGAAATTCGCACCGGTAATGCCCATGTCCGCTTCAATGAACCGGGCGCGCAGCTCGCGCCTGGCCGCCTTTACCAGACGTTCGATTTCCGCATCCTGTTTCTTTCCCGTCACATCGGTGAACAGGTCCGCCACCTGGAAACGGGACAGGTGGATGGCGGGCATGACCATATGTGAGGGGCCTTCGCCCCGCAACTGGATGATCCATTCGCCCAAGTCGGTTTCGGTGACCTCCAGTCCCCCGGCTTCCAGGTAATGGTTGAGCATGATCTCTTCAGAGGTCATGGATTTGGATTTGATCACTTTTTTGGCGTTGTTTTTTTCGGCGATCTCCAGGACCAGGGCGTTGGCCGCCTCGGCCGTGGCAGCCCTGTGTACCTGTACGCCTGACTTTTCCGCCGCGGCCTTGAACTGGTCGTATAATTCGTCCAGCCGTCCCAGGGCATCGTCCTTGATCTCTGCGATGTCCGCGATCATGCCGTCCACGTCCATGCCCTCGAACGCCCGGGCCCTGGAGGCCCTGTAGGCCACGGCGAAATTGTCCATGGCCCGGCACTGGAATTCATTGTCCAGGGCTTCGGCCACATGTTTCCGGTAATGTTTCATATTTTTGGCGGTTTGCATTTTTCTTATGCCTCCGTGAGCAGGATGTGGAGTTCCAGGGGCCCGTGAACCCCCAGGGCCAGGACCCGTTCAATATCTGCCGTGCGGCTGGCGCCGGTGATAAAGGCGCAATAGTCCGTACCCGTTGCCATATCGGCGGCAAGGTCCTGTTCAATCTCGAAAAGGTCGGCCCGTATGCGGCTTTTGGGCAGGATGGCCGCATGGATCTCACAGACCATCGTTGCCAGGCGCAGGTCCTCGCTGCCCGATGCAAGCACCAGGGTGCCGGTCTCGGCCACGCCGAAATCCGCCAGGGTCACCCCGATATCAATGCCCGACACATACCGGCGCAGATCTTCCCGGACAAGGCAGATTCCCCTGTTGCCGCACAAATCGTTTAATTGCCCGGCAGCATCCGCATCCAGAAGCGGGGCAGCGATCAGTTTCTGGTCTTTTTCACGGCAGACCTTGTCGGCACGGTCGGACAGCGGGGTTTCGCACCCCGGCGCCAGGATCTGGCAGGCGTCCTTGTCCACGCACAGGTCCACGATATATGTAAAGGCGTCCGCCATGGTTCCGACCTCGGTGACAACAGCCGAGACATTTTCAGCGGCACTGCGAAACTGCGTGATCATGGTTGGGTCCTGTTCTGTCATTTTTTTATCTGTTGTCCTTTATGGGTTATATTCACGTATCCTGCCTATGGTATCACATCTGTTGTTTATCTGCCGAAAATCACCGACGGCAGCCAGGTAACGATCGACGGGAAAAGGGCAAGAATGGCCAGGCCGAAAAGCTGGATGAATACAAAGGGGATAATGCCCTTGTACACATGCATGATGGTGTATTCCGGCGGTGCAATCCCTTTAAAGTAAAATAGGGCATATCCAAAGGGCGGGGTTAAAAACGAGGTCTGCAGGTTCACGCACATCATGATGGCAAACCAGAGCGGGTTAAATTCCAGCTCAATGGCAACGGGCATAAAAATGGGCACCGTGACCAGGAGAATGGCGGCCCAGTCAATGAACATGCCCAGGATAAAGATAATCAGCATCATGATGCAGAAGGCGGCCCAGCGGTTCAGGCCGCTGCCCACAAACAGGTCGGCCACCACATCCCCGCCGCCCATGCTCATGAACACCGTGGAAAAAAAGGTGCCCCCGATGAACAGCAGCATGACCATGGCAGTGGTTTTCAGGGTGGCGATACTGGCCGTGCGGATCACGGGCCATGATACGGCCCGGTTGACAACGGCCAGGAGAAAGGCGCCCAGGGCACCCATGCCCGCGGCTTCCGTGGCCGTGGCAATGCCCGCGAAAATGCTGCCCATGACCATGAGGATCAGGGCCAGGGGCGGCAGCAGGGACTTGAGGGTCATGCGAATTTTCTGGGCCCGGGTGTACTTGAGGGCTTCTTCACGGCTGATGGAGGGCCCCAGGGACGGGTTCAGGTTGCACCGTAGCAAAATATAGCCGAAATACAGGCTGGAGAGCAGCAGGCCCGGCAGGATGGCACCGGCAAACAGGTTGCCCACGGAGGTCTCCTTGATACCGGTCAGTCCCGCGTAAATCACCATCATGATACTGGGCGGGATCAGGATGCCCAGAGTACCGGACGCACAGATGATGCCGCTGGCCATCTCCTTCTGGTATCCTTTTTTCATCAGGGCCGGCGTGGCCAGAAGCCCCATGGCCACGACCGCCGCGCCGATAATGCCGGTGGTGGCGGCAAACACGGTGCAGACCACTACAACAGCCAGGCCGAGCCCGCCCTTGATGCCGCCCAGAACCACGTACAGGGATTCAAACAGGGCATCCGCCACCTTGGACTGGTCCAGGAGCTGGGCCATAAAGATAAACAGGGGCACGGCCACCAGGGTGTAGTTGTTCATCAGCCCCCAGACATTGTTCGCATACATGTCAAACAACCCGGAGACGTTGAATCCGTTGTCAATCAAGCCGAACAGGGTGGCAACCCCTGCCAGGGTAAAGGCAAGCTGGTGACCCAGGGTAATCGAGAGGATCAGGGTGATAAACATTGCCACGGTCATAATTTCCAAACTCATGAGAACCATACCTCCGGATTTAGGCCTTGTTTCCAGGCGATAACGCGCGGATTGCCTTGAGCATTGATGAAATCCCCTGGATCAGGAGAAATGAAAACGATACCGCCATGATCAGCTTGATCGGCCAGATGGCCGGGGCCCAGCTTGTGGAGTTCAGCTCCTGCTGCTGCACGGATGTGATCGCATATGACCATGACCAGAACGTCATGCAGGAGAACACGGGCAAAAAGATGACCAGGCTGGCGATCACGGCCATGGCCGCCTGTTTCCTGGGCTTCATCCTGGCGGTGAAAATATCCACTTTAACATGGCCGTCCATCAGGTCCGTATAGGCCAGCCCGAGCATGAAGTGGATTCCGTAAATAAAGGTAGTGGCTTCAAACCCCCAGATGGTCGGGGCGTTAAAAACGTACCGCATGATCACTTCATAGATGACGATACCGGTCAGCGGGATGATGAGCAGCGCACTCCACTCCCCTGTTTTCCGGTTGAATAAATCAATGGCTGTTGTCAGTTTATTCAGCATATGGGTCCCTCGTCAAACGCTTAAGGTCCGGGGTGGTATGGTGTGAGCAGTGCGGCTACGGTATGCGGCCGCACTGCTTACACCGGCAAATCACGGCATATGATGCCGTGGGATGGGCGTGCTTACTGGGTCATTTTCCCGGAAATGTAATCCTCATAGGGCCAGGGCGTCACACGGCTCCTGGCGTCCCGCCAGGGTGCAAACGACTCCACAAATGCTTCCTGGGAGTCGACGATCTTTTTTACATCCGGGTATTTGGCTTTTAACTTGTCCACATATGTTTTGGTTGTCTTGCGGAACTCGATCAGGGTCTCATCGTCCATATGGACGATTTCCAGCGTCTCGGCAAAGAGCCGGATGGCGTCCGCATTCAGGGAATTGATCCAGTTGACCGACCAGAGCTGGGTTTCCTTGGCGCAGATATTCACGATCCACTTTAAATCCTCGGGCAGTTTGTTGTATGCGTCCTTGTTAAAGAAAATGGCACACTGGCTGGTGGGCTGGTGAACCCCCGGTTCAATCACATACTTGGTAATCTCGTCAAATCCCGTGGGATAGTTTGTGGAGGGAGAGGAGAACTCTGCCGCATCAATCACGCCCCGCTCAAGGGACAGGTAGACTTCGCCCAGGGGAAGCGGGATGACCGAGGCGCCAAGTTCGTTGAGAATATCCATGTACCAGCCCACGGTACGGGCGCGAAACCCTTTGAAATCAGCCATTTTGGTGGCCCGCTTGTTTGAGAACAACCCCATGTCCTGGCCGATCTGGCCGCAGGGAAGTGCAAACAGGTTGAACCGGCCGTAAAGTTCCTGCATCATTTCAAGGCCGCCCCGTTCGTACAGCCAGATATTGTACCCTTCCGGGTCCAGACCAAAAGGCACATCCCCCAGGGGGACAAAGGCCTCGTTTTTGCCTTTCCAGTAGCCGGGCCAGTCATGGCCGACTTCGGCTGCGCCTTTGCTCACCGCATCAAAGGCCTGTTTCGCAGGCACGATCTCGCCTGCGGAAAACGGCTTGATATCCAGGCGGCCGGCAGAGGCCAGGCGGACACTGTCTGCAAAATGCACGGCCACATCATAGAACTGGAGTCCTTTGCTCCACGGGGTCACCATTTTCCATCGGAACTTTTCAGTGGAGGGTTTGAATTTGACGCGTTTGGCTGTTTTGTGCCGGTCGTCCACGCCGAACTTGTCACGCTTGCCCTGGCCGGCATAACCGGCAGATACTGCAAAAACGACGATCAATAACATAACGATGCCGGATGTTAATGTTCTCTTCATTTCAACTACCTCCTCTTGCTGTTACACGGTTTAAATAAATGCCGCAGCACCGGAGCTGTGTCCCAGATGGCACTGATGTCTGATGCCGTTTCGGCGAATATCCTGATCCATGGATTCCAAGAACGTGCCCACATTGGTTCCATAAAGGAACCTATTAGGCCAGAACCACCTCCTGTGTCAAGATAAAAAATATTTAAAATAAAAATATTGCCTTAATATCTAAAATATTATGATGTACTCAAATCTTAGAAGCTCAGAGGTTTATTGGTAGAATGATTGTATAAAATAAGAATAAATGGGTTTATTACCGTAAAAATCCGTAGTATACTGCCGGACATGATGCAACCATTGTTCACAAAGCCCTTTGAATTGCCCGCCCGTAGCTTCCCGGCGGACCTAACGGCATAATTGCGACAGATGTACAGGTGATGAAGAATGAGTATTTTTAAAGAAATCCGACCCAAAAAAATATCCGACCAGGTGTTTAAACAGATCCAGGACCTCATTTACAGGGGGCAGTTAAAGCCCGGAGAAAAACTGCTGCCCGAACGGGAACTGGCCGACACCCTTAATGTCAGCCGGAATTCCGTGCGCGAAGCCATCAATAAGTTGGTGGAGCGCAAACTGATTGAAAACCGCCAGGGCATGGGCACCTTTGTGCGCCTTCCCAAGCCCGACCAGTCGGACAACCCCTTGCGAACCGTTTTCGGGGATGATGTTTCCGTGCAGGAACTGCTGGAGTTCAGGCTCGGGCTGGAGTGCAACGCCGCCGTCCTGGCCGCCCGGAAGGCCACCAGCGAGGATGTGGTTTACCTGGACGGGGTCATGGAGGAAATGACCCGGCTTGTGGCCCAGGACAATATGGGGCACGAGGCAGATGTGCGGTTTCACATGGGCATTGCCTATGCCACCAAAAACCGGGTCCAGATCCATATGATGAAAAATTTCTACGACCTGCTCTACGTCGGCATCCAGCGCAGCCATGTCCACCTGTACGAAGACAAAACCAACCTTGACACCATCATCAACCAGCATTCCATGATCCTGTCCGCCATCCGGAACCATGACACGCAAATGGCCAACGATGTGATGAGCAGCCATATTAAATTCGTCATGGAATTCCTTGCAGGCAGGCAGGAATAGCCCCCGCCAGCGATAGGTCCTACTTTAGAACCTTTCGTATTTTTCCCCGGATGCCGGACAAGGTATCCGGCCGGGTGTGGTTCCTCCTTTAGACCTTCCGCTTCCAATCGTATTGATTTGGCGATGCTGAAAACCGGGCCTAAAAAAACAGGCCCGGTGCAATTTTTTACAATTCAGCCCTGTTCTCCTCCCTGTATCCTCCAGGCAGGCAAGGATATTTTGAACAGGTGCTGCCATGAATAAAAAGATCCATGACAAAGCCCGGTTGACATACGGCCTGAAACAAGAGATTTCTCCCAGGGATATCCTCTTTCGCCAGGGAGAGTGTGCCCGCAAATGCTACTTTATCAGCAAAGGCCACCTCAAGCTGACAGCACTGACCCCCAACGGCCGCCAGGTCATTGTGCATTATATCGGCACAGGGGATTTTGCAGGAATCGTCCCGGTGCTGGACCAAACCACCTACCCGGCGACGGCGGAAGCGGTCGCCCAAACCGAACTGACCGAATGGGACAGGACACAGATCACACGGCTGTTGAAAGAAACACCGGACATTGTTGCCAAGGCACTTCACACCACAGCCAGACATCTTGAGATCCTCCGGAACCGGTATGTGGAACTCTGCGGTGAACCCGCTGCCCAGCGGATCGCACGGGCCGTGATGGCATTCGGCAACAATGCCGGCTCAAAGACCGCGCGCGGCGTCCGGATCAATATCACGTTAAGCCGCCAGGACATTGCCGACTATGTCGGCGCCACCGTCCACACGGTCAGCCGGGTGCTGAGCGCCTGGGAAAAGGCCGGATGGCTCCGGTCCGGCCGTGAAAAAATAACGGTCACGGCACCGGACATGATTGGCCGGATTGCCGAAAAAAATCAGTGACAGGGACTGATTCGGAAGATGGTACGAATCACAAAGCTGCGTCATTGCCTGGCGCTTTTTTTATAATCTTCTATAGCAAATGACAAAAATATGTTCCGAAAAACAACGCTGGTAAGAATACCGATTCAGTAAAAAATACTGAAAAATTAAGCGTCATTTGCTGCGCAACCACCAAAGGTAAAAATTGAATCGGAAAGGAATTTTAAGAACAGCTATAACAACAGATTTTCTTCGCATACCTTTTTTTCAAACTGTTCAGGACAGAGCGATGTTTTTCTTAACGATATATTTGAAGCATAGATTTGCAGCAGGCTCGGGGCTTCCATATTACGGTCAACAGCTTCAAAACAAGGCTTCTGTAAGTACAAATCATCAATCAATTTCTGCAAAATGCCTTTATGCACAATGCAACCGGCAGAAGCATCAATGATCCGGAGTTTAACCAGCCCTTCATTATCCAGTTCTCTTAATTCATTCCGTTCATTACGATTTTTAGGTTCTACGGTTTTGATTTCCAAAGTGTTGTCGCCCAGATACAAAACGATCTGCTTGGGGGCAGATTTGCCGGAACGATTCATATGTACCCCCCAGCAGAAACATCCATGACAGTCTTTTGGACAAACCGGCAATTTTTCCTGATATTCATATTTATAGCTCCTTATTTTGAATGTGCTGAACAAATCAGAACATAAAATTCTGAGACGTCTTCCACCTGCATGGGAACAATATGCAATTGACTTCAAATTACGCCCTGTTGTGCCGTGTTGTCAACAATGATTTTACGGCACAATAGGGCGTATGAAAAACAAAGAAATCCAAGATCAATTAAAACGGTTTGGCAAAAACGTCCGGCAGGAAAGAATGGCCCATAAACTGACCCAGGAAAAACTTGCTGAACAGACTCAACTGAACGTGCGGACGATCCAAAAAATAGAGGCCGGCCAAACAAATATACTCATCACAACAGCAAAACGAATCCGGAAAGCGATTGGCTGCTCCTGGGAATCACTGATGGATTAACTCTCAACGGCTGGTAACGTTAGATCATCCCTACCCTTCAAACCGGGCTCAAATTTATGCGGAGCCCGGTTTCGGCCGCATTTTAATTTGATTTACTCGTGTTTTCTTTGTATGGGAAGTACGATTGATCCCTGAAATTTCGTTCTTCAGGATTTTCTGTTTCTGTAACGGAGAGTTGATATGGAAGCGTCTTTTGTCGGCCGCCAGTACTATCTGGACAAATTTGATGAATTCCTTATTTCCGAAAGCTTTGATCCTGCAAGCCGGATACTCCTGCTCCAGGGGGATGAAGGCATGGGCAAAACAGCACTGCTCCAGGCCATGGCCATGAAAGCTGCAAAACAAAAGCATATCCAGGCATTTGGAAATCTATACCATGAGCAGTCTGATTTTTTCAGCCAGATATACCCGGTCATCGCCCAAGTGAAACTCAAACAACGGTTAAATCCGGGAGATGCAGGCGACTGGCTCAAGGCCGGGCTCATCGGTTTTACCACGGCTGTGGGGGTTATGGTCGGGGGAACTGTGGCGGCGTTGCTTTCAGGGGCAACGGCCTTGGCTGGTCTGGAAGCAGATATCCGGAAAAGCCATGCCGCCTCCGGCCAGAACAACCGGAACCTGGCCCGGATTTTTTTGGACACCCTGTCCGAACGCTCCGGCAAAATGACCGGCTCCCAGCGTATCATCATTTTTTTAGACCCGGAAAAATTGACGCCCAGGGACATGATCCCTTTGCTCAAACAAATGGTTGACCAACTTCCTTCCCGGGTCAGGTTCGTGATTGCCCAGCGGAATACCGATTGCCTGGTCCGGACCTTTAAACAGGGAGAGTTGAGGCATGTCTGTCGACCGCCGCTCAGGCTGGAAATGCTTCAGGCGAATGAAAATCTTGAGTTCATCCATGCCCATGACCCGAAAAATAAACTAAGCACAGATATACGTTCCGGGGTTTCGTCAAAGTACAATGGGTGGCCCCTGTTGCTAAGCCTTGCCGTGGAAGACCTTTTAAAACTGAAACGGGATATTACCCAAACCGATGTGGACGGCTTGCCTTCCGATATCGACGGATTCTGGGAGAAAAGATACGATTGTATTGAAAATGAAAACGCCTTAAAGCTGCTTCATATTGTCAGTCTGTTACCCCATCCGTATCCTGCGGAAAAACTGGCTAAATTCTGCCGGTTCACCCACCCGGCCATGGCAGCAGTCTTAAACAATACCGAACTCAAAGACATCCTGATGGATGTGGATTTTAAAGATCCCCTTTACCCGGAAATGCTTAAAGACTGCCCATACCCCAAACATTTGACCGCAAAAGACTATGTCAAAGAAAGGCTAGGCCGGTATGAAGAACTCAAACGACAATTATCAACCGACATCATTAAACAGTATCAAGCCCTTATCGGGGACGATTTAGAAAGGCCGGACATTGACCCGGATGCCCTGGTAAATTTGATGCCCATGCTTTTAGAAAATAATCAGCTTGAAGACTTTCTTCTGGAAAGTAATCGTTTAATCCAAATTATGATGCGTTACGGCCTGTTAGACAATTGCTTGAAAAATCTGCAAATCACTTTGCAGATATATGAGAAAGCAGGAGACAAAGAAGGCATGGTTAGCTTGTACGGCAATATGGGTATAATTTACCAAACCCGTGGAGATCTTGAGCAGTCTCTTGAGGTGTATCAAAAATCTTTGCAGATAAGCAGAGAACTGGGAAGCAAGGAGGACATGGCGAGTCTATACGTCAATATAGGCATAGTTTACCAAACCCGTGGAGATTTTGAGCAGGCCCTTGAGATGTATCAAAAGTCTTTACAGATAAGCAGAGAGCTGGGAGGCAAGGAGCGTATGAGGAGTCTGTACGGCAATATAGGCAATGTTTACCAAGCCCGTGGAAACCTTGAGCAGGCCCTTGGGATGTATCAAAAGTCTTTGCATATAAGCAAAGAGCTGGGCAGCAAGGAGGGTATGGCGAGCCTGTATGGCAATATGGGTATAGTTTACAAAAACCGTGGAGATCTTAAACAGGCCCTTGAGATGTATCAAAAATCTTTGCAGATAAGCAAAGAACTGGGACACAAGGAGGGTATGGCTATTCAGTACGGCAATATAGGCATAATTTACCAAACCCGTGGAGATCTTGAACAAGCTCTTGAGATGTATCAAAGATCTTTGCAGATAAGCAGAGAACTGGGCAGCAAGGAGGGCATGGCTATTCAGTACGGCAATATGGGCGCACTTTACAAAAACCAGGGGGATCTTGAAAAAGCCCAAAGGCTTTGGGAAAAGAGCCTGGAACTTTTTTCTGAAATAGGAGCCGCACATAAGATCGAACGGGTTAAAAGCTGGTTGAGAGAATTAAGTCAGAAAGAAAAAAACGATTGATAGAGAATCTTCAAGAAAGTAACCCGAATACATAAACTGGATTCTTGCATTTCCCTAATAATCATGATTATGTTCAGTAAACTTTTATATTGGTTGTGGTTGGCCTATGTTCGACTGATCGGATATCTCTCAAATTTTAAGAAGATAGACGGATAGTTGTATGATAATAAGAGGATAAACGGATTCGGTTAATTGCTTGTTAGCATTCATTGGAGATTAAATGAAACAAGGAAAGGCATTTGAATTGGCTGTTCATGATTTTGTCAAGCGACTTGCTCCAAATGCTACTGTGATATTTGACCATAAGGTTAAGGACAAGGACACGGGTTCATATAGACAAGTTGATGTATGGATAGAAACATCAGTCGAGAATCACTTTCCTTTATCTATCCTTGTAAGTTGTAAGGATTATAAACGTAAGGTTGATATTTCCCATATTGGAACTTTTATAAATGAGGTTAGATCAACTGGGGCCAACACAGGTATTATCTATTCAAGTTCTGGGTTCACAAAAACTGCCATTAAAAAAGCTCGTTCAAATGGTTTGAGTTGTTGTCGGCTTTATAAAAATCAACCAGCAGATTTTCCAGAGATACTATTCTTAACACATTACTTGGTTAAGCCAGCAATTAAAATACACTTTGTTGAAGCTAATGGAATTAATAAAACAATAAATACATGGGGAGATCTTCTTGATTTGATAACAGTGGAAAATAAAACTGTTTATCAAGAACTTGTTGATGATTATACACATTTTAACAAAAGATTTGAAAATGATTCACCTAAAACCACCCAATTTGGATTACCAAAAAGTCAAAGATTATCCTTGAAATTTGAATGCCTTGATGGTTCTAACTTGATTCTTTATCTCGACATAATTTACAAATATTACAAAGGAAAGACAGAAGCCCAAATTATAAATGGATCTTACTGCATTAATAATCGTAGTTTTTCTGGAAGACAATCTGGTCCTGTTATTGACATGCAAGGCTCAAATCCTGGCCCAGATTGGGAGGAAGTTCCGGAACCATCTGATTTAAATTCTAGTTGCATTGCAATTCTTAAAGGCGGGTTGCCAGATCCAAAGCAAATAGAAAAATTGAAACAAAAACCAATATCAATTAATACTTAAAATGCTAACAATTTGCTGTACGGGAACGCAAAAAGGCCCGCCCCGTGAACAATGCGTTATATATTCCGATATACCCTCCCTGCTAAAGAGTACGGAGTATAGAATATTAAATTAAACTTTCTGGCATCCCTTGTCAGATCAAACCCAGATTTCTACACTTAAAAAACCTGATACGGACTCTCGCGTTAGACAAGTGATTACATCATTCACCCGGCAGACAGCCCGGAGAACATGAAAAAATTTGCCGTCCTTCATCATATTTCATTCCCGTATCTGGTGGATGAAACCCAGGAGGTTGCCAAAGCGTATGATGCGGTTTGTACACCTGACTTTTTCGGGCTGAATGCCAACGGAGAACTTCAATATCGCGGACGCCTGGATGATGCGAAAATGGGAGATGCATCCGGCCGGACCCCGGAACTGCTGAATGCCATGCGGCGGGTGGCCCGAACCGGTAAAGGGCCCATGGACCAGATATCGTCCATGGGCTGCTCAATTAAATGGAAATTATAGATAAAACACAGGTCTGAATGCATTTTCAGGCCAGACCTGCCAGCCCCGCCCGGCAAGGTGCCTGACAGCCAGGACCATTGCCGGGTGGAGTTGGTTGAGGGGTCTGATCCGCAGGTGATCCTTTACAGCGGAAGTTCACCGGATTTAAGCTTGAGGTTGATGTCTTCAATGACCGGTAGGATATCGGCGGTTTGCGCGACAACATAATGGGCACCGGCATCTTTATACCGCGTTTCAATGGCGGCAAGTTTTGCATCCAGTTCGGCCGGGTCCATGGCATTGACCTCGTTCTCGGTCAGGCCGAGTTCGTTTCCGGTCCGGGTAATGCCGACGGTCCACATCCCGGCATTGAGCCCTTCCTCGATATCGGAAATGGTATCCCCGATTTTGACCATGGCTTCCATGGGATAGGTGCCAAGCAGGGTGGCATTGGCATAGCACATCCACGGATACGGCCGTCCTGCAGGGACATCGGACGAACAGACAATGGCATCGGGATGGTAGCCTTTTTCTTTTGCCGCAGGCACCAGCACATCCATCATTTCGCTGACATAACCGGTGCTGGAACCGATTTTTATTCCCATTTTCCGCAGATCGCTGACCGTTTCAATGACACCCTCAATGGGACTGCTGTGGTTGATGAGGGTGTCGACCATCTGTACGGCGGTCCTGTCATAGAGCGCATTCACGTCGGCTTCATCCGGGAGGCGGCCGAATAATGAATGCCATGTTTTGGCAACGCCGGGGAGTTCGCACATGGCGCGAATATGATCTTTTTTCGCAAGTCCCATAAACCTCCGGGCGTCTTCAATGGATACCTCAACATCTTTTTCGGCAAATACGTCAACAAATACTTTTGCCGGGCCGATACAGCCATAGTCAACTGCAGTGCCCGCCCAATCCAGAATAATGGATTGCACCGGGCCGGTATATTTTTTATTTCTGATAAAAATGTCCATAACGTTCTCCTTTATGTTGTAAAAATACTTGTCCTGTAAGAATTCAAAAAAATTCTATTGTGCTTACGAACAAGACTGTCTGGGTAAATTAATTTCTAAACGGGTTATGAATGTCTTTCAGGCGTCACCATGCTCAGGGCGGGAAACCGGTAGGAATGGATAATCCGTAGAAGCGCTTTCACCAACCAGCTGTTTTCGCGGCTTTTTAAGCAGGTAAGGGTCTGGCTGGCAGACAGGTCTGCGTCCGAGAACCATACCGGCCGCACCCGGCTGTCTTTTCCGAATTCCACGTCAAATACATACCCGGGGCCGATGCCGGCTGCAATGCCTTCTTTGAGAACTTCACGGGACGTCACATTCAGCAGGGGCGGCGGCAACACCAGTCCCCGTTTTTTCACCTCAGCATCAAACACTGCCCGGGTCTGGGATCCCTGCTCACGGAAAATCAGGGGACTGCCGCAGAATTCCTCAAAAGGAATCCGTCCGGTGCCGGCCCAGGGATGATTTTCCGGGACACAGCCCAGAACCTGCTGGTGATAAAAGGTATGGTTGAAAAACCCCGCATCCAGCTCCGTCTGGGTGATAAAGGCCACATCTGCTTTAAAATTGTACAACAGTTCGTACATCTCAGCCGTGTTGCCAAACTCGATATGTATTTCGATCTCGGGAAACTCAGCAATAAACACCGCAATCAACTGCATGAAATAATGGCTGGCCAAACCAATGGTGACAGGGCCGGTATCCATGCGGAGCCGTTCGGAAAATTTGAGTTTCAAATCCTCCATTTCCGTCACGATCAGGGAGGCGGAGTGCATGGTCTCAAGACCCGCAGGGGTAAGTACGATCTTTCTCCCTTCCCTTAAGAAAAGGCGTTTGCCAATGGTTTCTTCAAGGGATTTCACATGCTGGGATACGGCCGGCTGACTGATACGAAGGTGTTCCGCAGCCTTGGAAAAACTCCCGAATTTGGCAACGGCATGAAAGGCATTGACTTGGTTAAAGTTCAAGATGTTCGCTCCTGAAGGGGTTAGGGTAAAATACCGACCCGGATGGTGTTCCGGTCCCGGGCAAGGCGCATGCCTTCATTGATGCGTTCCAGGGGCCGGGTGTGGGTGACAATGTCCTGGAACGGGTATTGGTCTCTTGACTGGGACAGCAACTGAATCCCTTTTTGTAAATGTCGTGCATCATAGTTATGCACCCCTTTTATGGTCAGCCGTTTCCATAAGATCTCATTGATGTTCAGGGTAACGGCAGCATCGGGAAATGAGCAGCCCATCTCAATGAGGCACCCCCCTGTTCTCAACGCGTTTACCCCCAGCGCCATAAGAGACGGGACGCCTGCCACCTCCATGGCGCAGTCTGCGCCGAACCCGCCGGTCACCTCCCTGACCATCTCGACAAGCGCGGCTTCATCTGTCTCCGCCGTGTTCACCACATGGGTGGCTCCGAATTTCTTTGCCATTTCCAGCCGGTAGGGCACAAGATCCGTCACAATAATATTGCGGCATCCCATGTGGTCTGCAAGCGCAGCCGCGTAAATCCCCAGCGCACCGGCCCCCATGATGAGCACATTGTCAAAGGCTTCAATGCCGGCCTCTTCCCATCCGGCCGTGATGCAGGCAAGGGCGCAATTGGCAGGCGCCGCTTCAATGCTGGTCACATTGTCCGGTATGCGCACCGCGCAGGTGCCTGGAGTCAAATAGCAGTATTCGGCAAATCCGCCGGCAAAATGGGGCGGGGCTTCACAACTGTCATGCCCGTACTTTTTGATGCTGCGGCACTTCATCATCAGCCCTTTTTGGCGGCAATAAAAGCACTTACCACAATTATCCATGCTTGTCCAAGTGATGCGGTCCCCCTTTTTCAGGCGCTGATCCAACGCGTCATATACAGGGCCGCCGGTCTCTTCTATGGTTCCGGCGATTTCATGGCCGAGAATGACGGGGACGGGAGAGCTTCGGTTTCCCACCCAGGAGTGGATATCAGATCCGCAGATGGTGCAACAGTCGATTTTGACAAGGATGCAGCCGGGTTCCACCCGGGGAAGGGGATACTCTATAAACTCCAAATCCGCATTCTGGGCAGTCATAACAGCTGCTTTGGCATATCGTGTCATGTGTCGGTTCCTTTTGTTCGGCAAGAGGTTGGGAAATTAACGGGTCAACAGGCCGGGTTATGCCGTCTGTGTTACATGGAATTCATCCCTGAGCAGTGCCGGGAGCTCCCGAACACTGGGAATGATATGAGTGTGCCGGTGCACACCCCAATTGTCTATGGGCAAAGGACCGGTGAGCACGCCAACAACCCCTTTGCAACCTGCATTATGCCCCTCCTGCATATCTGCCGGGGCATCGCCGACCTTGACCACCTGGTGGACACTGGGGATCTTGAGCTGCATCATGGCATGGAATATCATGTATGGCGCCGGACGCCCCATGCCGCCGGGCACGTGCTCAACATCCACCACCAGGTCCACCAGCCCGTCCCGGACCCAGCCGGTGCCGGCAACAATGGCCTTGGCCACATCCCGGTGAAATCCTGTATCAATGGCGATTTTGATGTCGTGTGCCCTGAGCCATTCAAAGGTTTCCACGGCCCCGGGCATGGGGGTGATCTGGGTCCGGTAATAGTCGATCATGATCTTTGTATAGCTGTCGAACACGATTTTTGCCTGGTCCTTGACTGCCGGGGATTCCAGATCCAGCCCCTGGGTCCGGGCTGCCAGGACTTCATATAAGTGCATTTTATTGGTGCCGATGTGCTGGAACACCTCCTCAGAGGTTGTATCCAGCCCGTGTTCCTTGGCGGCCTGGTACAGGCAGTCGCCAACCGCTGTTTTGTCATCTATGGTCGTGCCTGCAAAATCGAGCATCACCATTTTAATCTTATCCATCATACCGTTTCCTTACTTAAAAAAAGGTTGGGACCAGGCCATTTGTTTTCCCGGTCCGTAAAGGGCAAAGCGAATATACGCCGCCTCTGTTTCCTGAAAATTGATTACAAGTTCTCCGGCGGATGCCGCCAGGACCCGGCTGTTATTTCCAACCGCCTCTATCTCGATTTGCCGGCCGGCACGGCAGAACACCTGATCGCCGTCACGCCCGATCTCCCGGATGGCCACACCGGTACTGCAGTAGAACCTGCCCGCCCTGATCCCGGCCAATATGTCTGCCGGACGGTTTCCTGCCGCATTGACCATGATCCATGCCCTGCCGATATCGGCGTCCCTATGGGAATCATCACTGGCAAATCCAAGCACCGGCCCTTTATCCGTCAGGATCCGGTCCCATTTCACGGTTGCCTCGGGATGCCCTTCCCAGTTCTCAATGACGGCATTGTAGATCTCGATGCCATGAATACTTTGATAACGGTCCAGCAGCACCTCTTCGGAATAATGGGGCGGCACCAGCCAGTTGGGATGATTGAGAACAATCAACACCGCTTTGTCCGCCATGGCCTGCAGCACCTGCCCGGGGGTGCGGTGCCGGACATTCTGTTCAAGCAGATCCCCGTCCAGGGCATACAACCCGATGTGGTCCTTGAAGACCACTTGCCTGAGGTCTTCCGATGCCGTACGGCTGTTCCATTCCAGCCCCGGGATCAGGGTGAGGCGGGTGGGCTGGGATATGGCCGTGTATCTCATATGGTCAGACACGGACAAAAAATCATAACCCTTTGCCTCGTACAGCGCCAATACCCGCTCCGGGGAAATCGTTGCACAGGGGCTGGCCGGGGCGGTATGGGTGTGGAGGTTGCCTTTCAGCCATTGTCCGTCCAGATTTTCGTATAGGTTTTCGTATGGATTTTGCCAGTTTGTCATCTCGGTTTTCCCGTTGCCGATCCGCCCGGGAAGGCCCGGGCGGATACGGGTTGTATATTCAATTACGGCAGAAGTTCAGACACCTCTTCCACCATTTCCGCCTGCAGGGCCTTCATGTCGTCTGCTTCGCCGGTCACAATGGATTCGATCTTGTCATAGATCAACTGGGTCACTGCCAGGCTGTTGTTGCCGGGATAGGCAATCCATTCCTTGAGCAGGCCTGCCTGCCGGACAGCTGTATGTTTGTTCGGGTTGGCGTTGTAGAAATCCCCGAGAAGCGTATTGGCGGCTTTGTTGGGGGGCATGTACCCTGTGGTTTCGGCAACGGCGGCGGCACCGGCGCCCGAGGTACAGAACTTGATGAATTTCCAGGCCGCATCAACCCTGGCCGGATCATCGGATGTGGACACCAGCATGGCGGCATTCCCGCCGGCCGGAAGCCCCATGGGCGCGCTTCCGATTCCCGGGTATTCGCCGGTCCGGAGCGTAAAATCTCCTTTGGCCCGCTCAATGGCGCCCACGGCAGAGGTGGACCAGAAGTGCATCACAACCTCCCCTGCGTTAAACGGTTTGCCCGCGTCGGTGACCGGCAGGTTGACCATCTTGCACCTGCGGAACAGCTTTTTCATGGTTTCAAGGGCCAGCAGGCCTTCAGGCCCGTCAAAATTGACCTTGCCGTCTTTGAGCACAGGCTCTCCCTGGCTCCACATCAGGGCCTGGAAAAACCAGTTTCCCGTGATATTCCATCCCCAAAACAGGGGATTTTTATACCCGGCATCTCGGAGTTTGTCGCAATTGTCGCAGACCTCGTCCCAGGTCTTGGGAAGCGAACGGATGCCCGCCTTGTTCAGAGCATCCATGTTGTAGTATCCCACAGGCAGGGAGACCGCAAAGGGAAGTCCGTACACCCCGCCGTTGAAAGAGCCCAATTCAAGCATGGCCTTGTGGTATCCATCCTTGGACATATCCGCCTCTTTGGCGATAAAGGGTTCCAGGGGTCTGGCAATTCCTTTTTCCACGAGCATGGCCTGGCGGTTGAGCCCCTGAAAGGTGACGTCCGGCAGCTTTTTTGCCACCGACTCCCTCAGGATGGTGTTGGTGCCGTCTTCATAGTTATCGTAAGTGGCCCGGAACTCCACCTCAATATCCGGGTGGGCCTGCTTAAACAGGGGATAAATCTTTTTAAAAGTTACATCAAAAAGGCTGGAGTACGGATACCCCACCTCGATTTTCACGGTTGCCTGGGCAAACGCGGGAATTGCCAGGGCAGCCGACACGACGACCGCCAGTACTATGCAGTACGTTTTAAGACCTTGTTTTACATTCATGATGACACTCACCTTAAATTCTCCTTAATTTTCCTTAACTTTTCTGGCTTAAAAACTGGGTTAAAAAATTTTCCGGTTAATGTTTATGATTACGGCAGATACCGGCCATGGGCATCTGCCGTCCGTGCAAAACAACATCATCAGCGCCCCTTCATCCCCGTGAGGGTGATGCCTTCGATAAACCGTCGCTGGGCCATCAGAAACGCCACCACCAGGGGGGTGACGATCACGATGGAGGCCGCCATCATGGGGCCGTACTCATTGCCGTCCAGATCCGATTTGAACATCCTCAGCCCCAAAGGCGGGGTCATCAGGTTCATATCCCCGGTGATGACCACCCGAGGCCAGTAGTAATCGTTCCAATGGGCCACCACCGAGAAGATGGCGAATGCCAGAAGGGCGGGAACAGCCGTGGGCAACATGATGCGCCAGACGATCTCAAACTCCCCCATGCCGTCCATGCGTGCCGCATCAATGAGATCGTCGGGTACGGTCATAAAAAACTGGCGCATCAGGAAAATACCGAAAACCGATATGGTCCAGGGAATAACCAGGGCGGCATAGGTATTGGTCAGGCCGGTCTTGGCCAGCATGATATACAGCGGCAGGGCAATGGCGTGGACCGGGATCAGCAGGCAGAAAAGCACCATACCGAAAATAAAGGACCGTCCCCTGAAATTCAGTTTGGACAGGGCATAGGCACAGGGCAGGGCCACCAGGACCTGGATGGCGAAAATGGAGACCGTCACCACCACGCCGTTGAACAGGTACCTAAGAAGCGGGGCTTCTTCAAAAGCCGCCCGGTAATTGTAAACCACCGGCCGCATGGTGCAGTCTTCCACCGGACGGCCCTCTTTGATGCAGCGCGCGTCCGTCATCAACTCCTGCGCCCCGAACAGGCCGCCGGAAATGCTCTGGATTTCCGCGGGTGATTTCAGGGAAAACGAGATCATCAGGTAAAACGGCAGCAGCACGATAACGGCGCCGGTGACAAGAACGCCATGCTTGGCGATTTCCTTGGTCCAGGATCGGGATGCAATCATGAGTAGTGTACCTTTTTATTGATGAAGTAGACCTGGGTCAGGGTCAGCAGAAAAACAAACCCCAGAAAGACCATGGTAATGGCGGACCCCATGCCCACCAGGTTCTGTTTGATGCCTTTTTCAAACAATGCATAGACCATCACATAGGTGGATTTTGACGGCCCGCCTTTGGTCAGGGCTTCCACAGTGTCAAACACCTGGAACGACCGGATGGAGGTGATGGTGAGTACGAACACATGGGTGGGCCCCAGCATGGGCCAGGTCACCAGCCGGAACCGTTCCCAGGCGCTGCCGGCCCCGTCCATGCTTGCGGCGGCATAAAGGTCCCGGTTGATGGCGGTAAGGCCGGCCAGGTAGAGGACCATATTAAACCCGAATGCCTGCCATATGCCGATAAAGGCGATGGACGGCATGGCATAGGTTTTGTCGCCCAGCCAGTTGGGCATACCCTCGGCACAGGCCCTGCCGTACCAACTCTCTTCCGGGGGCAGGCCCATCCATGCACCGGTGAGAAGATTGTAGATCCATTCCTCCCGGCACCCCAGGGAAAGAAACGCATTGGCCAGGCCGATGATGGGATCCAGGGTAAATTCCCAGGCAAAGGCCATGGCCAGAAGGGTGGCCATGACCGGCAGGAAAAATATAGCCTTATAAATCTCTCCCCCGATTTTCAGCGAGGAAATAAGCATGGCCGCTCCCAATCCCAGAGCCACGGAACAGGGCACCACGATGAAGACATAGGTCATGGAGGCGGAAAACATTTTATGGTAGCTGGAGAACTTGAGCATGGCAGCATAGTTTTTCCACCCCACCCAGTTGAAACCCGGGTTGCCCAGGCCGTAATCCGTAAAGGAAAGGGCCCCGGCAACAAATACGGGGATGATCAGGATCACCACCATCAGTACCACAGCCGGTGCAACAAACAGGACATGGGCCTTTGATTGCTTCATCAGACAGCCTCCTCCATCAGGGACGGCTCCCCCCCAAATGCCAGGCGCCCCCCGTCCGGGCCGAACACCATGGCTTTGCCGGGTACGCGCCCCACCCAGACCTCATCACCGATGGAGAACGGGAAGACCTCCTCGGGATTGGCCCGCACCAATATCTGGGAATCATTGTTGTTCAGGGCCACATGCAGGAACAGATCCGACCCCAGATTCTCCCGGTGAACCAGTTTCCCCACAAAACAATCCGGCGTGAATGCGGATTGGACCTGGAGATGCTCGGGGCGCAATCCGATGGTGAGGTTGCCATGGCCGGTTTCTTTCAATTGCCGCCGAAGCGTCATGCCCAGGCAAACCACCCGGCCGTCTTCACCCAGGCTGCCCGGCAAGGTATTCATTTTCGGGCTGCCCACAAACTCGGCAACTTTCAGGGACCCGGGTGCTTCATACACCTCTTCAGGCGATCCCACCTGGAGAATCCGGCCATCCATGACGATAGCGATCCGGTCCGACATGGTCAGTGCCTCTGCCTGGTCATGGGTGACATATATAAAGGTGGTGCCGATATTCCGGTGGAGCTTTACCAGCTCCGCCCGCATGTGCACCCGCAGCTCTGCATCCAGGTTGGAAAGGGGTTCATCCATTAAAAATGCCCTGGGTTTTCGCACCATGGCCCGGCCCAGGGCGACCCGCTGCTGCTGCCCCCCTGAAAGCTGGCCGGGTTTCCGGTCCAGCAGATGCCGTATTTTCAGCGTATCCGCCACCGCGTTGACCTGCCGCCTCAATCCGACGATTTTGGACCGGGTGCCGGGAAACAGCCTTCCGATCAAGGGAAAGCGCTGCATAAAGGTCAGGTTTCGCAACAAAAGCGGGGTCAGCAGATTCTGGCGTACGGTCAGGTGGGGGTACAGGGCATAGGTCTGAAACACCATGGCAAGATCTCGGTCACAGGGACGAACCGTATTGATAATGTTTCCGCCCAGGGAAATTTCCCCATCCGTGGGGGACTCCAGGCCGGCAATGATTCTGAGAATGGTGGTTTTCCCGCACCCCGAAGGGCCTAATAAGGTGAGGAATTCCCCCTCTGAAATCCCCAGGCTGACCCGGCCCAGAACTTCGGTGGCCCCGAAACGCTTGGTCACGTTTTTCAACCGGATTTGCAATTCTGACATTTAAATTCCTCCTGGCTCCAGACAACGGCCCGGCCATTCAAGTTCATAAGTAAAAATTATTTATTAATAATTAGTATGCTTAAAACTTATAGATCTGATAGATTAGGAAATTGTTATCAAACAATTGTTTTTCTATTAAACTCATTGCTGATTCTTGTTGGAGAACCTGATTTTGGTACGGATGGCAGCCGGGACGCGGCTATGGCGCATGATACGGCCTGTACAATTGATTTTTTGGGGCTGAATGCCAAAGGGGAACGTCAATATCGCGGACATCCGGACGATGCGAAAACAGGCGATGCATCCGGCCGGACCGGTAAAGGGCCCATGGACCGGATATCGTCCATGGGCTGTTCAATTAAATGGAGACTATGGGCAAAAATATAGGACCGGATTCATTTGACGGGTTGCAGGAAATACAATCCGCAACCTGTCAAATATAGGGGGAAACAACAGACAGGCAGCGGGACACCGTGGATTTTTTCTCACCAACGTGCGCAACATAATGAATTGAAGATCCAGCCGAATCTTTACCTGCCAGTTTTGCAATCACCCATGTGGCCAGATATTCAGATGCCAGACAACCACCGGCCGTTGCAATATTATCTTTTGCAACAAATGGCTGATCTAAAACCTCTACGCCGGCATCAATGACCCAGGGTTTTGTGGTCAGGTCCGTGCAGGCAGGAAGGCCGTTTAAAAACCCAAGGGCTGCCAGGAGCAGCGTCCCTGAGCACTGGGCACCGATCAGCTGGCTTTCGGGGGTTAAGTCAAGCCTGCCTAATATGCTGTCATCCCCGGCAATATCACGCGTATATATGCCGCTGCCAAACAATACGGCATCTGCTTTGTTTGCAAATTCCAGCGGCTGCTGCGCCTGGATTTTCACCCCGTTCATGGATGTCACCGATTCCGCCGGACATGTGATCTGTACATTCCATCCGGAATCTTTCATCCGGTTCAGTATGGCCGATGCAATAAAAGAATCCAGTTCATTGAATCCTTCAAAAGTCAAAATTGCAATATTTATCATTTTGATGCGGGTCCTCCGTCTTTCCCATGGCGTATTGCGGAAAATTATTAATTTTTAAACCATGCCTGGTCAAGGGTTTTAATACCTTCTGCGATTTCATTTTCATCCATCCTGCTGAAACCGAGAAGCACCATATTGTTTTTATACTTTTCCGACCGCATCCAGAACTCAGACACGGGGTAAACCCGGACGCCGTGATTCATGGCTTTTTTAATCATTTCCATTTCAGATCCAGGCGCTTTAAATTCCAATAAGATGTGCAACCCGGCATTGATTCCGTGAACGGCCACTTTTTCGCCCATGGTCTCGTTGATTGCCTGTATTAATACATCATGTCTTTTTTTGTTGGCGTTGCGTATTCTGCGTAAATGCCTGTCCCAATACCCTTTCGTGATAAAATTCTGCATCAGCTTCTGATCCAGCCATGGCACCGGCGTATTGTAGCGTTCAAATGTTTCTTGATATTTTTTAATGTGTGTTTTGGGCATCACCATATAGCTCATCCGCAATGCAGGTGATAGCGATTTTGAAAACGTACCGAGATACACGACATGCCCTTTAGCGTCGATGTGCTGTATGGAAGGGATGGGCTTTCCTGAATATTTCAACTCGCTGTCATAATCATCTTCAATGATCATCGCGTTGTTTTTAAATGCCCATTCCAAAAGTCTGATTCGTTTTTTGATGGGCATGATCTTCCCTGTTGGAAACTGGTGGGACGGGGTGGTGTATACGAGTTTTGCCTTGCAACCTTCCAGGTCCCTGAGTCTCAGGCCGTCTTTTTCCAGTCCAATCGGAATGATTTCCAATCCATTATTATGAAAAACCACCCGTGCACCGTCATATCCCGGATCTTCCATGGCAATACACGAATGCTCCTGTTTCAGTAACTGGCACACCAGGTTTAAAGCGATTTGCGTCCCCGGGCAAATCACAATCTGCTCAGGCTCACAAAATACCCCGCGTGAATCATGCAGGTATTGCATGATGGCTTTTCGTAAACCAGCCTCTCCCCGTCGATCCGGATACGAGCAGATATGGTCAAGGTTTGAAGATGTTAATAACTGGTTTGACAACTTGCGCCAAATGGATAACGGAAAATCTTGAGGGCTCAAATTCCCATAGCTGAAATCATATTTGCAGTGCGGCTCCTGAGCATCCTTTTTTGTTTCCAGTGCCGGGCTTTGTTTACCGGTTCGGGAACGTAAATTCAGCAGTTGATCATCTATTTTTTCCGCATAGAACCCACTCCGGTTTTTGCTTGTAATATATCCTTCCGAACAAAGCTGCTGATACGCCAGGGTAACGGTGTTGATGCTCACACCCAATGTATCGGACTGCTGTCTTATTGACGGCAGCCTTGACAGGGCATGAAGTTTTCCCGAAATAATCTTTTCCCTGATTTGCTCGTAAATCTGAAGGTAGAGCGGTGTCTTTGAGTTACGGTCTAAAATAAGCATGTACCACCCGGATCATTTGATGGGAACAGATATATGGACAGCGTATTCATCCGATACTTAAGAGCTGCTAAAGTCCGCCCTGCTTACCTGTCATGGTTTCAATCCGCACTTTAATGACCGCGATTGCATCCAGCATATTATCCGGATAATTAAACTCTCTGTCGGAATACTGGGCCATGATCATGTCGAGTGCCCGGCATTTTTCCTCCCGGCTCTCTATAAAGACGGCCTTGCCTGTACCGATGACGCTATGATAGCGCATACCAAAGTCACATGCCTTTTCTTCCGAAATGGTCTCGTGCAGCGTGTCAAATTCAAAACAGACCTTTGGATCATTCCGTAAAAGATCAATTTTCAATCCTTTTAACGCGCCATGAAAATATAAACAATCCCCGTCAAAACCAAAAGAGAGCGGTATAATATAGGGCCTGTCTTCATGATTCATCCCCAGCCTGCACACCGCAGATTTTTCAATAATAGATCTGATCGTATTGATATCAGTAATTTCTCTGTCTTTTCTTCTCATTTTCCCAAACATGAATCACCTCCTTTTCAGATAAACGCCAAATTCCAGTTCAATCATCTGGGAAAAAACTATATCGCAACACTGTATGCATTAAAAGTTACAGTTTATACAAATTCAACGGGTGCAGATAATCAGCAGAAAAGAAGACGGGATGGTTACATCCAGGTGTATTGTAATTGTACATTTGTAAATGCGGCCATTAAAATGATGGTATGCCTTTTTAACAATTGTAACGTGGCAGTCAATCTCAGGTTTTTAAAATTTCAAAAACTGCTTTTATTTTCAAAAACAAATCAACTGTATCTCCTCTCCCCTGTAGTTGTGTGCCAGCAAAAATTCCCACACTCAAATTCACCATCTACCCAAACCATTCGGGAGGCACAATGGGAACTATGACCCTCTCTTTCCAGTCTTAATATTTCTCTAAATTCTTCTTCTGATGTCCGGTGACATTCGAAACAAAGGCCTTCACCATTGTGGGTTCTGGCTCCACAATTCGTACAGATTATATTATCAGCCCCCTTACTATTCATGGGTTCATTGGTTGGTATTAACTTGATATTCATCTGTATCTTTGCTATGAGGTCGCCAACGTGATGCTTCTTCATTTTTTAAGCGGTTTTAATTGCTTGTTTTAGGATATGCCGCGCTTCGAAAAAATAATGAATGGAGCATCTTTCATATTTATTCGATAGCCTACATTCATGGGCGCTTCTTGAACGTTCAAAAGCCTTATTCGTAGGCAAACTAATTGGAAAGGAAAACGAAATGAAAAAAGTTTCTTGTTCTGTCTGGGTTGTGGTGTGTCTTTTAGTTATGCTTGTTAATCTTAAAAGTGTTTATGCCCTATCCATTACGGAGGGTTTTGATACGAATCTTGATGATTCCTGGTCGTTTACGGGACATGGTGGAAGCGGTTCATATGGTATAGATACCAGCTCTGGTTATGCAAAGTTAAACCATGCAAATCAATTAAGTAACCCTTATGTCTCTAAATTAGGAAACGTTCCTTATTTATATACGACAGTCAGTGGCGATTTTGAGGCAAGCACTTACGGATTCGCCTTGAACGCATGGACTGCAGACTTTAAAAGTTTTGGAATCCTCGCTGAGATTGATTATAATAATTATCTTTATTTAAGTAGCGAGTGGTCCAACACATTAGGAAGTCGAATAGTAGCTTATGGCAAAGTTAATGGGAAAAATGTCACTCCTACTGCCAATGTAGCTTATGGAACTAGCTCCACTTATTTTAAGATGGAAAAAAACGGTAATATTTTTTCTTCGTATTTTAGCCTTGATAACCAAAGTTGGATACATTTAGGGGATCTTTCTCTACTTATAAATTCAGATGACACCCTTAAACTTGGGCTGGCAGTTGTTTCGGCGCGAAGTAGATCCTATAGCCGGTTTCGATTACTTTGAGGTCAGTTCAACAAACACAGTCCCCGAACCTGGAACAATAGTGCTCTTTGGCATAGGATGTCTTTGTTTCGCAAGAGTTCTCAGAAAAAAATTACACTAAAACAAATTGTCAAAGATCAAATTTTGTTGCCCTGGTCATGCTCTTGACCAGGGCGCTTTATCCGGTATTAACTTGATTTATAGATTGGTATTAATATATAAATTCCCTTAATTAAAATTTTCAAACTTTTGCCTTTGAAGGGCTATTCTTAATGAAAAAACAACTCTTTCCCAATTCAATCTTTGGTGTAGTGGCGTCAATTATAACTATCGTCGTTTTTTTTACAGGGGTTTCTAGCCTGCCAAGTCTTCTTACACTGGCCGCAAAATCTCACTTCCATTCTCTTTCTGGGTTTCCTTGTATCTCTTATGGCATCTTCTACATTAGCCAAATAGCTTACCTGTTATGTATATTCGTGATAACCCGATTTTTATTTTATAAACTTATAAATCTTCTTCATATTGAGACGTTTGCCGGCAAACTTTTTTGTGCCGGTTTGTTTTTGCTATCTGGTTGGGCAATTGCTTTTGGATTTGCAGAAGCATTTTGGGGACCACCATCAAGCTGGCTCGTTGAGTACCCTAAAATAGTGGCTGATTCTTTTACAGAACCGCTTTTTAACACTACTTTCATTTTTATAGCCGTAATTTTTACAATCAAATTGGCACTTAACGAAGCAGTAAGAACTGACTCTTAATGTTAATGCCCTGTTAAATTTTTCTAATCACTGCTTGGACTCAGCAAACGGCAACTTCATCTGGAGCCGGTCAGACCGAAGTCTCCGCTACTCTGTCAGAAGGCTGGGCCAGGCACCGGGATTATTGATCAATTTACCGACCAGCCGGGCCACGATTTCGCCCCGGAATATTTCCAGTTCTTTGACCATGGGCTTAACCCGGGTCAGATACTGAACACATCATGTTATATGCCCTGACAATCCTGATTCGCTCGTCTGGTAATCCCCCCGAAAAAAAAGGGTTATCAAAAGTAGAATTTTCTCGTAATAAATAACAAAAGGAGATTCTACATGAAAAAATCACGTTACAGCGACAGCCAGATCTTAAGCATTTTGAAACAGGCTGAGAATGGATGCA
>JBAJNJ010000020.1:0-130473 GCA_036881925.1 Desulfobacter sp.
GCATCCATTCTCAGCCTGTTTCAAAATGCTTAAGATCTGGCTGTCGCTGTAACGTGATTTTTTCATGTAGAATCTCCTTTTGTTATTTATTACGAGAAAATTCTACTTTTGATAACCCTTTTTTTTCGGGGGGATTACCCCCGGAGTACTCATTGTGTTTGTGTTTTCACTCCCGGTTCTGGATATCATTGTGGCCCTGAAAGCCATTATCCATCTGAAAAAAGAACAATCGCCCACCCTATAATCTTCTCTTGTTTTGTCTGTTCAACACCATTTGCTTTAAAAATTGACATCCCCACCCACCCTGTGGGATAAGAAATCTGTCGGGGCAAATTCCCCGGCCCGGTTTAGCAGCTGGAAACTACAAGGCGCAAACACGCCTATTTTGGCGTTTTCTTGTTTGCGCACGGTCTGTTATGCACGCCATGACACATTCATGGATCTCTGTATATGCGGGCCGGATCTGGGAGCCTTCGGGCTCGCCGGTTCCTTGTAGGCCGGTCTGCTAACCAGTTCCGGCCCGTTTTTGTTTTTAGCAGGACAGAGCGGGTTTCAATCTACTACAAGGATAACCGCCATGCATCCAAACCCAAAACTCCCGGACAATATCATCGCCTTTCCCTGTAAATCTAAGCGACCTTTCATGGGCCCGCAACATTTGGACCTGGCAAAAAAATTCAAAAAACCGGATATCGGCAGAATTCTTATCCGCTGCCTGATTGATCTGGAAAAAATAGATCCCCTGGTTTTCATGCACGTCAGCATTTATATTACCAGCCTCTATGACGTGGCCCAGAAGAAAAAAGAAGACAGTGTAGATCCTGTTTGTTAATTTTTTATTTATTAAGTCGAATGGTTATTCATAATGACATTGGTATGTTCGCTTTGTGTCAATGCGGCCGGCCGGGCCTATTTTGCTTTACTTGGTTTACCCGAGAGATGTTTGACCGGTATAATACTGTTGATGAGGCAGAAAAAGCAGAGGCAGTAAACAAGATGGA
Source organism: Desulfobacter sp. (assembly GCA_036881925.1). Classification (GTDB taxonomy): domain Bacteria; phylum Desulfobacterota; class Desulfobacteria; order Desulfobacterales; family Desulfobacteraceae; genus Desulfobacter. The sequence goes on from JBAJNJ010000020.1 coordinate 1,002, forward strand.
AAAATTTCTTTTTCCGACTAAAAAAAATAAGCAACGGGGCTGACCAAATTTGGGGAAAAGTTACTTAAACGTTGCTTAAAGAGGATCGGAAATGCAAACAGCCAGTTTAGGTCTTTACCTAACTGGCTGATTTTATGTGTGGTACCGAAGAGAGGACTTGAACCTCCACGCCTCGCGGCACTAGATCCTAAGTCTAGCGTGTCTACCAATTCCACCACTTCGGCTTAAGGGGATCCAGGTGAAGATCTTTGAGATGGTGCCGAAGGGGAGATTCGAACTCCCACAAGCGTGCGCTCGCTAGTCCCTGAAACTAGTGCGTCTACCAATTCCGCCACTTCGGCACTACTCTTACCGCTTTGTTGTAAGCAATTTGGGATTGCTTAAAAGCGATGGTTGGGATATATATATTTGTTTGGGATATTTGTCAACAGTATTTTTGTTCTAATTTTGAAGGACACCATGGAACTCATTGAAAACCTGAATCAGATCCACGCCCCCTATAAAAATGCCGTGGTTACCATAGGAAACTTTGACGGGGTTCACAAGGGCCACCAGGCCCTGCTGCACCAGGTCATGGAGATGGCCGATGAAATTGGCGGCACCTCTGTGGCCATGACGTTTGAACCCCACCCCCTTCGTGCTCTGGGCATTTCCAGCCCTCCGCTGATTACACGCCATGACCAGAAACTTGAGCTGATTGAGCAGACCGGTATTGATGCGCTGCTTTGCCTGCCGTTTGATAAATCGTTTTCAGATATTTCCGCCCATGACTTTATTGAACAGGTGCTGGTGAATAAAATCGGGATGAAAGGCATCATTATAGGAGCGGATTATTCATTTGGAAAAGGCCGGGAAGGTGATATCAACCTGTTGAGGTCCGAGGGAAAACGCCTTGGATTTGAAACGGTGGTATCCAGGTGGATCAATGATACGGAAACCGGAAAGGAGCGGATTTCAAGCACCCGGATCCGGGAGATTGTCATGGAAGGCCGTGTGGAACAGGCCATGAAGTACCTGGGCCGGCATTACCAGATCCGGGGAAAGGTCATTAAAGGCCGCAGGCGGGGCGGCAGCCAGCTCGGCTTCCCCACGGCCAACATTAAACTACATGATGAACTTTGCCCTAAACTGGGGGTTTATGCCGTGACTGTCGAAACCATCCACGGAAACTACCAAGGGGTTGCCAATATCGGGTTTTCACCCACATTCGGCGACCAGATGTTCACTATTGAAGTCCATATCCTTGGGTTTGACAAGGATTTATATGATACCCGCATCCGGGTGAACATGGTGGCCCGTCTTCGTGATGAGATCAAGTTTTCCAGCATTGACGAGCTGTCCCGCCAAATCAAAAGCGATGTACAGAAAACAAAGGAAATCCTGAGTAACAATGGCTATTCTTGATATATTAAAATACCCGGAAAAATCATTATTAGACCCCTCTGTGCCTGTAGAGTCCATTGATGATGAACTGATAACCCTGATCAATGACATGGGCGAGACGATGTTTCATGATTCGGGCGTGGGCCTGGCGGCCCCCCAGGTGGGAGTGAACAAGCGCCTCCTGGTGTATGACAGCCATGCGACTGATCCGGATCGTGACGGCAGCGAAATGGAATTCACCGCCCTGATCAACCCGGAGATTATTGCCAAAAGCGAAGAGACGTTTATTTCGGAAAACGAGGGATGTCTGAGCGTGGTGGATTTCAGGGCGGATGTGAAACGGCATGCAGAGGTGACGGTGAGAGCTCAGAACATTGAAGGTAAATCAATGGAATTCAATGCCCAGGGGCTTTTGGCAGTGATCATGCAACATGAAATAGACCATCTGGACGGTGTCCTGTTTATTGACAGGATATCCTCACTGAAACGGGCCATGTATAAAAAACGCCTGCTGAAAAAAATGAAGAAGGACCAGCAATGAAAAGCCGTATCATATTTATGGGCACGCCTGAATTTTCAGTGCCGGCCCTTCATGCCCTTGCCGGGGTTGATGAGTTTGAAATTCCACTCGTGGTAACACAACCGGACCGCCCCAAAGGGCGTGGAAAAAAGCTGGCCCCCTCCCCTGTCAAACAGGCCGCCCTTGAGTTGGGTATTGAAGTGTACCAGCCGGAAAAATTGAACACGGAGGCAAGTATTGAGCGCCTGGAACGCGTGTCCCCGGACTATTATGTGGTGGTGGCTTTCGGGCAGATCCTTTCCCAGGCGGTTCTGGATGTTCCAAAGATTTACCCCATTAATATCCATGCCTCGCTGTTACCCTTATACCGGGGGGCTGCCCCGATCCAGGCGGCGGTGATGAACATGGACAAGGAAACCGGAATCACCACAATGGTTATGGCCAAAGGCATGGATACCGGCGATATGCTGCTCAAGTCCACAACGCCTGTTGACCCGGATGAAACCGCCCAGGACCTTCATGACCGGCTGTCCGATATCGGCGGAAAGCTGATTGTCGACACCATTCACCGGGTCAATGCCGGTAACCTGACCCCGGAACCCCAGGACAATGACCAGGCCACCTATGTGTCTATGCTCAAAAAATCAGACGGCCTCATTGACTGGACAAAATCCGACAAAGAAATCCGTGCCCATATTAATGCTATGACCCCGTGGCCCGGCGCGTTTACCCATCTGGACGGAAAGCGGCTTAAAATTTTTAAAGGTGTTCCCGGTGCATCTCCGGGCGGAGACCACGCCCCGGGCGATATTTTCAGGTGCGATGATTCCGGCATCCATGTGGCTGCAGGGGAAAACAGCGTGACCATCCTGGAATTGATGGGTGCTTCGGGCAAACGTATGGCCGCCAGTGCCTTTTTGCGGGGGCACAGCATTGATTTGCCGGCCCGGTTTGAATAGGCATGGCAACTGATTCCAGACGCCTGGCCTTAAGGATTCTGGAGGCGGGCCAAAGAGACAAAACAACCCTTGACCAGGCCCTGGACCATGCCGGGAATGAACTGGATCTGCTGAGCCGTCAGGACAGGAACCTGTGCAATGCAATCGTATTTGGCGTACTGCGCCACAGGGGACATCTGGATCACCTGATCCGGGCATTTTCACGTATCGGGATCGACCGCCTGAACAATACGGTGAAAACCATATTAAGGATGGGATTGTTTCAGCTTGTTTTCCTGGACAGGGTCCCGGATTTTGCCGCCATTCATTCGAGCATAGAACTTGCCAAGTCCCGGGTGAACAAAAAAAGCAGCGGGTATATCAATGCGGTGCTTCGCAAGGCTGCGGAACATCATGCCGATATTGATCTGCCGGACAGGCAGAAACAATTTCCAGCCTATCTTAAAACCACATTCAGTATCCCGGTCTGGCTGGGCAAGCGGTGGACCGCATGCTACGGCCGGGCCAACACCGAAGCCATTGCCAGATCCGTTCTGGAGATTCCGCCCCTGACCTTGCGTGTGAACACCCTGAAAACGGACAGAACAGCGTTGGCAACGGCATTCAGGGCACAAGGGATTGCGGCTGGTGAGACTTCTTTCAGCCCCTTGGGCCTTCATCTGACAGGCCCGGGCCATTCCCCGGCTGCCCTGCCCGGTTTTAACCAGGGCCATTTCCAGATTCAGGATGAAGCAGCACAATTGGTGGTTCAGGCGCTTGGGCCAGTGTCCGGGGAACGGGTTCTGGATGCGTGTGCCGGACTGGGCGGCAAAACCTGTCATATGGCCCAGGCCATGGAGAACAGCGGAGAGATCATGGCTGCGGATATCGGACCGGAAAAGTTGAAACGCCTGGAAGCCGAAGCCTTAAGGCTTGGAATCACTATCATCCGGACAAAACCCCTTGATATCCTGAAGGCAGGAATAAAGGATGTCGACGGTTATTTTGACCGGGTGCTTGTGGATGCCCCGTGCACAGGGCTTGGGGTGATGCGCAGAAACCCCGACACCCGGTGGAAAAGAACCGGCAATGATATCAAACGCATGGCTGCACGGCAGAAAAAAATTCTCAATGCTGCCGCCAATCTGGTAAGGCCCGGCGGAATCCTGGTGTATGCGGTCTGCTCCTGTGAACCCGAAGAAAATGAGACCGTGATCACGCATTTCCTTGGCAAACGCAAGGATTATGAAGCCGATGCCGGCGGCTTTGCTTTAACTGTACCGGATCTGCAGGGAGATGCCGAATCCTGTTTTCAATTTAAAACATATCCCGGACATGTTGAAATGGATGGATTTTTTATGGCACGGCTCAAACGGAAAACGGCCCCTTGAAAACCCTGATCAAATATCTTGCGGTGTTCTGTGCAGCCTTTGGCATTGCCGGGGCTGCGGGATATACCGGTATCAGCCTGTTTACCCGGAGTGCGCCTGAAGTCATCCTGCCGGACCTGACCGGTAAGAATATCATCCAGGTGCTTGAAACCCTCACAAGGCTCGGGCTGAATCCAAAACTCCACGCCACACAATATCATGAACACATTCCCAAGTATGGTGTCACCTTCCAGGACCCCGGCCCCGGTGCAACCATTAAAAAAGGCAGGGATGTGGTCATCTATATTTCAAAAGGGTTCAAGGAGAGCCAATTACCGGACCTGCGGCACCTCTCGTTGAGACAGGGGCTGCTGGCCCTTGAGGAAAACGAACTCCGTCCCGGCCGTATCGTCTATGTCCATGCACCCAACACCCTTAAAGACAATATTATCGCCCAGTATCCCCTTCCCCTTGCCAGGGTGGCGGCCAATTCCTCCTGTGATCTTCTTGTGAGCAAAGGACCGGAACCGGTCCGCCTGGTTATGCCGGACCTTGCCGGCATTTCCCTGGACCAGGCATCAGACCGCCTGGAAACTCTCTCCCTTTCCACGGAAGAGATACGTTCGGAATTTGATGCAAAACGGCCCAGAGGGACTGTATTAAGACAGTCTCCCGAATTCGGCACCCTGGTGCTTGCCGGTGCCGGTGTCCGCCTGGTGGTGAACAATCCTCAAACCGGACTGGTCATGCCGCCGGCCCAGCTTCGGGAGATGACCTGGATTTCATTTCCTGTCCCTCCCGGATTTTCAAACCGCCATGTCCGGGTGGTCACGGATCTTTTTGGCCGGGACACGGAATTTTACAATGGATTCATGAAGCCCGGAAAAAATATAAATCTATTGATTCCGGGCGGAATAAAAACTAAAATCCGCATTTTTATCGATCACAGACTGGTCGATACAAGGCATATTGACCCCTGGAACAGGAAAGCCCTCTGGGCATCCTGGACCTGGAATTTTTACACGGGAGAAGACCTATGGGAATAATAGCCCCATCCATATTGTCCGCAGATTTCACCTGTCTGGGCGATGAACTCAAAGCCGTTGAAAAAGCGGGGGCAGACTGGATCCACATCGATGTCATGGACGGCCGGTTTGTTCCGAACATCACTTACGGACCCATTATTGTTGAGGCCTGCAAACGGGTATCCGGCCTGGCCCTGGATGTCCATCTCATGATTGAAACCCCGGATTTGAGAATCCCTGAATTTGCAGAAGCCGGAGCAGACTATATTTCCGTCCATGCCGAGGCCTGCCCGCACCTCCACAGGACCCTGCAGCTCATCAAAAGTTTTAATGTCAAAGCCGGGGTGGCACTTAATCCGGCCACTCCGCTGTCCAACATTGAATATATCATTGACCAGCTTGACTTTGTCCTGATCATGAGTGTCAACCCGGGATTCGGGGGACAGACGTTCATTGAATCCAGTATTGAAAAGATCCGCTCCCTTGCAGCGCTGCATGAAAAACACGGATCTGACGCCATTATCCAGGTGGACGGCGGCATCAATGCAGAAACCATTAAAACGGTTCATGAAGCCGGTGCCACTTCTTTTGTCGCGGGTTCCGCCATCTTCAAGACCCCTGACTATACCCGGACCATTGCCGATCTCCGGCAGGCCATGTAAAAAAGGCGAATTATGAATAAACTGATGATTACTGTTCTGGCCAAGGACAGGCCCGGCATTATCGCCCGGGTGACCATAGACCTGTTTGAACTGGGATGCAACCTTGAAAACGTCAACCAGATGATCCTCCAGGACCAGTTTGCCGGCTTTTTTATTGTACAAGCCCCTGAAGGGCTCTCCCGTGAGGCCGTGGACGCCAGGCTGAATGAAAAAAACACGGGCAACGACCTGACCATCCATGTCAACACCATGGACGGCAGCAATCCTGACGAACAGGATACCCCGGGGGGAGATATTTTTCTGATCACCACCATCGGGCCGGACCAGAAGGGCTTGGTGGCAAGGTTTTCAAACATCATTGCCGCTTTTGGCGCCAATATTATCAACCTCAAGGCCGTGTTCAGGGGCAATGCGCTTCCAAGCGCCAATGTCATGTCCTACCAGGTGACGATTGCACCGGATGTGGACGCCTCTGTCCTGTTTGCGGCCCTGAGGGAAAAGGCAAAGGAACTGGATCTGGATATCCGTATCCAGCACAAGAATATTTTTGATGCGATCAATAAGATTTAAGGAAGCGCACAATGTTTGAAGACCATGAAATCCTGTCAACCATTGAAATGGTAAAAAACGAGAACCTGGATGTCCGGGCCGTGACCCTGGGTGTCAATCTTTTTGACTGCATCAGCCATGACCTGGCCGTGTTCAAAAAAAATATCCGGAAAAAAATCCTGGGCCATGCATCGGAACTGGTGGAGACTTGTGACCGGGTGGGGGATAAGTACGGTATCGACGTGGTGAACAAACGGATTTCCATCTCTCCCATTGCCCTTGTGGGAGCCGCTTTCAACGCAGACCAGATGGTGGAAATCGCCCATGAACTCAACGATATCGCCAAAACCGTGAACATCGACTTTATCGGCGGGTTTTCCGCGCTGGTGGAAAAGGGCATGGCCAAGGGAGACAAGGCCCTGATAGAGGCTTTGCCCCGGGCTCTGGCCGAAACCCAGCGGGTGTGCGCGTCCGTGAATGTGGCCACGACTAAGGCCGGCATCAACATGGATGCGGTGTATGAAATGTCCAAAGCCATTAAAAAAGCAGCCGCGCTAACCGCAGATGATGACGGACTTGCCTGTGCAAAACTCTGCGTGTTTTCAAACATCCCCCAGGATATGCCGTTTATGGCCGGTGCTTACCTTGGTGTGGGCGTGGCCGATGCGGTCATCAACGTGGGAGTTTCCGGGCCGGGTGTGGTCAAACGGGCCATTGAACGCAACCTCACGGACCAGCAGTTGACCCTGGGGCGTGTGGCGGAAATTATCAAACGGACCGCCTGCAAAGTGACACGGGTGGGCGAACTGATCGGGCGCGAAGTGGCCGACAACCTGGAAATTCAGTTTGGTGTGGTTGATCTTTCCCTGGCCCCGACTCCCACCGTGGGCGACAGTATCGGTGAGATTTTCCAGGCCCTGGGCCTTTCCCATATCGGGGTGCCCGGCTCCACGGCGGCCCTGGCAATGCTCAACGATGCCGTTAAAAAAGGCGGCGCCTTTGCCAGTTCCCATGTGGGCGGCCTGAGCGGCGCTTTTATCCCGGTGAGCGAGGATCTCAACATTGCCGATGCCGCCCACAAGGGATATCTTTCCATTGAAAAACTGGAAGCCATGACCTGTGTCTGCTCCGTGGGTCTGGATATGGTGCCCATTCCCGGCGCTATCACCGAACAGACCCTGGCCGGCATTATTGCCGATGAAATGGCTATCGGGATGATCAATGCCAAGACCACGGCCACGCGGATTATACCGGTTCCGGGTAAAAAAGCCGGGGACAAGGTCCATTTCGGCGGACTTCTCGGCGAAGCCATGATCATGGATGTGCCCCACCTGGATCTTGAGGATCCCTTTGTGACCTTTGGGGGGCGTATCCCGGCACCCATTCACAGCCTTAAAAACTAAACCTGTCCGGTGCCCCTGTTCCGCAGAGGCAGCACCGGGCCTCCGTTCCGGAGATGGCCATGAACCCGTCCCATGATACGGCCAGGGTCAATTACGCGGTTGTCCTGGTATTGACCCTGGTTCATTTTACAGGCGATTTTTACTCTTCATTTTTTACCCCGCTGCTGCCGGCCTTTGTGGACAAACTGGGGCTTTCCCTGGCCCAGGTCGGCCTGATGACGGGGCTGGTGCGGTTTCTTTCCTTTATTGTCCAGCCCGTGGCAGGATACCTGGCCGACCGCCATGAAACCCGGGGATTTGTGTTTACCGGACTTTTTCTTGCCTTTTTCATCATCCCCTTTGCCGGCATTGCCCCCAATTTCTGGGTGTTGCTGCTGGTCCTGAGCCTCGGGTCCCTGGGGTCATCCATGTTCCATCCTTCCACCACCGGAATGGTCAACCTGTATGCCGGCAACCAGGCCGGATTTTCCATGTCTGTTTTCAACACCGGCGGCACCCTGGCGTTTGCCGTGGGCCCTGTGTTCATTACATGGTATGTGTCACGGTTCGGCCTGGAGGCCATGCCCTTTACCCTGACATTGGGACTGGTGTCTTTCCTGTTCTGCCTGAAATACCTGCCGCGGCCCGTATCCGAGAACATGTCTTCGGAAGGATTTATCGGCACCTTGAAACGTACCCTGGGCAAGGTATACAAGGCCATTTTCCTGATCTGGCTGGTCATGGTGCTCAGGGCGGTGGGCGGCCAGGCCTTTATGACTTTTATGCCGATTTACCTGACCGGCTTGGGCCACTCCCTGCCCTCGGTGGGCCTGATTTTTGCGGTTTTCATCATGGCCGGCACCTTAAGCGGGCTTCTTTCCGGATACCTGGCCGACCGGGTGGGATTTAAACCGATTTTTTTCTGTGCTTTTCTGCTGATGCCCCCGGCCCTGCTGTTGTATCTCTACCTGCCCGGCCCCTGGGTTTACCTGGGTGCTTTTGTGGCCGGATTTACCGTGCTGGCCCCCCTGCCACTGGGAGTGGTCATGGCACAGAAGCTGGCTCCGGGCTCCCGTGCCATGGTGGCCAGCCTGATGATGGGATTTGCCTATGGCCTGGGCGGCATCATCTCCCCGGTTGTGGGAACCCTGGCTGACCGCTTTGGCCTGGAAACTATATTGTTTTGGACCGCGTTTATTCCACTGGCCTGCCTGGTGTGCATTGCCCGGTTCCCCAAGGTCAGGTAACCATGGAGGCGGGATGTCCGGAGTTATCCTGATCCAGCCCCCGGTACGGGAATTTTACCTGACCCGTAAACGGACCGTGCCTTACGGGCTTGCTTCCATCGCCGCCAGTCTTCACCAACACGGGATAAGGGCTGAGATCATTGACGCCCTTGCCCGGAATAAATCAAAACCTTTGCCGTTCCCCCCGGAATTCAACCACCTGTCCCCCTATTACGGCCGGTCCGACATTTCCCTGTTTTCCCTGTTTCATCAATTCCGGCATTTTGGATACAGCCACGGCCATCTCGCATCTATGGTCCGGGAGCGCCGTCCCCTGGTGGTGGGAATCTCCTCTTTGTTCACGGCATACCAGGACCAGGCAATGGCAACTGCCGAGGCCGTCAGGCAGTTCTGCCCGGATGTCTATATCGTGATGGGCGGGCACCACCCCACCCTGTTTCCAGATGAAACACTGGCCTGCACTGCTGTGGATTTTGTACTCCGGGGCGAGGGAGAGGTCTCCATGTCAAAGCTTTGTGTCCTTTTAAGTGCATATGCAAATAAAAGAGAGCAGGGAGCCGGACGATTTCCCCCGGACGCTGACCTGAAAAAAATTCCCGGGATTGCATTCCGGCAGGCCAAGGGCGGTTTTGTCTCTGCCCCTTCCTGGACAGCAGACCTGGATCATATCCCGCCACCGGACATGGGCAATGTTGACCAGGCATACTACGCAAGAAACAAAAAAGCGACCATCACCGTGGTGGCCTCCAGGGGGTGCCCGTTTCCCTGCACCTATTGCTCTGTGTCGGCCTCGTCTTCCCACGGCCGTTTCCGGCAGCGGAGCGTCCGGGATGTCCTGGCGGAAATCCGGGCCCAGGCAGACCAGAGGGAAATTGGATTTATTGATTTTGAGGATGAAAACCTGACCCTTCAAAGAGACTGGGCCATGGCACTTTTTTCGGGAATCCGGGAGATTTTCAGGGGCAGGCCTGTTGAACTCAGGGCCATGAACGGCCTGTTTCCTCCATCCCTGGACACTGATCTCATGGCAGCCATGAAAGCGGCCGGATTCAAAACCCTGAACCTTTCTCTGGGATCGTTTTCAAAAGAACAATTAACGCGTTACCGGCGGCCGGATGTGACTCGGGCCCATGACCGGGTCCTTGATATGGCAGAAGGCCTTGGCCTTGAAACGGTATCTTATATTATCGGTGCCGGTCCTGGACAGACGGCTGCCGTTACCTTAAGCGACTTGTTGATGCTGGCCCGGCGCCGGACATTGGCCGGTCTTTCCATCTTTTATCCGGCCCCGGGCAGCGCAGATTACGAGGTCTGCAAGCAGGAAGGTATCCTGCCCGAAACCTTCTCCCTGATGCGGTCCACGGCCCTGCCCCTGGACCATGCCACCACCCGGCTTGAGGCGGTCACCCTGCTTCGGCTGTCCCGGATCCTGAATTTCCTTAAACATTGGATTGACAGTTACGGCAGCCTGCCTGCTCCGGAAGCGTTTTCACAGGAAAAGGCAGATCAATTGTCCGGAGAGACAGACAGGGAGATGATCAGCAATACCTTGGTGCGGTGGTTCCTGGCAGGCGGTGTGATCCGGGGGATGGATGCGGACGGAAATATCTATCCCCATACCACGGATGCGAATTTGTGCCGGCAGTTTGTCAAGGGAGTTATTGGGGCGCCGCTCCGGGGCGTGCGCCGCCCGGAAACAGTGATCATAGAGTGATCATGGATGGGACGCAGATGCTATCATCGCCCAGGAAATCAGGCAGCAGGTTCCTCTGAACTGTCCGGGCGGTTGTGGCCATGGACATGTGCTGCAATCTCGGCCCGGACCATGTCGGCAACCTGCTCGGGTGCCAGGTGGGCAAACCGTGATACAGGAATCTTATCCAGCACCCTGACCTCCATCTGTTTGTGTTTAGTGATGGTCAGGGAGTGTTTGGGCAGGGCTTTCCGGGTATGGTTGAGCACAACGGGCTGGATGGGCACTCCTGCTTTTTGGGCCAGGATAAATGCCCCGGGTTTAAACGGACCGACCCTGCCGTCCCTGGACCGGGTTCCTTCGGGAAAAAAGAAAATCGAAACATCTTGTGAAAGAAGGGCTTCGCAGCGGGCCATCATGGTCGATATGCTGGCCTTGTCTCCCCGTTTCAGCCTGACATCCCCATTGAGGCGCATATTCCACCCGATAAAGGGAAGATTGAAGACCGCGGCTTTGGAGACCCACCGGTAAGGAAAAAGCAGGCGGTACAGGACCAGGATGTCCAACTGGCTCTGGTGGTTGGATACCAGCACATAGTTTTCGTCCAGGGAGAGCTTATCCCGCCCGATGATCCGGACAGACCACGCCGGCATACACCAGATATACACGGATGCCCAGAAGGCGCTGAAAACATTGGTAATAATCCTGCGGCGGTCAAACGGTGCCGTGACCAGGCGTATCACACAGGCGATACAGAAAAACAGGGCGCAGGTGACACCGATAAAGAAAAGATACGCAACGGAAAATACCTTTCTGAACAGTGTACGGCTATAATGCATAGGGTGTCAGGCTCTCGTACCCCTCTTCAGTGACCAGTATGGTCTGTTCAAACTGGGCGGACAGGGAACCGTCGTTGGTCACTGCTGTCCACCGGTCTTCAAGTACATGAAGCTCTTTTTTGCCCAGATTGATCATGGGTTCGATGGTGAAAACCATACCCGGCACCAGGGTCACCCCTTTGCCCGGACGGCCGAAGTGCAGGATCTGGGGCTGCTCGTGAAAATCAACCCCCACGCCGTGCCCCACAAACTCACGGACCACGGAACACCCCTGTCCTTCGGCATAATTCTGAATGGCATGGCCGATGTCCCCCAGGGTGGCTCCCGGTGCCACCGTTTCAATGCCCAGGCGGAGGGATTCGGCAGCCACGGCAACGATTTTTTTGGCATCTGCCGACGGGGTGCCCACAAAGAAGGTCTTGCTGGCATCCGCATAATACCCGTCAAGAATCGGCGTAATGTCCACATTCACAATATCACCGTCTTCAAGCACCCGCTCTCCGGGAATGCCGTGGCAGATGACCTCGTTGATGGAGACGCATACGGATTTGGGAAATCCCCGGTAATTCAGCGGGGCGGGCACAGCACCGGCCTTAATCGTGGCCTCGTGGACAAAGGTGTTGATGTCGTCGGTTTTCAGGCCCGGGCGGATCATGGTTTCCACCTCGTCCATGATGGACATGAGCAGGTCTCCGGCCCGTTTGATCCCCTTGATCTGTTCAGGGGTTTTCAGGATGATGTCATACCGGTGTTTATACTCGTCCCTGATGGAAATTTCCGCTTTTTTGTTCCTGCAGCAATTTTTAAATTTTTTACCGCTGCCGCATGGGCAGAGGTCGTTTCTTCCGATTTTCAAAGATTTATTTTTCATGGTGTCTGATTCCGGGAAATCCGTCCCCAAAGGGAGTGAGGGTAAGCATTTTCAATGCGGATTGTGACCAGGTCTCCAATGGCGGCCTGGTCAGAAGGAAAGTGTACGATCTTATTGGATTCGCTTCTGCCGAACATCTGTTTCATATCTTTGGTTTCTTGGATAAATCCGTCCCGTTTTTTCTGGCTTTCCCCTTCTACCAGCACCTTTACATCACGCCCCACAAGGGCCTTGTTTTTCTTTTCCGTAAAGGTTTCCTGGAAGGTCAAAAGGCGGTTGAGCCGCTCCATCTTGACCGCCTCATCGATCTGGCAGGGGAATTTTGCCGCCGGTGCACTGGAGCGGTCTGAATAGGCGAAGGCAAAAATAGAGTCGAATTCAACGGTTTCAAGCAGGGCCATGGTCTCCTGGAAATCATCCCCGGTTTCCGACGGAAACCCCACGATGATATCCGTGGAAAGCGCCACGTCCGGGCAGGCAGCCTTGAGATCGGAAATCCTTGACAGGTAGGTCTCCCGGGTATAGCCCCGGTTCATTTTTTTGAGAACGGCATTGGCCCCGGACTGGACCGGCAAGTGCAGGTGGTTGCACACCTTATCAGTATCCCGCATGGCAAGGATCAGTTCACGGGACAGGTCCTTGGGATGGGAGGTGGCAAACCGGATTCTTTGGATGTCTTCCACTTGGCTGACCTTTTTCAGGAGTTCGGGAAAGCTGATGTCCCCGTCCTTGACCCCGTAAGAGTTGACGTTCTGGCCCAGCAGGGTGACTTCCCGGATGCCGGACCGGGCAAGAACCTCAATTTCTTCGACAATGGCCTTGTGGCTCCGGCTCTTTTCCCTGCCCCTGACATAGGGGACCACACAATAGGTGCAGAAATTTTCACATCCCTGCATGATGGTGACAAATTTGGATACCTGGGTTTCATCAAAAGCGGATTTTTCCGGCACAGCCTCAAAAATAACATCCGACTCTGCCGTGTCCACGATTTTTTTCTTTCCCGAAGCCAGGGCGTCCAGGTGGTTGCCGAAACGGGAGAAGGCCTGTGTACCGAGGACCAGATCCAGGTGCGGAAGCCGGTCAAAGGCCTTTTCTCCCTCCTGCTGGGCCACACACCCGGCCATCACCGTAATCAGATGGGGGCGCTTTTTCTTTTCCCTGGCAAAACGGCCCAGAAAGCTGAACGCTTTTTCTTCGGCCTTATGGCGGATGGAGCAGGTGTTGCAGAGCACAAGGTCCGCATCATCCGGCTGCAATGTTTTTTCATATCCGTAGGCAGTGAGGATACCGGCCAATTTTTCAGAATCATAGACATTCATCTGGCAGCCGATGGTATTGATATATGCCTTGGGTTTAGTATGCATCAAAACAAAAATCCTTTTTCAGATCCTCAACCACCCTGAGTGCGGTATCCACCCGGTCCGGTGCAATGGACAACCGGATATGGCCGGCTTTCGGGTCAATGGTCGTGACAACGGCCACCCCTTCATGGGCTTCAAAAATAAAACGGATAAACCCGATCCGGGTTTTATCGACAATGTATTCCTTGATAAGGGTCTGCATATTCTTTGAACTTAAAATCACAATACTTTAAAACGCTTAATATATCATCAGTAAGGTGCTTTTCTCAAATGAATTTTTTGCGATTCCGCCGTTATTCTTATGGGCGGGACCGGTCTTAAAGATTCTGCCGCCGGGCACATTGACTTTAAAAGGCACACCCGTTATAAATCCTTTCTTAGCCATGGATACCCAACTGACATATGCCGCACCCGACCCGGATCTTGTTGCCCGGCTGAAAGCCGACCTGGACTGTCATCCCGTACTGGCGGGCCTTCTGGTCGACCGGGGACTGACAAGCCCTGAAGAAGCCCGGTTTTTCCTGGCCCCGGATTTCAGCCGCCTGACCAGCCCTTTTGCCCTTAAGGACATGGATAAGGGTGTGGAACGGATTTATACTGCCGTTGCCAACAAAGAGAAAATCCTGATTTTCGGTGATTTTGATGCCGACGGTGTCACCGCCACAGCCACCCTTTATGAATTCCTCTGCCATATTGAGGCGGACGTCACCTGGTATATTCCCCACCGGACCCGGGAGGGGTACAGTCTTCACCCCCCGCATATTGACATGGCCGTGGAGATGAATGTTGATCTCATCATCACCGTGGACTGCGGCATTACCGCAGAAGAGGCTGTAGTCGCTGCCAATGCCGAAGATATCGATGTGATTGTTACGGATCACCACGAACCGGGTGACACCCTTCCCCCGGCATATGCCGTTATCAACCCGAAACAGGCGGCCTGTGAATCCGGGCTTGCGTATCTTGCGGGCGTGGGCGTTGCCTTCTACGTGGTCATGGCCCTGCGCCGGTTTCTGCGGGAAAAAAAGGTCTGGGAGCGGATTGAAGAGCCGAACCTGGCCGGATACCTGGACCTGTTCGCCATCGGCACCATCGGGGATATGGTTCCCCTGACCGGGGACAACAGAACCTTATGTGTGGCGGGTATGCGGCAGATCCGCCGGGGCCTCAGGCCCGGGATCCGTGCCATGGCCCATGCCTCCCGCATTGACCTCGACCAGATGGATTCAGACGACATCTCTTTTAAGCTGGTGCCGCGAATCAATGCGGCCGGCCGCATCTCCCATGCACGGATCTGCGTATCCCACCTCACCGCCCCAAATCTGGGAGACGCCAGGACCAGCGCCCAGCTTCTGGATGATCTCAACCTCAGGCGCCAGCATATTGAACGGGAGATCGTTCAGGATATTGAACGGCGGGTCGAGACATCCCCGGATTTGCTGGACGGGAGGCTTCTGGTGCTCTGGGACCGGCGGTGGGAGGCTTCGGTTCTGGGCATTGCCGCCTCCAAGCTCTCCAGGAAATATGCCTGTCCGGTTGTGCTGCTTTCGGTGGGGAACGGCTTGGCCACCGGTTCCTGCCGGAGTCTGAACCAGTTGAATATCCACCAGGCCCTTTCCGAAAGCGCAGGCCTTCTTGAAAAATTCGGGGGGCATGCCATGGCCGCCGGCCTGACCCTGAAAGAGGAAAACCTGGATCAGCTCAAACCCTGCCTCCAGCAGTATTTTGACACCCATTATTCCGACGCGGATTTTACCAGGACCGTGACCGTGGATGCGGAACTTGCCCTTGACGAGATCACCCTTGACCTTGCCCGGGAAATCGACAGGCTCAGACCCTTTGGCACGGCCAACCCCGAGCCTGTATTCATGGCCCGCAATCTCTGGGTGGCGGATTCCCATATCATCGGCACCTACCACCGGAAAATGGCCCTTAAAGGAGAAACCGGCACATACCAGGTTGAAGCCCTGCATTTTAACCTGGAATCCGTCAATGACCTGCCCGCATTTTACAGCACCCTTCTGTTCAAGCTTAAAATCAACAAATTCAAGGCAAATACCCCCCAGATTATTGTAGAGGCAACCTGAGGAGATTGTCCCCCCATTTTTCCACCCCAGGACTTTTGGGTTCCGGCCAATTTTAGCTTGCTAAAACCAGGCCGTTTTAATATAACTAGAGATTGGCATTTAACGATTTTGTTAATTTGAAGGATAGATCCATGGCAAAAATTTTCTACACCGGGAACAGGGAATCCAAGCTTCTTTCAAAGATTGAATCTTCCAAGGAACGGGAAAGAATTAAAACCATCAGCGCAATCCGGGACAACATTGATTTATTCAGCAACAAAGTCTCAATGAAGCTTATTGAATCCGGACTCATTGAAACCGTCAGCAAATCCAGTATTGAAAACCAGATCGTCCGTTGCCTGGATGCCATGTGCCGGGCCGAGGATTTTGATATTGATTATGCTGTCGCCCCGTTCCGCACCCTGGTGTCCAACCCCAATATCGCCAGCCTTTATCTCACTGCGTTCGTGGTTGAAACCCTGATCGACCATAAAGATGTCATTGATGTATACGGCAGTGACGAAGATATCTACTTCTGCATTCAAAAGGAATTGACAGATCTCATGGACGGCGTCCGTTAACCCGCGGTCTCCTGATCGCTCTTCTTTTCATTTTTTTGTAAAAACCGGTTCCGGCTGAACGGATGTATTACATCCTATTCGGGATGTTTGTGCACGTGGGGGTGATGTCCGTGTTTATGGACGTGTTCGTGGTGATGCACGTGGATTTCCTCATCCGTAAGGATCTTGCCGGCTTCCATGGAAAAAATCCTGTCTGCCACGGCATTGAGAAAGTCAAATTCGTGGGAAATAATCAGATAAGAAATCTCCAGGCGGTTCAGGATGCCTGCCAGTTTTTCCTTGACCCCCGCATCAAGGCCGGAGGTGGGTTCATCCAGCAACAATACCTCCGGGGACAGGGCCAGAACCGCTGCCAGGGCAACAAGCCGTTTCTGCCCCCCGCTGAGATGGTGGGTAATTTTGTGCTGCAGATGCTGGATGTCCAGGGTGGTAAGGGTGGTCTCGGCAATGGAAATGGCCTGGTCTCGGGACGCTCCCATGTTCAGGGGGCCGAATGCCACATCGTCCAGGACTGTCGGGCAGAAAAGCTGGTCGTCAGAGTCCTGGAATAAAAGGCCGACACGGGTCCTGATCCCGGTAAAATCGGCTTCCGTTTCCATGGGGCGGTTGAAAATGCAGATCCTGCCGGTTTCAGGCCGGCATAGTCCCATGATGGTATGAAGAAGGGTGGTTTTACCACTTCCGTTCGGGGCCATCAGGCCGATACGGTCTCCGGACCGGATTTCCAGGTCAAGATCATCCAGAACCGTAAGGTCAGCCCCGGGATAGGTAAAAGAGATCTGTTCAAGTCTGATAACAGACGCGCCATCCGGTTCATGCTCATCCGAGTTCATTGATTTATCCAACACCTTTCGATGAATACAAGGGCAACCCCTGCAACCACTGTTACAGAGAGGAACAGCGAGTTTAACCTATTGGGCGTATACACGTCAAGGGTATGGAATTTCTGCCGGAATCCCCTGCAGCGCATGGCCTGGTACACCCGCCCTGCCCTGTGGGAGGCCCTGACAAAGAGCATGCCGGCAAGGTAGGCAAATGTCTTGTAGGAGTGGAGGTTGGTGCCGGGCGTGAATCCCCTGAATTTTGCCGCCCTGAGCAGCCGGTGGTACTCCTCCTGAATAACGGCGATATACCGGTAGGTCATGAGCAGGAGAAACACCAGTTTGTCCGGCACCTTAAGCCGGTGCAGCCCTGCGCCCAGGGATGCCACAGGCATGGTCAGGACCAGGGCGCAGAATATCAGGAGGATGGCCACAGCCTTGAGTGTGATCAGGGCGCTCAGGTGGATGCCGGCCATGCTGATTGTGATCCATCCGTATTGGGCCAGGATATTTTCGGTAAAGGTCAGGGGCAGAAAGAGCCAGATCATGACCAGGAACCAGAATAGGGGTTTCAGGCGTTTGAACACCATGGCCGGGGAAAGCCGGGCCAGGGCCGTCATCAATATCCCGAATCCCAGGTAAGCCGATGCAATGCCGGTATGTTCGGATGATGCCGCTGCAAACGAAAGCAGAGTTGCGGCAATGATCCTGACCCGTGGGTCCAGCCTGTGGATGGGGGAGTCTCCCTGTTCAAGGGAATGGTCAATCATGCTGGGCCTTTCTTTTGGATGTGATCCGGCGGATTAGAAACGCCAGGCTGAAAATGATGGTAATGCCTGCAATGATTCTGAGGAGGGAAATTTCCTCCTGCATGGGGCTGGCCGGTTTTTCACCGGCAGATGCCGTAACGGACGGATTGGTTGTAAACTCTTTTGCAAAGATGGTCCATCTGCCTTTGTGGCCGGTTCCGGCATTCACCTCAAGAATCATGTCCGATGAAAAACCTGTCGGAATATCAAACACATGGCGGCCCTGGTCATCGGTGCGGCCCTGGTGGACCAGGGTATGATTGGAATCATAGGCAAGGATTTCAGCATGTTTCGCCGGTCGTTTGCTGCCGAACCCGGCCTCCACATGAACCCTGTCGTTTTCAACCCACCCGAAAACTACGACCTTATGGGCCAGAGCCGGGTTCGGTCGGAACGCCAGGCCCATGATCAGGAAAAGCGCCCAGAGCGCTCCCTTTTTTACAGTTTCTACAGGACGTTTTTCAGGCCGGGTCATATCCGGGCTCCTTTCGGGAGAATTTCAGGATACACCTTGACCAGGAAGGATACACAAAATCCGGTTACAATTCCTTCAATGATCATCACCGGGATGTGGGCGGAAATAATGGCAATGCTGGTTTTCAGAAACTGTTCATCCGTGAACCAGAGTGCCGCTCCCAAAAGCATACAGGACCCCAGGATGGAGGCCAGGCCGGATAAAAATCCTGCCGTGAATGTCAGTGCCCGGGATTTTCCCAGCAGGGGCAGGAACAGGTAGTGAACAATAACGGCCGGCACCGCCATGATCAGGCAGTTGACGCCCAGGGCGGTGAGGCCGCCGTATTGGAAGAAGAGCGACTGGAGTATCAGGGCCGTCAATATGGCAGGAAAGGCAGCCAGGCCAAGAAGGAGGCCCACCACCCCGTTTAATATCAGGTGAACGCTCACCGGACCGATATTGACATGGATCAGGGAGGCCACAAAAAACGCAGATGCCAGAATGGCCACATGAACCATTTTATCATAGTCGAGTTTTTTGAGGCCCAGGGCGGTGCAGCCGATGGTGACGGCGGCACCGCCCCCGAGTACGCCAGCAGACAAGACTCCTTCGGATATGTGCATAAATCAGTTTTCCTGCCAGTTTTCAAATTTAACCCAGATAACAGCGCCTAACTCTATATCTTTTTTTTCATTTTCATGCATCATTTTTTTATTCGAGGTGTTCAGAGCTGCAAATCCCCACCATCCCGGAACAGGTGCCGCATATGAAAACACCCCGTTCTGGTCTGCCTTGACCACCTGGGTGATCATCTCATCCGAAGGGGCTTTGGCATTTTGGGCCATGTTGTAGTATTCGACCTCGACTTCGGCATAGGGAACAGGCTTTTGGTCCAGTTTGACAATGCCCTGGAATATATTGCCGGCATAAAGCCCCAATGGCCGTGACAGTGGTACGATTTCCGTCTTAAGGCCCAGCTCTCCGTCCCATCCGGAATCATCGCCGAACGCGGAAACCACGGTTTTGGTGTAATGGATGATATAGCAATCTTCCGCAGGTTCCCAATAGGGCTGGGGTTCCATGACAAAGGTGTGAGCCCCGGGCCGTTTTACGGCATAGCCCAGTTTCCAGGCAGGATGGTCCATAACGGTGGCGGAAACCAGTTGGCCTGAAAGATCTGTCTTTTTTCCGTCCCTGACCATGAAAAACTTCCCGGGCTTGACCAGGGGCATGCCGATCCCCTCAAACGGATGGGAAAATGACAGGATCAAATCCACCTTTCGCGGGTCATCCTGGGCAACCATACTGTCTGATGGGATTACCATGCCGAAGTGGGCATAAACAGGGGTAAAAGAAAGAATAATGGCACTAACAACAAAAGAAAAAAGCAGATGTTTCATTTTACGTCTCCGTATTCAATGGGGTTGGTGTTGCAAAAAAAAACCACAAAGGGAAAAGGAGTTATCCTTTTCAAACCTTCGTGGTTTTTGATTCTTATAATTTGTTTTTAAGCTTACGGGCAGCAGGCTTCTGCCTGCAATTACCGAAACTACATAGCCCCTGGCCCCTGGTCTGTCAATATTTTTTTACAATTTTCCTGTTTCTTTAGCTTATCTTATTTTTTTACCCAGGCGCCGCCCGGACTCTGGATAAACCGCCCTTTTTTGGCCCGGTCAGCCAGGGCCCTGGCCCGGCGTTTTTCCACCAGTTCAAGGGAAACATTGTTACTTTTGGCAATCTGCCTGTAGATGGCTTTTCTGTCCTTATTCTCCGCCGCCACAACAGCCTGGGCCGATTGGGGTCTGTTGCCGGTGACAAAGCCCAGGTAGCCGTTGTTGGTTTCCCCAATCACCCCTTTGGTCTTGAGGGCTGAAATCGCGGGCAGGCGCTTGGTCATTCTCTGCTTGATGGTTTCAGCCCATGCAATTCCCGAAAACAGGAACAGCACCGCAGCAATCACCAGGATACTTTTTTTCATATGGGTAGGTGTCATTATTCCTCCTTTGCCTCTTCAAGTTGATCTTCGGCCGCATCTATCTCGCCGAAGAAGTCATCCAGTGCCCTGTCTACCCTGACGTTTACGTCAATGGTAATGTGAATGGGTTTGATTTCCACCGGTTTGACCTCGACTTCATGGCTGCTGCTGCACCCGGCAAGGGCCATGGACAAAAGACAAATGATGATGGCACACAATTGTCTGACCATATCTTCTCCTTTGGGTTAATCCAGATATTCTTTGAGTGTATTACCAAATTTCATGACACGGTTAAAGGGAAGTTTCAGGTTGACATCCAGTTTTATGCCCTGAAACCGTGAACCGGTGCTGGATGCGCCGACCCTGACAAAGGCATTTACTTCTTTGTTGTATTCAAAGGGCATAATCCGGGCGGGTCTGCCGTCCAGTTCCATCTTCACATCAAGAGTCTCCCCTTGTGTGTTCATCCAAAGTTTTGCCCACTTGTATTCAAAATCCTTCAGGGCTTCACCGGCCATATCCAGGTTTGAGAATTCAGGCGTTCCCTTTGGAATGCCCGCCATCATCCGGTCCAGATCCCTGATCATCACACGCCCCCCACTGCCCGGGGTGGAAAAAAGGAATCCGTTATTGAAAGATATATTGCCGTTGTCATACACCACCGGGATTCTGCCGTTCAGGGTGCCGCCGCCGTTGGCATCAAATGCGCCGAGCTGCCGGAGCAGGCTGTCCATTTCCAGCCGGTCGCAATACAGGGTCAGGGTCATATGCCGGTCCGGGACACGCAAACGGATCGACTCTGTGGAAACCAGCCCGTTGCACCATTTGAACCTGAGGTTTTCAATGTTCAAAGCGGTGCTGTCTTCCAGGGTAAACCGCAGCCTGGCGTCACTGATCTTGAACTGCCCGGCATCAACCGAGGCTGCAAAAAGTTCCTGGCCCGGCCGGGATGCGGGCTTGAGAAGGTCTGAAAAATGAACCCTGCCCCGGATACCGCCGATGGAAAGGTCCGGCCCGGGAAAATTGAGGTAGCCGTCATGGACACGAACCATGCCTTGTGTATCAAGGCGGTTGTCCATAAAAGAGATCCTGGCTTCGGAAGAAAGGGTTAGGGCTGTTTCCATCGGGAGATCTGCGAAAAACGCAGTGCCGGGCATCATTTCGGCCAGAATGTCGTTGGTGTATAAAAACGGATCGGATTTAACCAGCAGCAATGCTTTGGGCTGTATTTCCCGGTCAAAGCCGACGTTGAGTTCCAGGTCAAGGTCCGGTCCCTCCGGGTTCGGACCGGACAGGCGGCCTGCTGCCGCCATTGCAAGGTCACCGGTCTGGGCAAGGTTGCATGCAAGACGCGCATGAATCCCCGGGGAGACGCGGAGTGTTTCAACGCGGAGCATGCCGCTGCGGGAGGCTTGGGGTGCTGGAGTAAACGGATAGGACACGGGGAAATCCAGGGAGATTTCGCTGCCGGAAATGCCGTGGGATGTTAATGCAAAAGTGCCGTCTCTAACCTTTGTATCCAGGCTGATGCGCGGATTCAGGTGTTCATCCACGGAAAGGATGCCTGTGGCGGAGGTGTTCTGGGCTTCAAACCGGTTGTCGCCAACGATTGCCAGGATATCGGACATGGCAGTATCCAGGTCAATGCTCATTGTTTTTGGATTGGCCGAAATTTCGGCATTCAGGTCCAACCGGGGAGCGGAGAGTGTGTCTGTACCCATGGCCGCCGTCAGTTTGTGAACGGATATCCCGGCACGGCCGGAGCGGACCGGAACGGGAAACACGCTATTCTCATCCATGCGAAAGGCGCCTGAAACAAGGGTGGTGCTAAGGGCAATTGATGCCTTGTCTGTGTTGACCTTTAGGTTTTCAAACGTTGACCTGATGTCCACGTGGTCTATGATTTTCCGGCCGGATCCCCCGGAATTGAACAGATTTCCCCGGATTACGGTCGTCAGGGAAAAATCTCCAGCGTTTATGGAACCTGTTGGGAGTTTAGACACAAATGACTGGCCGGACACCCGAATACGGCATTCCTGACCGTCCCGGTTTCCCAAGACCGTCATGTCAAGAACCGGTTGGTTCAGTGCGGCCTGGATGCATTTTTCAGGGCCGTGGGCCATGGTAAAGGTTTCCATTGTTTCGGCCTTTGCCGTTAGGGTAAAGGCCGGCGGTGCGTCTGGTCCCAGGCTTGCTTTGGCAGAGAATCCAAGTGTGGTACTGGAAAACCGTTTATCGGAAAGGATGAGTTTTCCATTGGCAATAAGACCTGCTCCGGGATCGTTACCGGATGCATTCCCAGAAAGATCGATTGTACCTTTGAGATTGTCGATATACGCCCCTGGCAACCCGGGGCCGGTGAGCCCGAGCCCTGACAGCGTAAACTCCCATGGCCGGGACCGGGCTTTATGGACCTCAATATCCATTGGCCCTGACAATTCAAGACCGTTGAGTTGTTTTGCCAGCAACAGACCCGGAATTTCAGGCCAAAATCCTGGTGCAGTGGCACGGAAGCGGGTCATACCGGCGTTTATATCGCCTGCCAGGGTAAAATCAACGGTCTGGCCAAAGGGGTGCAATTGTGCCCGGGCTGATACCTCTCCTTTTTCGGCAGCGACTTCTGCAGTCAGGCGAACGGGCACTTGAATCGCAATCCCGTTGTAATCGATATTCAACCGGGCGTTTTTCAGGTTTACTTTTTCCGGGATAACTGCGGAAAACGCTGAAAAATCATAAGGCAGGGGGAAAAACGGGGCAGCAGGACTTGTACCGGGAGCGTCTGTTGAATTCAGCTCCATGCCGTTTAAGCGAATACGCCCTCCCCCATCCACAGCGGCATTTATCGTCACCCCCGAAACGGTCAGGGTGTTTATCCGGAACCCGTTTTGTCCAGTTCTGCCGTAGGTGAGTACGGCAAGGTTGGCACTTACATCTCGTCCAATGCGGATGTCCCGGAGCAGCGCGGTTGACCAGCCGATGTTTTCAATACGGAATTCCGGTTGAAACCGTTGATCCATATCCGGCATCCGGCTTCGGATCAACGTCTCTGCAATACGTGGCAGAGCCATAATCACGGCCTGGCAGCAGACCGCGAGGCAGAGAACGGCTATAAACAGGTATTTGGCAACGGGTTTAAATGGCATTTTTAATGTCAACGGTCAGGAAAAGATCGCCTTTTTCCTGGCCGGGCAGGCGTTTTCCCATACCTTTAAGACGCAGCCGTGTCCCCCGCTTTATTCCGGCCGGAATGGTCACCCGGTACAAGGGCCTGTAAAACCCCCAGGGAATGGTGATTCTTTTCCGTGTACCGATCAGGGCCTCCAGTGAGGTGAGTTCAATGGTGCCGTGAAGGTCGGGGCCGAAATCCTGGGATTGAGGGGTGATGACCTGGAGTTTGGGGGTATGTTTTTTCCGGGTCAGGCGGCTGATCTTATCCCGGGTGCCGGTGCTGGGCACCTGTTTATTGAGCGAAAGCAGGATCACCCCTGAGATAAATCCGCCCACATGGGCCCACCAGGCAATATTGGAGCCCGCGCCTTGTCCGGCGGCATTAATGAACTGGAGAAAAAACCAGATACCGAGAAAGACAAAGGCAGGAATCTGGATAAACAGGGGAAATATGAGAATGGGAATCAGGGTAAGAATTTTCGCCCCCGGATAAAGCAGGAAATATGCCCCCATGACCCCGGCAATGGCTCCGCTGGCACCGATGGTGGGCACGGGGGAATAAAAATTGAGTAAAAAGTGGCAGAGGGCGGAAAGCAGGCCGCAGCACAGGTAAAACAGCACAAACCGGGCCGAACCGAAATGGGCTTCGACATTGTCTCCGAAAATGTATAAAAACCAGATGTTTCCCAAAAAATGCCAGAAACCGCCGTGGAAGAACATATAGGAAAACGGTGACAACAGTTTATTTAACAATGAAAAGTGGCGGCTGATGTCGTAAAGGGTATATTTGCCCGGTACAAATCCGAAAATATAAAATATGGCGTCACCACGGACACCGGAGGTCATCTGCCAGAGAAACACCAGGGCGGTGACGCCCATGATGCCGTAGGTGGCGACCGGAAAAGTCTGGGTTTCCTGGTTGTCCCTGATGGGAATCATTAGAGCACCCTCAAGCGGTAATTGTCAGCCAGAAACTGCTTTACGGCTTTAATAATGTCCATGATGCCGTCCTCGACCGTATATTCAGGGCCGGTCTTTCGGAGCTGCCTCAGGGCGGCAAGTAAGGGAGAGTTATTTTCGTCAAGCCCGGTGTATTCCCGTACAGGGTCCATCCAGGCAAAGTAAAGATTCCGGATCTGGGAATCGTCAAGCCGTGCCACACGGGCTTTGGTTTTCAGGCACAGGGCTTCAACAACCCCGGCCACCGCCTGGTCAAGGCTTTTGGGGTATGTTCTTTTGCCGGGGGCGTTGCCAAAGGCGGGCAGGTCCGCCCCGGCCTCAAAATCCAGATAAAACAGATAAAGCACGGCTTCCATAACGGATTTGACATCGGAATAAATGGTGGAATCATGACTGGCCCTGGGGCCTGCCACATTCAAAGTCCGGATTCGGTTTTCCAGGATAAAGGACTGGAGAATGACGGCGGCCTCAAAAATATCCTGTTCCAAAAGGTCAATGTGGCAATGGGGTTTTCCCTTGGTGCGGGAAAAGGAATGGGTCAATTTTGAACCGCCGGTCAGAGGTCCCCTGGATATGATGACCGTTCCGTGGGAATCAAGGATATTCTGCCGGGTGCGGCTGGGATAATCCGCAGTGTCCATCTCTTTGAGCCGGTATATCCGGGGCAGCGGCCCAGCTTCTGTTTTTCTTCCCTTTGTGATCCAGCCGCCATGGGGGATTCCAAATTTTATGGCAACATCAAGCGCCGCCCGGTCCACGCCGGTCTGGCCACCTGAAACGATCTTTTTCAGCATATGTATCCGGCATCTGTTGGGTTAAAAAGTTCTTTTATATCATAACAATAAAAGGTATAAGTGCAATACTAATTTGGGCGCAGCAACCCGATTACACCGCCACAGGCCATGGAGGGGCGTATGAACCTGCCGTCTGACAAAGAATGCTTCAGGATCATCCGGGACATGGAAATGATGGACCATATTGTGGACCATTCCGTCATGGTGTCCAATGTAGCGGTCTGTCTGGGCATGGTGCTGAAAAGAACAACACCGGAGCTCAATATCGATCTGGTCAGGGTTGCCGGGCTTTTACACGATATCACCAAAACCCGGAGCTTTGAAACCGGCGAAGTGCACTCGAAAACCGGCGGCGGATTGATGGAGACGCTGGGATACCCTGAAGTCGCGGACATTATTCGGCAACACGTGGTTCTGGATGTCCGGTCAGATCATGGCCCAGTATCGGAAACGGAAATCGTCAATTATGCGGACAAGCGTGTACTTCACGACCGGGTGGTTTCCCTGGAACGGCGCCTGGCCTATATTCAGAGACGATACGGAACAAAGCCCGAGTTTCGTCGCTGGATAAGGAAACTCTGGGACGACACCCTGGCGCTGGAAAAGAAATTGTTCCGGAAAATTGCGTTTGGCCCGGATGAATTGCCAAAACAGATCACCGCTGAGGTGGTGAAGGAACCGTAATGATACGTGTCTTTAAGAGAGTTCGGGACCGGGTTCGTCCACAACGTAACACTGGACAATATCAAACAGGTCATTAATAGCAAAGGGTTTTCCCAGGAAAGCATCCGCACCGTTAAGCTCGGCTTTCTCCCGGTTGGCCTTGATCCCGGACATGAGAATAACGGTTTTGTCCGCCCATTTGGCCTTGCATCTGGACAGCAGTTCAAATCCGTTCATTTCCGGCATATCCACATCTGAAATCACAATGTCCGCCTCTCCACCCTTTTCAAGATAATGCCAGGCTTCCAGGCCGTTTTTGAATGATGCGATTTCCCTGTTCACACAATAGGTTAACGCATTCACAGTGAGCTTTCTGATTCCCGGGTCATCGTCGACAACCAATATTTTTACGTTTTCAATTATAATGTGCCTCCAAGAATAGCCCGGGGGTCAGGCAGCTTTGAGTATCTCGTGAACAAGTGCAAATTCCTGTTTGGGAAATGCCGTTTTAGTGATGATTTCAATATTATCAAGAATCGCCGCCCTTCTGTGAATACCTAAGGGATAGTCATCGGAGATCATGGCGGTGGCCATAACGCTTAACAGCTTTACCCGCTCTTTGAACAGGTGGTTGGAGGATGTGGAAGCGGAAAACCGGATATCGATTTTTGAAATGTCCCTGTGAAGCATGGCCGCATTTTCCAGTACCGCCTGTTTCCGAAATTTTCCAACGGGGTATCCGGCCAGCCTGGCTTTGACCATGACAATCAGAAGGTAAAGCCGCATCCGGAAGATGTGACACGCGTCCATTTCGGTATCTGGGCTTGTCAGGTCGTTTCCGAATCGTTTCATTTTTTATCCTGTGCGGGGTTGGTATACGGGCAGTTTGGTACGGGTGTGTAATATTGGGATTTCATATCATATTGAGACAAAATTTCAATAGTTTTTATGAAAATAAGGGTCATCCACAGGAAAAAACGCGTCCAGGTCCCGGAGAATCCCATTGATGTTTTCTCTGGCTGTGCTGATCTGTTCCCGGCGTGCCTGTTTCTCCTCCTGCCTGAGCTTAAAAAGGCGCTCCATGTCTTTGTTCAGGGATTCGTACAGGGAAAACCGCTCCAGGATTTTTTCCTTGAAATCCCGTGTGGCCGCCTGGATAAGGGGGGCAAAATAATCGTTCCTGAGTGTGAGGTGGTATCCCTTGATCTGCATTCGAACAAGCCTTAAACTCTCTTTTTTGATTTTGTCCGATGCTTTGTTTAAGCCGGGAGTAAAAGAGAACCGGACATGTTTGTCCACCAGGGCGGAAATGAACAATACAACGGAATGCAGCCCGAAGTCGGTTAATGCGTTGGCCCGCATCCGTTTGGTAAACCGCGGGGTGACCACCTGGTCCGGAAGCCTGAGCCCGAGGATTTTTTTTATGGTATTGATGTTCACCGCTTTGACAGGGGCGGATTCCCGCTCCGGTGATTTCGGTAAATTGCCGGTCCCCTCCTCTTCTCCAGGCGTATGGCCCATGGCAAAAAAATCAATCCGGTAAGAATCCAGGAGGGCTTGAAAATAAGCTTCAATCCGCTCTTCCTGGGCGCTCACAAGATGTTTGAGTTCAGGCACGACCTGTTCCAGAGTGAAGACATCAAGCTGGCGCTTAAAATCCTGAAACATCAGGTAGATGATCTGCTTGAACCCGGTCTCTTTGACACCGGCCCGGTAGGGTTCGATATCGATTACTGCGTCATTGACAAACCGGGTGACCTGCCGGTTGATATTGACGGAATCCTTTAAAAAGGCACTTTTAAGGTTGGCATTGATTTCATTGGCCAGGCCCGAGACCGCCCCCTGGACGGAATTATCAACAATGACGCGCAACCGCCGGGCATTGCCTTCAAGTTCCGAAAGCCTTTCCTTTGACTTTTCCTGGTCGTCCAGATCCGTGGCCAGCACATCTGAGATGAGTTTTGCTTTCCGGTCCAGGGACTGCATCACAATCCTGAGCCGCTCGATATGATTGGCATGGAGAAGATCAAACCGGTGTTTTGCCAGTAACCGGGAGTACGTGGCCGAAAACCGTTCGGTTTCGCCGGCGCAGAATTTGATCATTGACGGATCGTCATTCCAGAGGTCAAGGCGTTTGGCATTCCGTTTGGACAGGCGGCTGCCCAGGGCATCAAACAGGTTGTAAAGTGCTGAAAAGGTGTAAAGCGGCGGTGTGGGCGTCACCATCTGCAAATCCCGGCGGATTTTTTCCCTGATCTGTTTAAGATCGGCCAGGTTTTCATGCTCGGTGAGGTCGCAGTTGTTGATAAACAGGATATTTTCCAGAAGCCCAAGCCGTTTGATGGTCTTTAAAAAGACCATGTCCGATTGCCGCAGCCCGGTTCTGGAGGAAATGCAATACACAATCAGGTTGGCGGACTCGATATAGGAGATGATCTGGGCCAGCTGTGAGGGGTCTGTGGAATCCGCCCCCTGGCAGTCTGCAATTTCAACATTGGCGTCTATTGCTTTGCCAAACAGCTCCAGACAGACGTCTTTAACGTAAAATGCCCGTGACGGGTCTGCCGTATACGCTTTGTGTTTTTCAAAGGATTTGGATTCAAAGCAGATTTCCCGCTCATCCGCCTCAACCACATCGTTGCAGAGATCAAACCCGTCCAAGGCATTCCGGATCAAAAGCGGTTCGGGACGGATTCCTTCCCTGGTGACCGGAAAGTCCTTACTGAGCGTATCATAGACGGTGCGAAGGTATGCCCTGTCTTTTTTCCGACGAATATCAAAAGCCTCCTCCGGCTTTTTTTCCGGAAACATCTCAAGGGCTTTTTCAATCGTATGGTTGATTTCATCCCATGATTTCAGCCGAATCCGGGCCCGGTTTTTTTTCCCCCTGCGGATACGGGTTGTAACGGCGGTAACCACACCTGCCCCCCGTTTGACCAGCTCCTTACGGGCCATGGCATTGATGTAAGTGCTTTTCCCGGATTTGATCACCCCGACCACGGCAATACGGATCAGCCCGGAATCAATATGCTCGGGTATCTTGCTGCAAAGCGTTTTATAGTCATCCAGGGCTTTGTCTTCTCCGTGCTGGATCGACTGGAGCAGGTCAATTACCGATATGGATTCGTTTATAATGGAAGTGAGGGATTCAAAAGAAGTGGTGGTCGGTGTCATATGCCTTGGTGTTAAATCAGCATCATGGCTTTTTCGTATTTCATGTCCGGCCCGGTTTTAAACATGATCTCTTCGGATAAATCACAGGTCAGCCATGCACTGTCGTTGAGTTCATTGTCCAGTTGCAGGGGCCCCCAGCCGGCGCATCCCAACATGACCATGAAGGTCTCTGGCCCCTTGCCGACGGCAATGGCCTCAAGGATATCCCGGGAATTGCTCAGGCAGAGCCAGTCCACAACTTTAAGGCTTTCGTTCCAGTCAAAAGGAGGGCCGTGAAGCACAAACACCCCGGACGGTTGAACCGGACCACCCAGAAAAACATCCATTTTATCAACGGTATCGTTGCATTCAATGCTCAGGTCTTCAAACAGCTCCCGTCCGGTCAGCAACGGATGCACTTTATTGACGATAAATCCGAGGGCTCCGGATTCATTGTGTTCGCACATGCAGGTAACGGTCTGGGCAAAATTAGGGTCTGGAAGACCGGGCATGGCCATCAGAAATTTGCCTTTCATGTTCTGTGGTAAATCGCTGCTCATCCCGCCTGCTCCATGTTTAAACTTGACATTGCAACTCCTGTGCTCCTATATTTATCAAAGGATTAGTTTGAAATATTTTTAATTGATTTGCAATACTTTTATTCCGGCCGGCCCTGATTATGAAAGAAATCGCACCAGATAACAAAGGGATTGGACAGGTATCATCCAAATCCCGGGAAAATGATGCAAAATCCCGGAACAGCGGGAGCAGCGAATTGACAGGCGAATTTTCCAGAATCCTGTCAACGCAACTGGAGGATTGCGGGCTCACCGGTGAGGAAGCACAGGCGCTGCCGGAACTTTCCGCCACCTATTCTGCACAACTTGCGGGCCTATCACAAGACCAGGGACTCATATCCGGGCAAATTTCCGGCTCCATTGATCTTCTGGAGCAGTATGCGGCAATGCTTTCGGATCCTGAATCAACCCTTAAAGAGGCATACGATCTTCTGGAGAAAATCCAGCTCCAGACCCTGGAGATTAACCAGGGCCTTACCGACACCCAGGCGTCGGACCCCATGCTTGCAAATATCCTGAATCATATTTCAACGGTGGTGGAGCTGGAAAAGATCAAAATTAACCGCGGGGATTACACCTGATCCCGGTAGTTTCCTATCCCTGTTCCCGCCCGTACACATCATCAAAGCGTAAAATATCGTCTTCACCCAAATAAGCCCCGGATTGTACTTCTATGAGTTCCAGGGGGATTTTCCCCGGGTTTTCAAGACGGTGCATATATCCCAGGGGGATGTATATGGATTCGTTTTCCTGGAGAAGAATTTCCTCTTCGCCTTTGGTGACGATGGCTGTGCCGGAAACAACGGTCCAGTGTTCGGCGCGGTGGTAGTGCTTTTGAAGTGAGAGCTTGGCCCCGGGCTTGACCGTAATCCGCTTGACCTGGTATCTGGGGGCCATGTCAATGGTCTCATAATCCCCCCAGGGACGGTAGACCTTGGCATGGGTAACCGCTTCCTCACGGTTTTCTTTTTTCAACTGACCCACAATTTTTTTCACATCCTGAACCTGGTCCCTGGGAGCCACCAGAACAGCATCCTTGGTTTCCACAATTACGAATTTTTCCAGCCCCACGGCGGAGACCATCCGGCTTTCCGCATGAATATAGGTGTCTTTGACGTCTTGGATAACCACATCCCCCTGGGTGACATTACCGAGAGTATCCTTAGTCCCGGTCTGCCACAGGGCATCAAAAGATCCCAGGTCATTCCAGCCCGCATCCAGAGGGATCACTACGCCTTTATCTGTTTTTTCCATGACAGCGTAATCAATGGAATCCCCTTCAATGGCCTCAAAGCTCTCTTTGTGGATTCTGAAAAAATCAAGATCCCGAGAGCCTTTTGAGACGGACTGGCGACACCCGTCCATGATCCCGGATGCCAGGACATCCAGTTCTGCCAAAATGGCTGACACCTTGAACATGAACATGCCCGAGTTCCAGCAAAAGTTTCCTGACGACAGATACTCTCGTGCGGTTTCCAGGTCCGGCTTTTCAACAAACCGCTCTATCCGGCTGGCGGCACCGCCTGTGTCCAAAGCCTCTCCTTTTTGGATATACCCGTAACCGGTTTCCGGAGTGCCGGGCACAATGCCGAAGGTGACCAGTTTCCCCTGTTTGGCAAGGCCGGCCCCTTCTGACACTGCCTTGTGAAAGGCAGCTTTGTCTTCAATCACGTGGTCAGCGGGCAGAACCAGCATGACGGGGTCGTCCTGGGAGCTGGTGTTCCGCTCGGAGATGGCCAAAGCTGCAAGGGCAATGGCCGGTGCGGTATTGCGGCCCGACGGCTCTAAAATGATGTGGGCAGCATCACTGCCGATCTGCCGAAGCTGTTCGGCTGCCATGAATCTGTGGGCTTCGTTACATACCACTACGGGTGCACCAAGCTCTGCAATTCCGGAAAGCCTGAACAGAGTGTTCTGCAGCATGGTGTGGTCATTGTAAAGGTCAATTAACTGCTTGGGGTATAATGCCCTGGACAAGGGCCATAGCCGCGTGCCCGAGCCACCGGCCATAATAACGGGAACGATCATATCAACTCCTTTTGTGCTGCGTAAAATGTAATACTCAATCCTTTTTCAACAGGGAAAACATCATGGCTGACCGGGGTAAGCCCGCTTGCAGAAAACCAGCCCAGTACCTGCTCTTTTTCAAACCCGAGCCAGGCACCGCCGATGAGCTGCTTGACCTCTTCCCGGTCATGTCTCTGGAAATCCGCCAGCAAGAAAAGCCCACCGGGCCGAAGCACCCGGAACACTTCCTGGATGGATTTTTCCGGCGCGACAAGGTGGTAGAGCACCATGCTCATAATGGCGGCATCCACTTCCAGATCACGCATCGGAAGGTTCTCCACTTCCCCCAGCCGGAGCTCAATATTCTCAGGACCGTGCAATTTTATCCTGGCCTGCTCCAGCATCTCAGGCGAGGCATCCACTCCGATAAGGGTGTGGGAATCTGCCCGGGTCAGTCTTGACAGCATTTCTCCGGTGCCGCAACCAAGGTCGGCAATCCGTTTTCTGTCCCGGACCCGGGTTTCAAAAAGTCCGTTCAGGTCAAAGGTGCCCAGCACCTCTCTTTTGAGGCGGTCCCACTGGGGCGCCACGGTTCTGAAAAAGCGTTTTGTCCTGTTTTTCCGCAGGGTGATGCTTTGTTCCGCCCTGAGCTGGTCCCGGACAAAAACCGGATCTTCCTTTACCTGGGTGCATGCAAGGGTAATCAGCTCCCGGGTGGCATCAGTGCCGTTGGCGGAATAGTAAATGAAGCTGCCATCCTTCCGTGATTTTAAAAGTCCGGCTTCAAGAAGGATTTTAAGGTGGCGGGACACCCCGGACTGGATCATATCTACAATGGACACGATTTCGTTTACATTCAGTTCAAACCGGTTGAGAATGTTCAGCAGCCTGAGCCGGGTGGGATCAGACAGGGCTTTGAATTGCTTGATAATATTCATGTGGTTTCTAAATGACTCGCAGTTATTTTGAGCATGGTCCGGGCGGGGGGACCGCTATATATGTTAAAGGGTTATTTCCTCTCCAAAATCAAGTACCTGACAGTTGATGCCTTTTTCACCGGCCTTCCGGCAGAACGCTTCGGGGTCTGCCTGGATCACCGGAAAGGTGTTGTAATGGATAGGGATGGCCAGGCCGGGGCTCACAAACTCGCAAGCTTTTACGGCATCGTCAATGCCCATGGTAAAGTTATCCCCTATGGGTACCATCATCGCCTGTACGTCATTCATCTCTCCGATGAGTTTCAGATCGGAAAACAGCCCGGTATCCCCTGTGTGGTATAGCAATGTGTTGTCTATGGTGATCAACAGGCCTGTGGCAGCACCATGGCACTTGTTGTCGGGCGTGGTTGAGCTGTGGAGGGCCTGGGTCAGTTTAACCCTGCCGAAGGCAAAGTCAAAGCCGCCGCCGATGTGCATATTATGGGCCTTTATCCCCTGGTCGTTGATATAACTGGCCAGTTCGTTTTCGCAGATGCACAGGGCATCACACCGCTTGGCAATGGACAGGGTATCCCCGAAATGATCGCCGTGGCCGTGGGTCAAAAGAATAAAATCAGCATCCACATCAGCAGATTTCACCGGGGACGTCGGGTTGTCGTCCAGAAAAGGGTCAATCAAAATACGATACCCCTTATCCGTTGTAATCTGGAATGCGGAATGGGAAAAATATCTTAATTGCATGAATGGTCTCTCCTTTAAATGTGAACGGTTAACCTGTTTTACCATATTGGGGTTAAATCTCAACCCGGACACAAGTGTATCAAGAATCCGGGTGTCTCTGGTGTTGTCTCGGCCTGACTGTACACTTTTGTCTCAGAGGCAAAGTTTCAAGTATCTGCCGGATCAGATTTACATGCACTCGATGAATTTGTAACCCATTAAAATAGAAATGGATTTTACTTTTATAAATAACAATTTTGCTTCTGGCACACCTCTTGTATTGGTTCTAATCGAATCATGCAAGAAATGGCTAAATAAAAACCATATACAATTATTTAAATTTTATTTTTAAGGAGACTCTCATGAGCGTACTGGTTGGAAAAAATGCCCCGGATTTCACCGCAACAGCCGTTGAAAAAGATCAGGTGATTGAAAATTTTACCCTGTCCGAATTTAAGGGGCAGTACGTGGTCCTTTTTTTCTATCCCCTGGATTTCACCTTTGTCTGCCCCACTGAGCTTCATGCGTTCAGCGATCGTCTGGACGAATTTGAAAAGCGGAATGTTAAAATTATCGGGGTCAGCATTGACTCACACTTTTCCCACCTGGCATGGCTGAATACCCCCAAGTCAAAAGGCGGCATCCAGGGCGTGGCCTATCCCATCGTATCAGACCTGAATAAAACAATCTCTGCGGATTATGATGTTCTGGTGGATGGTGCCGGTATTGCGTACCGCGGACTGTTCCTTCTGGATAAGGATCACGTGGTCAGACACCAGGTGGTCAACGATCTTCCCTTGGGCAGGAATGTTTCAGAAACCCTTCGGATGGTGGATGCTCTCCAGTTTACGGAAAAGCACGGTGAGGTCTGCCCTGCCAACTGGAACCAGGGAGATAAATCCATGAAACCGACCCAGGACGGACTTGAAGACTTTTTTAATTAAGATCAAAACGCCTTTTTGCGTTTGACAATTGATTGCCTTTACAGAATAAAGCGGCCGGAACCAGCCATTCCGGCCGCTTTACTTTTTATTTGACCGAAACAACCGGGCAGGATGCCGTCAGGATCACAGCCTGGGCTGTTGAACCGAACAACAGCTTGCCTACTTTTGACCGGCTTTTGACCCCCAAAAGGATCTCATCCACCTGTTTTTCATTGGCAAAAGCGACAATGTCCTCGCCGGGCTCAAGCCCCCGGATCAACAAATGGGTCTGGCATGCCACCCCGTTATCCTTGAAAAAGGCACTGGCCTGTTCCAGGTTTTTTTCCGCTTCCACTATTTTTTTCTGATCAGGTTCACCCCCGTCCCGCATTGAGGTGACCACAAGGACACTTGCATTAAATGCCTTGGCATGGGTTACTGCAAGATCCAGAAGATCTTTTCCAACGTTAATTCCCTTGTAACCAACCAGAATTTTCATATTCTCTCCCTGTGTTATGGTGTTGCCGAGAACACCCGGCCGGACCTAAACCGGCCGGATGGCAGCACAATAAAAGATTTGGCATGCATGCACAAGAAAAAAACAGGTTCCGAGTGCACCCTTTTCAGCCAGCCGGGTTGGCTTTTTTTCTTAAAATATTATAAATTATGACCTATGGCAGGTTCCTTGCCAGACACCCCGGATTGCCAGTTTAAAAGATACGGAGAAAGGAAGCAGATGAATGCCGACAATCGAAACAACACCATTGTCCGTCTCCTGAAGCGGTCCAGATATCTTACTGATATTGCGGCTGAAAAAATACGCCAGCTTGCCGCTGCAGCCGCCATGGTAGACCTTTCCAAAGGTGAGGTGCTGCTCCGGCAGGATGAGGTCAATCGGGATGTTTATATTATCATTACAGGATCTGTTTCCATTCATATTGACAGTGAATTCATTTACAGCCTGTCAAGGGCCGGGGACATCCTTGGAGAAATGAGCGTCATCACCGGTGGTCCGTCCAATGCAACAATCATGGCGGATAATGATGTCCGCCTCATCAGGATACCGTCCGAGAGACTCAAAAAAATCCACGGTAACAGCCGCCATGCCCTCCATTCGGCCCTTTACCAATGGTTTTCAAGTATTTTGATGGACAAGTTATACAAAACCTCCCAAAAGGCCAAACAGTTTGAGCGAATCAACCGCCACCTTCAATCAGACCTTGCCGACGCCAAATCCACCCAGGACCGGATTTTCTCATCCCACACCCATCCCATTGAGAATTTTCCATTGACCCTGAAATGTGAGTTTTCCAACATTCTCGGCGGGGATTTTTATGCGGTCTATCCTGTGGGGGGCGGGTGCTACGGCATTTTGATCGGCGATGTTTCAGGCCACGGCACCGGCGCCTGCCTGATCTCGATGATGATATTAAACCTTTTTATGGCGTTTTCCCCGGGAAATACTTCCCCCGGTGCAGTGATCGCAGAGATCAACCGCCTTTCCATGCAGTTCATGCACCAGGGAAAATTTGTCACGCTGTTCTATGCTGTTTACGACCCTGGAACCCGGCGGTTGTCTTATACCACTGCCGGACACCACCCTGCCCTTGTGTTGAGGAAGAAGGATATTATGGTACTGCCTGCAACACCGGGCATTCCCATTGGTGTTTTTGACAACACCCCTTCCTTGTATGAGGAAAACACATTTTTTATGGCGCCCCGGGACCGGCTGCTCCTGTTCACGGATGCCGTGTTTGAGGTGCATCCGGACAGCAGCGGTGAAGACTGGGGGCTTGCCGGACTGGCAGACTATCTCAGCGACTCATGGGCCAAAACATCGACCAGGCTTGTTGAAGACATTTACCAGATCAGGGTTATGGCCTCCAGGGGAACATTGAACGATGACTTTACCCTGATGGTTTTTGACCAGATGTGATTTGCTTATCCCTTATAATGCGAGAACATACGGGCATAAAAAAAGGGTTTCAGAAAAACGTTCTGAAACCCTTTGATCTTTTTTTGGAGGCGGCTTCCGGATTTGAACCGGAGAATAACGGCTTTGCAGGCCGTTGCCTTACCCCTTGGCCAAGCCGCCTTGTGTGGAGCGGGAAACGGGATTTGAACCCGCGACTTCGACCTTGGCAAGGTCGCACTCTACCACTGAGTTATTCCCGCTCAGCAACAAAAGTGGTTTATATATGGATCGGCTCTTTTTGTCAATAAGAAATTCCTAAACGAGGAATTTTTTAGCCTTTATAAAGTAATCCATTCCGGACCAGAGCGTAAAAAACAGGGCCCCGTATAGCAAGATGTTGCCTATGGCATTGAAATCAATGCCAAAGTAGGCGTAATGAAGCATCAGGGGGATTATGGCCGCGATCTGGAATCCGGTTTTGTACTTGCCCAGCCACGAGGCCGACACATCCTGGCCGTTTTCAATCAGCACGCACCTTAAGCCGGTGACAGCCAATTCCCTGCCCACAATGATGCACACGGCCCAGGCCGGTATAAACCCCAGTGCCGCCAGCATGATCAGAGAGGAAGAGACCAGGAGTTTGTCAGCCAGTGGGTCCAGTATTTTACCCAGCGTGGTGACAAGCCCCCTAGTTCTGGCCAGGTATCCGTCAACATAATCCGTGGCAGAGGCCAGGGAGAACAGGGCTGCCGCCAAAAAGGTGGTCCACTGGGTTTCATACATCAGCAGAATGACAATCACGGGGATCATGATGATTCTGGAAACGGTTATGAAATTGGGTGTCAGGACCACGATTTTGACTTTGTCTGCCCAGGACATGCGGATTATCCGTTTTTCTTTTTCCAGTCCGCCAGGAATGCATCAATTCCTTTGTCGGTCATGTGGTGGCCTGCCAGCTTGTTAAGCACGCCATAGGGAATGGTGGCGATATCAGCCCCCAGAAGTGCGGAGTCCAGCACATGGAGAGGACTTCTGACACTGGCCACAATAATTTCCGTGTTAAAGTCATAATTGGCAAAAATCTGGACGATCTCTTCGATCAATCCCATGCCTTCCTGGGCCAGGT
Source organism: Desulfobacter sp. (assembly GCA_036881925.1). Lineage (GTDB taxonomy): Bacteria > Desulfobacterota > Desulfobacteria > Desulfobacterales > Desulfobacteraceae > Desulfobacter. Next base: position 38,496 of record JBAJNJ010000020.1, read on the forward strand.
CATCAAGACGCCCGACAAAGGGGGATACGTAAGTGGCCCCGGCCTTGGCGGCCATCAGGGCCTGAAGTGCGGAAAAAACAAGGGTAACATTGGTTTTAATCCCTTCATCGGTAAGGGTTTTTACCGCTTTAAGCCCTTCCACGGTCATGGGAATCTTAACGCAGATATTATCGGCAATCCGGGCCAGTTCCCGGGCCTCTGTCACCATTCCGTCATACTCAAGGCTGATGACCTCTGCAGAGACAGGGCCGTCAACGATGCTACAGATTTCTGCAACGATGTCCTTGAGTTCGCCCTCTTCCTTGGCAATCAAGGAAGGGTTGGTGGTCACACCGTCTACCATACCCATGTTATTGGCATCTTTGATCTGGTCTATGTTTGCCGTATCAATAAAAAATTTCACGCATTTCCTCCTGGTCCAGGGGGATTACCGCCTGGTTTTCATCCGTTTTGATCTGTTTTAACAATGCATCCGATGTCAAATTCAATACCGGGTGCACTGCGGTCTTACCAATATCGCACAGGGGTTTTAAAACAAAACACCGCTCGTGCATCCGGGGATGGGGAAGTTCGAGCCGGTCGGTTTTAAGCACCTGTGTACCGTAATAAATAATATCCAGGTCGATGATCCTGGGGCCGAAACGAAATGGTTTGCCGTCTGTATCCAGAAACGCCTCCATGGATTTCAATGCATCCAGCAGCGCTTCCGGGCCGTACCGGGTGTCGATTTTCAAGGCGGCGTTTACAAACCAGTCCTGGTCCGTATAGTTCTGGGGGGCGGTCCTGTAAAAGCCGGACACCTCCGTTACCCTGATATGGGCATCTTTTTTAAGATGCCGAATGGCTCTGGAAAGGTTTCCGGCTTTGTTGCCCTTGTTTGAGCCAATGCTCAAATAGGCTGTATTCCATGTGTCCATCTTACTGAAAATCGATATATACGGTTTCAGAATATGTGCTTGCAATATCATTCTTACCAAATGCCTGGACCCTGAAATAGTAGTGAAGACCGGGGGTGAGCGTGTGTTGGAAACGCATCTCGGGCATGGGTGCAGTGCCTGCCAGTTTGAAAATAAACGGGCAGCCCTCACATGCATTCAGGTCCTTGGTTGCCACAAAAATCCGGAATCCCCTGGGGGGGATTTTTGCATTCTGCGGATCCACCTTATGGGCCCATGTGATGGTGGCGTTTTCACCGTTCAGGGTGTAAGCCAGGTCTGTGGGCGGGGCAACGGCATTTCCGTCGTTCAGGGGCGGAAGGGGCGGGGCTTTTTTTCCGCAAGACAGGGGCAGCCCGATGCTGAGTATCAAAAAAAGGGCCACAACCAGTACACGGCGATGTCCGGGTGTGATAGCGGGCATGATCACAGGTCTAACTCCTTTTTGGCCGCGTCAACAGCGTTGGCCACGTTTGCATACCCGGTTCCACCGTAGGAGATGCGCCGGGCAATCATCTGGTCCAGGGAAATAAAATCAAAAATATCTGCGTCTATGAGGTCTGAAAAGGATTTCATCTCCTCAAGGCTGAGTTCTTCAAGCATCTTGTCCCGGCTGATGGCAAAGGCAACGGCTTTTCCCGCAACCGCATGGGCTTCCCTGAAAGGCATGCCACGGTTGACCAGATAGTCGGCAAAATCAGTGGCATTTAAAAACCCCTGGCTGCAGGCCCGGCGCATTCTGTCCGTGTGAACGTCAATGTTCCCGAACATTCGGGTGTAGACTTCAATGCAGATTTTCAGGGTATCCACGGTGTCGAACAACGGTTCCTTATCCTCCTGCATATCTTTGTTATATGCCATGGGCAAGGACTTCATAGTGGTCAAGATCGCCATCAGGTTGCCCACCACCCTGCCGGTTTTTCCGCGAACCAGTTCCGCCACATCCGGGTTTTTCTTCTGGGGCATGATGGAAGACCCCGTGGTAAAGGCATCGGAAATGGTAATAAAGGAAAATTCCGAAGACGACCAGAGAATCAGTTCCTCGGATAGCCGCGATAAATGGATCATGCAGATGCCGGCATGGGAAATAAACTCCATAATGAAATCCCGGTCGGACACGGAGTCAATGCTGTTTTCCGATACCTTTGCAAACCCCAGGGTGTCACAGGTAAACTGCCGGTTGATGGGAAAGGTGGTTCCGGCAAGGGCTGCTGTGCCAAGGGGCATGACATCCACCCGTTTCAGGGAGTCTTCAAGCCGCTGGATATCCCGTTTGAACATCTCGTAATAGGCCAGGAGATGATGGGCAAACAGGACGGGCTGGGCACGCTGGAGATGGGTGTACCCGGGCATCACGGTTCGTGTGTGTTTCGCTGCCAGGGTGACCAGTGCCGCCTGAAACCCTTTGAGCATCTTAATGATGGCCCGGGTTTCTTCTTTGAGGTAAATCCTCACATCCAGAGCAACCTGGTCGTTCCGGCTCCGGCCGGTATGGAGTTTCCTGGCAACCGGGCCGCTGACCTTTCCCAGGGCATCTTCCACATGCATGTGGATATCTTCCAGGGTGTCGGTGAACTCCACCTCGTCATTATCGATTCGGGTTTTGACGGTTTCAAGCCCTTTGACAAGGGTGTCGGCTTCACTGTCTGTGATGATTCCCTCGTTTGCCATCATTTTCAAATGGGCGATGCTGCCCTGGATATCACTGGCGTAGAGCCGCTTATCCACATCAATGGAGGCGTTGAATTTTTCCACAAGTTTGTCCGTGGATTCGGAGAACCGGCCTCCCCATAATTTTTCACTCATGATCGTATCCGTCCTTTTTCAAGGCCTTTTACTTTAATATCAGGCTTTCCAGAATGGCCTTATGCATATGGCGTTTGTTTTCAGCCTGGTCCCAGAACGCACCGTTCTCAGCTTCCAGAACGGATTCGGAAATCTCTTCGCCCCTGTGGGCGGGCAGACAGTGCAATACCAGCACATCCGGTTTGGCATGGCTCAGCAGGTCCTCATTGACCTGGAATCCGTCAAATGTGGCCAGCCGGCCCTCAAGTTCCTCTTCTTCGCCCATGCTGGCCCAGACGTCCGTATACACGACATCCGCGTTTTTAACCGCATCCCTGGGATCATTTGTGAACACAATATGGTCCATGGTGTCTGCACCGGCGTTATCAATGATTTTCGGATCGATGCCGTGCCCGTCGGGACAGGCCAGGGTCAGGTCCAGCCCAAGCACGGAAGCGGCATTGACCCATGAATTGGCCACATTGTTGCCGTCCCCTACCCATGCGATTTTGACGCTTTTGTATCCGCCCTTGTGCTCGATCACGGTCATGATGTCGCTCAAAATCTGGCAGGGATGAAACGAGTCGGTCAGGGCGTTGATCACCGGGATGGTAGACGTCCTTGCAAACGTTTCGACAAGTTCATGGTCGAAGGTTCTCATGGCCAGGCAGTCAATGTATCGCGACAGGACCCGTGCCGTGTCCTTGGCCGGTTCATTCCTGGATATCTGGGTATCCTGGGTGCTCATATAAATGGGGTGCCCACCCATCTGAATCATGGCAGTTTCAAAGGCAATCCGGGTCCTGGTGGACTTTTTATCAAAAATAAGTCCCAGGGTTTTGCCGGCCAGAAGCGTATCGTGGATACCTTTCTGGTGGCGTTCTTTCAGCTTCATGGCACGTTCGAACAGGTGCTCGAAATCTTCCCGTTCAAGGTCCAGCAACGACAATAAATCTTTTTTCAATGGTGTTCCCCCTGCAGCAGGCTGTCCAGTACAGCCACTAAATCATCAATTTCCTGTTTCTCAACAATTAACGGTGGTGCAAATCTGAGAACTTTATCCTGAATTCCGTTAATAATAAAGCCTTTTTTAAAGCATTCCGCCACATAATCGCCGGCCCTTTTGCCCTCTCCCGCATCCAGTTCCATGCCGATGAGCAGGCCCCGGCCCCGGACATCAATAACATTCGGGTATTTATCTTTCAGCCGTTTGAGCTGTGATTTGAAGTAAGCCCCCTTTTCCGCGACCCGGTCAAGAAAGCCCTGGTCTGAAATGGTCTTCAGCACCTCAAGGGCCGCTGCCGTGGCAAGCGGGGTGCCGCCAAAGGTGGTGGCATGGCTGCCGTAGTCAAACCCGGTGGCCGCATTTGCCGTTGCCAGCATGGCGCCGATGGGAATGCCGTTGGCCAGGGCCTTGGCCAGGGTCATAATATCCGGGGTAATCCCGTAGGACTGGTGGGCGAACAAAGTGCCGCACCGTCCCATACCGGTCTGGATCTCATCAAAGATCAATAACGTGCCGGTATCGGTGCAGAGCTGCCGCACCCTGGCCAGGTATTCGGGATCAGCCGGAATCACGCCGCCCTCGCCCTGAACCGTCTCCATCATCACGGCGCAAACCGTATTGTCCAGTTCTTTTTCCAGGGCCTCAAAATCATTGAAAGGCACATGGGTAAACCCTTGCAACAGGGGGGAAAACCCGTCCTTGATTTTATCCTGGCCTGTGGCGCTGAGGGTGGCCATGGTTCTGCCGTGGAAACTCTGGGTCATGGTAATGATGCGGAACCGTTCTTTTTCCCCGCGCTTCTGGAAATACCGGCGGGCCAGTTTGATGGCGGCCTCGTTGGCTTCAGCACCGGAGTTGGCAAAGAACACCCGGTCTGCAAAGCTTTTGTCAACAAGATCTCGGGCCAGGTCGGCCTGGGGACGGGTGTAAAACAGGTTGGACACATGGACAAGTGTTCCGGCCTGTTTTTCAACGGCACGGGTCACGCCGGGATGGCAATGGCCGAGATTGCACACGGCAATGCCGGCAAGAAAATCCGTATAGGTGTTGCCCTGGTCATCAACCAGCCGGGTGCCCTCCCCTTTGACAAACGGACGGCCCTGGCGGAGATATGTCTGAAATACGCAGTCTTCCGTGTTCTGTACGCTCATCTTGTTCCCTTTCTGAGAGGCGGTGTTTGCAACGCAACCCCCCGGTTTTAAAATGGTTTTATTCTGTGTACACCTGGGTGCCGATGCCCGAATCCGTGAACAGCTCCAGCAGCACCGCATGGGAGGTTTTACCGTTAATGATGTGGGATTTTTTCACCCCCGCTTTAAGGGCTCCCAAAGCACATTCCACCTTTGGAATCATACCGCCGCTGATGCTTCCGTCAGCAATCATTTCCCGGATATTCCCGGCATTGACCGAGGAGACCAGTGTATTGTCAGTGTCCAGGACACCGTCGACATCAGTGACCAAGATGAGACGCTCCGCGCTCAGGGCTGCCGCTACTTTTGATGCCACAACATCCGCGTTGATGTTGTAGGTCTCGCCCTTGCTGCCGATGCCCACAGGCGCGATAATGGGGATAAATCCCTGGCTGGTAAGGGTGTGGATAATTTCAGGGTTTACGGCGGAAACATCCCCGACCATGCCCGGATCAATGATTTCAGGCGGCTTGGTGTCATCTTCCTGAAAGAGGATCTTCATCTTCTCGGCCAGGATAAGGCAGGCATCTTTGCCGGTAAGGCCCACGGCCCTGCCCCCTTCGCGGTTGATCCGGGCCACAATATCCTTGTTCACCTTTCCGCCCAAGACCATTTCCACCACATCCATGGTGGCATCGTCCGTATACCGCATGCCCCTGATAAAGGTGGAGGTAATACCCATGGCATCCAGGGCCTTGTTGATCTGAGGGCCGCCGCCATGTACGACCACCGGGTTGACCCCCACGGTTTTGAGAAGAATGATGTCATTGGCAAAATCCTGCTTGAGCCCTTCATCCACCATGGCATGGCCGCCGTATTTGATCACGACGGTTTTTCCGGAAAACCGCCGGATGTACGGCAGGGCTTCAATCAGTATGTCGGCAACGGTCTGGGTCATAGGATATACCTGCTTAAATCTTCGTTCTGGACGATATTCATAAGCTGTTCCGATACAAAATCCGCATCTATGGTGATTTCGGTCTCTTCCACATCCGGGGCCTGGAACAGGATTTCTTCCAACAATTTTTCCATGAGGGTGTGCAGCCGCCTGGCCCCGATATTTTCCGTGGTTTCATTGACCTCCACGGCAATCCCGGCAATTTTTTCCACGGCATCCTGGGTCAAGGAGATGTTCACCCCTTCGGTCCTGAGCAGGGCAATATACTGGAGCACCAGAGCGTTTTTCGGTTCCGTGAGAATCCGGGTGAATTCATGGGCTCCCAGAGAGTTGAGTTCCACCCGGATGGGAAACCGGCCCTGGAGTTCGGGTATCAGGTCCGAGGGTTTTGACAGGTGAAAGGCGCCCGAGGCAATGAACAAAATGTGGTCGGTTTTGACCGTACCGTACTTGGTGGGAACCGAACTGCCTTCCACAATGGGCAGAAGGTCACGCTGGACTCCTTCTTTGGAGACCTCGGGCCCCTGGCTTTTTTCCTTGCCCGCGATTTTGTCGATCTCATCAATGAAAATAATGCCGGACTGTTCCACCATGGCAATGGCATCGGTTTTGACCCGCTCCATGTCCACCAGGTGGGCGGCCTCTTCCTGGGTAATAAGTTTCAGAGCTTCTTTGACCTTAAGTTTTCTGCGCTTGGTGTTTTTGGGCATCATGTTGCCCAGCATGTCCTTGAGGTTGATGCCCATCTCTTCCATGCCGGTGTTTGAAAATATCTCAACCATGGGAGAGCTTTTGTCTGCAACATCCAGATCGACTTTCCGGTCGTTGAGCTTTCCGTTGCGGAGCATGGCCCTGAGTTTTTCCCTTGTGGCACCCCCGGACGGGGCCTCTTTGGCATCCCTGTTTTCTTCCGCGCCCAGGCCAAACCCTGCCGCAGGCTCGGCAGGCGGCAGAAGAATATCCAGTATCCGTTCTTCGGCAATCCTGGCCGCCTTTTCCTGGACTGCATCCTGCTGGCGTCCCTTGAGCGTATTCACCGTCAATTCCACCAGGTCACGGACCATAGACTCCACATCCCGGCCCACATAACCGACTTCGGTAAACTTGGACGCCTCTACCTTATAAAAGGGAGAATCGGTCAGGTTGGCCAGACGCCTGGCAATTTCCGTTTTTCCCACACCTGTCGGGCCGATGAGAATAATGTTCTTGGGTGCAATTTCCTCCTGCAGGTCCTTGTCCAGCTGCCTGCGTCGCCACCGGTTCCTGAGGGCAATGGCCACGGATTTTTTGGCATCGTTCTGGCCGATGATATACTTATCAAGCTCGGTTACAATTTCCTGGGGTTTTAAGTCTTTCATGCGAGAATCTTTTCTAAGGGGTTATTTCTTCAATGGTGACATGGTGATTGGTGTATATGCAAAGATCACCGGCAATTTTCATGGCTTTTTCAACGATCTGGCGTGGGGTAAGCGCTGTGTTCTCATTGAGGGCCACGGCCGCGGACTGGGCAGATATGCTGCCTGAACCAATGCTGATGATCCCGTCATCCGGTTCGATCACATCCCCGTTGCCCGAGAGCAGGTATGTATTGGAAAGGTCCGCGGCAATCATCATGGCTTCAAGCCGTCGCAGGTACTTATCGGTCCGCCAGTCCCGGGCCAGTTCTACACAGGCGCGGGTCAGGTTGCCGTTGTATCTTTCCAGTTTCTGTTCCAGTTTTTCGGACAGGGTCAGGGCGTCTGCCGTGGCACCGGCAAACCCGGTGATGATTTTATCGTTATATATCCGCCTGACCTTTTTTGCCTTATGTTTGGTCACGATATTGCCCAGGGTGACCTGGCCGTCTCCGGCCACCACCACGGTGTCTTTCCTGCGCATGGCAAGGATGGTTGTTCCGTGAAAGGTGTGTTGTGTCATGTGTTCAACTCCTTGGATGTGCCTTGTCATAAACCTTGACCAGCTGTTCTATGCTGACATGGGTGTAAATCTGTGTGGTGGAAAGGCTGGCATGTCCCAGAATTTCCTGGATTCCCCTCAGGTCCGCGCCTGCGTCCAGCATATGGGTGGCAAAGGAATGCCTCAGCATATGCGGGGAAACTTTAAGCGTGATTCCGCATTCCATTACAATCTTATCCAGAATCCGTCTGATGGACCGGATGCCCAGCCGGTTGTAATCCTTGTTCAGAAACATGGCCTTATATTCCCGGTCAAGGCACTCCCGGTATGATGTGATGGCATCCAGGGCTCTCTGGCCCACCGGGACCACCCGCTCCTTCCGACCTTTGCCAAAGACTCTAATCATCCGGTTTTTAAAGTCAACATCCCTGATGTCAAGACCATGGATTTCCGAAATCCGCATCCCGGTCGAATAAAATGTCTCGAACATGGCAAGGTTTCGTTTCCCAAGCCAGGTTTCTGCGGGCAGGTTGTCCAGGAGGCTGAACACATCGTCGATATTCAGGGCCCTTGGGATATGTTTATCCTGTTTGGGAAAGGGAATGGATTCGGCCGGGTTCAGGTCCAGGTGCCCGACCCTTACCATGAAATCAAAAAAGGCCTTGAGAGCGGACAAGCGCCTTGCAATGGTCCGTTTGCTTTTTCCGGCCTTAAGGAGAGTGGCCATATACCTGCGGAGGATATTCCGGTCAACCCGCCCTGCCCTTGCCAGAAACACTGCCTGGAGGTCGGTTTCTTTTTCCGGGGCATCTTCCAGGTAAAATCTCAGGAAGTCATACACATCGGACCGGTATGCCCTCAGGGTGTGGGACGTGTATCCTTTTTCCGCTTCAAGGCTTGTGATGAAGTCATCCACCACCATGATCAGAGTCCGGCCTGCTTCATGACCATCTGCATATCATCCCAGACCTGGCGTTTCAGACCGGGGTTTTCCAGCAGGTCGGCGGGGTGATGGGTGACCATGAGTTGTGTATTTGAAAACGTATTGAATTTTCCTCTTAAAGCATCCAGATTGTCTTGGGTGTTAAGCAGGGTACGGCCTGCCTTTTCCCCCAGGGCAACAATGGCTTTGGGCCTGTTCCGCACCACATGGCCCCGGATCTGTTCAGGTGCCGCTGTATTGCAGATATACACCTGATCCTTTGCCAGACGCATGGCTTTCAGGATTTTTACCAGCAGCTCACCGGCAGGCCCGTCAAAAAAGCTGCCCTGGCTGTCCACCACAAGGATGCGGGCCGTTTCCGGGCCCAGTGCTGAGAATGCAGGGGAAGACCAGGCCGGTGTGCCCCATTGTTCAATTGTTTTACCGGCCGGTTCTGTCAGACGCAAAGAGGTGTTTCCCATGTCTTTCTGGGACGCCAGGTATTGGGAGAGATCTTCCAGAGCTTCAAGAAAAGCCCGGGCAGTATGGCAGGCAGTATGGTCCATCAGGAAATCTGTGACAGGACGGCGTCCAAAAGCTTATGTGCCACCGCGGTTTTGTCCATCAGCGGGATATCAAGCACAGCCCTGTCCCGGGAAAAAAGCGTTATTTTATTGGTATCGGCCTGGAAACCGGATCCTTTTTGCCCCACAATATTGGCGGCAATCATATCCAGGTTCTTTTTTTTCATTTTGGCCATGGCATGGGCTTTAAGATCATTGGTTTCCGCTGCAAACCCCACCAGGAACTGATCTTTTGTCTTCCGCTCTCCAATGGTTTTAAGAATATCCGTATTCTCGGTGAGGTCCAGGGTGAGTTCCGGAGAACGCTCTGATTTTTTTATTTTTTTCTCTTCCCGGTTCACAGGCCTGTAATCGGCCACAGCCGCCACTTTGATGATCACATCGGCATTGCTGAGCCGGTCGAGCATGGCATCTGCCATCTCATTGCAAGTCCCAACAGGGATATGCGTCACTCCCACCGGTACATCCAGGGCCACAGGACCGGATACCAGAGTGACAGCTGCGCCCCGGTTTTCAGCGGCTTTTGCAACGGCATAGCCCATTTTTCCCGAAGAATGGTTGCTGACGAAACGGACCGGATCAATGGGTTCTACCGTGGGACCCGCTGATACAAGGATATTTTTGCCTTTCAGGTCCTTGCGTGTCAAAAGCGCCTGGAGCCGGTCAAATATGAACCAGGGCTCGGGCAGGCGCCCCGCTCCCACGGTTTTACAGGCCAAGGCCCCGGCATCAGGATCCAGGATGTGCATGCCGGATTGCTCCAGAATATCAAGGTTCTGCTGGACACGGATGTTCTGATACATGTCCGTGTTCATGGACGGACAGATCATTACCGGACAGGTCAGGGCCAGCATGGTGGTGGTCAAAGCATCATCGGCAATGCCGTGGGCCAGTTTTGCAATGCAGTTTGCCGTTGCCGGGGCCACCACGGCAAGCTTGGACCTTGAAGCCACATCAATATGGGTCACCGAAGACTGGGTATCGGTCCACAGGTCGGACAGCACCGGATTTTCAGACAACACTTCAAACGTGGTCCTGCCCACAAACCGGCCGGCGGCCCCGGTCATAGAAACCGTGACATCCGCTCCGGCCTTTTTAAGCAGCCTGAGCAGTTCGACCGACTTATATGCGGCAATACCGCCGGTGACCCCAAGAAGGATATGTGTATTTTTCAGTGTCATCAGTATGTCAGACTGGTGCCTTTGCCCATGGTCCCGCCGCCAAGGGTCGGTGCCACGCCAACCTCCACATAGGTATTGATCTGGCCGTCCCGGATCGTGATAACCGCACATTTCGCAGTTTTCTGAAATACCATGATGGTGGTGCCCGGGGACTTTATTTTACTGAGCACCTGCCAGTTGTCCTTTTCCATGTTGTTCGAGAAAAAATTAAACAGGGAGTCTGAATCCACCATGCCCTTAAGGGTCAGGATGCCGGATCTGAATCCCGGTGTGGAAACAATGACGGTTCTGTCCTTGACCACACTCAATGCCATGGGTACAAGCACGTCTTCAAAATCAAGATAGAGGGCCGTGGGCTTTTTGGGTTCTTCCCTGGGTTTTTGCGCGGAAACCGGAGACGCTTTTTCCTGGGGCTTGGGTGTCAGGTTGTCAAGAACACATCCGGACACAAGTGCGCTGGACAGAATCCCGAGACAGGCAATCAGTACAAGTTTATAACGGTAACAGGATTTCATTTTCCCTCCAGATTAAGCAATTGTTCAATCAATATATCGTTCTAAAACGAATTGTATCAAAAGTCAATGAAGAGGGAATGCAGATCGCCTAAAAACGGGCCTTCACAACATTGCAGAAGCTATTATTTGAGTTGGTTCAATTTTATTTTCCAACTTGTTTCTGATAATCTGTAAGCCTTTTCTTATAGAGATCAATCCTTTGATTGATAATTTTGACTTTGGTGTTGTAATTTATTTGATCTTTGGAGGTTTTTATGTCTGCCTTCATGGCATCAAGTCGCTCTTTTTCCTGCTTTAACTCATCATGCTCGTTGGCTAACCAGCGTTTTGTTTCTTCAAGTTCTTTGCTCTTTGATTCCTGGGTCAAAGGCTCGGAAGGTTCTGTCTTTTTGCGAATGAGAACATTTGTGGGTTTGACAGATTGATGGGTTTTGATATCAGGGCGCTGGTTTTCAGGGACTTGTGACAGATCGTCCGTGAAAACAATATTACCTGATGCATCTTTATATTGATAGTATTCCGCATAAGTGGAGGAAAGTGTTGTAAAAAATGTGAGCATAATTATATAAAGCGTTGTTCGCAGATACAGATGCACGTTTCTTCTCCTGGATTACTTGGTCGTATCGACCGCCAACTTGGTCAATGTTTTACGGGCATCAATAAAAAAATAAACAAAAAGGCCGGTCCGGAGTGTTTCTGTGTAAGGTGTGCCGTCAATGGTGATTATTTCCAGGTCTGCTGTGGTCTTGAAGTTAGCATCATTGATAACGACTCGCCCCTTGTAAAGTGCGTCAATGCGCCCTTCACCATCCCAGAATCCTATAGCCGACTCCAAAGCGGCGATTTCCGGATCCAAATTCGGGATAGGCTGGACGTCCAGTATATTCCGGTTTGCAGCAAAACCTGAAGCTGACAAAGACAAGACAAGCAGGGCAATAAGAAGCACTTTTGTTTTCATTTCTTCCTCGTAAACCTAAAGTTTAGTGGGTTCTCCAGTAAAACAAGCCCCTTGGCTCCGCCACTTCATACAGAGTGATCGTACTGGCGGAAGATGTTGAAAATATCTTCATCTCAACGGGTTTGTCTGGAAATTGCAAAAATACGGGCACATGAAGCAGTCCGGTAGCCAAATACCCTGTGGCCGGAACCTTCATCATAACTTTTTGACCGGAACCCGGATCTGTAACCTCTATCTCGAGCAGATCCCCATCATCCACTTTTCTGTCATGATTGGTATCAAACTGTGCCTTTGTCAACCGCCCGCCAGTACATGCGTCGACTTCATGAATAATAGAATTTCCTCCGCCCGAACACGGAGAGACATCCGGGATGAACGTTATATAAATCAAATTATTGTTTCTGATGATCACATCTTTGATCACTCTTTCTCCACCTGTCAATTCAAAGAACCACCCAGCGTTCGCACTTACTTGGGGGTCTGGATCAGGATTCTGACCGGAATCCGTATCACAGGTGACAGTCCAGTTTGCCTGGTTTGCCGTCAGTATTCTGAGATAGACCCCATTATAATAACCGCTTGAAGCCTCCTCGGTCTGTTCAACAAGAGAAATTCTGTAATCCATATTTGATAATTGTTGGCTTGCGCCCGTATCAAAACTGCCCAGGTATTCATCATCGTCACTATCATCCCCGTAATCCCAAAGTCCGAAAACATACTGGCTTTCCGTGGACGTTCTATCATCTTCACTCAGATATTTACCGGTGCCGAACATTACCATGTATCCGACAGTTTTGCTTGGCTCACAGTACAGGTTTTCATTGACAGTTCCATATTCGCAATGCCGCATGACATCGGGTTTTGACGTAATGGGTTTGCCAGGTATGGAAAAAAAGGGTTGGGGAGAATTGCCCGCATCCATATGAGCAACAGCCCACTCATTTGGATCTGAACTGGTCAGATCAAATTTCCATAGATTACCTTTCAGATCTCCCGCATATACATAATCTGCTCTCAGATCATTATCAACATCTATAATGGATGGCGTGGAGAGGCCGTTGCAGCCGGTTGAACCCGTATTTATTTTTTTTATTAAATCACCGTTTAAATCGAGAATATAAAGTTCACTGCTGCCGTTGTCGCTTCCATAGCCATTTCCGAAAATAACCGCCCATTTGTATTTTTTCTTTTTTGAAGTTGATTCGGATGACTCTATATTTGTCCGGACGACAAAAGGAGTGCTGAATGTATATCCAAGACTGTCAATTTCATCTGTGCTTGCTGTAGGCTTCGGGTATTCCCATTTGATCATTTCTTCTATGGCATTGATATCTGAATTGTGAGTCTTGGAATCGGCCTGTGTGATATCAAGGCAATAGTATCCTTTTCCACCTTTGCCAAGTCCTCCTACCAGATATGTGTAGGCATTGTCTGAACCATCTCCTTCAAGATCAACGAAATATTGGGCATAAGGTGTCAGATCCACAAAAAAGCGGTGTTCATAGCCGGGTTCGTAAAAGCTGTCTTCAGGTGAATCATTATTGTAAAAATTATCCATGACGAGATTGGGCACATAAGCAAACCGCTCATCTCCCGTATCCGCATCAAATGCGTGAAGCATACCATCATTACCACCGGCATAGATGGTATCCCCAACCAACAGCGGGGCCGAGTGGACAATGTCACCAAGTTTTTTGGATCTTGACCTGAATCCTGAAATCTCTTCTCCACGGATAAACCTCACAACTTTTTCCGCTTTAGCCGAATCCGGATTCATATGCGCCTTCTGGTCCGAGTCAAGGCTGGCATATGTAAAATCAATGCCACTTTCGGAAAGTGGGTTGTAAGTCACGATATTCCGTTCCGCCGCAGAAAGGAGTTGAAGTCTTTCCGCAGCATTCCAAAGTATATCGTCCTCTTCTTTTTTAATTTCACCGGTACTCGAATCCACCGGAAATGCTGTTACATCTCCTGTCCAATTGTCTGAATTATAACTGGCCTGGTAAAGAACCGTTCCGGTGTTCAGTTCTTCTCCGTTGACTGAAACTGATGCACCTGAAGATGTTCTTGAAGCGATATTGGACATGACATCTGTGAGGGAATCAACAAGCTCCTGCGGATTGCCAGCACTGAAAAAAAGGCCCCGTCCATTGATTGACGCGTGGTAAAGGTCGTCTATTTTTTCCGAATCCCCATCGGTCGGGTCCGGCCAACTCGGTTGACTCCCGTCCAAAAGACAGGAGTGGTAATCATCCGGATCAAGGTCGCCTGTGACTCCTAACGAGACGCCATAGGTGACCATGTGCTGATGTGTGGCCGGGTCACACGAGTTGGTTGGTATCTCATCATCAAGTGCTGACGATAAATCATTTTTATAATATTTCATGGCCACATCAGCCAGGGTATTGCTGTACGTATCGGCATAAGGAGATCCATCATAATTGTTTGATGAATTGCTATCCTGGTTTCCGACATCCGGACTGCTTCCATTCCAGAATCCATCTGTCATGACAATTGCAAAAGACTGCTGGCAGGCCCCACCATTATCAGCACTTGCATACGGTGACGCGCCAAGTCCTCCTGTTTTACCATCATCCGCATGAAAATACTGTCCCACACTTTTCAGGGCGGTTCTTAAAGGGGTTCCCCCACTTGAATCCATGTCGTACAGATAGTCCAGAAGCGTATCTGTTTCATCTTCGGTTACGGAAGCCCCGGTCTGCTCCACAAATTTAACCGCATCGGCAGAGGTGCTTGATCCGGTACTGCTGCCGTCTCTTTTAACCCTTACATAACCTGACGTTCCCTGGCTGAAGTTCCACTCTCCAAGTTCAACCCATTGGCCGTAATTCTGCTGCTGGTTAATTCTTTTGGTATAAGTACCTCCCTGATGATTCACAGTGTACAAGGCATTGGTATCCCTGGTCCCGGCTTTTGTATACCAGACATAGACTTTGTACCGGCCGTTCGCCGACAAGCTCGGGGTAAATGTGGCATATGCGTTTTTATTGGATGTATACCTGGAGCTGCCAGCATATTCAATAGCGGCGCTGGATTCATTCCAGGAACCATTCTCCGTGTACCCAGACTCCTGGTTATCCACAATAATTTCACCCGTCTCAATACCGATGGGTAAAACCGTCTGACGTAAACCGGAGTTAATGGAATAAAATCCTACATATACCCAGTCCAGATTGTAAATGGCCGTGCTGACGGCTGCTTTGGAAGTCAGTTCACGTTTTCTGAAATAGGAAAACCAGTTGGCAAAATTCTGTAGATCCTCAGCATCGGTGGCATAGCTTAAAAATTCACCATCTTCATCGTACAGGACCGTCTTTACCTCGTCGGGAATATCAGATCCGGTCTTCAGATAAAGTTCACCACTGTCCACACGATTATCGCTGTCAGCATCTGAAAACAGGTAATAAGCCCTGATGCCATTGACGAAGTTCACCAGGTATACATCCTCACCAGAGTCTTTTTCGTCGTCTCCGTCGGTATCGTTAATAACAAAGTAATGGGCATTTTTGACAGATACGGTGCCTCCGGAGCCGGCAGTAACAGAATAGTATGTACCTTCCATATCAAATTTGGAATCAGAAGCACTTGTATTATGAGGGTTGGACCAGGGGGTGGATGTATCGGCATTGCTTTTCAACGGCCAGGGATCGTACACGGCATTCGGGTTAAAAAATATTTTATTATATCCTGACCATCGGGCACGCCAATCACGCATTCTGCTTGAATAACTGTACCCCAGATAATTGCTGCTGCCGAATACCCTATCATGACCATTGATAAATGCAGAGTCCGGAAACAAATAGTACCGACTGTACATTAATCCGTCATTTTCCGAAGTCATGAACTCCCAGTCCATGCTGCCGGAGTTGTCCAGCACAAACATAACATTGGCCGGTGCCGCTTCCACTTTTGTTTCCAAAGGCGTATCTGAAATCTCAGTGCAGGTGGCAAAAAGCAGGTTTGCGGGTGTGAATACACATAAGGCCATAGTGCATATCAGAATATCCAGCAAAAGTCCTGTTTTCATGGCTTTGGTCATACATTTTTTAGCCTTCATCGTACCTCCTGCACATCGTATTCTCTCAATGGTTTGGTATTTTCGTTTTAAAATTATTTGCAAAAATAATGCGAACCGCAGCGTAAATAGTTAATACGGAG
Organism: Desulfobacter sp.; assembly: GCA_036881925.1. Taxonomy (GTDB): domain Bacteria; phylum Desulfobacterota; class Desulfobacteria; order Desulfobacterales; family Desulfobacteraceae; genus Desulfobacter. The sequence goes on from JBAJNJ010000020.1 coordinate 54,545, forward strand.
CTTAAACACCGGGGTCCGGGCAAAAATTCATTGTATTTCAAATTAAATTTTTTTTTAAATATGACAAAAAGCAGATGAAATATAACAGGAGCAGGTTAAATCTCATTGGTTGTGGATTGTCTGTTTCAAAACCTTTTTAAATACCCGACCTCCACTACGGCATTTCCGTTATAAGATTCTGATTTTCCATATGCGGCAAATTCGTATAGTCTGGATGAGCCGATATCAAGAGAACTGCCGTCTCTAGGTCCCTTTGCAATGGCTGAATAGTTTGAATTCTGGATGTTTCCGACTTGTGACGTTGCTGCATTATCATTATCTTCATCACCGGTTGACACCCAGTTGCCGGAGTCGCTCAAATCAAGATTGCCGTCGTTTGTATTCATCCAGCCCAAGTCGCTGTAGTCCGGTATGAGGTTGGATGTATCCGCTTCACTTTCAATATAGTAGGCCGCTTCATTGGCGCAGGATTCAGCCTGGTAAAAATTAATCTGGTAAATTTGCTCGTTTCTGACCACAGTCAACTCCACCCTGCTTGTGCTGGCCGACGTAATGCCGATAACAGTGAGCACCGCCAGAGTGAGCAACGCCATTATGATGGCGGAACCATCCTCATTCTTTAGTGTATGAATTGAGAAATGTATCTGTCTCATTTTATTCACCCTTAATTTTGTTACATGTTCGCAGGTTTGGTAATTCGTAATGACGATCTTTGATTCCCCTGGGGATCATTTACCGTTACAATGATCTCCTTAAGCCCTGGAATCGTATTGCCGTCTGAATCAAGAGCGTCGGCTACCGTTCTTGTTATGGTATAGCCATTGGATACTGTAACGGTCGTACCGTTGGCCAGCTTTGCGTAACTTATTCCCATGACTTGTTCGACTTCACCCTGGCCAAATTCGGATGCTTCGGAAACTTTTCTGGCATGGGTATTTCCGTTGGTCGAGCGAAGCTGCATGTTGGCAAGACCCAATATACCTATGGCAAATATCGCCAGGGCAAGCAACAACTCAAGCAAGGTAAAACCGGCATTGGCATCTATTTTTGTTTTGTCCTGCATCTAAAGTCCCATATTTCTCATATAAACACTTGTCGTCAATGTCCGGGTGGCGGCACGTGCCAGTTCGTCCTGATCAACGGCTGCGGTGATGGTGATATCCACCGATCGGATATCGTCGACATCCGCCACTGGGGTATTTCTGTCTTCATCATAATATGTGAAGCTTAGATTTTGGATATTTTCAGCAAGGATAGTACCGTTAAGTGTTATATCCATATCCCCATCCCCCTCATCATCTTCAAATACATATGTTGCCGTATCAAGCGCTGTTGTATCGGTGTTGTAGTAGCTGAAGGAAAAAGATGTGGCCGTGGCGGTGATAATACCCTGTCCCTGGTCCGAAGCTGTTGGATTAAAACCGGCCTGACGAATATTTTTTTTCATCATAAACATAACCGTCCTCACGTTTTGCTGCATTTCAACCGCCTGGAGTTGTGTTACATTGGTTTCCTGTTGCCTGGTTTTGGACGTCGCCATAAATCCGACAATCATGCTGAAAATCGCCAGGGCAATCATCAACTCGATCAGGGAAAACCCCTTTTCATTAGATATCATTCTGATCATCGCCATGCTCCGTTATTCCAATGCCGGATTCTTACGATTCCTGTGCTGAGCGTTCCCACGGCATAAGCCGCGTTATTGTAAGCCAGATAAACGAATCCGGAATTACAGCTCCCCCGGGAGTTAAAGGTCAGTATATTGGCATTGTAGCTGACAGCATCTCCCGGCAAAGGGTTTTGGGCCGCAGTGGCATCAAATGCCGCCGCCCCGGGGCCATAGACAACCCCGGTGGAATGTGCATCAAAATTAACTGTTTTTACAATCGTATTATCTGCTGTGGCTGACCAGGTATTATCCGCACCACGGTCAGAGCATATAAGATACCGATCGTTCGCTGTATCAAATACGATGGCCCAGTCCATATTGGACCTGAGCGCACCCATTCGCGCACCCTGCATATCTCCCATAAGTTCCCGGGCGACTCTTTTAACCCGGTGCTCGGGATTCAGTAACATGGGAATGCTTATTGAGGAGATGATACCGATGATCGCAATAACGATCATCAACTCAAGCAGGGAGAAGCCACTCCCTGATATTTTCAATTTGTTTTTTTTCATAATTTTTATCTTTAAATTTTAAAACGATGCAAAAATAGTGCAAGGAAGTAAAAAACAGCATAAAATAAAATTTTACTCTATATATTTTCAATATGGCATATCAGGCCTTTTTCAATGCGAACAAGCCACCAGCATCCTGTGTCTTATTCCCAATAGAAAACATTTTTTGGAACGATCTGCCGGAAAATGTCACATTTAGCCGTCGCAACACGTGATTCCCCGATGTGATTTAATATTATATAAGAGAATCTGCATTTGATTGCTTGGCATGATGTATGCATTAAGTTCTCCCAAAGTTTTTTTAATCCACAAAAAATCAAAGGAGAAAACCAATGACGAAAGAACAAAGCAAAGCTGGATTTACACTGATTGAGTTGATGATCGTTATTGCGATTATCGGTATTCTGGCGGCAATCGCAATTCCCAACTTCATCGCCTACAGAAATAAGTCTTTTTGTACTGGCACTGAGGCTGATGCCGCAGGGCTTGCAGCGGCTGTTGCCGACTACTTTGCCATTCCTACGAATACAGCTACACCAACTGTTGCACAGCTGAATGGTGGAGCTGGTTATATCTTTACAGGCGCTAACACTGGCGTAATTGTCGGCGCCGATCCCAACGTCAATATTACTATACAAGTAAGGGATGGAAGTGGCCGATGCCCAGCTGACTATACTGGTGCTGTCGCCGGATGGACCAACAGCACCTATACAAAACGAATAAGAAACCAGTAATTAATGTTTAGACAATTTGTATTAGTCGGCCTGAAAGTCTTTTCAGGCCGACTTCTTTTTCAATAAGAGTGACATCATGCGATCTTTTTCGAAAAATAAACTGTTTTGTTCATTTTTGCTTATCTGTGCAACTGTCATTCTTGCATATTCTAATACATTCCATTCCACATGGCATTTTGACGACCGGCCTGTCATTGTTGACAATCCCCACCTTCATGCTACCCGTCTGGATAAAAATGCATTGATACATGCTGCGTATTCCAACCCTCAGGATCATCTTCAGATACGTGAGAGACCCTACCGCCCGGTAGCCAATATCAGCTTTGCCCTGAACTGGTTTTTCCACCAGTCCGACGTCCTTGGGTTTCATATTGTGAATATATCCATCCACATATTGACCGCATTAATACTGCTGCTCACCCTGTTGCGCTTATACGGCTCTCCTCGCCTGAAAGACAAATCACGGTTTGCTTTTCAGATTGCTTTGCTGGCGGCTCTTGCATGGGCCCTGCACCCCATTCAAACGCAAGCCGTTACATATATTGTCCAGAGAATGGCTCAGCTCGCAGCTTTGTTCTATATCATCGGTATTTACTGTTATATCAGCGCCCGCCAGTCTGAGTCGACGGCATCTACATTGTTTTGGAGTGTCGGATGTGTTCTTGCGTATGTGCTGGCATTCGGATCCAAGGAAAATGCAAGTATTTTTCCCTTGGCACTTCTACTCGTCGAGCTTGTTTTCTTTCAAGAGTTGGATACCTTGAAATCAAAGCGGATATTTATAGGGGGTGTCATTCTTACCGGATTAATAACTTTTGGTGTCATTACATTGTATACGGGAAAAATGCTCCCGGCGTTCGTGGAGTTGTACTCCAATAGAAACTTTACCATGGAAGAGCGGCTTCTCACACAACCCAGGGTTTTGTTTAAATACCTGGGGCAAATTTTTTATCCGGTTCCCTCACGGTTTTCCATTGCCCATGATATCACAATTTCAACATCACTGTTTTCCCCAGCATCAACCCTTGCATGCATATTGGGAATCTTTGCGGCATGTGGTTCTTCCCTTTTGACGTTGAAACGTGCCCCGATCGTTTCCTTTGCTGTTTTATTCTATTTTCTTAATCATATCGTTGAATCGTCAATTATACCTTTAGAACTTTTTTTTGAGCACAGAAATTACCTGCCCAGCCTTTTTTTATTCTGGCCGCTGGCAGGGGCAGTTTTTCATTTCCAAACTTTGTGCAACAGGCATACGTCTTTGCCGAATCAAATCCTGCCTGTTACCGCCATTTTTATACTTATCTGCCTGGGATCTGCCACCTTTATCCGCAACCAAGTATGGAAAAGTAATGATACATTATGGATTGACGCTTTAAAGAAAGCGCCCAATCATGCCAGGCCCTACAATGTCCTTGCCACAGACCTGGCCTGGGGAAAAAAAAGCATACACCCCGAGCGATATGATATGGCACTAGACCTTTTTGAAAAGGCCCTTGATAAATACAGCCCCAGAAAAACCGCCAAATCAGGCACCTATGTGAATATGGCGTCTATTTACTACAATCAGAAAAAAGACTATGAAAAAGCCATCGCGCTTTATGAACAGGGCTTAAAAGTTGATCCAGAGTCGTTTATCGCTCATTATTATATTATCAATCCCCTGATGATGTCCCGGCAGTGGGACAAAGCGTTATCTCATGCTGATTTTCTACTGTCACGCAGACATTGGGACGGCAGATACCATTTGGCCAGAGGACGGGCGCTATTCTGGAAAGGAAACTATAAGGAAGCCCTGGCTTCCTTTGAGAGTGGTTTGGAGATAGAGCCCGGTAATCCCAGGTTGTTGCTGTACGTAGCCAATTCACTTAACCGCCTGCATTTACATAGTAAAGCGCTGCCAGTGTTAGAACAGGCTCTTCAAGGGACCGATATTGATTCCTTTGTCCACCTTGCACGCATTGAAACACACACCCGGATGAATAACGCGGACAAGGTAAAAAAAAATCTTGAAATCATTTTTTCTTTATATGATATGTCTATGCTGAAAGAGTGGTTGGGATCAATTCGGGAGTCTTACTTATCCGTGCCTGTAGATCTTGATATCATTGAGCCAGTAATTTTTAAGGAAATTGAAGACAGGAATGACAAAGAGACCTGACCCAGATAAAAAACAAGTACCTGTCATTTACTTTATTATTCTTATCCTGCTATTAATTACAGGCATTGGCCTTTCCTCTTATCTGAGTTACTCGCACTATAAAGTTTACACGGATATTTATTATGCAAGCTTTTGTGCGGTCTCCAAAGCAGTGAATTGTGACACTGTTTCCCAGAGTTCTTATTCGATTTTTTTGAATCTGCCCGTTCCTCTGTGGGGAATGCTGGGCTATGCTTTCATGTCCGTTTTGTTTGTTATTTTCAAGAATTTCAAAAAGAAACGGATAAACGGATTATATCTTTTCATAGGCCTGTCTCTGGTATTTTGTATTGTCAGTCTGTGGCTTGGGATTATTTCTGCTTTTAAAATCCATTCCTATTGTTTTATGTGTATCGGTCTGTATGCGGTTAATTTTTCTTTTTTATACCTGTTCTGGCTGCTCAAAAGAAGGGTTGATCCCAAAAATTTCAAACAAGGGATTCTCGTAGAAATTCAGCTTCTAATCTCCTGCCGGAAGGCAATGGCCTTAAGTGCAGGGGGATTTGCATGTATTGTATTGATTGTTTATTTCATTGTTCCCCGTTATTGGGAAATGAGACCGGATATGTCCGGTGGTACGAATCTTCACACAGGTGTAACCAAAGACGGGAGTCCATGGATTGGAGCTGAGGAGCCGCAATTAACGATCATCGAATATGCTGACTATCAATGTTTCCAATGCCGGAAAATGCATTTTTTCCTGAGACATTTAATTGCAGAGCATTCCGATAAAATCAGACTGGTGCATAAACACTTTCCCATGGATAAGGCTGTAAATCCGATCGTTGCCCAGAACCTGAATCCGGGTTCCGGAATATTATCCCGGATTGCAATACATGCAGCCGATGTTGGAAAATTCTGGGAGGTAAACGATTATTTGTACCACTACAATATAGATAAAAAAGCAATATTCCTGAAGCAGATCGCCAGAGATACCGGACTTGATTTGGATACATTAAAAAACGCGATTAATACACAGCCTGTTAATGATAAATTACTGAGGGATATTGTTTCCGGACTACAGTTAAAAATCACAGGCACGCCTTCCTATCTGATTGACAATGAAGTCTATACGGCAACAATACCTGTGGCCATTTTAAATAGACTGGGAAAGTGATGTGATTTGAACCTTATTTGCTTTTTTCTCAATTCAGGAATGATACATCACTTTAAGCTCCCTGTTGGCCTCCATATCAAACCACATTGCAAAAAGAGTGAAAAGGCTTGCGCTCATAAAGGAAAACATTGCGGCCAACGCATTTATGGATGGAATATGAGCATTTAAATACCACATGACAAATACCCGCGTGAAAAGCAGAACGGTGCAAACACTGAACATGCCTCCCAAAAGATAAAAAAACACCAGGGGATGAAAATCGCGGATAATATACTTTTCTTTCATCCGCCACAAAAACAGCTTCATCAGGAGCCATCCGATTGTGAATATAACTTTATGAATCTTTATTCCGGACACCTCTCCAACATTATAAACCGGCTCAACAGGCACATCAGCAACTCTGAAGTTTTCAACATTTAGGCGGACCAACAGATCGTTGGGTTGGCCGTATCTTTTATACATTCTGTCCCAGTCAATGGTTTGCAGGATTTTTTTGTTGGCAACAGTATATCCCGACTGAGAATCTGCAATGTTCCAATATCCGGATGCTATTTTTGTGAACAATGATAAAAAACCATTGCCTAGATATCTGATTTTGGGAATTTTTTTAAAGGCCTCCCCTGTAAACAATCGGTTTCCCTTTGAATAATCCGCTTTTCCGTTAACAACAGGTGCCATCAAAGCTGGCAAATCTTCGGGGTCCATCTGGCCGTCACCCGCCATAACCACGGCCATATCCATATTATTGTCCCTGGCCCATTTATAACCGCTTGCAATTGCTCCGCCAACGCCCTGGTTTTTTTCGTGCTCGATAAGTACGATTCGCTGATCATTCCGGATCATTTTTCTGACTTCATCAACGGTCCTGTCCCGGCTTTTGTCATCAACGATTACAATTGAATCAATATATTCGGGCATGGTAGTGATTACAGTTCTGATCTGGGTCTCTTCATTATGGCAGGGCACAACAACACAAACAGTTTTACTTTTAATCATTTCATCTCCATAGTCGGATGGATTTAAATAGAGTGCCAATAGCACTGCCAATGGATTTAGCAAAAAGTATACCGACCAAGCCAAGTCCTAAAACATAAACAATCAGTACGCAATGGGAGGCAAGCGCTTTGGCCATGGCGTCACTGGCTGAAAACCCCATAAGTACCAATGCTGCCACCCATCCTCCTTCATGGTTTCCACTGTTTGCGAACCCCTGGATCGGAATCAATTGCATGGGGAATTGAATGGTTAAAATAAAAAGAACTTCTGAAACCGATAAATCCAGTCCAATAGAGCGAATCATGCAAAACTGGCTTAGAAACAGGCTTGTCCATATCAGGAGCGTCAAATAGAATTCATAGGGGCGAATGAGAAAAAAATCGGGAGACTTTGTATCAGAAAATGAAAACCGTTTCGGAAGCAGCAAAGCAATTTTATCCATGAGGCCGATTAAAAAGAACAAACTTGTCATTCCTGCCGCAGCTATTCCCCAAATGAATTGAACTGACACCGGAATCATTCGTGCGCCAAAATATGAAGCGATAAGACTGAACATCCCAAGTGCGGCAATGTCCAACAGCCTGGTTTTAAACAGGATGCCGACTCCTCTTTTAAAATCCGCTAAACCACTCGCTTTCAGCATAACCGGTAGGGATACATCCCCACTTCTTAAAGGCAGGAAATAAGAAAAAACGCCGTGGGTCGACGCATAGTTGAATGCGTCTCTGTATTTAATATTTTTCCGTCCGATCATCCCTTTCAGGCGGCTGGCCCTGAACATATAGTTTAGCAAGTAAGAAAAAAAACCCACAAGCAACCATCCCGGGCGGAGTTTGAAAAAAATATCCATCACGCGCTGGTGATGATGTATAAAAAAAATGAGTATCAGTAGTGCAAGCGCAAATGAGATCAGCAAACTAAATTTGTTATGACTTTTTTTCGGATTAGACAATGGTATAGTCTTTTCCGGTGTAACCGGGTTTCTCTTTTATGACCTTGCAAGGGTTTCCCGCAGCTATTGAGTGCGATGGAATATTCTTTGTAACGACTGAGTTAGCACCAATCATGACATTGTCTCCTATGGTGATACCCGGCAACACAACGGCGTTCATACCAATCCACACATTATCACCTATTATGATAGGACCTGAAGGCGCATGCTTGTCATAATCATTTTTATCATGATTTGAACTGATCAAGCCAACCCCCGGCCCCATTCTGAAATTGGATCCAATGCATATGCCGTTACGCGCCTGTATATATCCGTTTGCATTCATTCCGGGAGCACTTCTGTTTCCGGTTTTAAGATATTTTGAGAAGAGAATCCGGGAGGTGTGGTGAACCGGCCATGGGAAAGAACCGTTAAGCCTTAAAATCTTCTGATACGGAAAATAATACAGCAAGTAAACCAAATGAATTCCCTCTGATTTTGGATAAAACCATCTCAGCCATGAAAACAAGAAATCAAAGCGGTCAATCATTTGTTTTATTTTCTCAATGTGATGTTCCATATTCAGACACGCCCGATTTAATGATTTGAAATGATCGCCAAATCTTTATTTGAAATGGATAAGTTTTGATTTAAAAATAAATTGATTGTTTTTTCCAGAAAATCGCTTTTAAAAACCTCTTCCATGGTTATCTGCTTGAAGTTTGGATTCTTTGAATATTGCTTTTGAAAAAAATCGTATTTCAACTCATGAACCCGGATATATTTATTTTTTATATTTTTATTTAAAATATTTTCTAAAGGCCAGACTCCTATCTGCCAGAAGGGAATGAAGTTATGCGCGATAAGGCTTTTCACCCTGGTTCGGGAGCGGCGAAAAAAAGAATCTGCAAAAGTATTTTTAGGCCGGTAGACATGAATAACCATGGTGTTTGGATTTAATATTTCTTGGTAAGGAATCATCATTGCCGTCAATGGATCGCATGAGATAAAATGTTTTTTGTGGGGATGTCTTGCCAATATGATATTACAAAATATTTTTTTGATCCGGTCTGATTGCCCGAAGATATACATCAAATTTCCGACGATGTTAGCAAGTCTTGAGCATGGCATCTGATGACGGACAACAGTACCCGGACATTTTTCCTTCAATATTTCATAGATGCGCCTTGTGCCGCACCTGCCGGTTGATACAAAAAAAATTTTTTTCATCAAAGAGCCATTTTTATCAGGTTAATCAGCCAGTCCTTTGCCATCTGTAATGCGTATCCCTCAACGCTGTCCTGCCATCTTTCCGGATGCGTCAGAAATATCATTTTAGGATGAGGTTTTTCCAGAAACGCTAACAAGGCCTCCCTGTTTTTGAAATCCGGAGTGACTTGAGAAACGACCCTGTCCTGAATATTAGAGGCTGAACTGTGCCAGTTTCTTCCCGTATCGCTGATATATGCGATGTCCGAATAATCAATATCCAGATAAACCTCTCCTGTGATATTGAAACGACTGCCTAAAAGACCGGCACGGCCTTCCTTTTGCCACATATCCCTATTGTCAAAACCGCTTAACGGCCGTCCATGCATGGCGATCGTATCCACAGGAACCCATCTTCTCAGCGTTTCCAAATTCGCTTGAAAATCCTGTAGCGCCTTTAAAGGTTCTCCTTTATGATCTGCCCAGGATTCATAATGGTATCCTGTTTCATGGCCCAATCGCTTTATTTTCCGAAGAATTTTTATGTTGAGTACATGTTTCTTTGTTCTGAAATAATATGTGGAACGAATTCCCATATCATTCTCGACCTCGGCTATTTTTAGTGCGCTTTCAGGGTTTCTGTCGACATCATGTCTTATGATGCAAAAAGAGTTGAGATGCCCCTTGCCTGAAAAATATTCACTAAAAGTAATGATATTAGGATGATGTTTTTTTAATAAACCCAGATAAACTTTATAGGCATCTAAAGTAAAATCCAGCATATTTACTCAGTATCACTTGCCTGTGCTTTATCCAGGCGATAACGCATGGACCTTAAACTTAAATCCAAAAATTCTGCGGCTTGTTTTTTATTTCCACCAGATAATTCCATGGCTTTTTTAAGATATGCAGCTTCAATGGTAGCCAGGATATCATCCAAATCAACGCCGGACGCCACATCATCAAGGTCAAACCGGGGGCCCTTAATCCCTTCTATCCAGCGCCTTCTTTTATGAGTGGAAATGGTAAGACTTTCGGGCAGGATGATGTTGGTGGAAGAGAGGGCCACGGAACGCTCGATCAGGTTTTCAAGCTCCCGGACATTGCCGGGAAAGGGGTATTTGTTCAAAAAATCAATGGCATAGGAGGAGAGCTTGGTGATGTCTTTGCCCAGTTTTTTTGAATATTTTTCGGTAAAATGGGCGGATAACAGCTCGATATCCCCTTTCCTGTCCCGCAGGGGCGGAACTTTGATGGGAATGACATTGAGGCGGAAAAACAAATCTTCCCTGAAATTTCCGTCAATGACCTCCTGTTCCAACTTTTTGTTGGTGGCGGATATGATCCTGACATCCACCTCGGTTTCCGTGGTGCCCCCTACGGGCTTGAACCGGGTTTCCTGGACAGCCCGGAGCAGCTTGACCTGGAGAAAGGTGGACAGTTCTCCGATTTCATCCAGGAAAATCGTGCCTTTATCGGCGGCTTCGAATAAGCCGTGCTTATCTGCAACCGCACCGGTGAACGATCCTTTGACATGGCCGAAAAACTCGCTTTCCATGAGAGTGTCCGGGATGCCGCCGCAGTTGACCACCACAAAGGGCTGGTCCTTGCGCTCCGAGTTTTCATGGATGGCCCGGGCAATCAACTCTTTTCCCGTGCCGCTTTCCCCGGTGATCAATACGTTGGTCTTGGTGGGGCCGATCTGGCGGATCCGCTGGTAGATGGCCTGCATGCCCGGGCTGTTCCCGATGATACTGTTGAAATGCAGATGGTCCTTAAGCAGGGAAGACCTGTGTGCTTTTTCATGCTCCAGGGTTTTGAGTGCCAGAGCCTTGGCGATGGTCTGGCGGAGTTCATTGTTGTCAAAGGGCTTGGGAACAAAATCATATGCCCCTTCATTCATGGCTTCCACAGCAATTTCTGTGGTGGAATAGGCGGAGATCATGATGACCACGGTCCCGGGGTTTGCCTTTTTAACGGCCCTGAGCACGTCAAGCCCGGTGATGTCACCGAGCCGGATATCCGTGAGCACAAGGTCATACGACTTTTTCTGGATCTGGTTGACTGCTTGCTTGCCGTTCTTGGCGAGAGTCACTGCATACCCTTCCTTGGAGAGCAGCATTTCAAGGAACTCCCGCATGCTGATCTCATCGTCCACCACCAGGATGCTGTGTTTCTCGGTCATCTTCCCTTGCCTTATTGCCTTGAATAAACGATATTGCCGTCCACCAGGGTCATGACAGCTTCCCCGGTAACCTCCCATCCCTTGAACGGGGTGTTCCTGCCTTTGGACAAAAAGGTGTCCGGATCAACGGTAAATCTGGATTCCGGGTCAATGAGGGTCAGGTCCGCAGGATTACCGGGCGTGATATCATTGTTGTACCCCATGAGTGCGGCCGGGGCTTTTGCCATTTTTTCCACCAGTTCCGGCAGGGAAAGATGCCCTTGTTCCACCAGTTTCAAAGATACGGGCAACGCAGTTTCAAGCCCGATGATGCCAAAGGCGGCCCGGTCGAATTCCAGGTCTTTTTCATCGGCATGATGGGGGGCGTGGTCCGTGGCAATCATGTCAATGGTACCGTCTTTAAGCCCCTGGATAATGGCCAGGCGGTCGGTTTCGGAACGCAGGGGCGGATTCATTTTGTAATGGGTGTCATAAGGGGGGATGTCATTATCGGTCAGGGAAAAATAATGGGGTGCGGTTTCACAAGAGACGGGAATTCCTTTTTGCTTTGCCTGGCGGATGGCCTCAATGGATTCGGCCGTGCTCATATGGCAGAAATGGACCCGGGCGCCGGTGAGTTCGGCCAAGGCAATATCGCGGTTGACCATGACGGATTCCGCAGCATTGGGAATGCCTTTGATGCCGAGTTGTGTAGCCCGTGGCCCTTCGTTCATGGCCCCGCCGTTGACCAGGTCTTTGTCTTCAGCATGGACAAGGACCGGGATGTCCATGGTTTTGCAATATTCCAGAGCCCGGCGCATGAGCTGTGAGCTGGAGACGGGCAGGCCGTCATCTGTGACCGCACGTATGCCTGCCTGTTTCATATCATGGATTTCTGCCAGGGATATGCCGGAAGATCCCAGGGAAACGGCACCGGCCGGATAGACCTTTGCACTTCCGGCCTTTTTTCCCTGGTCTATTATAAATGCAGTAACCTGGGCATTGTCATTGACCGGGGTGGTGTTGGGCATGGCGCACACCGCAGTGAATCCTCCCCTGGCAGCGGCCCTGAGGCCGGATGCAACGGTTTCCTTGTATTCGTGTCCCGGCTCCCGTAAATGGACATGGACATCAATAAGCCCGGGGATTGCAGTCAATCCCTTGGCGTCAATGACTTGTAAACCGTCTGATTCCTCTGCCTGGCCGGGATCTGTGATACTTTGGAATTTCCCGTCTCTGATGAGAATGTCTTTGTATCCGTCAATGTTTCCCGGATCAACAACCCGGGCCCTTTTAATCAGTATCTGCATGCCTGCTGCCTCCCGCCACAAGGTAAAAAAGTGCCATACGCAAGGCCACGCCGTTGGTGACCTGGTCCAGTATCATTGAACATCCGGAATCCGCGATATCACTGGAAATTTCAACCCCACGGTTCATGGGGCCGGGATGCATGACCGTGACATCGTCCTTGGCCAGTGCCAGCCTGGCTTTGTTCAGGCCGTAAAGCCCTGCATATTCCCGCTCGCTTGGAAAAAGGATATTGCCCTGGCGCTCTTTTTGAATCCTGAGCATCATGACCACGTCCGCATCTGCCACACAGGATTCCATATCAGGGGCCACAGAACATCCCAGCTGCTCAATGCCCATAGGAATCATGGTACGGGGAGCGCAGATCCTGACATCGGCTCCCATTCTGGATAGTCCGATAATATCGGATCTGGCCACCCTTGAATGGGATATGTCGCCGACAATGGCCACTGTCAGATTATCCAGACGGCCTTTTGCCTCCCGGATGGTCATCATGTCGAGCAATGCCTGGGATGGATGGGCATGGATGCCGTCCCCGGCATTGATTACGGAGCACCCAACCCGCTTTGACAGCTGAAATGCCGCACCGGAAGACGAATGGCGCATCACGATCACATCCGGTTTCATGGCTTCGAGGTTTTTGGCCGTGTCAATCAGGGTCTCTCCCTTGACAATACTGGACGAACTTTTGGAAATGGATACCGTATCCGCAGACAACCGTTTGGCTGCCAGTTCAAACGACAGCTTGGTCCTTGTGGACGGCTCCTGGAAAAACAGGATAATGGTTTTTCCCCTGAGGGTGGGTACTTTTTTTACGGGCCGCTCTGAAATTTCCTTCATGCCCTGGGCCGTATCCAGAATCATGGCGATTTCTTCATGGCTCAGCGACTGGATATCAAGGATATCTTTTTTATCAAACCGCATGGTTTAAGTCCTTAAAATAGAAGATTTCCGATCCTGTTCCACCGGACGCCAAAACTGTCCTTGTTCCAGGACCAATAGATCATAAATGCCTCTCCTTTAACGGCGCTGAGGTCTACAAATCCCCAGAACCGGCTGTCATGGCTGTTGTCCCGGTTGTCACCCATGACAAAGAGCTTGCCGGGCGGAACGGTGAGCAACTGCATATTATCCCGGTTGTTAAATCGTCCCGGAATAATTCGCTCATCCTTAAACTCGGCCCAGGGCTGCTCCATGACCTGCTTGCCGTTGACGTAGAGCGCTTTATCAATGAGTTCAACCGTATCACCGCCGATGGCCACCACCCGCTTGATATAATCCTTGGAAGGATCTTCCGGATATTTGAACACCACAATATCCGAGCGTTCCGGCGACTTGCCCGGGATGAGAGTCTTGCCGCCGGTAAACGGAATTTTTACCCCGTAGATAAACTTGTTGACCAGGATCTGGTCCCCGATCTGAAGGGTTTCCAGCATGGAACCCGAAGGGATTTTAAAGGCCTGGACAATAAACGTCCGGATAAACAAGGCAATGACAATAGCAATGAGAATAGCCTCTATATTCTCCCGCCAGGCGTTTTTCTTCTTGGATTTCATCTTGGCTCGATTCTTTTTCAACGGTTAACAGAACAGGTGCTGGGGGTGGCCGATAAAGAAGCGGCCCCGCTGGATTTCTGACTTGAGTATATCGGCGATTTTCCTGGCTTTGACCATGCTGGACAAGGGAACCGTGGGCACCTTTTTTCCCTTGACCGTGATGGTGCCGCTTTTAAGCTCCGCATAGCTGACCTGGCCGTAGGATTTGGAAACCGCCTGGGGATAGTCATGCCCGTAGTCAACGATCTGGGTGAAAATATCTTTGTCCGACACAGCAGTGTATTTAAGAATTTCCTCATTTAGAATGGGGATGGGAATGCCGAATCCGACAGACAATGAGATTCCGTACCCTCTGATGCTCTGGCCCACCAGCCACTCCGGCGACATTTCCTTAAGGTCGCCGGTTACGGCCAGGGTACCGGCGGGCGCCAACGGTACCCCGTTCAATCCCCGGGCCACATCTTTTTTATGCTGGGTGCCGGTCCAGGTGACATAGCCCTGGGCCCCGCCCAGGAAAATCCGGGTCCCGACGCCAATGGTCTTGAGATATGGGTCGTTGAACAGGGGGCTGAGTTCTCCTGCGGTGGAGTAATTGGCATTGGCTACATTGGGTTTTAAGGTGCCCATATACGTGTACTTGACCCGGTCCCCCCGGTTGACGGCGCAGTTATAATTCTGGTAAGCATTTCTGGGGTTGCAGAGCATGGCATTGGGAAGATCTTCCAGGGTGACGGTTTTCTCTATTTTAAGGTTTGGATAGCAATCCGTACCATAACTTTCCGCCCGGATATGGACCTCTTTGCCCGCCACAAGGTCCTGGATCACATGGCCGCCCCCGTAGTTGAATTCTCCGGGATGATGCTTGTTTAACGGATCGTCGTCACAGGTCTGGGTCGCTCCCAGATAGCAATCCACAGCAGCAATGCCCGAGTATGCCGGCACATTGTTGAACCAAGTTTTGGTGGTTCTGACCAGGGGAGACGACTGGCCGATGTTGATAAAGGCGCCGGAAGAACACATGGGGGCAAACGTCCCTGTGGTGACGACATCGATCTTTTTGGCCGCTTCCACCACCCCGTCCTGTTCCGCAATGTCTATAATTTCCTCGGCAGTGACAACAACCGCCTCTCCCTTTGCTATCTTATCGTTGATGTCACGATAGGTTCTGTTTACCTGATATTCACTCATCCAAATACGTCCCGGTTATTTAGTTTCGTCTTTAACTGCTTTGATCTTAGAGGTAATGTTGTTCTTTATCCAGGCAGAGTCCCACCATTCGAGAGGATTGACAAAGGTATTGTGGACAATCATGGAAAAGTGGAGATGGTCGCCGCCGGCAAGTCCGCTCAATCCGGTATTGCCGATGATATCGCCTTTGGACACCTCATCCCCCTGCCCGACCTTGATGGTGCTGAGGTGGGAGTAGAGGCTGGCAAGGCCGAAACCATGGTCAATGATCACAGTGTTGCCGAAAATACCTTCGTCGTCTGCCATGATCACCCGTCCGGCATTGGCCGCACCAACCGGTGCATTTGAAGTGGACGCCAGATCCACGCCCAGGTGAACGGCCCTGTCGATCTCCTTGCCTTTGTGCTTATAAATCCGCCGGTCTCCAAACCCTGCACGGTTGGCTGCCCCGGGCAGGCGGCTGAAGCGTCCCTCCCACATGACCCGGTTCACCGTGTCCGAAGGCACGGACAATACCCGTTCAACATTCCGGCGTCTCAACTCCTCGTTGACAAACAAAAATTTGCTGAGCATGGGAGTCGGCGTGCTTGAAAATTCAGTCTCTTTGTCGCCCACGTCAATGCCGGGCATTTTTCGCTCAAGGAACCGGTCCGGTATGTTCAGGATATCGGTTTTAAAATTCCTATCCTTGATATAATAATAAAAGCCTTTTTTTGACTGGTTTCCGGCAGGATCCTGAGCCCGGACAAAAATCCGGGTGCCGGGCCCCTGGGTATGGTCCAGGGCAAAAAAGGCCGCATATATGTTTTCATCCGGGAACATGCCGTTGTGTCCCGGGAAAAAATTGTCTCCCACCACGACACCGGTGTCAAGGTCCGGCTCAAAAACTTTGTAAACCACCAGGGCGCTTCCCCCGCGGATGATGTTGTGCTGCTGGGTTAAAATACTGACCTGGGGGGGGTTTGTATCGATGACCACCTTTTTTTCCTCGTAAAAACGGTTGCCCTTGTTCCATCCCCGCCAGGAGTAATCCTCCACAAGAATACGAATCACCGCTTCCCCATCATTCATTCCGTATTTGCGGGACTCGACCGGAATGGTAAACGATGCTTCCGGGACCTTGGCCCCGGAAAGCGTGAGCAGTGACGCCGGTGGAAATGTTTTATCCAGTAACACTTTTTCTTTGCCGTTCTGCATCAGAGAGACCATCACCCGCCTGAGGCCGGTTCCTGAATCCTTGACCTCCAGGTTCATTTCATATGATTTTTTAAGATATTGGGAGGGCAGACTGACATTTACTTCCGGCGCCGCGCCCTCGTATTTTTGAAAGGTAATCCAGATAACGGGAATACATACCCCGAGAAGGACCAGGGTCAAAACTATTTTTTTCATCAAATAACCTATTTTTTCAAGATGTTGGATTGCTGCAAAATAAAATCATCATAAAATACCAGCAAAAGCCCGACTTATCAAGGAATTTTCCCTGCCGGCAGACGGCCTGCCCACTACGGTGACGCTCTTTTTAAACGGCCCGGGTTTAGATTCTTGACTTTTATGGTTTCAGACTATAGTTTGGGGCCCAACATGCCACTGTTTTAAGGATTTTCATAATGCAAAACTTCTTTTTTAACCTGACCCAAAACCAATCTCCGGTTTTTTTTCTGATTGCAGGTCCCTGTGTTATCGAAGACTACGAGATCAGCCTCACCATTGCCCGGCATTTAAAAGCCGTTACGGAAGATCTGGGTATTCCTTATATATTTAAAGCGTCTTATGACAAAGCCAACAGGACCGCCATCACCTCGTTCAGGGGACCGGGATTTGACAAGGGGCTTGATATCCTGAACCGGATCAAAACGGAACTGGATGTTCCGGTGATTTCCGACATCCACCTTCCCGGTCAGGCGGAAAAGGCTGCCGAGGTTCTTGATATCATCCAGATTCCCGCTTTTTTATGCCGCCAGACCGATCTTATTGTAGCGGCCTGCGCCACAGGCAAACCCGTCAATATTAAAAAAGGACAGTTCCTTTCTCCCTTTGACTGCAAGAACATTATCGGGAAAGCCCATGCCGCCGGCAACCGGGATATTGCCATCACGGAACGGGGAACCAGTTTTGGCTACAACAACCTGGTCGTTGATTTCAGGGGAATACAGATCCTGACGGAAATGGACATGCCGGTGATCTTTGACGCGACCCACAGCGTACAGTTGCCGGGCGGACAGGGCGGTTCCTCGGCCGGAGAGCGCCAGTTCGTCCCCACCCTGTCAAAAGCCGCCATTGCCGCCGGCGCCACAGGCATTTTCATGGAGACCCACCCGGACCCTGATAAGGCCCTTTGCGACGGCCCCAATTCCATGCCGCTGGATCAGATGGAATCCCTTTTGTCCACCCTGAAAGCCATTAAAACCGTAGTCGGTTAGCATGCAAATGAAAGACAAACTAAAAGATATCAAACTGTTGCTTCTGGATGTGGACGGGGTGCTTACCGACGGCAGCATTACCTACACCGATGCCGGCGAGCAGGTGAAAAGCTTCAATTCCAGGGACGGCCTTGGGCTGCGTATGCTCATGGATGCCGGTGTGAAGGCAGGCATTGTAACGGGAAGAACCTCCCAGGCCCTTCTTCACCGGTGCAACAACCTGGGTATTGACCTGATGTTTGACGGGATTAAGGATAAAGCCCAGGCCTTTAACACCATTGTTGACCAAACAGGGGTGGATGCCCGGCATATTGCCTTTATGGGAGACGATCTCATGGACCTGCCCGCCATGACCCGGTCAGGCCTTTCCGTGACAGTGGCTGACGCACCTGTCGATGTCAGAGCGCATGCAGACATCATAACGGATCAACCAGGCGGGTGCGGCGCGGTCAGGGAGATCTGCGAACAGATACTCAAGGCCAGAGGGGACTGGGAAAGGATCCTTTCCGGTTTTCTGTCATGAGCAGTTTGGGCAAAAAAAAACTGATTCTTCCCCTGGTAATATTGGTGGGGCTTATTTTTGCCGGGCTCGGCATTTTTTACTATGTCAATCATCTGTTGACCACCCCCATCACCGTTGAAGATATAAAGGTGGACTCCGAGGCTGCGCTCAAGTTGAATCTTCTTGAACAGGTTTCCAAGAAAAACGGGGTCACGGAATGGGAACTCAAAGCGTCGTCCGCCACCCTGCTCAAGGAACAGGACAAGGCCATTCTTGAAGATGTGGATCTTGTTTTTTACACCAGGGAAAAGACCCGGGTGCTGCTTACGGCAGACAATGGCACACTTAACACCAAAACCCATGACCTGACCCTTACAACCAATGTAATTGTCCGCCACCAGGCCTATATCCTGAGAAGTGAGACATTGCATTATGAAAAAAAAGCACATATAATACACACCGATTCACGGGTCTTGATTGAGGATGGGGAGTCAACGCTTGAAGCGGACGCCATGCTGACGGAATTGAATGAGAACCGGATCGTTTTAAAAGGAAATGTTAAAGGAAATTTCAGTGAAAATTTTGAACTCCCCTAACCTGGGCATATGTGTTTTGACAGCCCTGCTTCTGACCCTGACAGCCACCTTTTCCCTCCCCCTTCAGGCTGCAGAGACCCAAAATGATACCGAAAAAGAGGCCATGGCTTCCAACCTGCACGTGGTTTCCGATGAAATGATCGCGGAGCAAGGGGCGTCCATGGTGGAATTTATCGGCAATGTCCGGGCAACCCGCGAGGACTCTGTCCTTCTGGCTGAATCCGTGAAGATATATTTTCACAATTCGGAAACCCGGGAAGACGGCCAGAACAATGTCAAGCAGATCGTTGCCACGGGAAATGTCCGGTATACAGCCGGGGAACGCAAGGCTTTTGCGGACAAAGCCGTGTATACGGCAGACAATGAAGTGCTGGTACTCACCGGAAAGTCTCCGAAACTGCTCACCGGAAAAAGCTGGGTGACCGGGAAGAAAATTACCCTGTTCCGTCTTGAGGAGCGGGTAATGGTGGAAAGTGACGGTAAAAACAGGGTCCAGGCCTTTTTTGATTCCCAAGACCAGAATCAGCCAACCGGTAAACCGGAGTAAAAAGACAGACATATGAGCCACCTGGTATTGGAAAACCTGGTTAAAACCTATTCAGGCAAGACCGTTGTCAACAAGGTCAACCTGAACGTAAACCAGGGAGAGGTGACCGGGCTTCTGGGACCCAACGGGGCCGGTAAAACCACTACATTTTATATGACGGTGGGCATGATCCGGCCTGATAGCGGCACAGTTTTCCTTGACCGGGAAGAGATTACCCAGTATCCCATGTACATACGGGCCAGGAAAGGAATCGGGTATCTCCCCCAGGAATCCTCGATTTTTAAAAAGCTTACGGTTAAGGAAAATATTACCGCTATCCTGGAAGTTCTGCCCAAAAACGGTGCCAGCATTGAAAAAAAAGCGGCAGCATTGATGAATGAACTGGGCATTGAGCGGTTGTCTCACCAGAAGGCGGCCTCATTGTCCGGCGGAGAACGGCGGCGGCTTGAGATATCCAGGGTGCTGGCCACGGATCCCAAATTCATTCTTCTTGATGAACCTTTTGCCGGGATCGACCCGCTGGCGGTTATCGATATTCAGCAGATCATATCCCAACTCACGGACAAGGGTATCGGGGTCCTGATCTCTGACCATAATGTAAGGGAAACCTTGGGGGTATGTGACCATGCGTATATCATGAGTCAGGGTGTCGTGATTGAGTCCGGCCCCCCCGAGAAAATAATTTCAAGTGAAATAGCCAAGAAAATCTATCTGGGAGATAATTTTAAACTTTAGCATGGAACTCGGATTACAACAAAGCCTTACACTGACCCAACAGTTGGTCATGACCCCCCAGCTCCAGCAGGCCATAAAACTTTTGCAACTCTCCCGGCTTGAACTGGCCGACATGATCCAACAGGAGATGGAGCAAAACCCTGCCCTGGAGGAAACCGTTACGGACGAGGGGGCGGACAAAAAAATCACCGCCCAGGAAGGTGATGCCCAGGAGTCTGAAAAAGAGGCACCGGTCAAGGAAGTCACCATTGAGGACCGGGTCCGGTCGGACACGGACTGGGAAAACTATATCAACGAGTATAACTCCACAGGCCGCATTTACACCGAATCCGAAAGCACGGAAGCCCCCAATTTTGAGGCGTTTACTTCGGAAAAAAAGACCTTGGAGCAGCATCTCAAATGGCAGCTGATGCTGTCCGGCCTTGACCCTGAACATGAGGCCGTGGGCCATATGATCATCGGCAACCTGAACCGGGACGGTTATCTGTGCTCGGAAACAGAGGAACTGGCCCAGGCAGCCGGCGTTGAGACCGATCTAGTGGATGAAATACTTGGGCATCTGCAAACCTTTGATCCCCCCGGGGTTTGTGCCAGGAACCTTTGTGAGACCCTTTTGATACAGGTCAAACAGCTTGGCATCAAAAATCACATCATTACTGAAATCATCACCAATCATTTAAAAAATTTAGAAAACCGGAACAGCAAAAAGATTGCAAAGGCTCTTAAAATTTCCGTAGAAGATGTCCGGGCCGCCGTTAAAATTCTTCAATACCTTGAGCCAAAGCCGGGCCGCAAATTCGCCACGGAAGAGCCGGCGTATATCACCCCTGATATATACGTATACAAGGTCGGGGACGAGTTTAAGATCGTCATGAACGATGATGGCCTTCCCAAACTGAGAATTTCAAGATTTTACAGGGAAGCGGTCGCAGACGGAAAAAAGATACCCAAGGAGACAAAAACCTATCTCAATGAAAAAATGCAGTCTGCTTCGTGGCTGATCAAAAGTATTCACCAGCGCCAGAAAACCATTTACCTGGTCATGGAGAGCATCATCAAGTTCCAGCGCGAATTTTTTGAAAAAGGCATTGCCTATTTGCGCCCCCTGATACTCAAGGACATTGCCGAAGATATTGAAATGCACGAGTCCACCATCAGCCGGGTGACCACCAATAAATACGCATATACGCCCCAGGGCCTTTTTGAACTCAAGTATTTTTTCAACAGTTCTATTGAGCGGACCGGCGGAGCGTCAATGGCATCTGCCAGTGTAAAAGAGCGCATCCGGCAGTTGATTGAAAACGAAGACCCCAACGCCCCCCTGAGTGACGACAGGATTGCAGCCATTCTACAGGAATCCGATATCCAAATTGCACGGCGTACCGTTGCCAAATACCGGAAAGTGCTTAATATTCTGCCGTCCAACAAACGGAAACAACTTTAGGGAGGATTTTTTATGCAGACCACCGTAACATTTAAGAAAATTGATTCCTCTGACGCCTTGAAGTCATATGTGCAAAAAAAGCTGGACCGGTTTGATAAAATGCTGGACAGCCCTGCCGAAGCCCATGTGGTTTTGTCTGTTGAAAAAATAAGGCACATTGCCGAAATTACACTGACCTGTGACAGGCTGAACATTCATGCCAGGGAACACTCCGAAAGCATGTACTCTTCCATTGACGCTCTGATGGACAAGGTCAAGGCACAAATCAAAAAGCACAAGGAAAAAGTCAAGCGGCACATGTCCGGAGACAAAACCAGCTTGGCCGACACCCTGGAGTTCAATCGGGAGGACCCTGTTTCCGGCATTGACCCAACCTCCCAGATCATTGTGGAACCCATTGATTCAAAACCCATGGATATTGAAGATGCGGTTGCAGAATTAAACTCAGGCAAAAAAGCCTTTTTCGTGTTTAACAATGCGCGGACCGAGCAACTGAATGTTCTTTATAAACATAACAATGGAAAACTGGGCCTGATTCAGCCCAGAGGATAGTTGACCCAATGAAAATAAGTGACATTCTAAACAGAGATTCCATTATTGCTGACCTGTCGGCCGACAACAAAACCGGTGTTCTTCAAGAGCTGGCCGAAGCGGTTGCCCGGTCAACCCGGGCATCTGCCAAAGAGATCGCATCCGTGCTGATGGAAAGAGAAGCCCTGGGCTCCACCGGCATTGGCGGGGGAATCGCCATTCCCCATGGAAAACTGGATGCGGTTGAGTCCGTGACCGTGGGCTTTGGCCTCAGCACCAAGGGAATTGATTATGATTCTCTTGATGACAAACCCGTTCATATTTTTTTCCTCCTGCTGACCCCGGAAAACAGCACCGGCGGCCACCTGAAAGTTTTGGCACAAATTTCCAAGTTACTGAAAATGGATCGTTTTAAAGACCGGCTCAGAGAAGCCGGTTCCATTGATGAAATTTACCAGATCATCCTGGAGCAGGATGAGGAATTCTAAATGCACTGAATATTTTACGTATGGCTAACCAGAAGGTTTACATTATTACCGGTATCTCCGGGTCCGGTAAGTCCACCGTCATCCAGGCATTTGAGGATGCATCCTTTTACTGCATCGACAATATGCCCATGGAACTTGTACCCAAGGTTCTTGAACTGCCGTTCAAGAATCACCCCCAGGTCAAAGGGGCTGCGTTTGTCATGGATCTGCGGTCAAAAACCTTCATCAAAAATTTTGTTTCGGGTATTTCAGCCCTTGAAGAGATGGGAATCACGCCGTGTATTATCTTTCTGGAAGCCGATACCAAAACCCTGGTAACCCGGTACAGCCAGACCCGGCGGCATCATCCCCTGGACAGTGAAAACAGGCTTCTGGACAGCATCAAGGCCGAGCAAAAGGCCATGCGATCCATCCGGCAGCTCGCCCATCACATCATTGATACCAGTACGTACAATGTCCACCAGCTGAAGTCGGTTATCCTGGACATGATTCTGGAGCGTGACGCCGCCGTCAGCCTGATGAAGCTGAACATCCTCTCTTTCGGGTATAAGTACGGCATCCCGCTGGATGCGGATCTTGTCATGGATCTGCGGTTTCTGGCCAATCCGTACTTTGTACCGGAACTCAAGCCCCTGGACGGGGAATCCGGGGCCGTGAAAGACTATGTACTGACCAACCCCGAAACCGTTACGTTTCTTAAAAAGTACTACAGTCTTATCGATTATCTGATTCCCATGTATAAAAAAGAAAACAAAGCATACCTGACCCTGGCACTGGGATGTACCGGCGGCCGCCACAGAAGCGTCGCCATTGCAAGGGCCGTGTTTGAACGACTGACCCGCAAGGGCCTGACCCCCAGCATCATGCACAGGGACATCGACAGGGATATAAAAGAACTATGACTGGTATATTGATTGTCACACATGCCCAACTCGGCAGCACATTGATCGACACCCTTGAATTTATCCTGGGCAAACCCCAGGAACGGCTGATTTCCATATCCATCGATATCAAAGAAGACCCGGACGGCTTACGTAAAAAAATACAAAAAGGGATCAAAGACGTCCGTTCCGACAACGGGGTGTTGATTTTAACGGATATGTTCGGGGGGACCCCGTCCAACCTGTCCTATTCTTTTCTTGAAGAGGGGCAGGTGGAAGTGCTTTCCGGCGTCAATCTCCCCATTCTCATGAAAGCTGTGGCATCCCGGGATAAAATGCCCATGGAAGAACTCACTGCATCCCTGGTGGAGCACGGCAAAAGAAGTATTTCCCTGGCCAGCGATATTCTCAAAGGGACCAAGCGGTCCTAAATCACAACGGACAGTTGTCAACTGCCCGGAAGGCTGCCGCCCGGCAGTCCCAAAGTCTTGAAAGGAGACGATATCATGACCATTAATATCGGCATTAACGGATTCGGCAGGATCGGAAGACTGGTGTTCCGGGCTGCCCAGGAAAACCCGGACATCCGGGTGAAAGCCATCAACGATCTCACAGACACCAGAACCATTGCCCACCTGCTTCAATACGACTCAGTGCACGGCCGGTTTAATAAAACCGTGGCTGCAGAAGAGAACGCCATCACCGTGGATGGAGAGTCCATTGCCGTAACAGCGCTCAAGGACCCCGGACAGATCGGCTGGGCCGATGCGGATGTGGATATCGTACTGGAATGCACCGGGCTGTTCAGGAACAGGGAAACCGCTTCCAAGCACCTGGAGGGTGGTGCCAAAAAGGTCATAATCTCCGCACCGGCATCAGACCCTGATACCACCATTGTCATGGGCGTTAATCATGATGATTATGACCCGTCCGCCCATCACATCATCTCCAATGCCTCCTGCACCACCAACTGTCTTGCACCGGTGGCAAAAGTCCTTATGGAGAATTTTGGTATTGTCTGCGGTCTGATGACCACCATTCACGCGTATACCGGAGACCAGAGGCTTCTGGACTTTCCCCATAAAGATCTTCGCAGGTCGCGGGCAGCATGCCTGTCCATGATCCCGACCACCACGGGGGCGGCCAAAGCGGTCTCCCTGGTACTGCCCGAACTGACCGGTAAACTCAACGGCCAGTCCGTAAGGGTTCCCACACCCAATGTTTCCATGGTGGACCTGGTTGTGACCACGGAAAAAAAGGATCTGACCATTGAAGCCGTAAACAAGGCATTGGAAAAGGCGGCAGATACCAACCTGTCCGGCATCCTCGGATTCAGCGACCTTCCCTTGGTTTCCATCGACTATAACTCATGCCCCCTCTCTTCCATCGTGGATGCCTCGTGCACCGATGTGATTAACGGGGATATGGTCAAGGTTTATGCCTGGTATGACAACGAAGCCGGATATTCCCACAGAATGATCGACCTGGCTGCCATGGTCGGCAAAGCCCTTTAAGCCGGAGGACAAATAATGCATAGAACTCCTTTGATTGCCGGCAACTGGAAAATGCACAAAACAGGCCCGGAAGCGGTTGCCGCTGCTGGCCGCCTGGCAGAGTTGTGTGTTGATGTAACCGGGGTGGACGTCATGATCGCCCCGACAACCCTCGCCCTCCCCCTGGTGGCGCAAACCGTTAAAGAGACACCGGTCCGTCTGGGGGCCCAGAATCTTCATTTTGAAACCCAGGGCGCGTTCACCGGAGAAGTCTCCGGAGATATGATTCGTGCCGCCGGTGCAGACTATGTATTGATCGGCCATTCCGAGCGGAGACAGTTTTTCGGGGATACGGATGAACTGGTGTGCCGGAAAACCCGTGCCGCTGTGACCGCCGGTTTGATTCCCGTGGTTTGTATCGGTGAAACAGAAAAAGAGCGGGATGAAGAAAAAACGTTTTTTGTCCTTGACAAACAGGTCTCAGATGGGTTAAAAGGCTTTGGTCTTGAGGAACTCGGGACTTTGGTCCTTGCCTACGAACCGGTATGGGCCATAGGAACGGGCAAGACAGCCAGCGTGGAACAAGTGGCTGAAGTCCACAAGTTTTTGCGGGAACTTCTGGAGAAAAAATTCTCCAAGAAACTGGCTGAACAAACAAGGATCCTTTACGGTGGTTCGGTAAAGCCGGAAAATGTAAACGATCTGATGGGTATAGCGGATGTAGACGGTGCCCTGGTTGGCGGGGCAAGTCTTCAAGCAGATCAATTTATAAATATAATAAGGTATCAGTAAATTATGACAACTGTTGTAATCACATTACATGTGACCGTATGTATCCTCCTGATACTCATTGTTCTGCTTCAAACCGGCAAAGGTGCTGAGATGGGTGCCACCATGGGCGGCTCAAGCCAGACCTTCTTCGGTGCCGCAGGACCTGCCAACATCCTGACCAAGATCACGACCGGTGTGGCCATTATATTTATGATCACTTCTCTGAGCCTGGCCTATATTTCAGGCAATCGTGCCGAGACAAGTGTCATGAAAGGAACTAGCGTACCCGTCGAACAAAAAGCCGAATAGCAGGCAACTACAGATAAATATGCCGAAGTGGTGGAATTGGTAGACACGCACGCTTGAGGGGCGTGTGGGGCGACCCGTGGGAGTTCAAATCTCCCCTTCGGCACCACAATACAAAAAGCCACGGGCACATTGCCCGTGGCTTTTTTACTTTGAGGCTGTTATGCCCGATGACTTTAAAAGAAACTGTTACAAATGCAAGTTCTTCTATGTGACCTGGGATCCAAGCCATCCTAACGGATGCCGGGCCATGGGATTCAAAAGCAGGCAACTGCCCTGCATCACCGTATACAAATCTTCGGGTCAGCCCTGCCAGCTTTTCCAGGAAAAAAAACGCACCCACCGGGATTCATCTTGAATTCCGGCAAAACCGGCTTATATTAATCAATTATGAGTTTTCAAACCACGGGACAGGATCCCCGCAAAATAGAAAAAGAGTTGGGAGAGTTCTTAAACAAAAAATTCGGCGGCAACGTCAAAATCCTCTCCCCTTCCGTTCACCCTCAGAAAGATGCAGTAGATGGTGCTCCGCCATCCAAGGGAAAAAAAGAACTGATTGATTTTAATATAAAGCCTGCGGAGCTGATCGCCTATCTGGATCAATACGTGGTCAAGCAGGACAGAGCCAAATCGGTGTTGTCCACCAAAATCTGCACCCACTTCAATCGGATACGCCACCAGGAATCCACTGAAGACGGGATGTCCAGAATCACCGGCAATATCAAGTCCAACATCCTGATGCTCGGCCCCACAGGTATCGGCAAAACCTATCTGATCAAGCTGATTGCCAAAAAAATCGGTGTGCCTTTTGTAAAGGCGGATGCCACGAAATTCTCCGAAACCGGTTATGTGGGCGGAGATGTGGAAGATCTGATACGGGACCTGGTCAAAGAGGCGGATGATGACATTGAATTAGCGGAATGCGGTATCGTTTATGTTGACGAGATCGATAAGATCGCCGCAAGTCCCAATGTGATCGGTGCCCAGGTGTCCAGAACCGGTGTGCAGCGGGCACTGCTCAAACCCATGGAGGAAACCGAAGTCGACCTGAAGGTGCCCCATGATCCCGTATCCATGATGCAGGAACTGGAATCCTATCAGCGCACCGGCAAGCGAACCCGGAAACGGGTCAATACGGCCAATATTTTATTTATTTTGTCCGGGGCCTTTTCCGGTCTTACCGATGTGGTCAAAAAACGCCTGAGCCGTCAATCCATAGGATTTGGGGCTTCGCTGAACCAGGCCAGAAAAGAGGCGGACCTGCTCAAGGAAACCCGCTCCGAAGACCTTGTCTCTTATGGGTTTGAATCTGAATTCATCGGTCGTGTACCTGTCCGTTGCATCCTGGATGAATTGAGCGAAGACGATCTTTACGCCATCCTTAAAATGCCGAACAACCCCGTCATCCTCAGCAAACGCCTGGACTTTCTGTCTTACGGCATCCGTATTGTATTTACGGATACTGCACTCAGGATGTTTGCCAAACGGGCATTCAGAGAAAATACCGGCGCCAGGGGGCTTGTGAGTGTGGTGGAAGACGGATTGCTCTGTTTTGAAGAAAAACTGCCCTCGACCGCCATTAAGCAGTTTACAGTGACCCCGGAGGTCCTGGAAGCCCCCGAGGCAACCCTTGATGCCATTGTTCTGGGAAAAGAGAAATCCAGGTTTGAACAGGAATATAATACCGCCCTGGCCGATCATATGAAGTATATTACCGATTATGTGAAGTCAAACTGGAAGATATTTTCCATCCGCCACGGTCTGACCCTGACGGAAATCCGGAGCAATATGGTGGCCCAG
Organism: Desulfobacter sp.; assembly: GCA_036881925.1. Classification (GTDB taxonomy): domain Bacteria; phylum Desulfobacterota; class Desulfobacteria; order Desulfobacterales; family Desulfobacteraceae; genus Desulfobacter. The sequence continues at coordinate 82,646 of JBAJNJ010000020.1, forward strand.
TATTATACAACCCATGTCATGGAAGTCGAGGATGCGGTGAAGCAGATCAAAAAATTCCATGACGCCATCAAAGAAATTGAGGTGGAAGTCTCCAAAAGCTATGATTTGAATATCGTATTTGAGGAGGATGCCACGGATTTTCTCATCCAGCAGTTCATTGACCACAGCGCCACCACCGATGAAATTTTATCCAAAATTTACACCGATTTTTACGACGGTTTCAACCTGATCCGGGAAAAGACGGGAGCATCAAGGTTTTTCCTGTCCAAAAACGCCCTGATTGACCATGAGACATACCTTAATAATCTTATCAGGAAAGAAATAAGATGATTGGAATTTCAAAGCTTTACTGTGCCACTGTCGAACCATCCGATACCCTCAGGTATTCACGGGAATCCGGAAAATTACCCTCTCACCTTTTGCAGTTTTCTAAGGACAAAAAACCGGTTGTTGTCTGGAACATGACACGCAGATGCAACCTGAAATGCGTCCATTGTTACGCAAAATCCGAGGATATTTCCTATGACAATGAGCTGACCCACGAACAGAGCATTGCCATGATTGACGACCTGGCGGATTTTGGTGTGCCGGTTTTGCTGTTTTCAGGCGGAGAACCCCTGATCCATCCCCGGCTGGTTGAATATGCCCAGTACGCCGTGTCCAAAGGCATGCGCGCGGTAATTTCCACCAACGGCACCCTGATTACCAGGGACAAGGCAAAGCAACTCAAGGAAATCGGGCTTTCCTATGTCGGGATCAGCCTGGACGGCCTTGAAAAAACCCATGACATGTTCAGGGGGGTTCCCGGATCTTTCAAGCGGGCCATGGAAGCGGTTGAAAATTGCCAGGAAGCAGGAATCAAGGTTGGTCTCAGGTTTACGATCAACAAGAGAAATGTGGGAGATATTCCCGGCATTTTCGATCTTCTGGAAGAAAAAAATATCCCCAGGGCCTGTTTTTACCACCTGGTATATTCGGGCAGGGGATCTGAAATCGCCAAGGAAGACCTGACCCACAACGAAACCCGGCAGGTTCTTGATCTGATCATGGACAGGACAAAAGACCTCCATGACAGAAACAAGGCCAAGGAAATTTTAACGGTGGACAATCATGCGGATGGTCCCTATCTCTATCAGCGCCTGCTGGACGAAGACCCGGAGCGGGCAGCCGAAGTGCTTGAACTTCTTGAAATGAATGAAGGCAACAACTCGGGCAGAGGCATTGGCTGCATCTCCTGGGACGGAGAGGTTCATCCGGACCAATTCTGGCGGGAAATTTCCGTTGGCAATATCAAGGACAAACCCTTTTCCGAAATCTGGACCGATCCTGAGAATGAATTTCTCATGAAAATGAAAGAAAAGAAAAAACATGTCAAAGGCCGCTGCGCCGAATGCCGCTGGCTGGATATCTGTGCCGGAAATTTCAGGGCCAGGGCCGAGTCCGTGGCAAATGACCCCTGGGATTCAGACCCGGCATGTTACTTGACCGATGAAGAGATCAAAAAGGAGGAGAACTAATGTTGTTTCCCGATTTCAGGGGCAGACGGCTTAGGGCATCAGATAATTTCAGACGAATGATCAGGGAAACCAAACTGTCCAGGGATGATTTGATCCTGCCTTTGTTTGCCGTGGAAGGCAGTTCGGTAAAACGGCCCATCCAGTCCATGCCGGGCCACTTCCAGCTCTCCTGTGACCATATTGTTGCCAAAGCTGTGGAGGCAAAGGAGGCCGGAATCCCCGCCATTATCCTGTTTGGCGTGCCTGATAAAAAAGATGCCCTGGCCACCCAGGCCTATGCATCCGACGGTATTGTGCAAAAAGCCGTGGCAGAGGTAAAGTCCGCCGTCCCCGAGTTGTCGGTAATTACAGATGTCTGCCTTTGCGGATACACCGAGCATGGCCATTGCGGGGTGGTGGAAAACGGCATCATAGACAACGACGCCTCCCTTGATCTTTTGGCACGCACTGCCCTCTCCCATGTCCAGGCCGGCGCCGACATGGTAGGACCTTCGGATATGATGGACGGCCGTGTCGCTGAAATTCGCGGGTTGCTGGATGACGAAGGATTCTCACATATTCCGGTGATGTCATATGCAGTCAAATATGCGTCCGCATTTTACGGTCCTTTCCGGGAAGCAGCCGAATCCGCCCCCCAGTTCGGGGACAGGCGTACCTATCAAATGGACCCGGCCAATGCCATGGAAGCCATCCGGGAAGCCACCATGGATATTGAAGAAGGGGCGGACATTATCATGGTCAAGCCTGCCCTGCCCTATCTGGACATCATCTGCAGGCTCAAGGAGGAGATTGACTTACCCCTTGCCGCATACAATGTTTCCGGTGAGTATTCGATCATGAAGGCCGGGGAACTCATGGGGTGGGTGGATGCAAAAGCAATGATCATGGAAACCCTGCTCTCCATCAAGCGGGCCGGGGCAGACCTGATTCTCACATATTCCGCCATTGAAGTGGCAAGGGAGCTGAACGCCTGATGACACATCCACATGCAACACACGGCCACCCCAAAGGCCATCCCGGCGGAAAGCCCGGCGATCTCAATACCTTGAGACTTGTGGCCTGGGAAACCACCCGGCGATGCAACCTTGCCTGCAAACATTGCAGGGCAGTGGCAGAAGACCACCCCTATGAGAATGAACTGGATACAAAGGCGGCATTCAAACTCCTGGACCAGATCCGGGAGGTGGGAACCCCCATTATTATTCTCACCGGCGGGGAACCCCTGCTGCGGGATGATATCTTTGATATTGCGGCCTATGGAGACAAGCTGGGCCTGCGTATGGTCATGGCCCCCAACGGCACCCTGCTGACCCCTGAAAATACTGCCAGGCTGAAAGCTTCAGGCATCAAACGGATAGCCGTGAGCCTGGACGGGGCAAGTCCCGAAACCCACGATGAATTCCGGGGAGTGCCCAATGCATTTGACAACGCCATCAGGGGCATTGAAATGGCAAAGGAGGCCGGGCTTGAATTCCAGATCGGCACGACCATTACCAAGGCTAACCTGGAGGAAATTCCCAAAATTCTTTCCCTGGCCGAGCGTCTAGGGGCAGTGGCCCATCATATTTTCCTCCTGGTACCCACCGGCAGGGGAAAATACATCCTTGATTCGGCCATAGATGCAGAGCAATATGAGGAAACCCTGAACTGGTTTTACGACCAGCAGTCCAAGACCAGCCTCCAACTCAAGGCCACCTGTGCGCCCCACTATTACAGGATATTAAGGCAGCGTGCCAAGGAAGAAGGAAAAAAGGTGACCTTTGAAACCCACGGACTGGATGCGGTGACGCGGGGATGCCTTGCCGGCACGGGCTTTTGTTTTATTTCCCATGTGGGCCGGGTGCAGACCTGTGGCTTTCTGGATGTGACCTGTGGGGATGTAACCACACATAGCTTCAAGGATATCTGGGAAAACTCAACGGTGTTCAACGAACTCCGGGACCTGAACAACCTTGAGAGCAAGTGCGGCCTGTGCGAATTCAAGCGAGTTTGCGGTGGGTGCAGGGCCAGGGCATACGAGGCAACCGGCAGTTATCTTGAAGAAGAGCCCTTGTGCTCTTACCAGCCCCGTAAAAAGAAATAGAACAACAAACATATTACAGCCAAAGGCCCGGATCAGCACTGCTGATCCGGGCCTTTGGTTTTTAAACTGTCAGGAAACGCTTACAGCGAGTTGAGCTTGAGCATCAACGGCCTGTCTTCTTCGGTGTCTCCGAAAAACCCCACCGGTCCGGGGTTTCTGAAATGGTCCGGGCCCGCATCCGCAGCAACCCACTTCTCCCGCAATGCCTTGAATACCTTAAATGCATTTGAATCAAGGTCCACAATGCTTTTTTCGATGACCAGTTCCAGGCGCCCTTTTCTTTCTTCCAGGTGCATGAGTTTGGCAATTGGAATCCCAATGGGTGCCCACTGGTCGAAATCTTCTTCCAGATTCAGGATAGCGGCCATCTGGCCGGTGGCATTGCCTGCGATAAGGTGAAAGGCGGTGAGCCCGAGATTATACGTATAGGTGCAGTCAAAATTGGTGGGGTCCGACCCCCTGCCGTCATATCCGTAAAAATGGGTCTGGGTTTTGAAATCCGGTTCGGATTTCCTGAAGACGTCAACCAGGGGGGCGGGCAACTCATCTTCCGCATCCAGCATGCCATTGGACACCAGGGCCTGCTTGAGGGTTTTCAGGGAGATAATCTCCGGCTTGACCAGGACATAGGGATCATGGGGATTCTTAAATAGGGCCGGGGCATAAAGTTCAGGATCCATCCTGGCGGTATTCATGAACGTGACATAGTCTTCCCGCTTGATACCGACCTTGTAAACGCCTTGTTCCTTGAGAACATCCAGGTATTCCTTGACCATGTCCATGACGATTTTTTCCGTCTTGACCTGGGAAAACTGGAAATTCCCGTGAAAGTCACGCTCCACCAAGAGCCCTTCCTTGAAAAAGGCCGGCAACTGGTTGAACAGTTCATCATCCCGCAGATTCCAGATGGGGAACCTGCCCTTGTCTATCATCCCCTGGCTGACCCGTCTGAGGTAATCCAGCTTTTCGGTGAGCCCGGGAAACGACCTGTGAAAGTCCAGGTCGTGGATCGTGTTGTAATCTGCAATGATCTTGTTGAGTTTGATGATGAATACCTGGATCTCGTTGATAAATTCCAGTATGCCCTCGGGGATAATCATGACCCCATAATTTTTACCAAAAGCGGCCCGCCGCACAATAAGATCACAGATCACCCGGGACAAATGGCGCAGCGTTATCCCGTAGGCATTGTAATCCGTACCGCCCTCGGACCTGGCCTTTTCGATGCGGTCTTCGTCGATATAATCCGCAAGTTCTTCTCCGATCAATGCCAGGTTGACATGGGTCTGCAAAGCGCTTTCAAGGGTGAGATGGCTGGCCACCCGGCCCATGACCTTGCATACGTGCCAGTATTTGATATCCGAACTGCCGTCGTTTGCCAGGTTGGAAATATTTCTGGAAAATGCCCGGGCAGCGGAATGGAATCCAAAGGAGATAGCGCAAAGCGACTGGCCATCATCGGTTTTTACCTGGATATCGCCGTCAATGGTTTTGGGAATTCCGATCACCTTGATGCCCGATGACTTGAAATGCTGGGCCAGAAACGCGGCATTCGTGTTGGAATCATCACCGCCGATAATGACCAGGGCATCCAGATCCAGGCTCTTGCAGGTGGTCAGGGCCTGTTCCATTTTTGCACCCGAATCAATCTTTGTCCGGCCGGTTTTGATCATGGTAAAGCCGCCCATGTTCCTGTAGCGGTCCACAAGATCGGCTGTGATTTCAATGTAACGGGATTCAAGCAGGCCGTCAGGCCCTTGGAGAAACCCGAACACCCGTGATTCGGCATTGTATCTTTTAACCTCGTCAAAAAGCCCGGCAATAACATTGTGCCCACCTGGGGCGGGGCCGCCGGAGAATACAACGCCCATGTTCCGCTGCCGCGTGAACGATTGTTTTTGCTCCGGGGAAGGCGTTTCTGTTCCCAGAATCTGCTGGACAGGGTTGTTGATGATACCCGGAAGCAGGCGTTCCGCTTCGGTATCTTTGATAAAATGATATTGATCCCGGGATTCCAGGGATGAATACGGATTGGTGAAAATATCTATTTTTCGTGGGGAAAATGATCTTCTGGCCAAGGTTTCCATGCTGTCGTCCGACATGGCATGGCGGGCTGCATCCAGCAGCTCCTGTGCTACCATCTCTTTATGAGATCCCATTAAAACTCCTGTTCACGTTCAAGGCGGTGCTATTGAACCATTACCTGATTCCGTCCGTTTTCTTTGGCTTTGTAAACGGCCATGTCTGCCCGTTCAAAAACCTGTTCATGTTTCTGGTCTCCCTCCTGCACACAGGAGACCCCTATGCTTACCGTTACATTTACTTTTTCACGTTTGTATAAAAACTCTATTTTTTCTATGGTCTGGCGGATTTTCTCGGCTGCCTTTTCAGCACCCGAGGCATCTGTCTGGGGCATGACCACCACAAATTCCTCTCCGCCGTACCGGGCCAGCATGTCGTTTTTTCTCAACAGGGGCCGGGTCCTTTTGATGATCTCCTGGAGACAGCGGTCACCAATGGCATGGCCGTATTTGTCATTGATGCGTTTGAACTTATCCGCATCTATGAGCAATAGGGAAAAACAGGTGTCGTACCTGAGATACCGGTCCATTTCCTCGATTATTTTCTTATCATATGCCCGCCTGTTATACGCCCCTGTCAACTGATCCTGGTTGAGTTTTTTCTCCAGTTCTTCAGAGTACCGTGTGGCCTCCTGAAGTTCCTGCTTTAATTTGGCAAATCCGGATTTAAAAGATACCCTGTTTTTTTCCGCCAGTTTATTGATGGCCTGGTCCACGGTCTTTTTCTTTTGCAGGGCTTTTTCAATGGAGGTGAGGCGCTGGGTGATCTGTATTTTGAGATCATCGAGACTGGCAGCCACATCCGACGACTTTTTCAACCCGCTCATTTCCGAACTCAGGACTTTTTCAAATCCCTGGTTTGAGGAAAATATGGATTGGGTCTGCTCATATGAGCTGGCCAATTTGGTTTCAATATCCAGTATTTTGGACACGATCTCCTGGATAAAGGTATTGACCTTTTCCCTGTCCTGGCTGGTTTCCGAAATATACAGGAAGATGAGGGAGAATATGGACTCCCGGATGTCATTGATATCGTCCGAATCCTGTATATCCAGTATCCTGGCCGTCATTTTATCCAGTTTGAGAGCGTACTTTTTGTCGATGGTGGATTTCAGGGAGTTGACCACCTCATGATAACTTTGCTTAAAATCATCAATCAGGTTTTCTGCCGAGGTTTTTAAAAATGAGGAAAACATGCCCTTTTTCTTCTTAAGGGTCACAGGGCCGAGATCCTCTTTGATCATGGCGGTTTTCAGCTGTTCGAAAATATAGGCGGTTTTTGTGGGGGAGGCCTTTTTTTTCAGGGCATTGCTCAATTCCTTGCAAGCCTTTGCAAAAGGCGTCTGGCCCTTGGCCACCATATCAATGATGACCGGGAAGTATTTCCGGTAAAGCCTGTCCTGACTCTCAAATTTTTCCTCGACAGCATCTAGTTCCTTGAGCAGCAGGTCTTTCTGGGATTGAAGCTTTTTGACCTGATCCTGCAATGCTCCTATTTTCTCATCTAATTGTGCCGGCATATTTTCTATTCCCTGTGGTCTGAATCAATTGTTGTTTATTTTTAACGATTGACAGGCAGAAAGTAAAGTCAATTTAGCGCTCTTGGCTTGATTCCGCCACAAGAAAAATGTAAAAGAGCATACACCCAATACAAATGTGCAAGGAGAACCAGGGCGTGGCCTTTAATATTTTTAGGAAAAAAGAAAAAAAAACCGACACAACTGAAGATAAGAGTCTGTTTTCAAAGCTGAAAACAGGACTTTCAAAAACCAGGAAAGTACTCAACACCGATGTCACCGAGTTGTTTGCCAGATCAACGGCCATTGATGATGCACTTTTTGACGAACTTGAAGAGCTGTTGGTTACTTCGGATCTGGGCGTGGATATTTCCATGGATATGATGGACCGGATCCGGAAAAAGGCAAAACGCCTGGAAACCGGTGAAGAACTCAAACAGGTATTGAAAGAGGAACTGCTCGGGTTGTTTCCTCCGGAACCTGCTCGTGAGACGCAGAAAAAACCCCATGTCATCATGATGGTCGGGGTAAACGGAACCGGGAAGACAACCACACTGGGCAAGCTGGCCATGCGGTATACCCGGGAAGGAAAAAAAGTCCTGATTGCGGCTGCCGACACCTTCCGGGCGGCTGCCATTGAGCAGGTTGAAATTTGGGCGGACCGTTCCAATGCCTCCATTGTCCGGCATAAGGAAGGGGCGGATCCGGCCGCTGTTGCCTACGATGCTGTTGAAGCGTCCATTGCCCGGGGGGTTGATGTGGTTCTGATTGACACGGCAGGACGGCTTCACACCCAGAAAAACCTCATGGATGAGCTGAAAAAGATCAAACGGTCCGTGGATAAAAAATTGGCCGGGGCCCCCCATGAAGTGTTGATGGTGATTGATGCCACAACCGGCCAAAATGCCATTTCCCAGGCAAAAATATTCGACCAGGCCGTGGGATTGACCCAAATTGCCGTTACCAAACTTGACGGTACGGCCAAGGGCGGTATTGTGGCGGCGGTGGCCTCGACCATGAATCTTCCCATTGGATATATCGGTGTTGGCGAACGCATAGAAGATCTTCAGGACTTTGAAGCCCGGCGCTTTGTGGACGCGCTTTTTGATTAACCCGCCGCCTGGCCCGGAATACACCCTTTAATTTACTACTGTATCAGGAGTACGTGAAGCCGGTTTAACCCAGACACACCAAGGAGATTTCCATGTTTGGCATTGAAAACTATCCCGGATTTGTCGCTGCCGCCATTATATTGAACCTCACCCCCGGCGCAGATACCTTTTATGTGCTGACGCGGTGCGTGGCCCAGGGCAGGCAGGCAGGTATCGTGTCGGTGGCCGGTATCATGTCCGGGTGTGTATTCCACGTGCTTTGCGCCGCTTTTGGATTGTCCGTTATCCTCTCCACCTCTGCCATGATGTTCAATCTTGTCAAGTGGGCCGGTGCCTTTTACCTGATCTATCTTGGTATCAAGACATTCACGGACAAGTCTGCGGCCTTTGACGCCCATGACCTGGCCTTTTCTTCAAAGAACCTGGCCGGGATCTATAAGCAGGGTATTATCACCAACGTGCTCAATCCCAAGGTCGCCCTTTTTTTCCTTTCTTTCCTGCCCCAGTTCATCGCTCCGGATCAGGTCACGGGTCCCCTGCCCTTTCTGGTCCTTGGTGCCACGTTTCTGGTGACTGGCACCATCTGGCTGATGATCCTTGCCGGCACCGCCGCCCTGATGACCCGAACCCTCAGGAACAACAGGTCCATCGGATTGATTCTCCAAAAAATTTCAGGTATTATTTTTATTGGCTTTGGCCTGAAGCTGGCATTTCTGACATTTGATACCAAATAATCCTTGCAGTAACGCATTCTGAATCCTTTGGCATCATGTGCAGAAGACAGATGCAGATTTCTTAAAATATGGCGCGTACGAACGGCATCGCAGGGATATCCAGCCTGTTTTCCGAAAGAGACTCCGGTTTCTACGGCGGTGTGTAGACCTGAACCCAACCATAAGGAGAGACAATGGAGATAAGACATATCATACCTGAAAAAAAACAAGGACTCGTCGTTGTGATTACCGGCAATGGCAAAGGAAAAACCACCTCTGCCATGGGCATGGCGCTCAGGGCCACAGGACATAAGATGAAGGTCTGTATTATCCAGTTCATGAAAGGGGACCTGTATTCCGGTGAATGGGACGGCGTTACCCACCTTAAAAAGTATGTCGAGCTGTTTCATACAGGCAAAGGGTTCTGCGGAATCGAAGGCAATCCCTACCCCCATAAAGAGCACAGGAAAAACGCCCAGGATGCTATTGAACTGGTCAAATCCAAACTGGCATCCGGCAGTTTCGACATGATCATTCTTGACGAAATCAACAATGCCCTTGCCCTTAAACTGGTTGACCTGGACCAGGTAAAAGAGATATTGTCCCTGAGGCCCGGGCATCTCCACATGGTTCTCACCGGCAGGGATGCCCATCCTGATATCATTGACCAGGCAGATACGGTAAGTGAGGTCAGGGAAGTAAAACATGCATACCGCAAAGGCATCGAACCCCAGCCCGGTATCGACTTTTAACCGGCATGGCAGGGTGCCTGGCAACGGAGATAAAATGTTCCCGGAGATTCGCATTGAGCAGGTCAGCCCGGATGCACCGGATGTGCTGGCATTGATCCGCTCCCTGGATACTTACCAGGAAAGCCTCTACCCTTCCGAGAGCAATCACCTGGACGGACTTGACACCCTGATGCAGCCCAATGTGATCATGATGGGCGCCAGAGAGGGAAATGTTCTGGCCGGCATCGGGGCGGTGAAGGTGATGGACGGATATGGGGAAATCAAACGGATGTACATTCCCGACGAACACCGGAAAAAAGGGTTAGGCGGTATTCTCCTGAAAACTCTGGAACATCTGGCGGTTGCCCGGGGATGCGCCTGTGTCCGCCTGGAAACGGGCATACACCAGGCTGCCGCCCTTGCCTTGTACCGAAAGGCGGGCTTTGTGGACATTCCCGCCTTTGCAGACTATCCGGATGATCCGCTGAGCGTATTCATGGAAAAAACGCTTCCCGGCCTGGATGACCTGTTGAATATCGTTCCGTATACAGACAAATACCGCTACCAGGTCATTCGTCTCTGGGAGGCCTGCGGACTGACCGTTCCCTGGAATGATCCCGGCATGGATATCCAGCGAAAAATCGACGATTCTCCGGATCTGTTTTTCATTGCCCTGATTGACGACCGGGTGATCGGATCGTGCATGGCCGGGTACGACGGCCACAGAGGCTGGTTTTATTATCTGGGCGTATCGCCTGAATTCCGGAGAAACGGGATTGCCGAACGAATGATCCGGCACGGCGAAGAGCGGCTCATGGCAAGGGGATGCCCCAAAATCAACCTGATGGTCCGGAAAACCAACAGGGATGTCATCGGGTTTTACAAATCAACCGGATATGATGATGACCCGGTTGTTGTTCTGAGCAAACGGCTGACGCCGGAATCGCAGGGGCGACAACGTTAACCACCCATGTGGGAGCCGTAGAACGCGCTGCAAGGGTCAATCGTTTTGAAAATCTAACGTAATGGTTCCCGAGCATTTGCCGTTGTGGTGCATACGGCATTTATCCACCACCGGGTCAAATCGGTTTTCGATCCCCATTGCATCAAGCCAGCATTGCACCCGGTATAGCACTCCGCACTCATAGGCATCAATGGCCCCAAGCCTTTTGATCCCTGCATATGCAAAACATTTCCCCCGATCAAAGGTCCAGGCCATTGTATTCTCACCGGGAAAGGAAAATCTTACATTCATGAAGTCCGGGATCATTAATTTTGCCGCCTCGTGAAAAAAGGCAACAAAGGCATCAAAAGTCCTGATATCGTCTCTGATTCCCAGGATATTCTTAATCCGCTTGATTTCAATCGGTGCCAGGGATTTTATGGCGGCTTTATTGAGTTGATTTGTTTTTTCAATGCCAAATTCGGTAAGACTATGGGAAAACCACATCCCGTCATGGGTCATCCAGCACATGTTCAAAAGGTCCACGGTTTCTTTTTGAGGCATCTGCTCGACAAGGCGCATGTCATTCCTCCAGCATCTCTGAGAATTGATTTTCGTCAAGAACAACAACGCCAAGTGCCTGGGCCTTTTTCAGCTTGGAGCCAGCATCTCGGCCCGCCACAAGAAAGTCGGTTTTGGAAGAGACGCTTCCCGTGACCCTGGCCCCCAGGGCAAGCAGTTTTTCCTTGGCTTCCGAGCGTTTGAACTTTTCCAGAGTGCCGGTCAGCACCAGTGTTTTGCCTGAAAAAACATGGAATTTTTCATCGCCTTCGTCGTTGTCTTCTGTGTAAAAATCATTATAAACCCGGACACCGGCACCGGTCATTCCGTGAATGAGGTCCGTGTTTTCCCGGACGGCAAAAAAGCGGGTCACAGCGGTGGCGGTTTTTTCCCCCATCCCGTGAATGGCCAAAATGTCGGAATCACTGGCAGCCATAAGGGTGTCAAGGTCCGGGAAGGTTTGGGCCAAAAGCCGTGCCGCATTTTCACCGGTGTGATCAATCCCCAGGGCAAAAATAAACCGGGACAATGATACGGTTTTGGCTGTTTCAATGGCAGTCATGAGATTTTCCGCAGACTTTTCACCCATTCTGTCAAGGGCGGCCAGGCCGGCCGCTTCAAGTTTGAACAGATCGGCAAACGAACCCAGCATGTTCTCCTCCACAAGCTGCTCCACAAGCTTCTTTCCAAGGCCGTCCACATCAAGTCCTTTTTTGGAGACAAAATGCCGGAGACGTTCTTTAAGCTGTGCCATGCAGGCTGCGTTAATGCATTTGACAGCGGCCTCATCTTCGGACCTGCGCACTTCGGAGCTGCACACCGGGCAGGTCTCCGGCATATGGAATTCAACTTCACTGCCTTTTCTTTCGGAAGGAAAGATCTTGACCACCTTGGGGATGACGTCCCCGGCCCGGGTCACCAGGGCAGTATCCCCGATGCGTATGTCTTTACGTTCTATTTCATCGGCATTGTGCAGGGTTGCCCGGGATACGGTTACCCCGCCGATATTTATTGGCTCCAAAAGAGCCACGGGCGTCAGGGTGCCTGTCCTGCCGACCTGGACAATGATATCCGTTATCCGGGTGGTTTTTTCCATGGCAGGAAACTTATAGGCAATGGCCCATCTCGGGCTTTTTATTTTTTCGCCGAGAGCCTGTTGGAATTCAAGGTCATCCACCTTCACGACCATGCCGTCGATCTCATAGTCCAGTTCCGGGCGAAGGGCCTCAAGGGTTTTATATGCCGTCAGCACATCCTGGATCCGGATGGATTTCCGGATATGGCGGTTCACAGGGAACCCAAAATCAGCCAAAGCTTCCAGCATCCGGGACTGAGATGAAAACACAATCCCCCTGGTTTGTCCCACCCCGTAAACAAAAATGTCCAGGGGCCTTGTGGCCGTAATTTTTGAGTCCAGCTGCCTCAGAGACCCGGCAGCCGCATTTCTGGGATTGGCAAAAGGGGATTCTCCTTTATGTATCCGGTCGGTGTTCAGCCGGATAAAGTCCGGCTGGGTAATGATCACCTCTCCCCTGACCTCCAGGAGTTCGGGAATCTCCCGGGCCTGTGATCTGAGGCGGAGGGGGATACTGCCGATGGTCCGGATATTATCGGTGATCACTTCACCGGTTCTGCCGTCTCCCCGGGTGGTGGCCAGGACCAATATGCCGTTTTCGTAGACCAGTTCCACAGCCACCCCGTCCAGTTTGGGTTCGGCCGTATACAAAATCGCATCGGAATGATCCGGGTCTTTTTCCAGGATTTTGAGAATCCGCTGGTGAAACGCCACCATGTCCTCGTCATTAAATGCATTGTCCAGGCTGAGCATGGGAATGGTATGCGATGCCGTCTGGAACTCGGACAGCGGAGGTGCCCCCACACGCCGTGTCGGAGAGTCGGGAACCGAGAGTTCAGGGTACTGGTCTTCGATTTCAACCAGGCGCTTGAGCATCCGGTCATAGGTATGGTCATCAATACCCGGGTCATCCAGTACATGGTAACGAAAACTGTGTTCGGTCAATTCCTTTTGCAGTTTTCCGGCTTCTTTTCTCAAGGCATCCGTAATCATTCGGCAAGTGTCCTGGTCGTTGCCATGGCAGTTTTACAGGCAAATTTGCGCATGGCCTTAAATCGTTTGTTTTTAAATGCAGGGGCCCACTTTCCGGTGTCCCCGGCCAGGGAATCGGAAACCACCAGCAGGGCCGCCGCACGGACCCTGCGATAAGCGGCAACCGCAAAAAGCGCCGAGCACTCCATTTCAACGGCATGGGCGCCTTTATCCCTGAACCAGGCCACCTTTTCCCGGGTTTCCCTGTAAATGGCATCCGTGGTCCACACAGGCAGGGAATGCACGGTTTCACCGGCAGCCTCAATACGTTTTGTAAGCGTCTCTGAAAGGGAATGGTCCGGCACACAGACCGCAGGCTCTTTGTCAGATACCATGTAATGGCGTGAGGTGCCTTCGTCAACCAGGGTGGTTGACGGAACAACCAGGTCTCCGGGAGCGAGCGCCGGGGAAATGGCCCCGCACCATCCCAGTATAATAATGCGCCTGGCCCCTTTGGCAATCAACGATTCCATGAGCATTACCGCGTAAGGGGAACCGATATAGGGGCCGGCAATTGCAATCCCGCTGCCTTCCGGGGTATCGGTCATGACGGTGCCCATATAAAACGGCCGGGTGGTCATCCCGCCGGCACTGCCGGATAAAAGTCGCAGATCGGCTTCTGTACTGACCATGAGGGCGGCAGGCCCGATGTCCGGTGCCTGCCGGGATCCAAGCGGCGGTACGATTGACGGGCTATTCAGGTCCGACCATGTCGGATAGCTCATCCTTTACCTCGTCAATGATATCGTAAAGCCACATCACATCTTCAACGGAAAGCCGTCCCGCCTTTGAAGGGGCCCGGTCCGTACCATCTTTTTTCTTCAGTATCCTGGGGCCGATCTGTACTTTGGGCTCACCTTCCCCATACTGCTGGATGGAAATCAAAAGACCGGTTTCCTCGTTTCTCCACTCTGCTACTTTTTTGTCCTTTTCAGGATCGTATCCTGCCATGGTTTCTCCTTGTTATTTAATGATAAACAATTAATACATAGAATTGTATTGCCGAATTATGCCGTATGCATATTCACTTTCAGGATTTGCGGCGATGGGCTGTGTTGCCAAAAGCCGGGGTCATTCACTGAACAGGATCCCTTTCGTGTCAATGGCCGTTGCCAGAAGCCGGCCGTTTTCAACCGCATCAAGGATCTCTTTCCAGGAACGGGCGAGTGCCTGGATCTCTTTTTCATCGCCAACCGCCCAGAGGCATCCGCCTCCGCCGGCACCCGTAAACCTTGCCCCGCATTGAAGCGCCTTTGCTCTTTCAAACAACTTTTTGCCGGTATTGTCAAGCACCTCGGGGGTAATTTCACACCGTAATGCAGTTTCCCGGTTCATCAGCTCGCCGGCAAGAGTGAATTTTTCGGCTTTCATGGCGGTTGAAAATTCCCTTGTCACCCGCGTGATTTCTTCAAAGCAGTCCACCATCTCACCGGTCCTGAATCCGTTTACCCACTGCCCGTTGATATCCTTGGACACATGGGGAATGCCGCAATAGGCAACCAGAATGTGCCGGTTGAGCCTGAGCGTCTCTTCGGGGGTGACGCAAAGCGGTGTACGGATAAATTCCGGTCCGGTGCGTCCGATGGTCCACTCCCAGAGATTGGCTCCGCCAAAGGCGGCTGCCGCCTGGTCCTGCATGCCGCAGGGCACGCCGGCCACCGAAGATTCAATGTAGTGGGCCAGCCATGCAATATGCTCAGGGTCTGTGGCCTTGCCCAGGGCCTTGTAAATGGCTGCAATCACCGCAACGGCTGCGGATGATGAGCCACCCAGGGCGCTTCTGGGCGGTGAGGTGGATGCGATATGGATGTGGATGCCGTGGGCATTGAAGAACCTGGCAATGGCAAACATCAGGCCCATGGGATTATCGGTTCCGGCTTCGCTGTGATCCCGCTCAATAGTATCAAATCCCTTTGACGAAATCTTTATCCGTCCCGGGGTCCAGGCAGAGAGGGTGACGTATGTGCGCATGTCCAGGGCCAGGTTCAGGGTCGCCGGTTTCAGGTGCGCCAGGGACAGATAAAAGGTGGATATGTCAAGGGTCCCTCCGAAATCGATCCTGCAGGGTACGGAGACATTGACCGGAGTCTTGTCAAGTATGGGCTTAAAGTTCATTTTTCCTGCCTCATCCGCCTTAAAAAGCCAAGGCTTTTAAAGTCCCGTCCAATATGGAACGGAATAAAGGATTCCAGTAAAATCTCCCCTTCCCTGATGGCAAAAGGAGAAAATTTAATCCGTTCGGCACGGTCCATTTCCGTGGTATTGATCCAGGCCAATTGCTTCAGTGTCCCTTTGGAAACATCTGTTCCGAACCGGGACGCCCGGGAGGCGCACCCGGGACAGACAATACGCCCCTCTTTGAAATCGAAACGCAGTTTTTTACGGGGGATACTGTCCAGGTCTGTGCCGCAACTGTCGCAACAGGTTAGATTGGGCGCAAACCCGGAGATCCCCATAAACCGGATCTGGAATAAAAGACTGATGACCTCGGTACGGACGTCTGACTGATCCAGCATGTCAAGGGAAGAGTAGAGCAGGTCAAACAAGGCCTCCTGGGGCTTGCCGTCTTCAAGCCAGAGGGTCAGGATCTCCATCCAGTAACAGGCATATGCGGTTTTGAGTACATTATACCGGATATTGGCAAATCCGTTGTCCAGTACGGACTGGGTCAGAATGACCAGCCCGTCTTTATTTTTTTTGGGATAGGCACATTGGATATGGTTGGCCGAGAAAAGATCCAAAGCACCCGAAAACCGCCTGACACTCTGTTTTGCGTTTTTGGCGATGGCGGGCAGTTTTCCGTGGTCCCGGGTCAAAAATGTGATAATCAGGTCGTGGTCGCCGTACTCGATCTTTCTGAGCAGGATGGCATCTGTGCTGAAATCGGCCATTCAAAAGCCTCTTTAAATGCCGAGAAGCATGCGGGCGATCATGAAGTAGCAGTAAACACTGACAATATCAATGGCTGTGGTCACAAACGGGCCGGTTGCCACTGCCGGATCAATATTGAGCCGGTGAAGAAACAGGGGAACCATGGAGCCGACCAGGGCCGCCACTGACATGGATGAAATGATGGCCAGGGCAACGGAAATTCCCAGGGCCCAGGAAAAAGGTTCGGCATGATAGGTGAACTTGGCGACCATACCCAGCAGTGTGCCGTACACCACTCCCAGAATAAGACCGACGGCCAGCTCCTTGGACACGACTTTGGAAAAGTCCCGGACATCTACCCGGCCCGTGGCAATCCCCCGGACAACGATGGTGGAACTCTGGGTGCCGATATTACCGCCCATGCCCATGATAACCGGGATAAATGCGGCCAGGCCTGCAAACTGGATCAATACCTGCTCAAACCCCCCGATAATCGCCACGGCAGCCACACCGCCCAGGCAACTGGCAAACAGCCATGGCAGGCGAATCCGGCTGCCTTTGATAATCGTCTGGGTTTCCACGTATTCCTCACCCACACCCGCCATTTTCAGCATGTCTTCGGTGGCGGCTTCGTGGAGGATGTCAATCACGTCATCCACGGTTACAATGCCGACGATCCGGTTGTCGTCATCCACCACAGGGACGGCCAGGTAGTCGTAGCGGGATACCAGGCGGGCCACCTCTTCACGGTCCGTATACGGTTTTACCGAAACAATATCCGTGGCCATAAATTCTTTTAAGGGCCTGTCCGGGGATTCCACCACAAGCTGCCTTAACGAACTGACCCCCACCAGCTTGCCGTAGGTGTCAATCACATAAATGTAAAAGGGCATTTCAACACCCAGATATTTATTCTGCAGTGATTCAATGACCTGTTTGGCATTTACATCTTCTTCAAGCGCAACATAATCCTTGACCATGAGGCTGCCGGCTGCATCTTCGTCATAGGACATGATCTGCTCGACATTGTCGGACTCCTCTTTTTTCATTTTCGAGAGGATTTTATCCGACAACTCTTCGTCCAGAAGGCCCAGCAGCTCTGCCGCATCATCAGAGGGCATATGGTCGAAAATGTCGACCAGTTTGTTGAAATTGACATTTTTGACAAATTCAACAAACGTGGCTTCGTCCAGCTTTGAAAAGAGAATACCGATTTCTTCAGGGTCATCCAGAAGGTTGAAAAGCTTTTGCTGGTTGATCAGGGTCAGGTCCCGGAATACGATGGAAAGGTCTGCCATATGGGTTTTATTGATAATATTGAGCAACTGCTTGTTTGCTCCCCTGCGCAGCAACCTTTTGATGCTGACCTTCAGTATCTGGATCTGTTCATTCTGCATTGGCTTTCCCTAGCTGTTCGGATGGTTTCGGCGTTTCCGGATCAGAGCATCAATTTAATATGGGCGCTCTTTTTAAGGGACTCTATCCACGCTTCAAACTGGACCTTGGCCTGTTTCCTGTAGAGGATATCCTGGATTTTTTCCCTGGCTTCGGCCACGGTCTGTTTGCCTTCCATGATGATATCGTCCACATAGATAATCTGGTAGGCACCACCGGTTTGCATGACCTTGGTAAACTCTCCTTTTCCAAGGTCTTTGAGTGCCTCTCTGATCTGTTCGCTGAAACTGGAAATGTCAAAAACCCCGAGATCGCCGCCCTGGGAAGCATTGGAGCCAATGGAATATTCCCTGGCAAGCGCTGCGAAGTCGCTATTTTCCATCAGTTTTTCCGTAACCTTCTTGATCTCTTCTTCAGTGGGGGTCAGAATATTTTTCAGGCGGTATTTTTTATCTCCGGAAAATTCAGCTTTGTTGGCCTCATAATATGCCTGGATATCCGTATCCGTGACAATGACCTTTGAACGGACCGCCCTGTTGATCAGCATGGACTGGAGAATCTGCTCTTTTATTCTTTCCCTGTAGTCCTCAATGGTCATACCTTCTGCGGCAAGTCCCCGCCTGAGTCCATCGTCGTCCAGGTTATTGGTTTTTTTAAAATTATCAATGGCCGTATCCACATCCTTGTCCGTCACCTTGATGCCGTATTTGCCGGCCTCCTGGATGCTCAGGGAGTTGTCCACCAGTTTTTGAAGCATGTCAGTTTCAAGCTGTGCGATCAGTTCTTTTTTCCGGGCTTCGGAATTCTGTGACGCCCGGATGTTTTTTTTGTATACTTCAGTGGCTTTATTCAACTCGGAAAGGGTGATGATTTCGTTGTTGACAACTGCCACAATCCGGTCAACCACCTCTGCCTGTGCCCAGGTCACTGCCAAAACGAGCATTGCAGCGATCCCAAGACATATAGTATTACGCGTTTTTACCATTAATTTGTCCTTTCTAATTCTGGTTCATCAAAAAACCGGACACTTCTTTTTTATTGATCTCAACAGGATAAAGCCCTTTCAAACCAGTGATCCAGTCTTCATAGGAAGCTTGGCTTTTTTCCATGCGCAGTTGTTCGACCAGGGCAGCCTCATCAATATTGCCGGGTGCATCTGCTGCATTGCCGGGCCGGTTTTTATACCGCTCGTAAAAGGCAATCATGTCATCCGGTGAAATTTCCTGGGCCGCAATCAACTCCTGCTGCACCAGCTTGCTGATGACCATATCTTTTTCAAGTCTGTGTTTCCATACGGTATAGGGAATGGCATTTTCCAGAAGCATCTGGTCAAAACTGTCTTCAGGATAATCTTGTTTAAATTCGGCTTCGGCCAGGGCCACCTCGTCTGCCGTTACCCCAACCCCTTTTTCCCTGGCTGCAGCCAGCAGCATGGTTTCATCCGACAGCGTTGTGACCAGATCCAGGACCATACTGTTGTAATCTTCCGCTCTGTTTTTCACATCATAAGGATATGCGGCCAGCTTCAAATCCAGTTCATCTTCAAATGTTTCCGGGGAAATAGACACCAGCCCGGCCCTGATGATGAAATCATCTGCTTCAGGCGGAGGCGGAGTGCTGCATCCCAAAATACCGGCAACGCATAATCCAAGGATCCAGATACTTAAAACAGCCGTTAAACACGGACCAAGGATGCCAACCGTCTTTTTTATTTTGTTCCGGTTTTTCCGCATTGCCATTTCCCTTTCAACAAATCCGAAACATTAACATTCCACAGGTGTTTTCGCAAGTTTATTCACGTGGTCATACAGGCGCAACACATATAAAATTCAGGATTAATGATTTCAATTGGTTAAGCCCCATCGTAAACGCAATAACAAGGATGCAGTCATCATAACTATTTGAAATTTTATGGTTTAAAAAGGTATACCAAAGTTAAGCCCCGTCATATGTTGCAGGCATATTTAATTGAAAAAATGACAAGCCGTCAAATGGGCAGGGTCATTTTCATTGGGTATTAACCCGGGATCTTTTGTAAAACAAATGTCCCGGACATGGGGGCATCGGGTATTGAAACGGCATCCTTTGGGCGGATGCTCCACAGAAGGCACCTCCCCTTTCAAAGGGGCGGGCCGGGTTCTTTTACAGGGATCCGGTATGGGAACGGCATCCAGCAACGCTTGGGTATATGGATGAAGCGGGGCATTATACAAGGTTTCTGCATCTGCCACTTCCATGAGCTTTCCCAGGTACATGACAATGATCCGGTCTGACATGTGCCGCACCACGGACAGGTCATGTGAAATAAACAAATAGGTGAGCCCGAGGTTTTCCTGGAGATCAAGCAACAGGTTCAAAATCTTTGACTGCACAGAGACATCCAGTGCAGATACAGGCTCGTCACAGACAATGATCTCCGGGGACATGCTCACAGCCCTGGCAATACCGATCCGCTGGCGCTGCCCTCCTGAAAATTCATGGGGATACTTTAAAAGGCTTCCGGGTTCCAGGCCCACTTTGCCGAGCAGGTTTTCCAGGGTCGTGGTAAGGCCTTTTTCCGGCCAGCCGTGAATCGCATATTTTTCTTCGAGAATTTGCCGGACCGTCTGTCTGGGGTTCAAGGACTCAAACGGATCCTGGAAAATCATCTGCACCCGGGTTGCAAATTGTTTGCGCTGGATTGACGTCATCTTTACCAGCGGCTTTCCGTCAAGCAGAATCCGTCCGAAACTCAATGGATACAATCCCATGATACAGCGCCCCAGAGTGGTTTTTCCGCAGCCGGACTCTCCGACGATACCAAGTGTTTCCCCCCTGGCAACAGTAAACGACACATCATCCACCGCATGGATTGTACCGGTCTGCCTGAGAAAAACACCACCGGTTACAGGAAAATACTTTTTCAGGTGGCTGACTTCCAGAATCGGCATGAATTAACGCACGTCTCTTTATGGTTGGTTTCAGGTCTTGTTTGTCTAAAATAAAACTGTCACTTCTTATACACCAAGTGTACGGAAACAGACAACAGGAGAAACCATAAAAATGAACCGGCACTGCGCCGGTATTTGCGGGTGTCATCCCGAAAGGAGTCTGCTCAATTCATGCATAAACGCCACCGCAGAATGTCCGGCCACTGCGGCGGCGTTTATGCATTTTAGGGCATTACGGGAATTTCAGTTGCCGCCCTGCCCGCCTGCACCGGAAAAATAAATGGCCCGGCCGGCGTTGAGAATGGCAAGAATGGCGACCCCCACATCGCCGAAAATGGCAATCCACATGTTGGCAATTCCCACGACGCCAAGAATCATCACCAGCGCCTTCACACCAAGGGCCAATATGATATTCTGCCAGATGATGCGTCCGGTAAACCTTGAGATATGTATGGCCTCGGCAACCTTGGTGATTTCATCTGTCATCAGGACCACATCGGCCGCCTCAATGGCAATGTCCGATCCCAGTCCGCCCATGGCGATTCCCACATCTGCCCGGCTCAACACAGGGGCGTCGTTGATACCGTCACCCACAAAAACCACCTTCTTTTTTCCCGCGCCTTTAATCAAGGTTTCCAGATGCCCGACTTTTTCGTGGGGCAGCAATTGTGAAAACACGCGGGTAATACCCAGCTTGTCTGCAATGCGTTCTGCAATGTTTTCCCTGTCCCCGGTCAGCATGGCTATCTGGTTGATGCCTGCATTTTTGAGTGCCTGAATTCCTTTGGCAGCGCCTTTTTTCAATTGATCTGCAATGGACAGGATGCCGCACACGCGACGGTCAATCGCCACAAATAAAAGGGTTCCTTCACTGGTATGCGAAGGTAAGGATATCCCGTATTCCGCCATCATGGCTGCGTTGCCGATGAGAGCGTGTGCTCCCCGGTAAACACCTTCCACCCCCTTGCCGGGTATCTCCGTGATATCCGTTACATCATCCTGGTGAATGGTGCCGGCATATTTTTGTGAAATCGCCTTTGCAATGGGATGGTTTGAGAACCCTTCCAAATGTGCGCTGATACGTAAAATGTCCGCTGTTGCATATCCGTTCAGGGCCTCTATCCGGTTGATCTCAAAGTTGCCCATGGTCAGGGTGCCGGTTTTGTCAAACACCACGGTCCCGACACTTTTCAGCGCTTCCAAAAAATTTCCTCCCTTGATCAGGATACCGGCCCTGGCCGCACCGCCAATACCGCCGAAATACCCCAGAGGTACTGAAATAACAAGGGCGCAGGGACAAGACACCACCAGGAAAATGGCGGCACGATACACCCATTTGGAAAAGGGTTCTGCCAGCAGGAGCGGAGGAAAAACGGCGATCAAAACAGCCGCGACCACCACTGCAGGTGTGTACACCTTTGCGAATTTCGTGATGAACTTCTCGGTTTTGGCCTTGTTCTGGTTGGTTTTTTCCACCAGCGCAATGATCTTGGATACCGTTGAATTCTCATAATCTTTTTCTGCCCGGACCTCAATCACTGCGGACAGGTTGATGGACCCGCTGTAAACCTTTGTCTTTCTTTCCACGGGGGCAGGAAGGGACTCTCCGGTAATTGCGGATGTATCCAGGCTGGAGCGGCCCGAAACCACGGTGCCGTCCAGGGGGATTTTTTCCCCGGCCTTTACCACGATGATATCCCCGATGGTCACCTGGGAAGGATCTACCCGTTTTACCCCCAAAGGGGTTTTAATGTTGGCAAACACAGGTTGAATGTCCAGCAGCGCGGATATTGATTTTTTTGAACGATTCAGGGCATAGTGTTCTGCCGCCTGACCCACCTGGTAAAACAGCATTACGGCCACGCCTTCTGCATACTCGCCAATGGCAAAAGCAACAATGGAAGCAATTCCCATCAAGAAATTTTCATCCAGCATCTTGCCATTCAGGACTCCTTTTATCGCAGCGGCCAGCACATCCCGGGCAATCAGGGCATAGGCAAAGACAAACACTGCAAATCTGGCCTGTCCTTCAAGCCCCGATATCAGGCCATAAACGAACACAATAAAAGACAGTGCCAACTGCCAGTTTTCACGTGCGTATTTTAAGACGGTATCACGCGCCCCCTGCTTTCCTTTTTGAACGCCTTCCGAACCTCCGGATGCGCAGGCCTCACTGCCGCAACCACAACCAATGCCGTCCAGTGCGGTCGTTGCCGGAGTGAAACGCCCATGATGTCTATCCTGTTCCGCTTCAGATCTCTCGACACCTATTTTGTCGGGGCTTGTGCTGCACCCGCAGTCACTCACCCCTGACTTTTCATGATATTGGTTAAACATCTGTTTAATACTTCCCCCAAATGGTTTAAGCCCGTTTTATCTCTCAAATTTGGATTTATTTTAATACGAAATGTTCCGATTCTTTTTCCACCCCATTCGTTTTGGCTGAATACTGTTCAAAACAATTCATATGAACAAGTGATCATGTATTAAATACATAAATACACCCCTGTTCTTTACCAGTCAATGGTTTTTTAGATGTCAAATCGGGATCGGCCGGCCCGTTTTCAAACGGCGGACAAGACCTATCCTTCATCTGCGGGAACCTGATGAATAAAGCCATAATTCAATTGTATTTAAGAAAAGTTTACTTTACTATTCCCATTTGTAAATTGATCTGATATCCGGGAAAGCCTATGACGACTTCAAAAACAGTGACCATTATCGGGGGCGGTGTCATCGGCCTTGCCACGGCCCATTACCTGATGAAGCAGGGAGCTGATGTCAGGATCATTGAAAAAAACAGGACTGGTGATGGGGCGTCCCACGGGAACTGCGGCCTGCTCTATTTTACCGACCTTATTCCCCTTTGCGCCCCCGGGGCTGTATCCAGGGAAATACTGAGGATGCTGTGCGGCACCTCTCCCCTGTATATCAAACCCGAACCGGACATGAAGCGCCTGGCCTGGCTGCTCAGGTTTGCGGCAAATTGCCGCAGCAGCCGCATGCACCAAGCGGTCCGGGATAAGTATGACTTCCTGGCCTACTCATTTGACCTGTTCAAAACGCTTCTGGAATCCGGCGATGTTCAGTGCGATTTTGAGAAAAAAGGACTGTTGTCCGTGTTCAGGCATCGTAAGAATCTGGACGCCTATCAATCCAACACAGATCTTTTACGTCAGTTTGGTATTGACTACAAATGCCTGGACCGGGATGAGACCCTTGCACTCGAACCGGCCTTACTGCCGGAAATCGCAGGATCCTGGTACAGTGATACGGATCAGCACTTGAGGCCGGAACGCCTCATGGATTCCTGGCGAAATCACTTGGTGAACCAGGGCCTTTCAATCCACGAAAATTGTGAGGTCGTGGATTTTGATGTCCGACACCGAATCGTGAAGCGCGTGTTTACACGGCAGGGTGAGTTTGCAGGAGATGCATTTGTCCTTGCGGCCGGTGCCTGGTCGTCCCCGGCCGTGGAGCGACTGGGTTTGGAACTGCCCATGCAACCCGGCAAAGGCTACAGCATTACCATGGACAGGCCAGAGACCTGTCCCGAGATCCCCTGCCTGCTCTATGAAAAAAACATGGTGGTGACCCCCTGGAAAAGCGGATATCGCCTGGGTGGCACAATGGAGTTTTCAGGGTATGGTACGGATTTAAACCCTGTCCGTCTGCAAAAGCTTATCGATGGTGCCAAAGCATACCTGCGGCACCCCACGGGAAACACAGTTGTTGAAAAGTGGACAAGCCTTCGTCCCATGACCTGTGACGACATGCCGATCATCGACAGGTTACCCCGTCATGAGAATATGGTGGTGGCTACGGGCCACGGCATGCTCGGGCTGACCCTGGCTACAGGAACGGGAAAAATGGTCTCTGATATGATTTTTGAAAGAAAAACCGAGATACCGGCCGGGCCCTATGCCCTTCACCGGTTTTAGATCGCCGGGCGAAACCGCGTCACCCATAAGAAAAGGGTTTTTAAACAAATCATCCAAAAACCCTTTAAAAAACTACTACTGAACAGTGACGTTAACCGCCGCAGGTCCTTTTTGTCCGTCTTCAACGTCAAAAGTGACCCGATCTCCTTCGTTCAGGGATTTGAAACCGGTTGCATTGATGCCGCTATGGTGGACAAATACGTCAGGTCCCTCTTCCTGCTCGATAAATCCATAACCTTTTGCATCGTTAAACCATTTTACGATCCCATTTGCCATTGTGACTCTCTCCTTAATTTAAGTGAATAGTAATAGTTTCAAACCTCAGGTCCTGCCACTTCAACAAATGGGTCCAGCCTTTAGAACGAAACTGTAAAGCCCTGCACTACTAAGCTTTGAATGTATATTATTAGCTTTTACTTAAAAATCAAGGATTATTTTTAAAAGCAATCTTTTTTTTAATTGGTCATACCAAAAGGCATGCTGCTGAACGATCTTCAGCCAGTTTGCGCTGTTCAGGCGTCTCTTTTCGGCAGCGTGGCTCGGCAAGGGGGCAACGGTCTGCAAACCTGCAGCCCACGGGCATCTCAAGCAATGAAGGAACATTCCCCCGGATGGTCGGCAACCGGGTCTTCGCATGTTGCGCCCTTGAGGGAATTGAGGCAAGCAGTCCTTGTGTGTAAGGGTGCAGGGGATTGGTGAACAATTGCACGGCATTTGCGGTTTCTGCAATCCGTCCGGCATACATGACTACCACATCGTCGCAGTTTTCCGCGATGACGCCAAGATCATGAGTGATTAATATCACGGACATTCCGATTTTTTCCTTGAGCGTGAGGATCAGATCCATGATCTGGGCCTGGACCGTCACATCCAGTGCAGTGGTGGGTTCGTCCGCGATAAGGATATCCGGTTCACAGGCAAGTGCCATGGCGATCATGACCCGTTGCCGCATCCCCCCGGAAAGTTCATGCGGGTATTTTTTCATCACAAGGCCGGGATCCGGAATGCCAACCCGATCAAGCATATCAAGTGAGGCGGCGTGCATCTGCTCCGCCGGCATTCCGTGAAAATGCAGTTCGTAAACCTCTATGATCTGACGGCCCACCGGATGAACCGGGTTAAGGGCGGTCATGGGTTCCTGGAAAATCATTGAAATCTTTTTTCCCCGGATATCGTGCATCACTTCAATCGGCAATTTAAGAAGATCCTGGCCATTAAACCGGATCTGCCCCCGGGTGATCCGGGCTGCAGGCCTGGGGAGCAGGCGGATGATGCTCAAGGCGGTTACGCTTTTGCCGCAACCGGATTCACCGGCAATACCGAGTACCTGGCCGGGTGCCACAGAAAAGCTGATGCCGTCAACCGCTCTGATGGCTCCCTGGTCGGTATCAAACGTAACCTGAAGATCTTCCACAGCCAGTACCGGTGTCTGAGGGGAGTGTAATGTCATGGTTTGTCTGCCGTCCGTCTGTATCGTTCGTCTTTGATCAACACCTCTGGAAAGGATTTGCCTTGTTCCATGGCATCCAGAGTCTGTTGGCGGATATCAGGATCAATCCAGAACAACCCGCCAATGGTTGCTGAAAATGGATCAAAAAGATCTCTGGACATCCGTGTACCATGATGTTCCGGCAATGAGATCCATCTCCAGTAAGCCATTCTGACATAAGGAATCATGAAAGTGGGCACATAGGCGGCAATATCGTGAATCTTCTTCTGGATTTCCAGGGAAAGCCGGATTCTTTCCGCTTCATCCAGGCTGTTTCTGTACCGGATGATCAGGGCGTCCAACTCTGGATCTGCCGTATTGGTGATATTGTTGGTCTGGGGCTTATGGGCATTATCGGAATGCCACCCTTCCCAGTATGTGGGCCTTAACTTGGTGCTCCATGCCATCCAGGCCACATCGTGTTGTTTTTCAAGGAATTTTTTAAAGGTGGCGGCCGAGTCAAGTTTTTCCAGACGCAATTCGATACCGGCTTTCAAGGCTTCCTCTTTCAATACCACAAGGCGTGGCATGTGTTCTTCAGAGGCGTAAGTAACTTTTGCGGAAAATCGTTGTCCGCCCTTTTTCCATATGCCGTCGCTGCCGCGCTCCCAGCCGGCATCGGTCATGAGTGCCTCAACCTTTGAGATATCATACGGTCTTGGCGCGATGCCGTAATCCGTATATGGCCCATATCCGTAAAAGGCCTGGGGCAGCCTGAAATAATCCCCGCGCAGCACTTTGTCGATTACCTTTTCCACATTCATGGCATGGGCAAAGGCGTGCCGAAGGCGCTTGTCCCTGAAAACCTCCTTATCTAAGTTCAGCCACATGCCCCTGGGGGGATGCTGAAGATCATTGAAAAACCAGATCCGGTCGACATAGCCGTTTTCAATCACTGGGGTTTGGGATTTGACATGCCAGTATTTGGGTAAAGTGATGCCAAAAGTATCAAGGCGGCCTTTTTTGAAATACTCCCACTGGAGGTTGAAATCCCGGATGACCGTGTACAAAACCGTATCCACGTTGAACCGGTTTTTAAAATACCGCTTGTCAACGGCCCACCAGTCTTGTTTGCGTTCGAACCGGACAAACCGCCCTTTTTTGAACGCGTTGATCCGGTAAGCCCCGGTATTGGGGACAACGGCCCAGTTGTACCGGGACACGAATTCGGTGTCCAACTGCCTGTAATAATGCTCCGGAATCGGCCCGATGCCCAGTCTCAGTTGCAGATCCGGTACTGCCTTGCTGTTTTTGACCGCAATGGTGTAATCATCATAAGCGATGACCGCTTCGATCTCCCTGGAATAATAATCATTGTACCAGGGGGCGATGATGTGTTCCGACCGCATGAAGGTCAGGGTATAAAGATAATCCCTGGCTGTCACGGGTTGGCCGTCAGACCACCTGGCATCAGGGTCCAGCTTGAAGTACATGGTTTTTTTATCGTCGTCAAACGCCCAGTGTGTCGCCAGCTCGGGAATAATTTTCCCGGTGTTGGGATGGATATTGATCAGGGAAAGCTGATTGTCCAGAATGGCGCTTCTGAAACTGCCGTTTGAATCCGGCCCCACCACCCTGAAGGTCATTGGAAAACTGAACAGGGCAAACCGCACTGTCCCTCCTTTAAGGGCGCGGGGAGATGAAAATACCGGATCGGTTGCGTTGGTCTGCCATGCGATATTGTCGGGAAGGCGCTGGAATGTTATTTTTTCCGGCGTATAAGGGACCTTTACAGCCAGGCTGTCTTTTCCATCAGGGCTGTTGTCACACCCTGCCGCCATAAGCCACACCACCACGGCAACCAGCCACCAAAAATAACGCATGTATTGAATTCTTTTCGTATTCATCCCGCTCGATTTTCACTTTTTTAACCCAGACGTCCTTTCAGACAACAGGAAACAACCATATCAAATTGCAGGGCCCATGATCAATCTTTCTTTACATGCGGCTATCAAGGGCTGCCTTAAATACCGGATTGCGCCTTAACCGCTTGACCCTGTAGGCGGAATATAATAGCATGGAAAGTCACGGCACCAGGTATATTTAAAACAATCACAATACGTTAATGTAAAGTGGGAAATTTATGGACTTAGCTTCGTTTTTCGGTATCATATCAGGTCTCTCGTTGATCATCTCAGCCATTTATCTTGGCGGGGATTCTTATAATTTCATCAATATTCCCGGCCTGATGATCGTATTCGGCGGCACCATTGCCACTACCCTGATCACCTTCCAGTTCCGGGATGTGTTTGCCGCATTCAAAGCTGCCTATTTTGTTTTTTCCAAAGACAAAGAAGATCCCAACGAAGCAGTGGCGACCATGATTAAACTCAGCCGGATCAGCAGACGCCAGGGGCTGATGCAATTGTCAAAAATCAAAACCCGGTCGTCTTTTTTGAAAAAGGCATGCGGCCTTCTGGCGGACGGCTCATCCGAAGAGGTGATCCGGGCGGCGCTGACCACAGAGATCCAGTCCCTGCAAATGCGGCATTTCATCGTCCAGGACGTGTTCCGGAAGATGGGAATCTACGCCCCGGCCTTTGGTATGCTCGGTACCCTTATCGGTCTGGTTCAGATGCTTTCCCATCTCCAGGATACCGCAAACATCGGGCCGGCCATGGCTACAGCCCTGCTGACGACATTTTACGGCTCATTCCTTTCCACCCTCTTTTTTCTGCCCGTGGCAGGCAAACTCCGGTCGCGAACCGTTATTGAAATCATTACCCTTGAAATCATGCGGGAAGGCGCCATTTCCATTATCAACAACAACAATCCCGTAATTATTTATGAAAAACTGTCCAGCTTTATCTCCTCCCGGACCCGCAAACCCCTGGAGGAGATGGATGTAAGGGTTGCACCATGAAAGATACCGGATATAACAGCGGATATATTACATATGATGACGAAGCGACCTGGCTGGTGACCTATGCGGATCTCATGACGCTTCTCATGGTATTTTTCGTGCTGTTCTATTCCCTGGCCACATTTGAAAAAAAGCAATACCAGGAAAAACTATCCACTGTTGATGAGATCATCAAGCAGAACCCGGAACTTGAGGGAATGATGAAATTTGTCGGCAGGCCGGACGGCTTTGACAAAAAAATCCGCATTGACGAAATCACAGGGATCAGAACCCGGGACAGTGCCCTGTACCGGTCAATGGAAAAAATGGTAAACAATTCGGAAAACAAAGAACAACTCTCAATGGACTCAAGCAGCGGTAAACTGATCATCACCGTCTCCGGCGAAGCCCTTTTTAAATCCGGGTCCGCCCGGTTAAATCCTTCTTCCCTGCCGGAAATCGACCGGATGGTTGAACTTTTCAGGGAGTATGACGAATATAACATCAACATCAAAGGGCACACCGATAACATTCCCATTGCAACCAAAGCCTTTCCATCCAACTGGGAGCTATCCGCCATCCGGGCAACCACGGTGCTGAAGCATTTGATATCCCAGGGAATCGAACCTCAGCGCCTCACAGCCACGGGGTATGGAGAGTTGATTCCGCTGGTTCCCAATACCACCCCTGAAAATCGGGCAAAGAACAGGAGAGTTGAGTTTGTTCTGGAAAAAAAAGACATCTGATTCCCCCGCCATCATTGAATATGATGACCAACGGGAAGCATTCCGTTATGTGTTCCAGCCGGAAGACCGTCTGTCTATGGTATTTAAAGGAAAGTCCGTTTCTGTCCTGGATATCAGTGCCGGTGGAATGGCGTTTACAGACCAGGGATTTGAAAAATACGACACAGACACCATTTCCCTTGACCTGGACATTCCCAATTACCTTGGAGAAACCCGGCTTTCCGCACAGGTCAGGATCCTTCACCGGACCCGGGAAGGGATCTGCCACAGCATTTTTGAAAACTGCGGGGTTGACGAATACGAACGCATTCATAAATACGTACTGGAAATGCAGAAACAAGACTTAAGATACAGATAGCTCCATGATCCTTCACGTGGACATGGATGCGTTTTTCGCGGCTGTTGAGCAACGGGACAATCCGGAACTCAGGGGCAAACCGATTGTCGTGTCCGGCCGCTCCAAACGAAGTGTGGTATCAACGGCAAGCTATGAGGCCCGTCAATTCGGCGTCCACTCCGCCATGCCGGTCTTTCAGGCCTTGGAACGGTGCCCGGAACTCATCATCCTTCCCGGCAGCCGGTATAAATACACATCGAATTCAAAACGGATCATGAACATACTCAGGCAATTTTCGCCCCTGGTGGAGCCTGTATCCATTGACGAAGCCTACCTGGATATCCGGGGATGTGAGAAATTGTTCGGCCCGCCCCGGAATATGGCCCTGAAAATAAAAGACGCCATCTTCAAGGATCTCGCCCTGACCTGCTCCATTGGTATCGCGCCGGTCAGGTTCCTGGCCAAAATCGCGTCAGATATGAACAAACCAAACGGGCTCACCATTATTTCACCGGACAATGTCCATGAAATCATCAACACCCTGCCCATCAAAAAAGTACCTGGTGTCGGCACCAAAGCCATGCGGCAGATGGACGCCTTACAGATCCGTAACCTTGGAGATATTCGCGCACTGGATCCTTCCCTGCTGACCCAAAAATTCGGAAAAATGGGGGATCGGTTGTCCCGGCTTGCCCGGGGACAGGACGACACCCCTGTTGATCCGGAAAGCATCCGCAAATCCATTTCCAGTGAAACCACCCTGCCCAGTGACATTTCAGATCTGTCTGCGGCCCGTAACATCATTCTTGCCCATGCCCAGCGTGTGGGACGGGACCTGAGAAAAAAAGACTGGCTATGCCGCCATGTCTCCATCAAAATAAAGTTTTCGGATTTTACCCAGATCACCCGGGGCAAAAAAACCCGGTCATGGATCAGCTCTTCCAATGCAATCTACAATGAGGCGGTTGCCCTGTTTGACAGGGTGAATTTTAAAAAAAAAATAAGGCTTCTGGGAGTGGGGGTGTCTGATTTCCGCCATCAATCCGCCCCGGTCCAGATGTCCCTGTTGCCGGACCCGGACGAAACGGCTGAAAAACAATGGAAGTCAGTGGACCATGCTGTTGATGCCATCTGGCAGAAGTTCGGATCTGATGTGGTTAAAAAAGCCAGCCTCAATCCATCTCAACCCCAGAACAAACCGGAGGAAAAATGAGTGAAAAAATTGCGGTTCAGGTCAAGGTCACCGGACGGGTCCAGGGTGTGTTTTTCAGAGCGGAAACCAGAAAAGCCGCTCAAAAGTTTCGGCTTGAAGGGTTTGTGAAAAACATGCCTGACGGGTCGGTCCAGGCGCTTCTCCAAGGTTCCAGGAAGAATGTTGACCAGATGCTGGAGTGGTGCTGGCAGGGATCACCCCTGTCCGGCGTGGACGGGGTGAATTCCCAACCCATTGCGGTACAGCCGGACATCATGGGGTTTGATATCCGCTATTAGATACCGCGTTTACTTTCGCTTTAAACAGGTTTTCAGGGCTGCCGAATGGATATCCGCTGCCACGTGAACCGGACTTTTTCCGTACATGGGATCCCAGCCTGCAGGGTTTGCGGAGCAGAAAAATTGTACCTCAAGCCCGAATCGCGTCAGGGCCTTTTCAACAGGCATATCCCTGACCTTTTCAGCAGCAAGCCAGGTGGCGCCGCATGGTGCTCCTCTGAACACCCGGATGTCCCGAATCCGCTCATCTTTCACCTGGATATCGATTTTCGGCGCCCCGAAAACTTCTGCGTATTCCCCCAGGCCCTCCTGGGCGGCGAGAGTGCAGCAAGTAGGCGGGCACACCGCCTTTCCCGAGGAAATCTTCCGTCCGGATGCAATGACCGGGATATTCAGGCGGTGGCACATCAGGCTTAAATCTTCCGAAAGGTCACGGTGTTTCAGGTAATCAAGCACAATATCCGCTTCAATAGTGTCAGGCAGGTATTCCGAGGCATCATCAATAACCAGGGGCAGATCCTGGTCAATATTATATATGTTAAGGGCAAATTCCCTGTCGCCGAACTTGTTGATGCCCGCAATCTTGGATTGTCCTGATCCGTTTTGCTGGAAAATGGCGATGGTCTGCATATTAAAACCCCAGGTCTTCATTTACCAGGATGACTTTTATTCGTCCTTTTGAGAAACATTTCTCTGTGATTGTCCAGTAGTTGCAGATCCTGTCGGGGCTGGAGCAGTCGTGGCAGATGCCGGTCTTCCGGCAGGGGGTTTTCTTGTCAAGGTTCATGGTGTTTACCGGTGCGGCATAGTTTTTAATCCTGAACATGGCATCTTCCAGGTCTCCGCAGATTTTGTTCCGTCCGATGATCAAAAGCACGTTTTTCGGTCCCCACATCATGGCGGCCACACGGTTCCCGATCATATCCAGGTTCACCAGGTGGCCCGCCTCGGTAACGGCATTGGTCCCGGTGATAAACAAGTCGACCAGAAGCGAACGGCGGCGAAGCTCCAACATTTCTTCCATGGGAAGGTTTTTGTCAAAGGTGTTGAGCACCTCAAGTTCGGGGCTATCCACAAGGGCATGGAAAAGTCCGGTGCCCACAAAGGACATGGAGCCTCCCCAGGAAACGCTTTTCACGGCCAATGGGGGGATGATTTCATTTAAGGCCAGTTCTTGTGCCGCCTGTGCGGACTCGGCTATAAAAACGTCGAAATTATTATTTTCAAGGTTTTCCTTAACCGCTTCAAGTTTCAATTGCCAATAATTATCAATCGGGTTTTTCATGAACGCTCCTTAACGTATTCCGGTTTATTCCTCGACAGAATATACCCGAGTTCAGATTGCCCTGGCAATGATTATTTCCCCTTCTCTTACGGCGATTTTCTTTCAGTCAGCGGCAATGAATGAATACCCTGTTTTTTCCGCCCCGGGGATCGTTCGCCTGCCGGCAGTTGCGTGTTAAAAAAACAGAGATGCATTATCCGTCAGAGTGCATCATCCCCTTGTTTTTTATGCCCTATTTCCATACAGCGGGTGTTGTTTCCATCCGTTGCATTATCAATATTTTACCCAACTGTGGATTAATAATAATTTATGAAAAAACTGAACTTTTTTATTGACTTCATACCCATATCTTAATATTGGTAAGATTAAGATATAAATCGAATTCAGCTAATGACTGCGATTTGTCAACTCATCCGGGTTTCAAGCACCGCCTGTTCTGGTTTTTAGATGTAATAACGCCTTTAGGAAAATTTTAAGGCCTGAATATATAAAATTTAGCGCGTTAGCCAGATATTGTTCTATTTTTTCATTCCATGGCAAAGGAGGTGGTGCCGACGTCAGAATCCTTTAAAATTACAAATGATTTCAAGTAATTAATCATATAAAAACCAAAGGAGATGACCGATGAGTAAAAAAGAAGTTGCCGAAACTACGGAAGCCCAAATCGCAGTCCACTGGAAAGAAGAGGATTACTATTTTCCTTCCTCCAAGTTTACCGGCCAGGCCAACCTGACAGATCCGGAAATTTTTGACAGGTTCAGCCTGGACAACTTCCCTGATTATTTTACGGAATATGCCGAACTCCTCACCTGGTACAAATACTGGGATGAGGTGCTCGACACCAGCGATGCCCCCTGCTACAAATGGTTTAAAGGGGGAAAACTCAACGCCTCCTTTAACTGCATTGACCGCCATCTGGAAAAAAATAAGAACAAGACCGCCATCCACTTTGTTCCTGAACTTGAAGAAGAACGGACAGACCATATCACCTACCAGGAACTCTATGTCCGTGTGAATGAGTTCGCCTCCCTTCTGAAAAACGATGCCAAACTTAAACGCGGCGACCGCGTTACCATTCATATGCCCATGTCAGCGGAACTGCCCATTACCATGCTGGCCTGCGCCCGCCTGGGTGTTATCCACTCGGTGGTATTCGGAGGGTTTTCCGCATCCGCCTGTGCCGACCGTATCGTGGACTCCAACTCCCGGGTATTGATCACCATGGATGCCTATTACCGGGCCGGCAACCTGCTCAACCATAAAGTCAATGCCGACGAAGCCGTCAAACTTTCCGAAGAACAGGGACAGGTGGTGGATACGGTTCTGGTATGGCAGCGATATCCGGGCAGGTATTCCTCGGACACCCCCATGGTGGACGGCAGGGATGTTTTCGTAAATGATGCATTGAAAAAACATTACGGCGCCCGCATTGCTCCCGAGCAGATGCTCTCGGAAGAGCCCCTCTTTCTCATGTATACCAGCGGCACCACCGGTAAACCCAAGGGATGCCAGCACGGCACGGGCGGCTATCTGTCCTATGTCACGGCCATGTCAAAATATATCCAGGACATCCACCCCGAAGATGTTTACTGGTGTATGGCGGATATCGGCTGGATTACCGGCCACTCATTCATCGTATACGGCCCCCTGGCCCTGTGTGCATCAACCGTTATCTACGAAGGGGTTCCCACCTATCCGGACCCGGGCAGGTCCTGGCGGATCGCCCAGGAACTGGACGTCAACATTTTCCACACCGCCCCGACCGCCATCCGCGCCCTGAGAAAACTGGGGCCTGACGAACCTGCTAAATACGATTATCATTTCAAACATATGACCACGGTGGGTGAACCCATTGAACCCGAAGTCTGGAAGTGGTACGAAGCCGCAGTCGGCAAAGGGGAAGCCATTATCGTGGACACCTGGTGGCAGACCGAAACCGGCGGATTTCTCTGCTCCACGGTTCCGGGAATCAAGCCCATGAAACCGGGCAGTGCAGGTCCGGGTGTTCCCGGAATCCATCCGTTTATCCTGGATGATGACGGCAATGAAATCACGGCAACCGGCATTGCCGGCAATATCTGTATCCGCAATCCCTGGCCCGGCCAGTTTCAGACCGTTTGGGGAGACCGGCAGCGGTTTGTGGACACTTATTTCGCGCCCATCTGCCGCAACCCCGAGAGCAAAGACTGGAGAGACTGGCCTTACCTGGCCGGTGATGCCGCCATGATGGCCGATGACGGGTATTTCAGGATTCTCGGCAGGATTGATGATGTCATCAATGTATCCGGACACCGCCTGGGCACCAAGGAAATCGAATCCGCAGCACTGGTGGTGGAAGAAGTTGCCGAGGCCGCTGTAGTACCCGTGGCCCACGAAATCAAGGGAAAAGAGCCGGATCTGTACATCGCACTTAAAACAGGGGTTGAGCCGTCCGAACCGCTGGCCCTGAAAATCTCCGATGCCGTGTGCGAGCAGATCGGTAAAATCGCTAAACCCCGCAAAGTTTGGCTGGTGCCTGATATGCCCAAAACCCGCTCGGGTAAAATCATGAGACGTGTACTGGGCGCCATTTCCAACCGCGGGGATGTGGGAAATGTCATGACACTTGCCAATCCGGAAGTCGTCGAAGAGATCAAGAACATGGTCCAAAAATAAATTTGGACCGCTAATCATTAACTTGCTTTAGGAGGAAATTCATGTCCAATTCGTATGCCGACGCCTATGAAAAATCGATTAATGATCCTGAAGGATTCTGGGGACCTCATGCTGAAGACTGTTTTTGGTATAAAAAGTGGGACAAGGTATTGGATGATTCGAACACGCCGTTCTACCGCTGGTTTAAAGGCGGGCAGACAAATACCTGCTACAATGCGGTAGACCTCCATGTGGAAAACGGCCTGGGCGACCAGACAGCCATTATTTACGACAGCCCGGTCACAGAGACAAAAAAGAAATTCACCTATAATGATCTGAAAGAACAGGTTTCCCTGTTTGCCGGGGCACTGGCGGCCAAAGGCGTAACCAAGGGAGACAGGGTCATCATCTATATGCCCATGATCCCCGAAGCCGTATTTGCCATGCTGGCCTGCGCCCGCCTCGGTGCCGTCCATTCCGTGGTGTTCGGCGGTTTTGCCGCCAACGAGCTGGCCACCCGGATCAATGATGCCAAACCCAAGGTCATTGTATCCGCCTCCTGCGGCATTGAGGTCACCCGGGTCATTGAATATAAACCGCTCCTGGATGAGGCCATTGAACTTTCGGATGCCAAGCCCGATGCCTGTATTGTTCTCCAGCGCCCCCAGGCCCAGGCCCAGATGCAGGACGGCCGGGATTTCGACTGGACCGACGTCATGCACCAGGCCGCTCCCCACGACTGTGTGCCGGTTGAGGCCACCGATCCTCTGTATATTCTTTACACTTCCGGCACCACAGGCCAGCCCAAAGGGGTGGTCAGGGACAACGGCGGACACATGGTGGCGCTGAAATGGAGCATGAGCGCCATATATGCCGTAGACCAGGGAGATGTATACTGGGCTGCTTCGGATATTGGATGGGTTGTGGGACACTCCTATATTGTTTACGGGCCCCTGCTCAAAGGATGCACCACCATCATCTTTGAAGGTAAGCCCGTGGGCACGCCGGATGCCTCGGTATTCTGGCGGATCATCGCCGAGCATAAGGTGAAAACATTGTTTACCGCTCCCACGGCGTTCCGGGCCATCAAAAGAGAAGATCCCTCGGCACAGATGATGAAGGACTTTGACCTGTCCGGATTCGACTATCTTTTCCTGGCAGGAGAACGGACAGATCCCGACACATTATCCTGGGCGGAAGACAGCCTTAAAGTGCCGGTGATCGACCACTGGTGGCAGACCGAAACGGGATGGGCCATTGCAGCGAATTGTATGGGCATAGAACAGTTCCCGGTCAAACCGGGCTCTCCGACCAAGGCGGCACCGGGATGGAACATGGATGTGCTTGACAACAACGGGGAATCCGTTCCCAGAGGCGACATCGGGGCCATTGTGGTCAAACTGCCGTTGCCGCCCGGCACCCTCCCCACCCTGTGGCAGAATGATGCCCGCTATCAGGAGGCATACCTGTCAAAATTCCCCGGGTATTATGAAACCTCGGATGCCGGTTATATTGATGAAGACGGGTATGTCTTTGTCATGGCCCGGACCGACGATATTATCAATGTAGCGGGTCACAGGCTGTCCACAGGCGCTATGGAAGAAGCCATTGCCGGGCATCCGGATGTGGCGGAATGTGCTGTAATGGGCGTTGAAGACCAACTCAAGGGACAGATTCCCCTGGGGATGATGGTTCTCAATGCCGGAGTGGACAGGGATCCTGATGAGGTGGTCAAGGAAGTGGTCAAACTGGTCCGTGAAAAAATCGGCCCTGTGGCCGCCTTTAAAACCGCCACTGTTGTCAAACGTCTTCCCAAAACAAGATCAGGCAAGATCCTGAGAGGGACCATGCGGTCCATTGCAGATAAAAAGAAGTATAAAGTACCGGCAACCATTGACGACTATACGATCCTGGATGAAATCGAAGTATCCTTAGGAAAGATCGGGTATGGAAAACAAGCATGACCAAGTTTATAACGACAAATCTTAAAGGAAAGGGGGTGGTGTAATATGTCCTGATTATCCCTGATAATCAAAATGTTTAATCCGATCAACTCAATAAAAAGGTGAAACAGGAGGAAACATAGTATGGATCCAAAAATGTGGGTGTATATCCTTTTGGGATTATACATAATTTACTGCTTTTGGTGGGGCCTCAGAGGCTTCTTCACAGAGAAGAAAGCCTCTGGCTACGCCATTGCCGGTCGCTCCATTCCCTTTATTGCGTTCTTGATGGCGGCAACTGCCGCATCTTTTTCCGGCTGGACTTTTATCGGGCATCCGGGTCTGATATGGAAGGCGGGGCTGGTCTATGCCTTTGCCTCTTTTTACGTCTTAACCATTCCCATTACCGGGGCCTTTTTCGCCAAACGAAACTGGCTTCTGGGCAAACGCTACGGATTTATAACCCCCGGAGACATGTTTGCCTATTATTACAACAATGAAGCCGTACGATGGCTAACAGTTATCGCGGCGTTTCTCTACTCCATTTTTTACTCCGGCCTTCAGCTGATTGCAGCAGCCAAGCTCTTTTACTGGGTGGCCGGGGTTCCCCAGACCGCCGGCCTTATCTTTATGGCTTTTATCGTATGGTTTTACGTGGTCACGGGCGGACTCAAGGCCAGCACCTGGGTCGGGGTGCTCCAGTTCTGCCTTTTGGTCGGCGGCATCATTCTTCTAGGGTTTTATACCATCACCTCACCCCTGTTCGGTGGCTGGTCCGGATTTGTCCAGTCCATGGGCGGACTTGAGGCCAAATACATGCAGGTGCCGGGTCTGATCCATTTCGGCCTGGGGACCGGCGGATGGACAGCGGTCATGATCCTGACCTATATGTTTGCCCTCATGGGCATCCAGTCCTCTCCCGCCTTCACCCTTTGGAACTTTGGCCTCTCGTCTCCCAAGCCGCTTGCCTGGCAGCAGGTGTTCATGTCCACCTTTGTGGTGGGCCTCGCCCTGTTTTTTTTCACTGCTTTCCAGGGAATCGGCGCGAGAATCCTTATGATGGCAGGCGAACTGGCACCCAAGGTCGACGGTGATGTGGTGCCCATGCTCATGACCAAATTTTTACCGGGCCCGGTTCTCGGCCTGGTATTCCTGGGGGCCATTGCCGCCATCCACTCCACGGCCGCCCCCTATATCGGTACGGGCGGTACCATTATCCAGCGGGATGTCTGGTGGCGGTATGTAAGAAAACAAGGCGGCTCCCATTCCGAGCAGATTTGGACAAACCGCATCTTCGCCACCATTCTTGCCGTTGCCGCCGTTGTGGTCTCCCTGACATCATCGGATGCCATTGTGATGATCGGCGGATTTGCAACAGCCTTCGGCACCATCATGTACCTGTGCCTCCTGGGCGTCCACTGGGGATTCAGGTATCCGAGCGTCGGCGTGGTCCTGGGACTTCTGGCCGGCATTGCCGCCTGTTTTGTCACTTATTATATCTGGAGATATCCCCTGTCCATCCATACGGCCGGCTGGGGTATATTTACCGGCCTTGCCGTGGCCTATCTCTGCCGCGGCCTCGGGATGAAAGACAATGAAGAAACCATTGCCCGGCAAAAAGAAGTCCGGGAATGGCTGGATTCTGTGGACGGTCCTTCCGAGAATGGCAAGAAATGGCGTGCCCGGATGAAAATTGCCATTCCCTTGTGGTATCTGATGGCTCTGGGACCCGGGGTGCTCATCGGTAATACGGCCTTTTCCTTCTGCGGATTTCCCCCCATATGGGCATGGCAGATCGTCTGGTGGATCATCGGCATCGTCATGATGTGGGCGCTCTGCTTTAAGGCAGAGATGTCAACCACCTCCGAAGAGCAGATCCGGCGGGCTGACGAGGAGACCCTTGATGTAACCAAGGAAGCCGATTAATACGGCTTACAACCATAAGGAGAAGATATTATGGCTCTTGAAGATAAATATCTTATTGCAACCCTCATTTTCTGCGTCGTCTTCGTGGCCTCTTTTGGCTGGGGATGGTGGGGATAATTTTTAATCATCGCCCAAACAGGGGATAGAAAAGAAGAATTCCGGGCATTGTCCGGAATTCTTCTTTGTATTTTTATATGACACGGACAAGCCGATTCTGGAAATTTATTCTGATCAGCCTATTCTGCATTGTGCTCAGTGTATCAATGCTGCTGGTTTACCTCTGGCTCTCCCTTTCCCCGTCGCAACAGCAGACATTGATCCAGATTTTCCAGCAGCATCTCTACACGTTTATCAGTGTGGCATTCATCTTTATTGGTGCATTCTGGGCTGTGTTTGACATCACATATAACAGATACATTCTTCCCCTCAAGCGCATGTCCGCAGAGGCCGGCGTGATTTACGACTCCAACCCGTCCCACAGAATCCGGATAACAGGCAGTCGTGATATAAGAGAAATGGCCGGTCTTATCAATGATTTTGCGGATATGTTCGAAAACCTGGACAAAACCATCACCGAACAGATCCTGGTTGCCCGCAAGGATACGGAGCGTGAACGCAACCTGTTGGCGGCAATTATGGGAGAGCTGCCCCAGGCCATCATCGTTTGCAATAAAAACGGCAGGGTCATCCTGTTCAATTCCCTGGCCCGGACACTCTTCAGCAACGATTCCAACACGGATTCAACCGAACGGTTCTTGGGGCTTGGACGGTCTGTGTTCCACCTCATTGATAAAGCCTTGATCGCCCATGCCATGGATGAAATCCAGGAACAGATGGGCACACCGGAAACCCCTGTGGGATCATTTTTCATCACCCCCCTTGCCTCGGGCACCCTGATCAGTGCCGAGACCATACCGGTTCTTGATCCGGGAAAAAAAATCACGGGATTTATCCTTGCGGTCCGGGATGTATCTGAAAAAATAGAAAAATATCTCACGGTTGACAAAAGCTTAAAGAAATTCAAGACACTGATTTACAACCCGGATTCAAAACAGCCGGATACGGTCCTTGAGTCTTTTGACCGGATGGCGGGAATCATCAAGGACACCACCTTTTCCAGCCTGCCGCTGACCAATCTGCCACTGGACTCGTTTTTGCCTTTGATCCAGAGAAAGTCCGGGTATTTCCAGGATATCCGCGTCAATATATTCCCCCACGGCACCAACGGCAGAATCCTTGCCGATACTTACTCCATGACCCAGGTATTTCTCTTTATTTTCAGCCGGGTGTCTGAATTTACCGGGTTGAGCGAATTTGATCTGCATATCTCCGAGACCCCCAAACAAATCGGTTTCGGAATCACCTGGCAGGGACCGGCCTGTACCTGCGACCAGGTCACCGCCATGGTCCGTTCCGGGCCGGACGGACTGCCCAGTCTCGGATATGTCCTGAAATTCAACAGTGCAAGGCTTGTCCCCCTGTCCCGGGACAAAAACCGGTGTACGGGAATCCACATTGCCTGCCGGGCAGGCAAACCGCCCAGCGGCCTCATAAAAACAAGCGCACTGATTATATCCGACTCCCGGCCTGAATTTTATGATTTCAACCTGTTCAGCCTCAAGGATCCGGCTGACGACATTCTGCAGACACCGCTTAAAAAACTCTCATATACGGTATTTGATACGGAGACAACAGGCCTGAATCCCGAAGGCGGGGATGAGATCATTTCCATTGGTGCCGTGCGGATTGTGAACAACCGCCTGGTATACCAGGATTATTTTGAAGAGCTGATCAACCCGGGCCGGGATATCCCCCTGGAATCTTATAGAATCCATGGGATCAGCTATGAGATGGTCAGGGAGAAGCCGACCATTGAGGCCGTTCTGCCCAAATTTAAAACCTTTACCGCCAACACCGTCCTTCTGGGACACAACCTTGCCTTTGACATGAAAATGCTCAAGATGAAGGAAACCACCACCCAAATCGCTTTTACCAACCAGGCACTGGACACCTTGCTGCTATCGGCCGCCCTGCACCCGGCCCATCAGCAGCATGACATGGAAAATATCGCCCGCAGGCTGGGGGTCAATATCCTGGGAAGGCATACCGCCCTTGGTGACGCCATTGCCACGGCTGAAATTTTCCTCAAACTTTTGCCCATTTTACACAGCAACGGCATATTGACCTTAAAAGATGCGATTCACGCATCCCGGAAGACCTATTATGCCAGATTGAAATACTGACCTGGTGTTGATCACCTTCAGGGTCAGTGACAGATATAAATGCACCGGTATTTTGGAGGATCTGCCCATGAAATCCCCCTGGTTCACCCTTGCAGCCATTTGCGCGCTGGTACTCGGCATCGTCCTGTTTTGCATTGTTTTCGGCGGCTACAGCAGTCTTTTAAGATCTCAAAACCGTATCAAGGCCGTAAAGGACCGGCTCGTATCCCAGTGCCAGGACCAACTGGCGCTTGTCACGGAACTGGTTGATGCGGCCGGTCCGGACACTGCCCCAGAACAAACTGCCGGCCTGTCCGCAGCCTCGGGGACAGCTACACAGCTCATCGACCGGATACGGGAATCAGAAGATCCGGTTGCACAGGCATTGATTTTGTCCTACGGAGATTCCCAGGCCCTTCTGAACCGTCGGATCACAGAACTTGTACAGGCGCTTGCCGAATCCGGTAATGGGGATGAAACAGATCTCACGGCCCTGGAAAAGCGCCTGAACGAGACCCAAGCCGCCATATACATCACAGGCAAGCGATACAATAAAGAGGCCAGGTATTTCAACACCAGAACCAGAGTATTTCCAGTGGGTATCATTGCCCGCCTGTTCAGCCTCGACAAGGTCTATTTCTCAGAGATCACCCTGGATCCTCCGGCGTCTGCACCGGGAAAAGAGGCTGCCAGTGCCTCATGACACCCCATCCTACCCGGGCCTGCCCTTTTCATGTCTTTCTGCGTCCCAAGCACAGGAATTATACACCGCCTTTGTATATACGGAAATTCCCAAAGGCCGCGTTATATACACCCAGGAAATCTCCAGGGTTGACAAGGTATACATCCTGATCAACGGCCTGCTTGAATTTTATTTTTCACAGGGCCATGACAAGGCCATTCACGGCCGGCTGTCGCCAAACGCATGCGTCGGGGGGCTTTCGGTATTGTTCAACGACCATATGGCCATTCACACATGGGTTGCCCTGGAAGATTCCCGGGCAATTGCCGTTAAGCCGGCCGTAATTGAGGATCTGTGCCGCAGAAACAGCCGGTTTTACGATTACTTTGCCCTGGAACTGGGCCGGTGCATGGGCAATAAAACCTTTGCAGGAATCCTGGCCCGGCGGCACCATGACAAATCCATGAATCTTCCTTTTTTCAACCAGCCCGTATCCGCCATCTTCAGGCCCAATATTGCCACATGCCCCCAAGACACCCCCATACAGGAGGCTGCAGAAAAAATGATCCACCATAAAACCAGTGCGATTCTTGTCAGGTCCGGCACCAAGCAGATCCGGGGAATCGTAACGGATGCGGACCTGAAACGGCAAGTGGCAAAAGGGGAACAGGCACTTGCCAGGCCCGTATCCGAAATTTTTTCCTCCCCCCTGATTTCCATTTCCTCGGATTGCCAGGTGTTTGAGGCATTCCTGGCCATGATCCAGCAGGACAGGCGTCACCTGGCTGTGACAGGAAAATCAGGAGACATATCGGGCATCATCAGTGAAAAAGACCTGATCCGCGCCCAGACCCGGTCCACATTCTTATTGATCAAAGCGGTGAAATCCGCAACACAGATCAATGACCTGGAAAATATCCACGACCGGCTGGAAAAAATGCTTCTGGATCCCATCAGCAACGGTGCCAATGCCGATTACATCACCGGTCTGATCACCACCTTTTCCGATGCCATCATTCATAAAGTCATTGCATTTGCCATTGAAGAGACCGGACCGCCGCCGTGCCGGTTTGTTTTCCTGACCATGGGATCTGAAGGCCGTGGCGAGCAAACCCTGATCTCAGACCAGGACAATGCCATTGTGTTTG
Source organism: Desulfobacter sp. (assembly GCA_036881925.1). Taxonomy (GTDB): domain Bacteria; phylum Desulfobacterota; class Desulfobacteria; order Desulfobacterales; family Desulfobacteraceae; genus Desulfobacter. The sequence goes on from JBAJNJ010000020.1 coordinate 125,893, forward strand.
AAGACCTGGATGATCCGGACCGGGCCAACGCGGCAAAGATCTATTTCGACGCCCTGGCCCGACAAATCTGCACCCACCTTGATACGGCCGGATACCGTTTCTGTGAAGGGGACAACATGGCCCGGAATCCGGACTGGTGCCAGCCCCTGTCCGTATGGAAAACCTATTTCAACAAATGGATCCGTGCCGCGTCTCCAGAGGATTTACTCTATTCAAGCATTTTTTTCGACTTCAGGGAAACTTGGGGAGATCCCCTCCTGGCCAGGGAACTCAAAACCTATCTGCTAAATGCCGTGGGCAACTGGTCGGGTTTTTTGAGAAACCTGACCGAAAACGCGGTATATTTTAAGCCGCCCATCGGACTTTTCGGTAAATTCCAGGTCGATACCAAGGGCAGCCACAAAGGTGCTTTTGACATTAAACTTGCCATGATGCCCATCACTGATTTTGCCCGGATTTACGCCCTTAAAAACGGCATCTCCCATACCAATACCCTGACCCGGCTGTTCAGGCTGTATACCCGCCATGCACTGACCGCAAAGGAGTATACCAATATCCGCCAGGCGTATAATTTTCTGATGGGACTGAGATTTAAACGGCAGATCACAACAGTCATGGATGAACAGGCGCGCCCGGACAATTATATCAATCCAGGGAATCTTTCAACTTTAGACCGAATCATGTTAAAAGAAAGCTTTAAGTTGATTGAAAAACTGCAGCAGAAACTGAACATTGAATTTACCGGAATTGCCTGAAATGAACTTTTCCCAACCCCTGGGTGCACATTTCTCCGTTGCAGGAGGACTTGAGAACGCCCTTTACACCGCCCGTGAACTGGGTTGCGACGCCGCCCAGATCTTTACCAAAAACGCCAGATCCTGGAAGGAACCCGAACTTACCGATGCCCAGGTTCACGCATTTAAAACCGCCCGGGAAGAGACCGGGGTGCACCGGGTCTTTTCCCATTGTACTTACCTGATCAACATCGCCTCCGGTGACAATGAAAAACGGGAAAAGTCCGTCAACGCCCTTGCGGCTGAAATGAAACGCTCAGGCAAACTCGGGCTTGAAGGGGTTGTGCTTCACCCGGGCGCTCATCTGGGCCAGGGGGTTGACCGCGGACTTGAAACCGCCCGGCAAACCCTTGATACGGTCCTCTCCAGGGATGACGGCCAATTTCCCAGACTGCTTATTGAAACCACGGCCGGCACCGGCACCAGTCTGGGCAGCCGCTTCGAAGAAATCGGCAGTTTGCTCCGCAGCCTTGGCCACACCCAATCCGTCGGGGTCTGCATGGATACCAGTCATGTGTTTGCCGCCGGATACGACCTGAGATCCAAGGACGCCCTTGAGACATTACTCCAGGCCTTTGACACGCACATCGGCCTGGACAGGCTCTGCCTGCTCCATCTGAATGACTCGGTACCCGAGCTTGGCAGCCGGAAAGACCGCCACGCCCATATCGGAAAAGGCCGGATCGGTGATGCAGGATTCAAGGCGATCATTCGCGACAGCCGGCTGGCCCCCGTCCCGAAAATCCTTGAAACCCCCAAAGATAATGATGGAATTCCCATGGACCCTGTCAATCTTGAACGGCTGAGAGCTATGGTACAAGGGAATTAAGCACGTTGACAAGCCGGGGTAAATCGAATACCATATGCATGTTTGGGTCGTAATCTAATTTCGCCTTTTTCGGAGATGGTATGGACAATTCCCAAAAACTGCCTTTAAATGACGAGCCCCTGTCTTTTGCAGATGAATCTGCCCCAGGCGTTGTCCCATCCCACCAGGATAAAAAATTCAAGCTGTTGATCGTGGATGACGAGAATGAAATCCATGTGATGACAAAACTGGTCCTGGATGACTATCAATACGAAGAATACGGTCTTGAATTCCTTTCCGCGTTTTCAGGCAAAGAGGCCAGGGCCATCATCAGGGACAACCCGGATATTGCCTGCTGCCTGTTGGATGTTGTCATGGAAACCAAGGATGCCGGGCTTGAGGTTGCCCGGTTTATCAGGGAAGAACTCAAGAATACAAAAATCAGGATTGTCCTGCGCACGGGCCAGCCCGGCAAAGCCCCTGAAAAAGAAATTATTCTCAACTACGACATCAACGATTATAAAGAAAAGACCGAGCTGACCAATCAAAAGCTCTTCACGACCATCACCACAGCCCTCAGATCCTATATACACCTGGTCGACCTGGAAGAGAAAAGCAGGGAAATCCAGTCAAAAAACATCCGGCTCAACGAGGAAATCGCCCGCCGGATTGTTGCGGAATCCAACCTCACCAAATACAACAGAAGCCTTGAACGGATGATCGAAAGCAAGACCCAGCGGCTGAAAGAAGCACTGGAGTCCCTGGAGGCTGCGGAAAAAAAGTTGTTTGTCACCCGGAAAGCCGCCATTGTTTCGGACCTGTCCACAGTTTCCCTTGATTCCCTTGCCGCCTCCAACACCCATGTCAGCGAAAATTTGAGGAAAATGACCCTTTACAGGCAGCAGATCACCTTTTTGCTCGAAAAGTACAATACCCTTGAGACCATCATCACCTCCCACAGGGGGTCTCCCCGGGAGCTGGAAAAGGCGGCCATGGAAAATGTAAAGGAGATCAACGCATATAAAACCAAAATCGACCTGGATGCCATTCTCAAGGTATATCCCAAAATTATTGAAGATTCCCTGAACGGCATCCAGCAGATATCCAAAGCCATTACCGATATCAAACTATTTGTCTCTATTAATGATGAAGACACGAAAATCGTGGATATCAATGAAATGCTCAAAGGGGTTGCCGGCCACCAGAGCTATGAAGACAAAAAGATAGATGTCCAGCTGGACCTCCAACGGTTGCCTGTGCTCAAACTACCCGAAAAAAATCTTCGCAAAGCATTCCGGGCCGTTGTTGACAACGCCTTTAACGCAGTGAACACCCATGGCATTATTTCCATTTCAAGCTGCTATGAAGATCCCTGGATCATGATCACCATCAGCGATATCGGCATCGGTATTCCCGAAGATGCCCTGCCCCGTATTTTTACGCCTTATTTTTCCGGATGGACTGCAACCAGAGCCAAAGGCCTGGGACTTTCTTTTGCCAAAAGCGTCTTTTTAAGCTGCGGCGGCGATATCAAAGTGACATCCACCCCCAACGAAGGCACCACGGTAAGCCTGTGCCTGCCAAGCGCCCCATCACCGGTCTGAACGGCCGGCACCAACACATTATAATCTGAATGTTTTCTGACAATGGTCGCATTGGCTGGTTGACTGTATCTGCCTGCAGTGAAGGCATTTGTCGATCAGGAAACGTGGCTTTCCCTGGGACTTTCCGCATTCGCAACACGTCCAGTCTTTTTTGGTGGAAACCGGCTTGTAGCAATAGGGGCATTTCACCGGAACCCGCCTGAAGATCAGAAATGAGCAGCCGGCAAAAAGAAAAAACGGCCCCATCAGCCTGAACTGCGGGCTTGATGCAAACTGCTCCAGTTCAGACGCACCGGTCAGGATGACATACAAAAGAAAGGCAATCGAGGTAATGGCAAGGAATTTAAACCGGAAATGAAAAAACACACTCTTCTCAGGGGGGGTATCCATAAATCGCCTCCATCGGTTTGGGTGTTTACCGTTTAATATCGGCTATTCCGGCCGGTGTCAATCCTGTTTTGCGGGTGTTACAAGTGGAGTCCGGGCTGCATAAGGGTCTCAAGATCTTGGCGAAGCAGGTCAAAATCACTGGCTTCCGGATCCAGGTGAACCGGGGCGCCAAAGGTCAGTGTCACGCGGGAAAACGGCCTGGGCAGCATAAACCGGTCCCAGGAGCCGAAAAACCATGCCTGGTCCGCCTCGGTGTAAAAAGGAACGATCACGGCGTTGGCTTCCAGGGCCATTTTGATAATGCCGGGTTTAACCTTGCCGATGGGCCCCCTGGGGCCGTCAAGGATATGCGCACCAAACCCGTGTTCCTTAAGATGGGTAATCATGGCTGCCATGGCCTGCTTTCCTCCCCTGGAGGAAGATCCCCTCGGGGTATGCCATCCGGTTCTGTTGGCTACCCCCGAAATCAGCTCCCCGTCACGGCTTTGGCTGATCATCAGCCCGGGGTTATACCCGGCATAGGTTTTAAAATGCCGGATAGCCGAAAAAAACTGCTGATGCCAGGTGCAGAGAAGGACGGTTTTGTTTTCTTCCAGCAATTTCTTCCAATACATTTCGTTTTTGACCCTGAATCTGAAGGTCATGGAATACAGCCGGATCAGGTAATAGGCAAATGCAATAAAAGGGCGCGTATAGATGATGAATTTCAATTTTTTCATGGTGTAAACTCTTTATTTTAGATAATGTGCGGACTCTATCAGGTCAGAGGCAAAAATCATATAGCTGTTCTCAAAATTCCGTTCCGATTCAATTTTTGACTTGGGTGGTTGCACAGCAAATGACGCGTGAATCTCACACCCGCATAGCGGGTGGCCTCAAGTAGCCCCCTAAAAGGGGGCGTTTGGGTTAGGAAAGCCCCGTTGGGGCTATCTCAAGTCAAGTTCCATCTGTTGTTCGTGTTGTTCTTGGTTACGGATGTATTGCC